>JABLXE010000024.1 GCA_013178225.1 Methanotrichaceae archaeon
ATCGAGTTGAAGAAATCGATTCATCGCGAGATTATTAATATCGATGACGAGCAAAAGAAAATAGTAAAGCTCTTTGGCCAAGAATGTGAAAAATACTACTTCTGAAGGGAGACGTGCGGGATGTGGGATTGTGGTATAACTCTGAGGACGTTCCTGGAGGGGATTTCAGACTCATATGGCAGATTGAGGGATATGCCATGAACCAAGACGAGATATTAGCAGTACTTCCCAACAGCAGAGATGATGCTAAATCTTTGAAGGAGATCGCCCAGGCCATGGGCTGTGAGATCTCCACCTATATCGGTTGGATCCGAATTGAGCGGCGGTTATCCAGTTCTCTGAGGGCTCTGGCAAAGTGGGGCTGGGTGGCGTTAGAGCGGAGACAGAGAGAGGAAGGCCACAAGTTTTGGTACAATGCCTACTGGAAGACTGAACCGGCAAGCAGGCAGGATGGACAATTAAGTGGCAAAGCAATAGAATAAGAATAGAAGGTGCAGATCGACATGATAGAAACCACGATCGAAGAGATTTTCGGGGTCAAAGCCGGCATGGTTTGGGAGGCCCTCAACCATAAAGGTCCGAGCACAGTTGCCGAACTTACGAAAGCCACATCCCTGAGCCGGGAAGAGGTCTTTGGGGCCCTGGACTGGCTGGGCCGGGAGGACAAGATCTCCGTGGAGATGCGCGGGAGAGCGAGGGTCTTCTTGCTGCCGGCCAGTCCTCTGATTTGGCCCAGAAATGCATGAGCTAGTCCAGGCACCGTAATCTTAAATGAGGGAATATGGCAACAACTGAAGCAACCCGAGGAGACATGAGCTTCAGGACACTCGTACCTTTCTTTGCTATAGCTTTTGGGTTGGGATGGGGAGTCATCACCCTCTTGATTTTCTTTCCAACCCAGACTGAAGCGATCTTCGGGCCGATGGGCTACACGAATCCTTTGTTCATCTTGGCCGTCTACTCCCCAGCCATAGCCGGCATCTTCCTGGTCTGGCGGCATTATGGTACCAAGGGACTGGGCAGCTTTTTACGACGCCTAACCTTGTGGAGAATGCCGGTCGCTTGGTGGATTTTCTTGGTGTTTGGCATACCTGCCGCCTTCTACCTGGGCGCAGCCATCAAGGGCACGGTTACGGACCCATTCCCGTTCTCCCCCTGGTACACCGTGCTGCCAGCGCTGGCCGCGGGTCTGGTCATCGGGCCGGTCGAGGAGTTGGGCTGGCGAGGCGTGGCACTTCCTCTTCTGCAGAGCCGTTTCGCGCCGCTCTGGTCTAGCCTGATCCTGGGCGTGATCTGGGGGCTTTGGCATTTGCCGGCATTCTTTCTCAGCGGAAGTCCGCAGAGTGCCTGGTCTTTCGGGCCATACTTTATTGGGGTTCTGGCGATCACCGTCATTCTGACACCCATGTTCAACGCTGCACGGGGTAGCCTACTCATTGCGGCCTTGTACCACTTCCAGATGAACGGCCCAGCATGGCCTGATGCCCAGCCCTGGGATACGGTAGTGTTCGCAGTTACTGCCGTTGTCGTGGTGCTGCTGAACCGAAGGACAATGTTGAAAGGCGACGGGGCTGTGACCGGGGTGCTCATGCCCGGCGAATAAGGCTTCTACCACTGAATTCTAGTTTATGGGCAGTCTGAAACTGCAATTTCAGTTTTCCCCGTTCTCCTGCAGCAGCGCCTGGGCCTCGGCATGCATGCCGGATAGCTTCCGGGTGACCGGATGGTTGGGGCCGTACTCCTGCTCCGCCAGCCCCTTGATCCGCCAGATCTCGGATAGCAGCCTCCCGATCTCTTTCTTGATGTATTTGCGATTTTGGTCAGTCATATGCTCGCCTGCCTGTTGCGGCTCTTGATATCCTCATATAGCCTCTCCCTGTATTCGTCCGCCAGCTCTGACACCTTGTCTGCAATGGGCACCTGCACTCGATAGTCCTCCTCCAGCTTCCCGATGCCCTCCTCCAGGTAGGTGATCCAGATCTTCTCCTCGACGGTTCCGACCTTGGCATATTGAGCCTCGATCTCAGCGTAGACCGCCGCGTAATCCATCCCGGCCGATGCCAGAGAAACGCAGTCCTCAACATCCCGCGGCCGGTTGGCGATCAGCTTGAGTATAAAGATATCCTCGACTGCTGCATATCTCATCTCCGCTTCGCCGAGGATCCGGGTCTTCTTGCCCCTCTGCCACACAGTCTCCGAAAGCCCGAAATCATAGGAAACCCGGCCGGCGAAGATGTCCAGAGTATGCCCTCCTTTCACTGCTATCCTGTCCAGGCCCAGGCGGGCGTGCCTCTTCTCCGGCCCGAAGACCTCGAAACCCAGGCTCCTGGCGGCTTCGAGCAGCCTGGCTTTTCCCGAAGCATCTCTGCAGACCAGATCGATATCCTTGGTCACGTCCTTCAGGCCGTACTCCAGCATGGCTGCCCCGCCTATGATCAGCACCTGCACGGGCTGATTCAGCCTCTCGCCCAGGCCTTTCAGTATCTCCTCGACCTCTTCACGGTTGGATATGGATTTCTCGGATTTCATATAGCTCAGCCTGTTCCTCTACCTCTTCAAGAGAGGGATAGCCTCGGATCCTCTCACCCTGCAGCACCGCCTTAATGCTCTCCATCATGGAGTGCTGGACATCCTTCAGCGCCTCTTTGTTCTTCAAGTAGAAAAGTATGCAGTAAAGCCTGTGAGCCAGTCCTTCGGCAGAGTCCAGAGAGTGTACGAAGATCTCTTGTATGCCCAGCTCCCTCTTGGGCAGGGTGTAATAGTTGTCCCTCAGCCTCAGATCGATCCCAAAGTCTCCGTAGGCACTGAATGAGGTCAAAGTGGCATCCTGCAGCTTGAGGCTCTTGAAGAGCACGCTATCCTCATAGCTCTTAATCAGCAATGCCTCCCTGGGAACCAGGCGCAGAACCTGGTACTCTCGCAAGGAGGCCACGAAGTCCTTCAGCTCCGGCCAGACGATATTATTGAAGGAATATCGGTAGGCCTTGCCCTGTCTGGACCGACTGACTACGCCCAGCTGGAGGAAACCCTGCAGGTAGTAATACACGGTATCGCGGGGGATGCCAGTCTCCTCCGCCAGGTCCTCCAGGCTTCCTGGAAGGGGATCCAGCCGGGAGAGCAGCACCATTCTCCGACCAGAGAGAATCTCCGGCAGGGGTGAAGCCCGGTGGCTATAGTAGAGCCGCTTGAAGGCCTCAGCTGGAGGCGTCCCGGCCAGGATGATCTCGCCTTCCGCTCGCTCGGCCAGGCCCTTATCCTGCAGGTGAGTTATGATTCTGGAGATGGAACCCTTTAAGAGCCCTAGCTCCTTCTGGAGGTCACTCGGATGGACAGGATCCTCAGAGCGGGTGATGACGATCAGAGCCCGGACTTCGTTTTCGCTCAAACGCATCTATTAATAGAGAGTGAAATTGGTATATAAGATTAACCTTGTATTAAAAATATTATGGGATGGCTGTGAGCCAATCGTTCAAAGCCTCTTCTTATGTGTAAAAAATACCTAAGTCTTCGATGATTACACATAAGATTATCCAATGGAGCATAGGTCTGTTGCCGCCATTGCCTTATATGTAATAGCAAGCTTGATCTGTCGGGAATTACATATAAGAAGGCATGGATTCCGATGGCCTCAAACGTAGGCTGGAAGCACTCTGGGAAGAGAGGGCCAGGATCGATGCCGAGATTGAGCAGCTCGAATCCCAGCTGGAGGCCCGAGAGCGAGCCGAGAAGAGGGGTGCCGAGGTCCTGGAGGTCGAGCCTGCCAGGGGCGGCGGCTCCTACGTGCTGCAGAAGGTGAAGTGCGGCAAGCCCACCTGCCGCTGCGCCAGGCCGGGCGGGCAGCTGCACGGGCCTTACTGGTACTATTACTACCGGAAGGACGGGAAGAATAGGAGCAAGTATGTGGGGAAGAACAGGCCGGAGGGGGTGTGAAGACAGAGGTGTCTATGTACCGTTGGGTTTACTATCGTCAATCATAGGCGCATTACGACTATAGGCTACCATACAGCCTGGGATGATGCAAGACGCGCTAGGGATATTCGCCTAAAGAAAAAAGAAAATAGATTAGAATTTCAAGTTACATGCATTCATTAGCACAACCTGTGGCATAACCAAGCGTGCAGCCGTAGCAGCCGGCACATGCTAATAAATTGCCTCGCATACAGCTGGTACAGACTTTATTACATGTCTTCTTTACCCAATTTGGTAGATATGGCCATGTTTCCTTTATACAATCTCTAAAGCACTTTTTATCTAGTGCGCTTATCAGAGGATAATCTTGGATCTCTGCAATTGTACCATCACAACATGCAGGACAAGACCGCACCTGAACCCCAGAAGAAGATATCTGACCATCTGCAACCGAGAATCCAAAAGTCGGTGATTTTTCACCAGCAACGCATGCAATATTCGTTACGACTATAGCCGCAAACAGCATGAGCAAACATACACGGTTCAATATTATCCCTCCTGCCGCCAACATATTGCATTATGCATTTAAACTTTACTAAATAATTTTATCTATTTAATATAGGTTTTGTACTTATAATCTAAAATTTATCAAATATTTATTAAAAGATTATGCATAATCATAAACAACTGAGGCTGGCCGGAAATAATTCGACCCCGATATCGAAGATAAGGATCAACGAATAACGGAAAAGAGCCCCTCCCACCATACGAACAACACCAAGCAGAGCTACTTGGCTAGGTATCATTGTGTTCCAACCCAAACTCTCATATAAAAACTTATATTTCTTATCGCTCCTTAGGCAGAAGTTATGCGGGAGGGAAAGATCGACGGTATCGCTCACAGTCTACGATGGAGCCCATGGCATCGGGGGAAACAAGATCTACCTTGAGGAGGGCGGAAACGGAGTCTTCCTGGACTTCGGCAAGAACTTCGGCAAATACGGGGCATTCTACGAGGAGTTCCTGAAGAGCCGTGACACCCGCGGAATTCACGACCTCATGTACCTGGATTTGCTGCCCAAGCTCAACATCTACCGCCCGGACCTGATTCCTGCCGACCTGTCCATCACCCAGTACCCCGCCCTGAACGTGGCCGCTGTTCTCCTCAGCCACGCTCATCTCGACCACTGCGGGAACATCGGCATGCTCAGAAAGGATATCCCGGTGGTAGCCTCGCCGGAGAGCATCGCCATCATGAAGGGCATGCAGGATGCTGGCATATCATCTCTGGAGTCGGACACCGCCTACTTCTCTCCCCGCCAGCCCTCAGATGAGCTGGGCCTCTATCTTTCATCAGCAAAAATGAACTACCAGGGCCGGGACTTCTGCTGCATTGGAGAGCCTTGCGAAGCCCTGACCAACTTCTTATCCCGCAAGCCCGGCCAGGATGGCAAGAGAACCAAGAAACTGGAGCCAGGGAACTGCTGTTGCTTTGATAACGCTGCCTTTCCCTTCGAGATCTCTGCCCATCCTGTGGACCACTCCATCTTCGGAGCCGTGGCCTACATCCTGCGGGGCGATACCACCGTAGCTTACACCGGCGACTTCCGGCTGCACGGCAAGAATGAGCAGTCCACCCGAGAGTTCATCCGGCAGGCCAAAGAAGCCTCGGTGCTGATCACTGAAGGCACACGGGCCGGTCCCTCCGAGGGTGAGAGGACCTCCGAGCAGTCAGTTAAGAAGGCCTGCCAGGAGGCAGTGAAGGAATCAAAGGGCCTGGTGATCGCCGACTTCTCGCCCCGCAACTTCGAGCGGCTGGAGTCCTTCCAGGAGATAGCCAGGAAGACCGGCCGGGAGATGGTGGGCATGGCCAAGGACCTCTACATGCTGCACAGCCTGAGCTGCATCGGCGGATCCTGCAGCACCGAAGGGCTGCGGATCTATCAGGAGATCGGAGATCGATCGAGGCGGAAATGGGAGCAGGAGGTGGTTCAGGCCGAGTACGGAGACCGCTATGTGGATCACGCCTCGATCAGAAAGAGCCCGGAGAACTACATCCTCTGCTTCTCCTTCTTTGACATGAAGCACCTGCTGGACATCAAACCGCAGGGCGGGACTTACATCTACTCGGCCTGCGAGGCTTTCAACGAGGAGATGGAGATCGATTTTCTCAGGCTGTGGCACTGGCTACAGCGCTTCGGCATCGGATCATGTGGATTCTCGGTGGACGATCGAGGGGAGCTGAGCTTTGATGGGCGCTACCATGCCTCCGGACACGCATCGGGCGAAGATATCGCCTGGGCCATCGAGCAGATCGATCCGGACTGGATAGTGCCGGTGCATACTGAGGCGGGGGCGTGGTTTGAGAAGAGGTTCGAGAATGTGGTGAGGGTGGAGGAGGGCAAGCGGTATAATATTTAAAGCTCTATTTTTTATTTTTCAAAAAATAGATTTATCCACTCAAAACTCCACCTCAATCAATCTGCAATAGCCTTCAGTAATGCATCTTTAGCATCCGAATATAATTGAATATCAATTTTCGTTGCCATGTCATCAGAAAGATCAAAAAGCTGACGACGACAAGATACAGGCATTAGCAAAGCTGTTGCACCTTTTTCGACCGCAATTTCAGCTGTAGGTGTCCGCCAGCCCCAGGAAGTCCAGCAGATAAGGATCCCGGAAGACCAGATCGGGAGTCATGCGGTCCTCCTCCTGCAGGGCATCCAGCTCAGCTCTGGCCAGCTCCTCCGGCTTGCGGGATATGGCCGTCCTCTCGTAGAGCATTCCCTGGATCTTCTGGCGCAGAGTCCGCACGCTCCAGCGCTCCACTCTGGCCATCTCGGCGTAGAACTGGCGCTGCAGAGGATCCTTGAGGTAGATGATCTCGATGAAATGGGACCAGGAGAGCTGTGCAGACAGTGTCTGCACTGTTCCCTCCTCAAAAGTATCGGCCATCCTGATCATATGAAACAGGTTGCGACGGCTGAAGCCCCGGCCATATTCAGCTGTGAGAGACCGGCTGGGCAGATCCACGATCCCCGTCTCCTGGCCCGCAATCCTCCCGGCAGAAATTTTGTCCTGGATCGTCTTTCCTATCTGCCAGTAGAGCAGGACCAGCTCGGAGTTCACCGATTGGGCGACGCGGGACCTGGCCTGCTCAATGAGAGGCCTGATGCTTCCCACCAGCTCCTCTGAGGCTAGGGATATCTCATCCACCCTCCCGCCGCCTGCAGATGGCGGCTCTTTGCTCAATTCAAGGCCCTTCTTCATGGCATCATCGCCTTTCAGGATAGCATCTCACTCATATCTCGCCCTTCCGCCACAGGTCCCAGGCGATCTCCTGCCAGCGGTTGAATGGCCCGGCCTTACGAACCTTCTTCACAGCCTCATCGATGTCCTTTACCTCCAGGATCTGCAGCCACTCCCGGAGCGTTCCCGGAACTCTCCAGTAGCCTTCCGGCGGAATCTTCTCCTCCGGAATGGGGCGGCACCACATGGGCGTGGAGACGCCGGCGCTCTGCTCAAGCCAATGCTCTCTATATTCCCTATAACGCTCTCTGGAAGCCTCAATCTCCTGCCTGAGTTTCTCCTCCAGCTCCCGCTCCATTTCCTTCTCCCGGATCTCTGCGGCCTTCAGGGCATCTTTGACATTGATCTCCACCAGCTCGTAGCCGCAGTGAGGGCAGTTGGTGCGCCGGAAGAGATTATCATAGGTCCTGTCGGCCAGGGCTCTGCACGTGGGGCATGTGACCTGCATTTTGCCTCAATAACTATCGCCGGTGTTATAGTAACTTTCCGGGTTGTATGGATAGAAAGCTTATAACTCATAGAACAACAGTCCAGAGTTATTCAGCATGGAATTTGATGCAGAAAACTTGAAAACTGCATTGAAAAAAAGATAGATTATAAAAAATAAAAAGTTTATATAATTTAAATGAATTAAAATTTTAAAAGGTATTTGGAAGAGAATATTTCGAAAATCTATAATATTTCATACTTTATTTAATTATATAAAGGTTTTATACTTACATAAATTAATTTAAAGTGAAAAAAGATATATATTATGGGATATACCAGGAAGATAATGAAATAAATAGATCAGTTATTGTCAGAGGAGGAATCAGCAAATTTAAAAATTATATCCATGTTAGTTACTCTAAACCGGAAAGAGTGGCATTCTTAGGCCAAAATTGTCAGCTAATGCTAAAATCAGAATATCTATAATGATTCATTGGAGACTTTGGCCCCGTTTCAAAAATCATATCCACATGAATTCCAGTCTGCTGCTCTTCTGAACATGCACCAAGCAGGCTTTCATATGCTTGGAAGAAGTATTGACGGCAATTGTTATCAAATGCCGGCATTTCCACATAAAGTTCATTACAAAGAGGTTTATATGGTAGACGCTGTAGGGCCTGCGTATACAGGCGGATTTGAGGAGTTCGTCGTCACCGGCGAAAATGAAGAACAGTATACGATCCTTTATTTGCCCGATCGCAACAACGATCTGCTTCAGAGGGAGGGAAAACCACCTGTTTACTATTGGGTACCCGGATCAGTGAGATTGGCCAGATTTGGCGATGTGGGAGACTACAAGTTCAGGCATATCCACTTCGTAGGGGTCATGGATGAACAGACACATGTAGGTGTTGAAGGACGAGCTGAAGTGGTCGGAGGCCTGCTTTCCTTCACAACTACGTATCGATATCCTACTGCGGTCCTGAAAAAGGCAGAGGAGCAGCTCTTGAATAAGTTCCGCGGTGATAACGACCGTTACTGGGGATGGCGTACCCAGGCTGCACCCATGTTCCGCATAGCTCCAATTCGTGACAGCCGCACAGCAATTACCAATCTGGCCCCAGGCAGAAATGGCACTGCGCCTGCAGAGAACATAGGTACAGGTGAAGGTGGCTCAGCTCCGCCTGGATCGGCACCTCGTAGTCTTGTAAGACGCGCAGATCTAAGCAAGAAAGTGATACACGGCCGAGCCAGCAATGCATCCAACCTTGATGCGTGGGCGTGGGAAATACAGGGTCAAGGGCCGGGGTCTGTAACTGGCGGCGAGAATGCTTATGCTGGCCTTGTTGGTGCCTATCCAAGCGAGCTAATCTGGGCGGGCTTCCACGGCGCTGCAAGCCCCATTGTCGTAACTCAGTACCTGACATTACCTGTCTGGAGCCAAGAAATCTGGCTAAAGATCACAGGTAACTGGGATCGAATCTTCCAGCACTTCTCAGCTCATGCCAATGCACGGTACTTATGGTTTGCAGGTGATATAAAAGCGGAGTTCAACAACCTGCGTATCAGCGGCGATATAAAAGTGGAGATGGCCGTCGATGGCACTCTGCCCGGCGCTGAAGATATGGAGAAAGAAATCAATAAACGCATTGATCTTGTAACTCAGAAATTCATGGACGAGGCTGCCAAGCGCATATTTGATCCAGCACCCCCAACAGTTGAGCCAGCCCAGGCGCCAAGTGGCGGAATATTCAGCAGGATCTTTGGTTACGGCGGGGGATTTGCCCTCAAGTATCGTCGTGATGCCACGAAACTTGAATTGAAATACGAAGAGACCCGCTACTACCGTTACCTACAACCAACAACGATCTCCTCATCTTTCGAGGGCATATATAATGAGATCAAGCGCAATCCTGAAGCGGAAAAGAAATATTTCACCCGCTTGGTCATGGGCGACCTCAGCCGTAAGGTAACCCGCCTGGTCAAGCCCGTCGTCAACTGGCCTGATCCGTCCAAGAACTGGGTAGGCGAACCAGTGGCCTTTTTGTCTGCAGAGATAGGTTATCCTGGTCCCATGGGTAGCAAGCAATGGATGGCGCATGTCTTCCAGAGCACTGATACAACAGACCAGACCAACTGGTCGCCAGCTTTTGTCAGACGCAATGAAGATGAGGTATCAAACCCTCCCTCAGATTGGAAGCCGGATGTCACCTATGTGCGCAGGCGCGTCCACCTCACTGAACCCATGGGAATGACGGATAATCCGTTTGTCATTGTGGATGTTGAGAAGAACGTTATTGACTTAGATCCAGAGGGAGGCACTCCATCTACAGATAATATCTTAGAGGTACGTGCCGACTCTGCAGGTAAGCTAGAGGCAGGACCAGTAGACATTGATGTAGTACTTCAGGACAACACCCAGGTCGTGACCGTGGAGTTCAAGGCAAGCGGACGCAAGCACAACGGTGCTGAGAGGTCCGTGGTCAAGTTTCAATGGAAATTCGATGACCAGGACAAACCACGGTACTGGGAGATTTTCACAGGACTGCCTGATTACGCGCCCATATACGAGTACCGGGTCACAGTTAGTGTCAAGGGCACCCTCTTCAGCCGTGGCATGAGCTGGACGGGACCTTGGGAACCTGGCCTCGGAAACGGACCACTCATGGTGCATGTCCCGACTCCTGACGAACCAGGAGTTACTTCGCGCCGCATGGAGCCCCGCCAGGTTGCACTGGAGGGAACAATCGGCCAACCCATTGAGGGGGAACAACCGTCGACTGTACCTCCGCCAAGCAGCGAATCCGGTGAAACATCGCCTGTTGTAGCACCCCCTGGCTCATCTCGCACCGAACGCGCAACAGGAAAGGTGGAGGAGCATGTTGTTGCTGGCTATGAAATCAGCCAGCCACGTGTCATGGAAGCGCCTCCAAGTGAGTATGTTGAAGAAAAAATAGGTGTTGCACGCACAGAAAAGACCGAACCCGAACGCGTTGAGCGTCTTGAGGAGTTGGCTGGAGACAAGAGTTGGACGACGCCTTAAGGCGGGTCTGAACTTCGCCTGATTTGCCTGCTTTAGAGGGCCAGGGGGATCCCGCTTTCTTGGGAACTCCGGCCCTCAGATAATCACCATCGATTTATGCGGACAGTCTCCCCCGGGAAGCAAGGAGCGACCTATGTCCTTTAAAAATGGCCCATCCACATGGATACCTGAAACAGTCACCTTCAAAGATGGTACAGCGATCTCCCTACTTTGCATGCCCGATGCCAGTAGAGATGTCACTCATGTTCTGCCACAGGGCCCCCGCCTGGTCTGTGGTCAGTCAGGAGGACCCATAATCTCCCTCTCCCTGATTTTGAACAGACAGCCCAGACCAGAAGAGGATAACATCTATCCTTTAATTAAGAGAAGCATCCTCACCATGGATGCAGAGATTGGTGTGAAGCCCGCCGTGCTGGATGTGTTATCTAAATCTAGACCGGGGGAGTTCCGAAGGCTCTTCGCTCGCAGGATAGAGTACCATCTACTTTGGGCGGAGGGAAACTCCTCACCTGAGATCACCCTGGCAAAAGCTGAGGCCAGCGGCACCGAAGGCAGAGCAGGCATCAGCGCTCATCTCGATTATGAGCAGACCCTAGACCTGCTAGCGGCATTTGATGGCTCGCCGAGCCGTCTTTGCCTTTCCGCCAAGATACACTATCAAACCGAAGGCGATGTTCAGACAGTGAACCTCTCTGGATCCTGGGCCGAGATCTATGATTTCCTTCAAGGCCACCAAAATGAAAGTGGTCGCATAAGAGAAACCCAGCTATGTCAGCTTTTACCTATCATCGCTGAAGACCTAATATCTGTCAAAAGTGGGGATGGTAGCACTATCAAGCTTCCCTTTGAGGATCTGGCCCGACTCTTCAAGCGTCAGTCATCTGTAATACTGCGTCGAGATCCAGAGTCTCTGGATGGCGAGGTCTGGTATACTCTCCGTTCCCGTCCGCATGAGGGATTTCGCCTAAATCACACCGAATCCATCTCAACCACCACAATGCAGGCCATCGAGCTATTTGCATCTCTTGATAGAATCCTCGGAGGCGTACTCGATGGTAGAAACTGGTCAGATCATGTGCTTTTGCTAGCTGAACGTCCTGACGACCCTGCCATCACTTCTCCTGTTACAAAAAGGAAAGTCGCTCAACGCAGCCAGAGGATAGACCGCGGCGATAAAAGCAGCATAAAGATGGGTGCAGTTGATGGCAACCTCATGTCACTCTCTTTAGCAACCAGGCCCAGTACTGATCTTCCGGTTCGCCTCATCGCAAAGAAACCTGCCCAAACATTTGGAGTAATCAGAGAAACTTCGCTAGATGACCTTCGCTTAGACCTGATAAAACCTGCTGGACAGCGCGTAATGAGCCTACCTATCATTACGGACAGAAATGACCCCTACTGGAGCGACCGAATTGATGCTGCAAAGTTATGGTATGCACCAGTCTTTGAAGTAGTTGAGCCTGCACCCAATGCTGACCCGAGCAATAGTTCATTCTTATTTTCTTTTGAACGTTTTGGCTTCACCAGCACAGGGGAACCCGCACTTCGTGGCACCATACGATTCACCCTGCGTCCCAAGATGAGCGAAAAGACCGCCTTGGCCTTGCGCAGAGTCAATCGCGGCAATGCCTCGCCGGTGCACTTTGAAAGCTTATTCGTTTCACTTTTTATCCCTTTTGTGGATGTAGCAGATGGCCAAATCAAGCAGCATAGCTTTGAGGCAAGTGTGCAGAATCGAGGCGATACTATTGTAGCTACCGTACCAATTATCAACGAATGGATACGCCTTGCCTATGGATCGCTTGCAATAGAAGGATTTCAGGAGTCGTCAGCTCAGGTTTCAATATCATATACATTCAAGGGTTATGTGCCCATAAGGAATCAAAATCTTGAGCTAGCCTTCGGGGGTAAGACACTACATACAGAAGTCGTTTATTCTGACATCGAAGCTGCCAAATTACGTGGTACTACTACCTATTTAGATGCCACTACTCTCACATACGTTCAGCCAAGAGAGGAAATGCGCTTTAAACGTGAAGCTGCAGGCCAGGCTTCACGCAATACCCTGCTATTTGAGTCCGCAAGGTTAGCTAGGCCTAACGAGCTAGTGGACAGTTCTGTTAAGGCCACTGCCAAACCGCTTATAGCTTCCACGACCGCAGTACGCCCGCAGCTTACAGTCTCCTCCAATGTGGAAGCTATAATAAGAGAAGTCAAGTATGCCACACGCACCGAAGTACAACAGCAAAACCAGCCGATACTCATTCCATGTAATCGCTTGGGGAGCTTCTACCAAGAGATTCAGAATAGCGTCCCCACTTCTATCGGATGTCAAGACACCCTCAAGCTAGGACAGACGCGCTATCACCAGTATGAAGAGATTAGCGAATTAGGTGACTCTGCATATAAGGTCTATCGCTCGTTACAACAGCCTGGGCATTTCCTGGTTGTACCTACTGATTTCTGCATCAGTCGCCGAGCTCCTGGAGATCCCAATGCCTATCGTCCCCTTATATTTTTAAATGCGCTTATAGATGCTTCTGTACCTGCTAACAATCGTGTCGAACTGAGAGCCACGCTCGAGCCGGACCTGCCACCCTTCAAACGAAGCGCGCTCAAAGAGCAGCTTAAAGCATACAGTCAGGAACCAACTATTCACTATCCAACAGATATCCCCATTGAGACTGCAAGTTTCAGTTGGGCGATGGACCCTGCTATCTATAGCGAGGCAGATATACTTGAGGTTAGCGACCCACTAATTAGTACTTACTTCCGGATGGACTTGGCAAGCTGGCAGCTCATGCGAACAGTCTTGGTCAGTCCAGGCATAAGTGGAATCGTATCATTTAAGCTGTCAGACGGAAGCAACCTATTTTCCAATTTACTGCTTAAGTTAGATCAGATCAGGGGGCCGTGGCAAAGTGGTCCATTAGATGTAGCTGTTCAGAACGGGCAGGTGAGGCTTACCAATCATATCGAACGTACTGTAGATGTAAGTGATCTTGTGCGCTATGCTGGAGGTGCTGTGGCTGAACGTGTGCCTGTGGAGATCTCTTTGACACCAGGACAAAGTCATGCTGTATCGGCCGGAAGCGGGCTCCAGCCTATTTACAGCTATCCTCGAGGTGATCCAGTGGCGATCAGAGAGGTACGTAGCTTCGTAGAAGATATCTACAGCAACCTCATCTTCATCAATCTGCTCAACTTCAGCAATTATAACCTTGTCAGGCTCGACATAGAAGCCAGGCTGCAGGGGGTCAGCGGTCACTATACTGCCCAGCTTACAGAAGCGATGCCTGTGGCCGACATTCCAATTGTGTTGCCTTTGACCACTTACTTGGATAAACGTGTTCTGGAATTCAGGGTAACCAAGATATTCAAAGACCGCGAAGGCGAAACGACTGGCTGGATGCAATGGGATTTGGACACTACCGTACCTGTTAGTCTTACAAAAGAAGTCCTTGGCCTTTAGTGACGATGCCAATGGAAATTGAGATGAATTTCTAAAAGAAATAAGAATGTGAGGATAGTTATGACGAACCAGAATAGCAATTACATAGGAAAAAATGAGGATAAGGCCACCTATTACTACAATGCAGCGGAAAAACGACGCATACC
The DNA here is from genome assembly GCA_013178225.1 of Methanotrichaceae archaeon. Taxonomy (GTDB): domain Archaea; phylum Halobacteriota; class Methanosarcinia; order Methanotrichales; family Methanotrichaceae; genus JABLXE01. The sequence continues at coordinate 14,309 of JABLXE010000024.1, forward strand.
ACTCGTACGTGAGCCCCGAGTCTTCGCGGTTCGCTACCGAACTGGACGAAGTTCACGAGACTCAGGGTTCTCACCACGTTCCATCCGCCTGCTGAGGGAGGAGTCAAAGAACATTGGCTTTATTCCTAACTATGGCCTGCAAATATACCAGGCCAACCCTGAAGCTATAAGCCTACGCACAGAACCCGAAGCACAACTGAATAATATTTTATACAATGTAAAAAAGCTAAACTCTGAAGAGCCAGTGGAGTATGCAAGTATTGCTTACCGCCGAAATCCAGACACACCTGCCGCTCGTGTTGACGATCTCATGTTCGTCACCCGGGAGTTCGTAGTACAATTCGAGCCAGAGACGACACGAGAGCAGATAGACGTTTTCAATGCCAAGTATGACGTGAGCATAGTAAAAGAACTTGACTATGCAGTGAACGGCTACTTGCTTGAAGCGCCCGAGGCAGAAGGAGAGCATGGCCCAGTAGCACTCTCTAATATCTACTACGAATCTGGCAAGACGATATTTGCTCATCCTAATTTCATAAAACGAAGACATTTACGTGAGACGAGATGCGAACCTAAATTTGTGCTCACATCTCAGAGGGAAAGGGCTGATCAACCAATTTATCTGCCTCAGCAATGGCACCTGAAAACAGCAAATGTAATTGACGCCTGGAATATCACGCGCGGCGATAGAAGCATCAAGATAGCGATACTTGATGATGGTGTCGATGTTGGCCACCAAGAATTCGCTGGAAAGATTGTTGCCCAGAAGGACTTTGCTTCGGGCAACGATGATGGCAGTCCTAACTCCAGCAATGATAACCATGGCACGGCTTGTGCTGGCGTTGCCCTCGCTAAAGGAGTTCGCGCTTTAGGTGCTGCACCAGGGTGTTCACTGATTGCAGTGCGCTATCCAGACTTCCTTGGCTCGGCAGATGAGGCCGATATGTTCAGATGGGCAAAAGACCATGATAGCGATGTTATAAGCTGCAGCTGGGGCCCTGAAGATGGAACTGGCGCCGTTGACCCTCTGCCAGACAACGTGCGTGCTGCCATCAACTATTGCGCCACTCAGGGACGGAGCGGACGAGGTATTCCAATCTTTTGGGCTGCCGGAAATGGCAATGAGTCCGTTAGCAACGATGGTTATGCCTCCAATCCCGATGTCATGGCGATAGCCGCCTCCAGCAATAACGACCGCCGCTCCCCATACAGCGACTTTGGCACAGAGATCTTCATTTGTGCTCCATCAAGCGGCAATGGAGCTCTAGGGGAGAAACGCATATTCACTGTCGATCGCCGTGGCAATAACGGCTATAATCCCGATCCATCCACCGGGGTTTCTCATCCGGCGAACGATCACGATTATACCGATGACTTCGGCGGAACCTCCTCGGCAACACCGCTGGTCGCAGGCATCGCCGGCCTCATGCTTTCAGTGAACAGGAACTTGAAAGTTCAAGACATACGTCAAATTTTGAAAGATACGGCTGATAAGATTGATCAAAGCGGCGGGAATTACGTGAACGGACACAGCAACTTATATGGCTACGGTCGGATAAATTCTCTTCGAGCAGTTGAGCGAGCTCGAGACTTCGTTGGTGGTGGCACAAGCGGCACTGCGCCAGGAAAACCGTCCATCAATGGCCCTGCCAGCATCAACCGCAGTGACCAACCACCTACATTCCAGATCAACAAGGGAGGGCGCAGCCTCTATGCTGTTGAAGTAGCCATCAGGGCAGATCTATTTAATGGTAATGCTCATGGCGGAGAGCGTAATGCTAGCAACTTCTACGCCTCGTGGGCCGTGGAAGGACTGATGAGCAACGTGCCTTACAATCTTCCTTCAGATGTCTGGAGCAGGCTAAAGGGAGCTGATCGTATATTTTACCGGCTGCATGTGGCCGACGATAATTCTTGGTCCAATTACGATGGCACTGTCAGCGATGACCAAGCAGGAAGCGCACCAAGCATCCAGATTCTGGCAGCCTCAGGAACGGGCACGACATCACCAGCAAGACCGTCCATCAATGGCCCTGCCAGCATCAACCGCAGTGACCAACCACCTACATTCCAGATCAACAAGGGAGGGCGCAGCCTCTATGCTGTTGAAGTAGCCATCAGGGCAGATCTATTTAATGGTAATGCTCATGGCGGAGAGCGTAATGCTAGCAACTTCTACGCCTCGTGGGCCGTGGAAGGACTGATGAGCAATGTGCCTTACAATCTTCCTTCAGATGTCTGGAGCAGGCTAAAGGGAGCTGATCGTATATTTTACCGGCTGCATGTGGCCGACGATAACTCTTGGTCCAATTACGATGGCACTGTCAGCGATGACCAAGCAAGAAACGCACCAAGCATCCAGATCTTTGGAGGTGCAGCAACGATGCAGCGCAGCGTGACATTCCCAAGTGGTGCTACTTTCAATGTGGTAGATGCACCAGAAGATAACATCGATTATAGTGACCCTGTGGGCAATGGTGCAGTGCCACTTATTGAGGTACACGGGCGCTTGCAAGAGAATCTATCAAGAAACTTCAAGGTTAACGAGCTGGTGGCTTCGGATGGCTCTAGGTATGCTCGCATCTCTCCGGAACTGGTGGAAGGCTTGCAAAAGATAAGAGACCGTGCGGGATCCGCAATTATTGTCAATTCTGGATATCGTCACCCTGCCCTCAATGAGGCAGTTGGCGGTGCAGATAATAGCCAGCACATAGCTGGAAGAGCGGCTGATATTCGTACCTCTACCAAGCGACCACTTGAAATGGCTCGCATTGTTTTGGAAGAACTTGGCTGCGAGATTGGCTTGGGGCTAGGCAAAAACAGTATTCATGTAGACTTGCGTGGTCAGTTGGCAAGCTGGCGTTATGAAGGCTCCGAGATGAACGAAGACGAGTTCGATAAGTGGGTTCGCGATACCTGCCGCCAGATTGGCCAGAGGAATGTCACGAAAAAAGAGTATGCGGAACGAGTGGTTCCTATAATTATTGGACCGGAGAGTTATGAAGCTAGCAATGACGCTCCCAGCTTCTATATCCAGCCTGGTCCAAATCCATACTTTGCTGTAGAGATAGCTACCTATACAGACCTGCTCAATCGTCAATTTGAGGCAGAACGCAAACCCAGCAACTTCTACGGTTCTTGGATGGAAGAGGGACTTATTGAGGTACATGGCACAACAATGTATACGCTTCCAAGAAAAGCCTGGGAACTGCTGAGAAATAACGAGCGTTTATTTTATCGCATAGTAACTTCGGCCACGTTCACTCCACAATGGAGTAACGTTCTATATTCTATATCAGATCTGCAGGCTGCCGATGCACCATGGATTGAAATAACTGGCCGTGGACAAAAGAAAGAAGAACTCGCAGCGATTCCACAGCTCAATTTGCGCGCTGCTCGAAAAACCGATGAAAATTTATGGCGCTTTTAACTAGAAGGGTCAAAATCGGTGAAGAAAGTCTTAAAAGTTAACGATTCGACAAGGTTAGACAAATCGAAAGGGATACCTATGAAAGACTGGAAAGACTGGGAGAACCTTCCAAAGGCCTTTGGCCGTGTACAGCAGCTTCAGGTGGAGGACGGCCCAAATGGACCGACGATTCTTTTTGGCTTAAAGCCCGACGATTCCACAGAGATGCAGCACTTCGGATTCCTACTTGATAACATTTCGAACGCCTATCTTCAGATCCTTCTTTGGGCGATAGCGCATAACAAAAAGGTCAGAATTACATACGATAAATCAGAAGATTCTTCTAAAAATTTGGTGGTTGCAATCCGAGTTCATGCATGGGAATTGTGAACCGCGAATTCTTGCCTGGCCGCAACGGTTCAGCAACTTCCAGGCGGCTTCTGGCTCTACAATCGAAGCCATAAAGAAGAAGCAAGTAGACAATTGATGGAATCGACAGAAGTTAGAGAGCAAAAAAAGAAAACAAGTTCCTATTCCGGATACAAAGAGCATGTCAAACCGATAACAATTTTATTTTATCTGTAAAGTTGAGAAAACTGTAGCTAATGTCCATGACAGGAAGGTGGATTTGGCAGATGAGGGCCGGTATGGCGATAAGGAGTATGATGGTGCAAAGAGAAGTGTTTAGTCGTCATGAATTTTTGAATTCTAGAAATACCTAGAAATATCTTGATATACTATAAGACTAATATATTGGAGTAGAACTTTTTGGAGGTATTTTGTATGGCTCTAGATAAAATAGAAGCTTTATGCTCCTATTGTGAGGGAATTAATTCAATAAGTGGTTCTGAACTATATTCGGCCATTAAAACCAAACCTTCTGGTGCCCAATTAGGTATTAATTGTATGCATTGTGCTCGAATTAATGTGCTTACCATTGGCCTTTTACCTAAGACAGGTAAATTGACAACATCAGAATGGACCAGCAAATCATTAGAAGCGCTGGGTGAGAGCTGGTTGCCTTGTATAGAGTGGTCCGGCCAGGAAGCTAAGCTTCCATTAGGCGAAAGAATAGAACCTGGAGACCTCTTGTCACCGCGATTATGGAAATATAAGAACGCAAATCTCGACAAAGCACCTGACAATACAGTTTGGTGGTCCTGGGAAGCGTATGCCATAAATTACGGATTTGATCCGTTTCTCAAGCTCAAATTGATGAGAGGAGCCAGTTGGGAAAGGGCAATATTCGGTGGTCAAGAACCGCATCACAGATCAAGAGTGGTTACGATTCCGAGCAATTTCTAATTAATTTATATTTTAAGGTGAATATATATATATATGAAAGAAATACTGTTAATCCTGGCTCTTGGTCTTATTATTTCGATTACCCATGCGGCACTCGAGATTTCAGAATCACCATACGGAAAAGTCGATCCTGAGAATGGCTCAATATATATAACAAAACCAGCTACCGGGCTTGAGGATCTTCCCGTTTATACTTATGTATATAGTGTAGATCTTGAAAAACTTAAAGAGATTTCGATGGCGGAGGATCCTCTATTCCTTGAGATTTATAACCCTGAGACAGGAAACTGGATCAATACAAGTATTAATACTGCGGTAGATGGAGATCCAGACATTACTAGGCCCGAAATAGTTCATTACAAAGTGAATTTGGCAGAACTTGGGAGCCCATTTTTGGGATTGTCACGATTTAGGTTTGTCGATGCAAGAGGAAATGCTCTCAGAGATGCTAACAATGGAGACGCTATCGAATTCTCTGGGCCAAGAATCGTTGTTAATCTTAAGGACGAGAACTATAAACGATTAGCAGAGGGAAAATATTCTTATGGCGTATGGGCCAGATCGGAAGATACAATAGCTATTGGCCTTCGCGGCACAACAGATCTGAGCAACTGGGTCTGGGTTGGCTCCCCCCTTAAATCAAGCTCAATGGGCTGGACAAAGCTTGAATGGATTAAAATGCCTTATTACAAAGTGATAGAATTCAAGATCTACTCTAAATCTTAATTGTTAAATGCTCATGTTAGATTCAACCCAAATATTACCAAATAGGATCCGGACCAAAGCCGAAAGGCTAAAACCTTTATCATTAGACCTGGCAGATAGTGGACCGCACTCCTTAGACACCAACAAGTCTAAACCGAACCAAGGGACTCAAATCTGGAAACTCCTGATTTACAAGGATACAATGGGGAGGAAAAAGATTGGACAGGATTCTATAGGTGACCTATCCAAAAGTATTTAGAATAGTAAGTATATTTTTTATATATGGATAGAGGGGCTTTTCAACTCATTGTTCTTGGAATAATAGATGTAATCATAGCCATTGGTGGGCTTTATATTTGGAGATTCTTTAAACCGTTTGATACTATTTTAGCGATGATAGCAATTCTTCTAGCGTTTATCACTTATTTTGGATTTATGGCAATCAGCCAATCTTTGGGCCAAGGATGGGCTTCAAATATTGGCAGTATGAGAACAGCAATAGCATCAGGGATGTTGATATTTTATTTCTTCATTTTGTCTATAGCAATATTCTTTAGCTCCGCATATAAATTTTCAGAATTTTCTCAAACAATGATTAATAATTTAACAACTACTATTGGAATTATAATACCATTTTATTTTGGTGCTTCTGCATATGTACAAGCCCAAGCATCTAGCTCTAGCAAGAGAAAAGAGAACGATGAAAAAGCGTCAGGGAATACCTAAATATATGTTTTATCCATCAAGATTTAGTTATCGATAATTGATGTCTTTCTGAAAAATTTTTATACTTCTGAGGACAGTTGCGTTACTAAAGACGGATTCATTACTAAAGACGGATTCATTACTAAAGACGGATTCATTACTAAAGACGGATTCATTACTAAAGACGGATTCATTACTAAAGACGGATTCATTACTAAAGACGGATTCATTACGGCAGTGTAACTATTTGTCTGTAATTTGATAATAAGGAAGATATAGGCCCTGCATCCTATCCTGTATTTGGCACAAAGGAGGAAACAGGACCATGATACCCTTAGAACTGCTAGAAGATTACCTTAT
>JABLXE010000025.1 GCA_013178225.1 Methanotrichaceae archaeon
AGCGCTCCGTCACTTCCTTGGACCTCGGAGGGATGGCCTCGGGCGACTTCACTAACATCATGGACCTGGAGGCAGACGGAAGTGCAACCGTATCTCACGATACCTGGGCCGATCAGGTCGGCTCAGCAAGCACTGGCGCTCACGCCATCGATTCTGACGGCAACCAGGCATCTACATCTCTCGATCTGAGCGGAATGGCCTCGGGTGGCTTCACTAACATCATGGACCTAGAGGCAGACGGAAGCGCAACCATATCTCACGATACCTGGGCCAATAAGGTAGGATCGGCGAACGTTTACACCTATTCTCTGGATTCAGGCGGCAACCTAGCCTCGACTTCCCTGGGCCTTTCCGGGATGGCCTCAGGAGACTTCACTAACATCATAGACCTGGAGGCAGACGGAAGCGCAACCATATCTCACGATACCTGGGCAAACAAAGTCGGCTCGGCAAGCGTTTACACCTACGCGTTTGATTCCGGCGGCAACCTGGCCTCGACCTACCTAGGCCTTTCCGGGATGGCCTCAGGTGACTTCACGAACATTATGGACCTGGAGGCAGATAGCAGCTCAATTATCGGACATAAGACATGGGCCAACCAGGTTGGCTCAGCAAGCGTTAGCACCTATGTTGTTGATTCGGAGGGCAACCAAGCCACTACATCCTTGGATCTAGGAGGCATGGGTTCAGGCGACATCACAAATATCATCGATCTGGAGGCGGATGGTAGCGCAACAGTCGCTCACGATACCTGGGCAAATAAGGTAGGATCAGCGAGCGTTGACACCTCAGCTGTTGACTCCGACGGCAACCAGGCATCGACTTCATTGGATCTGGGCGGAATGGCCTCAGGCGACTTCACAAATATCATAGACCTGGAGGCGGATGGTAGCGCAACAGTAGCTCACGATACCTGGGCAAATAAGGTGGGATCAGCGAGCGTTGACACCTCAGCTGTTGATTCTGACGGCAACCAGGCATCGACTTCTCTTGATCTGGGCGGAATGGCCTCAGGCGACTTCACAAATATCATAGACCTGGAGGCGGATGGTAGCGCAACAGTCGCTCACGATACCTGGGCAAATAAGGTGGGATCGGCGAGCGTTGACACCTCAGCTGTTGATTCTGACGGCAACCAGGCATCGACTTCATTGGATCTGGGCGGAATGGCCTCAGGCGACTTCACAAATATCATAGACCTGCAGGCGGATGGTAGCGCAACAGTAGCTCACGATACCTGGGCAAATAAGGTAGGATCAGCGAGCGTTGACACCTCAGCTGTTGATTCTGACGGCAACCAGGCATCGACTTCTCTTGATCTGGGCGGAATGGCCTCAGGCGACTTCACAAATATCATAGACCAGGAGGCAGATGGTAGCGCAACAGTCGCTCACCATACCTGGGCAAATAAGGTGGGATCGGCGAGCGTTGACACCTCAGCTGTTGATTCTGACGGCAACCAGGCATCGACTTCATTGGATCTGGGCGGAATGGCCTCAGGCGACTTCACAAATATCATAGACCTGGAGGCGGATGGTAGCGCAACCATCGGACATGATACCTGGGCTACTAAGATTGGCTACGGAAATGCTGCAGCTTCTGCCAAAGATTCAGATAATAGCCAGGCTTCTACTTTGATCGATGTGAAAGGCGCTTCAGCAAGTGATTTCACGAATCTCTTCGAACTTGATGCGGATGGAGGCGCTTCGATATCTCACGAATTTGCAGCCAGCGGTGACTCAATTCAGGCGAACACCAAGGGATGGAACAGTGTCAAACAGAGCTATATCGAGACTCTAGTCAGCAAGAATACAGCTAGCGATGCTACGCTTTCCGGAAAACAAACAGCTTATGGCAGCAAGACAGCCACAGATGCGGATCAGTATATAACCGCTCGGGGCAGGATATCAAGTGACGTTAGGGCCTCAACCGGCGGCTCTGCGGTCAAAGCCGATTTGGACTACGATAGCGTAGGCGTGGATACGCATCTAATGGCCAGGACCGATTCAAGCGGTGCCAAAGCCGATCGCTGGACGAAATTTTATCTGGATGATAATGTAGGATCTGAAACCATTCAGTCAACGGTAGACGAGGCCTATCACCACGAAAAAGATAAGCGAGATTTCATCGACATTGCTGAAGGAATATACTACGAGAATGTTGTAATTGATAAATCTCTCATCCTGAAGGGCCATTCATCCCAAGATACAACCGTTGACGGCAATAGAAACGGGCGGGTTTTCACTTTGACTAGCACCCTCCATCCCGACTCGGTTGTGGATATATCCGATCTTACCATCCAGCATGGATACCTGCGAGGTGCCGACGCCTATGGTACCGGCAGCGCAGATGCGGTGGGAGAAAGCGTTTCTGGAGGAGGCATCTACAATTCGGTAGAACTCACTCTGACCCGTTCCATAGTTAAAGATAATGAAATACAGGGCGGTGACGGCTTTGGTGCAGATGCCGTCGCTGCCAGCGGTGACAGTGCCAAAGGAGGCGACGGAAGCGGTGGAGATGCCAAGGGGGCAGGCATCTATAATGAAGGATCGCTAACTTTGTCTGACAGCGACGTTCTCAATAACATCGCTAAAGGTGGCAATGGATATGGAGGAGAAGGCAAAGGATCCGCGTCCAGCAATGCTGCAGACGGGACAAGCACTAACGATGCGACTACTCCGGGCAATCCGCCTGTCTTCCCCATTTTAAACATTGGAATAGGTAAGATCAGCGACCCTGCCGTCGAGAGCTCTTCACAAGATGCGGCATCCGGTGGATCAGGGATGGGCGGCGATGGTGTCGGTGGTGCTGGCATTGGGGGTGGAATATACAACGATCACGGCACAATTACAATTTTGAATAGCGAAATCATGGGAAATACAGCGCAAGGCGGAGCTGGTTATGGGGGAGACGGAATTGGCGGAACTGGCGGCAATGGTGGAAAAGGTGGTAACAGCGGAGACGCCAGCAACGGCGAGGCAGTTGGCGCATTCCTCTGGGCAGGTATCGGCGTTGGCGTAGGAGGAGATGCAGGTTCCGCTGCAGATGGAGGAACTGGTGGAGCAGGCGGCTCCGGAGTGGGCGGCAAAGGAATAGGTGGCGAAGGATCAGGTGCAGGCATATTCAATCAAGATGGGACTCTGATTGTATCTGGATCAACTATCGAGGATAATGCCGCACAAGGTGGCATTGGTCTTGGCGGGGATGGACGCGGAGGCCAGGGCGGTCTGGGCGGCATTGGAGGCAATGCTGGAGATGGCGGCGATGGTAAAGGTATCGGGGTTGGCATTGGGATAGGCTTCCTTTCCGTTCCAGGCATAGGCGTAGGCATAGGGGTTGGAACCTCTGGAAAAGGAGGTCAGGGAGGCAACGGCAAAGATGGCGGCGCAGGAGGGCTCGGCCTTGGTGGTGAAGGCGTAGGTGGTCAAAGCAACGGTGCAGGCATATTCAGCCAGGGAACTTTGCAGATAAGCGACTCCGTTATTGAAGGAAATTCTGCACTAGGTGGAAAGGGCCAAGGTGGGAGCGGCTATGGTGGCAAAGGAGGCGACGGTCGCCAGGGCGGTTCCGGTGGCGATGGCAACGCTGAAGCAATAGGTATTGGCGGTGCTGTAGGCTTAAGTCAATTTTCTCTGGGTGCAGGTGTGGGCGTGGGCGTGACCCTGCCTGGAGATGGTGGATCTGGTGGCAACGGTGGGGCCGGAGGAGATGGCAATGGCGGCCATGGCACCGGAGGAGATACTTCAGGCGCAGGCATATTCTCCAAGGGTGACACTGCCATCTCGAATACCGGAATCTCAAAGAATACGGCAACATGCGGATTCGGCCTGGGTGGAGATGGGCTAGGAGGAGAGGGAGGCAACGGCGGCCTGGGAGGTTCTGGTGGAAATGGAGATGCAAAGGGAACCGGAGGTGGAGTTGCTATTGATATATCTAAAGCAATAGGGATCGGCATAGGCGTTGCAACTAGCCTGGAAGGAGATGGTGGCAAAGGCGGGAACGGCGGAATTGGCGGCCAGGCACAAGGTGGAGATGGAACTGGTGGTAGATCTAATGGAGCCGGTTTGCATGCGCTAGATGGATCGTTGAGCATGCAAGATTCCCAAATCAAGAACAACATCGCTGAAGGAGGAGCAGGCACTGGTGGCAATTCCCAAGGAGGCGATGGCGGCAATGGCGGCGAAGGTGGCGCCGGCGGCAGATCGATGGGAGAAGCTAGCGGAGGAGCTTTTGGCTGCTCGATTATAGGACTAGTTGGCGGATTAATTGAAGATCTAGCAAATCTAGATAAAGATTTTAAACAAGGTGGAAGCAACTTTGACCTCGGAGCCGGCATTGGAGTAGGAGTTGGTGTTGGAGGTAATGGTGGCCAGGGCGGAGATGCTGGATATGGCGGCCAGGCACAAGGTGGAAACAGCTATGCTGGATCCGCCCAAGGCGCTGGAGTATTTGCCGAGGATGTAGACGCTTCAATAAAAGGAACGGATATTGTCTTCAATAAAGCTGCTGGCGGCGATGGCATCGGAGGTAATGCCAATGGTGGATGTGGTGGCATAGGTGGCCAGGGTGGCCAGGGTGGCAAAGGCGAGGCCGATACGGGTGGAGGCGGCGGGCTGCAAGCCAGCATCGATTCAGAGATCTTCATCGACTGGTCAGATGCCATCGATTGGATTCCGGGCATTCCAGATGAATCAACTATTCCCACTGGATTCTCCTATTCAGCTCCCGGTACGGGTATTGGATTCAGCACCGGTGTAGCGATAGGTGGAAGCGGAGGTGCAGGCGGTAGCGGTGGCCAGGGTGGCATTGCTCATGGAGGCGTCGGTATTGGTGGAAACGCTATGGGTGGAGGCATTTACGGCCAGGAAAGCATTATTGAAATCAGGGATTCAAGTGCCAGTGAAAACGTGGCTCAAGGCGGAGACGGTCTCGGCGGCGTCGGCCTGGGTGGCAAAGGCAACACTGGTGGATCGGGTGGCGACGGAGGAGATGCATCCGGCAGCAGCGTGCGGGAAGGTATTTTCTATGAGAAAAATGTTAATTTCGAAAATAGCATAGATATCCTTGACACTGATGTAGGATTCAGAGTTAAAGAAGTCGGATTCGGCCTCGGCGGAGGCATAAACATGGGTGTCGGCATAGGAATCGCAGGAGACGGCGGAAAAGGTGGCCAGGGTGGCCAGGGTGGCCAAGGACTAGGAGGCAAGGGACTAGGTGGGGAGGCATCGGGTGGTTCCATTTACAGCGATTTGAGTGAGATATGCCTACAGCAATCCAGTATCCTCGAAAATGACGCAATTGGTGGTAGAGGATACGGCGGTGACAGTGAGGGCGGCAAAGGTGGCAATGGAGGCACAGGTGGCGATGGTGGGGTCGGAAGTAGCGAGGGTAAGCCTCTTGAGCTGGAGAAAGAGTTCTCATCTCAAAATGGCTTGTCATTCAGTATAATTGTAAGCGGTGGCGGCGGTCTGAGCATGGGTGGACGCGGTGGTGGCGGCGGCGTTTCAGGCAATGGAGGTAGCGGCATCGCCGGAGATGGACAAGGCGGCAATGCCAAAGGTGGGGCAGTGTACAACCACGGCGAGATGAGTATTAAATCGTCTCAAATTAATGGGAACGATGCGAAAGGCGGCCTATCCACTACAGGGGCGGCATCTGGCGGAAATGGCGGTTTAGGTGGATCTGGTGGAAAAGGTGGAACAGGTGATGGGACCGGCCTCGGCGTAGGAATCGGTTTAGGCGTAGGCTATAGCCAGGCTCCATTCTCAGTTGGCATCTCCTTTTTGCCAACGCTAAATACAGGAGGCTTTGGCGGGAATGGCGGCGACGGCGAGAATGGCGGAAACGGTGGTGCAGCCGTAGGAGGCAAAGCAGTGGGTGGAGATGCTTATGGTGGCGGCATCTTCAGTGATTCAGCCTTGAGTACTGAGAATCTGGCTTTAGCAGGGAATCATGCTATCTCTGGAGATGCACAGCTGGATGCTCTATTAGCAGGCAGTGGAGGCATAGGTGGTTTGGGAGGGATAGGCGGATCGCTGGGAAGCACACCTCCCAACCTGAATCTACAGAGCAGCTTGACTGCGGGAATCGAGGGCTTTGGAGATTGGGAGCTTGAAATTCCTTTAATCGACGTGACTATTCCCCTTTCAAGCGGTGGACTGAGCGGAAAAGATGGGCAATCAGGCTCTAAAAGTTCAGATGGATCGAATATTATGGGCCTTGCTATGAGGGGGACAGCTCTAGGCAATGAGAGATTCGAACCCTAGTATGTGCAGCATTTCGGGTATTCACCATATGGCCTGGTACCATGCTTGCACCAAATGGGGTGGGATGATCGATGATGACCGGGAAAATCCTCCCGGTTTGAGAATTCCTTGTGGCAAACTCGCCAGGCAGCATGATATTCAAAGAATTTGGATAGAGGCTGAAGATAATATATCCTAAAGTTTGGAAGATGACGAATATTAGGATGGGATGACTATTAGTTTAACCGGCAAAGAATTCAGGCATACAAGCGCGATCTCTAATTATTCGCTCTTAATATCAATTATTGCAGTCGCAGCCTTAATTGTAGCAGTCGATGCGGCTTCCTGGTCTGGGGCGGTCAATACCGACTCAGATTCATGGTACATATATCGAGAGAGTTCCAACCTGAGCTTCAGTTGTGAGCAGTCGGTGAAAGGCCAGATCTCTGCCGTGGATTTCCGTGGAAGAAGCCTTCCGCCCTTTCATTCCTATTATAAAGACGTGGAGATGAACCAGGTAAGGATTAAGGAAAGGACCGCAGCCCAGGAAGGAAGCTTCAGCTCCCAGGAAATGTTCAATCTCAAGAGCAGCATTAACAATTCTGTGAACGCCACCTGGGAAAAGCCAGCTGGGTCCAACCTCTGGAAGGTCGATTACTACGAGAAATGGCCTGTGGACATGCACTATAGCAAGAGCATGAGCTATTCTGGACTAGGCATCAACGATCGCCAGTTCGTCGGCAATAATTGGGATTTCATAGGATCTGGCATCCTCTACAGCAAGGAATTCTCCAAAGAGCAGACGCTGAATATGAGCCTCAAGAGGCTGAATGCCACCGTGCTGGCTACCGATCAGGCCATAGAGCTGGCCGAGATAAAGGCCACCAGGGATACAGAATACAAGCTAGAAGAGCATAGCACCGGCATTGCCGATTTCAAGTACCGGCAGGTTGCAGCTAATGGAGAGGTCCTGAATGCAGGAGATGAGAGATTTGTGGGCGCCTACGACATCTCAAAGAATATTTACATGGCATCTAAGAACGTCCAGTTCGAGAAGAATGACGAGTGGCTTCCCTGCTGTTACGGCGGCTGGAAGGATATGAGGTATTACGATCAGAAGGGCTTTGGAGCTAATGCCAGAAGCGTTTTCGATTGCACCTGCCCATCATATCTTATTTGAGGATGGATTGTCATGATGTGGATGGCCAGCTGGAATCGCGCCTAATAAAGCAATAGTTTTTACATTTTGTGCGGTCCGGCTAGACCGCCATCCCAATCAAATGTGATTTAAAAAATAATAATTATAATAATATATTATTTTTATTCAGTATCTTACTGGACCATAATGTATTGAGAATTTTTTGAATGAACAAACCCCATCAAAATGGGTTTTCAGAAAATCGTTAGCATTGAAAGATGCTAATCTTAATGTCGAACCGGGCCAAAGTTGCATCTGATCGTATCCGCCACAATCAGCTCTCCCTCATTACATTTGACGTATGTGTTTAGCTCCCCAAAATAGCTCGCTTGATTTCGATTTCGGTCAATAAAGGAATTCCAGCCAACAACTTGCGCCAAAATGAAAAACGATATCAATAACCGCAGTTGCCTTAAGTTAGCTCTCTGAAATGGGTCATGCGAAAATTCATGAAATGGGTCCATTGATGCTGATTCGTAGGAGCTAAACACATACCATTTGACAAATCTGCACCAAGAATTAAATAAAATGAACGCCTATTTGAGAGCAACTGGAATATGAGATTACGTAATTCAGCTTTGATTATATGAGGGATGGCTATGATATCAGAAAAAGTTTTGCCATTGGCATTTTCTTTTTTAATAGCGTTGGGAATATGCTGTGCAACCGAGGATATTTTAGTTGTATCCGAAGACGACATTACTCTAGTGAACGAGAGCGCTTTAGCTGCTATGATCGATCAATCCTCGCCAGGGGTGCTCAGTAGTGCTGAAAAAGAGGGCCTGCTGTACATGGCCGAGGAAGAGAAGCTCGCAGGAGACGTCTATCTAAAGCTGTACGAACGATGGAATCTGCCCGTATTCAGAAATATCGGAAATGCCGAGCGCACTCATGAATCCGCGGTAAAGACTCTATTGCAGCGATACGCTTTAAAAGATCCAACTAAAGAGGCTGGAGCCTTCAGCAATGCTACTCTTCAGAACCTGTATGATGACTTGGTAGCTCGCGGATCTGCGTCTCTGCAGGAGGCGTTAATGGTTGGGGCGGCAATAGAAGAGATTGACATAAAAGACCTAAAAGAGCGCATCGACGAAACCGATAAGGCGGACATTAGAATCGTATACAACAACCTGATGAACGGTTCAGAGAACCACTTGAGGGCCTTCGTGCGCCAGCTATCCGGCATGGGCGTTGAGTATCAGCCCCAGTATCTGAGCTCTGAGGAGTACCAGGGAGTAATTTAGAGGAATACTGCCCGCGGCCTGGAAGCGTTCACTTCTCGAATCGATCGAGCAAGCCCTTGATAAGGAGAGCCTCATCGATGGCCTTTTTTCTTTTATCGCCAAAGACGAACCTTAATCGGAAATTCATCCTGAAATATGACTGAATTGAAGCGGAGAGGGTTCGCTCAGCTCTTGAATTATCTGCCGCCACCCAAGCCATGGCGATAATCGGGGACGGCCCTGATGACTCGAAACTTCTCTCAGGCACTAGGCCCAGGTCCGCGAAAAAGTGACAACCAGCGGACTTATGGATAGTGGAATCCGGAGATTGCCGGGATCTTACTCAAGAAGTTTGGACGAGGAGGGGGTCAATTGGTGCCAATTGCGAATCAGGCAGAAGCCCCAGGGCAGTAGTTATATGGGCGAATTTGCATATCCTACGAGATAAATATGCTTGAACTGCTCTGGGAGACGCTGGACTCCACGATCTCGACCATGACGACCGTGTTCTTGATGCTCTTTCTAACCGGCCTCATGACCGAGATGGGAGTGTTTCAGCGCGTCTCGTATCTGGCCCGACCTCTGGCATCGATCTCGTACTTGCCGGCGGTTTCTGCCTCCACTTTCGTGGTCAGCCTGGGATCTGCTCTGGCTGCCAACACCATGATTGCCAGGATGAAGGAGGAGGGCCACTTGAGCGAGCGCCAGACGTTCCTCTGTGCGATCATGAACAGCGTTCCGGTCTACTTCAGGGAGCTTTTCACGTACCAGCTGGCCTTTGTGGTTCCAGTGCTGGGACTGTTCGTGGGAGGAGCCTACGCCGTGGTGTCGATCTCAACCGGGCTTATAAAGCTGCTTTTAGTCATTATCCTGGGCCGGGCATATCTATCCCGCGAATCGACGGTGGCCGTGGAATTGATAGTGCCTGAGCCTCCAAAGAGCATAATGGACGCGTCAAAAAAATCCCTGAGAGGCCAGAGCCGGCTATTTCTTCGCATCGCATCCCTGTACTTCTTCATGACCCTTCTGGTTCTTTATCTGAGCCAAGAGGGCATCCTTCAATCTCTGAACGCCCTTCCGCTCGCACAGAACTTCGGAGTGCCCCCGGAGACGGTAGCTCCCCTGGCCATTTACGTGGCCAGCCCCAAGGCAGGGATCACCCTCCTGGGACCCATGATTCAAAACGGCAGCATAACTGAGGTAAAGGCCCTGACCGTGCTGATGCTGGGCAGCTTATTCATGCTTCCTGTTTTCTCCATAAGATCGCTTATGCCCAACTACACCGGGGTATTCGGCGTGAAGATGGGCCTTTCTCTGGTGGTGGTATCTACCGGCATCAGCGTACTGGTAAGGCTGATGGTGTTGGTCGCGCTGCTGGTGGCTACAGGCTAGAGCTGTTTCTCTGAAAAACTGTTCCCGCGAACCGGGGCAAAGAGAAACTGCAAATCGGGGCCAAAACTTCAGGTTTTATCTGGATAAGCGGTTGGATATATATAATATAAAAGTATTGTTATAGATTTATGGATTTGAGTCCGTTATATTAAAATACGAAACCGAGTTTGAACAGCCTGAACGGCCGGCTTAATGCGATAAAACTGGCCCAACGCAAAAAATACCTGGCCGACCGAAGCTGGAGATCTGAGAGCCTGGATCACGTTACAGAGACCCGCGATCCGTTATGCCCAATCTGCAGCAATGCGCCATGATCTTCTTTTTCGCTTCTGAATTTTTTCTCTCACCCGCCAACCTGACCGAACTATCAACTATTCACTTCTGGATTCCATATCTGATATTCATATCTGATATTAGGCTAGGAGAGGTGACTCAGCGCTTTTGCAAAGGAGGGAGGAAAACGTTGCCACTGAGCCACAAATAACCATAAGCACTGCAATGGGATATATAGACGATTGAAATAGTCCATAGTGGCCAATACGAATGCCAAAAAATATAGAAGATTTAGAAGGAAAAGTTATACTTCACCTTCAGCCGGATCACCATGACCGGCCTGCTGGCAGTGCTTGCCACACCATAGGTTATGTCGCCTATCCTGCCAACCCTCATCGCACTCTCTCCTACGGAACTCATGGCAATCATAGAGACGTCTTCATCCTCAGCCACGGACCGTATCACATCCACCGGGCTTCCCACTTCCACGCGAGCCGTCACCTTAGCGCGGCCTTTCGCCAGTTCTTTGCTTATGTCATTTATCTTCTGAGTGGCTTCGTGGACATAAGTCCCGATCTCTTCCTCGGATTCCCCCTTGGAGACAACATGCAAGAGAACAACTTCGTCCACACCCTTCAGGCCGGAGATGGTCGATACAACCGCTTCTGCCGGCTGGGAGAAGTCGGTGGGAACGAGCACCTTCGAGAGGATGCTGGGACGGAACTTCTCCAGCTTCTCTGCTGCCTTGCGGCCTTCATCCAATCCGGCACGCCTCTTGGCCCCGGGAACAGATCCACCGGTCCTGTAGCGCATGATTAGAAGGTGCTTATCACTGTGACGAAGGATGTCCCTGGCCATGCTTCCCAGGAGTATATCCTGAATTACGCTTTTGCCCCGCGCGCCTATCACCACCAGACCGACATTCTCGTCCGATGCCACTTTCTCGATGATCTTCGAGACGTCTGCCGAGAGGTCATCTCTCTCAGAAGGGACGGCCAGCGACCTGACTTCAAGCCCTGGGGCTTTGACCAGCTTCTTTGCCCGTTCCAGCTTTTTCTCAGCCTCAGCTACTTTTGCTGCGGGATCCCACTCACGCGCTCTGGGGTCTTTGGTGACCACATTTAGTATTACTATCTCCTTTGCTTCGGGAAGGCTGCCCGCATCCTCAAGAAACTTGTTTGCATAAGCTGAAAAATCTGTCATTACTAAGATCTTTTCAAACATATTAGCCCCAACTCTTTTCCAAATTGTAATTTATCAATTGCCTGCATGATTTGTATGCCGGACCGGATGGCAAAGAGATGCACACCGGGTCCGACATTTCGCTTCCCCTTTTCCGGAATATCTCTAATTCGTCCCAAGACAGCTGTATCCAAAAGAAGGCATTGGATTTCCGTCATCCGATCCTCCGTTTCTCCTCTTTCCCCCTTGATGAAGGCGAAATTTTCCTCCACCAATAGCCTTTATGTTCCCTCCATAGGCACCACCAGGACCGGTATCGTTGAGGCATGGACCACTTTTCCGGCAACACCGCCAAGAAGAGGGTCGCTTGAACCGGTCCGTCCAATGCTCCCAACTACGATCAGATCAACTCCTCCTCTTTCGGCATGCTCTAAGATAGCAGTAGCAGGATAGCCTTCAATCACCTTTCTACTGCAGGAAACTCCCGAATCCCTGGCCATTTCTTCCACCAGCTTGGTGGCTTCATCCCCTTCTATCAACAAAAAATCGCGCAGACCGGTGTAAGCTTCGTTCACGGTTGTCGGGCTGAAATCCGCATAGGGAAACGTAGGACCGGGAGCCGCGACGAATTTGCTTGTATCCGCAACGTAGAGCACTGAAACCCCTGCTCTGGAAACCCTGGCAATCTCTATTCCGATTTTTGCTGCATTTTCTGAGGGTTTGGAGCCGTCGGTGGCAATAAGAATGTTGTTGAACATAACATATCAAGATATCATTGAAAGTATGAAGCTATAATTCTTTTGGTTGCCCAAACAGGGTTCCCGAAACAGACTGTAACTGGGGATTCGAAGGCTTATTTATCAAATATCAAATAGGCTCTTCGCTAAATTGTGTGGGTGAGGCCCTCAAAGATTACAGCCTCTGTGCCTCTGCGTCTCTGTGGTTGGGCTAGAGCATCGCGGTTGACCGCAGAGACGCGGAGACACAGAGAATTTGCGATAAAAGTTCACCCATACTTAATAGCGAGGAGCCATCAAATATTTATCAAATCAGGCCTCGAATGATGCTCAGTCCTTTCGCGATACCGGATCCAAGAGCCTTCCCCTGTCCTATAGCACAAACAGCGCGATAGCTGTTAGACTCAATCCGCATAAATCGAAAATGAGGGAAGAGCGGCTCTTGAAATGACCGCTCATTGTCCCGACCGGTCAAACGCAGCCCTCGATCAGATCAGGGCACCTGAAATGCATCTTTGGTTCCAGGCATAAAGCAGAAGATCGGAATAACCACATGATCTATATGGGAACGGCCATCGCTTCCCCTTCGCAGATGTCCTGAAGGGCCCGATCAATCGATAACGGCATTTATTTAAGGGTCCTATCCATAATTCCCCGCAGAGGACCAAAGCTCATGCAGGATGCAGAAGATTTCCAACTTCCAGGCTCACTATCAGAGTTTCAGAAAGAATTGGAGGATCTCAGGAAAAAGTTCATCGAGCATCCGGAAAACTGCTGCGAAATCATATCTGATGCCCTAGGAAAGTTCGACTGCCTCCTGGCAGATCTGTCCTCAGCCGAGGATGAGACGCAGCGGCAAGAGGAACGCACCCTTCACACACTGAACATCCTTCCGGACATGATTGCGCTCTACGACCCGGATTGCAGGTTCAGGTTTGTCAACTCAGGTTTGGCTGAACTCTGGAGAACTGCCCATCAACACCCCTGCAAGAGACGTTAGCATTCGAGCGGGCATTGGTTCTTGAAAGAATCACGATAATCGTTTCATTTTATGCAGCCAATCGAGGCAGAATCGAGAGAGGTGAATAAACGTTGTACAGAACAGAGTTCGTGGTCTTGCTGATCATGCTATCATCCATTCCACTGGCAGTGGCAGACGAAAACCTCACCTACACAGAACAGCAGGAGATCCTGGACGCCCATAACAAGTACCGTGCCCAGGTGAACGTGACGCCGCTTTCCTGGTCCGATGAGCTGGCCGCCCAGGCCAGGAAATGCGCCGAGTACAACGCGGCCGAGTTCCTGCCCGGGGGCCGCCAGAAACACTGTCCGACGCCTGGATCGGGACAAAATATGGCGCAGGCAACATCCAACCTGAAAATGAGCCTTAACCAGCTGGTGGATCGGTGGGGAGAGGAGAAGAAATATTTCATAAACGGAGAGTTTCCCTCCGTCAGCTCGACCGGATCTCCGGAAGCCGTCGGTCACTATACTCAGGTGATCTGGAGCAATACCACCCAGGTGGGCTGTGCCAGGGTCAATGCATCAGGAAACGACCTGCTGGTCTGCGACTACACTCCTAAAGGCAGCGTCTACGGAGAATGGGTTTATAGCCTGCCTCGGCCCCCGGTGGCAAGGATCCGAGACACCAATGAATTCAAGGCCTTGAGAAATGACTTTACCGGCAATCCTCAGAGGAAAATCCTGCTCGAAGCGGTGCCATCTAGGCCTGTAGCTTGCTATTCGATATCTCCGGTGTAAGGGCGAAGAATTTGAAAAATAGAAAGCCGATTGCCTGATTCCGAAACCAGGGAACCCCTCTGCCAAAGAAGAGACAAGCGCTGCCATCAATGGGCAGCTCTATCTCAATCTCAATCGACATACGACTTCTGATCTATCTCCGACTTCCAGCCGGCTTAAGCGCTGCTGCCCAGCAGATCGGAAGAATCCTCTTCATAGCTGGAGCTGCTGCTCCCAAGTCCCATGCAGTAGCATCGACCGGCTGACCAGTGACAGGAAGGATTCTGCTCGCACGACTGCTTAGCAGAACTCGACCCTGAAGACCCGGTATCTATATCGATATCGATATCGGATGGATTAAAGCCGCGACATAAGCACTGGCCGTTGGCCCAGCTGCACAGGGGATTCTGTTCGCATTTCACCTTTTCCGGATCGTCAGGTATTAGCCCGCGGCAGTAGCAGTGACCGTTCACCCAATCGCACTGCGGGTTTTGTTCGCACTTTTCCTTCTCCGGATTTTCGGGATTGAGACCCCGGCAGTAACACTGTCCATTGGCCCAGCTGCACTGGGGATTCATCTCGCACTGCTCCCTGGGGCTGGGTGGAGTCGGCTTTGGCGGCTGAGGCGAGTACACATCTATGACCGCCATATTGCTGAAACCGCTGTTGGTGCCAACCACACTTCGGTGCCTTCCCAGAGTGTCGGCATAAAACCAGACGTAATAATAGCCGGGATTGACCTGGCCCAGATAATAGCTCATCACGTATCCTTCGGGATAAAGCTCGTAGAGGGTAAGAGGCGACATTTCAGGCGCATAAATCAGCTCAGTGGTCCATCCTCCCAGAGGAAGAGTCGCATACCAGGACCAGCCTGCAGCCCTTTCAACCCACAGTCCCGGATGATCCGGATACATGGCTGAGAACTGGTTCCAACCCAGGTAATCTCCATTGTAATAAACGTATTGCGGAGCAGTGGCCGAAAGGTCGGCCGACATTAGCTTGCCCTGATATGCGGCCGACGGAGCCTGATCGCTGTAAATTGCAAGTTCAGTTCCCGCGCTGGCCGCAGCGGTCTGCGGAGCCCCTGCTCCGGAAAGCATATTGCTTGTTCGGCTCGCCATTTCCAGTGCCGGGACTTCTGATAGGCTAAGGTTCTCTGATTGAACTCCCGTTCCCAGATTATAGCCTCCTGCAGCCAGTCCGATTAGAGCTAGGAGCAGCGCTGCAGATAGGACAGCCATCTTTTCAATCATATCCATCCTCTCATTTTAACTCGAATCATACTGTAATCTTATTTATACCCAGCCAGGGCCCGTGAAGGTTTTATAACTTTAGGTAATTATTTTGCCACTTTGAAATCCGCCGCCTGCGAGCTTTGGCGTGCTATCGATAATTTGGGCAGCCCACATGGCTATTATTATTAACCTCTCACCTCTTAAAGTATAAATTCTTTGTATAAGAATGGCTAATGTGCAACCAGCATCACGCCTGATGAGAATAGAGGGGCTGATGAGAAGAAAGCGGGAATCATGGTTCCCATGATGGCCTCAGATGGCTTTGATACAAAGACCATCAGGCGCTGGCGCTGACGGTGAAGATCAGGTTAAGCAAGGTGCCCACAATTAGTGCTGCCACCAGTCTCAAGCCCACCGATTTCATGGTTCCTGAGAATCCCAGTTCCTTTAGCATTACCATGAAGGTTGCCACACAGGGAAAGTACATGGCCAGCACCACCGAGGCCACAACCAGCTGCTCAGGAGTCATGCCGAAGGGAGCAAACATCCCGATTCCTATGTCCTTTCGCAAAAAGCCGATTATCAGAGCAGCTGCGGCATCGCTCGGAAGGCCTAAAAGCCCCGAGATCACCGGCCGCAAGATCTCTCCGATCAGGGTCATCAACCCCGTTATCTCGAAGATGCTCATGACCACCATTCCCAGAGCGATATAGGGCACCGCTTCTTTCAGGAACTCTCGGGTGCGAAAGTAAGTCTTCTTGAGGAGGGACCTGGCATCTGGCATCCGGTAGGGCGGGATCTCAAGGAAGATCTCCGGGGATTCTCCGCCTATAAAGCGGTGAAGCAGGTTTCCCGTAACCACAAAGGTCAGCATCAGCGTTAGATATACCATGGCGATGTACTTCAGGCCGTAAGGGGCGAGCATTCCGAAGACCATGGCACTCTGAGAGGCACAGGGTATGGCCATGGTCATCAGGGTTATGGCCAGGTATCTCTGTTTTGGCGACTCCATCATTCCTGCGGCCAGCACCGCCGGAACGCTGCACCCCATTCCCAGAACACAGGGCAAAATCGCAGCGCCATGAAGCCCAACCTTGTGCATCAGGGCATCGAGAAGAACGCTCAACCGCGGAAGGTAGCCTATGTCCTCCAAAAAGCCAAGTACCAGGTAGAAGGGAATCAGGAAGGGCAGAACGATTCCCAGCGGAATGTAGAGACCGGTGGTCAAAAGGCCAAATGACTTCAGGAGTTCAGGAGATGTACCCACCAGAAAATAGGCAACGGTCTCAGAGAAGTGAGAGGTAGCCAGGTCGTAGATCCATATCGAATAGGCCTCGAATACCGGGTCGGTCAGGTTTTGCGCCACGTATTCGCCCAGATCTATCACCAGGCTGAAAGATAGATACAGCACCAGAATGGCAATCGGTATTCCGGTTATGGGACGGATCGAGACCTCTTCCAGCCGGTCCAGGATAGATGGGTGGCGGTGAAGAACCTTCTGCGTCTTCTCGGCTATCTCGCCGATCCTGGCCCACCTCTGATCTGAGGATTCAAAGGCCACCGGAGGTGGAACTCTGGCCCTCTCGATTGACTCCACCAGCTCGTGTATTCCCTGACCGCTGACGGCAACAGTTGGGATGACCTCGACGCCCAGCTCTCTTTCCAGGGATCTCACATCAATCTCGATGCCTTTCTTTGTGGCCACGTCCCAAAGATTTAAGGCCACAACGGTGGGGTGGCCCCTTTCCAGGATTTGCAGGGTCAGGTTGAGGTTTCGCTCTAAATTAGTGGCATCTATGACGTTTACCACCACATCGGCTCCCTGGTCGAATATCTTCTTGGTCACTTCCTCCACTTTAGAGGTAGGATCCAGAGAATAGACGCCGGGAGGGTCCTGAAGGGTGGCCAGCTGCCCCCCCAGCTTCATTCTGCCTTCGGTATAGCCGACCGTCGTGCCTGGATAGTTGGCTGAGATGACCTCGATTCCGGTGAGCCGCGAGAATATTACGCTCTTGCCGACATTGGGATTTCCCATGAGGACGATCTTCAATACTGGCCACTCCCATCTTCACATTGACGAAGCTCGAATAGAATGGATATAGGATATATCTCTTTTCAGGACTCCTGCAGTCAGGATTTCATTCATTTTTTTCACGTTTATCCATGACCATCCATGACTACCTCTTGTTAAGGCGGGATCAAGCCAGCCAGGCATAAATTGATGCCAGGTAGCAAAATTCAAATATCATAAACCTAATCTTAAATTAAAAACTTTTGAAGAAATAAAAATTGCTCTGGGAAGCAGAACTAAAGATTGCTGGTGCAAGCTTCAGAAGATCATCTAAACGAATGGTGGATTAGCAATGATACTGCTATCAATAGGATTCATATTGCTGGGTGGCGCTCTGGGGGGAGTCATCAACGCCATAATGAGCGATAACGGTTTTATCAGGCCTCGCGAGGAGACAGTTGACAACGTGAGCATCATCCGGCCGGGATTTGCCGGAAATATCCTGCTGGGATCGATATCGGCCTTTGTTTCCTGGGGCCTTTACGGCTCCTTTGGCAGCGCCATCATTTACGGAAATGCCTCCGGCGTTGGAGCCCAGGATGTGTCCGTTACCATCTCGGCCATGGCAGGAGCGATATTGATCGGCGTTGGCGGCGCCAGATGGCTCACCAATGAGGTGGACAAGACCCTGCTCAAGACCGCGGCTATCACTGCAGCCGCTGCCAGGCCATCACCAGAGGGCTCTCAGAGCATTACCGTGGCCACTCCTGCCCAGGCCTTCAATATCGCCAAGAAGATGTATGAGGGAAGCATATGAAATTCTCTAGAGATGCCTGACCAGAGATCAAAAAACCGTCGCTATGATCACCGCCGGCATGCCGGCAACGCCGGAGACGTGTGGAAGCACCTCATCCTGGCCGAGACGGCAGGCCATCTGCTGAGAAAGAACCGTTCACTGGTTTACCTCGAGAGCCATGCCGGTTTTCCGTGCTACAGCCTTGAGCCGGGCGGCGAATGGAGCGACGGAATAGGCAGATGCTGGCCCCATCTATCCAGCCTCCAACAATTCCTCTATTTTCGCATCCTCATCCAGGAAAACGGACTTCAGCTCAGCCAGTATCCTGGATCGGCCCTCTTAGTTAAAAAGGCCTCCGAGATCTCAGGTGGCGAGGCTATAATAAAGCTGTGGGACATCGATTGCGATGTGGAATGCTCCTGGCTTTCCCTGCCGGAAATGGATAACCTGAAATTTCATCTGGGCGATGGATTTTCCGGTGCGGCTTCGGCTCTTGATCGGGATTTTCCGGGCCTACTTCTGATCGACCCTCCCTATATCGAGAGCCAAGACTCCGATAAGGCTGGCAGGCTCTTAGAGGAGGCAGAGGATGCGGGATGGGTCGGCCTTTTGTGGCTCAATCATGAATCAAGTACAGATCGACACTTCGATTCTGTGCAGAGATACGGGCTCAGGTTCGATCAAGCTTTGCTGTATGACAAACGATGGAAGGGAGCAGAGATGGCTCTGGTAGGTGGCGATGATGAACTCAAGGCGCATCTAGCCCGATGCTCTGCCGATTTTGTCGAAGCTATGAATCGATGTGGCTAAAATGATAACAATACCGAAAAATTCGTGATCCCCAGCTCGTTTAGTGGATTTTCCAAAATAGGATATTAGGTGAGCAGGGCAGCGATCTGCATTTCCCGAGGGCTCGCGCACCTGAGTACAGTGCAGAACGCGGACAGGCTTATCTTCTGAGTTCGGAAAGGGATCAGGAGTTTCCCTGTCGCTCTGGCCGCC
>JABLXE010000026.1 GCA_013178225.1 Methanotrichaceae archaeon
ACCCTCTTAAACTAAATTATCTATCCACAGACCAAAACCAATAGCATCACTTCTGTATTAAAATTGGTGAGGGAAGGGCTTATGAGCAACCGAAAATCCTCATTTCACTAGATTTCTAGATTGTGCCCGAAAAAGTAATCGAACACAAATACGGCAAGCATATACCCCCACAATGCGATCCACCGGTTTTTTCTAAAAAATAATCTGGCCCATGAAGATAAGAGGAAGAAAAAGCGCAGGACGCCCTGGATCAGATACCAACGAACATACAGCTTGTCAGCAGTTCACCTTGATTGGCATACCAGCAGGATCAACGGCAAAGAAGTCTGTGTTGTCCTCGACGATAGTTCGCGATTTATCCTTGCTGGTGGCGAGTTTATCAGAGCAACCGGAGATGTGAGCATCGGTCTAGTCAGAAAGGTGCTGGACGATTTTGGCGATGTCCGGAAGATAAGGGTAGTGATTAAAGACCATGG
Organism: Methanotrichaceae archaeon; assembly: GCA_013178225.1. Lineage (GTDB taxonomy): Archaea > Halobacteriota > Methanosarcinia > Methanotrichales > Methanotrichaceae > JABLXE01. The sequence continues at coordinate 477 of JABLXE010000026.1, forward strand.
CTCGCAGTTCTTCGCCAATAAGAAAGACAAAAATAACGACTCGCATAAACCCTTCCGTCCTCAATTAGAGGAGTATCATAGAGCCTCCCTAATTTCGATCCATCAAATTACTTCGCCAATTTGCCTTTATATAATTGATATGCTCTAACCAATAATCTTCTTTTTAATGAACCATCATATGCAAAATAAAAAGGCGTCAAATGGCCTCCAAAGCCCCTGAAGAAGGCCTCTATGCTTTCGACATCGGACCCTTCGAAATCAAATTCCTGCAAACCTAATTTCTCTTTAGTGAACCGTATTGCTTCCCACATTAATAGAGACATGTCTCCTCTTGAATCTTCTTTGATTCCTCCACTGAGGTAATAACTCCTTTTATTATCCCAGATCAGCAATAAAGATGCTAACGGTGTATCGGTTTCGTCATATATAGTGAAGATCTCTTCATTTTTATGTATCTTGCATTCTTTAAACACGGCCATGAAAATCTCCTTGTTTACTGCAGGATGAGATTGCCGTTTCATGGTTTCATTGACCAGTTCGATATGGTCCTCGATCTTTCCGGTCTTGACAGTATATATCTGTTTAGATCTTTTCACTATATCGTGCCTTCGTGTCTTATCCATGTCTGCAAGGATGTGGTCCAGATCGTGCAGGTCCAATAAGTACGTGTAATAGACGCCAATATCAAAACCGTCCCATTTAAACGGCTGCATATCGATATTATTATAGCTGAATGGATAATAAATACAAATATCACAATTCTTTAAGACACCGGCAAACTTTTCATTTATTTTCTTTACTCTAGATATTTTTGTGCAAATCTTTTCGCCATTATTTGCCGCATAAAGGGACCCGAGATACGGAGTAAATTTCGGAGCGTATATCAATTTCATTCCATATCTATGAAAGATCGGCACCGGCATGGCTCCGATTAGAGAGCCTTTTTCATATAAGGCGTAAAGCTTTACTTCATAAAATTTTCCGTAGTAAGATTTAAATATATTCAGCCACCAGGATTTATGAAATATGGTGCCCTGAGCCGATATATCGACCAGATTATCATAGGTATCAAGATCATTAGATTCAATAGGACTAATTATCATTAACCCCACCTCTCAATGTGTTCATGTCATTTGCGAAAAAGTTTATAGCATCGCGGTCTTAGACCAGCCGAAGGAAAAATAACGCAGAAACTTCCGCATCTCTTCGAAATCTGCGCTTCAACAATCATTCAAAGATATTCCGAATATATTTTCGATTTGGAAAGGGCCAATTAGACCTGAGAAGATAGTGATTTGAAAGAATAGCAGTATCAGTAGCTTCTAACCGAGCTCAAGATCCTCTTTGTGAAATTGTACATCTTGTTCATGGCCAGGATGGTCCACCAGTGATATGAATTATCCGCCCAAATCTCAGGATGAGATAGTATATAGATTTTTCTTAATTCTTTTTTTAATATAAAATCTAAAAGGTCATCTGTCGTTTCAACGAAAGATGGGCCGCTTCTATTGGGCATCAGGTCTCGTAATTTATGCTTTGGACTCCAGTCATGTCCCGTATCTGAAAAATAATCGGTGACAGAGTCCATGGATAGGTATGCTTCACCAATTAAATTAAATTCTGTAAAATCGTATCTCTTCCATAAATCACGATTATCATATCTGGATAAAGTATTTCCATGCATGCAGATGGTATCAACCTCGCAAATCTCCCTCAAATCGTTTAATTCGATTTCAAATAGCCTGATAGCCTTCTCGTAATCGCCGTTTGTCTTGCTCAACACCTCGTAATGAAATCCTATTTCATGATCCAGATCATGAATTGATTTTATAATTCTACGGTTATAAACTCTTTTGATGTGTCTGAAATAATAGGACGATTTTATGCCCATCTGATTCTCAATTTGGGCTATTCGCAAAGCGAATTCCGGTTTGCCATCGACGTCGTGTCTAAGAATGATTATATTCGGCTTCCTGTCGCTAAGCAAATAATCTCTCACTGTCAAGATATCATAATCAGAATTGACCAAAGTCTGGCATAAATGACTATATTTTTCATCGGTGAAGTCCTTCATTCTATCCTCGCCTATACACATTCATTTCAGATCACTCAATCAATTTTGCTTAATCGGTATTGTTATTGCTGTTTCGCTCTTTACTTATTCAGCAGTGTATTTTATAATTTTTAAATGATTTATCCAGTACAGTATCAACAAACAGGATGTCACCTCCACAATAGCCCAGGCATAGCCTATTCCAACGAATCCAAATTTTCCAGCAAGGACATAACCAAGTCCTAATAGCAGCACAAGTCTGAGGAGATTCAGCTCGATATTTCGAGAATAGAGCAGCTTTATATTTAATACAGGCATGAATAGCATGTAAACGATAGAGAAGAAGCCGGTTAATAGATAAATTCTTAGGAGCTTAAAAGCCTCTATATAAGCATGTCCAAGCAGGCCTAATATATAAGGGCCGAAGAAAATGATAGAGATAAACTCCACTGCCAGAACTAAGTAGGCTATTGTTAGTGATTTTATTAAGCCGCGTCTCATATCAAAGCCGTGACTGCTCTCAACAAAAAAAGATTTGCTTATGGCGTCCGGCAGCATCAGGTATATGCTTGTTCCTAAAGTGGTGGCGATAAAATACAGAGACACATCTTCGGGTCCGAGAAGATTGAGAAGCATCAATGGAATGATGTAGGTTGGAATATCAACAGACAAATTGGAGATATAGTTAGTAAACGAGAGCTTGGATGCCCGCTTTATATAAGTACGATCTAAATTGAGTTCTATATTGATAAATTTTGTTATAGAATATACCGCAAAAAAGGAAGAAAATATGGTAGAAATGCCTTGGGAAAAGAAGATCCCAACGGCTCCCAGTGTAGCCATGGGAATCAACAGGAGTATTCTGCTCGATTCAAGAACGCTCTGCAGGAAGTAATATCTGCTCTTTCTGATCGATACAAAGGTTGTTCCGGTTATAAAAGTTACCGAACTCAGAAAGGCAAAAAAGATAAAAAGTATTGAATACTCTCTAATAAATGAAATTTGTGGAGATATAAATTCTATCAGAAACAAAAATAGGATACTTATAAATATTGATGAGATGGAAATTATAAAAAAGCTGGAGCTGAAGACCCGGGATTTATTCATTATCGGAATGAATTTTATGAGGGATATATCAAATCCGAGCTTTGAAAAGCTCAGAACAAGACCTAGAGAAGATATTAATGCGGTAGCAACTCCGATTTCCGATGGCGAATAATATTGTGTGGCTAGTGTCCAAAAGATCAAGCCGCAAAATGCGCTGAGAGATCGGCCTAGGAAGATAAAAAAAGAGTTCTCATAAAGAGAGTCCGTTCGATAAGCAGCCAATCGATTCTCCAGAGATCTATGAAAATAATTATTGATCACCATAAATTGCCCTTTTAATTATATTGTTTGTGGATTATCGGATAGAATCGCGGAGAAGTCATGTTATCCGCATCCGTGCTCATTGCCACAATGCCCCCGAACAACCCATAGATATACCAGACGAGAGTTCATTTCAGGAAAATGCAGAAACAGTTCCTGAAGAGTAGACCTCATTGTAGCCCTCTAGGTCATTCCACAGATTTATAGAATTATTGAAATAGAGATATTGTTCCGGTGGCCAGGTCAATGTATCAGTGTAATTTGAACCACCAGGCTCATATAGTTTTAAGGGTCTCTTTAATAATTCTCCTTCGCGAATTAAAATTATATCCTTGTTGCTATTTCTTAAGAATCGATTTTCTTTATCATTGACCTGCAATAATCGCTCCTTGGTGCTATAGATCGAGCTTTCAAGATACCGGATCGCTACCCAATCGGACATCACATATTCGGTCGTCCTTTCGGCGATGCAATCCATGGATTTGGCTTCCTCTTCTGTGAAATAATAAGTGTAAAATTGCTTTTTTACTAATGGATTATCTGAAGCAATGAAGTCATTTGATACGCTTAAAAATACCATGATTGAAAATAGAATTACCAAAATAGTTTTAAAATTTTTCTTGGCTCTGAAAAATGAACCAACAAACCCGGCAGCTGCAATCATGGAAAAAAACAAGAAAGAATAATCTGCAAATCTTGTAAGCCTGAACTCTCCAAGGAATTTGTCCAATAATAGGGTAGGACCTGGAAAGGCTATCGGAACCAGCACTAATCCCAGGATGCAGAATATTTTCGCTCGGAAGGAGAAGGATTCATCCCTCAAGATAAATAAACTGCCGAGAACGGAAAAGAAGATCAACGGACTATGCTGCAGGTAATTGAACCACTCGTTCATCGAAGAATAACGTTGATATCCACCAAGAAGGGTGCCGGAAGAGGCGAAAATCGTTCCCACCAATGATTCAAAATGAAATGGGGCGCAATACATCCAATATGCTATGGTTAAGACAATGACTAGCAGAATAAAATAATGATCAACTATATTATTTTGGCCATTCTTTTTAAACATAGTTTCCAATAGAAATATGGCTATTAGAATTATCAATATAAAAGGTGTAGATATTGTGTGATATATTACAATAGCCACGGATAGGATTATCAAGAGAGATGCTATTCGCATATTTCTTTTCATGACCAACAATAATATCAGCAGAACTTCAAGATATGAAACCTGGCTTCGAGCTATTGAATACATTCCATGAATGATGACATCAGAATTAATCCCGACAAACAGGGCAGATAGAACTGCAATCCTTCGGTCTTCTAAGATATAAGAAGATATTACATATACTGCCAATATCATTGACGCATATATAATTCCGCTAACAAGGAACATCGCTTTGTGTGCAGAAATGCTTAAGTGTGCTGCAATGATGGCCTGAGATACCAGGATGTGCCATAGAGGAAATTGTTTATATATTCCAAAGATATCGGTTACGAATCCTTGATCGACTAAATTGCAGATAAACCAAGCATGGCCCAGGGCATCCGTTCTTCCAATGTATAAATAATATTTTAGAGTAACGCCCCAAATTAGGTTAAGGACTAATATTATAATTTGAGTCAATAATAAACAAATATTTACATAAGATATCCGACAATAAAGTATCTGAAATAATATACATATAGCCATTAAGCTTATGGTCGCATAATAATAATAAGGCCGAACATCGAATAAGAATAATAAACTCATGGAAAAGAGAAAGAGAATTAAGTAGATGATTTGAAAGATCTTAATGCTCTCTAAGCTGAAGGCAGCAGATTCCACAGGAAACCGGTATACCAATGAATATAGCACAGGAGCGAGGATCAGAGGAACTGAAATATAGCTTCCAAGGAACGACAGGTCAGATAATTCAAGGATCTGAGGAACGATAATTGCAGATATGCCAATCAAAGGAAGGATATATAGGACCAACTTGTATATAGAATAGAAATTTAAATAAATCTTATAGTTTATAAATATATAAATAAGTGATACTAGTATTAGGGAGGCCAGGATATACAATCCCATCAGAGCAGCATCACTGTAAATTAAGGTCTGCAGGAGAATTATTGAAGATATTCCCAGCATCGCAACGATTGATAAAATTATTCTGGTTTCCTGAAATAGGTTCAAATTAACTATCGACCTTTTCAGGTTACGCATCTGCAATCTCCCAGTTCTGCAAGGAATTAGTCTGCCACCAATTGCAGATCTCTATGCCGCAGGCCATCCAGGCGTTGAGCTCTTTTCCGTATCTCAGGATCTTGTGGTATAATCGCTCCCAATCTCTTCTGAACGCACAGTTGAAAGCAGAATTATGCCACAGAATGGTCAGAACCCCTTCATGCGCTCTCGTGATTTCGATGAGATTTTTCGTGATATTCCAGGCCTCCTCAAAAGAGCTTGCGCAGCCGAATAGAGTTCCATCCATTATATTTAAATTCAATTCTAGTATATTTATATATCTATTATTTATGAGGTTATACGGCTTAAATGGATGACATAGTCCGTTCCTGAATCCCATCATATCATGATATCCCAAAGTGCAATCATATCTGAATCCGGCCTCCGCCAGAGATTCCCAGGTATCGGGAATTTTGAATCTCAAATAATGATTTCTATAGCCCCAGACCTCCTTTCCCAGAGATTCCTCTAATTTCTTCTTTTCCCGCTTCATCTCCTCCGAACTTGTATATGCATAATATCCCCCGTGCAGTCCCACTTCCCATCCATTATCGACAATATATCCCAGTTCATTCTCTACATCCTCAATATTATATCTGAATCGTCTTATATCTCGATCGGTGGCCAGGAAATAAAAAGACGACTTGGCGCCAAATTCATCCTCCAGATGCATAATTTTTTTAAAATTGATGTAAGGGCTCGGCTTGCCTCTTCGATTCCACAACTGCCATCTGCTCTCAGCCCTTCTTGCATCCCTGTTCTTGAAGCCGTACAGCAGAGAATATATCGAGTGCATCATGGGGGGATAGATATCGTCGACATCATGTGTTAAACAAATTGCAAACTCTTGGCCTTCCGGGTACTGCACCTTCAATCCAGATTTCATTAATGCTTCCGAGACTTCAGGGCGAGCAATATTATCAAAATTACTGAACTTATAGGAAAATCTTTGATATCTATCTAGTTTCTTGGAAAGATACTCCTCCTTTCTGGTAAAATTTTCCCAGAGCAAAGTATCATTGCCAATAATGTCATCGATCCTGGGCATAAGAAGTACCTATAATAATTAGCGCATAATATAGATTATCGCTACGTCGATTGAAATTGCAGTTGGATGTCAGGGTCTTCTATCATCTGCTTGCAGCTATCAGGGTACCCTTCCACCAGCCATACCATGAAGGAGGTCACGTCGATCTTATCCCTCAACAATTTGGCTCTTCTCTTTTGCCATTCTTCTTTAATATTGGGCGTCTCGAGTATCTGTAGGGCTTTATGCATAGCCTGAATTGGGTCACTATAATTAAAGATTAATTTATATTTTTTCTCTAGCTCGATAAAATTTCCGATATCGCCGCCGCCAACAAAAGAATTACATCGGATGGCAGGAGTTCCCAGCACTGCAGCCTCTGTGGTCATGGTCTGCGAATCGCCTACAATCATGCAGGCATAATAGAGAAGATCATGAATTACGTCCGGTGGAGCATTGATTCTATACTTCTCCAAAGGCCTGGCCAATTTGCTCTCGGAGGTGATCAGAATTCGGGCCTGGTCCTCGAGCTCCCGAATCAGGTCGAGCTTATTGCCGATTCCATGCATCCCATAGTCGTGAACTGCAGTCCAGGCTACGAATCTCAATAGAATGAACCTATCAGATTCATCAAGCGCTAATTCATCGAGGATGGAAAGATCGGGCTGGAAGTAGTTTGGATGCAGGTAAGCGAGCTCCTTATATCCTTTAAACCTGATATGCCTTCCGCCAAAGCTGATCCGGAAGTATTCAGGTGTACATATATAGTCTGTTGATGATGTCACAAAGAGATCGGATAGTATCCTCTTGTCATCATCGGTAAAAGATATATGGGGCCTTCTTAGAATTCGGCTGATATGAGCAGAGGCCAATCCCATTCTACTGATGAACAAATCGGGCTTGAACCTCCGACAAAAATCCATCATTCTATATTCAGAATTGACCAGCAGAATCAGTTTATCCCTCAACCTGGCACTATGATTATCTCCCAGCACCAAGTAATCAAAGCCATAGATATTTAATAATTCAAGCTCTACATCTTTATTAGTAGCACAAATTCGGACATCATGTCCATCTTTTGTTAATTTCCAGATCATATTTTTAAACTGATGTACATGTGCCGGGTGACCCATTTCGACGATTATTTTCATAATTTTCACCGGATGGAATTTAGCTGATAATGGTTTTCGTGATGGAGACGGTTAATTGCAGCATAAATAAGCTCCAATTTGCCAATTATTTTAAAATATATTACAAAAATTATCGCCAAGATCAAAGCGGAGGATTTGCAAAAATCATTATTGCTGGCCTAGATTGTGTTGAAACAATGTTCCAACTTTTATACCACGTATTTCCTGATTTTGGGTCCGATCGACTTTGTGACCCGCAAAGGCAATCGTTTCCAGATATGTGTCATTTTTCCATATTTTTCCTGGGGAATTAATACATCTCCAGACATCGGATAATAGCGATCTGACAAGGAGACCTCCACAGAACCCCATCGTTTCTTAAAGATGTGACCGCCGGAGTTCTTCAGGCTCCTTCCAAAATCAAAGGACCGAAATCCATTCTCGCATCCGTACTTGATCGAACTCCAATATGCAAAATTCGTAGGAGCATAGCTTGAATATTCCTCCAACGCGGACATCCATCCGCCAAGAAGCCTATCCTTGAATTCCAGAAGGAAGATGGAGGAAATTATCAGATCATTGAGCTTGGCATGATTTATCCAAAAATTTGCGGGATATAAGCGGCCTAAGTTCGTGAAAAATCTCTTATCATGGACTGGAGTGCCAAGGTTCCGCATTCTCCTGGCATAGATATCATAGAACTCAGCTATGGCCGAAGGGGATCTTTCCATTGTTGATTCTATGTGATATCTATCTCCTTTTTTAATGTTTTTTCTGACCGATCTCTCCATATTTTTCCAAATATTTTCCAGTCCATTGGAGAGGTCAAACTCGAAAGTGGAATAGTTCTCCAAATTCTTAAATTCATTATACAAACCGCTATTAGTCGAATAGCCACGAATCTCTAGAGAACGGACACCCAGCTCCTGGCTCAGATCAATTGCTTCGTCAACCAATGCATTTTCAACCATCTCATTTTCGCCACATGCGCCGCAGTAGGGCGCGAATGGAACCGATATCAAACGTTTTCCCGAGAATACATCGCCAATTTGAAATAGCGGAAGAACTCCCACCATCTCGCCCGAATCATTTTCACAATACAGATAATGCGGTTTATGATTGTAGGTCTCTTCGACCACCTTTTTCCATCCCATCTGATGATAAAATGTAGTGTTGCAATTTTTAAAGACGAAATTATCCCATTTTTGTGTGCAGTTTTCCTTAAATTCCTTGACCTCAAAGCCCATTAGATTCACCTACGAAATCCCTCAAGCAGATCCATTTCTTATTTTTAAAATATTTCAATATATATCTAATTCTCTTCTCTATGCCTTCTCCTTTTATTGCCCAATAAAATGGTCTACCTTTTCCGATATGAGGGAATTTTTGACTGGATATATCGATCGGATGGAAGTAGAATACGGTATGTCCTCTTTTCAAGCTCTGTTTCAGGCCTCTGATCATGAGATTGGCACCAAGAAACCTCAGGCATGGCCCCCCAGAGGTCGGAATCTTCATGCCGTAGATATCATAAAAGGCCCATGGAAATTCGACGAGCCTTCGGTCCAGATCTGGTTTAATGCTTCCGGCTAGAGGGCAACATGGATATGACGAGATGCTGTCAACTGACAAATCAGTCTTTCGGTAAAAGGAATTGACGCAGACGGATGAATCATACCTGAAGCCGATTTCCTCCAGCGATTTCAGCATCCATCCACCCAATAATGCATTTGGAGCACGGTATCCAATTACCTCATCTCCGCAAATGCTGTGAAGTGTTTCCCTGGCTTTAACGGTCCTTCTCTTGAATTCATCGATGCTCATCAGCGGTTCTTTTGTTTTCGGATGAATCTTGCAGGCGTGATTCAGACCGTGGCATGCGATCTCATGTCCTTTAGCACTGATTGATTCCACAAGCCCAGGATAGTTCTCGGCTACATCGGCAACTATGAAGAAAGTAGCTGATATACCGAACTCATCTAGCAAATCAAGCACTTTTTTGGTGGGTTCGGTTAAGTAATCATATTCCTCATCCCAGTCTTCTAAGAATTGCGCAACATCCTGGTAAACTGAGAAAGGAGAGCCGCAAACTGAAGGAATATGGTACCAATCCTCGATATCTATGGTGAGAGATAATGTTTGTTCGCTGTCAATCGAAGTCATTTGTGCTCATCACTCTGCATAATCGCCAATTTTCAAGATAAGATGCGAAGTTTAAAGAGATTAGATCAATAACTCATTCTATTCGTTTACTCTCTTGAGCCATTCCTCCCTCCAGTAGAGGAAACAGGCTCGTTCACATCCATAATTGAATTCTCCGTCACAAAGAACGTCTCGCAAGAAGATGCTTGGAGTCTTTAGCTTTCGCAGCTCGCCATTAGATTCCAGTCTGATCTTGCTGACGCGCTTGAAAACCTTATATCTCTTGCCGCAAAATTTAATCATTTCAGGCATGAAATACAGGCCCTTGTTCCTCCCCCGTTCATTCAATGTGGAAAAGATCTCCTCTTTGGAACGTACCTCAACTAACTCTCCTGGCTGCAAATTCAAAGGCTCTCTCGTTTCACCGTTCATTTGTACCTCAGGGTAAGCTCTCTTGCCTCTCAGGAAGACTGTAGCATAAGTCGATTTGGCCCGAGAATAGAGGGCTGGATGGTTCTCAAAGAATGGGACAGTTTTATGCAATAGGTTTTTCAGGTTCAGCTTGGTTATGTCATAAGAGGCATCCGATACTGCTGAGCACATGAAATTGCAGGGCTTAAATTCATTTTTCATCGTTTCCACCTATAAATTCTTATATCACAAAGGCTAGCTTTAACATCCAATCAAAATAAATCGCAAATCATTCAATTATATTACAAATACTTGATCGATATTTACTGATTCGATCAAACCGAAAATGAATAATGCATCTTCGAACCCTCCATCATATCTTATATAAATTCTCATTGATTGCAGATCGATCACTTGACTGGGATGCCGAAACCAGTACCATTCCTGGGGAAGTCTTATGCAGTTCCGCGGTCTGATCAATGGATATCTTCTGCGTTGAAACTGCGATTTTGCTGCTGGCTTCTACGGTCGGCGATTCCGGATTTAAGGAATATTGCTTTCGATCCTCTATCCTATCAAAGAGCATGGCGAAAAGGAAGAACTGAACTCCGAATATAAAAGTCGTCAGAGATAAGAAATCCTTATCAAACAACGGACCTGACTGCATGAGCCTGTAATAGAGCGAATATGCTGCGCCGAACATCCCTAATGTCATTAGGATCGCGCCGGCAAAGTAGAATAGGACCAAAGGATGAAAATCTCTTATAATATATTTATTCTTCAGCCGCCAGAGGAAATCAAACAGCAGTAAGCGAGAGACTCTTAGTATATAACTGCTATACCTAATCTTCGACTTTTCCAGGCCGTATTTCGCCGGATGTGATATATTCATTATCCGAAAATCATTCACGTTCATCTTGGTCAGGATGTTATTGCAGTACCCGTATCTCGGATATAGCGAATCAAGATCCAAATTCTCCAGGCATTCTCTAGAAATGGCGGTATAGCCATTCTGGGGATCGATGACATGCCAGTAGCCGGAAGATAACTTTGTGAGGAAGGTTAGGACAGAGTTTCCAATGAATCTCCAGGTACTCATTCCAGTTCTATATCCCGGGGTGATTAGCCTGTTTCCTTTGGTGTAATCAGCCTTGCCATCGATAATTGGATCCAAAAACCGAGTAAGGTAATTGGGATCCATCTGGTTGTCCCCGGCCATGACAGATACAATATCCATTCCATCGGAAAGAGCCTGCTTATAACCAGAGGTTATAGCTGCTCCAACCCCCTTATTTTCTTTGTGGCGGATATGCATAATCCGGTTATCTTTGAAGGCAAATGCCAATATTATATCAGAAGTTTTATCTTTAGAGTAATCATCGACTGCATATATCTTATCGACATATGAAGGCAATGACGATAGAGTCTCACCGATCAGCAGCTCTTCATTGTATGCCGGGACGACCACTGCAATACGCCTATGTCTATACATCGTACCCTCCGTAGCTCCTTTGCGCGTCAATTTATATAATAAAAATTTTAATTTCATTAAATAAGTAATCTAGAGCCACTTTTATTGGATGAACTGCGAAGATCGCAGCTGACCGATTCAATAAGAGATATTTAGCTATGGCCCTTAGATAATTAGAATATTCAAATGATTTTTAGCATGATCAATGAAGAATGGCAAAATCGATATCCTTTAGGCTAATCTTTAAAAGATACTAACGCAAAATGGAAAAATCTTATTTGCTCAATCAAGATAACTTGATATAACAGAATCAGAGATATTTAAGTATTGTTTTACAGTTTCAAGAAATATTTTTTCTTGCATGCATTTATCCATAGTATAAACATCATCGACTCCTCGCTTTTGCAAATCTAGGGATATTAGCCTCATTTGTACTCTTGTAACCTTAACTTCCTTGCCAAGCTCTGCAACTAGATTGATATAGTATCCTAATCTTCGCGGTTTATCAGAAGACCCATTTTTTACAAGGCCACACTTGGTACAGAACAGATGCGCTTTCAGCCCTTGTTCTCGGCCCATATACTCGAATGGTAGCCAAACCTTTTCTTGATTCCCGCAACTCCTATGATTATGCATCTAGAGAACCTCAGTGGCAATATGCTTTCGATTCACATCGCTTGAAAATATATGGCACGAAGCTAAAATTTTGTTTATATTCAGCAATATATCATTCAGCATATCATCATTATAAGATATGAGGAAAGATTAACACATTAATTACATTAAGCAAATTAGCATAGATTTTTTAATAAGAATATAGAATATCGACGAGTTTAAATTAAACAAGAAAAGGTGAACTAAATTCCGTCCAAGAAGTGGGAAGCAAGCATCTTTTTAAGGTCCATGGAAATGTGCATCTTTAGGCTCCTTCAATAAGGTAAATTTGCTATATTCAAAGGCTATTTTTTTTTGATCTGCGTGATATTAGTTTTGCATCCTCAAATCCTAGAATCTCAATCTGTTTCCTAACGTAGGTTTACTTATGCCAATTAAGCATAGGGAGATGGGCTGTAGGCCGTTTTCTGCGATGAAATAAATAGGAAGACTTGTTAGCAGGCAACCTTTGTACAAAAAGCTTTAAGCAAAAATTTATATATAATTTCTCTACACGTCACACTGATACTCATTCCGCCTCTTTTCACCAATCCATTCGGCGTGAATAAGACTATTTCCATGTAACATTCTTCAATACCAATCTGGATTAATAGAAATTGCTCACATCTGTTTAATAAGATTAAAGGAAGCACTTTTTAGTATGTATCTTCAGAATCTCAATCAATATATGTTGGCAAATAATAATCGGAATTGCTATCTTCTCAATTATCAGCTGCAGGCATCTTTGCGTTAACTCTATTTCTCATGGTTCGATCCAGTTGATCTTCACGCAGTCGCTCAGTTCGATCAGAGCCGCATAGCCTCGGCGCAGTTCTCCCACGTTTATCACCGTGCTGGGTCCTATCCGTGCCTCTCCCCGGTCTTCGTGAATATGGCCGCAGATCACCAGGTCCGGCTGGTATTCCTCCACAAAGCGGCGCAAGCCTATGGAGCCCGAGCTTTCTCCGTTATAGAGCCTGTCCCTGGTTGCGTGGGGTGGCTGATGGGTAATCACAATCTTGAACTCGGCGTTGCCTATTTCAGCGTAAGCAGCGGCTAAAGTGCTGTACACGTCTTCCTCCCGGTTATAATACCTGGTCGGATCGCCCAGCCGCTCAGGATTTCGTGCCACCATCCCTCCCAGGCCTACGAAGCCGTAGCTACCTTGCCTGAAAGACCGGCCGTGAATCATATGCAGGCCGCACTCTTTCCACAGTCCTGGCACCACGTCCCTGTGGTCCATGTTTCCCGGCACGATCAGAACCGGTGGGCCAAGCCTTGACAGGGCCTCTGCTGCAGGTCCGGCCTCATCTCTTCTGCTGCCGTTGTGCAGATCTCCGCAAAATGCGATCAAGTCCACTTTTCTCACAGGTAAAGAATCGAGCCTGGAAACGCAATCGTGCAGATCTGCTGCCCCAAGGATCGCTAATGGTTTCATCATCCCACATTTCGCATTAACATTCCATTCCATTCCATAGTACTTTTTGCAGTCCTTTCCGAGCAGCCTTAAGATCAGTTCCTGCGCCTCATTCAATTTAAGATGCTGACTCATCACATTTCGATCATCACATACTATTATTAAAGTTACTCTCATAAATATCTGGAACACCCATCTCATGGTTGGTTTTTGGGTTGGCTTCTTAAGTTGATTGGGAACACTGTTCCCTGTCTCCCTTAGTCTTTTCCGAAGCTTCCACTCCGCATATGAATAAACAAGCAAGCAAAGGACCATAATCATCGACAAGGCCTCGATGCGTTCCTCCTTCTTGAGAAACACTTCAGAGACGTGGAAACTTTTGTTTTTCAGGAAGCGAAAGCCTCTCTCAACTATTTGCTGCCCTTTATAATAGTTCAGCATAGTCTCCGATTTGAGATCCAAATCATTGCTCGCTAACACGAACCTGCCAAGTTTATGGCGTTCGCGCGTTACAGATGCTTGATCGATTTCAATATCAGCTTCGATTGCATACTGGACTATCCGCGTTTCATCCTTCTTTGGTCTTCCCCTCTTTTTTTCTACACGTTCCAAGACCATGGCGATCTTAAGATCCTTGAATTTGAGAAAAGGATGATCACAAATCCATTTCCTTGCTGCAGCTATGGCATCTGGTTCACAAGCATACCGTTCGCGCCGCAGTGATTTGAGATCCTTTTCGGCATCGATCAGCTTTTTTTTGAAGTCTCTTATCAAACGTTTTCTCCATTCGCGCCTGCATCTCCTGAGACCAGATAACCACTGCTTTCTGAGGGATGTCTCCAAAATTCAGATAAGTAGCATGGAAAGCATAGCGTGGATCAGTTGCAGGTGTCATTTCCAGTTCTGATGATATCAAGGCCTTTGCAGCTCCTACTGTCGCAGGAACGCGAGTGATCCAATGAAGGTCTTTTCCAGGTAGTCTGAGGTTTTCTTCCGTATAAATAGCGCTATCTGCGACCCAGTAACTGGAATCCTCGACGGAAATGGACCCCCTAAGCCTCTGGATCATCTCCATCAAACTCTTTTTATCAGATTTGTTTCCGGAGAATGCTTGTGCAAAAAGAGGAACGCCAGACTGATTCACGACCATCCCTAAAACAAAGCGCTTGAGATCCATTCGATTATCTTTGGCATGGCCGAAAGTAATTTCAATTGAGTCCGTGCTATCTGGAGCATCGCCTTCATACTTTCCGAACATCGAGAAATTTGTTGTATCCACATGGAGAAGATGAGTCTCTTCGGTCATTTTGCTCAGGGCTTTAAGAGCAATCTCATTGAACAGCTCGGTGGAACCATACTCGAAAATTGCATCTAATGTTCTTCCCAATGCATCATCATTCAGGTCCGATGGCGAAATGCCCTCTCCCAATGTCATAGGC
The DNA here is from genome assembly GCA_013178225.1 of Methanotrichaceae archaeon. Lineage (GTDB taxonomy): Archaea > Halobacteriota > Methanosarcinia > Methanotrichales > Methanotrichaceae > JABLXE01. The sequence goes on from JABLXE010000026.1 coordinate 15,819, forward strand.
GGTCAAAAAGTGCTCAATTTCGGCGGGATAAAAATGCCCACCTCTACAGCTTTTGATTTTCAAATCAAAGGCTGTATTGATGCTGAAATGGGAGGAGTTTCTCATGTTAAGAGAACT
>JABLXE010000027.1 GCA_013178225.1 Methanotrichaceae archaeon
ATAAGGTAATCTTCTAGCAGTTCTAAGGGTATCATGGTCCTGTTTCCTCCTTTGTGCCAAATACAGGATAGGATGCAGGGCCTATATCTTCCTTATTATCAAATTACAGACAAATAGTTACACTGCCCATTGGGATCATTGAAGACTTGTAATGCCTTATCCTTGCCTTCAGTCAGGACTAAATCGTTGGCCTCATTTACAAAGGCGATCAGCTCTTCTTTGGCTTCAGGTTTTAGTATATATTGGTCGCTATAGTTTCCATTTGCTGTCGCCAAGCCGATAGGCAATATCCCTAAAAGAACAACTGCTAAAGTAGCTGCCAAAAAGGTCTTGGTACTTCCCATAACCAATCTCTCCTCCAAGTCTTAACAATTTGAATTCTGGGTTCAATCTATTTTTAGTTATGTTAAGGACCATCGGACTGGTGTATAATGGCTTATGGTGATACAGATCAACTATATTGACCCCACAGAGAATCTGGTGGTGTACCTCTATTGAGTTGTTACACATAAAAACCGCATCAAGGGACGTTTCGGCCTAGATGTGCCAGATGGAACGCCAATCAGAGGCAATCAGCTCCTTTTATGCCTCGATCAACTCAATGAAGGCAGACTACCAAAAGTTTTTAGATAGTATAAAGATAATAATTATGGTAAACCGATGGTAAGGAGGATCCTAGTATATGAAACGCTATATAATACTTGGATTTGTGTTGACCATGTTAGTGGTAACTGGAATAGCACAAAATACGACAACAAGTGACGTGAATGCTTTTAAACAAGCCTTAGAAAAGGATGGATTCACTGTACAACAAGGCGCTGTAGGTTTTCTTGATCTCATCAAGCTATATGATTTAGGAGTTTTTCCTTCTGTATATGGAAACAATCCCAGCACAAGATATTTGAGCTATTTTGTCCCACCGGCACCTGGCCAGGAACTACCTAAAGAGCTTACTAAAATAACCGCAGCGCTTGGAATAAGCCTGAACGCAACTGCTTTTTGGGACCTCGGTCCAGATGAAGCCATTGTATTCGTGGGAAGGACGCCGCCCGAGTGTAGGTATTTCAGTTATGATCATTATTTAATGTCCCGGACATATGGAAATGAGACCCGATGGATTTTTGCCAACTTAGGCGACCCAGTGAATAATCTAGTTATCAATACGGAAGGAACACCTAATGGAACGGCCGGAAATCCATTCAATCAAACAACGGTGATAGTCGCTACGGCCGACAGAGGCATCGATCAACGCATCCGGGCTGCTGCATTATCGGCAGGATATTCGGACTACATATTTAACACTCAGGTGCTCCCAGCATCAATGCTGAAAATGGGCTTAGGAAATGACTCTGATACATTCCTCATCGCCATTCGTCCAGCTTTCTACAAAGACAAACAGATGGGTGATAACTACCTCAATAACACACCTGCAACTGTTTTCCGAGTTACTCCCAACCAAACTACGAAACTAGATCCGTATGATTATCCAGAGCTAAGAGTCCGCGGGACGGGAACTACTGAATTTGACCTCATGGATGATCTGGAAGAGTTAAGGAATGCAATTCTTGACAAGTATACTGACTTGAGTGCCACAGAGCTTCCAACCAGCATACTTACTCCAATAGGGAGCGATGCTATCCAGAGAGGAATCGATGCTTTTGGTCCTGACAACGATGCCTGCTATTTATGGTCTGCAAACCAAACTCTATCTTCGATAACACCTTCATTCCCTGATATCTCAACGTACTATGATTTCTTGCGTAATCCACCGATAATGTTGGGCAACGACCGCAATGAGTTCATAATTATCTATGGTGTCAACCATGTAGCCACAGGAAAGGCAACATACTCGAGTGCCACCGTATATGGAGCGGATGTGTGGAATGGTGTTGGAGCAATCCACGATGCGGATTTCAATGGAACTGCTGAGGAGTACCTCCCTGACAATCCTAACGCCAAATACCTCTATGTCTACAAGATTGCCAGGAACTGCAGTGACGATCCACACTGCTTTGAGGTCCCCACAGGTCCGGGCGCCTACGGCATAGGTCTTGATCAGCCGCTTTACATCGGATGGAGAAGCTACCTGGAAAAGGCTACAAAGACTGGGCCATCCTATTCAGAGATCGTGTACGATAGGGCTATAAAGTTCGATCCTGAGGAATAAGCAATAGGGAGCTGGGATAATAAGGCTAATCCCAGCTCTAACCAGAATGTATAACCTGTAAACCCTATTTTGCCCCTTTTTTTTGCGTCTTCGAAGCAGAGCAATTTTTATAAATATGTTTAATTTCATATCTGGACTACGGGTCCAGGATTAGATGATAGGCGAAATAATTTCAGGACTCTAGATAAATTCTCCTCGGGCAAAAATGCTTTATCGAAGAATCGCCTAACATTGAGGCCCATCCTTGGATTTTGAGCCTATGGAGAAGATACAGCATGGAGAGGACCTACAAAGCTATCACCGAGTTAATTTTGCAGGCCAAGAATAAGAGACGGGAAAAGCAGAGCGGAGCAGATTCGATAGATCCAATTTTTGATCAAATGAGAGGGATCGACTGGCCGATAAAGTGCACGGTGGGTCCAGGACTGGAAGGGGCAATAGCGTGCAAGAGCCGGGTTGGCTTCGTGAACGGATCGGAGGGCTCCCTGATTTATCGTGGCTATGATATATTCGATCTCTGCGCCTATTCCAGCTTCGAGGAGGTTTCCTATCTCCTCCTCTACGGTGAACTCCCGAATGATAGGGATTTGGCTTCCTTCACCAGCCGCCTGAGAGAATATCGATTCATGCCAAACACCTTGCGAATGATGATGAGCGCCCCCGTGGAGAGCCTGAATCCAATGGCTGCCTTGCGAATTGGTACAAACTTCATGCACCAGCGAAAGACCTGGCGGGACAGAGAATGTGCCAAACCGCCGCTAGAAGATGCCATCGCTTCAGACGAGGACTCAATTCCCATGGAGACGCCCCCGCGGGGGGAAAAGCGTGCAATTTACGAATTCCGGAGGCCTCATCTCGATAGGCCACGGGCGGAGAGGCCTGCATTGGACGATGCCGAGAGCATGGAGAGCTGCATGCATCTGATTGCAGGTATGGCCACTCTGGCAGCTGCAATCGGGCGTCTCAGGCGAGGCCGTCTGCCCATAGAACCGGATCCGGAGCTTAGCCATGCTGCTAACTTGCTCTATATGATGACGGGCAGAAGACCGACTCCTATGGAAGAGAGGGCTATGGACGTAGCCCTGATACTTCACGCCGATCATGGTATGAATGCAAGCACATTCGCCTGCCTGGTGGTTGCCTCCACGATGTCCGACATATACTTCTCAGTCGATGCAGGGATCGGCGCCCTGAATGGCCCTCTCCATGGCGGGGCGAACGAACTTGTCACCAAGATGCTCCGGGAGATTGGCTCCCCTGACAATGTTCCTTCATGGTACAGGAAGGCGCGGGAGTCGGGGAAGAAGATCCCCGGCTTTGGCCATCGAGTCTATAAGACCTATGATCCGCGAGCCGAGGTCCTCGCCCCTCTGGCGGGTATGCTGGCAGAGACGAATCCCAATTGCGCTAAAATGCTTCTCACGGCCAGGGGGCTGGAGGAGATGGTTGTCGCCGAAATGGGCGAGAACAAGAAAATTTTCCCAAATGTGGATCTGCACTCAGGGATTATCTATCACGCTCTAGGGGTGCCTGAGGATCTGTATACAGTGCTCTTTGCCGTCAGCCGGGTCTCTGGCTGGACCGCGCGGGTGATGGAGTATCTTGAGAACAACCGCATCTTCAGGCCGCGTTCCCTGTATGTTGGTGAATTTAACCGCGAATACGTACCACTTGAGAATCGATAGTCAAACTCAGTTCAGTGCTTCATAAATCGGTCAATGCTGCTGATGGAAGCGCTGTTCAAATGGGGGTATTTCCTTTCCGAGGGGTGCTTGAGATTGGCTTTTCTTTTTTCGGAATCATCAGAAAATTACACAGAACCGACCGAGAAGGGGGTGCCCACCAGAGAAATAAAATAGGCCCACGAATACATATTACGGATGAGATGAAGCTGAAGGTCAAGATCACCGGCCCGAAGGTCCATGATGTAGGCTACAGGTACTTCCTGATGAGCATGGCCATGGCCAATAGAATCAGGCGGTTTGAAGCCCATAATCTAAAAGGCAGTGGTGGCGATGAAGTCATGGTTTTTGCAGACGGTGATAACGAGGCCGTCAACGTATTTCGCGGCCTGATTGAAACCTACCGGCCTGACCGTTCGGAGGTGTCGAATATCGCCTTTGAAGACTTTGACGGAGAGGTCATGAAGATAGGCGAGTTTGCTCAGTTCTGCTCCACGGTTCAGTTGAACAAGGCCATTCCTCTATTGCTTGATGTGAGAGATGACCTCAAGGAGATGAAGGGCGACCTGAAGGAGATGAAGGGTGACCTGAAGGAGATGAAGGGTGACCTGAAGGAGATGAAGGGTGACCTGAAGGAGATGAAGGGTGACCTGAAGGAGATGAAGGGTGACCTGAAGGAGATGAAGGGTG
>JABLXE010000028.1 GCA_013178225.1 Methanotrichaceae archaeon
GAACTCAGCAAGGTTTACCTGATCCAATTAAATGATTGTAATATTATCTCAGAAGTACCTAAAAAATTAGAAAGGATAAATGAAAAAATGGGATTGGAGTTATTCCCTAAAAACCGGAGTTAAGGTTTTAAATAATATCGCCATTTTCTGTTCACCTTAAATTAATTTTGCCTCTAAAGTTAAAAAGCTTTTGAAATGTCAGAAAATGAACAACCTTCAACCTCTTTTCTGCGTTTATCGTATTCAGAATAGGCATGCCCGGTTTTGCCCGAATTCGGGCAGTCAATGCGGGCTGTAGTTATCTCTCTTCGCAGAGGGGCAAGCTAAAAGACGTCTATACATATCGATTCTATACATACCGATACCGGGCCGATGCCGTGGCCAACGGCCAGCAGGCTCTGGAGGCCCTGGAAAGGCAACATTATGATGTAATTTTAATGGACGTCAAGATGCCGGTAATGAACGGCCTGGAGGCTACAAAGGTTATCCGGGAAAGATGGCCAGAAAACGGTCCGAAGATCGTGGCACTGACGGCCTATGCTCTGCCAGGGGACGATTGGGATTGCCATAAGTTCGAGATAGACATAAGGAACTTTTTTGATAAGCAGAACTTAGGTCATGTTTTTATAAAAGCAGATATAATTAATAATAGGTCGAGAATATGGCTGATGATAACCTAGATGATATCTCTAGCTATAGCAGGGTATTGCTGGTCGAAGACGATGCAGCGAACCGGAAGGTGACCCTGCTCATTCTCAGACACCTCGGCTATGATGCTGATGTGGTATCTAACGGTCAGGAAGCGTTGCAGGCCTTGGAACGGCAACATTACGATGTAATCCTCATGGACGTTAAAATGCCTGTTATGAACGGTCTAGATGCAGCAAGAGCTATCCGGGAGAGATGGCCTGAGAATGGTCCGAAGATCGTGGCACTGACGGCCTGCGCCATGGCGGGAGACGAAAAGAGATGTCTGGACGCGGGCATGGATGCTTACCTGAGCAAGCCCGTGCAGATGAACGATTTGGCAGAAATGCTAGGTTCGATTCGATTCCAGCAATTTGTTTTACCCAGAAACTCATGTAAGGACCATATACCCTCACCAGCCAGTCTCAAAGAATGATGTGCTCTGCAATATTAAGAACGTAATTATTTTCCCGGCCCCACTTAATTTTCAGCGTAATGCAGCCGAGCTGTGCGAGCGTATCCGGGCAGCTTCGCCTGGCCTAGCCGACCCGCTAGCTGTTCTGGGCGGAGCATCATGGCAAGGCCGGTGGAGGAGATGGAGGTATTGGCAAATACATGCAACCTGAGATTTCCGTTAACTCTTTAAGCCAATTGTGATATTAGGAGATATAGATATGGGATTGGATTAGCTGGAGCGAAGTGGAAACAACTGGGATAAGTTAGATCCTCTTTTAACCAATAGCCAATCTAGTTTGATTGAAATCTTCTGGAGAATGATTGCATGCTGTCCGAATGGGTGGCCATTAATAAATTTAATCCTGAATACTTCCCGGAAATGGAGAAAAAGCTCTTTTTCGAGGGAGAGCGCAAACTGCGGTCGGTGACCAATTACGGTGTGCTGTTGACTCTTGCCACGATAATTGCTACCTATGGAGTGATCTCCGGGTCCACAGCGACAGTAATAGGGGCAATGATAATTGCCCCGCTGATGACCCCCATTATGGCTACCACTGTGGCCATTGTTACCGGGAACATTCCCCGCATAGGCCGGTCGAGCACGGCGGTTTTCGTAAGTGTCCTCTACGTGGTCTGCCTTGCAATCATACTCTCATATTTCATCTCTCCTTTGTCAATCGACTTTCAGACGAACCCGGAAATAACTTCCCGGATCTCACCAAATCTCCTGGCTCTCTTTATCGCGCTTGCTTCCGGTGCAGCAGGGGCCTTTGCCATCTCACGTGAGGATGTCAGCGATACACTGCCGGGGGTAGCCATCGCCATATCCCTAGTTCCGCCTCTCGCCGTAGTGGGTATTTCGCTTTCCAAGGCTCAATGGGTGGAGGCTAGCGGGGCGTTCCTGCTATTTGTTACCAACTTCCTGGCCATAGTACTTGCTGGCGGGGCAGTGCTATGGCTTTCAGCAAAGAGTCTGCTGAAATTGAGCGCCGAGGAGGGCATTAAACGCAAAAAGGCGGTAATTGTCGCTATCTTGGGGATTATCTTCGTGGGCATCCTGCTTGGTTTCAATGGATACCGTACATTGGAGCTGGACCGGGATAACACCATTTCATGGAAGACCACAGAGAACTGGCTTGAAGGGACACCATACAAGGTAACCGGCATAACCGTGACTTATTCGCCCTCGGATATTGCGGTTAAAGGGCCGTCCAACGTGCTGGTGGAAATAGCTGGAACGGGACCCCTGCCAGATATTCAATTGCTTTCAGCGGACCTGGAGCAGAATCTGGGGTACGAAGTCACTCTGGAAGTGCGATCCCTGACGGAAGAGATACAGTATTATCCGGAGGTGGTGCAGACTCCTGTATGATTCAAATTCATGGTACCGCAAAACCAGGAGCTTCCTATATAATTCAAGGCTAATGTTATTTTCTGAGAATCTCATCCACCGCACAGCTTGGCCTGCAGGACGCGCGTCCTCCCGGACCATGGATTGGGGGCAGGCTTCTCCACCCCTCGGAGGCCCGTGCCGTGCCGCTGGGGACGTATGATGCAAAGGGCAGCTTGGCTTTTGGAGCCCACCATCCTGCCAAAAAATTAAAAAAAGAGCGTTTTCGAACCGCCCGCTTCTTACGTCTGAAAGACTACTGCCTTCAAGCAAATTTTATGGCTCGATCATAGAGGATCTCATCATAGCTTGGTCCAATGGTCATGTTTTTCTCTAAATATGCCCTGAACCCTACAGTTGCCGGTTGATCCAGATCAATTCCGTAGGCTTTGACACCTGATGGTATTTCAAGGCAGTGCGGGTCTCCTGTGCAATTGCGCGCCACCTTCCAGACATAAAGGTAACTTCCCATGGGATTTCCGGGCAGATACTCCTCAGCAGTGCCTGAGAGGTTCTGGCTGTTTACACAACCTACTCCGTTCAGGATATCTGCGCCATAGAGGGCGAAGTTCGAATAAGTAGCCTTCCCCGTTGCTGCATGGTTTACACCGTAGACTATTATGAACTCATTTGAATTGTTGCCCAGGATAAAGGGCGTGGTATTGAGATATGTTGTGTCTCGATTGGGACCGAGTACCATAACACCTCTTTGGATGCCATCCCATCCAAGCGGAGGAGTATAGAGCCAAACATGAGTCTCCAGCTCGGTTGCGTTTAGGCTACTATATCTATCTAGGATAGCCTTTCTTAGTTCATTGAGGGTAGGCATCAAGTCTAGCTCGCTGGCATTTCCGCTGCCACGGACGCTTAATTCAGGCATTTTGTAGAGATACGGCTCAGTTGGCTGCATCGGAGTTATGCGAAGGACGGTGCCAGGCGGATCGTTTACATAAGCCGTACCAGCAAGCTCGTCCTTAAAGAAATTCAGACGAATGACAAAGGCTAAGGTATCGGAACGGTTATCAAGTCCCATATTTAGTATGGATGAGGGAATTACATCGGTGTTAATGATAGATGCCGGATAGCCAGCAGACTCAGATGCGTTTCGTATTCTTTCATTGATACCTTGGTCAGCAGTGGAAATTATGATCGTGGTCTGATTGAACGGATCACCCTCTTCACCATCTGGCGTTCCTTCGGTCTTTATGGTCTTTAAATTCAGCGTATCACCTAGATCTCCGAAGACGTGCTTATATTCGCCTTCATCAGGATAGAATTTTTCAAATACGTAACTTCGATAGCTGAAGTAACTGCATTCTGGAGGAGTCCGGCCAATGTAGACTACCGCTTCATCTGGACGGAGATGCCAATCAGCGGCAAATCCTTTGGGATTTACAAGCAGACTTCTTCCTGTCTGGCCAGGTCCTGGTGGCAGCCAAAAAACTAAATAAGGGGTCGCAGGGTTATTGCCGAAGCAGTTTTGTACAAGCCCTTCATCATAGAATCCGATAACATCAAAAAAACCTATATCCCCCTCCTGTACCATAAATCCATCTTGTTCAAGCGCAGCTCTGAAGGTGCTTATGGTGCTGTTTGCAATGTCAGTGCTTTCCTGATCCGGCAAGGGGCTATTGGAAGATTCGCTTTCGGATGCTGCTATGCCAATTGGGAACGCTGAGATCGCACAACAAAGCACAATCAAATGCAAACATGAAATTTTATTTAAAATCAAATGTAGACCTCACTAAATTCAAGCATCGTTAATACTTATAACCTTAACTCCGCAATTTAGGGTATAATATCATCTTCTTCTTTGAATATCGCTATCATAATCTCCTTAGAATCGAAAACCATAAATTCATGTATACCCTAATAAACCATACATGGAAGAATGGGCAAA
>JABLXE010000003.1 GCA_013178225.1 Methanotrichaceae archaeon
TAGGAGTATCGATACTGATAGATATAAATGAAGAATGGATGACGACTAGAAAGTACTTATATATGGATATAGAATGAGACTTGGGATTGTAGGGCCATTCAAATTACAGAAGATTCGGCACACTGCCGTTTGCTGGCACCTGATTATGCCGATTTTCATCATCTTGTCATCCTCAGATCGGTTCACCTGATTGCTCTGGATCTTTATTTTCGACCACATGGGCAGAAATGTGCTCATAGAACGCATTGCACCTGCACCGCTCTGCTCCTCCGTTTCTGTTCGCCGTCCATCTCAGGAGCGGGATTATGGCCTCTCTCAGATCCATTCCGTCCTTGGTCAGCGAATATTCGACGCGCGGAGGTATTTCAGCGAAGGATTCCCTTTTGATCAGGCCTTCGGACTCCAGCTCCTTGAGGGTGTCGGAAAGGGTCTTGGGGCTGATTCCTGGCAAAACCTCCATCAATTTTTTGAACCTGGGACGCTCGTAATTGCCGATGGCATTGATGATCAGAAGCGCCCATTTCTTGCTGATGACGTCTATTATGCCTTTAAGAGGACAAAGGCACAGGTTTTCGCATCCCTGGTGAATAACGTTACTTTCCTTTTCCATAGCCACTATCATACTATAAACTCGATAGTTTAAATACTTTACATTTGATATCGAGCTTTTGGAGGCGAACCGGATATGTGCGAAGGATACAGATGCGAAACAGAAGGGCATGGACACCACCCGGGCCATGTTGCCCACGAGAGGTGTCACTGCAGCTGCGGGCATAATGGACGGAAGTTCCTGAGCCGGAACGAAAAAATAGAGATGCTCAAGGAGTACAAAAAATCTCTGCAAAACGAGCTGGAAGGGGTTGAAGAGAAGTTGAACTCTCTCAAGGGAGAGCCTTAATCTTTCTATTTTTCCATTTGTTGTAACGGGGAAAAAAGAGTTGATGAAAGAGGCGATCAAAGGGTTGATCAAGTCAGGGTCGTGATTGCGATACAGATATGAATACGCCTCCGGTCATCCAGGCAAATGACTTAACAAAGCGCTATGAAGATCTTGTGGCCGTTGACCGTATCAGCTTTGACGTTTCCGAAGGGGAGATCTTCGGCCTGCTGGGCCCCAACGGCTCGGGAAAGAGCACGACCATCAGGATGCTGGTCGGGCTTTCCCGGCCCAGTGGCGGCCGGGCCACGATTTTAGGAAGAGATATCCTTTCCGGCATGATCGAAGCCAAAAAGCAGATAGGCGTCGTTCCCGACATCTCCAACCTCTACGATGAGCTGTCGGCAAGGGAAAATCTCCTGTTCATGGCCAGGCTCTATGGAGTGCCTAAGGCGCTGCAGGAGCAGAGGGCCGATGATCTCCTCCGGGCCTTTGGGCTTTATGAACGAAAGGAGGGCAAATTCGGATCATTTTCAAGGGGAATGAAGCGGGCCCTGACCATTGCTGCCGCGCTGATACATGAGCCCAGAATTTTGTTCCTGGACGAGCCCACCGTCGGGTTGGATGTGGTGGCGGCCCGGTCTCTTCGAAACCTCATCTCCAATCTGCGGGCCCAGGGCCTGACCATAATCCTCACTACACACTATCTGGAGGAGGCGGACCATCTCTGCGACCGGATAGCCATCCTGGTGAAGGGCAAAATAGTGAGCATAGATACGCCAGAAAGATTAAAGAGCCTGGCAAGGGGCCGTCTCAGCATAGAGTTCACCTTTTCTTCAGGGATCTCAAAGCTGATGGACGATCTTTCGGAACGGCTGTCGGACTCTGAGGTGGCCCTGCTGGATGAGAGCAGGGTGAGAATTTACGGAGATGATCCGCAAAGGATCTTCCGGGAGGCCTTCCGGTTCTCCGAGGACCATGGCCTCGGGCTGGAGGCCGCGAACAGCGTTTTTCCCAGCCTGGAGGACGCCTTCGTGAGGATCACCGGGCTGTCGCCTGTGGTCATGCTGAAAGAGAAGGGAGGCAAATAGAATGTGGCAGGACGAGCTGCGGTGCATCTACCACATAGCCGAGAAGGACATGAGGACCTATTACCTGAAGCCTCCGGCGGTGAGCTGGGGAATAGTCTTCCCTGTGGCCTGGACTCTAGCCTTTTACCTCAGAAATCCTCAGGACTTCGCGGAGCTGGTTCCCGGTCTCATCGCCATGACCATTCTGTTCAGCACCACGGCCGCGGAGGCTGTGGTCATCAACTTCGAGCTTCGGCTCGGATCTCTAGAGAGGCTGCTGCTGGCCCCGGTGAGCGCAGAATCCGTCCTGCTGGCCAAGGTCCTGGGAGGATTTGCCTTTGGAGCGTTAATGACCCTGGTGGTTGCAGCAGGCTGCATCATCGGGCTTGATCTGCACCCCGACTATCTCGGGCTGTTCACGATCTCTACCCTCTCGCTGCTGGCTTTTTCGTCCCTGGGAGCCCTTGTCAGCGTCTCTGTAAAAGAGGTGTTCGAGGCCCAGACTCTGCTAAACCTTCCCCGGTTCATCATGATCTTTCTCTGCGGAGTGGTCTATCCTGTATCGGCCATGCCCGAGGCGTTGCAGGTTCTGGCAAAGTTCTTGCCGCTCACTTATACCGTCAGCGGCCTGAGAAGCGCTCTGGCCGGCGGAACTCCCTATCTGTGGTGGGACAGCCTGGCGCTGCTGGCCTTTCTTGCCGCCTTCATATTTCCGGCCATGAGGCTTCTTGGCAAGAAGTTTGAGTGAGGAAAATTAGAGGCGGGATTCGATCGGCCACCTATCCCGTGCCGAGGTCGTTTCCTACCGCTCTATCTCATCGAATTCATAGTCCTGCCAGGCTCGATCTCCGACCATTATCTCGAACTCCTGAGGGGTGAGCATGGGAATGTCGTATTTGGCTGCATCGTCCAAGGCCACCCGCGGGCAGGCTGTCGACACCGCTGCCGGAAATCCCAGGTTCAACAGCCGATCCGGCTCGATGTTGTCCAGGTACACCAGAAACATCTCCCGGCCTTTGGCCTCCCCCAGCTCTTTGATCCGTCTGGCCGTCTCCCAGCGCCTCTGTCCCGGCTTCTTCGATACCAGGACTGCAAATCTCCTCTCGTACCAGGCGCGGGAGATGGCTGCAAACCTCTGCCGCAGCAGTGGTTCGGGATCAATCACCGCCGCCTCGCCGGTGGCCGGGTCTGCAATAACGACCCTCTTTCCGGTGGCCAGGGCGATTCCCAGGGGGTGAAAGCGACCTGTGCCGACGAAGAGATACTCCTCGACGTCCAGGCTCCTGGCCGTGCAATAGCTGCAGCCCAGCACCTGACCCGGATACTTGGCTCTGCCACACGGTTCCCCTATCCGGGCATCAATTCCCAGCTCCTTTAAAACCTGCAGCGCCTGGCCGATCTGATGCGAGTGCTGAACCGTGGTCGAGAGGCCCACCTTCTTGGACTTTAAAAGCGCTGCCCCGTTTCGGACCGCCTCTTTTAAGTCCTCCTTCATCCTGACCTCGACGAAGATCGCTTTTTCCGGCTGCTCTTCAAGCTCCGCATGCCCCAGGTGAACCAGCACGTCCACCTCTTCGGCGAGGATCAGGTCCAGGTCGCAGGCTCCGTAACACGGGTCACCGGAGATCACCACTTCGTGACCGGTCTTTTCAGAGATCAGCCCGGCAATCCCGGGAAGATCGCGTTTGAGCCCTTCAGGGGCCTGAAGCCCCACCTTTCGCGCTCCCCGGCTCCGCAGCCTTTCCAGGATCGAATCCAGATCCAGATCGAAGCTAGAACCAGCGGTCAAGGGTGCTCTGTCCACGGCGGTACACCTCCTCCAGGCGTCCTGCGGTCTTCTGCACTCTCTCCAGGTCGAAGTCCCTCTCCTCGACCAAAAAGGAGACGATCTTCTCCGCATTGGGCCTGGTCATCTTTATCTGGAACTCGTCGGTCACCTGAGGATGAAGGAACAGCTCCCTGATCTCCTCAAAGTGGTCTATGGTCTCATTGCGGCTGGCCAGGACGGCCTTCAGATCTCCGAACTCCCGGATGAGCTTCAGAGCGGTTCTGGGACCAACCCGGGAAAGGCCGGAATTGTAATCAGTGCCGCACATGATGCCTATCTCCACCATCTGGTCCCGGGTGATATGGAGCCTTTCCAGCTCCTCTTCGAGCACAATTATCTCCGGCTCGACCTCCACGTAGACGTTCTTTCTGGGGAGCTTTCTCTTGCCGGTGATGGTCAGATTCCTGACCACGCGCGGTGCTCCGAAGAGCAGCGAATCATAATCCTGGCTGCCCACGATGTAGACCGCATCCCTTCTGGCCATGTATGCGGCCTGAGCCTCGCCTTCAGATGGAGCCTGCACCATGGGCAGCCCCATGGCAGAGATGAGCCTTTGAGCATCATCCAGGATCTCGTCATTAATTCTCGACGCAGCCTGCGCATATTTGAAACCGTCATCTCCTCTGGCCCTGGCCTCTTCCCAGGCATCTGATGCCTTCTCTCTTAATTCAGCCCTTTCCTGCAGTGTACCGGATTTAAGCGACGGTGGCTGCCCGTCAAAGACAAAAGCCACTTTTACGCCGGCCTCCATCAGGTTGGTAGTGCGGTAAAGCAGCCCGGAGAGGTGAGAGGTTACCCTTCCCGAGCTGTCCATGAGCGGAGTTCCGTCCTTTTGCCGGATAATGCTTAAGAACTGGTAAAGAGTATTGAAGGCGTCTACAGCTACCCATCTTCCGGATAGGGCAGAAATCTCTATGCTCTTTTTCCCGAGCAGATCCCCTAAGTCAACGCCCATAATCCACCTTTTGTGTGCTCTTTATTATATAGATCTTCCATTGCGCTCCATTCCTTCACGGCTGCCGGGATATATTCCAAGGAAATCCTGAGCTTTAACGTTCTCATAATCTGGGGACCCGCATTTGTTCCGGCGATGAATTCGCCTCATCAAAGATTGCCACTCCAGCGGTGATAATGCCTGATAATACCATTTAAATACCAGTTTGGCGGAGATATAATCTGGAGATAAATTATGATTGAGATCACAGAAGCTGCTGCTAATATGCTGAAGCGCAGCGAGGCTGAAGGCAAGGTTATCAGGATGTTCCTGGCAGCGATAGATGAAGAAGGAGCAAATTACGGTCTGGCCCTCGGCGATCCTGAACAGGACGACATAATCTATGAAGACCGGGGAATAAAGATTCATATGAGCCCCACAGATACGGAACTCCTGCGGGAGACCATAATCGACTATGTCAACGACGATAATGCCACAGGCTTTATCATCAGGGGTCCGGAGGACGAAATAGATACCGGCTGCTCCTCCTGCGCCAGTTTCGGAACTTGCGAGCACGATCACGACAGCTGCGATCATGACCACGAAGGCTGCGGATGTCGGTGAAGTCCAATAGCTGATTCGTGGGAAGATACTTGAAATAATGGACGGCTTTCGGTTACATCACCATCAGTTTCCCCCAAAATCATGCCTGTGAGCTTTGATCCCGAGTTAAGGCTTCGGCAGCTGGCCGAGTACGTTCTGAAGATCCACTTGAACCTGGGCCCTGAGGAGGCTGAAGTTCAGCTTCTACGCTGCAGGCTGGTGGGCTACAGCTTAGCAGCACAGCTAACGTCAGAGGGCTACGGCAAAAAATACATCGACAGCCTGATGGCCGAGGCCTACAAAAATCTTGAAGCTGTGACCGGAAGAGTGGTGACGAACCCGTATGCAGATCCCTGTGCTTCACAGTATGCTATGCTGGACTGGCTGAGGTCCCTGGCGATGCGAGATCCTGCTGAGCCGTTCATGATATTCATCCGTGCAGAGTTCCGGAAGGTCTTCGTTCCCACTCTGCGCCTATTGACCGTCCTTTGCGGCACCAAGAACAAATACACCTGGGAGGAGGTCAGAGGCCAGCTCCAGGAGATAATGCGTCTCCTGCAGGTCGAAGCTGCATGGGAGGAGTGCGAATCTCACCTGGAAAGATACCTGCAGAAGGTCGCTCCAATCATGGGGGATGAATTTAGCCTTTGAAATTAGCCTCTGAAATGATAGCCAAACCTCAAGTCGTTTTTTCCGTCGGCACGGTGCCGGCATATATGCAAAACCTTCTTAAAGGTGGTAGCGGAATAGCCCTTCCTTGAGGGCTTCGATATGGAGGAAATGCTGCGGTTGATAGCCGATCCCGAGTTGCGCTCTCAGGTCGAAAGGGTAGTCCCCTTTCACGGTTATCTGAGCACGGGAGCATTTATCGGCATCCAGATGTTCAATATTGCTCGAAGAGAGCTTGACATAAAAGAAGGTGAGCGGATCTTCGTTACCTGTGAGACCTATAACTGTCTTCCCGATCCGTTCCAGGTCCTGGCAGGAGCCACCATCGGCAATAAAGGCCTGACCATCAAAGATCACGGAAAGATGGCCGCAACGGTCGTCAAGCGGGGGGAATTCGGCAAGAAGACCCGGGGACTGAGAATCATGCTCGACCCTGCCAAGACCGCCCAATATCCCCAGCTCCATGCCTGGTTCATGAAGACCTGCAAGGTTCCTCACCCTGAAGCCGTGTCCATTCTAATTGAGGCAGGAGAGAGCGTCTATTCCTGGGAAGTTCTGGAGGTTGAAGTTCCCGATAGGCCAAGGAAAGTCATTGCCATTTGCGAGAGATGCGGGGAGAGCTTTATTCAGCGAGAGAACGAAGCCTTATGCCAGGCTTGCCTCGATGGTCTCGCCGCTGAGAGTCACAAATCTTGCTGTTCAAATCCGGAGGATTAGAGATGTCCGCAAAGTTAATTCCTTCAGTCTGTCCTTATTGTGCCGTCGGCTGCGGATTTTACATAGTTGTCGAGAAAGGCAAGGCAATCGGCATCGAATACATGACCGAGCACCCCACCTGTGAGGGCGCATTGTGCCCCAAGGGAAACGCCGTTCTTGAGTTCCTGAATCACGAGGAACGGCTCAAATATCCCCTGAAGCGGGCAGGCGACACCTTTGTCAGGATCTCCTGGGACGAAGCTCTCGATTTGGTGGCCGAAGGGCTGTCCCGCAACCTCAAGAAGCACGGGCCGAAGTCGCTTGGATTTCTGGCCTCATCGCGCTGCAACAACGAAGAGAACTATCTCATGCAAAAGCTGGCCCGGATGCTGGGCTCTCCCAATGTGGATAACTGTGCCCGCCTCTGCCATTCTCCAACGGTGGTGGGCCTGGGGGCGGTCTTTGGTGCCGGAGCCATGACCAACAATCTGATCGACCTGCAAAATTCGAAATGCATCTTCGCCATAGGCACCAACTTCACCGAGGCTCACCCGATCGTGACTCGGTGGGTGCAAAGGGCTAAAGACAGAGGCGCTAAGGTGATTGTGGCCGATCCACGCATCACTTCCACCTCCTGGATGGCGGATATGCATCTCAGGATCAAGCCCGGCAGCGACATCGACCTTCTGAGGGGAATGATGAAGGTGATAATCGATGAGGGACTGGCAGATCAGAAGTTTATCTCTCAGAGAACCGACGGCTACCAGGAGCTCTTGCAGAACCTCCGTGGCTTCTCCGTACACGAAGCAGCAGAGCTGACTGGCGTCTCTGCGGACCAAATTGTCAAGGCTGCCAGGATTTACGCCAAGTCTCCCGCTTCGGCCCTGCTCTACTCCATGGGGATCACCCAGCACGTCTGCGGCACTGACAACGTAAAGCTGTGTGCTACCTTGGCCCTGGTCAGCGGCCAGATCGGGCGGCCTGGATCAGGGGTGTGGCCCATGCGAGGCCAGAACAACGTCCAGGGCAACTGCGACATGGGCGGCATGGCGGAGTTTTATCCCGGCTACAAGAGGGCCTCAGACCCGAAGTCGGCTGAATTCTTCGAGTCTGCCTGGGGCGCGTCCGGCCTGCCGCTGGGCCCGGGGTTGACGTCCACCGAGATGACCGATGCGGCACTGGAAGGAACCATCAAGGCGCTGTACATCATCGGCGAAGACCCGGTCATCTGCGATCCCAATATCAAGAAGACCACCGCAGCTCTCGAAAATCTGGATTTCCTGGTGGTGCAGGAGATCTTCATGACCGCCACGGCCAAGATGGCCGACGTGGTCCTGCCTGCCGCAGCCTGGGCCGAAAAAGATGGAAGCTACACCTCCATGGAAAGGAGGGTGCAGTGGATCGACCAGGCAGTTTCACCGGTTGGCGAGGCCCGAGATGGTCTGTGGATCATCAACGAGATTGGAAAGCGGCTGGGACTCGACCTCAAGGGCACCAGTGCGACCGAGATTCTAAAGGAGATCAACCGCTACGTGCCGGCCTACGGAGGAATGACCAAAGAGAGGATCTCCAGGATCGGTGGCCTGCGCTGGCCCTGTCCGGACGAGACCCACCCCGGAACAGATATCCTGCACTGCGAGAGGTTTGCAACTGCCGATGGAAAGGCCAAGATGGCCTCGGTCCTAAATGTGCCTCCTGCTGAGATGACCAGCCCGGAGTATCCGATTCTTCTCAGCACCGGGAGGATCGTGGTTCACTACAACAGCGGCTCCATGACCCGGAGGAGCCCGTCACTTCTGGAGAGGGACCCGGAGCTGTATGTGGAGATCAACCCTGAGGACGCCGCTTCTCTCAAGGTGCGTCACGGCGACGTGGTCAAGGTCAAGACGGTCCGCGGCGAGACCGAGGCTGTGGCCAGGATTACCGGCAAGGTGAAACCAGGGATCGTATTCATGCCCTTCCACTGGCAGGGAACCAACATCATTACCTCTGACGCCCTGGACCCGGTGTCCAAGATACCGGAGTACAAGATGGCGGCCTGCAGGATAGAAGCTAAATCCTGAGGACGACCATATACAACCGGAGAACCGGAATTGAGAGAGAGCTGGCACGCGGACAGGATAGAGGAGCCAGAGGCCACCTGGAAGGCTGAGAGGCTCCGGTCCAATATCACCTTTCGCTCATTGAAGTGCCTGGAGGTGCAGGGGGATCAGAGGCGCGAAGTGGAGGTGGATGTGGCGGTGGACGAGACCGTCAAGATCTTTCTTGATGGAAAGTGCGTGACAGCTCTGGCTGTCCTTCCCATCCAGCTGAAGGAGATGGCGGTGGGCTTTCTGGTGGGAGAGGGGTTGGTAGAGGGAATTCACGAGATTGCGGCCGTGAAAGAGCAGAACAGATCCGTGTTCTGCGAGACCGGGAAGGCTGAGGCCAGCGGTATGCCGGCCATCGATCCCGACCGCGAGGAAAGCCCGGACCCGTATCCTTCAAACCGGATCGTATCAACTGGATCACTTGAATCGGATTTCGCCATGAAGGCGGACACAATTCTCAAGACGGTGGACCAGCTCAATGACCGGGCAAAGCTCTGGCGCAGGACCGGGGCCACACACACCTCCATCGTCTGCAACTCCGACGGAGAGGTACTGGCATCCTGCGAGGACATCGGCCGGTCAACCTCTGTTGACAAAACCGTCGGTGCGGCTTTGCTCTGCGGAATGGATCTATCGCGCTGTGCCCTGATCACCACCGGCAGGCTTTCAAAGGCAATTGTGGCCAAAGCGGCCCGGGCCGGCTTTCCGGTCATCATCAGCAGGAGCGCGCCCATGAGCTCCGCGGTGGATCTGGCCCAAGAGATCGGCATAACCCTGGTGGCCTTTGCCAGATCTCCCAATCTGTACGTATATTGCGGAGAGGAGCGGGTAATCTAGCCCCTGCCTATCCGTTACCCTTCTCCTTTGACCCGTCCCCTTTGATCCAGCCTGCTTTTCCAGCTCTTTGAATCAAATAATGGGCCAGGAGACCGGCCACAAATCCAGAGGCCATGTTGGCCGCCAGAGATACAATAACGGTAGCAGCAAGCGGGATCGCATTCCTATCCGGCTTCGCTTCCCGGACGAATCCCACCAGCTCAATTCCCACCAGGAAGAGCATGCTGCCGATCACGGCCATCGGGAAAACGGACAGGAGCTGAACGATGAACGCGGCCAGAAAGAGCCCGGCCAGCACTTCTGCCAGGCCTTCGATGATGTTCGCACCGCCGGTTCGGGCCCCAAAGTAGTGCCTGGCCGCCAGGCCTCCTGCACCGTGGCACACGGGCATGCCGCCCAGAAACGGCGGGATCAGGTTCATGAGGCCGGTGCTAAGAGCCAGACGGTTTACGCTGGCCCTCTTGCCTTCAAGGGGCCAGTATCTCAGGGCCAGGGCGGCGGTGGCAATCACCGCGTTGGCTGTGGTAAGCGGTATCTGGGAGACGCCCGCCTGCAGCATGGACTGCCATACCTCTTCCGGACTGAAGGCCAAAATGGAAGGGAGTGCAAAGGAGAGCGCGATCTCCGGCCAGCGGCCCTGCAGGACAACGATACTCATCCCCAGGATGATCAGCGCCAGGGCCCCCGGCAGGAGGGAACTTTTTCGCAGAGCTACGGCTACCAAGAGAGAGATCAGCCCCAGCTCCGGCCAGGAGGAGATCATCTTGAGGGCCTGCCAGGCCAGAAGCAGGCCCAACGCCACCTGGATTCCCGTGACCACGGACTCCGGCGTGACCCTGGCCAGAAAGTCCATTCCCCTGGCCATGCTCAGCAGAATCCAGAACAGGCCCATGGCAAATCCGGAGGCGTAGACCAAAGACGGCTCCCATGCTCCGGCAATCGCCACTGCGGCGATGACCTTCATGGGCTCGACCGGAACCGGGAGCCGAAAGAAGAAGGCAGTCCAGATGTTGATCACGCCCAGCATGACCAGCACTCCGGTCGGGGAAAGGTTGCACACCGCCAGGTAGCCGAGCATGAGGGGAATGAGCGTGCCGAAGTCGCCGGTCGATCCTGCCAGCTCCCGGCGGTCGAACTCAAAGGGGCCGATCTTCATGGCTGGAAGGGAGTTAGGCGTTTTGGGATCTTTTAGCTTATGGGCAAAAGGGAAAGCGGGCTTGCTGTACAAAGCTATTGGCATCAGAAGAAGCGGCAAGTTCGAAGCATCTCAATCATTTGTGGCGTCAATGGACTTTCCTAATCAACGTGAATATGTCTTTGCTGGGGTTTAACTGGAAATGCTACGGTTTTTCTTTTCTGGAAACAGAAAGCCTTCCTCCCATAATAAGTTGAGGAATAGAAAGGATAAAATGGTTTCATTGTTATATATTAGCTCGGGAAATTCATGTCTGCAAAAGCAATATATGAAATAAAATGTCCTGAGGCCTCTTGAGAAGCTGGACTTAGAGGAAGGCGAAAAGGTGGAGATTGTTGTAAGGAAAAAGGGGATCTTCGGACTTATGAACGGCAGGAATGCCGATTCTCAGGCGTTGAAAAATGAGCTGAGAGAGATCAATGGCTAGATTGTTTGCCGATACCTATGCCTTAATTGAGATCCTCAAAGGGAATTCGAGCTATGAGAATTACTATCAAGCGGATCTGGTCACAACAGAATTTAATATTCTTGGGCTAACCTATGCTCTGGTTAGAGACTTCGGGCGAGGTGAGGCCGCTAATGTGATAGACCTCATCAGACGCAAGATAGAGATAGTACACCCTGATGACTTGGATTACTTGAATGCATCCGATTTTAGAATATCGGAGAACATTTGATATCTCCATGAATCCCTGAGAGACGGAGAAAATCCAAATCATGTATTTGGACACGCATTTTTCAGAAAATGCCGATATTGAATTGTTAATGCTAAACGTGGGACTCATCGTCTCGGTCGGATTCCAGTAACTGTCGCGATAAATTTCCTTTCATAAGAATTATGCCCCACTATGCAAAACATCTTTATTCCCTGGCATCCTATAATTTGGCCCAACAGGCAGGTGTAGGATGAGAGAGGTTTTACTGGAATCACGAGAGGAGAAGCAGCACATCTATCTGCCCGATAAGTGCATCGGCTGTGGGAGCTGTGTCCAGGTCTGCCCCAAGGGGGAGCTGGTGATCGGCTCGGTAGGCGCTGTGGCCCGCGGGCTGATTGATAAGGATTACATCGAGAAGCGAAAGAGCGGAGCATGCGCCCTGTGTGCACTGTGCGCCCGCATCTGCCCTACAGGAGCGCTGGAGGTCAGAACTGGGGAAAAGGCGGAAAAGGATGACTCCTACCTCAGCGTGGCCCTGCAGGCTACCGCTGTAAACGAAAAGTGTGTTCACTGCGGGCTTTGCGTCGAGGTCTGCCCCCAGGGATGTATCGAGATCGTGGATAGGCATCTGGCCGAGGACGGAAGCCTGAAGATGCAAGGCAGGACCCTGATCGACCTGAACTCCTGCGTTCACTGCGGCTGGTGCGCCGCCGTCTGTCCGGCAGGGGCCATAACATTCCAAAAGCCGTTTGCCGGCGAGTTCTTCCGTGACGATCAGGTCTGCCAGGCCTGCAGGACCTGTGTGCACACCTGCCCGGCCAATGCCCTCTTCAACCGCGACTGGGAGAAGGGCGAGATCGTGGAGAAGGTCACCCACAGAAAGGAGGCCTGCATCTACTGCGGGGCCTGTGCCCAGGCCTGCCCGGTAAGGGCTATCGTGGTCAGGAAGACGGACATCGTCCCGGAGATGAAGGGCAAGAAGGCCTTTTTAAAGAAGCTCTCCGACCAGGCACCCTGGCCGACGCTGACCTCAATTCTGGAGACGGATGAGGACACTTGCCTGGGGTGCGGGAACTGTGTGATCGCCTGTCCGGTAAATGCGCTCTCCGACCCGTATCTGGCGGCAGGACACCTGAACGAGCTGGACCAAAAGCCCCTTCTGGAAGTCTTGAACGGAACGGTCAGAGTGGTAGATCAGGAGGTCTGCGGCTCCTGCGCCACCTGTAGCATGATCTGTCCGGTCGAGGCCATATGGCTTCGGAGAAGAGAGGTGATCTGATGACTGAGACGGCTAATATGATTATCAGGAACGGCTACGTCTTTGACCCGCTAAACGGCATAGACGGAGAGGTCAAGGACGTATTCATCAGGGACGGAAAAGTGGTCCATGACCTGACCGCAGCCGAGAGAAAGGAGGCCAAAGTCATCGATGCTCTAGGCAAGACGGTGATGCCCGGAGGGGTGGACTCCCACGCTCACGTGGCCGGGGCCAAGGTCAACGCCGGCCGCCTGATGAGGCCGGAGGACCACTACAAGACCGTTCGCTCCAAGACGAACCTGACCCACTCCGGCAGCGGCTATACCATCCCGTCCGTGTACAAACAGGGCTACGATTATGCGGTCATGGGATACACCACCGTATTTGAGGCCGCCATGCCGCCTTTGGAGGCGCGTCACACCCACGAGGAGATGAGATCGACGCCCATTCTGGATATGGGCGCCTACATGGTCCTGGGAAACAACTGGTTCATCATGCGCTACCTGAGGGAAGGCGACATCGAGAAGGCCGCGGCTTATACCGCCTGGATGCTTCGCACCCACAAGGGCTACGGCATCAAATGCGTGAACCCGGCCGGTGTCGAGAACTGGGGCTGGGCCCAGAACGTGCACGGCCTGGACGAGGCCAACATCCACTTCGAGGTGACCCCCCGAGAGGTGATCCGGGGCCTGGCCGAGGTAAGCGAGCTATTAGGGCTTCCGGTATCCCTTCATCTGCACGCCAACAACATGGGACATCCAGGGTGCTGGGAGATCACCCGGGAATCGCTCAAAATTCCCGAAGGCCTGCAGCCGCACAGCAAGATGGATGTCGCGTGGTCGGAGACCAAGCTGGACCCCAGGAGGCAGCAAACGGTGTACCTGGCCCACGCCCAGTTCAACTCCTTCGGCGGCACATCCTGGCGGGACTTCTGCTCCGGAGCAGAGGGTGTGGCGGACTACGTAAACCAGGTCGATCACGTGGTCATAGACAACGGGATGGTCCCCTTCGGACCGGGAACGGCCATGACCGGCGATGGGCCGGGAATTCACGACCTCTACATGCTCTCCGGCCAGAAGTGGTCCAATACCGATGTGGAGCTGGAATGCGGATCAGGTGTGATCCCCTGGAATTACCTGAAGAGCAGTCCGGTAAACAGCGTCCAGTGGGCCATGGGCCTCGAGCTTCTGCTGCTGGTAAAAGACCCATGGAAGACCATCATGACCACCGACCACCCCAACGGGGGCGTCTTCACCAAGTATCCGGAGGTCATCGCCTGGCTGATGTCCGGGAAGGCACGTGAGGATACTTTCAAGGAATGTCACAAATGGGCTCAGGACCGGTCGAGCCTGGGAGGAATCGACAGGGAGATGAACCTCTTCGAGATAGCCACCATCACCCGCGCCAACCAGGCCCGGACCATTGGCCTGGCCCACCGCAAAGGCCACCTGGGAGCAGGAGCGGACGGAGATGTGACCGTCTACGATCTGGACCCGACCAGGCTGGACGTGAATGATTATGCCACCATCAAGAAGGCCTTCTCCAGGTCCGAGTACACCATCAAGGACGGGCGGATAGTGGCCTCTAGGGGCGACATCCTGAGCGTTCCGGACGGACGCAGGTTCTACAGCTCGCCTTTTGTCGACGAATCCCTGGAGAAAGATATGATGGCGGACGTGAAAGAGTGGTTCAAGTACTACACCCTGGGCTTTGCCAATTATCCCGTCCCTGATAAGTATCTGAAAAATCCGGTGCCAATCGCGGTCAACCAGCCTCTGGAAGCAGTGGTGAGGAGGTGATGGCGGTGACGGAAATAATTCTCACCCCCAGGGGCTCAATTGGGATCATGCTGGAGGCCGAGGTCATCAGCCCGGACGTGTTCCAGGGCAAGAGCCAGGAAGAGATCGAGAGCCTGACAGTCTGGCAGGGACCGCTCAAGCTTCCCCTGGCCGAGTTCTTCGAGGTGCAGGTACGACAGGCTGGAGCTGCTGAAGAGACAAAGATAATAATAGAGGGCGACGCGGCCCGTGTCAAACGGATCGGCCAGGGCATGAAGACCGGATCAATCGAGGTCAACGGCTCGGCCGGAATGCATCTGGGCGCAGAGATGGCTGGCGGAAGCATCCTGGTCAGGGGCGACGCCGGTTCCTGGGCGGGAATGGAGATGAAAGGAGGGACCATTCACATCCTGGGAAGTGCAGAGGACCATGTGGGCTGCGCCTACCGGGGTTCCTGGCATGGCATGACTGGCGGCTGGATATTGATCGAGAAGGATGCCCGCAGCCAGCTGGGCGGCGGGATGGCCGGCGGTCAGATAGTCGTTTCGGGAAACGTGGAGAACTTCTGCGGAATTCGCCAGAGCGGTGGGACGATCTTGATCAAAGGGTCCGCGGTGCGGGGCCTGGGGGCGGAGATGAACGGAGGAACCATTGCCATAGACGGGGCGGTCCGGCAGATGTGTCCGGGGTTCGTGGTCTCCGGCAGGGATGAAAACCCGAAACTTGGAGAGCTGGAGCTTTCAGGCGGATACACCAGGTTCACCGGCGACTATGCGGTCTCCAAGAACCCCAAGGGAACGCTTCTCCTGAGGGAGGGCTGAAGGTATGCCAAAAAGCTCAGCTCTAAAGCGCCCAGCAGCGCCCAACCGATGCGAAGGGGGGAATTATTGAGATGATGAATGAGTTCTTGCTGAACACCGGGAGCACTATTGACGAGGGGCGGCTGGCCAAGGGCGGCAACAAGCTGTCCCAGGACTACACTCGGGAGTGTGCAGTCTGCGAGCTAAACCCGCAGGACCACCAGGCAATGGGATCGCCGGATAGGGTGAAGGTCACCAGCAGAAACGGCAGGTACAGCGTAACAGTCTATGCCTGTCCGGACGACTCCATGGCCCCCGGACAGGTCTTCATGCCCCGGGCCATCTGGTCCAACGTGGTGGTGGACCCGGCGACGTTCTCCACCGGCTCTCCGCTTTACAAAGGCTCGCCGGTATTCATCGAGGCCGCGTCCGATGAGGTTCTGAGCGCTCAGGATATCGTTTTAAATCTTTACATCAGAGGCCGAAAATGACCTTCAAGAACATTATCTGCCCGGTTTGCGGCGCTTCCTGTGACGACATCGCCGTCGATCTGGGAAAGGGCAATATTACTGTCAAGAACGCCTGCAAGATGGGAAATGCCAAGTTTCAGGAGATCGTGAGCGATCACCGCATCCGGGATCCTCTCATCAGAAATGGAGGCGGCATGAAGGCCGTTTCCTGGAAGGAGGCAATCGATAGGGCGGCTCAGATTCTGGTCAATGCCAAGCGGCCGCTGATCTTCATGGGCTCCGAGACCTCCTGCGAGGCCATGGAGGTGGGGCTTCATCTGGGCGAATACCTGGGTGCAGTGGTCGATTCCAACTCCACGGTATGCCACGGTCCGACCGCCATGGGCATCCAGGAGGCGGGACGGGTAGGGGCGACCGCAGGCCAGAGCAAGTCTCGTGGCGATCTGACGGTCTACTGGGGATCCAATCCCCTGGAGTCCATGCCCCGCCACATGTCCCGCTACGCCGTTTATCCGCGGGGCTACTGGACCCGCAGGGGCCGGTTTGACCGGACGGTCATAACTGTGGATCCGAGAAAGTCCGTGACCGCAGAAAACTCCGATCTGCACCTTCAGATCAAGCCCAATTCAGACTACGAGCTGATCTCTGCTCTGCTCACAATACTGCACGGCAAGACGCCTCACCCGTCGGTTGAGGAGACCACCGGCGTCTCCATCTCCCAGATGGAAGAGATGATAGAGATCATGAAGTCCTGCAACTTCGGCGTGATCTACGTGGGGCTGGGAATTGCTTCCTCCTTCGGAAAGCACCGCAATGCAGAAGCCGCGTTCAATCTGGTAAAGGAGCTGAACAATCACACCAAGTTCGTGATCGGCGCTCTGCGGGGACACTGCAATGTGGCCGGCTTCAACCAGATTGCCTCGTACCTCTACGGCTATCCCTTCGGCCTGGATTTCTCCAGGGGCTATCCGAGGTACAATCCCGGCGAGTTCACGGCTGTGGACCTGCTGCGGGAGCGGGATGTGGATGCAGCGTTCATCCTCTCAGCCGACCTGGTCTCGCACTTTCCGGCAGCCTGCGCCGAGTACCTGGCCGAGATTCCGGTGGCGTGTATCGATATCGCTCCCTGTCCCACCACTATGGTTTCCGATGTGGTGCTGCCAGGGGTAATTGACGCCATGGAGTGCGACGGAACCTTCTACCGCCTGGACGACGTGCCGGTCTACTTCCAGCCGTTCACCAGCTCGCCGTTCTCGTTCACGGCCAGCAACGAGGACACCATGAAGCAGATCTTCGAGAGGGTAAAGGAGCTGAAGGGCGGGTCGGGAAATTGAGACGTGGAGGTTATTATTTAAAGCGCAAGATATCGATCGCTATGCTGGATAGCGATTATAGATATCCAACTTAAGTGTGGATCAGGTCGACCTGATTCACTCTAATCCAGCTGTGCCTTGGACACCCCCCGCAGCTTGCTGCGGGGTGCGCCACCGTCATTTTAATTAAAATAAAATATTAAATATCCTGCCTCTAATACGGTCTAATGAAAACTTTTACGTTGAGATCCTCGCCTAGTTTATTAAGATCTCTTTCTACCCCCTTTGGATTTGCAATCAATCCTTCGGGATCGTATACGAAGCAGATAAGTACTTTGCAGTCGGGATGAGCTCGATAGCGCCCGATGTCTTCCATCAATTCGGATCCTAGCTTTCTAGCATCAAGCCCGCGTCGAGACATTTTTGTTTCGATTACTATTTGTTCACTTTTTCAACAAGAAGTCCATCTTGGCTGAACCACCAGCATATGTTGGTGTTGTCTCCTCCGGCCTTATATCTTCAAAGTTGAGTTGTAGAAGAGCTTGAAAGAGATATTGAACGTCATACTCATCTTTGATATCCAGAGAGATGCGGTCCTTTCGAGTATCTCGTAATTGACGCACGACAAATTGAAATCTGTCACACAGGAGACAAACAAAATCGATGGGATTCAGGGATATCTCGGGAACCACTTTTCCGGCTTCCACCACTGAGGGAATACTGAGCAATAGATTTCTCTGCATATCGAACATTTCCATGTAGTTGTCCACTGCTTCAGCAGCGTTACCTTCCCATACGCCGATCGATAAACGCAATGCATCAAGAATCCCGGAGGTCCCCATTGAATTACATATATAGTATCGAGTGAACTCTTCTTCCCTATCCGGAATACAGGCTTTAACATATTGAAGTGCTGTCGAATACCATTCCTGATATCGTCTTACAACATCGCGCTGCAGATTCTTCCAATCCGAACTGCCAGGCTTGACCCAATGATATTGAGGGCCTACATGAACTCGCGAAGAACTCCGGCTTCCTTCGAGCCGTGCAGCATTGAACATTTCTCTGGCCTTTAATTCGATTTCATCAGCATTTCTTTCAAGATCTGTTATCACTTTTCCCAGATCCTCTTTATTTGCCATAGATACTGAATCAAAGGTATGTGCTATAATCCTTTGGATTAATCCTTCAACGATATCAGGAGAATTTTCCGTTAATCTGATAAGGTCAGAGGTCCTCGTTGCTCTTTTCCGGAAGGATGCATCTCCGCCTCAATCTCCTCCACAGCTCGAACCACGCTCTGCCAGCCGTTGCAGAAACGGATCTGCTCCTCGTATTCCTCGACTCCGGCCCCGTTCCGGCTCCAGGGCTGGAGAAAGAGTATCCCGTGTCGATCCGGATCGCTCTTGACAAACTCCAGTATGTTCAGGTCAAAGTCGTCGATCAGGATGTTAGACGGCACTGCCTGCTTGTTGCCAACTCTGGCGTGGCGGTATTCCGTCAGGCAGGGAAAGTGCATGCCCAGCCACTGCCTGGTGGTCTCTTCCACCTCGGGCCACCTGGCGGTCACCACGCACAGATCATGGACGGATAGCTGTTGCACCGCGGCCTTGGCACCATCAATTGCTGGAATGCCCAGCGCATATTCAGGATCGCCCAGCAGCCTGGCGATCTCGGTCCAGATATCTATTCCCGAGAAGGTCCAGTGAGCGCGGTTGACATCGCTTTTCTGGTATTTCTGGCCATATTCCTGCTCAATCCGCCTAAGGGCGGCACCCACCTGGTCCGCCAGGACGCCGTCGATATCCACCGCAATTCTCAAAGCTCTGACACCAGAATAGAGTTCTCCATTAAAATGATATTATCTTTCCTGGTCTGAGGAATCGTCAACTGATTGCTCGTCATCGGTCCGATGAACATATTTTAATTTTCTGATAATAACCGCCTTAGCATTTTCCACAAGAGTTATACTTTGGGACCGATGCCTTCCTGTTTTTGTGATCACTTTTGGTCCGTCTACTTTTCTTGCTTCAGCATAGATTTTAGAGCCACGAAGAGTATCGCCAATCTCATAGTAATCCACTATGCCGCCTCCAATCTGCCTTCCTTTCTTAGTTCTTCGGTGATCTTCATTACCAAATCGAAGTCCAAGCCCAAGTCCTCAGAAGCCTCATCTGGATATGCCTCCTCTTGGTCCTTGAAATATCCCAAGACTTCCTTCTTCGCAGTTTCATAGTCTACATCCCGGCATTTAATGACCTTGATCTCTGATAGTCTATGCCTGATTGCATCTCTCACAAAGTCGGACTCATTTAGGTACACCCCGGCTTCAATTAATTCTCTGATCTGCCTTGCTTCTTCAGAAGCGATCTTGGCTCCAATCGATATGGATACGGAATGAGACGCTTTTTTATCCGACGCGATCATGAGTGCACTATAGTATGCTATAGTTAAATAAGATGTCGATCAGGACCTCGAATAAACATATGCTGCCTTGAAAAATAAAAAAAAGGCAATTTGCAGCTTCAAATGCGCGGGATGCTCTCGATGGACTTGGGGTTGGCTACAGCAGACGTATCTGTCACTGCCTCTCCCAGAGCCTTGGCCTTGATCAGCGGCCGGAGAGGCTTCCCAGCCTTGTTCTTGGGGAAGTCGGGGACAAATACCACGTCTGAGGGAATGGCGATAGGCCCAAGCGTCTTGCGGACGAAGTTCTTGATGTCCTTTTGCAGAGCCGCATCTCCATTGACGCCTTCCTTGAGGACGGCGAAGACCACGATGTTCTCGCCCTTCACCCTGTCCGGCTTGCCGACAACTGCCGCTGCGGCTATCGCAGGATGCTTCTCGGCTGAGGCCTCGACCTCGGCGTTGGAGATCCTGTGACCTGCCACCTTCAGCACATCGTCAGCCCTTCCCAGAGCCCAGATGTAGCCGTCCTCGTCCACCCGCGCCTTGTCTCCGGAGAGGTATTTCCCCGGGAACGTGGACCAGTAGGTCTCCTGGTACTTGTCCGGGTCGTTGTAGATGCTCCTCAGCATGGAGGGCCAGGGCTCCGTCATGATGATATTTCCGGAAGTTCCGGCTGCCACAGGCTTGCCGGCGTCATCGACTACCTCGACGTTATATCCCGGAAGCGGGAAGGACGGAGATCCGGGCTTGAGAGGCGTGATTGGCAGGGGAGCTATCACCTGCGAGCCGGTCTCGCTCTGGAACCAGGTGTCCATGATGGGCGCAAATCCATTTCCGACATACTGCCTCCACCACACAAAGGCATCCGGGTTCATGGCCTCGCCAACCGATCCCATCAGCCGGACCGTGGACAGGTCGTACTTCTGCGGCCACTCCGGTCCCTCGTTCATGAACATCCTGATGGCTGTTGGAGCGGTGTAGATCACTGAGACGCCGTAGTCCTCTATGATCTGGAACCAGCGTCCGAAGTCGGGATAGTCGGGAGAGCCCTCGTACATGACCGATGTGGCTCCCAGGCACAGCGGGCCGTAGGCTATGTACGAGTGGCCGGTAATCCATCCGATGTCGGCAGTGGACCAGTAGACATCCGTGTCCTTGATGTCGAAGACCCAGGAGGTGGTGAAGGCCGGGCTGACACAGAATCCGCCGTGAGCGTGCACCACTCCGCGGGGCTTTCCGGCAGTCCCGGCGGTGTAGAGGATGAACAGCGGGTCTTCGGGGTCCATCGGTAAAGTCTCGCAGGAGCCGGACTGTCCCTTCAGGAAGTCGTCGTACCATATATCCCGGCCTTCCTTCATGGGAATTTCCTGCTTGTTCCTCTTGACCACTACGACCTTCCCGATGCTTGAGAGCCCCTCTACGGCCTCATCTGCCTGTCCCTTGGTCAGAATGGGCTTTCCGCGCCGGTATGAGCCATCGCAGGTTATGAGCACCTTGGGCTGGCAGTCCTCCAGCCGGTCCCGAACAGCCACAGCCGAGAAGCCGGAGAACACCACTACGTGAACCGCTCCGATCTTGGCGCAGGCCAGCATGGCCACCGGCAGCTCGGGGATCATGGGCAGGTAAATTGCGACTTTATCTCCCTTCTTGACGCCCTCCGCCTTGAGGGCGTTGGCCAGCTGGTTGGCCTCACGGTAGAGCTGATAATAGGTGATCTCGCGAACATCCCCCACCGGCTCGCCCACGAAGATATAGGCCACCTTGTTCCTTCTCCAGGACTTGGCATGCCTGTCCACCGCGTTGTAGGCCACGTTGCACTTTGCACCCACGAACCACTTGGCGTACGGTGCCTTCCAGTCCAACACGGACTTGTAGGGCTCGAACCAGTCGGCGTAGGTGTTCGCCATCTCGTCCCAGAACGCCACGTAGTTCTCGGAGCACCAGGCACGCATCTCGGCCTCGGTCTTGAGCCCTTTCTTCTTCATCCACTGCATCACGTTGGAGTTCTCAACCAGGTCTCTAGTCGGATAATAAAAATCCGCTGTCTGAACGGCTTTATTCGATTTTTCATCTGCCATTTTAAATCGCCTTAATATATTTGCTTTTTTAGGTTCATCTAAAACCAAAATATTTCTTTTTTGATCATCTGAAATCATTTCGGTATTTTAGATGATAATGCAACTGCATTTAGCAGTTCTATTTTCCAGATATAAATTTATAGCGCTTAATTGATGATTATATTTTTGCATTTAAAGCTGATGATCCATAATGTACATTTCATCTAGATTTGATAGTTAAATCGAATTTTAAAATCCTGATTTTCCAAATAATTGCAATCAAAACTAAATATTAACAATTGAGGGCCTTCCAGACCAGAAAGCTATCCGCCAGCACTGCAGGTCATGGCTGAACATGCCTGAATTCTCGGGCCCGGATTTTATCTATACAGATGGTTTTGCAGGTTTGCAGGGAAGTCGTCACACGAGAACTGTCAGGAGAAGGGTAAACCTTGAGTCAAGCTGCAAAGTTCGAAAAAAAAGAAGGGTGATGATATCCCACTTACAGATCGATGCGTGGGATATTCTCTACGGACTCGGGGTTGGCCAGAGCAGACAGGTCTCCGGTCTCCTTGCCCAGGGCCTTGGCCTTGATCACACGGCGCATGATCTTGCCAGACCTGGTCTTGGGGACGTCCTTTACGAAGTAGACCTTGTCGGGGTAGGCCACGGGGCCCAGAACCTTGCGTACGTGAGTGGAGATCTCCTTCTTGAGACCCTCTTCCTCAGCGACGCCATCCTTGAGAATGACGAAGGCCACGATCTTCTCGCCCTTGACTTCATCGGGCTGGCCGACTACGGCAGCCTCGGCAACCTTGGGGTGAGAGACGGCGGCGGACTCGACCTCAGCGTTGGAGATTCTGTGTCCTGCTACCTTCAGCACATCATCGATTCTGCCCTGGATCCACCAGTAGCCATCCTTGTCGCGGGTGGCCTTGTCTCCAGCCAGATATGTGCCGGGCTTGATCTGCCAGTACATGTCCCAGTACTCCTTCTTGTACCTGACTTCATCTCTGAAGAAGGCACGGAGCATGGACGGCCAGGGGGTCTTCTGGACGATGTTTCCGCCGTAGCCGAGTGGCACGGAGTTGGCATCCTCGTCGAATATGTCGGTGTTCATGCCGGGCAGCGGGAAGGTGACTGATCCGGGCTTCTCTGGCGTCATGGCCAGCGGGGCGATGACGTGGCATCCGGTCTCAGTCTGCCACCAGGTATCGATGATTGGGGCCTGGTCGGCGCCGATGTTCTTCCTGAACCACATGTAGGCCTCGGGGTTCAGGGGCTCGCCCACAGATGCCAGAATTCTGACCGTGGACAGGTCGTACTTCTTCACGAAGGCTTCGCCGGTCTTCATGAACATCCTGATGGCGGTGGGAGCAGTGTAGAATACGGAGACACCGTACTGCTCAATGATGGACCACCAGCGGCCCAGGTCGGGGAAGTCGGGGGAACCCTCGTAGAGGATGCTGGAGGCGCCAAGGCAGAGCGGGCCGTAGACCACGTAGCTGTGGCCGGTGATCCAGCCGCAGTCTGCTGTGCACCAGAATACATCATCATCATGAACATCCAGCACCCAGGAAGTCGTCTGGGCGGGAGTGACGGCATATCCGCCATGGGCATGCTCGATACCCTTGGGCTTGCCGGTGGTTCCGGAGGTGTACAGAATGAACAGCCTGTCCTCGGGATCGAGCTGAGCGGTCTCGCACTTTGCGGACTGGTCGGCTACGAAATCATTGTAGAAGACATCGCGTCCCTCGATCATGGGTACGTCAACGCCGGTCCTCTTGACGACTACCACCTTCTTAACGGAGGGGGCAGTCTTCAGGGCCTCATCCACATTGGGCTTGAGAGGCAGTGGCTTTCCGCGCCTGTAGAAGCCGTCAGCGGTGACGACAACCTTGGCCTCGGCATCGTTAACCCTGCTGTTCAGGCCGCCGGAGGAGAATCCGGAGAAGACGATGGTGTGGATGGCTCCGATCTTGGCGCAGGCCAGCATGGTGATGGGCAGCTCAGGGATCATGGGCAGGTAGGCGACAACCCTGTCTCCCTTCTCAACGCCGACGCTCTTCAGAGCGTTGGCCATCTTATTGACTTCTCGGTACAGCTCGTAGTAGGTGATGGTCCTGTTGTCGCCCACGGGCTCGCCGATGAAGTAGTAAGCTACCTTGTTCCTGTTAGCGGACTTGGCGTGCCTGTCAACAGCGTTGTAGGCTACGTTGATCTTGCCGCCGGTGAACCACTTGAAGTAAGGATTGCCAGAGTCGTCGAGAACCTGAGTGTAGGGCTGGTACCAATCAGCGAAGGTCTGGGCCATCTCGTCCCAGAAGTCTATGTAATTTACGGAGCACCACTCACGCATCTCTTTCTCAGTCTTGAAGCCCTTCTTCTTCATCCACTGATATGCATTGGAGTGCTCAACTATCCACTGCGGAGTGTTGAAGATCCTGGTTTCTTCCTGCAGAGCAGCAGTTTTTGCTGTTTCAGCCAATTTCATACCTCCTTAACATAATTGTTTCCCCTCCCTGTGATGGCCAGGCATTTTCGTGAAGAACAGCTTCCTATCGCCCTCTTTCGCCCTGCCCTGACCACCATGCACATGAGCGCGGGAGGCTTAGGAAACATCGAAGCGACACCTACTTGATCATTTATAAAGTTATCGCGATAAAAATCATAATGATCAATCATAATAATGATTTTTCCATATAAATCGCTTCCTCTGAGGATAAAACTGATATTTTTGCGTCTAAAATGATTAATTCTGATATTACTTGCTTAAATGAAGAAGGATGATCATTGTCTATTTTTTTGAGATAATGGAATTCGCACTGTATGAAGGCTGCCAAATCACGGAAGAAAAAGAAAAAAGAGGAGATCCGCTCATTTGATGAGCGGTATTGCGTCCACGGATTCTGGATTGGCCAGAGCGGAGATATCTCCCACCGGATTACCCAGAGCCTTGGCCTTGATGACGCGGCGCATGATCTTGCCGGATCTGGTCTTGGGCACATCGTTGACGAAGTACACGACCTCCGGATAGGCCACTGGCCCCAGCACAGAGCGCACATGCTTGGCCAGGACCGGTTTGAGATCCTCGGTCTCTTCAACACCGGTCTTGAGAATTACGAAGGCCACGATGACCTCGCCCTTGACCTCATCCGGTTTGCCGATCACAGCGGCCTCGGCCACCTTGGGATGGGACACCAGGGCAGACTCGACCTCGGCATTGGATATCCTGTGTCCTGCCACCTTCAGCACATCGTCAATTCTGCCCTGGATGGTGAAGTATCCATCCTTGTCCTTGGTGGCCTTGTCTCCAGCCAGGTAGGTTCCGGGCCGAATGTCCCAATAGGTAGACCAGTACTCCTTTTTGTACCGGACCTCATCTTTGTAGAAGGCACGTAGCATGCTTGGCCAGGGTGAATTGCTGACGATGTTGCCTCCGGAGCCGGGGGGAACAGGGTTGGCGTCCTCGTCCAGGATATCAACGTTGAATCCGGGCAGCGGGAAGGTCGGAGATCCGGGTTTCAGCGGAGTGATGGGCAGAGGCGAGACCAGGAAGCAGCCGGTTTCAGTCTGCCACCAGGTATCCATAATCTGAAGCTTGCCGCCGCCGAAGTGCTCCCTATACCACATCCAGGCCTCGGGATTGATGGGCTCACCCACAGATCCGAGCAGGCGCAGGCTGGAGAGGTCGTACTTCTTGGGCCACTGTTCGCCGGCCTTCATGAACATCCTGATGGCGGTTGGCGCGGTATAGAAGACGGAGACCTTGTTTTCCTGAATGAGCTTGAACCAGCGTCCGAAGTCGGGATAGTCGGGAGATCCCTCGTACAGAATGGATGTCGCTCCCAGGCAGAGGGGTCCGTAAACTACGTAGCTGTGGCCGGTGATCCATCCCACATCAGCCGTGCACCACCAGACATCGCTATCCTTGACATCAAAGACCCAGGCTAGTGTCTGAGCCGGGGTAACCTGATAGCCGCCGTGCACGTGCTCGATACCCTTGGGCTTGCCGGTGGTTCCAGAAGTGTACAGGATGAAAAGCCGATCCTCAGAATCACACTTCTCGGTCTCGCAGACGTCAGACTGCTTGGCCACCAGATCGTGATACCAGATATCCTTTCCTCCCTTCATGGGCACATCGATGCCCGCCCTCTTGACTACAACGACATTTTGCACGCTTGGGGTATTGGCAGTCGCTTCATCCACATTGGGCTTGAGCGGCAGGGGCTTTCCGCGTCTGAAGAAGCCGTCAGTAGTGACCACTACTTTGGACTCGGCATCCAGAATGCGGCTGTTCAGGCCACCTGCAGAAAACCCGGAGAAGACCACAGAGTGAATGGCGCCGATCTTGGCACAGGCCAGCATGGTTATGGCCGTCTCGGGGATCATGGGCATATAGACTGAGACCCTGTCTCCCTTGACGACACCCAGAGATTTGAGGCCGTTGGCAAACTTATTGACTGCCTTGGCGAGGTCTGCATAAGTGATATGCTGGGTGGGCTGGTCCACGGGCTCGGGAACGAAGATGTAGGCCACTTTGTCCTTCTTTGCTCCCGCAGCATGCCTGTCCACGGCGTTGTAGGCCACGTTGCACTTGGCACCTACAAACCATTTGGCATAAGGCGGCACCCAGCTCAGGGTCTGGGCCCAGGGCTCAAACCAATCGGCATAGGTCTGGGCCATCTCGCCCCAGAACTGGATGTAGTGCTGGCCGGTCCAGGCGCGCATCTCCCGCTCGCTCTTGAACCCCTTCTTCTTCATCCACTGCATGACATTAGAATTCTCAACAAGATCCCGGGGAGGCTCAAACACCCTAGTTTCCTCATACAGGACCGAAGTTGTTGCTTTTTGCTCAGCCAATTTTTAACCTCCTTTTAAATCCCCACATGTTTCCAGACTCCCTCTAAATTTGCCTGACTGAATCTTCTAGCCCTCGGAATAGATCTCCAGCGCAGGCCCTCCCGTGGTCTTCCGAGTTCTATAGCTTCGAGCGCGGAAGGCTCTGGAAATACTGTAGCGATCGATAATTATCAAGGTTTTTCGTTTATAAAGTTATCGAAGAAAGTTTATATAATCATTAATTATTACAATTATTAATAATACAACTTTAGAAGGTTTGGTAGTATTATGGCGAGGTAGATGAGGATTCAAAACGCACATAATGCCGGGAATATCTGCATATTAAAGGCAAAATGGCTAAAATGTGCCTGTGTTGGCAAAGGAAGGATGGTCTCTGCAGGACTGCAGAGTGCTTTGGCTTCAATCAAAATGCACACGACCTCATCCGATTCGATCTGGAGCAAGCACGAAAAAGATCGGCTGCAAGGGTGTAAGAGGGCAATTAACCGGATATGGGGGACGGTCAATAGTTTTGAGCCGGGTCTATCTAAGATAATTAAATATCTTCATCCAGCTCTAATTTTAAAAGTAATATCTGCAGCCCGGGTTCTGCTCAGGTGCTCACCGTTTGCCCAATCCATCGTCGGATTGCTGTGAAAGTTCAGGGATTTCGAGATTATGAAAACGCCCTCAGATATGTCATGATTAATTATTTTTATTATTAATAATTTTAATGACACCTATGTAGATATAATTTATCTTTACTAAAAATACTAATAAGTGCTTCTGGATGCCTCCGGATTTCTATTTTGCTGAGCCCTTGGCAGCGATCGAATCTGCTTTAAAAAAATATAAAATAAAATTAGATATTATTATTCAAAATAGAATCCCTGCTGGAGCTGGCATCGCGACTCTGCCCTAGACCTGCTCGGCCAACAAAAAGAAAGAGTTAGACCCTTTAACTTTTACATTTATTTGGCTTCCCAAGGCAGGGCAGCCTCCTATTACCACTCCGGTATAATTGGAAGTTCTGGCTTTCATGGTCCTGCCCTTCCCAGTCTCGGTTACCAGGGCGGCAACAGTCCTTCCTTCATACCTTCGGTTTCTGTCCTCGGATATCTGCAGCCACAGACGGGTCAGCACTCTTGACCGCTCCTTCTTGATCCGGTCCGGCATATCGTGAAGCCTGAAGGCGGGGGTGCCGGGTCGCCGGGAAAAGCGGGTAACGTTCACTTTATCCGGCTGAAGCCGTCTAATAAGCTCAACGGTCTCCTGGAAATCATCGGCCGTCTCCCCCGGAAACCCGACGATGGCATCGGTGATGATGGTGAGGTCTTCAACAGACCTCTTCAAATAGCCTGCGATCTCCAGGAATTCCTCGCAGGTATAGCCGCGCACCATCCTCCGGAGAACTTCATTTGAGCCCGACTGCAGCGGAAGGTGCAGGAACCTGAAGACCTTGGGGTGGTTTAGTGCCTTCGCCAGTTCCTTTTTTATGGGCAAAGCCTGATCCGGGTTCATCATTCCGACCCGCAGCATGAAGTTTCCCGGAATCCCGGCCAGGTTTTCCAGAAGCTCCGGTAGGTCGGTGCCTGTATCCTGGCCGTAGGATGCAGTATCCTGGGCTGCAAGCTGTATCTCCGCGGCTCCGGAACCGACCAATTTCTTCGCGGAATTCGCCACATCATCGAGGCTCCGGCTCTTCAGACCGCCTCTGGCCCTCCTGACTATGCAGTAGCCGCAACGCCCCAGGCAGCCCTCGGCAATATTGATTATTCCGCAAGCATGATCTCTCCCGGATTCAGCCAGGCTGCGTGCATTGAAGACCGGTCCGGGATTTGGATCCGGGCGGCAGCCGGATCCGGGTCCTGGATCGCTTGAAAAAGAGACGATTTCATCTGCGGCTCCCCTGCCAAGCACTCCTAACCGGGCCCGGCAGATGATGTCGTTTAGCGACTCCGGAAGCGCTGCAAAGAGGCACCCGGCAACGATAAGCCTGGGTCCGGAAAGATGTTTCAGCCGCCTCTTGATCTTTCTCTCAGTCCTGGCTGTAACGGCACAGGTATTGACGATTATCAGATCTGCCTCTTCCAGGCAGGAGGAAGTGTGGCCTCTGTGCCTCAGCTCGTCTGAAAGCTCTTGAGAATTTCCGAAGTTGGCGGTGCAGCCGTAGGTTTCAATGTAATACTTCATCTTCATTTATTCATCATGATCTATTCATCATGATCTGCCGCTGCCAGCATCTCTTCTCTTCTTACCTGATATATCCCCACGATTACTCCCATTAACGCTGGAGCCAGGAAAAAGCCTCCGATGCCCGCCACCAGGGCTCCACCCAGGAACGACAGCAATACCAGTAGTGGATGAAGAGACGACTTGGTGGATACCAGATAGGGACGAATCAGGAGCTCTGAGGGAAGATATATCAGAGCCGAGGAGACGGCGAAGAAAGTCGTTGCCTCCCACAGTCCCACCGTGACATAACGATAGAGGGTGATGGGAACGATCACCATCCAGGCGGTGAGGACCGGCACCATCCCTGCTATGAAGACGAAGCTGGCCAGGGCAAAGGGCCTGGGAAGGCCGAAGGAGTAGAAGACAGCGGCGGCAATCAGGCTTCCCACGATCGACGTATAAATGGTTCCGATGAATATGCCGGAGAGAATGCGATCGATCCTTGCCAGATACTTTTTAAAGACCTCCATGTCCTTGGGGGGAAGAAGAGTCACCAGAGATTCCACAAAGGCCTCTCCATCCCGCAGAAGGAAATAGCAGACCGGTATGGTGATGATGAAGTTGATCAACCCGAGAGATGCCGCCCTTCCGATGTTGAAGACCGGAATGCTGGCGGCAATCGGACCGACCAGGCTCACCACGTTTCGCACCGAGTCCGCGATGACCACATTGGCTGCTTCGGGAATGGAAAGGCGGATCAGGAAGACGCCTATTGCCCCGCGTACTGCCTCCTGGTTCTGGGCCAGGCCAATTATCTGGTTGGCGATCTCCAGCATCCCCATTCCCAGAATCAGAAAAATGGGGACCACTATGCAAATGGCGGCAACGAGGGACCCCAGGCGTCTTCTGCTGCGGAACTTGTCGCGGATCGGCCTTCCCACATAGGCGAACACGGTCCCCAGGATCACGCCGTCCAGGAAGGGAAAGAGAAAATAAGAGATGAGGACGATTGCCGGTATGATCAGAATCAGTATGCTCTTATGTTCCGCCCACCACCTTCCCAGATCCGAGTCCAAAGATTGCACCTGAGGGTAATTCGAGCATCTCAGATAGATATGGATGACGCTTTAACAAAAGCATGCCAGAGATTTTGAAGAATGGTCCCCTGAAGAACGACACTATCCAACTTCATCCCGCAATCTCATTTGCAGATGCAAGCTCGATCATCTCCTCCAGATGCTCCTGGCCCCGTTCAGGTTTCCGAATTCTGTTATGCCACCCATGACCAGCTTGGTTGGGGGGATGGCCACCTCTGTGATTTTGGTAGCGTTCTCTACTCCTCCCCCCAGATCTGAGACCTGAACGGCGATGTACAGCACCGGGCCTGCAATAAGTCAGACGATATCTCTTCTGGGTCCCCGTTCCTATCCGGATAGAACAACGGATATGGAATAGGAATGAAACCTGGAATAACAGAGCCTTTCAAATTACAGAAGATTCGGCACAATACCTGGAATTTCTTCTTTCATTCCAGAAGCCAGGACATTCAGCTATATTTAAAACCGCAAAGCTTAAGCCCTTTCGAACGCCTTAAATTTCCCCTCTAACCCTTCAGATGGAATCTTCACGTCAAGATTGAGCAGCACCAGAGCGTGAAAGATGCCGGAGTCTCTGCTCAAGCCTCAGCTCCCCGTATCACACTCTGTATTCCCCTTATCACACCCTTTATCCCATGTATTGCCCCTGAAGGCCTCTCTGTCCTCCAACCTGGTTTTTTCGCAGCTCTCAGCCGCAGTATGTCGCTGGCGCGGCGGAAAATGTTGGTCGTACGGTACCGTTAGCCAGAATTCTGTATCTGGCATGTGGCCTGCATTCTGAGCTTTATATAATTCCGGCCTGTGAAAGCCCGCGAAAGCATGCTACCTGAAGGGTCGATAGCTTGATAATGGATACTAATTAAATAATTTACTGCTTGATAGGACGAGATTCGCCATGAAGCCCGAAGATGCGGCCGGCAGATCGGTTGAAGATCTGATGAAAGATCTGGCATCCAGCAGAGATGGCCTTCAATCATCTGAAGCGCAAATCCGCGCGCAGAAATACGGTCCCAATGAGATCGCAGAGAAGAGGGTCAATCCCCTGTTCAAGTTCCTGAGCTATTTCTGGGGACCGATACCCTGGATGATTGAGGCCGCTTCGATCCTCTCGGCGGCTCTCGGCCGCTGGGACGATTTCGCCATCATATTTGTGCTTCTGCTGATGAACGGAGCGGTGGGCTTCTGGCAGGAGCACAAGGCCGACCGGGCCATAGAACTTCTGAAGAAGAGGCTGGCGCCCAAGGCCAGAGCCAGGAGGGACGGAAGGTGGCAGGAGCTGGCCTCCCGCGATCTGGTTCCTGGGGACATTGTAAGAGTGCGGCTGGGAGAGATAGTGCCAGCAGACATCAAGCTGATTGATGGGGATTTTCTCCAGGTGGACGAATCGGCGCTCACCGGTGAGTCCCTGCCGGTGGAAAAGAAGGTCTCGGATGTGGCCTACTCAGGATCGATAGTCCGCCAGGGCGAGATGGACGCGCTGGTCTACGCCACGGGGATGGACACATTCTTCGGGAAAACCGCCAGGCTGGTGGAGACGGCCAGGACCCGGAGCCACTTCCAAAAGGCTGTGATCAAGATCGGAGATTACCTGATCATCCTGGCAGTGGTCATGGTGGCCCTGGTCTTTGCGGTCTCAATTCTGCGGCAGGAAAGCCTTCTGTCCACCCTGCAGTTTGCCCTGGTGCTGGTTGTAGCCGCAATTCCCGCCGCCCTTCCGGCCGTCCTGTCGGTAACTATGGCTGTAGGGGCAACTAAGCTGGCCAAGAGAGAGGCCATCGTCAGCAAGCTGGCGGCAATCGAAGAGCTGGCGGGAATAGATATCCTCTGTTCCGACAAGACCGGGACCATCACCCAGAACGCCATCAAGGTCGCCCAGGTGGTCCCCTTTCCGGGCTTCAGCGAAAGGGACGTTCTGCTCCTGGCGCGGCTCTCCTCGCGAGAGGAGGACTCAGACCCAATCGACACCGCCATCATCGAGAGGACGGATGAGGAAAAGGTCGATGTCGCAGGCTACGCCCTCGACAGTTTCAAGCCCTTTGATCCGGTCTCCAAAATGACCGAGGCCCAGGTCAAGGGTCCAAAGGGCGGCTTTCAGGCGGCCAAAGGTGCCCCTCAGGCCATACTCTCGCTCTTAAAAGACGGCTCGATAGAAAAGGAGGTCTCTGAGAACGTAGAGGCCTTCGCCTCCAAGGGCTACCGCGCGCTGGGCGTTGGCCAGGCGATGGGCGGATCCTGGAAATATGCCGGTCTGATTGCCCTCTACGATCCTCCCCGAGAAGACTCCAAAAAGACCATACAGACCGCCCAGTCCATGGGGGTAGCCGTTAAGATGGTCACCGGCGACCACGTGGCCATCGCCAGGGAGATTGCCGGGATGGTCGGGCTGGGCAGCGAGATCCAGCCGGCCTCGAGCTTTGTGGATAAGCCTGACCCTGAGGCCGAAGAGGTCATAGAGCAGGCAGACGGATTTGCGCAGGTCTTTCCCGAGCACAAGTTCAAGATCGTCGAGCTGCTGCAGTCCAAAGGCCATATTGTGGGCATGACAGGTGATGGAGTTAACGATGCTCCGGCTCTTAAAAAAGCCGATGCCGGAATAGCAGTTGCGGGCGCAACGGATGCTGCGAAGTCTGCTGCTGCCATCGTCCTTACCAGCCCCGGGCTCTCGGTGATCATAGATGCCATCAAAGAGAGCCGCAGGATCTTCCGGCGGATGAACAGCTATTCTATTTACCGCATTGCAGAGACGATCCGTGTGCTCTTCTTCATCACCTTATCAATTGTGGCCTTCAACTTCTATCCGGTAACCGCCATAATGATAGTCCTCCTGGCCCTGCTAAACGACTTTGCCATCATGTCCATCGCCTATGACCGGGCGGAGTATTCGCTCCAGCCCGATCGCTGGAGGATGTCCTCGGTCATGGGGATGGCCCTGTTTCTGGGACTGATAGGCACCGTGGAGTCCTTCGGGCTGCTCTTCTTCGGGCTGGACTACCTGCATTTGAGCAAGGATGTGCTCCAGTCGTTCATGTACCTCAAGCTGTCTGTCGCCGGCCACCTGATCATCTTCATCGCCAGGACCAGGGGTCATTTCTGGTCTTACCGCCCCGCCAACCTGCTGATAGTAGCAGTGCTCGGCACCCAGGTGGTGGCAACTCTAATCGCCGTCTACGGATTCATGATCCCGCCCATCGGCTGGAACCTGGCGGCCATAGTGTGGGTCTACGTGCTGATCGTATTCCTGATAATCGACCAGATTAAGGTGAGGTACTACAAATTCTTCGACCAGGGGCTGCAGTTCCTGGAAAAAAGAATCGGAGTCAGCTGAAGCGTGTGGCCTGCCGGGCGACTGTCAGAGTGCCTGCGTCCCTCAAGGTCCGCCTGCCCTTCTGAGCCCCGCAATTCTAGATCCGGCAGCTGCTCCGCCCGGTCTTCTCGAAATACTGCTGGTGGTACTCCTCAGCCATCCAGAAGACGCCGGCGGGCTCTATTTGAGTCACGATCTCCCTCGTAAACCTTCCAGATTGTTGCATCTCTTCCCTGGATCTCCTGGCCTGGGCCTCCTGATCTGGATGGTGATAGAAAATGACCGAGCGGTACTGGGTTCCCAGATCGGGACCCTGCCGGTTCACGGTGGTCGGGTCGTGTATCCTCCAAAACACCTGCAACAGATCCTGGTAGGATACCCTGGTGGGGTCGTAGAGGATTTGTACCACCTCGACATGGCCGGTTGTGCCGGTGCAGACGTCACGATAGCTGGGACTTTCAAGCCTCCCTCCCATAAAGCCGACCGCTGTTGAGACCACGCCTTTCACCTTCCGAAAGGCCGCCTCCACGCCCCAGAAGCATCCTGCGCCAAAGGTTGCCTTCTCAGTTTCGCCTTTCATTTCCATCTCTCCGAAGAGTTTGAATTATCGCCTCAGACGGCCTGGTGGTAATCAGAATTCGTTTTGGCCGCTTCATCCTCATAAATCTGGATCACCCCCTCATCGATCTGCACGGCGATCTCATTTCTGCGCTCAAAGGGCGGAGTTCGCGGATCGTCGTATTGCATTACGTAGGTCTCTTCTCCCGGCTGAAATCCGTGTTCAGCCAGAGTTTGTAGTAGCCGTTCCAGGTTCTGCCGGTAGCTTTCGGGGCTCACATCCCCTGAGAAGGAGACGGCTGCCAGCCTCATGGGCTTTACCCTTCTCATCTTTATCCGGACCGTGTTCGGCTGAGGCGGCTCTTGCAGCCGGTATTTTTCAGGCAGGACGAAGTTCATGACCGATCCGTCCTCTCGCCGCTCAGTGATCACCGGAGCGGTCATGCCTATTCTCTCTCCACGGCGGTTATCTCCAAAGATATAGCCGGCCAGGGTGCGAAAGGCCTGATCCTGGTCTCGAAACAGAGTGGATGCCCATATCTGTTCAGGATAGTCCCTGATCTCCACTCCGTTATCCAGGACCTCTTTGACCTGGTATGGCGATTGCAGTACGCTGCTCGTCAACTCATGGGCCCCCCTATTCCTCGATCACAAAATTTTGTGGTCGCGTATCATCTGGCCAGAATAACCAGAAGAGATGCTAGCTAGCCAAAGGAAATGATTTCTCTAATACAGACTTTTGGTCTTCTTTAATAATTAAGGTTTGGATGAGATGGTGAATTTTTGAGTCCTTGCGATACCCGAAATCATCGAGGGCTCGTATGCATCCCACATCCCGCAGTAAGGATTTTCACCACAAGAAGCTTATAGCTATCAACGACTCCTCTTCATTTTAAAACGGATATGATATCCTTATTGTACTTTCTAGTACTTCATACTCAACTTCCAGGATTGCTTCGCTCCTTTATCTTTTTAGTTCGTTCTCGCATTTTGGACAGGTGTGAATGGTTGAAGGAAAAGGAAATATTCTGAGAACCTGGAATCTCTTGCGCTTGAAAAAAGAATGAGGCAAAGACCATCTGTTCTGAGCCGTTTCCGCCACTTGCCTTACCAGAGAGCATTCTTCCTGCGCAGGAAGAGGTAAACAAAGAATGGCACACCCAGGAATGAGGTCATAATTCCCACCGGAAGAATTACCGGGGACAGGATTGTCCGGGCCACAGTATCCGCAGCCAGCAGGAGCAAGCCCCCCACCAGAGCGGATGCGGGAAGCAGAAACCTGTGGTCGCCTCCGATTACCATCCTGGTTATATGCGGAGCGACCAGGCCGATGAATCCGATAGTGCCGGTGAAGCAGATCACGCTTGCAGTGATGAGGGACACCAGCATCATACAGAAAACTCGCGTTCTTTCAACATTTACCCCCAGGCTTTTCGCGGTCTCGTCGCCAGCGCCAAGGGCGTTGATGTCCCAGGAGCGCAGAAGCAAATAAGGAAAACAGATGGCAACGATTATCGTGACGATCCACACTTTGTCCCAGGAGGACCTTCCCAGCGATCCCATCATCCAGAAGACCACCTCCTGTACCTGTTCGGCTTTACCTACATACTGCAGGAATGAGGTCATGGCCGAGAAGAGGTACATGATGGCGATTCCCGCCAGGATCATGGTCTCAGGAGAGATGCCCTTGTACTTCGCCAGACCGTAGACGGCCATGGAGGCCAGAATGGTGAAGATGAAGGCATTGGCGATGATAAGATATTCGCCTCCCACAAATCCAGCTCCCATGACGATAGCCAGAGCAGCACCGAATCCTGCTGCAGAGGCGATTCCCAGGGTAAAAGGGCTGGCAAGAGGATTCTTGAGTATCCCCTGCATCACCGCTCCGGCAATGGCCAGGGCCATTCCTCCCACCACTGCCAAAAAAATCCTGTGCAGCCTCAATCCCCAAACGATGGTATCGGAAAACCACGTCGTCTGGAACCTGCCGGGGAAGAACCTCGCTGCAATCGTTACGTAAACGTCGGTGATGCTCAAATCAGC
This sequence comes from Methanotrichaceae archaeon, assembly GCA_013178225.1. Taxonomy (GTDB): domain Archaea; phylum Halobacteriota; class Methanosarcinia; order Methanotrichales; family Methanotrichaceae; genus JABLXE01. Next base: position 35,560 of record JABLXE010000003.1, read on the forward strand.
AGAGCCCCGGGTAGCCGCGTAGCCTGCCAGAAGGATGGTTCCAGCAATCAGCGAGATGAGGAACAGGACTTTGCGACCGACGAACTTCTGATACTCCACCCTCAGATCGGAATTGATATCCTTATAAAAAACCCTGGGGATCATCGGTTCAGGCCTCAGGATAAACGAAGACTCCTTGATTTATCACGTCGACATCCGCGCCCTGGAATTTCTCAAGATATTCCTGGTAGACCTGACGCGGATCGTATTCATTGAACATCTGAGGCTGTAGCCACTTTCCAAGGTATCCCATGCCGAGATAGAATCTCCCGCCGCCCTTGGTGCAGTCCCAGGTGAACACATAAACCATTCCATCCTGGACGGCTTCTGTTCGGTTCAGCTCGGGACGGCTGAGCATCTCATCTCGAAGCCCTTTCAGGGCTGCGGTATCATCCAGCGATTTTTCAATTCCCGGGCTGTCCTTCAAGTATTTGTAGCGCAGGATGACCTGGGGGTTGAGTATGGCCACGGACTCAGGATCGACCTGTTTGAAGCCCTGCAGATCTGCGAAGATGTTTTCGCCTCCAGCAGCCATGATCAAGGCGTTATGGGCATGTCCGGAACCGCAGGTGTAGTAGGTCTGACCTCCGCCAAAATCAGCTTCTAGATAGACCCTCGGCTTCTGCTCGACGGATAGATCTGAAGCGGCGTTCAAATACCTGCCGAGCTTATCCTCGAAGAATCGGCAGTATTCATCGGCGCTCTCATTTCTATCGAGAAGATAGCCCATGGTCTTCACGATATCGAGATACTGAGAAATGTTTCCCGAATCCCAGCGGATGACGGTAATGTTTGTTTCCTTCAGGTTCTGAGCCAGATCCTCAGGTTTGGGGCTGGTCATGTAGGTTATAACTATATCTGGATTGGCCTCGATCAGGGCCTCCCAATCGACTGTGGAAGTAGGAGATCCGATATTGATGTAGCCGCTCCCATCTGCGTATAAGTCGCCAGAGCCCATCTCACGGCTTAAAACCACGTACTTGCTGGCCGCTACCACCCGATCCGTAGCGTTCAGAGTGCGCAATATCTCGTAGTCTTCAGTGGTCAGGACCGCTATCCTCGATATTGGCTTGTAAATGTCAATTTCCTTGCCCGAAGAGTCGGTGAAGGTTCGAGGGTAGCTGTCATGAATCATTCTGATCATTGCCAATTCCTCGGAGGTTATCTTTCCAGCATTACACCCGTCCTCTGCCTTTTGCAGTTCCTCGGCCGATACGATTTTATCGCCGTCGACATCTCCTGGGACTACTATTTGATCAGCGGCCTGCCCCAGAGTGCAGCCAACGCAGGCCAATAAAATAAGACTGCCCAAAATGTTATTAGTCATATCATGCCCCCATTTTTTTAATTTGCATCTGTAATATTAAGAGTATTTATGCTTTAATTATTAAATCTTTTGGTTATTGTATTATTAAATCATAATAATGGATCAGATAGCATTGACGATAAAATCGCTAAAAGAACTCGATATTCTCTGATGATCAATGCGAAATTTGCCTGAATTGACTCTCGAAGCCATTAGGATACAAATAGTTAACTACATCAATAAAAGTATGAAAAAAAATATTGAATTGAAATATTTTTAATACAATGTAAAGACTTATATACGTATTCGGCTACCAGATGAAGACTGGCGATACGATGCATCATTTAAAGAGACGGACCATTCCTTTTACCTCCATTATAGGCCAGGACGATATGAAGTTCGCACTTATCCTGAACGCCGTCAATCCTCGCATCGGGGGCGTGCTGATAAGGGGAGACAAGGGCACCGCGAAATCCACCGCCGTTCGGGCCCTGGCCGATCTATTGGAAGACATCCTGGTAGTGGAAGACTGCCCGTTCAACTGCGACCCCAGAAATCCGGACGATATGTGTGACCTCTGCTATGAGAAGAGCCAGAGAAGCCAGATCAGCGAAGCCTCCCGGAAAACTCCAGTGATCGACCTGCCGCTGGGAGCCACAGAAGATCGTGTGGTGGGATCGCTGAACGTCGAGAGGGCCATCAAAGAGGGGATCCGGGCTCTGGAGCCCGGAATCCTGGCATCCTGCAACCGGGGCATTCTGTACATAGACGAGGTCAACCTGCTGGACGACCATGTGGCCGACGTGCTCCTGGATTCAGCTGCCATGGGAGTGAACATCGTGGAGCGAGAGGGCGTGTCTGTAGCTCATCCTTCGAAGTTCATCCTGGTGGGGACCATGAACCCGGAAGAGGGAGAGATCAGGCCTCAGCTCCTCGACCGGTTTGGTCTGCAGGTGAGCGTATCGGGCATCGAAGACGTGGACAAGAGGATGGCAATTGCCAAGACCGCTGAGGCCTTCGACGCCGACCCAGAGGGATTTGCAGCAGCACATCAGGCCGAGCAGGGCGAGCTGAAGGAGAAGATCTCGAAGGCCAGGATCATTCTACCCGAGGTCAGCATGTCCGATGACCTGCTCCGGACCGTGGCCTCGACTTGTATCGACCTGGGAGTCAAGACCCACCGGGCCGAGATCGTGATCTCCAGGACGGCCAAGACCATCGCTGCTCTGGAAGGAAGAACTGAGGTCAACTCCGAGGACGTAAAGAAGGCCATGCAGCTAGCCCTGGCTCACAGGATGAGGAGCAGGCCCTTTGAGCCGCCCACCCTAAACAAGGACAAACTGGAAAAGTCTATGGAAAAGCAACAGCAGGAGCAGCAGCATCAGCACCGCAAACCTCCACAACAACAGAAGCAGGAGCAACAGCCCCAGAAACCCGACGAAAAGCAGGACTCCAGCCAAACCCAGGCCGCACAGCCCCAGGAGATGGTGTTCGAGATCGGAATGCCCATAGACATGCGCCGGATCAATATGCCTCGCAAGAGGGACAAAATCCTCCGCCGCAAGACCGGTGGTCGGAGAATGAACACCCTCGCGGCACAGAACTCTGGACGGTATCTGCGCCAGAAGATGCCGAAAGAGGGAAAGGATATAGCCATCGATGCCACCATTCGAGCTGCTGCTCCATATCAACGGGTCAGATTCGGTCCCAACGCGATAAAAGTGAGGAGCGAGGACATAAGAGAGAAGGAAAGAGTGAGAAAGACCTCCTCAGTGATGCTCTTCGTCGTGGACGCCAGCGGCTCCATGGGTGCCATGCAGAGAATGGAGAGCGCAAAAGGCGCCGTTCTCTCTCTCCTGACCGACTCGTACCAAAAGAGGGATAAAATCGGCATGATCGCCTTCAAGGGAAAGGATACGGAGGTCATCTTGCCACCCTGCTCCAGCGTGGATCTGGCTTTAAACAGGCTAAAGGAACTTCCCACCGGTGGGAAGACACCTCTTTCCGCAGGCCTCTCACGTGGGCTGCAGCTGCTGCAAAGCGAGATGAGAAAAGATGAGGAGACGAAGCCCATGATGGTTCTGATCTCAGACGGAAGAGCCAATGTGGGACTCGGAGGCAAGATCAAGGACGAGCTGATGGAGATCTCAGAGAGGTCCAAGCAGCTGGGGGTCCACACCATCGTGATCGATACCGAAGTGGTGAAAAGCTCCTTCATGGACATGAGGCTAGGCTACTGTCGGGAGATTGCAGAGACTGCAGGAGGAAAGTATTATCCCATCTCTGAACTCAGCTCAGAAGCACTTTACAGCATAGTGGAGGGCGAACACCAGCTTCTGTTCGAGTCCAACACCTAGAATCAATATTTTTTAGGTTACCTAAGCATTTCAGGCAGGATTTCGCTCTCAATTTCAGGACAACGATTATAGTTTCGATTGGGATTCCTCAAGGTCTCCGGCAGGGACATTACCAAGAGGCAACATGAGCAGGATGATTGAGATATCAGGTTTGAACAAAGATTATTCCGGGAAAAAGGTGGTTGACGGACTCGATCTACAGGTGGATAAGGGTGAGCTCTTCGGTTTCTTGGGCCCAAACGGAGCCGGCAAGACTACCACCATCCGCATCCTCACCACCCTCACCAAGCCGTCATCGGGAAGAGTGATGATCAACAGCATCGATATGGCCAAAGATCCCTCTGGGGTCAAGTCCGAGTTCGGGGTAGTTCAGCAGCACCTCAGCCTGAACCGGGACCTGACCATAGCAGAAAACATGGAGCTGCATGCCAGGCTGCTCACCTCTCCCGGTCCGAACGAAAGAAGAGGATAGCAGAGCTCCTGGATTACGTGGTGCTGTCGGATCATGCCGACTACCTCATCGACGACGTCTCCGGCGGCATGAAGAGGAGGGCAATGATTGCCCGGGCTTTGATCCATAAGCCCAAACTTCTATTTCTGGACGAGCCAACGGTGGGCCTGGATGCTCAGACCCGCCGCAGGGTCTGGGACCTGATTCGCAAGATGAACTCCGACGGGACCACGGTATTTCTGACCACCCATTATATCGAAGAGGCAGAAGCACTGTGCGAGCGGGTGGGCGTGCTTCATCACGGCCGGATGATAGCCATCGGATCGCCGCTGCACCTTCGCCAGAATCTGGGAATGATCGCTGTGGAGATGCAGGAAAAAGACAACGGGACACAGTACAGATATTTCCCGGACCGGCAAACAGCTGCCGAGTTCATCCAGACCCTTCCCAACTCCGAGAAGGTGGTCATGAGAGAATCGAATCTGGAAGACGTCTTCATTGAGCTCACCGGCCAGAAGGTCATGGGGGATTAGAATGATCGATGCCTACAGCATTCTCTGGTCGGACCTGGCAGCCCTCAAGCGCCGGTGGCCCAGATACCTGGTAACAACCCTGATCAGCCCTATTCTCTATCTGGTGGCCTTCGGATGGGGACTGGGAAAAGGGATTGACGTCAATGGAACTAGCTACCTGGAGTTCGTGATACCTGGAATAATCGCCCTGACTGCCATGAACGCCAGCTTCAACGGAGCCGGAACCAGGTTGAACGTCGATCGTCTCTATTTCAAGAGCTTTGATGAGTGTCTCATGGCCCCGATAAGCCAATACTCGCTGCTGCTGGGAAAGGCTCTGATAGGAGGTGTCAGAGGACTCATTAGCTCGGTTGCCTTTTTGATCCTGGCTTTAATAATTGCGCCCGCCATGCACGTGAGCCTTCCGTTTATGCTCGGACTATTGCTCTGCTGTCTGACCTTTGCCTTTCTCGGCGTGCTGGTGGCTCTTCTGGCCAGGTCACACGAGGACATGGCCACCTTCGGAAGTCTGATCCTGATGCCCATGGTCTTCCTGGGTGGAACATTCTTCTCCGTGTCTCAACTGCCGGCAGGGCTAAAGCTCGTACTCTATACCCTACCACTCACTCACGCCAGCCTGTTCTTAAGGGCCGCGGCCCTGGACCAACCTCTGCCCTGGATATCGTTCTTTGTGCTCCTGGGATTCTTTGGCGCCTTTCTTCTCGGAGGAATCCGGGCCTTGAAGAAGATCAGCATTTGATGCTAATAGAATAATTGATCTTGAAGAGCGATAAGATGAATGAAAACTACACCGATATAGGGGGCCGCCAATAAAGAGGGCATAACGTCTGCAAGTGCGCTGGAGAAATGCTTGCAATAATAAACAAGAATGTAAATGATGCTCGAAAACATGCTTGGCCAATGGATTGGATGTCAGATCTAAAAAATTAAAAGACTATAGCTTTCATGGCTCTGGATAGACGAATACGCCCTTTTCCTCCAAATCGTAGTCCAATCCCTGGAACTCAGATAAATACTGCTCGTGAATTGCCTTGGGGTCCAGATCTTCGAAGAGTTCCGGGTGAAGGATCTTGGCCACATAAGCCACTCCTATGAAGTGCCTGCATCCGCTGTAGGGCAGGTAAGTCCACAGAGGCGAAGCCACCAAGTAGACATTTTCCTCTTGCACAGCTTTCACGTTCTTCAGTTCCGGGCGGTTCAAGATCTCATTTCTAATCTGCTCGGCCTGTGCGGTATCCGAAGCCATCTTACCATCAGGGTCCTCTTCGTACAATAGCCTGAAGATGAACTCCGGATCCTCATTCACTACCGCTTCAGCATCTACATCTGCTATCTGCTGAATATCGAATATGAAATGTCCTCCTGCCATCTCTATTGGATCGATGTTGTTATCTGAGGTCTTGTAGGGCAAAGATTCGCAGTACACCTTCGGCCGCTCTTCCTCCGATAGGTCCCTGGTTCTATTTTCTACGGTCTCGATCACGCCGTCATAGAACTCTAGGAACTCTTCCGCCTCTACTTCCCTCTCAAAGAGGACTCCCAGCTTCTCTACCTCTTCGGCGTAGCTCTCCGGCTTGCTGCAGGCCAGGCAAGCAATGGTGATGCCCGTTCCTTCCATCTTTTTCATGAAAGGATCAAAGAAGGCGCCATAAGGACCGGCCCCGGAGCCGGGATGCACAATCATCAGATCGGGATTGGCCTCCAGAATCGCCTCGGCATCGGGTTCGTAGAAATGTCCCAGAGAAGGGACATCGCTGAAATCCGAGAAATACGAATATTCATTGGAGGTGTGGTCGGTAAAGACAACCATTTCCATAGGAACCTTTAGGGTTCTCAGCGTCTCAAGATGTTGAGATATAGTACAGCCGACCGTCTTAACAGGCTTGTAAATCGTTACTTCCCGCCCTTTGGAATCGATTATCGTTCTTGGGTATTCATCATGTATGTGTTTGATCTCCTCCAGATCGTCTGAGGTGATGCTCTTATTTTCATAAGACTGCTGGGCGATCACCATTTCCTCATCGGACACGATTTTGTCCCCGTCCAATTCTCCGGGGATCATGTCAACAATAGCGATCGCAGGCACTAATGCCAGCAATAGACATAATGCCGATAGCGTCACTCTAGATGCAGTTCTCTCCACCTTTACCACCTATATCCGCGACAATTATCAAGAAGCCCTCCACTTCTGTAATGCCGTATTGAAGAGGTTAGGCTTCAGAAATTTGAGATACTAGATGGTATTTAATTCTTACTTAATTTGAAGATATTTCTAATATTTTTCTTTTAAATCATAATATTTGAAATTAATTTATTAAAAAGAAGGCTTTGAACACATAAAATTAGAATCTTGAAGTCGGTGCTCAAAGGCAGGAACTAACATGCTTCGGTACTTCCATGTCTCATACTGTGAAAAATCAATAGTAGCAGCACCGCTGGTCTGGCAGGTGCATTTAAAATGAACTGCATATTGCGAGTCGGCTTTTTCCTTTGCAGGGATCTGCTCAGATCTCGCCGATGCCCTCTTCGATATCTCCCTCCATCTCAATATATGCATCTCTCAGTTTTTCCATCTCCTCTTCTGTTGCCTTCCAATACCCTCTCTTCTCAGCCTCAAGGAGCCGTTCCGCTACCTCGACCGCTGCAAACTTATTGTTGGATGCGAGCTTGTCCCGAATCTCTCGATCGAATATGTACCGCTGGGCGATCGAAGACCAGATCCAGTTCTCGACGCAGTGGGTAGTGGCAGCAAGCCCCAGTACGTTTTCCAGCCTTTCGGCCACCTGCTGGGCGCCGTGATAGTCGTGCTTGAGCATCCCTTCGATCCACTTGGGATTGAGAAGCCTGGTTCGAACGCCCCTGGTCACAGCGTCTTTCACGTCCTCGGTCTGGATCACCTCGCCGGTGGTGTCAGTGATGAGCATCTCAGGTCTCTGTCCTCTTGCGGTCCGGACAGCATTTGAAAGCCCCCCGAAATACTCGAAGTAATGGTCGAGGTCTACAATCTCCCGATCATGAGTGTCTCTCACCTGTGACACCAGATCCACTCGGGCCAGGTTCGACCTGTAAATGGCATCGCTCTTGACAGCGTGAAGGTTTTTGGCATAGAGGTGGCTCATCGACTGGATGTAGACCTCGGCTAACTCATCCTCCGTCTTCCAGATTGAGTCCTCTACCAGGGGAAGCATCCTGGTCCCGTACTCCCCTGCTCGGGGGCCAAATATCCTTCCGTTGGCGATCTTCGTTAGGGTCTTGAGGTCTAGGTCCGGGCCAGTGCCGTTCTTTTTCTCCGATTGCAGCTTTTCCAGATTCTCGAGGGAATGCTTCCTGACGCAGTTCATCTCCAGAGGCTCGTCCAATCCTGCCACCAGGTTAAAGGCCTGGTCAAGAAGTTCGACCACGTTCGGGAACATATCCCTGAAAAAGCCGCATATGTTCACCAGACAGTCGATCCTGGGACGGCCCATCTCCTCCAGGGGCACGACCGCCAGCCGGGGTGCCAGGGCTCCGGGAGATCTCTCGATCTTCACGCCCAGGTAGCTCAAGATCTGGCCGACTGATTCGCCTCCGGTCTTGGTGGTCTCGAAACCCCAGAGGATGACGCCGGTGTTCTCCGGATAGCTGCCGTTCTTCTCCAGGTACTTGGAGATGGTATTGCTGGCAATCTCCGCGCCTCGCTCAAAGGCGGCAGGCGTTGGGATCTTGGTCGGATCGAACTGGGTCAGATTTCTGCCCGTGGGAAGGACTTCCGGCGACCTGATGACATCCCCTCCGTCTCCCTGCTCGATGAACTCGCTTTCCAGCCCCCGGCAGTAGTTGATTAGTTCTCCCTGATTCTGAGAGTAATTCTTCATCAGGCTCAATCCGTAGCCCAGTGTTTTCAGAAGCTCCTGTTTTCCCCATTCAGGAAGTTCGCTCTCCCCGACGGCTGAATCCGGCGACTTCTGGATGCAGATCTCCACAATTCTGATGCATTCCTCGTCAATACGCGCCAGCTTGCCTGCAAACCGGGCTCTGTTCCTGAGGGCGAAATCGTAATCGATCCCTTCTGACTCGGCGAGGATACGGTTCAGGGACTTTATGCCCTCGCGGTCGTACCTCAGCAGGAAGACCACGAACTGCTTCATAACGCTGAGATCGTACTCTTCACCGAGAACGTGGAGGCCATCGGGTATTATTCTCCGCTTCATCTCATAGAGCTGGTCGTGCAGGACCTCGACGTCTTCAGATTCGAAGCTCAGCTCGTGTGCCTTGTCCAGGATCATCTCTTTCACCCGCTCGCATCTGACCGGGTCCTGGACCTGGGCCTCTGAGTATTCGTCGATCAGATCCTGAAGCACAGCATACTCCTCGTAGAGGTCGGATGCGGTGTAAGGAGGCGAGTTGTAACCAATGATTGTCCCGTAAAGCCTCCTCTTGGCGATCACCACCTCAGAGGTGTTCACGATGTGATAGAAGTAGAGATGAGGCATGTCTCCTATCAGAAGGTCGGGGAAGCAATAGGCGCTCATCCCGACCTCCTTTCCCTTCATGAACTCGGCCAGCCCGTGTGTCCCGACGTGCACGACCAAATCGGCTTTCCAGACCTCCTGCAGCCATCTGTAGAAAGCAACGTACTGGTGATGAGGGGGCTTCGTCTTGTCGTGAGTGGCCGAGGCCAGGTCCTGATCCTTAAGTGGCGGACGGGCGGGCTGAATTCCTACAAAGACGTTTCCGAACTCGATGCCCGGGATCAGTATATCTTCTCCCAGGGTCATGACATCTCCGGGCGGCTTTCCCCAGGAGTTGATCATGTCGGAGCGCATCGTCTCCGGAAGAGTCGAAAAGAACCTCTGGTAATCCTCGGCCTTCAGGGAGTGGCAGCTCTTCAGAGTATCCCCCTTTTGGAACCAGGTTCCGGAGTTGACGATGGAATAGTCCTGGAACAGAAGATGAAGATCCTTCTCCGGAAGATCGACCCGGTAACCTCCTCCGGACATCTTTTCCAGCAGCCCTCTAACGCTCTTGAAGACATCGAGATAGGAGGCCCGGCCCAGGTTCGCTTCTCCGGGCGGGTAGTTGTAGATGATGAAGGCAACCTTCTTCTGATCGTTGGGCATCTTTTGCAGTCGGGTCCAGTTCCGAATCCTAGAGGCGATCCTGGAAATCCGATCGTCGATTGGGATTACGTCCTGGGCGTCGAGGTCTCCCACCTTGATGCTCTGGACGCCGCAGCAGGGTATGGATTCAATGCAGCCGTCAAGCTCGGGCCAGATGACGGCCATGATGACCTCAGGGGCCGAGAGGCCGGTTGGAGATTCGAGCCACTTCTCGACCTCCCGGCTGTACATCGAAGCCGGAGTGAACACCGGGACGTTGAGATCCTTCAGAAGATCTCTGGTGAGGGCGTGATTTCCTCCGAGGGGTCCGCCGTTCAGCCTAAACCAAGTAAGGTTTATCAGGGCATCAAGGATGGGGCGGCCGTCCTGGAAGAAGAATTTCCTCATGGCCCGCAGGTTGTGGATGCCATCAGAGAAGACGGGGATGAGGTTCACATCGCCGAGCTTCTCAGAGAGTGCCTCTAGCGTAGATTGGCACTGGTCGAAATGCATGTTTCCGTAAAAAAGGGCCCCAATGGTCGGCCGGGAATCGGAGAATCCGGAGCATTTCAAGAAGGCCTCCAGGTCGTCGAAGCTCCCGTAGACCGGATGGTAAATTCCGTACTCGGGAAATTCCTGGGGGTCCTCGGCCTGCGGAAGATCGCAACCTAGGTACTCCTTCATGAAATAGAGAAGCAGGTTTCGATAGTTCTTTTGGCCGCCGTATCTCCAGTACCTGGCGATCTTGATGTAGCTCTGGAGGTCCTTCATGGGTCCTGCCGGCACAGACTTTGCGGCAGGCATCATCTGCATCTTCTTCCAGACCTCTTCCGGATCCCGGACCGCACCGGGCTTGATCCGGTCTGCCATCTCGCGTCCCGAAAAGCAACCCAGCCTGGTGATCCTCATCATCCTAGAGAAGGGGCTGGTGAGGTTCACTACGATGTTCTTCTCTTCTTTCAGTGCCTTATAGACGACTTCGCTTGCCCTGCCTTCCCCCCGAATGTCGACGAAGACGGCATCGGACTTTTTCAGCTCCTCTTCCAGAAGCCGGTCGTCCACTTCCTCCTCGTCGATTTGGCGAGGAAAGCAGATCTTCAGATGGAGGTCGAGATCGAACTCGGCCTGGAGGTCCTGGGCCGCCTGGGCCAGGCTAGAGGCCGGAACGGTTGAGATAAAGGTGATCTTCATTGCGCACCCACCAAAAATGAAACAAGATATAAGCTTTGACCATTGCAGTTCATACGATTCGAGATGTCATCTGAACCCAGGGTTCCAGAATTCGGCGAAAGACTGCCTACAGGGCGATGCAAGACGGGACGAGGTCCTATCGACTTGCCTGTAATCGCGTTTATTTCGCCTTTTTTGAATGTTATCGCCATAATCTGAAGGCATAATATAGATGCTGCCAGCAAATAGCTCAGTTGTCTCATGATTCTCACTCGTCGTCTCAGATTTTCTGTAGATCTCTCTGATACCAACCTCTAGAGCTTCAATTACCCATGATATCAGGTACATAATTGTTCCTTCAATTCTTGCTTGATGAAATGATTTAGCCGAACTACGTTATTGGTTATAATAATTTCGAATAATGTATCCAAAAATCAAAAAAAATTATTTTTAAGTATTATTTGATATTTGTTGAGGGTTTCACAACTAGATCTGGGCAAGTCGCATGCCTAATATGCTTTTAACTTCAGTTGGGCTGGGAGGTCAGTTGGCTGCGAGGTTGCTGCCATTACTGCAATATTTGCATAATCAATCATTTTTCCGTGATCATTACTCCTCAGGCCCCCAGCACTTTGGACATCTTCTCCTTCCAGGCCTTCACCTCATCGGCGTTTATGACATCGATTGCTCCACCCTGGAACTCTCCGTCCACGTCTCCCATTCTCTCTTCCATCCAGCCCTCGATCTCCAGGTACAGCGACTTCAGAGCATCCAGCACCTCGGGATCGGCCTTCCAGAGTCCCCTCTGCTCGGCCTCCAAGAGCCTTCGTCCCATCTCCTCCATGGCCCAGGGGTTGTTCTCCTGGAAGAACTCGCGGTTCTCCTGGTCCATGATGAAGGTCCGGGCGATATCATCGAAGATCCAGTCGTCCACCTCTTGAGTCGTCGCCTCCCAGCCGTAGACCCGGCCCACCCGCTTGGATATGTCGCCTGCACCCTTGTAGCCGTGCTGTTTCATGCCCTCGATCCACTTGGGATTGAGAAGCTTCGTCCTGACCACCCGCCGGACCTCGTCGGCCAGTTCCCGCACCTCCACGTGCTCCGGTTCTCTGGTGTCTCCGTAGTAGGCCTTCACCTCTTTTCCGGAAATGTGCCTGGCTGCGGCAGTCATTCCGCCGTGCGTGCCGAAGTAGCAGCAGCACCCGAAAAGGTCATACTCGTCGCTGACCACTTTATTGTATGTCACGTCCACAGACTTGAGCGAGTTGACGAAACTCTGATGAGCCTCCTTTCCAGCAACGCCTTTTCCGTAGGCGTAGCCGTTCCAGTAGACGAAAATATCGGATAGATCCTTCTCGTCCTTCCAGGCGCTGGCGTAGACTGCCAGGTTGGTTCCGGATTGGTAGGTCCCAGGCTTGCTGGCGAAGATTCGAAGCGTGGCCTCACGCCAATCCTTGGCAGTGCCGTTCTCTAGGTTCTCCAGAGTGTGCTTGCGAACGAAGTTCATCTCCGGAGGCTCATCGAGCCCTGCTACCGCCTGGACCGCTTCGTCAATGGTGTCGATGCAGTTGGGGAAGTTGTCCCTGGTGATTCCCGAGACCCGGATGGTCAGATCGATCCTGGGCCGCCCAAGCTTTTCCAGCGGAACTACCTTGAAGCCCTTCAGCCGGCCTTTGGACTGCCAGACCGGTTCCGTGCCCAGCAGGAACAGCATCTGGGACATATCCTCGCCGTCGGCCCACATGATGTCGCTGCACATCCAGAAGAAGGCCACATTTTCCGGATAATGTCCTTCCTCGTTCTGGTGCTTGGCGAGGACCGCTCCGCCCAGCTTCTGGCCTACCTTCCAGGCGGTCTTAGTAGGAACCCGGTAGGGATCAAGAGAATAGAAGTTCCTGCCTGTAGGCAGAACATCATCCCGGCCCCGGGTGATTAAGCCGCTGGGGCCGGCCTCGATGTAGCCACCGTCCATGCCGTTCAGCAGAGACTCGATCTCCAAAGAGGCCTCCATGCGAGCCTGCAAATCCAAGACCTTCTCACGAATGGCTTCAAGCTGGACTTCATAGCCAGCAGTCGAGACGCCCAGGACTTCATCCAGTTGCGAGTCGTCGCCCTGCAGATAAACATCGATGAGCTTCTTGCACAGTCCGTCGATGGTCTCCAGCAGCTGCCCGTGAGATTTGCCGTAGCGCTCGTTTACCACTCCCTGATTGGCCAGCAGATCCTCCATTGAAAGGCCCATCATTGCTGCAACTGTGCCGCGGAGCGGGACGCCGCTGCCATCGAAGCGCATCACGGAGTTTATAAATTCCACACGTTTTTCGCCATCCGGAAGCTGACCGAAGATGTGCATGCCGGAATCGATCTGTGTGTTCCTGATCCGGCCAAGCTCGTTATGGGCTTTATTGACCATCTCATCCACAGGCATCTCTTCGAGGTGCTTCATGCCCTTGTCCAGGTTGGCGGCCTTGATGGCATCGATTAACAGATGGCGAAGCTCTTGAGAGCGCGCGTGGTCGTGCTTGGCTGTCTCATACTCTCCCAGCAGCCGGTCCAATTCCAGCAGCTCATCGTAAAGCCCGGACTCGGTCATCACGGTCTGCATGTGGTCTACCAGCGTGGCATAGCTGCGTCTCTTGGCGATGGTCCCTTCAGGAGGGTTGTCAGCGTTATAGATGTAAAGGTGAGGGATGGTCCCGATGCAGATATCAGGATAGCAGTTCATGGACAGACCCACGCCCTTGCCGGGCAGGAACTCCAGGTTGCCGTGGGTGCCCACGTGGATCAGCACGTCCGCCCCAAAGATCTCTTCCAGGTAGCGGTAGGTTGCCATGTACTGGTGAGTGGGCGGCACATCCGGGTCGTGCAGGATCTTGCAGACCTGGCCGTCGCAGCGCGCTCCGGCACAGCCCCGCTTGGGCTGGACGCAGACCACTGTGTTGCCGTATTGAACTCCGGTGATAACGATCTTTCCCTGATAGAGCATGGCTGCAGGAATGTCGTTCTTTAGCTCTCCGGGCGGATTGCCCCAGGCCTCACAGACGCGGTCCTTTACCTGGTGCGTGAGAGTGTTGAACCACTTCTCATAATCCTCTTTGGTCTGGTAGGCTAAAACGCCTCCTTTGGCCACGATCTCTTCGATGGGAGTCCAGCGGAACTCGGAGATGGCCTTCCTGTTCATGATGGTCTCGATCAGCTCTTTGCCATCCTTTGGCACATTTTCGAGGGAATAGCCAGCCTCAACCATTCGGTTCATGATGCGGGATACGCTCTCGATGGTGTCCAGATGCGCCCCGCCGCCCACGGCCGCTTCAACTGAGACACAGGGATTATTATGAAAGATGAAGGCCACCTTGCGGTTTTCCACCGGCTTCTCTGCAAGTCTTGCCCACTTTTTCACTCGTCTAACTAGCTTTAGACAGCGTTCTTCTATAGGCGTCCGCTCCACATATCCGTCCCTGTTCCCTCCAGCGCTGACAATAATTGGCTCTATTACTCCTTCAAATTCCGGCATGGCCACGCTCCAGCCGATGTCATTAGAAAGACCAATGGCATTCTCCCATTCCTCAAGAGTCATGTGGAATGAGAGAATTGGCTCGAAAACCGGCACGTTAAATATTTTAAGAAGAGATACGCCCTTCTGATTGTTCTTCGCTTCGCCTATGCCTCTTGATTCCTGCCCCAGGAAGAAGGGAACGGTCTTTACCATAGCATCGATTCGAGGCTTACCATCTTTGAGGAAGTAATCTGATACCACATCAGCCATGCTTCTAGTTCCCAGCTCCACATCCTTAACAGAATACGAAAATACAGGGATTACATTCATTCCTTCCCTCTCAAGCGCCCGAATCAGCTCGTCTTCTACTTCCAGGGAATTGTTGGCCCAGTAAAACCTAGATATCAGAAGGCCGACAGTAGGACCAACTTTGGGTTCATACCACTCTAGATATTTCTCAACGTTATTGAAATGGTTGGGGGCATCAGGATGGTAAGCTCCTTCCCACGGCAGCGGAATAGGTGGCTCGAATGCCGTGTCCATATGGAGCTGCTCCTTGCATAGGTACAGGAACATATTGCAGACGTTGGCTTCGCCTCCATAGGTAAGGTAAGCATTCGCCTTAATCACAACCTCAGCCGGTGCGGTGGAAAGCAGCCAGTAGGATGGATCGTAGCCGAGGCATAAAATAGGAGTATGCTTTCCTATCTCTTCCAGCTTAGGGCCGATTTCGTCCCAGATGGCATCGCCCCCTCTATGAACAAAGATTAGATCCGATTCAGCACAAGACTTTAGGGCATCATCGAGCCGCTCTGGCTGATCGTCCAGGCGCTGAGTGGAATATAGCGCCAAGTCATACCCGAGCCGCTTGTTCGCCTTTGCGATTATCGGTATGTATGAATTTCCTACCAAACAAGTGATCCTCATTTTAATTCTCCTTCAATATATATTCTATGAAAATAGCGAACTTGTAATGGAGCGCAGATGAATGCGCCAGATGTTCTTATATCGTTGCCATCCCGGAAACCGAACCGATTTAATATATTATATAAATTAGATAGATTAAAATCGAATCTCCGGCTGATTTCATACGAGCTGTATTTCCAAAAATGCATCAGAGGCTATCACCTCACTCCAAAGGCGGAATAGACATAAGTGCCACGATAGGGAATGCTCTGCCAATCTTCGAAATGCTCTTTGTCTACGCCTGCTGTATCTTTAATGGCCAATAGAATGGCCGCTGATCGTTTCATGGTGTCATCTCTGAGATTATTTCATAAATTTATCAATAATGGTGTTCTTTACTCATATTGATTTTTTATTAATATTAAATAAGATTATGATTTGTCTACAAATTTAAAACTATTTCGCTGATAGACGCAATTTGTGTAGCTTGATTCTATTGAATTTTGTGTTGTGGGCTTTGTGAAACCAACATACAGTGACCCAGATAATTTCGCACCACCAGCGGATACAATGTTTACCTTCTTTAATGGGACATAATCCCAGAATTAGGATATCCTGGGGGATTAGGGAAATGGGAAATGAAATATTGAAGAGCATAAATGGGGTATGAGTGTTGGACCAAAAAAGGGAACTACTACACTTGTCCTGCTATCTTTGCTGATTTGATGAAGAAGCATGTTCGAAAGGAAATTCGCGAGAGCTCAGATGCCCACTGTGGTATATGGGTCAAGTAAGCTTCTCTGCAGCTCTCCTGCGTTCAGGACGCGGCCGCGCTTCAGGAGATCGATCAGGGCAGTATCATACTCATCTGCAACCTTACCGTTCGCCGGGCTGAAGGTCCCGAACCTCAGCTGGTATATATCAGCCAGGGCGTTTCAAGTGTATTTTTAGAGTGAATAGGTCGCAGCAAGCTGCCCGGTGCGCTGCCGCAATTGACCTCGCTGCCTTTTGGGGGGTGATCGGCATTGAGTTGCTTTGAAGGCTATAAATGTCGCAGAGCGCCTGAAATCTCTCGTCCTCGCCGCTGGTCAGGCCACCTTTCTGGCCGTTGAGCGGCCGTTCGTCCTGGCCTTAGCTCTATCCAGCGACTCGGCCACGAGGTCGACCACGTCGATTACTTCCATCTTTCCCTTTGCCGCGTCGCTGAGGTTTCTGATGCACAGTGGGCAGGAGGTGACAATACAGTTCACGCCCTCCGGCACATCCTCTAGCCTCTTTTCGGCCAGGGAGAGCGAGAGGTCCTTGTAGCCTGCCCTGACGCCGCCACCGCCTCCGCAGCAGCGGGCCAGATCTCGGCTGGCCTTCATCTCCTGCAGCTCGCAGATGGCCTCGATGATCTTTCGCGGCGGATCGAAGATCCCGTTGCACCGTCCCAGATGACAGGGGTCGTGATAGGTGACCGTCTTCGAAAGGGGATACAGCTCCAGCTCGGAGATTCTGTCGGCCAGGAACTCTGAGACGTTCAACACTTGAAAGTCTGCAGAGTAATTATTCTTGAGGGTGGTGTAGCAGCCGGCGCAGCTGGTGACAACAGTGTTGGCCCCCATCATCTCTATCTGCCTGAGGTTGGAGTTCATCGACTCTCCGGCATCAAAGCCCATGCGGAGAAGGGGAGAGCCGCAGCATTTCTCATCCGGCAGCAGTGAGACGCCGAAGCGCCTCAGCAGGTCTGCGGTCCTGGCAGCGGTCTCCGGATAGCGGTACGACATGAGACAGCCCACGAAAAAGACGCAATCGGCCTTCTCCTTGATCAGAGATCGGTCCCTGAGAAAGGCCAGCCGGGAAGAAGCCTCGCCGAAGGTGTTTCCGGTGGCAAAGACCCGGTCTCTGATAGAGGCCTGCTCTTTGGAGACGAATCCTGCTAAGACCAGGCCGCTCCTGGCTCGTTCGATCAGCAGAGGGGGATTGACCCCCGCCGGACAGATCTCCTTACACCTGCCGCAAGTGGTGCAGGTAAAGAGGCTCTCCTGGGCGGCCTCATCAGGCCGGCCGCTTTTCATGAGACCTTTGATCACCAGGATGCGGCCCCGAGCCCCGGAAGATTCCCATCCCTGCTCGGCCATCACCGGACAGACGGAGCGGCAGGTCCCGCACCGCGCGCATCTATCCAGCAACCTCGGATCGAGATCACTGAAGTCCTGAGTTATGCTAAAACCGGTACCCATTTCTCCTCTATAGCCCCAGCTTTCCGGGATTCAAGATGCCTTTCTCGTCCAGGGCTTTCTTAACGGCCCTCATGACCGTCAGGGATTCGCCCACCTGGTCCTTCATGTACTGCGCCCTGGCCAGGCCGATGCCGTGCTCAGAACTCACGGTTCCCCCAAGCTCCAGAGCGGCCCTGTGAATTGAGTCTGCGGCCTGCAGGGCCTTTTGCCGGTCTTCCGGGTCGCACGGGTCGATGAACAGGGCCACGTGGAGGTTGCCATCCCCTATGTGGCCGTACTTCATGGCCGGCAGGCCGAGCTTGTTGACGATTCCCTGGACTTTCCTGAGAAGTTCAGGAATCTCCCGGATGGGAACGCCCACGTCTTCGCCCACGTAGATACGGCTCTTGTTGGGGTCAAGGCGGGAGATGGCAGCTCCAACCAGCCTCCGCGCCGCCCACAGATGATCCATCTCGTCTTTGCTGCCGGCAATATCGATCCTGGTGGCCCGCGGCCTGCATACCCCGGCAATCTGGCGGGCGGATTCAAGCGTTGAGCTCTCCGTCCCGTCCACCTCGAAGAGGATGACGTCACCACGATCCGGAAGCTTCAGGCCGGGATCGCAGCGCTTCAAGACCTGAAGGGTGATATGGTCCAGAATCTCGCATGCCGAAGGCGTGATTCCAGCTGAAAAGACCTCCTGCACCGCCCGTCCAGCAGTTTCGGCATCCGGAAATGCGGCCAGCACCAGCTTCCTTGACCGAGGGACCGGGACCACCCTCAGCCCCGCCCTGGTGATCACCCCCAGAGTTCCTTCCGCGCCCACAAAGAGCCTGGTCAGGTCGTATCCGGCAGAGGACTTCAGCACCCTGGAGCCGGTGTTTATGATCCGTCCATCAGCCAGGACCACAGTCAGATCCAGGACGTACTGCCTGGTGGTGCCGTATTTCACGCTGCGCATGCCGCTCGCGTTGTTCGAGATCATGCCGCCGATGGTGCACATGGCCGAGCTTCCGGGATCAGGCGGAAAGAAAAATCCATGTGAGGAAAGCCTGCGGTTCAGCTCTTCATGGACCACTCCGGGCTCGACTATGACCTGGAGATTGGGAAGGTCCATCTCCAGGATTCTGTTCATCCCTGACATGTCCAGGACCACGCCTCCCCGAACCGGCGATGCCCCTCCGGACAGCCCGGTGCCGGCTCCACGTGCCGTGACGAAAACCTCCATTTCGTGACACAATCTGAGTATCCTGGAGACTTCCTGAGTGCTGCCCGGACGAACCACGTAGTCCGGAAGGCCCTCGACCTGAGAGGCATCAGTGGCATAGCAAAGCCTTTCGCTGTACGAGGCTCTCGCCCTGGTGCCGGCAATATCCTGCAAGTCCTTTAGAATATCCTTCATGGTCTGGCTGTTGAAATTGAGTTTTAACCGTTGAGGGCTCCTGACTGATAAAATCTTCCTCTCCCGGCCGAAGGCCCCTGGCAGAGGCCGGGAATAGCGGTCATATGACGGTTCGAACATTGATTGCGCTCAAAGGTTCACGACCGGCAACCGATTTAGAATACTATTAATATCAACGGTGCAGATTTCGAGGGCATTGGTCTTGAAGATGAAGGCAGTTCTGATTCTTTCCGGAGGAGTGGACTCCACCACTCTGCTCTACAAGATGCTGGCCGATGGCTATGAGGTGACAGCTCTCACCTTCAATTACGCTCAGCGCCACAAGAAGGAGATCGAATGCGCATCCAGGATCGCCGGTCTCCTGAATGTCCCCCATCAGGTGGTGGACCTGAGCGGTATCGCGGGCCTGCTGGGAGACAGCGCCCTTCTGGGGAAAAAAGAGGTTCCACGGTGCCACTACACCGAAGATGCGGCCAGGCAGACTGTGGTTCCCAACCGCAATATGATCATGCTCTCCATCGCTGCCGGCTTTGCCGAGGCGCAGGAAGTGCCGGAGGTGTTCTATGCCGCCCACCGAAACGACTCCACCATCTATCCCGATTGCCGTCCGGAGTTCGTGGAGGCCCTGCGGCCGGCCATCAGAATGGGGACGGCCTGGCATCCGGTGGAGCTGAAGGCTCCCTTCCTGGACCTCAGCAAGGCGGAGATCGTGAAGCTGGGACTAGGGCTTGGAGTGCCGTATGAGCTCACCTGGTCCTGCTACCGGGGAGAAGCACAGCCCTGCCTGGAGTGCCCGACCTGCATAGAGCGGATGGAAGCCTTTACGCTGAACAATGCAATCGATCCTCTGCTCGGGCGCTAAAACCGGAATCTGAGAATCGGGCTTCATGGATTGTTGATAAGGCCACGGCCGGCTTGGCGGCAATACAGCAAAATTTAATAATTTTTAGGCTGACTATTGATCATGAATCTGGCCCGCCCGCTCACCGATAAGGAATATGCAGAGTGCTTTGACGCCTTTAAGCAGGTCTCTTCAGAATGGATGGCCATGCAAGACTGGCTGGAGAAAGAGTTCCTCCCGCACCTGTCTGAAAGTGAGTCCAGCAAAGCACTTTCGGTGCTCTCAATCGGCAGCGGAACCGGAGATTTCGATCTGGCACTGATGCGAATCCTGCTGGAAAAGATTCACCAATTATCCTATGTCGCTGTGGACCCCAATCCGGAGCACAACCGCATTTTTTGCCAGCGCTACATGAATTGCGGCTTGAAACTTGACTCCTTTGAGGTCATCCCTCATCCCTTCGGCCAGGACCACCTCCATGGTGGGTTCGACCTGATCCACCTCACCCACTGCCTGTACTATATTCCCGACCGCCGGGACTCCATCGCCCGGGCCTACAGGATGCTGAATCAGGGCGGATTTCTGCTGATATTTCATCAGACCACCCTGGGCATAAATGAGATCCAGAGGGCCTACTTGAAATTGGTCAAAGGTGATGCGAAGGAGATGTTCTCTGCCCACGACATTTCCGTCATATTCGACGAGCTGGGCCTCAGGTTCAACTACGACGTTCTGATATCGGATATCGACGTCACAGAATGCATAAAAGACACGGAGGTAGGAAGGAAAATCCTGAACTTCTTTTTGGAGTCCGATCAGAACGGGATCGATCCCTCTCTTAAGGCGGATATCATCGCCACCATGAAGGAAATCTGCAGGCATGAGAACGGCAGGTACTATCTCTTTCATCCCTGCGGGATATTCTGGATCAGGAAAGGCTGATGCGAGATCGACATACCGGCCTGCTACGGAAAAGAGGTCTGCCGAACCGTCACTCTTCCTCTTGCAGCTCATTTTTATTGAAATGGCTGGCAGTCCTGTATATCGCCAAAGCGGTGCCGTATATCAATGGTCCGATAATTATTCCCGCTGCACCAAGTACCAAGATCGGTGCCACATAGGACAGAAATTCGATGACGACATTGACCTTCGAGCTATCCCTGGCCAGGTAAGGCCTCAGTAAGTTCTCAGGCACGTACTCCAGGAGAGCTATTCCGAAGAGCAACACCAGAAATCCTCTCGAAAGGTCGTTCGTCAGGAAGAAATAGAGCGATAAAGGCACGAACACGATCCACGGACCGATGAATCGAATCAGAGAGGCGAAAGCCGCCAGCAGTGCCCAGATGATGGCCAGAGGCATGCCGATCAGGGAAAAAATCGTCATCCCCACCAGGGCATTGTAGGCAGCTATATCGAAATTCGTTGTGAAGAGCCTCTTAAGGATTCCATTCAGCTCTTTTAGGAAGTGGCGTACGACCGTTCTTTGCTGCCCTGGAAATACATCCGGAAAGCCTTCTGCGGCTCCCTTTCCGGTCAAGAGGAGATAATAAGCCAGGAAGGCTGCCACGATCGTCTGGGCAATTAACACCGGCAGTATCAAGGCGAAATTCAGGATGCTGAACTGAAGCGCCGGAAAGATCCAGGCATCGACCGCCCTTTGGACTACGGCAGGGATTACAAACGAGGCTGCAAAGGGGATAATTTCTTCCGGGATCGCCGGTCTGACTTCCATGGCGCCGGGTATCCCGGCGGACACCGGGCTAAAGCTCAGATTCTGCCAGAAATAGGCATCGCTATAGTAGGCATCGCTGAGATCGGCTGCCCGGCCGGCGGACTGGTTGGCAGATTGAACCGCGATCTCGGAAAGGCCGTAAAAACCCAGTGAGACCGATCTGTAGAAGACCAGGATTATCAAGATGGCCGCGAGAAAGATGGTTGATACTGCCAGCAGCGAGGCGGTCCTTTGGGACCTGACCCTGCCGAGGATGGTCCCATAAACGGGAGACAGCATATAGGCCAGCAGTACGCCTAAGATAACTGTATCTATGAAGAATCTGCTGATGTAAGCGGCAATTAATAAAATAGTGATAATAAAAATTGAAGCAAAGATCTTAGGTCCACTGCCGGAGGACATGACGATAATAAGGGCATGGCTAAAATATAAAATTTGTTCTCTGGCGGACGGTCGCTAAAGCATCGACCATCCGCCTGCAGCCTGAGCCCCAGGGAGTTTGGATATCAATACAGGATCATCCCCCGTTTCGAAGGACTTCTCTCAGCTGGTCGGCAGGAGGCGCATCGATAGAGAGCGTCAGGTAACTCTCTCCAATATAAACGCCGGTGATCTGGAATCCCTTCTGGATCTCGAGGACCGCTTGATTTGCCGCATCTTCCACCAGTGCCACTGCTGAGTCAAGCGGGCCGATCCAGATGCTTCTGGGTATATTCAGCTTTCCTACTGCTATCGACTCCGGACGGACTTTCAGGGTGCCGTTCTCGGCGCTCAAATTGGCCTCGACTTTTATCATGGGATTCAGTGTTGTGATGCCCAGTGAAATCTCCAGCTCGGCTAAGATCTCCACCGGTCCTCCCTCATTAAAATATACTGTTACGTTCTTCACGCCTTCGGGCTGACGTTCTTGAAGCTCGATCTGCAGAATTGAATTGACGAAGCGCTCGTTAACGGACACGATCAGATCGGACTGATTGCTCTGATTGATGAGATCGTTGTTCAATCCGGAAATGTAGGGTTCAGACAGAGCCAAGAAGCCCGCAATCAGCACTATGAACAGCAGGATGCCGACGCTAACACCCAGATATTTGAGGACGGAGCCCATTGATGTCATCTCACTTGGAATTTTATTCCGGATTTTTTCTTCTTTGAAACATGGGAGAAATCCGGAATGAATCGCAGCGAAACTCCCTTATTTATTGGAGTTTTCTTCAGACTTAAAAGTTTGGGGCGGAAAACCCCCCGGGTTAACCGGAACTAAAAGGAAACGGATGATAGGAACTGGAGACGCGGGGCAGCACTGCTCGCACTGCCCCACTGCCTTAACGCTGCCAGCGGCCCGAAATTCGAGGCACACTATCACAATAGGCCGACTGTTACAATTTTTGAATACATGGCCCTAGGCCGGCCTGAAATTGAAAGCAGACACGAGGAAGAATGAATGAAGGACCAGGAGCAAGCCGTAGATAAGGTCAGGTCTGCTGAATTTCGATAGCTAAATCGGCAGTCCCAGCCAGCCGAACACGCCGATCATCCGCAGGCCGATATAGATCATCAGCACAATGAAGAGATATTTGAGCTTCTCGCCCGGCAGCCGGTGGGCGGCTCTGACCCCTGCCCGGGCCATGAGGATGCTGGTCGTCGCCAGCAGCGTGAACTGCAGGAGGTCGATATAGCCTATTGAGTAGGGAGGCCGTCCAGGAACGCCAATTCCGTTTACGGCATAGGAGAATGCTCCTCCGGCAGCGTTGAAGGCGATAGCCAGGCTGGAGGTACCGACAGCCTCCAGCATACCGAATCCCAGCCCCAGCACCAGTATGGGAATCAGTATGACCCCGCCTCCGATTCCGGTCAGCCCGGAGATTATCCCCACCAGGAAGCCCGAGGCCGCGAAATAGAAGATCCCCCGCTGGTTTTCGGAAAAGAGAATGGTCTTTCCTCTGAAGGCCAGCATGATTGCGGCCGAGGCCAGAACCACCAGGCCGAATATGAACTTCAGCAGATCGCCGGGGAGCTGAGCGGCAATTCCCCCGCCCAGGAACGCGCCGGCCAGGCCGGATATGCCCAGCGCTATTCCCTGTCTCCACCTCACCACGCCCCGGCAGCTGTGCCCCTGGCAGCCGGACAGCGCGGTAGGCAAGATTACGGCCAGGGAGGTGCCGATGGCTATGCGAACGGCTAGCGTCTCTTCGATGCCCATGAAGGTCAGCGCCCAGATCTGTACCGGCACCATTATGAATCCCCCGCCTACGCCCAAGAGACCGGAGACAAATCCCACCGCTGCTCCCGCGGCCAAAAGGACGATCACATAGACCGCAAAGGGATCTAGCATCAGCACTGCCCCGCCCGGCGGTGACAGCCAACGATCAGCAGCAGGGACGAAAAAATTGAGGCCGCCCTAATATGCTTCAGGTTGAAGACCTCTTGAAAAGTCGCAGCAGGCCGATGGTCAGGCGATCCCCTGCTCCTTGTGCTTGGCCAGGATCTGGTCGGCCAGGCCGTCCAGGGCCCGAAAATCGGCTTCCTTTGGATAGCCTTTGGCCATGACCGGCTCTATCAGCTCCACCTTCAGGTTGGGAATGGCCGCTTTGATCTGCTCCGGGGCCTTTCCTCCCCAGCCGTAAGAGCCGAAGATGGAGGCAAACCTGGTCTTGGGCCGCAGGGCATTGGCCAGAATCGCGGCATATAGCGCGAGCGGATGAGCACCTGCCAGGATGGTCGGAGACCCGATGACCACAGTTGCCGCGTCCACCAGAGCCTCTGCCAGCTCGCCGGTGTCCGTGACGGTGAGATCGAACCTCTTTACGCCTACTCCTCTCTTGATCAGCGCCTGCACCAGGTAATCGGCCATTTTCCTGGTCGATCCGTGCATGGAGACATAGGGCAGGACCACCTGGTTCTTCACCTCATCCGAGGACCAGTCCCGGTAGGCATCCAGGATGAACTGCGGCCGGTCGTACAAAGGACCATGGCTGGGCGCTACAACCTCGATGGTCAGGTCCTTGATCCTCTCCAGATGTCTCTTCACGTTCGGCCTGAAGGGCATCATGATCTCGGCGTAGTATCTTTTGGCCGCCTCGTAAACGGTTATCGTGTCTATTGCGTACAGATCGCTGGTGGCCAGGTGAGATCCCAGGAAGTCGCAGGTGAAGAGAATCCGGTCTTCTGTAAGGTAGGTGAAGATCGTGTCCGGCCAGTGCACCCAGGGAGCATGGATGAACTCCAGCGTCTTGGCCCCTAGGTAGATCTTCTCGCCGTCCTTGACCTCTTGCACGCGATTCTTGTCCACCAGCGAGAACTCCACTAACAGTTCCATGCATTTGGCCGAGCCTATGATTTTGGCCTCGGGGAAAAGTTCAGCCAGCTTCTTGATTGCCCCGGAGTGGTCCTGCTCAGCGTGCTGAGAGACAATGAAATCCAGTTTATCGACGCCTAACTCCCTCAGGTTATCCAGGAGAACGCCCAGCATGGCCGGGTCCACGCCGTCTATTAAGGCCGTCTTCTCGCTTCCCTTCACCAGATAGGAGTTGTAGCTGGTCCCGTTGGGCAGAGGAATGAGCGCGTCAAACAGCCTGCGGTCCCAGTCTATGGCTCCTGTCCACCATACTCCCGGCCTTATCTCCCGGCACAGGCTCATCTACTGCACCTTCTCGAAGTCGTCTTTGGTAGCTCCACACTGAGGACAGAGCCAGTCGTCCGGCAAATCCTCGAAGGGCGTTCCAGGGGCAATTCCCGAGCTTGGATCTCCTTTCTCCGGATCGTAGATGTATCCGCAGATTGTGCATTGATATTTCTGGGCCGTTTCCACCACATCCCGCTTGATGGTCAATTACCATCAATTGCTGTGCTCACAATATACAACCCAATACTATTTAGGGCTTACATGGCTTTTAAAATAAAGCGTTCGCTTTCTCAGGTCGCTCTTTTCCCGAGGCACTCTTTATCAAATATCAGCGATGGCACCTCGGATGCCTGTGCCAGCAGCTGAGCATACTGCAGCAGTGCATCCCGGATCTGAATAAGCTCCTGGCTTAGTTCTTGATAGCAATCCCACTTCCGTTCGTGGTCGTAGGAGGATTCTGTTGCCTTTTTGGTGCTCTCGTATTCGGTGAGGCGCGGATACCATTTCAGCAGGAAGGGCCGCAATATCAGGTCCAGGACTTTGACCGAAAGGCATCCGAAGGAGATCTGGCCCTCGGCTCTGGGCCGGGCCACTTCCGGTCCGTACTTGCGCAATATATCCCGCGTGGCTCCGAATATTTTGTAGGTGGAAGAGAGGCTGACCTGCAGCGAGCCTTCCCCCGGCACGACGAAAGCTACCGGAATCCGGGTGACGATCTCCACGTACATGTCCCAGGCGGCGCTTCGCTCGCTCTCGGTGGGCTCCCAGAGCCCTTCGATTGTGCCAATTCTGCCGTCCTGCGAATAGGAGATGTGTACTCTATGGACCGATTTAATCATTTTCGGAACTTCAATTTGGCTCTTCCACTTAAATAATCTTCTCACGGTAGCATCTTTCTCCCGGCTATTTTTTCGATCGGCCATTACTTTCTCTCCGTACCCCAGCTCTTTATCTGCCGAAAACATTGGAGAACCCGTGATCAAAGGCAAGGAAGCCTATCTGAGGAAGCTGACCACTCATACCAGCATGCGTTCGGTGCAGGTTGGACGGGAGCTGGAGGGAAGCACTCCTCCCTCGGTCTTCATCGGCAGCTGGAACTACCCTCGAGTCTACGCCGGCCCGATGATAGTTCCCGAGCACGGCGACACGTCCATAGTGGACTCGCCGGAGTCCTGGATTCCGGAAAAAAAGACCCAGGAGGAGATCGTGGGGTTCAGGATGAGCCTGGTGAGAGGAAAGCGATTTCAGCCGGTCACCGATCTCTCCGGCCGGTTCGTGGAAAAGCTGCAGGACATAGCTCTCTCCGACAGCTCCATTTACAGCGAGGCGGTCTTTGACCGGGAGCCAAGAGGCCGGAATTTAAGCGACGAGCACACTCCTTTCGGGCCCAGCGCAAGGCTGGAGAGGTTTGATATCGGTAACGTCAAATGGGACCAGCAGCTGGAGAAGGTGTACTACGACGATCACCTGAGGGCGGCCGAGGCATTAGTGGAGCTGCACGACAGGAATATTCCCTTTTCCAGCATCCAGAAGGCCTTTTCCGTGGGTGCCATGGGTACCGGCCGCCGGAGGAGATTGGTTCCGACGAGATGGTCCATCACCGCCTGCGACAGCACCATTGGCAGCCGCCTGCTAAAGGAGGTCCGGCATTACGAGGCCATCGACTGCTGCCAGCTGCATGAGTTCAGCAGCCTGAATAACTACTATGCAGTGCTGCTCCTGCCCACCGCCTGGCAGTACGAGTGGATGGAGGCCTTCCTCCGCATCCTGGGAACTGAAGAGCTGATGTTCTCCGATTTCGAGAAAAATGGGGGGAAAAAGGGCTACTCTCGGGTGGGTGGATGCTATTACTCCTGCAAGATGGCGGTTTTGGAGGGTCTATCCAGGCAGAAGAAGCAGGCCGGGGCGATTGTCCTGAGGGAGGCCTATCCCGGCTATATTCCCATGGGGGTGTTCAATGTGCGGGAAAACGTAAGAAACGCCATGAGGCAGCCTTCTCTGGAATTCGAGGGCCTGGATTCCGCCCTGCGGTACGTGTCCACCAGGCTGGAGCTGCCGGTGTCCCGCTTCATTGGGCAAAGCGACCTTCTGAAGGATCTGGTCAGGGGAGGGCAGACCACCTTGAGCAGCTTCTGCAAATAACACCATCCCGCGGAGATTATTTGACGGTCCTTAAAATGTCAGCATCTTCTGACAGCATCTATTTAGATCGGGCCAGGGTCAGGCTTCCATGGGGCATTACGAGCATTCTCGCACTCCTCCCCTGCCTTTTCCGGGCCATGGCTATGGCCTGCTCCAGATCTCTTGCCGGCCTGAAAAAGCACATCTCGGCCTGGGAGGGTGGCATGGAGGATGCCAGAATCAGGTCGTGCCTCAGCGATTCCCTGGCGATTAATGCCGCCTTGTGGCCGCCGAACTCGTATTCGCGCCCGAAGCGCTCCACGCAGTCCTCAGCACACCGGGCCTCACGGGCCCAGCGCTCAAAGACGGAATGGCCCAGGCCTTCGCTGCATTCGGCCAGCAGGATGATGGACCCGCCGGGAACCGCGGCGTCTTTGGCGTTTTCCAGTGCTTTTTGCGCCTGGAAGAGGTTGATGTCCTTGGGCCTTCCGCCGGCGCAGGTCAGGACGATCTCTGCCGGCTCTACGGCTTTCCTGTACATGCAATCCACGATCTCGGCCCCTCTGCGATGGGCCTTTACAAAGTCCCCTGAGACCGCCTTAACGATCTCCTTTCGGCTGTTCAGAACTACGTTAAGGATGAGGTCCAGGCCGGCAATGGATGCCGCATCCTCCATGTCCAGCCTGACCGGACCATCAAGACGCCCGGTCGAGGAGCGCGGGTCCCTCATCATCTCGTGGTTCTTCTCAACCGTGGTCTTCGAGCTGACGCCCGGAAGCAGAGCCTTAGCCCCTCCGCTGTAGCCGGCATAGTAGTGATATTCGATGTTTCCCGTGCCGATTATCAGGTCTGATGAAGCCACGTCCTCCAGGATCTCCACCGGCGTTCCCCGAGAGGTCTCTCCTACATGGGTGCATCTGTCTACATCGTGCTGCAGGTGCGGAAGCTCGATTGACTCCTTTAAGAGGTGCCGTTCTTCTTCTTCGGTCATCCGGCGGTGGGTTCCAAGCCCGAACACCACTTTAATGTCGGTGAGGCCCGTCTCCTTCAGGAGCCTCACCAGCGGCGGAAGCATCAGGTGGGTTGGAGCAGGTCGCGTGATGTCGCTTACCAGAATTGCGGCTGACCTGGCGCCGGCTATTCCCGATAGCCCCTTTCCTATGGGGCTATATAGCGCCCTTTCGATCTCGCCCTTTCCTGCTGCCGGCAGCTCGTCCGGAAGGACCACTTCGAAGTCGCCGCCGGGCTCGAAATCCACCCGCCCGCGACCATAGCCCAGCGAAATTTTCATACCTTCCACACCACCGCTCTGGAAAGCATCTCGGAGAAGGCCTCGAATATGGGCTTGTCGGTCTTAAAGCTGAAGAAGTCGGCTCCAACCTGATTACAGGCAGCGACTATGCGGGAGTTGTGCTCCTCCATTTTGGCAAGGTAGTCCCTGCGTTCATCCTCGGTCACCCGGGTGACGACCGGCAGTCGGGTTTCCATGTCCACGAACTTGACGTCTCCGCGGAAGTTCAGCAGAGCCTCGTCGGGCGCCAGGACCTGAATCATGACCAGATCGTGCCCGCCCAGCCGGTAAATGCTGGACAGGACCTCTTCGGTGTCTGCCAGGAAATCGGATATCACAATCACCAGGCTGGTGGAGCGAACCAGGGTCTCGAATTGGTCTGCTACCTGCCTGGGGTTGGTTGACCCTCTGGGATTGATCTCATCCAGCTCCCCAATGGTCTGAAAGAGGTATCTTCTGCCCCGGCGTGGTTCTCCTGGGTGAAGTCTGTTGCAGAACAACGAGACCGAGTATTTCTCGTTCTCGAGCGTTGCCAGATAGCCAAACCCGGCCGCGATCTGGGAGGCGTAGCCGAACTTGCCGCCGTAGTTCATGCTCCCGCTGGCGTCCAGCAGGATGTGCACCACCAGGGACCTCTCCTCTTCGTGCTCCCTGATGTAGAGCCTCTCAGTCCGGCCGTACACTTTCCAGTCCACCAGCTTGAAGTCATCGCCCTTGCGGTACTCGCGATATCCGACCGGGCTGATTCCATGGCCGAAGCGGAGGGACCTGTGGGCCCCGGTGTAAGCTGTAGAGACTCGTTTCTTGACCAGCAGGGAGAACCTCTCCAGCTCCTTAAAGAATTCAGTGTCCATGTCAGATGTTGATATCTTTTAGAAGGTCGGTCACAACCTGGTCGCGGGTCATCCCCTTTCTCTCCGCCTCGAAGTTCAGGATGATGCGGTGTCTTAAGACGGGGTAGGCCATCACATGCAGGTCTTCTTTGGAGACGTAGTTCCTTCCCAAGAGCAGTGCTCGCGCCTTGGCGCACAGGATCAGGCCGATAGACGCTCTGGGGCTGGCACCGTACTGAACTCCCTCCTCTTTGCGGGTGGCCAGCACCAGCTTGACCGCGGCAGACTTCAGGTCATCGGATACCGGAACCTCCCGGCATAGCTGCTGCAGCGACAGAACCTCCTCTTTGCTCACCACCCTCTCCACCGCAGGCTCTGACCGTCCGGTGTACCTCTCCAGGATCTGCAGCTCTTCGTCGTATGACGGGTAGTCCATGAAGATCTTTAAGAGAAAGCGGTCCAGCTGGGCCTCGGGCAGGGGAAAGGTGCCTTCCATCTCGATTGGGTTTTGGGTGGCCAGGATGAAGAACGGCTTGTCCAGGAGGTAGGTGCGATTTCCGACGGTCACCTGTTTTTCCTGCATGGCTTCGAGAAGTGCGCTCTGGGTCTTGGGAGATGCCCGGTTGATCTCGTCTGCCAGCACGATGTTGGCGAAGACCGGGCCTGGCTCGAACCTGAACTTCTTGCTCCCGTCGGTCTCCTCGATTATGGTGGTGCCGGTGATATCGGCCGGCATCAGATCCGGGGTGCACTGAATCCGGCTGTAATTGAGCCCCATGGCGCTGGCCGTGGTCTTCACCAGAAGCGTTTTGGCAAGGCCAGGATTGCTCTCCAGGAGGGCGTGCCCACCGGCCAGTATGGCCACCAGCAGCTGCTCGATGGCCACGTTCTGCCCCACCATCACCTTATCTATCTCGCCCCTGAGCCTCTTGAAGATATCAGGAGCCGCGCTGTAAACTGCTTTGAGGTCCTCGGTCATTCCAGTCTCCATTATCTCTATGTTCCTCTTCAGGTAGAGCTTTTCTATCGTGGATCTTAAGCTTTCCCGTTTTTTCGGAAAGCATCGCTTATGGGCTTTTGGGTCAGGGGATTCTGACCTTTAGCTTCACCTTCATTCGCGGTCTTGGTCTCAGTGGTCTTTAATATGTATTGGTGGGATTATTTTATTTCTGTGGTTGGGTATATCCATTTCGTGCCGTATTAACCTCAGAAGCAATCTTTATCTACTAATTATTAAATTATCAAATGAATTGAAGAAACCTGAGTCGGAGGCAACCACCATAAACGCTTAAATCCATTCAAACTGTAATTAGACATCATGGAAGAGGCGGTCCTGGAGATTCCGCAGTGGGTTGGCACTGCAGCCACGGTGGTAGAAGTCTTTGGGGTAACTGTAATCATTCTGGGAATCGCCTGGGCCAGCCTGAATTTCCTGCTCGGTCGGGTTAGACATCTACAGATCGCTCAGAGCTATGACGATTTCAGGATAAAGATAGGCAAGACTCTGCTCTTGGGGCTGGAGATTCTGGTGGCAGGCGACGTAATCAGGACCGTATTTCTGGAACCCACGTTTGAAAATCTCATAACGCTCGGCATTCTGGTGATTATCCGTACCATCCTGAGCTGGTCACTGATTGTAGAAATTGAGGAGCGCTGGCCCTGGCAGAAACGAAGTTGATTGGCCAGAAGAGTTTCAGAGAGCGTTTCTAGAAAGAACTGACTCCAAATGGCCAGGTTTGAAGATCAAAACTATTTTGTAGTATTGAGGCCATTAGAATTGATGGAGATGGCGGAGTATTTCCAGATCATTTCCGGATCCGTTTGTAGATTTGCAAGAGATTGGAATAGATTTGAATAATTTCAGACGTTGTTGGAGAGATGAAATATGGTAATGTACGGTCCTGTGCAGATGTTCGTGATAGGCTTTCCGGGCAACCAGTTTAGTGGAGAGATCGTGCCTGCGATTGAAGACGCAAAGAAGAAGGGTCTGATCCGGCTAATCGATTACCTGTTCGTGATGAAGGATAAAGACGGGAACATCGCAGCCATTGAGGGCACAGACCTGGGCAAAGATGAGGTGGTCAAGCTTGGTGCTGCTGTTGGTGCTCTCCTGGGCCTGGGGGCAGGAGGCATGGAGGGAGCAGAGGTGGGTGCCATGGCCGGGGCTGAGATGGCGGAAGAGAGGAGCTTTGGCCTGGACGCGGACGACATTGAGGATATCGCAGAAGAGATTCCCAATAACAGCTCGGCTCTGATAATGCTGGTAGAGCATCTCTGGGCCAAGCGGATAAAAGAAGCGCTCAAAAATTCCGGTGGAGTCATGATAGCACAGGGCATGTTGCAGCCGGAAATGATAGTCCTCATGGGAGCCGCCCTCGCGGAAGCTGAGTAATTTTGCGTGGCCCTCTAATTTTTTGAATCAGTGCTTTTCAATCCCAGGAAAATACAATGACGGAATGCTTCAGGCAAGGCCATCTGCCGATATGTTAAATGATATGCGAGCAATATACTATTGCAAAACTTTTTTCCGACGTTCCGAAATTTTTATATATTACAGCATATTTTTATGAGAACCCGGCAAACGTTTATTACCATAAACTGATAATTCTAATTGATTATGTTCGGACTTAGAAATAAGTTGATTTTGGCTGTAATGGGGTGGGCCGTTACCCGGGTGCTGAGGAAGCTGAGCTTGCCAGGGCTGGCAATGGCCGTTGCCTTAGAGATAGTCCTCGGACTGGTGCAGTCAAGGCTTCACGGAAGGGGAAAGGACTGAAAAGCAGCGGCAAGGATTTTGAATCTAAGAGTCGGATGGCAAAAAGATAGAGCTGCCGCTCTGTAAAATTTTAGGGGGGGCGGTCACTTCCGGCTGCATCAAGCCGCTTTATGGCTAACACTTCCTGAACAATAGCTGGACCGCCAGGAAAAAAGCAGCTGCGGAGACGAGAATTAATGCCAGAAAGCTGGCGAGGCCGTTGATCTTCCCTTTCCAATCGGGCTCTCTCAGAGAGCCAGCAAGAATATAGACAGCAAGAGCTGAAAGTACAATTCCAAATGTAAACAGCCCAATCGATCGGATATCCAGCATCGTATCCCGTTTACAAACTCATCGCCCGGCCGGGCAGGAATTATAATTTTCCTCCTCAAATATCTAACTGTCGTTCGTTAATCTAACAGAGTGTCATTCGTTAAGAGCAGCTCGCGGTCTCCTAACAATCGTCAATCTAGTCACCGGTTCCAGCCTTCCGGCCCGGAATAATTGTTGACCCTCTCTTCCTCTCTGGTCCAAACCAGGCTCTGAGTTTAATCTAATGGCCTTTGACCTTCAGGTTTTCCCAAGCAGGCTGACCTTAACCCTGCTGTGGCATGCCCTTAAATAGAATGCAGTCTAAATTATTGCGAAATTGGAGGTTTCAGATGATGAAGAGATATGCAATTTCAGCGCTGGCCTTGCCCTTTGTAATGATAGCGCTGGCATTGGGGAGCAGCGTATGCGATAATGCTCCCTGCGAGCCGATGATAAATGCCAGTGTTGGGGAGGATTTTATCATATCGGTTCGGTCCAATCCTTCCACAGGCTTCAGCTGGTGGACTCAATTCGACCCTCAGTACCTGAGCCTCGTAGGCTCCAGCTTTAATGAAGGCAGTGCCAGTCCGGGAATGGTAGGCGTTCCTGGTACCGAGGTCTTCACTTTCCGGGCGGAGGCTGCAGGTGAGACCGATGTGTACCTGCTGCTGCTGCAGCCCTGGGAAAACGGCACCATCGCCGAGAGGCAAATTTTCCCGGTGACGATATCTTGATAATGGTGTGATAGGCCGAGGCTCCAGCCTCAAAACCCCAGTTTTTTCGAAATCTCATTCGATCTTTTGCAAATACTAAATTATGTGTTATTCATCCAGCTTGAGATTTCGCATCAGATAAGTTCAAATTCCATTCTATCCCTTGAGCCATTGACACAGAATCATATTTCAGCGTGATCTCATGGTGAAGGTATTGATCTACGGTGCTGGGGCCATCGGCTCGTTCCTGGCCTATCTGCTCTCCTCCGGTGATGAAGTGAATCATGCAGTGGACGACGTGGCGCTCCTGGGAAGGCCTGGCCACATGCAGGAGATCGGGGAATCGGGGCTTCAGATCAAGTCTTCCGAAGGCATAAAAACAATCTATTTCAGACACTGCTTTTCCCAATTGAATGAGCTGAGCAGTTCCTCCTTTTTTCCGGAAGTCGTGGTTTTGTGCGTCAAGACTCATTCTCTGGCTGCAGTCTCGCAGGAGATCGAGCAGTCCGGATTGGCTGGCGGGAGACTTAAACGGGCCGAGTTCATCCTACTCATGAACGGAATGGGCAACCGCGAGAGGATCGATCTCCCTTCTGATCAGGTCTTCGAAGGCATCACCTCAATTGGGGTCGTTTTTTCCGAAGGGGGAAAGATCGAACTCAAGGGAAGGGGAAAGACCATAATCGAGTCGGGAATATCTCCGGAAACCAGACAGCTCTTCCAGGAGAGGTTTGCAGAGAAAGGCTTCGAGATCGAGTTTGCTGAGAACTTCAGGGCACAGCAGTGGAACAAGCTCTTTGCCAATGCGGTCATCAATCCCATAACTGCTCTCACCGGCAAGAGGAATGAAGTCATCCTCTGCCAGGATCTGCGGAAAACTGTAGAAGGGGTGGTGGAAGAGTGCGTCGCTGCCGCTGCCCTGGAAGGTCAGCGGTTCGACGCGGGTCAGGTCCTGGATTTCGTGTACTCCGTGGCCTCCAAGACCTCCAGCAACATCTCCAGCATGCTGCAGGACGTGCAGAAGGGAAATAAGACCGAGATCGATTCCATAAACGGTTACATAGACCGCCTGGGAGAGAAGCATGGCCTGAAAGTACCCGTTAATCGAACGCTGTACCAGCTGGTAAAGGCCAGGGAGAAGCGAAAATGAAGGTGGTAGCGGTGTGGCGAAAACCTCTGGGGATCTTCAGGATATAATCGGGTGATCTCGCCTTGGCATCGGTTGATGCTCTGAAATATAAGGAATGAGCTTTTTGGGCCGGAGCTGTGGTCTGATCTCAGCGAAGACTTAAGAAAAATTTATTGCTTATCGAAACGTTATTGTTCTTTATGAAGAATGTTATATCCTGGTTCGAAATTCCCACCGAAAATTTCGACCGCGCTGTGAAGTTCTACTCCCATATTCTTGCAGAAGAGATACGAGTAGATTCATTTGCGGGACAGAAGCTGGGCTTTTTTCCAATGGAAGGACGGGAAGGTGTGGGCGGAGATCTGACCCCTCCGGGAACGGGCAACCGACCATGCCAAAATGGAACTCTGGTCTATCTCAGCTGCGAGGGAATCCTCGATCAGGTCATGGCGAGAGTGGAAGAGGCTGGAGGAAAGATCGTCAAGCCCAAGTTCCGGATGGGTGAAGCGGGCTGGATTGTGCTGATTGCAGACAGCGAAGGAAATACGGTGGGGCTGCACAGCTTCAAATAAAACCATCCGGCTCTCCCTTTGGTCCCTGTCGAAGTATCGATCACTCGGGAGTCTTTGAGAGCAAACTTCGCCCTTCCAATGAGCAACTAGGGGCAGATAGCGAAAATAGATATCAAAATTTTTGCATAAAATAGTCTTGAAAACAGCTACCCATAACGGAAGCTGTTTTCAAATTTCGCTTAGCTGATTCTGAATCCTTTCATAGCTATCAAGAAGATTTACTCCCTTATCCGTAGTCTCATACATTACAATCTTCTCTTGCTTGGACCTTATGAGATCGTTCTTGATCAACAGATCCAGATATGGATTTACGGTCCTGAAATTCAGATTAGCCTGATACACAATACGAGTTTTGCTCGCGCCGTCTTTGCAGATATCCAGAATTTGCGAAACGATCTCATGCCTGCTTCTCTTCATCAATAATCCTGCCTCCTGAAAGCAATTATAGCTCTAACCTATTCTTTTCATAATCAGTAATATAAATTAGATTAAACAAGTCATAAAAGTTTAATGAATCTATAATAAGGTTCTTTGATACGTATCAAATAATAATAGCATCCAGCTAAAAATGATCCGGAAAAAATATATCCAACCTTTTGCTGGAGAAATAGAGTTTAAAAAACATCTTGAAGTTTTAGGGATTCGATCCTAATTGCAATACCAAACTTCTATTTTTTTGAGGTAAAACCATTCGCTTGTATATTCATCTATTAATGAACTACCCATCTCAGGCCTTCGACAGGAGTTCTATTTCGCGATAAGAATCGTCAATAATGATCGTTATGCATAAAAATATGGAGTTCGCTCACATTTGCTCAAATCAAGCACAATCTGAGTCAACCATACCACAGGAAGGCTTACGAAAGCTCGGTATAACAGCACCATGTTCAACCGATTCAAAAATGAAGAGGTTCGATCGATTGAACACGGAGGCCCTTCATCGAACTAATGTGAGTGAGGGATGGCGGAAATTCTATAGCCTCCTGCGCCTCTCCCGCCTCTGTGGTTCAGATTAGAGAATCGCGGTTCACCACATCACCACAGTGGCGCGAAAGAACGAGAGATTATGCAATTCAAGCTCTCCTACGGCAAATGGCGAGGAGCCAGAATGAGGACCGTCCTCGCCCGGCCCCGTCTTAAATGTCCTAAGAAAATGACCGACCTTCCAATTGGCTGGAGACCTATCCTGCCCCTCCAATGGTGGCCTTTTCGATCAGAAGATGCGGAGATCCATCTGATACCGGCACCAGTTGACCGGATTTTCCGCATCGTCCGGAGTTGAATTTGAGATCGTTTCCAACCGCTTTGATATCTCTCATGATCTCCAGAATATTTCCTGAGAGCGAAACATCTCTTAACAGGCGAACCTTCTCGCCGTTCTCGACTACGTAGCCGCGTTTGGCATTGAACTGGAAGACACCCTCGGCGGTATTGACCTGCCCGCCACGGCTGCCTTTGAGGTAGATTCCATCCTTCAGCTCCTGCAAAATCTCCTCTTCCTTCCAGTCTCCGTTATCGATATAGGTATTGCTCATCCTGACGATCGGCCGATCCATGCCCTGCGAACGGGCGTTTCTGGGAATGCCGCCAAGCTTTCCCGCGGTCTCGCGAGAATGAAGATACGAGTTGAGAACTCCATTCTCAACCAGAACGGTCTTCTGGGAAAGGCTTCCTTCATCATCGAAGGGGTAATAGCCGTTCTGCCTCAGGCCCGGATCATCTATTACGGTCACGATATCGGAGCCTATACGCGTTCCCAGCTTCCCCTCCAGACAGGAACCGCCTTCGAGGATGATGTCTGCTTCGGTTGCATGTCCCACCGCCTCGTGAATGAAGACTCCTGCCAGCTCCTGGTCCAGAATTACCGGAAACCTGCCCCCTCTGGCGGTCTCGGCATCCAGCAGCTCCAGAGCCGTCTTTCCCACCTCCTGGGCCAGGGTCAGCGGGTCCTCGCGGTCGAATAGCTCAAGGCCGCCTACAGCGGCCCGCCCCTCTGCGCTGGCCTGATAGAGTCCGTTCCTGCGGGCCACGGCGGTGATCACGAAGCCCATTCGGGTGATCTCCGACTCCAGGTCGAGCCCTTCTGAGCTGCTGTAGTGAGCACGAACTCGAAGTTCGGAATAAACGGCCTGGGTGCTGGAAATTCCCGGCAGCTTGGCTTGGTTCTCGATCTCCCTCAAGAGTTCAACCTTCTCCTCCAGGGATAGGTCTCTTGGGTCTTTCTTGGGAAGGATATTGATGCTCGTTCCGGGCGGAGCCTCCGCCAGCAACAGTTCATCCGGGCGGTCGATTTTGTGTGCTATCCTCTGTGCCAGATCGATCTTATCCTCAAAGCTGTTGATGATGTCGGTGGTCACGAAGCCCCAGGCTCCTCCGGCCAGCGCACGCACCGCCGCGCCCTGAAAGGGAACTTCCGAGATCTCCTCCAGCCGGCCGTTGTCCAGCACGATCCTGGTGCGGTCTCCCTGGAGGACCCTTACATCATAGAAGTCTGCCATCAAAGGCTCCTGGAAGGAGCGGTGATAGGCTCGGGAAGGTTGATGCCTATCTTCTTCTCCGTGGCAAACTTCTTCAGCTTCTCGATGAGCCTGGTTCTCTGGCTGCCCATGGCAAACTCAAAGACCTCGGAAATGGTCGAGACCGGGATGATCTGTATCTTGTCCTTAATGCTGTCGTCGATCAGCACGTCTCCCAGGTTTGACTTGGGGATCAGCACGGTATTGATGCCTGCCTGGGCAGCGGCCTCTATCTTCTGGGTGACTCCTCCCACCGGCAGGACGTCTCCCCTAACAGACAAGGAGCCGGTCATGGCTACGCTCTGCTTCACGGGCACGCCTTCCAGAGCGGATATAACTGCGGTGGCGATGGATATGGAGGCACTGTCTCCTTCCACGCCCTCATAGGTGCCGATGAACTGAATGTGCACGTCTTTGTTGGTGATGTCCTCGCCCAGGAACTTCTTGATCAGCACTGAGACATTGGTGACCGCCTCTTTGGCGATCTCCTGCAGCCTGCCGGTAGCGATTACCCTGCCTTCCTCTTTAGACTGAGCCGGCGTCACCTCGGCCATGATGGGCAGAACTATCCCTGAGTCGCCCATTACCGCCAGGCCGTTGACCCTTCCCACCTCGTCGCCGGAGGAATGGTACATGCTGTAATCCTTGCGCCTCTCCAGATACCTGTCGGCCAGCTGCTGCTCCACCGATCTTGCCATCTTCTTGGCCGACATCACATGCTTGCTATCGGTCAGGTTGGCGCCTTCGGACCGGGCTACGTCTCCGGCTACCCTTATCAGTCCGCCCAGGTCCCGGAGCATGAGGCTCAGATGGCCCTTTCTGCCCGCCCGCCTTCTGGCCTCTCTTACGATCTCGGCCACGGCATCGCGGGTGAAGTGAGGAATCTTGCCGTCTCTCACCACTTCTTGAGCCACGAACCTGATCAATTTGTCGCGGTTCTCCATCGTATCGTCCATGGTATCCCGCATGTAGACCTCGTATCCGTAGCCCTTGATGCGGGAGCGGAGCGCGGGGTGCATGCCCTGCATGGCGTCGAGATTTCCGGCTGCGATCATGATGAAGCTGCACGGAACGGGTTCGGTTCTGACCAGCGCGCCTGAGCTGCGCTCGCTCTGTCCGGTGATCGGATACTCGCCTTCCTGCAGAGCGGTGAGCAGGCTCTGCTGCGACTCCAGCCGAAGCGTATTGACCTCATCGATGAAGAGCACGCCCTTGTGGGCCTTGTGAATGGATCCACACTCCACCCGTTCGTGCGAGGGCGTCTCCAGGCCTCCGGACTGGAAGGGATCGTGCCGCACATCCCCCAGCAGCGCTCCGGCGTGAGCGCCGGTGGCATCCACATAAGGTGCCTTCTTCTTGGCGTTGTTGTCCACCAGCAGCTTGGGCACCATGGCATCCTCTTTGGGAAGCATGTAGCGCAGCGACAGAAAGATCAGGGCCGCTGCGATGACTCCGAAGAGCAGCTGTCCGGTGTAGTAAGCATAAACAATCAGGGCCATCACGATCAACATGAGGAACATGTTGCGCGTCTGGACCTTCTTTCGGGCCTCCATCTTCTGAGCATCGACGATCTGCTTGCCCCTTCCTGCCGGAACCACCCGAACGCGCGGACAGTTGTTATCCTCCGGATTGGGGTAAACCAGGACGTCTTGCAGCTCTTCGACCGGCAGAAGCTCGCTCATGGCCTTCCCGAGCATGGACTTGCCAGTTCCAGGGGATCCGATGAGCATCACATGCCTTCTCTGGTGAGCTGCCTTTTTAATGACCTCAACCGCCTCGTCCTGGCCGATCACCTGATCTATCAGATTGTCTGAGACGGTAATGCTGCTCGTATCTTCAAAATTAGCGCTGCCGAGCAGGTCCTTCGATTCATCTGCATTCAAATCTTCGGCCCTCATATCATATTTTGGCTCTTCTGACCTATATAACTGATGCCTTAATTCAGGCTCCTGTTTCATCAAGGTCCTTTTACACCTCGAAGTCCCTTATCATCTGGGTATATTCCTCTAACATATCGGTTGACAAATGCGGCTTGATGTGTGAAAACGCGTCTTCGAAATGATCCTTGTTAACTATGATCTCATCCAATATAAGCTCCTCTCTGCTCATGCCGGGCCGGATGTGCTCTCGAAGGGCCAGCATTCCCGCTTCCCGGCACAGCATCTCCAGGTCCGCGCCGCTGTAATTTTCAGTAATGGACGACAGCCACTCGGACGATAGCTCTTTGGATGCGGCCATCTTCGATAGATGAATGTCGATGATCTTCTTCCTCGAATTCCTGTCCGGCATTGGGATATAAATCAGGCGATCGAACCTTCCCGGCCGCAACAGCGATCTGTCCAGCAGGTCCGGCCGGTTGGTGGCTGCCACCACCACCACGTCCTTCAGCTCTTCCAGCCCGTCAAGCTCGGTTAGAAACTGGCTGACCATCCTCTCCGTGACGTGGCTGTCCGAGCCGCTGCCCCTTGCCGGAACCACAGAATCGATCTCATCGAAGAAGACTATGGTCGGCGCTGCAGCACGTGCTTTCCGGAACACCTCTCGCACCGCCCTCTCCGATTCGCCCACCCACTTGCTGATCAGCTCCGGGCCTTTGATGCTTATGAAGTTCACCTGGGCCTCAGTCGCAAGAGCCCTTACCAGTAGCGTCTTCCCGGTGCCCGGCAGCCCGTAAAGCAGTATGCCCCGGGGTGGTCTCACTCCCACGGTGGTGAAGGCCTCTGCATACTTGAGCGGCCACTCCACGGATTCGATCATGGCCTGTTTGGCCTCCTCCAGTCCGCCAACTTCGTCCCAGCGAACCTCGGGCACCTCCACAAACACCTCTCTCATGGCCGAAGGCTCGATCTTTCTGAGCGCTGCCGAGAAGTCTTCCCGGGTTACCACCAGGCTCTCCAGAACCTGAGGAGGGATGTCCTCTTCGACGTCCAGATCGGGAAGAGCCCTCTCTAAAGTGCGCATGGCTGCTTCTTTGCACAGGGCAAAGAGATCGGCTCCCACGTAGCCGTGAGTCACCTCCGCCAGCTCCTTCAGGTCCAGGCTCTCCTCTAAAGGCATGCCCCTGGTGTGCACATAGAGTATCTCCAGCCGCCCGTTCTTGTTGGGAATGCCGATCTCGATCTCACGGTCGAAGCGGCCGCCCCTTCGCAAAGCCGGGTCTAGCGCATTGGGGCGGTTGGTGGCGGCAATCACGATCACCTCGCTTCTGGAGGAGAGGCCGTCCATCAGGGCCAGGAGCTGTGCCACCACCCGCCTTTCCAGATCTCCGGATACCTCTTCGCGTTTGGGGGCGATGGAGTCCACTTCATCGATGAATATTATGGAGGGCGCGGCCTTCTGGGCCTCTTCGAAGATCTGGCGGAGCCTCTGCTCGCTCTCGCCGTAGAACTTGGAGACGATCTCCGGCCCGGAGATGGATACGAAGTTGGCGTCCGTTTCGCTGGCCACCGCCCGGGCGATCAGGGTCTTGCCGGTTCCGGGCGGCCCGTGCAGGAGAACGCCAGTTGGCGGCTTTATGCCCAGCTTGGAGAAGATCTCCGGGTGCCGGAGAGGGACCTCGATCATCTCGCGAATGGAGCGTATCTCCTGCGAGAGCCCACCGATATCCTCATAGGAGATATCCCGCACCTGCAGCACCAGCTCTTCCAGGGTCTCGCGGGTGATTGATATGATGGTATCTGGCGTGATCAGCACCGGGCCTGCGGGAACCGTCGAGACCACGGCCAGGTTCAGCGAATTGCTGATCATCTCCAGACGCAGCATCTCACCTTTCACCACTGGACGGCCCTGCAGCATGCGCAGCAGGTAGTCCGGTCCTCCGATCAGCCTGACCTGGCGGGTTGGGGAAACAACCACTTTTCTGGCCGCCCTGGCCTGAGCTTTCGAGACCTTCACCCTGGCATCGATGGCCACGCCCAGGTTGGCCCTGGTATTGCCGTCAATCCTAATGACGTCCTCGGGATCCTCTGGACCTCCCGGCCAGGCCCGGGCATAGGTCTTCTCTTTGCCGGAGATCTCCAGTACGGCTTCGCTCTCCAGGCCCAATTGGCTCATCAATCCCACGTTTATGCGGGCCACTCCCTTTCCGGCATCTCGATGATAGGCCTCTGCCACTCGCAGCTGAACCGAATCCAGGCCCTTTTCCGGCGTCTGCCCTGCAGGGGTCACGCGCTCCATTCTTTATCCCTCAGCTGCACAGCGCCTTCTGCCTTCAGCCTTCTCAAACAGTCCTCCACCACCACCAAAGGAACCTCGAGCTTATCGGCCAGGGCCGCGGAGCTAGAGCGGCCGGACAGTAGTGCGATCAGTATCTCGGCTTCCAGCAGGTCGGAAGCCTTCTCCACAATCGCACCTGCGGCCAGGTTCTTGATCTCTAGCTCGCGGGACTCGATCTCGTCCAGCATCTTTCGAAGCTCGCTTCTCTTCGCTTCCAGATGCGAAAGCTCTTGACGCAGCTTGCTCATATCCTGGGCCCGCCCGGTCCGATCGGGCGAGACGTCTTCGGATTTGTAGACTCGAACGCCGTAGGTGTGAGGAGATACCGCAACCTCGATCACCGTCTTTCTGGCAATGCGGAAGTATTTTCTCCTCTTCTGGTCCTGGTAGCACTCGACCAGCCCCGCTTTTTCAAGCATCTCCAGGTGATCGATGACTGCCTTGGGTCCAACGTCCAGCCGCTTCGCTATTTCGTTAAAATAGAAGGGCCGAAAGGACAGGAGCTGAAGGATCCGTCTCCTGTTTTCGTTTCCCAGTATATCCAGTAGCTCTATTGGGTCCAAGGTCATCACTCATAAACTTTATGTTACTAACATCAAGTTATAGATCTCTGGCTTTATATCTATTTAAGCTTTATTCTTTGCCTCTGAATTTTAGGATTTCAAGCTATCGGATCAATAGCACCAGCCAGAAGGACGCTACTGCAATCAGTAAAAGCAGCACATTAACGATTCCGCTGTGGCCGACCCGCCAGCGGGCCAGAGCGAATTTGCTGCTTATGAGAACATGGACCAGGAAAAAGAATACCAAAGCCAGGTCCAGCTTGGTGTGCATGTTCCGGGCCATCTGAAGCGGCATAAGGATTCGGTTGTACCAGGCGTACCCCGATACCAGGAAGATCATCATCAATATCAGCAGCATCCAGGCGCTGATCCTGTTCAGCCTGACCGCCAATCGACCCCAGTTCACAGCACTTCACCTCGATCATTCGGGACCCAAATCATCTGAGACCAACCATATTGGACGGCTGTTGACGGAAGGTCCGGGAAAGAGATGCAGATGGGAAAGAGATGGAAATTATCATACAATTCTCTAAGCCGGTCCGTGAGATTCTCCGGGCTCGAGAAGCTTCCACATCCGGAGCGCGTGCTTTTGCCGTCCGTAGTAGTTGCGCAACAGCTCGCTTTCCTGATATCCCGCCCGAATGTAAAGCCCCCTGGCCTCTTGGTTTGCGACAGCCGCTTCAAGTCTAATCGCTCTTGCTCCCAGGGATTGTAGTTCACTTTCCAGAGCGCGTATCAACTCGCTGCCGGTGCCTCTTTTCCGGAAAAGGGGATGAACATCCAGGGTATAGATGGCCCCCACTCTTCCGCTTACATACCCGGCGATGAAGCCTACTATCTGCTCTGGAGGATCGCAGGCCACCAGAGTCACTGCGTACTTGATCAGATAGGCAAACATCCCTGGAGGAAACGCGGCCTCCTCCGGAAAGCATTGCTCCTCGATCTCCACCATTCGCGGCATATCTGCGAGCGCTGCCCGCCGGATCCTCATCTCCTCTCTGAGACCTGCTTTAGCACATCGGTATAGGCTCCGAAGACCTCTGGTATGTCGATTGTTCCCACCACGTCCACGATGCCTATGGCCGCAATGACTTTTCCCTCCGCCATGATGGGCGCAACCGAGACCGGGATGCCCTTGTAGGCACCGCTCTCGGGCACAGTTGTCGAGGGCTTTCCGGTCTTCAGGACCTGTTCTAAGATCGGACCGCTGTAGCTGTCGTCCACGATCTTTCCGTGCTCTACTCTTACCCCCGGGAAGTTTGCGCTCTTCATGGTAACGGGCAGCCTGACGATCTTGTGGACCGCCAGGGCCAGAGGAACCAGGTCTTTCGATCTGGAGTCTTCGGATAAAACGAGGCTGGCCATGATTAATATCTGCCCCGTGATATCACATAAATGCTGCCCTTCAGGTGCACTTTCTTTTAAGCAGACGGGCCTGGAAGCCGTGATACTTGGCAAAGCCCTCTGCATCGCGCTGGCTCAGGGTTTGGGAGTCGAATGAGACCATGTCCTGAGAGTAGAGTGCATCCGGCGACTTCCGCCCGACCGGGATCGCACAGCCGGCGTAAAGCTTCATCTTAACCGATCCGTTCACCCTCTTCTGGCTCTGGTCGACGAAGGCGTTGACGTCCGCGTAGAGCGGGTCTTCCACCAGTCCCATGTAGGCCAGCTCCGACCAGGTCTGGTCTATCATGGCCTTGAAGCGCAGCTCGGCCCGGGAAAGGACCAGATGTTCCAGGTCCTGATGCGCGGTCAGAAGCACTGTGGCTGCCGGGTGCTCGTAATTCTCGCGAGCTTTGAGCCCCAGCACCCGGTCTTCGACCATGTCGGTTCTTCCGACACCATGCTCTCCGGCAATCTCGTTTAGCCGCTCGATCAGCTCCATACCCTCCATCCGGCAGGAGTCCAGGGAAACCGGGACGCCCTTCTCAAAGCCGATCTCCACGACCTGCGCAGGCCGGCTGGCGTCCGGAGTCCGGGTCCAGGCATAGATCTCCTCCGGCGGCTCGAAGTAGGGGT
The DNA here is from genome assembly GCA_013178225.1 of Methanotrichaceae archaeon. Lineage (GTDB taxonomy): Archaea > Halobacteriota > Methanosarcinia > Methanotrichales > Methanotrichaceae > JABLXE01. Next base: position 79,736 of record JABLXE010000003.1, read on the forward strand.
CCTCAAGACGTCCTCCTTCGATGGAGCGGGACCACAGGTTCTCGTCGATGGACCAGGGCCGCTCCCGGGTCACCGGAACGTCTATCCCGTGCTCTCGCGCATAGTCGATCTCCCACTCCCGGGACAGGTCCAGGTCTCTCATGGGTGCGATGACTCTGCAGCTGGTGGCCCGGAATATGGCCTCGAACCTCAGCTGGTCGTTTCCGCGTCCGGTACAGCCGTGGGCCAGGTTGGCGACGCCCTCTTTTTCCGCCACTTCAGCCGCCTTCATGGCTATCAGAGGCCGGGCGATGGCCGTTCCCAGAACATAGCCCTCATACGAGCCGTTGGCCTTGATCAGCGGGAACAGATAGTCTTCTACAAATTCCCGTCTGGCATCGATGTGGTAATGCCGGTCGGCAAGCTTCAAAGCTCTCGTGTTCCCTCTTTCGATATCGCTCCGGGGCTGGCCCACGTCCACCAGGACGGTGATCACCTTATCGAATCCATAGCGTTCTCTAAGCAGAGGAATGCAAACGGATGTATCCAGGCCTCCTGAATAAGCTAACACGACTTCAGACATGAAAATCCTCGCTCTCCGGTACAGGGAAATTTCTCAATTTAACGTTATCTCTGCTCCTAGGCGATAACTCTTTAACTGTCCCGAAAAAAAAGAAGGCCCAATGACCCTGCTACTTAAGACGGCGGCTCTCAGCGTGGACTTTGATCCGGACAAGCACGATCTCAAAGCCCATGGGGCACTGGCGTTAATGGTCCAGCCGGTCCTGAAAATGATGAACCAAAGGCTCTGCGAGGAAAAGCCGGCCCTGGTCAGAGAGACGGACATAGTTGCCTCCACTTGGCTTCCCCCTATTCCAAGCGGGCCTTTTCGAAGGCTGCTGTTAAATGAAGCCAAGATCGCCATCGGTAGACCAATTCCACAGACGGTCTCCATAGAGGTGACGCGACAGTGCGGGGCCAGATGCGATCACTGCCTGATTCGAGAGGGAGAAGGGGAGCTGTCTTCAGAGCAGATCAAAAGCGTCATCGATCAGGCGCTGGATCTTGGCGCATGCATCATCACCTTCACCGAGGGAGACCCGCTTCTGCGCGAGGACATTATTGATTTGATACGCCACGTCGATCCGGAACGCGCTGTGGTCAACCTCTTTACTCCGGGCCTTGATCTGACGAAAGAGCGGGCAGAAGAGCTGAAGAAAGCCGGTTTGTACAATCTGATAATCGGAGTTTACAGCACCGTTCCGGAAGAGCACGACCGCGTTCGCGGCCTCGAGGGTGCGCACCAAAGGGCGGTAGAGGCCATAAAAACGGCTCTATCCGCAGGCCTGATGGTGACCATGGCCGCTCACGTCAAATCGGGGGATGTCGATCGAATACCCGATCTGTACCAGTTCGCAGCTGAGCTTGGTGTACAGGAGCTGTCCATCTGGGAGGGAATGCCCAGGAATCCCGAAGAGCAGATAACCCAGATCGAGCGCGAGAAGATTATCGACCTTTACCGGAAGATCAACTCCACTCCCGGCGGCCCCCGCCTGTTTGCCAACACCTACTTCGAAGGACAGATGATGGGCTGTATGGCCGGCCGCAGGTGGCTGCATGTGGCCGTGGACGGATCGGTCAGGGCCTGTCCCTATCTCAAAGAGAGCTTCGGAAATGTGCTGGATTGTCCCATAAAGGAGATCTGGAAGGCCATCAGAAGATCCAAGGAGTTCGAGGGATTTGTGAGCGGCTGTCCGGCCCAGAACCTCTATCTCCAGGATCTCCAGCCGAGGTAGGTGGGGTCCAGCCTTTAAGCGTCTCACCTTTTTATAATCGAGTTACGCTATTATCAATACTGCCAATATAATAATAGTATCAAGGATCTTCTCGTTTCTGTGTAGTCGAATCTGAGTAGTCAAATCCCGAATATTAGTTATGGAAAATTATTAGTAGAGACATGGGCTCTATCAGATATGAGGTAGGATATGGGTGTCATCAACAGCCTCAAGTGTAACCTTGGGGCTTGGATACGAAGGATTTTCAAGAAGAAGAGGGCAAAGATCGGGCTTTACGGTCCGCCCAATGCTGGAAAGACCACTCTGGCCAACAGAATCGTGCATGATTGGAGCGATGGCGGCAGCCTGGGAACGGTCTCCAGCATCCCCCATGAGACCAGAAGGGCCGTTCGCCGTGAGGGCGTAATCATCAACGGCAACGGATCGAGCATAGAACTGGATATCGTGGATACTCCCGGCATGGCCACCAAGATCGACTTCATGGAGTTTATGGCCTATGGCATGAGCGAAGAAGAGGCCAAGAAAAGGGCTAAAGAAGCCACTGAAGGCGTAATTGAAGCCATAAAATGGCTCGACGATCTGGACGGAGTCTTGCTGGTGATGGATGCCACCGAAGACCCCTACACGCAGGTCAATGTGACGGTGATCGGAAACATGGAGGCCAGAGGGCTGCCTCTATTGATTGTGGCCAACAAGATCGATCTGCCTGAGTCCTCACCGGCTCGGATCAAGGCGGCATTTCCGCAGCACAACATGGTGACGATCTCGGCCCTGGAAGGATCGAACATAGATGAGCTGTATCAGGCAATAGCCGCCAACTTTGGGTGATCGGATGCAAGAAGTGCAGATGGATCTCATCTCCGGGGAGAAGCTGGAGAAGATGACCTCCATGGAGAAGATCAGGCTCATCCTGGACAAGGTAAAGACCGGGAGGATCGTGGTCCTGGAAAGCGGCCTTTCTCCGGATGAGGAAGTCAGGCTGATAGAGATGACCATGACCGAGATTCGGGTGGATGAGTTTTCCGGAATCGAAATCGAGAGCTACCCCACCAAGAAAGGAGGCTCTTTCTTCGACAAGCTCCTGGGCAAAGCCGGCAAGGGCCGAATGACGGTCATAGGTCCTGCCAATCAGCTGCGCACCATCGAGAAGGACCAGTACCAGATAAGCACTAAGGTATCTGTGGGAGACTAGATGCCTCATATCTGCACCAGGTGCAACAGCTCCTTTGATTCGGGCGAGGATATATTGAAGGGCTGCCCGGTCTGCGGCTGGAAGAAGTTCATGTTCATGAAGCGAAGGCCGGAGGACGTCGATGACAGGGCATCTGGGCAGCTCATAAGTCAGGCCATGGGCGTGAAGATTCCGCCCAGAAAGACGGCTCAAGGCGTTCCTGAAAGCCGGGGTGCATCCGAGGGGGTAGCTGCCAGACCACCGCCGGCCCGCCAGGTGCCAGAAAAAGTGCCAGGAAAACTGTCTCCTGTCCCTGGGGCCTCGAACGTATCAGAAGGACGGTCTCAGGCAGACAAGCTGGAGAGCATAAAGATCATGCAGCCTGGAAGCTACGAACTCAATCTGCCTTCTCTCTTCGAGAGGGAAGAGCTGATAATGGCGGCCAAAGACGGGACTTACTTCATCGACCTTTCTTCAGCCTTCAAGAAAGGCAAAAAAGAATGAGTTACGGCTGCACCCGGACTACGATCTCTTGGCAATCTTTTTCTACGCCGCGAAGGGTTTGAGCCATTGCGGTGACTGCATTGCCGATGATCTCTTGAGTGAATTCGTTAAGAGTTATGCCCTTGCCGTCCACTGTCAGCTCGACCTTCATCTCCTGGCTCCTGAGGTCCGAATTGCTCTTGTGAATCCTTGCTTCTTGCGAATTGCTTGGTTTAAGACCCGCCGAATATGGCTATTGCCGGGGTGTATACAGCGTTGGCAGATATGGCCTGCGGCAAGGTGAACACGGTATTGGCTTCAGCGGTCACGTTGGAATTCCTGATGGAGAAGCTGGGGGTGACCGTTATGGGTGACGAGCCCTGAATGAAGGTTGCGGCTACCGAGGCGGTCTTCTTCTGGTTTAAGGTGCTGAGATCGATGACATCGCTGCTCACTTTTCCGCCCAGAGCAGCGGGAGGAATGGTGGGCATGGTGGCTGTGAGCTGGGGAAGAGTTATGGGTTCCAGGGACACTTTCTTTCCCAGAGTGCTTAGGTCGATTGCGTTTTGAGCGCTGGCAGTGGCCAGGGCACCGGCAAGCAATGCCGAGACAACTAGAACTGTGAGAATGAACTTCATTTATGAACCTCCTTATCCAATGGGTATGGATGTACCCCTCTGATTCTGGTAATTGGGCTTTACCCATTTATTCCTTTTGCTGAAAGATTTAGCCGGTCATATTATTATAACTATTCGTAGTCGTCATCTATCCATTAATTAGATATCGTGCTATGATGATACCTATGTTGAAGAACGCTCCAATAAGAGGCGGCAATCATGAGGAGATCGTGGGGCGTGAAAGCAATGACAACGCCTGCTAGCTTCGTAGGCGGCGAGGCCAAGGCCGTGGGCCATGCAACCGAGCGCTGAAAATCTCAAGAAGCCTATCATATCAAGAAGCCTATCATAATTTGTCTCAAGCCAAAGAGAATTGAATGACTCCCACTCCAGCTCATACGACGCTCGACGATTGGATTGCGGACGAGGCAGTTCCCTTCTCCGTCGATTCGCCCCTGTCCTTCAGCGCCGCAGTTGACGGGCTGATGGCCTCGCTCGGCCGCTGTGTGGAGCTGCTGGGCTTGGGCGAAGCCCTTCACGGCGGAGAAGATATCCTGAGGCTTCGCAACCGGCTCTTCCAGCGCCTGGTGCAGAATCACGGCTTTTGCGCCATTGCCACCGAGAGCAGTTTCCCGAGAGCGCATGCGGTGAACGAGTACCTGGCCGGCCGGGGCCCGGCATGTTATGAGGATGTAAAGGTGGCCGGGTTTAGCCACGGCTTTGGCCGACTGGAAGCGAATCGAAAACTCGTGGAGTGGATGAAGAGCTACAACGCCGATCCGGCAAACCGCATCAAGCTCCGGTTTCACGGATTCGACAGCCCGAGCGAGATGACCTCGACGGATAGCCCACGAGGGGTACTGCATTTTGTTCTCAATTACCTGGAGTCGGTTGACGGCGCCAGCGGCCGGGAGCATCGAGAGCGGATCGAGTCGCTTCTGGGGCAGGACGCCGATTGGGAGAACCCGGAGGCGATGATGGATCCTGCGAAATCAATTGGACTGTCGCCAGCCGCAACTGCACTCCGGATTGAAACCGAGGAACTCATATCGCAGCTTCGAATGCGCCGTCCCGAACTGGTGGCAAAAAGCGGCGAAGGACCCTATCTGGAGGCGGTGCAGTATGCCTCTGTGGCGCGGCAGCTGCTGAACTATCATGCCGCTTTAGCGAAAAAAACGGAGATGGGAAGGCGAATCGCCGAAGGTCTGGGCTTGCGTGATCTTATGATGGCTGATAACCTGGATTATATCGTGTCCTGTGAACGCAACCGGGGAAAAGTTTTGGCCTTTGCCCACAACAGCCATCTGCAGCTGGGAAGGGCACAGTGGCAGCTGGGACCGCATTCGCTTGTCTGGTGGCCAGCGGGATCGCATCTCAGGGAGATGTTAGGAAAGCGCTATGCCGTAATCGGAACTGCGGTGGGCGTCTCAGAGGACAACGGCATCGGCCGTCCGGAATCCGGAACCCTTGAGGAGCGGCTCACTGCCGCGCCGGGGCCAGCGCGGTTCATTCCAACTCACCTGGGCCAGGGGTTTTCCGCCTCAGAAGTCGCAGCTCTTCCGGTTCGCTCGGGCAGCGCAAAGAACCAGACCTACTTTCCACTAACGCCTCAGAGCCTGAGAGACTTCGATTTCCTGGCGGTACTGGACCTGTCGACCTACAGCCTCGGCGGGCCGGTCCTCTAGCGAAAGAGCATGCCTACTGAAAATCAAAAAATTGGATGAGGATTGGGATCTTCGATTATTACAGGATGCTGAAGAAGATCTTGATAGCCTCTCCGCTTGACAAAGCTGCAGCCAGCTTGAGCCTTGCGCCCAGGGTGTTCCCCTGAATCTTCACCTGTCCTGCCTTTTCTGCCTCCTTATAGGCAGCAGCAGGGTCGTTTGAGTTTTCTATCCTGCGGATTGCATCCTCCTGAGCATACACCTCTATCGTTGGATTCTCGATGACTCCGCTCTCTGCTCTCACGATCTTCGCGTCCCTGGTCTCAAAGCCCCATTGTATTGTGCTGCTGTTGTTGAGAAGTATGGTGATGTCCATTCTTTCATCACCCAGAAGAGCTTTTAAGACTGACGGAGCCTGATCGATCTTCTGGTTATAGCTATCTATGCTACTTTGAAGATTGTTCAAATCGACTAACGCCATGGCCAGGGATGAGCTCAAGAGGATCAGGGCTGATAGAATTAATAGCGATCTCATATAAATACAAAAGCGTTTGAACACATAAAAATTTTTCCTGAAATGTTTTCGGATCTTAGAACCAGGAGAGCCCAATCTCGAATCCAGAAGATTTGACCCTGATTAGCCGGGGACAGAGCAATGGATCCACCTTGTGATGCCCCCAACCGTGCTTTTTCAAAAGCTGTAATCCCCAGGGCCCAAATGCCGGAGATATCTTCATAAATTGGAAAATAAAATGGAATATGGATGGGGAAAGACATGGGCAAATTCGCAGCACAAGTGGCAGCCCTGATCCTGGTGCTGACTATATCTATGGCGACCTGCATTGTGACCTGTTCTTCGGCACCTGACGAAGCCGTCGGGCGGGTGGTGACGGTGGTCTCGGGCGATTCCTTTGGCATTGAATTGAAGCTGATTGATCCGAGAGCAAACCCAATTGACAGTGTAAAGCTTGCAGATATCGAATCTCCATCAACCATCTTTCCAGAGGGAAAGACGGCCAAAAAGTATGCCGCCTCGCTTCTCAAAAATAAGACCGTTTATCTGGATATAGACGATAGTGTGGCTAGCGGCCGGAATGAATTCAACCAGCTGGTGTGCGTGGTTTACCTGATGGATGACCAATCCCGGCCGGTTTGGCCGCCTGTAAATCGAATACTGGTGGATTCCGGCTACGCCACGCTCAAGGATGACCAAAAGAACGAATTCAACAGCACAACCTGGTGGCAGGAGCCTGTCTTTCCGAAGATAGATATCAGGTCGAAGCTGATCGATCAATCGCAAAAGGCCGTTAGCGAAAACAAGGTTTTGGAGATAGACCCCAATTCCTCGATGATCAGCATCGGGTATCGAAGAAGCCTGTAGGCTTTGCAGCTCTAAAGCTGCTTTCTGAGTTCAATTAAGCAATACCGGGGCCGAAGTGCAAATAGACCGCGCAGACCGGCAAGGATAGAAGAAGGATAGAAGTTCCCCAGGGGACCGCTCCAGGTAGCCAGGGGAACCGCCAGGGGCTCTAAGATTCGGGAAAGATTATTTATCCGTCTTATCCCGATAATATATCAGGTGCAAAAAAATGAAGATCTTGAACGAATCTGAAGCCGTGGCCCTTTCAGCTCCTTTCGTCTACACCCTGATATCGTCGCTGGATAGGGAGGGGCGGCCAAATGTCATGGGAGCCTCCTGGGCAACCCAAACGTCCTTTCAGCCGTTTCTGTGGCTGATCTCTATCGATAGACGCCGCTACTCGCATGCCGGAATCGACATGCACAAGGAGTTCGTGCTTCATTTTCCCTCAGAAGAGCAGGCTGAGGCCGCCTGGGTTTGCGGCACCAGGTCGGGACGCGATGAGGACAAGATAAAATCATCCGGCTTCAGGCTTTTGCCTTCCCGAAGCGTGAAGGTCCCGACAATTGATGGAGTAACCGCAGCATTTGAGTGCAGAGTCGTGAACCAGATTGAGACCGGCGATCACACCGTCTTCGTCGGTGAGGTGGTGGGGATCAGCGGCAGCCCGGAGAAGGCCAGGCATCTTTTTGTGTCTTCGGACCGCAAGCTGTTTGCAGTGGCAGGAACGGGGAAGCAATAGCCGCCGAAATTTGCAAGTAAGGCAACCGCGGGGCAGTCCTTTGGACCCACTATCGTCTTGGCCTTATGCCTTGAGGAAGCGGGTCCGGAAAAAGCGACATTTTCCCGCAGCAAGATGCCCTGCAACAGACGCATTATGGAATATTTATGGGATCGGGAAGGCTTATATCTCGCACCCGGCTAGTCCATCATCTTTAAGGACAGGCGGTCATCCCCGATGGCAGAAAGGAACCTGCAAATCTTCGATGAAATTGCTGATATTGTCGAGAAGGCCGAGCTGGCGAAGGTTTTAGCTGCGGAGCTGGCCAGGTTCTCGATTTATGATATTATGAAGATTGCCGGCGAATTGCATAGGGAGATCGATCTCCTGCCGTCACCTTACCGCGAGAAGTCGCATCCTTACTTCGTGGAGCAGCTTTTCGGCCGGTACCAAAAGATCATGACGATGCGCTCAAAAGGCGATTTTCAGGGCTTGAGAGGACGGATAGGCAATTTGAGCATATACCGGGAATTCTGCAGTGCCGAAAGCAGGCATATCAAAGAGATCGGGGATGATGAAGGAGACGAGGATGCAGAATACCGCCAGTTTTCCAGCCTGTATTATTTCCTGATAAGCTGCTTTTACATGTTCGTGATAGAGGAACCCGGGCATCCGGTAGGCACTCCGTTTCCCGGAGGATTCGCGGTCCTTCATTGCGGCAATGACTATTATTGTCCTATACGCGATAAGGAAGCGGATGTGTTGTTTTCGATCAGCAACTTCTGCCCTGCAAAACAGGATGAGAGCAACAGATGAAACAGATGAGATTTGGAATGATGATCAGGGCCGCCAACCAGCAGACGGTTCCTTTTGCCTTCGCTCTGCGGCTGAATGCCAACTTCTGCAATCTGAAAAGGAGAGAAGCATTCGCCGGTGTTCGCGCGGGTTCGCGGGATGGCGGCACTTTTCCACCTGACACCGCCCAGAGGGCCTCTGCGAGGCATTGGATGCAGTATGGAAACGAAATGGGACGGGAGAAAGGAAATGGGACTGGACAGCAGTCCTCAGCAGAAATCAGGCAGAAATCAGGCAGAAATCAGGCAGAAATCAGGCAGAAATCAGGCAGAAATCAGGCAGAAATCAGGCAGAAATCAGGCAGAAATCAGGCAGAAATCAGGCAGAAATCAGGCAGAAAATCAGGCAGAAATCAGGCAGAAATCAGGCAGAAATCAGGCAGAAATCAGGCAGAAATCAGGCAAAAATCAAGAAAACCGAAGCCGGCAGCAACGGAAATCCCTTGAGGCCTTCAGTGCTGCCTGGATATCGTAATAGCGGGTTACGAGTTCCGGTGATTATTCGATAAATAGCGGGGAGTAGATTTGAACTACTGATCTACGGGTTATGAGCCCGTCGGGATATCCTGACTACCCTACCCCGCTTCAGTGTTGACCACTACCCCTTCACATACTAGTGTATAAAGCTTGCGTATCAGGTCAGTCTCGAAGCTCCGGAAGAGAGGAATGGAACTGATCAATTCTGCTCCGCGGAAGATTTACCCTTCCGTGAGAAAGTTTATATTATTTCAGATAGATTGAGGTACAACAAAAGGGGGAATGGGTTATCCGATATGTTTCAAGCCTGAGATTATTGTCGCTGGCCATATTGCTTTTCTTAATATCGATGGCCGCGTCGGCAGAGGATTGTGGCAGCAAGGTGCAATCCGGCGATTTTGATGAATCGAGAGCGCTTAGTCCCTTCAACTCCGGGCCGGAGTTCGCGTTCATCGATGTGAACAACAACGGCATGTTCGAGCCGGGAGATCCGGTGTACATCAACATCTATCCCGCGGACTGCATAGTCAGCGAAAACGATGTGCGAGTAACGCCCTTTCAGAACGAGCTGCTCTATCCCGCGGGAAGCCAGGTGAGAGCCACGGACCCGGATCACGACAAGCAGCTGATCCGGTTTGCTACCTCTCGTTATCCTCCGGCAGAGCTGCGCTACTTCGATATGGATGGCGATAAAACCTACAGCATAATCGATTCCGTGTATCTGGACCTAAATCCCGGAACGGTGAGCGCCGGAGATATCAGGATTTCCGGATATCCACTGGACGGCCCTATTATCTACGCTCCGGGAACCAGAGTTCGGGATGCGGACTTGGATAGCGATAAGCCGACCACAACCCTTCCGGGAATGCTGAGCTTTTACAACGCCAACGGCAACATCAACAACGGCGGTTGGGCCATATACGATACAGGCGATGTTATCTACATGGACACCCAGTATCCGTTCAATGCCGTGACCATAAACGACATAAGGATGTCTGCAACCTGGTTCCTGTCCTCTGCGGCTGGCGGAGTCTGCCAGACCTACCTCAATTGAGAAGCACTCTCTCGATCAGGAGAGCTTTCCTGATTTTTTCCCTGATTTTTTTTCGGCCTGGAGCCGGATCTTTTCCGTTCTGCAAAGCTTGATTTTTCAGAAATATCTGCAGCAATTGCTGGAGCGGGAGGATGAAGAAAAACATGCCAATCGACATCGCCGCCGGATAGTTTTCGCCAGCTCCCGCTCTCGCGATGGCCCTAAAAAAAGGACGAAAAAAATAGAATTATCTTCTCTCCGATCCTGGACCGGCAGTCGCCTCCTCGGCGTGGATCCTGACCCAGGCATCCTCGTCCTTTAAGGCGCTCCTGATGGCATCCGAGGCTCTGGGGTCGTCGAAGTTCGCCAGAGCATCGGTTATGTAAATCTGGACTTCGTCCACCTCTTCACGCAGCGATGAGATCAGAGGATCGATGGCCCTTGCATCTTTTATTAGTCCCAGGGCCCTGGCCGCCTCTCCCCTGACTTCGATCTCAGGATCTTTCAAAGCCTCGATCAGAGGCAGGACCGCAGCCTCATGGCCGATATTTCCCAGAGATTCGGCTGATGCCGCTCGAACCTCTGCGCTTTCATCCTTGAGGCTTTCCACGAGCGGTTTTGCGGCTAAGGAATCCCCGATGCTTCCCAGGGCCTTGGCAGCCGCTCTTCTGACCGCCAGGTTCTCATCTGCCAGAGCCGTGATCAGAGGTCCGACCGCCACCGGGCCCACTTTGGCCAGAGCCTCCTCGGATTTCCTCGCCACCCAGGGGTTCTCGTCCCCTAGAGCCGTGATCAGAGGACCCACGGCCATGGGATCTGCCCTGTTCCCCAGGGTCTCGGCCGCATCTCCCCGAACAACCGGGTCCTCATGACGCAAGAGCTTAAGGATCTCGATGCTCTTCAGATCCTCCATGCTTGCCGGCGCCCGGTCCAGCTTCACCCGGACGCCCTCTCCTTCCGGAGAGACGAATATCACTGACCTCATGGACGGCATGCCGATTCGTTCCATGGCCGTCTTTGCCCTGCCTCTCACCATGGGGCTGTCGTCTTCGAGCAAGGAGACCAGATGCTGAACCGCCCTGGCATCCTTGATGCTTCCCAGGGCCTCGGCGGCCTTCGCCCTCACCCAGGGTTCCTCATCGTTCAGTGAGGCAACTAGCGGATCAAGCGCGCCGGGATCTCTGATCTTCCCCAGGGCTTCGGCAGACTTGAGCCGCACCCACGGGTCCTCGTCCTTCAGGGCCAAGGCAAGAAGCTCCTGCGCCCGCGGGTCACGGAGGCTTCCCAGGGCTTCCGAGACCTGTCCTCGAACATCTGCCTCCAGATCCTCAGACGCCCTGACCAGAGGTTCGAATGCTCTCATGTCGCCGATGGACTGCAGACCTTCCACCGCCTGAATCCTGACCCAGGGATTGGTGTCGTTTAGTAGCGGTATCATGGCCGTAACCGCCCTGCAGTCCCTGATCCGGCCCAGAGAGGTCACAGACTCCCCCCTGACCTGGTCGTAGTCGTCCTGCAGAGACTGGATCAGAGCCGGCACGGCCCTGGGATCTGCGATAAATCCCAAAGCTCTCGCCGCCATGACCCTGGGATGCTCCTCCTGATCGCTCAAAGATTGGGTCAGGGGCTTAGTCGCTCTCGGATCTCTTATCCGTCCCAGGGCCTCGGCTGCAGTGGCTCTAACCTTCCAAGCATCATTGGATAAAGCGCCGACGAGGGGATTTACAGAAGGCGGGCCGATCTGTATTAGTGCCTCCTTGGCTGCTTCTCGAACCTGGCTGTCTTCTTCCATGGCCTGGCAAAGTGGTATGGCAGCAGGCGCGCCAATGGCAACCAGGATCTTCGAGAGCCTGCCTCTGGCCTGAGGATCGTCTCTGAAGGACTGCATGATGGGGACAACGGCAGGCGCTCCAATCCTCACCAGCACCTCCTCCTTTTGCGCTTGAGCCTCCGGGCCCTGGTTCAGGCTCTGCACCAGAGGCTCTACGGCTGGCGCCCCGATTCTGACCAGAACCTCCATTGCCTCGCTTTGCAGAGATTCGTTGTCATCCGATAAGGCCCGGATTAGCGGCTCAACAGCCGGCAGGCCGATTTTCACCAGCGTCTGTGCAGCCACGGCCCTGAAGCTGTCGTCTTGAGAAAGAGAGTCTATGAGGTATCCAACCGCCAGCGCTCCCATCCCGGCCAGGGCCTCGGTGGCCTCAACCTGGACCGCCCGGTCGGCATCCCGGGACGCCTGGATCAGCGGGCCAATAGCCCTTGAATCTCCGATCTCTCCCAGTGCTCTTGCCGAGCAGACCCGCACGGCGGCCTTCGGATTACTCAGGCCTGCGATCAACGGCTCAACCGCCGGCTCTCCGATGCGGGCCAGCGTCTCCGTTACCTGGGATCTGAAATCGTCGTCCTCATCCTCGTCCCTTAAGGCCTGAGCCAGAGGCTCTACAGCCATTGCTCCCAGGCGCGCCAGTGCCTCCCCGGAGCGGGTCTGCAGATCTTTGTCCTTGTACTTTAAAGACCGGATCAGCGGCTTTACGGCCGGCTCTCCGGTGCGAACGATCAGCTCGGATGACAGTTCTCTGATGTCCCGGTCCTGGTCTTTCATAGCCCATATCAAGGGCTTTACCGCCGGCTCTCCGATTCGAACCAGGATCTCTCCTGCCCTCTCCCTTTGGTCCTGACCGGCATCCCTCATGGCCGCAACCAGCGGGTCGGCAGCCGGCCCTCCGATCCGGACCAGGACTTCTCCTGCCTCAGCCTGAAGCTGCAGATCCTCACCCATCAGGCCTGCGATCAACGGCCCAACAGCCGGCTCACCCATTCGGGCCAGCACCTCTCTGGCCTCCTGCCTCCGGCCCCGGTCTTCGTCTCTTAAGGCCTGCATCAGAAGCTCGATGGCCTGATCTCCCATCCTGAGCAATGCCTCAGCACTCTTGTTCCTGACCCAGGGCTCTCCATCGCTCAGGGCCTGAATCAGCGGTGCAATGGCCCTTGGCTCTCCTATCCGTCCCAGGGCCTCGGCCGAGTAGAATCTGACTTCGCCATCTCCGTCACTCAGAGCCTCGATCAGGCCTTCCACAGCTCTCGCGTCTCCTATCCGTCCCAGCGCCTCGGCTGACTTGCTGCGAACCAGAGCATCCTCATCGCTCAGCGACTGGACCAGCGAGTTGAGACAATCCGGATCTCCCATCTCCCCCAGTGCCTCTGCGGCAGATGCCCTGACGTTGGGATTCGTCTCATCGCGAAGCATATTCTTGAGCGCCGAAACATCTTTTCGGTCTTTATACCCGGCCGGATCGTTGCTCTCCATTCCTTCACCTTCTGACATTCTGTAACTGCCCGATGATCAATCATCAAAATTTTTATTGGAAGGATAAGGTTGGTGATCAACATTTATAAGGATTTCTTGATAGCGAAAAAACTGCACTGAGAATATCATCATCAACGGGCATCTTCTGGGAGCATACGCTGCAGAGTTCATCAAATGTATTATAATATCTCAACTAAAATTCAGAAAAATATTTAAAAAGACCTGCGGACTACAGGACCTCCTGCTTGAACTTCTCGAAACCTATGCTCTCGATGAACTCGCCCAGGCGCTGCTTCTGGGCATGAGCCTTGTAATAGTTGATGACCCGGTCTATCAGCTGGAAGGCCTCCTCGTCGGAAAGGTTCTCGGCCAGCACCTGCCCGATGCGAGGCTTGACCCCGCTGCTTCCTCCCACCAAGAGCTTCCAGCCTTTGGAGGTTCCAATCAGGCCCACGTCCTTTACCGCAGGCTCGGCGCAGGAATTTGCGCAGCCGGATACCCCAATCTTGAACTTCGAGGGAAGCGCCATGCCGTGATACTTCTGGTCAAGCTGCAGCCCCACGCCCACCGAGTCCTGCTGTCCCCTCTTGCAGAAGGTGGTCCCTGGGCAGATCTTGACGCTTCTAACGCACAGGCCGATAGCGGCTCCGGGCTTCATGCCCAGGTCCTTCCAGGCGGAATCGATATTTTCCGGATCGATGCCGACGATGGCGATCCTCTGGGCCGATGTCACCTTGAGAGCCTTGGCGTTGTACTTCTCGGCCACGTCCGCGATCTTTCGCAGGCCTGCGGGATCAATTATTCCGCCGGGAATGTGCGGGGCAATGGCGAAGGTCTCCTTGTCCCTCTGAACTATTGCACCTTTTTCAGGTAAGTCCTTGCTCATGCTAACAATTTCCTCCATTATCTTGGCTATTTCATTGATATTGCATTCAAAGCCTGATTAATCCTGCGGCAGAGCGATCGGGACCGCTGTCGGGGTCAGGGATGTGAATCACTTCAATAGTTTACGGTGATAGATTTGTAGCCAATTTATGATAAAGAACAAGACCGCTCCTCTCGAAGAAATTATTTATCTTCATACGGCATAAAGTGCATTGTGGTGGCATGAAGTTCGATCACGTTGACGGAACAGACCGGGGCCGGATAACCCTCTACGCTCTGAGCACCTGCATCTGGTGCAAGAAGACCAAGGATTTTCTATCCAGCAATGGGGTGGGGTTCGATTACATCTACGTGGATCTGCTGAAGGGTGAGGACAGATCCCGGGCCATTAGCGAGGTCAAGAGCCACAATCCCAGCGCCTCGTTTCCGACCCTGGTCATAAACGACCGGGCCATCGTCGGCTTCCGCGAAAAGGAGATCAAGGAGGCCCTGAAGCTGTGAATGACGATTATCCTGAGCCCAGCGGCGAGGAGATTGAAGGTCTGCATGCCCGCCTGAGCCGCGAGGCCCAGAGGGGAGGCTACAACCTCAACCCGGATGCGGATTTCACCAGGGGCCTGGCGAAGGGGCTGCTGGTAAACGATAAGCGATACGGCTACATGGCCTGTCCCTGCCGTCTGGCAGCAGACGACCGGGAAGAGGATCTGGACATCATCTGCCCCTGCTACTACCGGGACGCCGACGTGGTCGAGTTCGGGGCCTGCTACTGCGCGCTTTACGTGTCCAAGGACGTGCTCGACGGCAAGAGAGAGCTTGCTGCCGTTCCCGAGAGGAGGCCGCCTCTGGAAGACAGATCAAAGCCCAGGCCCCAGGCCTCTTCGGCAGCCTCTGCCGGACCTCTGCAGCTTTCGGTGCCGGTCTGGAGGTGCCTGGTCTGCGGCTACCTCTGCGGCAGGGACGAGCCGCCGGAGGTGTGCCCAATCTGCAAGGCGGGCAAGGAGAGGTTCGAGAGGTTCATCTGATTGAGTGCAATCAATCCCAAAGATGCCAAACGGCAAATCAATTAAAAATCTATGGCAAGACGCCCCAGCAATATCCTAATTTCTATTCTATTTTTCTAGTCTGCCTTTTGCGGGAAGGCATTTATGGAAAGGCAATAATTAATAACACGACTGAAATGAAAAAGGCAGAGCTAAAGGTGGCGGGCATGGTTTGTGCGGCCTGCTCGGCCTCCATTGAGAAATCCCTGAGAAAATTGGATGGCGTGGCCGAGGCAAGCGTGAACCTGGGAACGGAGACCGCCTATGTGCAGTACGATTCTGAGAAGCTCAAGCTGATCGATATTGAGAGAGCCATCAGGGGAGCGGGATACGAAGTCATCGACGAAAAGGTGGTCCTGAAGGTCGGTGGCATGGCCTGTGCCATGTGTGTCCGGGCCCTGGAGACCGGCCTCCTGAAGCTGGACGGAGTGGCGGAGGTCCGGGTCAACCTCGCTGCGGAGAAGGCCTACGTCACCTACAACCCTCGAATGACCGCGCTTGAGGACCTGAAAAAGGCCGTCGAGCAGACCGGCTATCAATATCTGGGCCTGGCCGGCGAAGAGGCGGCGGAGGACCTGGAGAAGAAGGCGCTGGAGAGGGATCTCAGAGACAAAAAGCGCCGCATAATCATAGGCTTTGCCACCAGCCTGTTTCTGATGGCATTGATGTACCTTCCTTTGGACCGGATAATTCCAATGGAAGCCATGATGGCCATTCCCATGAACCTGGTCATGCTGGTGATCTCCACTCCGGTCTTCATCTACGTGAGCTATCCCATTTTCACTGCCGCGGTCAGGGCCCTCTCCAACCGGACCCTGGACATGGACGTGATGTACTCCATGGGAATCGGAGTGGCCTACGTCTCCAGCCTCCTCGGGACCTTCAAGATCGTCCTCACCCCCGACTTCAATTTTTACGAGACGGCAATAATGCTGGCCTCTTTTCTCACCCTGGGCCGCTATCTGGAGGCCAAGGCCAAGGGCCGAACCTCGGAGGCCATCAAGACGCTGGTGGGCCTGCAGCCCAAGACCGCTACCATCAGAAAGGACGGGCGTGAAGAGCAGATCTCAGTCGAGGAGCTGGTGGTGGGCGACACGATCCTGGTCAAGCCCGGCGAGAAGATTCCGGTGGATGGAACGGTGATCGACGGCCAGAGCTACGTGGATGAGTCCATGATCAGCGGAGAGCCGCTGCCGGTCTTCAAGGAGAAGGGTCAGCTGGTGGTGGGAGGCACCCTCAACAAGAACGGCGCTCTGGCCTTCGAGGCCACAAAAGTGGGAAGAGATACCATGCTGGCCCGCATCGTCTCGCTGGTAGAAGAGGCCCAGGGCTCCAGGCCTCCCATCCAGAGGATCGCCGACCGGGCGGTCACCTACTTCATTCCGGCCATACTGACCATCGCTCTGGCCTCCTTTGCCTACTGGTACTTCGTGGCCCATAACACCCTCCTCTTCTCACTGACCGCTCTGATCTCAGTCCTGGTGGTGGCCTGCCCCTGCGCCCTGGGCCTGGCCACGCCGACGGCGGTGACGGTTGGAATCGGCAGGGGGGCCGAGCTTGGGATTCTCATCAAGAGCGGCGAGGCTCTGGAGTCCTGCGACAAGCTGAACGCCGTGGCATTCGATAAGACCGGCACCTTGACCCTTGGAAAGCCGGAAGTAACTGACATAGCCGCTTACGGAATGGACGAGCGGGACCTGCTCAGGCTCGCGGCGGCAGTGGAGGCGAACTCTGAACATCCCCTGGCCGAGGCCGTGCTGAGACGGGCGGAGTCGCTGGGAATTGAGGTCCGGGGAGCAGAGATGTTTCAGGCCCACTCCGGAAAAGGCGTGACGGCAATGGTGGATGGGCGGGAGGTCCTGGCCGGAAACAGGATGATCTTCTCCGAACAGGGAATCGAGATTCCCCCTGAGATGTCGTCTACGGCCACCGAGCTGGAAGAGCAGGGCAAGACCGCGATCCTGATTGCCAGGGACGGGCTGGCCGCAGGAGTCGTAGCCGTCTCGGACCGGCTGAAAGGTTCAGCGCGCCAGGCCGTGGCCGAACTGAAGAACATGAAGCTGCGGGTGATAATGGTCACCGGCGACAATTCCCGCAGCGCGGCAGCTGTGGCCGCCACAGCCGGAATTGAGGATGTCTACTCCGAGGTCCTGCCGGAGGAAAAAGCGCTGAAGGTGAAATCGCTGCAGGCAAAGGGACAGAAGGTGGCCTTTGTGGGAGACGGCATAAACGATGCTCCGGCTCTGGCCCAGGCCGATGTGGGAATAGCCATAGGAAGCGGGACCGACGTGGCCATCGAGACCGGTGAGATCGTGCTCATCAAAGACGAGCTGCTGGACGCTGTGGGGGCAATTCAGCTCAGCCGCAAGGTCATGACCAGGATCAGACAGAACATCTTCTGGGCCTTTGCCTACAACGCTGCCCTGGTCCCGGTGGCGGCAGGTGTGCTCTACCCCTTTTTTGGGTTCACCTTCCGCCCGGAGCTGGCTGGCCTGGCCATGGCCATGTCCTCGGTCACGGTTGTCAGTTTGTCCCTGCTGCTCAAGAGGTATACGCCTCCGGCCAAGCTGCTCTCCCTGAAGTCGGGCCGCGAGGCCTGAGCCGGAAACGAAAACCTGAGGTCGCCCCCCACAGCCAGACGAAGTGGGTCAGCCGAAATAGATGATCCGCCTCAGGCCCAGGGGGGCTAACGGGCCTGATGCCCGGGCATCAGCTCTTTCAGGATGCGGCCGTACGGGCGATTGGCTACCGCCTCTCCAGATCTCCGATTCTCCTTTCCAAAGCGGCGACCCTCTGCTCCAAATCGAGAACCAGCCCCTCCAGGCAGGCCATCTTCTCGGCGTCAATGACGGCAGGGCCGGAACGCACTCCCAGCGCAGGCTTGTACAAGAGCTCCTCTTTGAACTCCTCGGCGATTGGATTGTCGGACTCCCTCGGAACCGCGGACGGCTTTGGTTTTTCGGTGTCTTTTTGTCGATTGGTCATTCTCAGAACTCTCCCGTTTTTCCGTGATGCTCAATTATCGGATCTGCGAGAATTTAAATTGATTGAGCCGTTCTCATGCCTTCGATCAAAAAGCACTGTGCTTTGCGAAGTCTGTTTATATAACCCAAACCGCTATTTAGAGATGGCTAGAAATTTCTCAGGGTGATTTTATGTTGCAGAAGTTCGACCTGATCGTCATAGGTTCCGGGGCCGGGATGCACGTGGCCTCCCAGGCCTCCAAGCACGGCCTGAATGTGGCTCTGGTAGACCGCGGTCCCACCGGCGGAACCTGCCTCAACAACGGCTGCATACCCTCCAAGATGCTGATCTATCCGGCGGATGTGATCCGCGCTCTAGAAGACGCAAGCGCAGTTGGAGTGCAAGCTGGCCCATTAAATGTTAGTTTCTCAAAGATAATGGGGCGGATGCGTTCGGTGGTCAACGAGACTCGAACGGAGCTGGAAAAGGCAATCGAGGCCCGGGAGAATCTCTCCTGGTACAGGGCCACCGCCGAGTTCACGGGCGAATACACTCTTCAAGCAGGCGATGACCAGATCACCGCCCCCCGGATAGTGATCGCCACGGGAGCCAGAACCCTCATTCCGCCCATAAAGGGCCTCTCAGAGACCGGCTTTATCGATAACGTTAGCCTCCTGGACCAGGACAGGCTCCCCCAGAGCCTGATTGTTATCGGAGCCGGATACATCGGATGCGAGTACGGCCACTTCTTCTCAGCCCTGGGAACCGAGGTCACCATCCTGGGGAGAAGCCAGGCAGTCTTAAACCAGGAAGACCCGGAGATCTGCAGGGTCGTGAAGGAGGTCCTGTCCCGGGATGTTATACTGCGGACCGGCCATGAGGTGGTGGAGGTAGGACGTCAGGGAGACCAGAAGTTCGTGTCAGCTATCGATCGCTCTGACGGTCAGATCTATCGCTTTAAAGCCCAGGAGATACTGCTGGCCGCCGGCCGTCGCTCCAATGCCGACCTGCTGCATCCAGAGAGGGCCGGAGTGCAGACCGACCAGAAGGGCTGGATTAAAGTCAACGAGTTCCTGGAGACCAGCCGAAAGGGAATTTGGGCCCTGGGTGATGCCATAGGCAGGTACATGTTCAGGCACACCGCCAACTACGAGTCCGAGGTGGTGCTGCACAACCTCCTTCATGCCGGGAGCGATGAGGACCGGGAGATGGCCGACTATCACGCGGTTCCACATGCCGTATTCACTCACCCCCAGGTGGCGGGCGTGGGGCTGACCGAGGCGAGAGCCATAAAAGCCAAACACAGGATACTGGTGGGACGATCCCGGTATACAGACGTGGCCAAGGGGGTCGCCATGGCCGAAGAGCACGGATTCGTGAAAGTGGTGGTCGAAGAGGAAACGGGAAAGATACTGGGATGCTCTGTAGTCGGCTCCGAGGCTCCTTCGCTGGTTCAGCAGGTGGTCTACCTGATGAACGCCGACTACCAGGACCTGATGCCCATGATCCGGTCCCAGGTGATCCACCCCACCATCAGCGAGGTTGTGGCCGCCGCCTTTGCCAACCTGGAGCACCCCTACCACAAAGCCGGGGCAAAAGAAACGGAGGACTGAGAGGTTTTCCGCTCCTCTGCCGCCTTTTTATTCAATATCCGTTGTCTCTATCTTCCTGCCGACATCTCCAGCACGCGGGCAGCCTTTGCCCCCTCTTCCAGGATCTTCAGGTTTAAGGGAATCAGCTTGGGCTTCTTGGCAAAGGTCACCTTGAAGGCGTTTTCGTACGCCTCCTCCGGCAGGCCCAGATCGCCGGCCTCTTTCAAGGCGCCGAACATGGCCGTGTTGGCGGCCTGATGGGCCCCCATCTCTGTGGCAATCTGAGTGGCGGGCACAGATATCGCCAGCACTCCTTCCGGCGGCTGGAACTGCCCGGCCAGCGAGTCGTAAAGTATCACCCCGCCCTTCCTGACCGTGGGGGCAAACTTCTCCAGCGAGGGACGGTTAAAGGCCACCAGCACATCGGGATTGTCGCTGGTGGGAGATCCAATGGGCTCGCCTGAGATTACCACCGTGCAGTTGGAGGTTCCTCCCCTCTGCTCCGGTCCGTAGTCAGGATACCAGGAGACGGATCTTCCCGAGCCGAAGGCCGTCTGGGCCAGAGTGAGCCCCATCGACAAGACGCCCTGACCGCCAAAGCCGGCGATCTTCACGCTTCTGAGGGAAAACTCCGGGTCCTCGGCGATCTGGGCGCAGGCAGCTCCCTCACAGCCGAACAGCCGGTCCAAAGTCTCCTTTGAGAAGTCGCTTTCCGGCCTGGAGATGGGATGGGATTCTGCCGAGCGATCCCGGAACTTCTTCAACGGGAACTCCCGCTCCATCTCCTCGTTGACGAACTTGGCCGCTCCCTTGGCATCCTTGCGAAGGATGGTGGGGCAGGGAGAGAGACACTCCACAAAGGCGTATCCCAGCTTGTCCCTCTGAATCTCCAGCGCCTTTCTGACCGCCCGCCTGGCCTTGCGTATGTGCTCGATATCCGAGAGCGAGACCCGCTCGATATAGATCGGAGCCTGAAGGGTGTCCAGAAGCTCGCAGATGTGAGTGGGATAGCCGCACTCCACCGGGTTCCGTCCCGCCGGAGTGGTGGCTGTAACCTCACCGATCAGGGTGGTCGGTGCCATCTGGCCCCCAGTCATGCCGTAGACGGTGTTGTTCACGAAGAAGACCGCCAGCTTCTCGCCCCGGTTGGCCGCCTGCAGCGTTTCGTTCAGTCCGATGGAGGCCAGATCTCCGTCTCCCTGATAGGAGATCAATATGGCATCATCCTCGGCTCTGGAAACGCCGGTGGCGATCGCCGGGGCCCGGCCGTGGGCCGCCTGGAAGTGGCCGCAATCCAGGTAGTAATAGGCGAAAACGGCACAGCCCACCGGGGAGATCACTACGCAGCGGTCCTGAATGCCCAGATCGGCCATGGCCTCGCCTATAAGCTTGTGCAGCACGCCGTGCCCGCAGCCCGGACAGTAATGAGTGGCGGTGGGTGCCGCCCCCCCTTTGCGGGGAAAGCTCGGGTACATGCCGGAATGCCCGCCGATTATCTTTTCCTTAGCCGCCATTCTCAGGCCACCTCCCTGATCTTATCCATTATCTGATCCATGCGAATCAGATTTCCTCCGTAGCGTGCAACCAGGCCCACGTCCTCGGTGCCAGCTGCCCGCCTCACGTCCTCTCTCATCATGCCGTTGCTCATCTCGACCGATATGAACCTGCAGCCCTTCTCAGACAGCTCTCGAATTCCGGCCTCCGGGAAGGGGAAAAGTGTTAGCGGCCGGAACAGCCCCGCCTTCATTCCCTCGCGCCTGGCTCTATCCACGGCCGACCGGGCAATCCTGCTGCTGATGCCGTAGGATACCAGAACGATCTCGGCGTCCTCCAGCCGATAGCCCGTCCACGCAGTTTCGTTCTGCTTGATACGGTCGTACTTGGCCTGCAGCTTCAGGTTATGCTTCTCCATCTCCTCGAAGTCCAGGTCGATTGAGGTGACCAGGTTGTGGCGGGTGGCCGAATTGCCTGAGACCGCCCAGGACGTGTCGATATTCGGCACCACGGCCTCCTCGGGAAAGTTCAGGGGCTCGACCATATGGCCCAAAACTCCGTCCGCTAAAACTATGGCCGGATTGCGATATTTGAATGCCAGGTCAAAGGCCTTCATGGTGAAGTCGCACATCTCCTGCACGCTATTGGGAGCGAGCACGATGCTGTTGTAGCAGCCGTGTCCGCCGCTCTTGACCGCCTGGTTGTAGTCGGACTGCTCGGGACCGATGTTTCCCAGGCCCGGGCCGGCTCTGCAGATGTCCACGATCACGCAGGGCAGCTCGGCTCCGGCTATGTAGCTTATCCCCTCCTGTTTGAGGCTCATTCCCGGCCCGGAAGACGCCGCCAAGACGCGGTGCCCCGCGCCGGCGGCTCCGTAGACCATATTGATGGCCGCTTCCTCCGACTCGGCCTGCACGAACTTGCGGCCGGCCCGGGGGAAGAACCTGGATGCTTCATGCAGAATCTCGCTTGCCGGTGTAATGGGATAACCGAAGAAGCAGTCGCAGCCTGCGTACATCGCACCTATGATCACTGCGCTGTTTCCTGCAACTAATTGAGCAGGCATTTCAACTCTCCTCTGCTTTCTCCTTTTTTGGAATATGAACTTCGATTGCTAAGGGCTCGGGACAGGTGTAGTAGCATGCCCCACAGCCGATGCAGCCATCTCCTGAATAGACCACGTAGTTGTAGCCCCTCTCGTTCAGCTCTCCGCCCATCCTCAGAACCTCTGCCGGGCAGGCCAGAACGCACCTCTCGCAGGCTTTGCATTCCAGGATGTTGATCACCGGATAGGGTTTGTCCTTCTCCCTGATCTCCACTCTGCGAATCTTGCCGCTGATGGTCTTGGGAAGCTCTTCTACGAACTCGACGATTCTCGGATACTTATAGGGTGCCGTGACATTTTTTACATGCTCTTGAAGCTCTTTTTTGAGCTCTTCAGAGGCGGTGTATTCCCGGGTCAGGACCACCGTGGCCTTGACCACCTGTCCTCTGATGGGATCGGGAACTCCGGTGATCGCCACCTCCATGACGGCAGGGTGGGACATGAGCGCGGACTCCACCTCGAAAGGCCCCACCCGGTAGCCGGAGGACTTGATCATGTCATCGGTTCTGCCCACGAACCAGAAATAGCCGTCTTCGTCCATCCAGGCGGTGTCACCAGTATGGTAATAGTCGTCGTGCCAGGTGTTCTTGACCTTCTCCGGGTCCTGGTGATAGTCCACGAACAGTCCGATGGGCTTCCCTTTGTCGGTCTTAATGACGATCTCTCCCTCTTCGCCCACCTCGCAGACCTTATTGTCCTTTCCGACTAACACTATGTCATATCCTGGGGCAGGCTTGCCCATCGATCCGGGCTTCGGCTCCATCCAGGGGTAATTGGCGATGCACACCACCGATTCCGTCTGGCCGAAGCCCTCCATCAGCTTGAGGCCGGTTGTCTTCAGCAACTTCTCGTAAACCGAGGGGTTCAAGGGCTCGCCGGCGGTCACCAGGTAATTGAGGCTGGAGAAATCGTACCGGGACATATCGCTCTTGATCATGAAGCGGAAGATGGTCGGCGGAGCACAGAAGGTGGTGACTCCGTAGTGGACCATCCTGTCCATCATGGTTCCGGCATCGAAGCGGTCGTAATCGTAGACGAAGACCCCTGAGCCGGCGATCCACTGCCCGAAGATCTTTCCCCAGGCGCACTTGGCCCAGCCGGTATCGGCAACTGTATAGTGAAGGCCGTCTTCGCCCACGTTCTGCCAGTACCTGGCGGTGATGATGTGGCCCAGCGGATAGGTCTGGTCGTGCCGGACCATCTTGGGGTATCCGGTGGTGCCGGAGGTGAAGTATCCGAGGAGGATGTCATCGTTTTTGGTGGCTTCTTCTCCCACAGGCCTCTCAAAATCGGGGGAGGACTTCTCCAGCTCGAGACCGAAGTTGATCCAGCCCTCTCGTTTCAGGTCGGTGGATCCGGCAAGCGCCTTTACCAGGGGAATGTTTCCCAGAGCTAGATCTGCAGCATCGACCTCGCCGGGAACACCGTTTTCCCCGATGCAGATCACCATCTTGATATCGCCCTTCTTGATGCGGTACACCAGGTCTTTCTCCTTCAGCATGTGGGTGGAGGGAATGGATATGGCGCCGATCTTGTTCAGGCCAACCATGGAGACCCAGAACTCCCAGCGGCTCTTCAAGGTGAGCATAACCGTGTTGCCCTTCCGGAGCCCGAGGCGCAGAAATAGGTTGGCCGCCTGGTCGCTCAAGCGTTTTAGCTCTCCGAAGGTGATGATCTTCTCCTCTCCGTGATCGTTGCACCATACCAGAGCAGTCTTTTCCGGGAAGTCCTCGGCATAGGCGTCCACGATATCGAAGGCGAAGTTGAAGTTCTCTGGAACAATGATTTTGAAGTTCTCTTTGAAGTCCTCGTAGGACTCGAATTCGGATCTGGAGACAAATCTCGATAATAATGAAGACATTTTAGGGCCTCTTTTCCTCACATGACCAAGACCAGCAGCTGGGCAGGCTTATCGTCAACCGCCTCCAGGGCGTGTTTATAGGACGAATCGAAGAATATCGAATCGCCCTGGTTCAGCATGACCTCTTGATCGTGAATATAGAGTTTCAGGGTGCCTGCCAGCACGAAGTCGAACTCCTGGCCAGGGTGGCTGTAGAACGATGGCTTCTCTTTTCTGGGCTCGACCGTAACAATAAAGGGTTCGGCTTTCTTGTGAACAAAGTTGCCTGCCAGGCTCTGGTATCTGTACTGCTTCCTGCGCTCCACCTCCACTCCCTGACCCCTGCGGGTCACCGAAAAGATGTTCATGCGGGGCTCGTCCCCGGTTAGCAGCAGGCTCATATCCACATCGAATTTGCGAGCGATCTCGATCAGCTTGCTCGCCGGAATATCCAGCTTTCCCTGCTCGTAGCAGGTGTACGCCTCAGCGGATATATTGAGGTACTCTGCCATATCTTCTGGAGTGATATCAGAGAGTTCCCTCAGTTCGCGAAGGCGCGACCCTATCTCTTCCAGCCTCTCCTTCATTTTCGTATTCCTCTGCTGCAATCCACCCGGTTTCTTTGGGCTTCATACGTGCCGGAATGTGACTCCCTTCACAGCATATTTTAAGTTATCTCTGCAAATGATAATCTGATAATTTGAGTTGTGTTTAATTGTTCCGCGAATTTATTATATATATTAATTTAGTTCCCGGCTCGAGGCCAGGCAGAAAAATGATCGAAGGAGGAAGACTTGGGCATCATCCGGCATGTATTCGACAAAATGTCCAAAAATTGAGCAGAAGGACTAGACAAATTTATCATGATAGACCATTTGCATTCGCCCTGTGCAGATGCGCCATCCTTTATGCTGGGATTTACATCTCCCAATCATCGTCCTCGAACATTTTCCCCATGTGGCCGGAGGTGGCCTTCATCTTGGCTTCTCCCGACTGGCCTTTACTCACTCCCAAAAGCTTTGACACGTCCTGGCGAACGACTGTGCCGCGCATCATCTGGAGGGTGATCTCTGGATCTATATCGTATTTTTCAAGATACGCGCTGCGGGAGAGGTGTTCTCCATGAGCGGATATGTATATCGGATCGCCGACCACAGGCGAGATCTTTCCCAGAGGAAGAATCCATTCGAAGCCCTGGGGCAGCGTGCACTCCAGCCACTCTTCGTCGTCTTCTCCCAGGACCTCTGTTTCAACTTCATTTACTACCCCACAATTCTTACAGATTATCTTCTTCATGCCAAACACCCTTAGCCGGAACATTGTCTATTACATTATATATAATTTACTATTTAAATAAAATTAAGCTCAGGATTTACTAATGATAATATATCGAGGGCTTTAAGTTTCGCCCGCCGACTTATCCGGCCTCGCGCCGGATGGCAGCAAATTTAAGGTCTATGGCCGCCAGCTTCCACAACAGATGCGCGTATCCGAGATCTTTTATTCCATTCAGGGAGAGGGGCCGGCCATGGGCAGGCCGGCCACCTTCATCAGGCTGGCAGGATGCAACCTTTCCTGTCGCGGCTGCGACACCCAGGCCAAAGGCTATGAAGAGATGAGCATTCCAGACGTCATAGAGTTCATAAAGGGCAAACGGGTGGTCATCACCGGCGGCGAGCCGACCCAACAGATGGATGATCTGCAGGCGCTCATAGACCGCCTGCATCTGCAGGATATCGAGATCCATCTTGAGAGCAACGGAACCGGCATCCTGGCGGACGGGACCCTGAAACGGCTTCACTTTGCGGTGATCAGCCCCAAGCGGGGGGCGCCGTGCGACCTGCAATACTGGGGCAGCAAGGGGAACGTTCACCTGAAGTTCGTCCTCGGGCCGGAGGCCTGGTGCTGGCCCCCCGCCGTTCTGAGGTCGATTCTTCCCGATCTTCCCTCCGAGAGGGTATGGCTCATGCCCTACGGGACAGACTGGGCAATGAGGGGTGCTGAGGTGGCCTGGGATCTGGCTCTAGAGCTGGGCGTGAACTACTCGGACCGGCTGCACGTGAGGATTAGAAGGCCGTAGAGGCGGATAGTCGAACAGCGTCGCTGATTACGGCTTGATTTCGATCTCCAGCCAGGGGCAGCAAGGCGACCAGCAAAGATCGACTTTTTATATACATTTTCACAGCACGTTGAACCGCTTCCAGGCCTCTTCGATGTGCAGGGTCTTCATGCCGATTCTTGCCGCAGGGACGATATCGTTATCGAAATTGTCGCCGATGGCCAGCAGCTCCTCGGGCTCTAAATCGAGCTTCCTTGCCGCCTCCAGAAAGATCCTCGGGTCCGGCTTCTTGTGGCCGAAGTCGGAGGAGAAGATCACATGCTCAAAGCGGTCATAAAAGCCCAGGTACCTGAGCTCGAGCTCAGAGAATACCCTCTGTCCGTTGGATACTATGGCCTTCGGGTAATCGTTCAGCTCCTGCAGCAGCCGCTCGCTCTGGGGAAAGGGCTGCAATCTCTCCAGGGTTGCGGCTCTAAAGGTCCGGCTGGTCTCTTTTCCCAGAGCCTCGCTATCGATCTCCCATACGGCATGCCTTTCGCAGATCTTTCCCCATACCGCTTCAACTCTTACCTCCGGATAGGCTTCCCACCTGCTCTCCATGTATTCCTTCACCCCTCTCCGGTACTCGGCCATCAGCTCCTCCGGGGAGACCCTGACCCCTTGATAGATCAGCCATCTGGCCACCGGCTTGTAGCTGCTGATATCCCCTTCGTCGGTGCTGATATTAATGAGCGTGTTGTAGCAGTCGAATATCACTCCCTTGATGCCTTCATATCCCAGCTCCTCCAAATTGGCCATAGTCAAAACCTCTAAAAGATCCTTAAGGATTGCACCTGAAGTCTTCGCTATAAAGATATATAAAAATTGTTCAACTATATTCATGCCGGTGATACCCGTACCGGTGGCCGCCCAGATCTAAGAGGGGATGAAACCGCCCGCAGGGAGTAGCCAAAAGTGTATTAGCGGACGGCCTAGGCTGATAATACTAGTAGAGAATATGTGTAGGTTGGCCTGGCAGGACGAAAGTATTAGGGCGCGCATTTGGCCGATGCCCAGGTGCGTTTTTTTTGCGGCAGCGTTGAGTTGAAGAGGTTTGCCGCAATCTCAACCTTCATTAGGGAACCGTTTAGCAGAAGAGGTGGACTGAATTGGAGTCATTTTTGAAGTCATTTGAAATTGTGGTCCGGGGAAAGGGAAAGGCGCGAGCGGAGCTGGACCAGCGAAATCCGAGAACGTCCGAAGCCTTCTTCGAACTGCTGCCTCTGGAGGCGAGTGCTATGATATGGGGTGAAGAAGTCTACTTCGATATTCCGCTACAGACAGACGACGAGAATCCGAATTCATCGGCTGAGCCGGGCGACATCTCCTACTGGTCGCCAGGGCCTGCGCTGTGCATATTCTTCGGCCGGACCCAGCCGGTTTCAGGCGTCAATCACCTGGGACGTGTGAGAGAAGGTCTGGGTATATTCAAGGAGGTCAGGGCAGGAGATAGGATAATATTAAATAGATTATAAGGGCATGAATTTTTGAAGGTGTTGCACATGGTTAAGGTCCTGGTAGCTTACCACTCTAGAACGGGGAACACGGCCAAGATGGCCGAAGCGGTAGCATCGGGCGTCCGGTCCGCTGGGGCAGAAGCCTTTCTCAAGAAAGTTGAGAACGTGACGAACGATGACCTGATAGCCTCCGACGGCATAATCATCGGCTCGCCCACTTATTACGGCCTGATGTCGGCCGAGGTCAAAAAGGTGTTCGATGGCTCGGCTGAGATCCGGGGCCAGCTAGAGAACAAGGTCGGCGCGGCCTTCACCTCATCGGCCAGCGCTGATGGAGGAAATCAAACCACGCTCCTGTCAGTCCTGCAGGCCATGCTGATTCACGCCATGATCGTGGTCGGCGATCCCATGGATTCTGGGGGGCACTATGGGGCGATAGCTGTAGGTTCGCCGGAGGCAGAATGCCGGGAAACCTGCAAGATGCTGGGAGAAAGGGTGGCACGCCTGGCCAAAAGGCTGGCACCGGGATGATGCCGCTAATTTCAACTCATCTTTTCTGGCTTTCAGTTCCGTCGGTTCCGTCGGAAAAGCGTTTTTATCCTCTCCTGCCCAATTGATTGAAGGATGACTCAGGAAGAGAAGCTGCTGGACACGGCCGGGAAGATCAGGTCCATGGAGATCAGGGGGGCGGGTCGAATTGCCACAGCTGCCGCCCAGGCGCTGAAGGACTATGTGCTGGAGCTTGATACGTCAAGCCTGGAGGAATTCGACCGGCAGCTCAGGTGGGCGGCAGATTCTCTTCTCAACACCAGGCCTACCGCGGTCTCTCTGTTCAATGCCATAAAGCTGGTCACCAGATACAGCGCAACCGATGCTCAGGCTGCGAAAGAGGCGGTGGTAAACAATGCCGATCGCTTCATCAAGAACTCACAGCGGGCGGTGGAGCAGATAGGAATAATCGGAAGCCGCACCATACGCGATGGCGATACCGTGCTCACTCACTGCAACTCTATGGCTGCCCTCTCCGTGATCGGCACCGCCCACCGGTCCGGCAAGAGGATCAAGGTGATAGCCACGGAGTCGCGGCCCAGGTATCAGGGAATAACCACTATAGGAATGCTCGATCGCATGGGAATAGATGTCGAGCTGATAGTGGATTCGGCCGCACGAAGCGTCATGAACGAGGTGAATCTGGTGGTGGTGGGGGCCGATGTCGTCACCGCCAACGGGTCGCTGGTGAACAAGATCGGCACCGCGCAGATCGCTCTGTGCGCCCACGAGGCCCGCACCCCTTTCATGGTGGCGGCAGAGACCTACAAGTTCAGCCCCAAGACTCTGGCCGGAGAGCTGGTTGCAATCGAAGAGCGCAGTCAAGAGGAGGTTTTAGAAACCATATCTCAATACCGGCAGGTGCGGGTCAGGAATCCGGCCTTCGACGTGACTCCCAGGCAGTATATCGACCAGATCTGCACCGAAGCGGGCCTGATACCGCCGGAGATGAGCTACATGATCATAAAAGAGCGGCTGGGATGGGAGCTTTAAAAAAAAGGGGGATCGAACGGGCCGGCTTGTTTTCGAGAAGCCGGCTTAAGATTCTCGCATTTAAAAATTTTCTTCAGGCAACTTCGTAGGTCACATCCACATAGGCCGTTACGTCAGCCATGCCTGCCGGAATCTCCCTCCAGGCGAAGAACCGGTTCATGCTCCAGGGAGAGCCCATCCACATCATGGGATTATGCCTTCCGAAGAGCCGTCCTGCGGTCCAATCGGGTCCTGTCCAATCCGATCCTATTTCGACGTCGGGATACCCAAGCTCATTTATGGAAACAACGTTTCCGATTTTCATGCCGAGTGCAGAGGCGTAGTCCACGGCATTTTCTTTAGCATTTGCGATAGCCATCTTCTTGGCCTCTTTAAAGGCCTCGCTGGTATCGCTCAGGGCATATCCGGACACTTCCGCACCGGCTCCGGCATCCTCTGCAGCCTGTAAGATCCTGTCAATTCTCGTTTGATCGCTGTCATTGAGCCTGATAAGCAGCTTCTCGGTCAGCAGATAGGCCTTGCTGTCCCGGCAGACGGATGTGTTGTTTTCACGATCGCAAATTCTGGTGTAATAGGTTGCCAGGCCCTTGTAGCGTCCGGGCAGTATCTCTCCGTCTTTTACTCCTGCTGATTTCAGGGCCTCAATGGTGAGGTTTAGCTGATCATCGCTGCTGGAGGTATCCACGCTGGCATTATCGAGAGTGCTCTCTTTACTGACCGTTATATATGCGGTATCAGTAGGCACGGTCACGGTCCCCACGCCCGTAACTCGCAGAGTGCCTTTGTCTTGCGCGCTCGAACAGGCGCACAAGAGCAGGATCATCAGCCCCAGGGCAATAACTGGCTTTGTTTTCGTTCCAAACACCTCTGATTATTGGTTTGTTCCACACCGAAATCGACGATTATGTTATCGTCGTCTGCCTATTATCAGTGCAGGCACAAAAATTTATCGGCCCGTATCATCAGAAAAATTTTGGGACAAATTTCGTTTCAGAGCATCTTTCGACCCGCCAGCAAAAGAGCGAGCAGGGCCAGGGCGATTCCCGGAGCAGGTGCGGACTCTGTCTCCGGTCCAGCCGTCTCCTCTGAAGTCTCCTCTGGGACCTCTTCTGTAGCCGATTTACCGACCACAACGGGCTCGGCGGTCCGGTAAGCTGCGGCCTCAGGCGCGGCGGTCTCAAGCGGCGAAGAAACGGTGACGTTCACCTTGGTGAACCCGGGAGGTGACCCCGTGGCCGCGGTTCCGACTTCCAGGGAATAGGTACCCGGGGTCAGGTCCGCGGCACGAATTGTCACATTGAAGGCGGTCGTTCCCGTAGGAAAAATGTAGCGCAGACGGTCCCGGTCCACGATGGTCAGGCCGTCGCTCAGATTTCTGAAGGTCAGGCCGACATAGGCGCCATCGCTTCCCAGGCCCTTCACGGTGACCGTGAAGTTGGCATCGCTATTGGGCGCGACGCTGACCGGAGAGACTTCTATCACCTTGAACCAATAGGATGCTCCGGCAAGCCCGCATAAAAGCAGAATAAGTAAAAAAAACAGTAAAGCGTTAGCCTTTTTCATGATAGTAGAAATGTCGAATATTTATAAAGATGTTTCGCATGAAAAAAGAATCGATTATTAAATTCGCCCAAAAAAAAGTTGAGGTTTTAGAATTCAATTAGCCCATCGATCCGCCCATGCCTATGGGTATCTGGCTCAAATCGCCTACTCCGGTCAGGACCTGATCAGCA
The DNA here is from genome assembly GCA_013178225.1 of Methanotrichaceae archaeon. Taxonomy (GTDB): domain Archaea; phylum Halobacteriota; class Methanosarcinia; order Methanotrichales; family Methanotrichaceae; genus JABLXE01. The sequence goes on from JABLXE010000003.1 coordinate 110,948, forward strand.
TACTGGCGCACATCGCTGAACCTGGAGGATGAACCGAGCTGCACGGGTTGCTGGGTCTCCTCGGCCACAGGGGTCGTGCTGGCCTCTGCAGAGACGGTCTCGGTTTCGACCGCGGGCTGTTCAACTGCTGCCGGGGCATAAGCGGTTATGTCATCGTTGATCCACATGGCACTGAAGTCGCCGCGGCCGGCTATCTGACCCTCACTGGTCTGGAAGTAGCTTCCGGATAGCGCTTCATCGGCAAAGCTTCCGCTGACAAGCGTCGAGACCAGAGTCCCTTCCTTCAGAGCGGTGATCGCCAGGTTAACCTGATCGCCGAAAACTGTGCCGATCACAACGCCGTTCCAGGCCTCTCCGGCTTCCGGCTCGTACTTGGCCTGGCCGAATAGTTCCGTGCCCTCCTGATTGAGGGCCATGGTTATCTGCTCAGGCTCGATGCCGCTGACCATCCAGATGTATTTAAGGTTGGCCGGGACTTCGGGCGCAGCCTCAGCAGTCTCAACTGCGACCGGCTCCTCAAGGGTCACGTTTTCGGTAGCTGCTTCGGCTTCAACTGCGGCAGCCTCCTCGGTCGCGTTTATGTCCTCAGTAATTGTCACGTTATCGATGGTGCTCGAATTATCATCCACCTGCGCAAGCGACAGGCCGGTGATAAGGAATACGAGCAATGCAGAGAGAATTACATACTTACCCAAATTTAAGCCTCCATATCCGTCCCACTCTTCACTTAGGCTTTTCGTCATTTGCCTAAAGCGATCCCTAGTCTCACCTTCCCCTTTATAAACTTTTCACATGGCCGGACCATGCCGAAAATCCCGGCAGATCAACATCATCCGATGGGCAGACAATTTCCTTACGGCTCTCTGATAGCGTAGTAGTGCGCCTCTCTCAGAAGGGCGGATCTTAGACTAGTGACGAAATTCACGATTCTTCGCCTGGAGGGTCGTTAATCCATGTCATGTCGCATCCAGGCCGTGTCGAATTGAGATTGAACCTGGGGCAGGGCGTTTGCGGGAATTGGGCCTCTTCGTTCCGTTCCCCGGTCTATCCTGTCTCCTCCTCTACACTGGCATCTTCCGGCAAAGAGCTGCTTGGAGCATCTCCATAGAAAAATTTCTGTAGATCCTGAGGCCATAACTTGAGGCTATAGTATCAGGGAAGGCGGCAGATGAGAATGAAAGGTCGAGGAGGATTCGTGGCTGTGAACCCAAAAAGGGTGAAGACCCTGGTCGAGGCAGAGGGAAAAGAAGGGCCGGTCATCTACTGGATGAGCCGGGACCAGCGGGTCAGAGATAATTGGGCGCTTCTCTTTGCGCAGGAACTGGCCCGAAAAAACACTTCTCCAGTGGCTGCTCTCTTCTGCCTTTCGCCAGAATTTCTCGGAGCTACCAGCCGGCAGTACCATTTCATGCTGCGCGGTCTAAAAGAAGTTGAGAAGGATTTAAGGCAGTTGAATATCCCTTTATTCCTGCTTCATGGTGATCCGGGACGGAAGATTGCACAATTCCTGAAAGCTCATGATGCGGCGGCTTTGGTATCCGACTTCTCTCCTCTGCGCATAAACAGGAGCTGGAAGGTGTCGGCAATTGAGCAGATAGCCATTCCATTCTATGAAGTCGATGCTCACAACATCGTTCCCTGCTGGGTTGCATCCTCCAAGCAGGAGTGGGCCGCATATACCTTCCGGCCTAAAGTTCGCCGCCTTTTGTCCGAATTCCTGGAGGAGTTTCCCGCCGTTTCCAAGCATCCCTTTCGCTTCGAGGATTGGGCGGAGAACGATTGGGATGAGGCGGAAAAGAGCGTCAAGGCCGGCGCTCTTCCCGAGGTGAAATGGATCCAACCGGGAGAGAAGGCGGCCAGAGATCATCTGATAGATTTCTTGAACCATAGGCTGTCCGGATACGAATCGGGGAGAAATGATCCGGCCCGCGATGCCCAGTCCGGTCTGTCTCCGTACCTGCACTTCGGCCATATTTCAGCTCAGAGAGTGGCCCTTCAGGTCCTGAAAGGCTCGCAGGATTCGAGTTCCTTCCTGGAAGAACTGATTGTGCGAAGAGAGCTGTCAGACAATTTCTGCTACTACAACTCCAACTACGACTCTTTCGACGGCTTTCCGGATTGGGCCAAAGAGACGCTGAGAATACATGAGAAGGATCGACGGGAATACATCTACAATTTGAAGGAGCTTGAGGCGGGACAGACCCATGACGTGCTGTGGAACGCGGCGCAGCTGGAGATGGTGCATAAAGGCAAGATGCACGGATACCTGAGAATGTACTGGGCAAAAAAGATCCTGGAATGGACAGAAACGCCAGATGAGGCTCTGCGAGCGGCCATTTACCTGAATGACAAGTACGAGCTGGACGGCAGAGATCCCAATGGTTACACCGGAATTGCCTGGAGCATAGGCGGCATCCACGACCGCGCCTGGAAGGAGCGTGAGGTGTTCGGCAAGGTGCGCTATATGAGCTATAAAGGGGCCGGCCGCAAGTTTGATATCGACGCCTATATCCGGAAGGTGGAGTCAGTGGTCCGATAGAGATAGAGGGACCTAACGGCTTTGATTTTTGGTGGATTCGCTTGTGGCCAGCGGCAGCGAAAATTCGTCCAAAATTGATAAAATGCAGATGGTGGGCAACGGAAAAGGCGGTTATCCTCTGCCCACCTTACTTTATCAGAGCATTATTATCAGAGCATTAAATACAGGAGCACAGGATCAGGACAGCTTATAAATCCTGATCCGGTCGTTGTCAAAGGCCTTCGAGAACCCCTCTATATCATCGCCGTCGACCATTCGGGTGAAGATGGTCTGCTTTTTCAGATACGGCCTCATATCTGTAACCGGAACGCTGATGTTTGTGGGCCTAATTATGTAGTCGCTGAAGTTTCCTCCGGAGGCCATCACCAGGGCAAAGTACTTGCCCAGATCGCCGGACATCACAAGTGCGTAGTCAGATCCGTGCTCCCGGGCTATTTCCTTGGCCGATGTGGCATTCTCTGATAGGAAGAATTCTGCCACGTCCTTGACTTTCTCCTCCGACTCAAAGGGATACCACAAAGCATATTCTATCTTATGCCAGGGCTTTCCGGGATCCATGTAGCCGCCAATCGCATTCCTGATGTTTTTGGACGCTTCGTCTATCACAGCTTCGCGGTTTCCGATCTTCTCAATGCCGTCGGCATAATCCCACCAGGCCAGGACTGCGGCATCCGTCTCGGTGTTGTTCGCCAACCATTGGTATCCTTCTGCGGTTTTTGGATCGCTAAAGATCCAATCCGGGGATTGCAGGCTGTCGAACTCCAGTCGCATTCCCACCAGGGCAGCGACCAGCACCAGTATAATTGCCGCGATGCCCGTCGTCCTGCTCCTCGTGCTTATCTGTGTCTTCATGGATGTTTCCCTCCACAGAAAACCTGTTCCGGAAGCCTTCTGGGCCATCTGCTTCTTTGGACACCACCCGGTCCAGTGTTCAATAATCTCGCTAAAATGCACGATCAGACCATCTCCTTCACCTTTGCGAACAGCTCCTCCGCCATTTTCGTGGGATCGGCGGTCCGATTCAGCACGATGTCGAGCTCTCTTGCGTAATCCCAAAGCAGTTCGATGCACTCTGCATATTCCGCACAAGTCCCGCAATCGCCGTCGTGTTCGTACCAGACCTGGACGCCGTGGCTCCCGGAGACAAAGATGATGGCATCGACTCCCAGTGGAACTGAACGGCCAAGGAGGACGCCCAGCTGGGGATTAATTTTCACGACTGCGATCTTGTTGGCCTTTGCCATATCGCGGAGGGCGGCCTCGATCTTCTCGTCTATTGTTAGGAGAGCCTTCGAGACCGCCTGCCGGGAGATTCCAAAGCTTGTGGCGATGGCTATGTTGGATGCTCGGGAGCGTCTCAGCTTCCAGAACTCGAACTGTTTCTCGTTAATGAACAGGTTCACACGTCAACCTTTTCGGGTTGACAATATATAGTTTTCCCTAACTCTTAACTCCTGCTTAAGTCAGGTATCAAGTCCTATACCTCAAAACCTCAAACGCTCAAACATCAAATTTCCATACCTACGTATCATGATGATCTTCTTGAATTATGCACAAAGATTATTAGCGGGTGCAGGCGAGGTGTTGACCGATAGGATCGGGTGAAATAATATGGTCGATGCCGCGAAGCCGGAGGGAAGTGTCCAGAAAGATGTACGGGGAAATGTCGTGGTCTCCTGGACGGGGGGAAAGGATGGATGCTATTCTTGTTACAGGGTGATGAAAGATGGGTACAGGGTCAGCCATCTGCTGAACTTCAGAAACGTGAAAAAGACCGGGTCCCATGAGATCAATCCGGGAATCATTCGGGCCCAATCAGAGGCCCTTGGAGTTCCCCTGATACAGAGAGATTTCACCTCCTACGAGGAGGAGTTCAAGAAGGTGGTCGCGGATCTCCGGGCCCAGGGTGAGAAGATCGATGGCGCGGCCTTCGGGCACATCCAAACCCACAAGATGCTGGTCGACCGGATCTGCCGGGACTTGCAGATAGAACAGCTGCTGCCCATCTGGAAACAGGATTCAGAGAAGGTCTTAAGGGAAATTATCGGCTGCGGGTTTGAGGTCTTTGTGGTCAGCGCAAAAGACGGCCTGCTGGGCAAAGAGTGGCTGGGCCGCAGGATCGATGAGCAATTCATCAGCGATTTGCGCGATTTGGATTCGCACATCGATCCCTGCGGCGAGGATGGGGAGTTTCACACCTTCGTGGCCGACGGCCCGATGTTCAAAAAGAAGATCGTCATAACCGGGAGCGAGCCGGTTTTGAAGGAAGGCTACTGGTTCCTGAACATAACGGATTATTCTCTGCAGGAAAAGTGACATAGGTTTCCCGGCATTTTGATGTGGCTGGATGGAAATCTTATGCAGCCAAAATTCCAGGCCCTATCGGAAGTCCTTTCCGTCGCTTTATCCATCGCTCATCGCTAAAATCTTCGCTCAATTCCGGGCCAAGATCCTCGCATTTATTAAGCATCTTTTCGATCAATCTCAGATCCCCATATTGTTCTTCCGATCTTTGTCTCACACTATCGCCTAAAGATCGGTTGATGAATTTAGTCTATGCAACTACCGCCGCTGGGGGCAGATCTCAATCTTCAGGCCAGAGATCGGATCGCATCCAATTGTGTTGATGCGGAAAAATTAAAGGGGATCGTGTCGTCATTTTAAAGGCTGCAATTGAGACCCGCCAGGGGCTTGAGGCAGAGTTCTATGAGCGGGTCGCTATGAGCAGGTCGAGCGGGAGGATGGTCGTGCATATGAAGTGCGATATCTGCGGAAACGATACCCTGAAGCTGTCGAAGGTGAATCACAGGCAACGAGGCCGCCTCAAAGTATGCCCGGCCTGCCTGGAAAGGGAGAAGTCCAATCTGATTTCTTCGGTGGGATGCGGTTGCCGCTGAATTCGGATAAAAAATGCAGCCGGGAGGTGACCGATGAGTCTGCAAAGAGGCTCTTCCTTCTGATAGGCGACAAAAAGCGCGCCAGAGAGAGGGTCGAAAGATTGCGATCGGCGGTCTCTGCTCTGGATGAGCAGACGATCAGAGGAGAGGCTGAGGTCTTCAGGGCGATGGCCGATCCGTGCCGTCTGGCCATCCTGAAGCTGCTTTTAGAAGGTGAGCTGTGCGTCTGCGAAATAATGGCTGCCCTGAACAGGCCTCAGTCCTCCACTTCCCACCATCTGAGCGTGCTCAAGGAGGCTGGACTGATAAAAGAGCGAAAGGATGGCAAGTGGTCCTTGTACCGGCTTTCAGAGGGTGCGGTAATCGAGATGATGAACCTGGCAGAGCTGCTGCAGCAAGAGACTGCTTTATGAGACAACCTAAATGAAAAGAGCGGAATTCGTTCTGGGCGACGGGGCTCGACTGCCATTCAGAGATAAGTCATTCGATCCAGGTCCATGAGAGCCTGCAAGAGGCGGGCTTTGAGGTCCTCGATTCTCGATGCATTTCCCTATGTGGTCTTTCGGTGGAGATCGCGGTGGCAGGAATGCCTCAATTAAATTTTGCTTAAATTTTGCAGGCTGCAATTATTACATTCGTGCAGCGTGCTCCTTCAAGAACAAATGCTGGATATCTGTTTGAATTTTATATAGAATTTGAGATACGAATAGTTGGTCTCATTCAGGTCTCCTGATCCAAGAATTTTTTTAGGATTCCCAGCAAAATAATTATCAATAATGGCCTCGATGGGGGAAAACATATTTAACTAACTGAGTGCATTATTGTTGATTGAAGAGTGATATCTATGGATATTTTGGAAGAGCTATTTCAAATGGAAGGAGTGACTGCCGTAGCCAAGCTGGACGATATTGGAAGGATTGTCGATTGGAAGGCCAAAGGTACGGTCAGCCCTGAGTTGAAAGAGGAAACCTCAAAAGAGCTATCGGCGGTCATATCTATTTTCGTTGGCGGAGCTCGCAAAAGGCCCAGAAACTGGACTCCCTTTCACGGCATTGCTTACAGCGGCGGAGACATGACCATGATAATCAAAGGGGAGAACGCCGCAATAGTAGAGACTGACAAAGTGGAGATGGAGAAGGTCTTCAGGCTATTGGGGATGAAGGGATACTGCAAGAAATAGATTCACGTCCGATATTGTAAGGCTTAAAACCATATATTTTTGATCAAACGTTATCTGTGAGAGGTTCAATTTATGGAAGTTGCGGAGGCACAAGTCACCACCGTGGAAGTCACACTCGTTCCTTGGTGGATAGTCTTTTTAGAAGGGGCAGTGGCATTAATTATTGGTCTCTTCCTGTTGTTCAGGCCGGACACGACTCTGGCTCTCCTGGTTCAGCTGCTGGGATTCTTCTGGCTGGTAAGCGGAGTCCTGACCCTTTTCAGCATGCTCAAGGACAGCGAGAACCGTGGCTGGAAGCTATTTGGCGGAATACTGGGGATACTTGCAGGCTTGATCCTCATCGGCGAACCCCTGGTCAGCACTTACATCGTGATCACCACATTAGTCGTAATCGTTGGAATCATGGGCATTATCATAGGAGCCATGGCCGTATTCCAGGGATTCAGGGGCGACTGGGGAATAGCAATTATCGGCCTTATCAGCATACTGTTCGGTCTGCTGCTGCTGGGATCGCCCTACATCGGTTACGCATCTCTGCCCTATATCCTGGGAATCCTGGGAGTTGTAGGGGGACTTGCCGCAATGATAATGGGATTCAAGATGCGTGCTTGAGCCAACTTTTTTTTGGCGGCTGACATAAGAGAATCTCAGCGTTTTCGTGCCTGTTCAGCCAGGGCTGCTCTGGCCGTATCGGACCTTTTTCCGACCAACGATATGATGGCTTTGGTCAGAGTTATCAAATGACAAACTCATCGCCCAGCGCCGAGAACTCTATCTCCACTGATGGTCCCTCCTTTGCAGTCGAGGTCTGTAACAATCCTCCACATAGCGCCAGGCTTCGCTCGAAGAACCGGAGCGACCTTTGCAGCGGGTGAACCGGCATTGAACAATTTCCCCAAATACGAACCTGAACCCAATCATCATTTAAGGAGGTGCTGACTGCAATTTCATCTGCCCCGGCGCTCTTGAAACGTTCGAAGATGTCAATTAAGCCGTCGCAGAACCGTTCCCGGTCCATGCGAGCAAAAGGCCTTTGAGAATCCGGCAGAAATGATATGGTCACGTCCTCAAAGAGATCAACATATGCGATCCTGGCCTTCAGGGCCCTGAGATATTCTTCCTGGCTCTCGGCCAGGATTATGTCCTCTTCATGGTAGGGCTTCTCCCTCATCCTCGACAATTCGTCCTCTACGACCCTGTTAACATCGTCGTATGAGACGTAGTAAGGAGGACGAAAGCCCCGGTAGACGACCGAGTAATCGTTAAGCAGGCGGTGAGCTCTCCTGAGAAGGGATTGATCCATGACCGATCCCAGCTTTCGTCCATCGATCATCCGGTCAAGCTTTCCGACGATCTGCCCCGCCTTGTGGACCATCTCCAGATCAAGTCTCTTTCCCACCCGGAGCTCCACAGAGAAGCGCTGAAAGTCGTCGAAGAGACTGTCCAGGGCTTTGGGATCCAATAGGGCTTCAGTCTCCCCGGCCGCGCAAGTCTCCTCAAGCTCGTCCAGAACATGGACGATGAAGGCCAGCCTGCCGGCGATAATGGTCGATATTCGCTCCAGCTCTCTCATGAGGTCTTCGGCGTAGGATGCCGTTCGTTTGGCCCAGTCCGGGGTAATCCTCTCTAGATCTTTCAGACAGAAGGCATCGTTGTACATGACCTCCAGGGTCTTTCTCGCGGTCAGGGCATCAATCGGCCTCCCGTGGCCCGAGCAGCAGTACTGCACATCTTTGTTATCCAGCACCCAGAGAACCTTTTGAATTGAGTCCAGAAGATCTCTATGGCTCCAGCCGCAAGTCCCAGCCATTCCGGGATTGGGGGCGAAGAAGAGATCTCCCACAAATAGCAGAACGCCGGCCAGTATGCAGATGCTGTCAGGGCTGTGGCCGGGTGTGTGATAGAACTCGAGATGATCGCCTTTTCCCATCGGAACAACCTGGCTCTTCAGATCCATTCCCTCGCCGATGGTCTGAGACCTGATTTCGTAATCGCAGGTGGATTTGCCCAGTTCCAGATGATGATCTCCGCCTTGATTCGTATCCCACGGGCAGAGCAGCTTCAGCTCCACAGGGACCCTGACCATTGCTCTTCCCAGAAGGTCTGCCAGAGTTATTCCCGGGTCCGGCTTTTCCAGCGCGGCGGCTCCGTCGGCCTGAACAGCCAGCAGAGCGTCAGAAAGCGGGCCGTGATCGCCCCTCTCTTTTATCTGAATCCAGTGATCCATGTGAACATGGGTCAGATAAATCACCACCGGCCTGGGAAGCTCATCTTGCAGCCCGGAGACCACCTGTTCCAGTAATGTTATCTGTTCCTTCAAGCCGCCCGGATCTATGAGGGCAATCTGATCCGCCGCCGATAAGATGTAAGAATTGGAGAACATCAGATCGATCTTCCTGATGTATGGAATGAGGGTTATGTCTCTGCTGCCCTCCACATGCTGTGATTTCATGTGCTCGATCATCCGGCCCTCTTATCAAAATCAGAGTGTCTATTGATCGCTCATGCGGCTTATATTTAATGGTCATGGCGGAGAGGGCCTCGCGATCAGGCGGCCTGGGCACTGCAATCTCTGCCATTCCCGGAATTGACGGGCTTGATATCTGTCCCGGGATACAGGTCTTGATTAAGACCGAAACTATCCTATCTATTTATGAAGGTTCATGTGCAAATATGAATAATGAGCAGTCAAAACTCAAAGGCAAACAACTGGCAGGTACGGACCTGAAATCGTTCGCTGCTCTAGATTTCTGGACTTGCTCCAATCAATTATGGAAAAAAACTGAAATTATCGATGAAGGTCGAATATGAAGCTGAATAATGAAACTGCAACCGGAGAAGATAAATCGGAATTGGAGACCGGGGAGATGGCCCTGTTCTCGGCAGAAGCCATCGATTTTTTGCCTGATGCCACAATGGGCATCGACAGATCCGGCAGGATCACCATCTGGAACAGGGCTATGGAGAGCCTCACCGGAGTATGCGAGAGAGATATGCTGGGAAAAGGAGATTATGAATACGCCCTGCCTTTTTATGGATCCAGAAGGCCCATTTTGATCGATCTGATTTTTAATTCTGGGGCATCAATTGAAAGCAGATACGATTTCATCCAGCGGGACGGTGAAACGCTTACTGCAGAGATTTTCGTTCCCACTTTTGGGGAAAAGGGAGCATACCTGTGGGCCAAGGCCTCTCCCATTTATAATTCATCTGGCGAGCTGAAGGGAGCAATCGAATCCATACGAGACATAACTTCGCGCAGGAGAACTGAAGATGCTCTGAGAAGATCCGAGCAGGAGAAAGAGGCCATTTTAAGCGGCCTGAAAAATGTCGCCGTAGAGTACCTGGACCAGTTCATGCGCATCATTTGGGTGAATGGTGCAGTCCAGAAGTCTTCCGGCCTCTGCATGGAAGAGCTGAAGGGAAGGCACTGCTACGAGGTGCTTCAGAAGATCGAGAATCCCTGTCCGGGCTGCAAAGCAGTGCTGGCGCTCCAAGAAGGAGGGTCCCAAGAAGGAGAGCTGACGACCCCAGACGGCCGGTCGTGGCTATCTCGCAGCAGTCCCATTCGCGGCGTCGATGGAACGATTGCCGGCGTGGTAAATGTGGCCGTCAACATCACCAAGATCAAGCTTGCCGAGCAGAAGGTCTGCAGCATGAAGCAGCACCTCGCCCAGATCATCGACTTCCTCCCGGACCCTACCCTGGCCATAGACAGAGGAGGCCGGGTCACTGCCTGGAACAAGGCCATGGAAAAGCTAACCGGGTCCTCTGCCGATAGCATGATCGGCAAAGGAAACTACGAGTATGCGCTGCCCTTTTATGGCGTCAGAAGGCCCATACTTGTAGACCTGGTTCTCATGCCCGAAGACCGGATCGAAGGCCGGTACGATCTCATCCAGCGTGACAACAAAACACTAACGGTAGAGATCTTCATTCCCGGCTTTGGAGAAAAGGGCACTCACCTATGGGCGAAAGCCACTCCAATTTACGACTCGCAGGGAAATGTGGCAGGAGCAATCGAGTCCATAAGAGATATCACCGACCGCAAGAAGGCTCTGGAAAAGATAGCGGCCATGAAACAGCGCCTGGCAGAGGTGATTGAATTCCTGCCGGATGCAACTTTTGCAATTGACTCGGAAGGAAGGGTCATAACCTGGAACAGGGCGATGGAGAAGATGACCGGAGCTCTGGCCGAGAACATGATGGGCAAGGGTAACTACGAATATTCGCTGCCCTTCTACGGCCTGAGAAGGCCTCTTCTGGCAGACATGGTTCTAAAGCCTGATCGGGAAGTGGAGAAGAAGTATGCAAACCTGCAGCGAGAGGGGAAGACTCTGGTGAGCGAGATATTCATACCCACATTTGGGCGGGAGGGATCTTTCATATGGGCCAAAGCCACACCGCTCTACGATTCCAGGGGAGACACAATCGGCGCCATTGAATCCATTCGCGACGTCACTAATATGAGGAAGACGGAGGAGCAGCTGGAGCGGTCGCGGTCTGAGCTTCGCATAGCATCTGACATCCAGAGAAGCTTTCTTCCAGAATACATTCCACCTGTACCAGGGTACGATATGGCAGCCATCTCCGTTCCGGCCATGGAAGTCGGAGTAGATTTCTACGACTTCATTCCCGGAGATGATGGAAAGCTGGGCATGGTCATAGCCGACGTCTCGGGAAAGAGCATTCCTGCCGCCCTGTTCATGGCTCTTTCCAGGACTATAGTGCGGGCCAATGCCACTCACCATGAGAGCGGAACAGATGTCCTGCAGGATGCCAACGATATGATATCGGAAGATTCCAGATCGGGCATGTTTGTGACTCTTTTTTACGGCATTTTGGATGGCGAGGCCGGCAGCCTGGTTTATGCCAATGCCGGACATCCCCCACCGCTTCTCTTCAGGAGCACGAAAGACGATTTTGTCGAGCTCGAGGTGACAGGAATTGCATTGGGGGCCCTGAAAGGAATGAAGTACGAAGAACGCCGGGCGGACCTCTTAAAGGGCGACATCCTGGTCCTCTACACTGACGGCGTGACTGAGGCCATCAACGGCCAAATGGAGCAGTATGGCATGAAGCGGCTTCGATCCGTTATCCGGGAATCCGGAAGCCTGCCAGCACAGGAAATAATGGAGAAAATACTGGAGGATGTATCTCACTTCAGCGGCGATCAGCTCCAGTTCGACGATATCACCATGATAGTTGCCAAAAGAAATGAGGCTCCTCGCTGATTCGCACGGGGGTCAGGAAGTTGGAATTCCCAGCGCGCCAGCTCGGGGGATTTCATCGAAGTCTATCCGTATTTATTTTCGTTCTCAATCGCGAATCGAATTACCGCTGCAGAAACCCTCATCGGCCCATTCATCAACTCCGTCAACGAGCTTGTTTTCCTACTGCTGGAGAAAAAAAATGGATGAAGGAGAAATTCAGAATATTTGAAAAAATTTATATTGATATCAGATTAAACTTTGCCTGTATGACAGGGATTCGACTATGAAGAGAAAAATGTAAATCCTATTGAGTGAACCATTAATGAAGGGTGAAAATCTTTGAAGAGAGAAGAGTTCATGAATATGATAGCGGAGTGTAACGTTCCTGAGAATATCGATCAGAAGCTCCTGGATGATGCATCTGTAATGATGACCAAATGGGGCGAGGGTCTGGTACATGTAGGCTCAGATAAGGATCATCTTTTCACGCATTATGGTCTCAAGGAGAAGCCTGGGGACAATGAGGCCACCAAAAAGGCAAAGGCCGCACTGCGCTGTATAGCATCCAAGATCTTCAAGAGCGAGCTTCCCAAAACTGATGCTGTGGGCATAATGAAGAACTTGAATGACCTGAACAAGCCGGGCTTCCGCTGGCTGCAATAAAAAAAATTATAATTTTATTTTTAATAATAGTTATAATAGCAAGCGATAATCAGGGCCTGCCGCCGCAAATTCCACCGCCTGGCAGGATACAGAGTATCTGAATCTATGATACCGAATCGGCGATACCGAATCGGTGATATTACAGTCCAGTAGCGGAGCCGTTAAAACAAGCAGGAGCTGCTTTGCCGGCAGCATCGTATCCAAGATCTAAAAAACGCATTTCCACACACTTCAGAGGTTTATTCATTTGGATGACTCACAATTGATGGAAAGAGCCGAGAACAGAAATAATATTTAGCAGAATTAAGCAAACAGAATTCCGGCAACCAGACTTTCGAGGATGATCAAATGGCTGAGGCGGGAGAGACGAATATAGAGATTGCCCATAAGCTCTGCGAACAAAAGGATGCAAAACCGCCGCGTTCATCCCGCACCGAGTTTGCAGTCGAGATCATGGAAGCGGTCATCCTGGCCCTGGTAGCCATAGCTACTGCTTGGAGCGGCTATCAGGCTGCGCAATGGGATGGGCATCAGGCAGAACTTTATGCTGAAGCAAACATCCTAAATGTCGAAGCAGCAAGCCTAACAGGTGCCTACGGTCAGGAGCTTCTCTACAACACCAACACACTTGCCGCCTGGCAAAATGCCCAATCCCAGGGAGACCAGGAGCTGGCCCAGTTTTACGAACGGCGTTTCCTGGAAGAGTACAAAGTAGCCTTCGATGCATGGGTCCAGACAGATCCTTTCAATAACAGCCAGGCCCCCCTGGGGCCGATCTTCATGCCCGAATATCGCAGCTCCAAGATGGAGGAAGCAGCTAACTTGACGCGCGAGGCTTCGGCCAAATTTAAGGAGGGGACAGAGGCCCGGTCCACTGCTGATGATTATATACGAGACACGGTATTTCTGGCAACCGTCCTGGTGCTGATTGCCATCAGTCAACGGTTTGAGATAAGGTCGATTCGAACCGGGCTAATCGTCCTGTCCTTCGGGCTGCTGCTGTTCGGCATATTGACGCTATTTATGCTTCCAAGATTTCAGTGATATCCGGATTAATTCATTGATGTTTAAATTAAGAGTCCGGGATTTATGAGACTGGAACAGAGGCCTTCCCCCGCTTGGAGGAAAAGGCTTCGAGGGATGTTCGAAATCACCTGATCTCCGGGATTGGCCAGGGAGAAGGTGGCGAAAATATCATGACTGTAACGCATGAGGTGGTGACCTGAAGATAGATGAAATAGGCAGAAGCATGTGGCAGATCTCGGGGGACCTTCCCGGCACCCGCATGGCGGTTTTGGGCGGCGTTCATGGAGACGAGGAGACTGGCATTGGCTGCATCAGATCCCTGTACGACCTGTTCGCCTCCGACCAGAAAAAGCTGAAATGCGGAAAATTGACTCTGATCCTGGGAAATGTTGAAGCCATTAAGATCGGCAAGAGGGGAACATCCCCGGAGCACAACCTCAACCGCATGTTCTCTGACCGGCACCTGGCCGGCCCGGCCCTGGACTTCTACGAATCCCGCCGGGCCCACGAGCTGGCCCCGGTTCTCAGGTCTGCAGACGTATCAATCGACATTCATTCTACCTCTGTGCCCACGGTTCCCTTTTTGCCGTGTGCGTATTCCCCCCGTCATGAGAAGGTCTACAGATGGTTTGATGCCGATATTGTGCTCTCAGATCCGGATTTCATTCTGGGCGGCTTTCGGTCCACCACGGACGAGTACGTCGATCATTGTGGCGGAATCGGCATTTGCTTTGAAACAGGCTACGCAAAAGACACCAGCCGCCTTCCGGCCGTGATCGGCGGCATTCTGAACATTCTGGCGGATCAGAGGATGATCGAGGCTTCAGGGCATCTTAAGCCGCCCAGGCCAACCTACAGAGTCTATCAACTCACAAAGAAGATAATCCTCACCGATGCCGGCTTTTCTTTCGTCAAGGACTTTCCACAATCGTTTCATAAAGTCGAGAAGGGCGAAGTGATCGGATACCACGGCCGCATTCCGGAGATAGCTTCAGAAGACGGGGTGATAGCCTTTCCCAGGGCCGCAGACCAGTGGATAAAAGGACATGACATCTTCTTCCTGGCCAGAAAAATTAAATAATAACGCTTCAATCTAAAATAATCCAGAATCAATCTGAAACATGGGCAGGTTCCGGGACTTTCGAAAAACACGATTGAAAGGCATGAAAGTGGTCAGAGAGAGGCGAACTTGAAAGCGCGGGCTTGAAGCTTCACCCGGGATTCAATCTTGAGTGAAGCAGCAGGTCAGGAGGCATCATGTCCATCCCCGTTATTTGGATAGCGATAATTCTGATTATCATGGCAATCATCCTCAGCCTGGTGGGCATTCGCCGTGTGCCTCCCAAAGTGCTGGAGACGCGGATAGCAAAGCTGATCCTGAAGAATACCACTCTGGGCGATAGGCTGTGCGAAATCTTTTACGGAGTGGCCATGGTTACCGTCGTGAGCGGCATTGTGAATGTCGAGGCTTCCGGCTATGAGAATATAGGATTCACCTTGCTATTCGTTTCGCTGGGCGTCAACATCACCTGGGGAATAATTGATGGTGCAACCTCTGTTTACGGCAGCCTGGTGGACGAAGCGGAAGAAGACCGACTGGTACAATCGCTTCGAACGGACGGGAATAGACGAGTGGAGCGGGAACAAGCGACACAGATCCTCCAGGGCACCATTCTCAGGAGCTTGAGCGAAGAGGAGCAATCAAAAGTGGTAGACATGCTCCAGGAGGGATCGCCCCAGGAGGTCAGGGAATACAGCGCCTCTGCAGAAGACCTGAAGATGTTCCTGGCAATCTTCCTGATGGATTTCATAACCGTCTTTCCGGTGATAATTCCGTTTTATGTCCTGGACGATCCACGATCAGCGCTGTTCTGGTCGCATTTCATCGCCATTCTACTGTTCGTCGTAATCGGGATGGCCTGGGCGAAGTATCTGAATAAAAAGATGGCCAGAGCGGGCCTGGCTCTGGGACTGCTGGCAATAGGCACAATCGGCCTTACCTATTACTTCGGCTGGTGATATTGAGAGGCGCAAGATTTCTCATCCGCCGCCCCTATGTGCCTCGATGCTGGCTACAGCCTCCCGCAGGGCGGAGACGACCTCCGTCCTCTGGCTGCCGTCAACCAGGATCACCACCGGTCCCTTCACCCAGGCGATGGCCGGGCCGATGTGCCTCCTCGAGGTCTCGAAGTTACGTACTGCAGCATCTCGCGCCTCAAGGTTACTGAACTCCAGCACCCAGACCCGCGCCTCAGGCCGGTTTGGGTCAAACGTCGAGCAGTTGGAGCTTATTTCATAGAACCGGCCATACACGAAACCTGGCGTGGCTGTCCAGTTCACGTCTCCCTGGACGCAGGTCTGCAGGCCGCTATCTTGCAGCGCCTGCTCGAAGGCGGAAATGTTCATCGGATTTTCGAACCCCGACCTGGGGCCTCCTATCAGGAAAACCGCCAGAGATACAGCAACCAGCACGGCTGCCAGAACTACGGCCATGGGGATATAGCTGCTCGAGCCCTTTGCCATCAGCTTTGCACCTCCTTCTTGGTCTGCAAGTTCCAGCTCGGCTTCCTGAGGCGCAGGAACACAAGCGGAGGAAGCGCGAGAATTGCCGTTCCTGCAAGCATTACTATGGCATAGGTAAAGGTGGACACGTGTTCATAGCTTCCTGGAGGAATGAGGCTGACCACAAAGGTGATCAGGCAGGCCAGAAAGCCGACTCCGCCTGTTACCCAAATGCCGGGAATTCCGCCGGGAATCTTGAAGGCCCGGGGGGTGTCGGGCTGAGAGTAACGGAGCTTGATCAACGCGGCAAACACAAACAGATAGACGATGCACAAGAGCAGGACCGTCATGGCCGACAGGATCCAGTAGGCTGCACTGATGCTGGGGATGAAGAGATAGAGCATCGAGACCACTGTGCCTATGGCCGCCTGAAGTATCAGGACCCCGGTTGGTGCTCCATTCTTATTGGTGCGGGCGAAGAAGGGCGGCATGTTTCCCCGGGCTGCGACCTCTCCCAGTCCAAGCGCGGGTCCTGCTAGCCAGGATGCCAGATTGGCAAGGCCGCCCAATGTCACCAGAAGGGCTAGCGGCACCAGCAGCCAGCTCAGGTTGAAAGCCTGCAGGAACGATTGGAAGGCCTGCATCAGGCCGGCGGCCAGGCTGAGCTGATCCACCGGCACCACAATGGCAATGGCCAGCGTGCCGATCACAGTCAGCAGGAAGATTATGCTGGAAGACACGGCCATGGCTTTGGGATAATCCTTCTGGGGATTTCTCACCTCCAGGGCGTGAAAGCCCGCCATCTCCATGCCGGCGAAGAGCAGCACGACCGTGGCTATGAACGGCAGCGTGCTGATGTTAATCTCGGGCAGGGTCGCAGACCAGGAAAACGGCGGCAGAGATATCGGCTGCCCGCTGAACCAATAGGCCAGGCCGAGCACGATTATCAAAATCGCCGGGACTATCGATCCGGCAATTACGCCAAAGGATCCGAACCTGCTGGAGGTCTGTTCGCCCATCAGGCTGATGATCGTTGTGCCCCAGAAGGCCACCATCATGACCACGAACATGAACATATTGTCATTGGCAAGCTCTGGGTTGAAGAGGTAGGCAAAAGTCGAGGCGATGAAGGCCAGGACGGTTGGAAACCAGACCAGGTTGTTGGACCATTCGCAGAACACGGCAATGAAGCCGGCCTTCTCTCCGAAGGCTTCCCTTACCCAGGCATAGACGCCACCTCCCTGAGGCCAGCCGGTGGCCAGTTCCGCCCCTGCCAGGGTCAGCGGAATGAGAAAGGCAATGGTTCCGATCAGATACCATCCGATGGATGACCATCCATAAATGGCCATGGAAGGGTAGTTTCGCAGGCTCAGCACTGCGGCCACATTTATCATGGCCAGGGCAAAAACGCCCAAAGCTTTCGATTTGCCACTGCTCATCTAATCAGTCCGTTGGCATCTCACTGCTTCAAGCAGTAGACGAAGTAGCTTCCATCGAGGTTCTCCACCCCGTGGCTGTCGTGGGCAAATCCGGGAAACAGGCGGTCCCAGGCCTGGAGCGCATTGAGGTAGCCCAGATACGGTCCGCCCTCCGGGCCCACATTTTCGCCGGGCATCAGCATGGGTATTCCGGGAGGATAGGGCACGATTCCCACCGCCACCACCCGGCCGGCCATTTGGTCAAGCGGAAGAGACTCGACTTCATTGTGCACCAGCCGGCTGTAAGCCTCACTGGATGTCATTGCCGGCTGGGGAAGAGTCGAGAAGGCCTGCGAAAGAAGCTCGGTCAGCCTTGATTTCTTCATCTGCTCGAACATCTTGTCGGACAGATCGCGCAAACCCAGACTGCGGTAAGAATCCGGATGGCTGGCAACCAGATCGGGAAGCACCTCACTCAGTGGAGCGTTGGCGTCGTAGTCTTCCTTAAACCTAAGCAGAGCGTTGGCCAGCGTGCCCCACTTTCCTTTGGTGACCCCAATGGAAAACAGGAAAAGGATGGTGAAATCCGTGGTCTTCTCGACGACGATGCCGCGATGGTCGAGATAGGCGGTGACCAGAGTGGCCGGGATCCCGGTCTTCTCCATGGACCCATCGAGGGCGACTCCAGGGGCGACCACGGAGACCTTGATGGGGTCAAGCATGCAGTAGCCATCTTCGAGATTATGGAAGCCGTGCCATAGATCACCGGGGTGCAGCACCCAGGCGTTGGGGTCCGTGATCAATAGCGACTCCGGCGCGTCTTCAAAGGGAATGCGCTTGCCCGTAACGGGATCGGTTACGTGATCCGCGTTCCAGGTGCTGAAGAACCAATCGCCGCTGGCCTGGAGCTGGCGGCGGACTCTCCGGATCGCCTGCCTGAAGGCCACCGCCTCGGCAATGGACTCTGTAGTGAGAGTTGTCCCGCCCACGCCCTGCATCATTGCGGCTGAGATCTCGTTTGAGGCGATGATCGCATACTGAGGCGAGGTCGAGGCGTGCATCATGAAAGACTCGTTGAAGCGCTCGTGCTCCACCGGATTTCTGCCGTCCCGGACGTGAATGAAAGAGGCCTGGGAAAGGGCTGCGAGCAGCTTATGGGTTGAAGTGGTCGTAAACACCGTCGGCCCGCTGTATTCTAAAGGATCTCCGCTCATGCCGTATCGATCATGGTAAATTGGGTTGAAGCGGGCATAGCCGTACCAGGCTTCGTCGAAGTGGATGCGGTCAACGCTCTGGGCCAGCAAATCCAGAACCCTGGTAGCTTTGTAGCACAGTCCGTCATAGGTGGAGTTGGTGATGATGGAGTGCAATGGTTTGCTATTGGCCGCCGCTGCCAGCTGATTTTCGGCAATTGATGCCTGAATGGCCTCCGGGACCAGGTGCTCTGGATAGATCGGGCCGATGAGGCCCAGATAATTGCGGGAAGGAACCATGTAAACCGGGATGGCACCGGTCATGGTGATGGCCTGCTCGATGGATTTGTGGCAGTTGCGGTCCACCAGGGCAATGTCGTCCCTGGTGACGCAGGCCATGAAGATGACCCGGTTAGAGGTTGAGGTGCCGTTGGTCACGCTGTAGGAGCGATGAGCCCCGAAGATGCGGGCTGCGTACTTCTCGCTCTCTCCTATGGGCCCGGAATGGTCCAGCAGCGAACCCAGCTCTCCGACTGAGATGGACAGATCGGACCTGAGCAGGTTCTCTCCGAAGTAATCGAAGAAGGCCATGCCCATAGGCGACTTGAGAAATGCTGTGCCGCCGGTGTGCCCCGGCGTATGCCAGGAATATTCATAGACCTGGGCAAACTGCATCAACGCCCGGTTGAAGGGAGGCGTAATCTGATCCCGGTAGCGCAGTATGGCCGCGATCACCCTTCCGGCGATGAAATGGACCGTATCCTCGAGCGCCCAGATGATCTCATCCGTCATGCGCATTTCCTGAGCGGAAATGGACGAAGCGTGCCCGCGTTCCACCATCAGGAAGACCGGGACGTGCACATTCCGGGAGCGAATGAGGGACAGCAGAGATTTGGCTTTGGCATGAGTCTTGGGATCGTCATCGCCCAGGCACCAATCCAGCAATATACACTGTATCGAAGGATCGGAGATGATGATGGCCCGGGCATCGTCCGAAGACATCGACTCGACAACATCAGCATCTCTATTGCGCAGTTCCTCGACCAGCGCACGGGCAGCACGGCCGTTGGCGGTGGGCAATTGGAGTTCGTCGTCCACCATCAGCGCTTTTAGGCCGAAAATCCGTTCACCTTTTGCAGTCATCATCTATCAAAAATTTTATTATCTCTCGAAACTATTTAGATTTTCCTAGCCGGTTATTCTCACCTTTATTTCAACAATTGAATCGACATTTGAAGAGCCGGTTGGGCCGATCAGGCATCGAGACTTGGATGATAAAAAGATTTTTTAGGTGCAATGCGCATTTCCGGATCATCCTCAAGTCTTTGCTATCGTTGGAAGCTTGATAATTCCCTGCGAATCGGCGGCAGGACATAAGTGCCGTCCAGGGCTTCCGGGCGCGGCTGGTACATGCGCATCACCGGGCGGAAGTTTCCTCTGGGACAGGGCAACCAGTTTGCTTCCTTATCCGGGCCAGGGGAGTCCGCTTGGATGTAGATGTCCAGTGAACCATCATCATTGTACTTCAAACCGGTAGTACGGTCTCCAATGGAGTAGCGGTTGATGGGATTGTCTATCAGGCGAAATCCCGGCAGGTCGTACATCGTGATCGACCAGAAAGCACCGGCGGGCGGTAGCTCATCAAAATGGACTGCATACTTGTAGGAGCCGCTCAACTGTTGCCCCTGATGATCCTCGAATATTTGCGGGTAGTAGGCTTCGTATCCGTGCTGGCCCCATAACCCAATTCGGGCCAAAATGGCGCGGAAGAAGTAGGCAGTGGCTCGATCCGAGAATTTCCAATCAGGCAGGGTGCCAATGCCCAGATGATCCAGATTGAAGTCAAAGGCGTGGGGAAGGCCGAGCCAGCCATTGACCGACTCTCCGGGAGCCATGTTTGCCTCAATAAACGCGACACATTCAGCTTTGCCGGCCTTGAGGGTTTCAACCAGCTCCGGCTCAGGACTCACATAGGGACTTTCGGACGCCACCACACCCAGCGGCTCAAATTTCTTGATGTACAGCTGTTCCACCTCAGGGGGAGGGAACAACTTCATCCAGGCTCGAAACTGCTCCCAGAATCTTAGCTCATCACTCACCATCTCATTGTAAGGGGCCAGCTTCCAATCGCCAAATTGGCGGCGGCTGTTATCAGCTCGATTGGGATAGAGGCTCTTTTGCGTGGCCCAAGTTTGGGCCTGGAGGGCCCGCACATTGGATATATCTTCTTCGCCGCTGCAGGCAAATCGGCCGGCCACCACAAAAATATTGGTTGGTGCGCGCAAGAGAGTAATCCCATCCGGCACATCTCCATCCCAGCTAGGACCGGCCAGCAGGTAGTGCCCCTCTTTTGTGCCGGTGGCACGGCGGCCAAGATAGGCAAAGTTGTTGGTCCAGGCGTCAATAAACTGCATCACGTAATAGCGATCGTCGGTATCTGGCAGGTGCAAAACCAGCGGTTCCTGGGTGACATCGGCAAACAGAAATGAGTAAAGCGTGTCGTTGTTGGGAGTCACAATGTCGGTTTCAGGGCCTGCGAGCTTGGTGGCGTGGGCAAACATATTGACCGGGCCGGAAAAAACTGTGGCTGGGCCGGACGTATTCTTGATCATCTCCCCGATACATTCAACCAGGGGATATCCGTAAAGATAAGCTTCTGCCGCCAGAGATAGCTTTTTATTGCTCATTTACGATCTCCTCCGAACTTTATGATTTTTCATTAATTTTAGTTGTTGCGGACTTCTTGATCGATGCTGGTTTTTTCAGTTTCCATTGAGAATATCCTGCCCGGGCCAGTGGATGTACAAAGCCGGCACGAACGGGCCGCGCGGGTGCAAAGCTCATTTCACATTTTAATATTTTAAAATTTGTTTTCGTTTCTTCTCTTCATTTAATCTGAAAACTTCTTCGTTTGATCTGAAAACTATTGGTAATGCTGGTATATCAAATTATTCGCGACTTTAAAAAACTCTTATGTCTGTTGAAATATCCATCGGGACGATGCGTGGCAAGGCGGTCAATCTGCGAGGTTGCAAGCCAACCCGGCCGGTCCGATCAGGCATCGAGATTGGCGTTACATATGTTGATCGTCAGCTCGCCGATGTTATTGAGGTAATCAAGCATTCGTTCAATGCTGCTTAGCACTACCAGCCTGACCATCATCTCCTCTCTGGATTTGACCTGGGATGAATTGGCCATTATCTGGGACCTGGCCCTGGCTTCCCCAACCTTATCGATCATTTCATTAGCTTTTTGGGAATCGGCATCTGTCAACACGCCTATGGCTTCATCAATCAAGAATCCCAGTGCCGATGCCAGGCTGACGAGTTCATCTGTTATCTCATCCGGCAGTTCGCAGGTAAGCTGGCTGGAGACCTCGGCGATCCTGGAGGCATGGTCGGCCATCCTCTCCAGGTTCGATGACGCCAGCATGTAATTTAAGGCGGTTATGGCATTTGTTTCCTTCCTGATCGACCCTGATCGAAGGATCTCCGTGAATTCACGTGCTATCAGCAGGTTCAGCCGGTCAACGTCGTTATCTCTCTGCAATACATCGCATGCAATATCCTGGTTATGATTTACCAGCGACGTTACCGAATCCTGAATCATGGACTTGACCATGGTCCGAATTCTCTTGAGCGCTCGCTCCACCTGCAGATCTTCCGAGCTCAATAGATCCTGGATTGTCACTTTATTGCGGCTCTCCTCTAAAATCTCAGGCCCTATGAGCTTGTTCACTATCTGATGAATATCTTTTTTTTGCACAGATGACATGGCAGAGGAGGTAACTTCTATGATCCTGTATCCAGCCACATAGCAAGCGATTATATCTCTGATCAGCGGATCTCCGCACCTATCCCCGATATCGATCTTCACCGTCAAGCCGGGCTCGGATTTCTCTGCTGACAGCATCAGAGCTCCATTTTGATTTTGGGTTAAAAATAGAATAGAACCGCTATCAATAGCGTTTCTCGTGGCCCAGTTCTTGGGAAGTGAAACTATAAAAGTCGACTTTCCCGTCCTCTGCACTTTCCTCGTTTCCATTTCAATCAATCTTTGATCATGTCTCAACTATGTTCGAAAACAAATCACTAATATCCAATTTTTCCGCGAACAGATGGTTTCGATGCTCAAGCCGATATCACTCCCGTTTGATAGAGATGGTAAAGGATCATTATGAAAAATAGAATGAACACAATCGTGTATATGACTATAGACACCAGGCCATCATCGTTCATTCAAATGATGGCAATGACCATCTCCCACATAAAATTTTTCACCATAAAACCTATATCAGATATTCCCTCCAGTAATCTATATAGAATATCTTGCCAATTCAGCTCCAAATTATTGGCGAAAATGAGAGGAGACCCGGGAGAAGCCTATAGGAGGGCCTCTAAGAAGGTCTATAGCAGAGTCTATAGAAGAGCGGCTCAAAGGACGGAGGTCGACCTAGAAAATGGAGACTTCTGGCCGGTTCGAGCCTGGCCGGATTATCGAACAGCCTGATCTTCGCAAAGCAGCTTTTTGCCAAGGGCAGCTTTCAGCGGCTACAACCTCTTGTTCCTGTACCCAGCAATAATCAAGGCCGCCAGAATTGACGACAGGACCCCTGCAGCCTCGAATCCGGACTGCTTCATTGGATCGGCAGCAGAGGTCTCATTCACGAATCGGATTTCGTTTTCGGTGCTGCCGGCACCTGCATCGTCACCCACATCGGATTTTGAAAAGGCGGGGATGAACCCATTCTCCTGGGCTATCGCCTGTCCTGTGGGGCTCTCTACGAACTCGATGAAAGACATGGCACCCGGACGAGGGCTGCCGTAGCTGTAGAGGAAAAGGCTGTTGCTGAGAGGATACGATCCGTCTTTGATATTGTGCTCTGTGGCAGTGACGCCATCTAGCGACAGAATTCCTATATCGTCTCCCTCGGCATAGCTGAAACCGAGGTAGCCGATTCCCTTATCACTACCGGCAATGGCGGTTTTCGTCTCAGCGCTCTGCATCGTCACGGTATCGATACCCATTGCCTCAACAGTGGTATTTCCAAAAACCATTTCGTTGAAGATGTCTCTTGTGCCCGACCCCAGTTCCCTTCCTATCACGTAAATCTGACTGTCCGGACCTCCGACATCTTTCCAGTTTTCCATCTCCCCCGAATAGATCTTCCTTAACTGATCTGTGGACAGATCCCGCACCCCCGATTCGTATATTGGCGGGCTGACCGCAATCACAATGCCGTCATGAGCTATCGGGAATCGTTGAAAGTCGTCGCCGAATAGCTCAATTTCCTCGGGTTCCAGCTCTCTTGAGGCCATGGCCAGGTCATATCTGCGCTCAGTGATGCCGACGATTCCCGGACCCGTTCCACCGTCAACGACGGTTACAAAATAATCCTTCTGCAGGTCGTTATAGGCCTCAGCGCACGCCTCCACCAGGGGCATAGCGGCAGACGAGCCGGAGATGGTCACCTTCTCCTGAGCAAACGCAACGGCTGTAAACGTCAAGATCAGAGCAATCAAAAGAGCTGCAACCATTTCTTTCATGATACTATCCCGTCCATTATACTGTCCGTCTCCAATAAATATTTTATTGAGAATTTGAAAATTCCCGGCCTTCAGGCAAGATTGCCGGTTTGCCCCGGATACGGCCTCTTCCTGACCCAGCCTGTTGCCCCAAGCGTGGGATAAAAAATTATGCTCAGCACTGCTCAAGACTGAATTGTCAGCACACTAGAGCAGTTGCATGGTTCTATAAATTATTGGGCCTCGAACCGATTTAGATCGGCACGAATCCGTTCTCTTCTGCGAGCGTCTGGCCTTCAGATCCGGTCACGAAGTCTATGAACGCCTGAGCGCCGCTGCTGGGCCCGCCAAAGGTGTAGAAGTACAGCTTGCGGTTCAGTTCGTAGCTCCCATCCTTAATGGTCTCTTCTGTGGGCACGGTCCCGTCCAGGGCAATTACTCCCACCTTGCCGTCTTGGGCATAGCTGAAGCCCAAATACCCTATGGCATTATCGCCGTTGGTGATGGCCGTCTTGATCTCGGCGTTGCTGCCGGCAACGGTGTTGACTCCAGGCGTCTCAGCCTTCTTGTCATCCATTATGTCCTCGTTGAACGTATCTCTGGTTCCCGAACCCTGCTCGCGGGCAATTACCAGTATCAGTTCATCGGGGCCGCCCAGATCTTCCCAGTTATTTATCTCTCCGTTGTAGATCTGCTTTACCTGATCCTTGGTAAGCTCGGTCACTCCGGAATCGTATATCTCTTTGCTGATGACAATGACTATGCCGTCGTAGCCCACCAGGTTCTCCTGGAAATCGTCGCCGAATTGATTAATCTCATCAGAGGTTACTTCACGAGAGGCCATTCCGATATTGGACATACCCTCAGCCACGTTTTTAATGCCCACACCGGAGCCGCCTCCGGTGACGCTGACCTTGTAATCGGACTGGGCATCGTTAAAAGCCTCTGCACAGACTTCAGCCAGAGGCAAAACGGTTGTAGATCCTGCAACAGTTACAGTCTCCGCTCCGGAGACCGCAGAGATTGATGCCACCATCAAAAATGCGGCAAATATAGCTGCCATTATATTTCTCATTGAGTCACCAGGATGCCCCAGGCTTGAATAATATGTAAATTTAATCGAAATAAAATAAATAGGTGAAAGTGATTTTCTTATTGAATTGAGTGGTATATATTGTATTTAGCTATAAAGACGGCCATGATGCGAATAGAGCAATAATTATTCCCGATGCCGGAACAATTTTCTCATTACGAGAATATAGAATATTAAAAGATTTCTGCTAATATGCGGTATTGATGCGCCTATAGAATCCAATTTTCGCCATTTTCTATAAGGAATGCTTATTTATTTGAGTACTACCTGAGCGCTGCTATCTGTAACGGAGGATGTAGGAATGATTAGGAGGATCGGAGTTGCAGCGCTGCTGCTGCTTGTTTCAGCCTGTTTCTTCTCAGCAGCGGGACAGGAAGCCTTGAATCCCCACGGTTACTATCTATGGAGCAGCCATGATTATCAGCAGGATGTCTCCGGCCAGGGCTACGCTATGGTCTATCAATACGTAAATACAAACAACCTGGGATTGAAGAACTACATGCACGGAAGCGGCACTATTGATTCGGCAACATTGATTAATTCTAAAATGAAGGAGCTGACCAAAAAGGAATACTATACCACTGAAGATGCCTCTCAGATAGAAGAACTGAAGACCTATACGAACACGATCACCTTCACCGAGCAGAACGAGATGGTCCAATCCCCTGAAGGGTTTGCTTACGGCACAGGATATTATGCACAGCATCCGATTGTCTATAATTCTCTGCTCAAAGAGAGAACGGATGCCAGAAGCTATCAGGCCGGCGCAAGCATGCTGCATCAGATTGAGTATGCCAGGGGATTTAGAAAGGACATAGGCGTCATTTTAAATTGCACCGACAAAGGCGTGGGAGTAGACGGAGTTGGAAAGGCTCAGATGAGACTGGATGAAGGGGTGATAGAGGGAACCGTCCAGATAAAGGAGATGCTGACCCAGATGGATGATGAGGGCAAAGGATCCAACGGAGGCGCAAAGAAGCCCCTGATCTTGATTGACGAATACTACGTGGGCAGCTTCAAGATAAAGAAAGACATGGAAATCAACGTTCCCAAGAGCAAGGTAAAGGATAAAGCCAAGAACTGGCTTCCCTGCTGCTTTGAGGGTTACGCCGGGATGGGCGAATTTGAGCAGAGGATATTCGAGAAGGATATCTTCGATTGTACCTGCAGCAAAGCGCCAACTGTGGCTCAGTTCCCAAGGGTTTATACTTGAATGACCCTGGCAAGGACCTATCAATTTTTTTGCCGATGATAGTATGATCAGGTCAGTGGTGCCGGCACCGAATAGAAAAAGCCCTCCATCAAAACCCCTCGATCGCCGGCATCAACCCTTTTATACCTCTTCTGAAAGCAGACGGAAACCCACTAGCCGGATATCAGACCCGCGAGTAGAGGGTGGTCCTCTGGACCGGCCGTTTGCCGGATCTCTCGATCAGCTCGCAGATCTCCTCTGCAGAAAGGTACTGGGCCTCCTTGGAGCCTGCACTGCGCGAGATGTTCTCCTCCATCAATGTTCCTCCCAGGTCGTTTACTCCCCAGTGAAGAGTCGCTGCTGCATGATCTCGTCCGAGCTTGGTCCAGCTGGCCTGGATGTTGGTGATCAGAGGGAAAAGGGCCACTCTGGCCAGTGCGTGCATCTTCAAATGCTCCAGCAGATCGCAGCCCCGGCTGTACGGACCTAAAGGAGTGTTTCCAGGAATGAAGGGCAGCAGCACGAACTCTGTGAATCCTTTCGTCCTGGACTGGATCTCCCGCAGGACCTCCAGGTGACTCAAGCGGTCTTCGAAGGTCTCTACGTGGCCGTAGAGCATGGTCGAGGTGGTGGGAATGCCCAGCAGGTGGGCCTCGGACACGATCTCCCGCCACTGGTTGGTGGTGAGCTTTTGCGGACAGATGTCCTGCCGGACCCTGTCCACCAGGATCTCGGCCGCGGTTCCGGGCATGGAGCCCAGACCGCTCTGCTTCAGCTGCCGCAGGGCATCTTCAACGGATATTCCGGAATTCCGGGACATGTGCAGGACTTCCATAGGAGAATAGGCGTGCAGATGCATGCGGGGATGGCTGTCCTTTATGGATTCCAAAATCTCGCAGTAGTCCTCGACGGCCATTCCTGGAGCCAGACCTCCTTGAAGGCAGATCTCGGTTGCGCCCAGCTCTTCACCGGCCGCCGCCCGCTGCAGGATCTCTTCGGTGCTGAGCGTGTATCCGGCGTGGTCCTTGAAGGCACAGAACTTGCAGCACCCAACGCAGCGGTCGGTGAAGTTGATGTTCCTGTTCACCACAAAGGAGACAAAGTCGCCGCAGCTCTTTTCTCGCAGGTGGTTGGCCAGACGAAAGAGCCGGAGGGGCTGATGCCAGAGCATCTTGAGCTGACCCTCATCCAGGCAATGTTGAGACCGGCACGAATCAACTGAACCGTCTGCTGCCCCCCGCACGGAAGTTCCTGCCATCAAGTATCACCATCTCCGTCTTCACAGCTTGCCATGCGCCGTTCCTTGGGAAGCTGCGATATGAGTTTGCCGTGAGAATACAGACCGCATCCTAGGACCTCGCCGCTATAAAATACCACCACATAGCCGGGCTCACAATCGCAGGGCAGATGCTGCGATTCTCCGGCCAGGAACCTGGAGGCCTGGACGGAATCGAGATGGACGGTGTTCCGGGTTGCGTATTTTCCGAATACCTGCAGGGCACAGGTGGTGGGCTTCCAGGGCCGGTCTTTCAGCGACATCATGCGCAGCCCTAGGGTCTCATAGCTTATGCGGGGAAGCTTTTCGTCTCTCAACACCCAGATGCTCTGGGCGCGCCGGAAGAACCGGTATCCCGAGAAGACGCCGTCCGGGAGGCCGAAACGGGCCCGCCAAAGCTCGAAGATATCGGACGGGTCCACCACCTCGTAGGACCTCCTATTCCTTGATGAGCCTGGCGACAAAGAATCCTCCCGTATCGTTCTGATGAGGGTAGTAGCGGGCACACAGCTTCAACTCATCGCTCAGAATCCGGCCCTGCCACTCTGTCAAGCCCGGGCACTCCTTGAGACCGGGAAGGGCCACCTGCTCCAGCCTGGCAGAGTCAAGAACGCTCTGTACCACCAGCTCGTTTTCCTCCGGAGCATAGGTACAGGTGGAATAGACGATCACGCCCCCGGGCTTTGCCAGCTTGACCGCCCTCTTCAAAAGGCCGGTCTGAAGCGCGGCCAGGTCCTGGGATCTCTTGGGGCTGCACCTGCTCCAGATCCCGGGGTCCCTCCTGGCCCGGCCCTCGCTGGAGCAGGGAGCATCCACCAGCACCCGGTCAACGTCAATTTCAGGAAACTGCCTGCCGTCGTACCTGGTGATGACCACGTTTAGCGCCCCCAGCCGCTCGCAGTTGGACCGCAGGGCTGAGATCCTGGAAAGCGACGGCTCGTTGGCCACCACCAGTCCCTGATTTTTCATCATCTGTGAGATCTGGGTGGTCTTTCCTCCGGGAGAGGCACAGAGGTCCAGGACCCGTTCGCCGGGAAGGGGTCCGAGGATTAGCGGAGGCACCATTGAGACCTCCTCCTGGATATGGATGAAGCCGAGCATGTAGTCCAGCAGTTTTCCCGGCTTCTCCGAGGAGAGCCTGATCCCGTGAGAGTACCAGCCCAATTGCTCAAATGATATCCCGCCCACCCTCAGCCTCTCAAGGAGACGAGATCTATCGATCTTCAGTTCGTTGATCCGGGCAGTGGCCGCCAGCGGACAGGACTGGATCTCCTGGAAACGATCGAACTCGGGTATGATCTCCCGGTACCTCTCAGCATAGTCCATGCTTTAGAGATTGTGCCTCCGTAGCTGAAATATATTGGCCTAAATTGGCCTTGGAAAGAGCAAAAGGATTTAATAGTCGAATGGCAGGTCACTAAGACTAGCGCAAATCTATTTTGAGATTTTCGCGAAGGACGGTGAAGAATTGCTCAGAGGCGAGGTTGGATCTTATGAAGATGGATCCGCTCCAACCGCTCCCGTTGAGGTTGGAAGTGAGTACGATGTCACGATTGAAGATATCTCCCAGAAGGGCGATGGCATCGCAAGGATCAAAGGGTTTGTGATCTTCGTGCCGGATACAAAGGCTGGCGATCAAACCAAGATTCAGGTTGATAAGGTCCTGCGGCGTTTTGCAATTGCTCACAAGGTATGAGATATCGCGTTCTTCATGAGGAATGGTGATTTTAGTGAGGTATGAATCGGGCGAGTCCTCTATGGGAAAGCCTGCACCGGTCGAGGAAGGCAAAGAGTACGATGTCAAGATCGAAGACATCGCTCGTGAAGGGGACGGCATTGCCAGGGTTGAAGGGTTTGTGATCTTTGTATCGGATACCAAAGTTGGGGATCAGGTCAAGATCCAGATCGACAAGGTCAAGCAGCGCTTTGCCATCGGCCATAAGATTTGAAGAGGTTTACAAATTTATCACAGGGTCGCCGGCTAGGTGATCCTGGACAATGATTGTTTTTCCGGGTCATTGTCTTCTTTTCCGTTTATTTGCCGTCTATTTCATGCGATATCGCTGCATCAGGTCATGCCGTCGTTGATTTGACGGCCTGAATATACGTCCTGAATATATTGCAATGAAATCCAAGTTTCCAACTGTTTGTCAACTGTACGATCACCTGCTGCAGATCAGCCCTGGCTGAGAAAAATTTAACTAACATGAAATATAATAGGACCATTAAAACTTTAGCATCTCGATTTGAAGGGGGTTGTGAATTACGAAAAAGATGAGCATATTGCCACTGACAGCGTTAGCCTTTTTTGTCATTTTTTCTTTAGCGCTGACATGCACTTCCCAGAACCTCTCCACCAGGGACCTCCTGGTAGCGCCACAGGATCTAATAGCCGCCAGGGAAGAATCTCAATCGACAGATTTTGAGCCGCAGGCAGCCACCATGGCCTCCGGTCAGCGGCCCGCTGCGGCAAGCGTCTCCAACCAGCCGCCATCGGTCAAGGACCTGTTTCCGGACAAAGCCGGTCCGCAAAAGGCGGGAACAACAGTCACCTGGACTGCAACGGCATCCGATCCTGAGGCAGACTCGCTGCTCTTCCAGTTCTGGCTCTCCGGGCCGTCCACCGGAAACGCCTGGAAGGCCATGACCGATTGGAGCGCATCCCAAACCTGGAACTGGACCACCAATGAGATCGATACCGGGAACAACATCATCGATGTGAGGATAATAGACGGGCACAATGCCGGTCCCGACAAATGGGACAGCCATTTGAGTGCCGAGTACTTCATCGAGAGCGGCAGCATCTTTGATCCCGGATCCAGGCCCTCCCTGCTGAGCCTCAAGTCAGACCGGCAAAGCCCGCAGGACAGCGGGGCCAGGGTCACCTGGACGGCCTCTGCTGTTGACCCCGAGGGAGACACCGTGCTCTATCAGTACTGGCTCAAGGGCCCGTCCACCGAGGAGCAGTGGACTCCGGTGACCTCCTGGACTACCAACAACCGCTGGATCTGGAATACCGCTCAGGCCAAGGCCGGAATTTATACCGTTGAGGTCAAAATAAGAGACGGCTACCACGCGGGCCCGGAGAGCGCCGACGACTTCACCCGCATGCCCTATGTCCTCAGGCAGTCGGGAATAATCAAGTGATTAACGAAGGCCGGCAAAAGCTGAAGAGCAGCTATCTAAAAATATTTTTATGAATTTTATAAAAATATGATCGGTCAGCTATCGATTTTATTATTCTTCTGCTACGGCAATCGGTGATACAGCCGGAGCTATCTGCTGAGCACCTCGTCCAGATCCCGCAGGAACAGATCTATGCTCTCGTAGGTCACGTGGGGCATCAGTATCAGCCGCAGCGCTCGTCTCGGCTCCCGGGTCATGGAGACATGCCACCCACGCCTGGTCAGCTCCTCCCTGGTCTCGACCGGCGATTCGACCTGCAGGGCCACCACGTTCATGACCGGATCAATAACCGGCTCAACCCCGATGTCCTCGGCCCCTTCCAGCAAATAGCGGGTCAGGTCCATGCAGTGGCCAACCATTTCCGTGAAGCCCTTCCGTCCCAGGTGCAGCATCACCGCATAGGTAGCTGCTGCCGCTGCCCCGCTCCTGGTCCCGGTGAGAGATGCCTGCCGGGCTTTGGTGAGGTAGTGAGTCTCAGTCTCCAGGGAGTTCAGATCTTTCCGGCTTCGAAACAGCAATCCTCCGGCGGGAATGGTTGACAGCCCCATCTTGTGCGGATCGATGGTGATGGATGAGACACCCTGAACCTGGAAGTCCCACTTCCAGTCGCCCTCCAGGAAAGGCAGGACGAAGCCGCCGAAGGCCGCGTCCACGTGGAGGTGAATTCCGCGCTCCCGGGCGATCTCGGCCAGGCCGTCGATTGGGTCCACCTGCCCGAACTCGGTGGTGCCGGCAATGCCTACCAGGGCCACGGTTCGCTCATCCACCAGATCCTCAACCGACGATAGGTCGACTTTGAGATCTGAATCCAGCTCGGCCTTGCGAACCTCCAGACAGATCAGGTTCCCGATCTTGTCGAAGGAGAAATGGGCGGACTCCGGGACCACGATGTTTCCCCTCTTCACCGGAGAGATGTTTCTGGCGGCACGAATGGCCTGAATGTTCGACTCCGTTCCGCCAGTGGATACATAGCCCTCAACGTCTGGGCAGCCCAGAAGCTCGCCCATCATCTTGACCACCCTCTGCTCGATCTCAGTTACTCCCGGAAAGAGGCCCGGATCGCCCAGGTTGGTCTCCAAAAAAAGGTTGTGTGCCCTCACCGCAATCGGATGGGGCTGAGTGCACATGGTAGAGAAGAACCGGTCGTAGCAGTAGTCACGGCCCCTCATCTCGTTTAGTATCGCCAGCACCTCATCTTCGGAAAGGGCTTTATCTCTCATCTCTGTTCCCTTGCTGCCCTGAGCAATATTATCTTTTCTGCCCTGGCCACAGTCTCCCTCACCGTGGCCACGGCATCGATGTTGGCCGAGATCGAGGTGATGCCGATCTCAACCAGCCTCTTGGCCATCTCCGGATAAGACCCGGCCTGGCCGCAGATGGAGGTTGTGACTCCGGCCTCGTTGCAGCGTTCGACCACGTACTCGATCAGCTTAAGAATCGCGGGGTGAAGCTCGCTGTAGAGCCCGGCCACGTTTTCGTTGTTCCTGTCTACAGCCAGGGTGTACTGGGTCAGATCGTTGGTCCCGAAGGAGACGAAATCCAGGCCCTCCTCAATGAAGTCCTCGATGGTCAGAGCCGCGCCCGGCGTCTCCACCATTATTCCCACGTCGATCTTCTCCAGGTCCAGGCCTTCCTCCCACATGATGGCCTTGGCGGCACGAAGCTCCCGCACATGCTGCACCAGGGGCAGCATAATTCCCACATTGGTCGCGCCCATCTCATGCAGCTTCTTGAAGGCCTGCATCTCCAGCCGGAAATGATCGGTATCGGTCAGGTCCCTGCGTATCCCCCTCCATCCGAGCATGGGGTTGTGCTCGTGAGGCTCGTTCTCGCCGCCCTCCATGGCCCGGAACTCGTCGGTGGGAGCATCCAAGGTCCGCACCCAGACCGGCCGGGGATAAAAGGCATCGGCGACGGCCTTCACGCCCTTTACCAGCTCGTCGATGTACTCGTCGGTCTTGCCGTTCTTGATGTAGTAGTTGGGGGTCTTGCCCAGCCCGAGGATCATGTGTTCGATTCGCAGAAGGCCCACCCCATCGGCCAGAGTGGCTGCTGCGGCCTGGGCCCGGGTAGGCTCGCTGATATTGACCTTGATCTCGGTCGCGGTCACAGGCTTGGAGACGGTCACTGCGGCGGCAGATGCTGCAGCAGGCCTGGCCTGGACGGCCACACGGCCCTCGTAGACGATTCCCTTGCTGCCGTCAACGGTCACCAGCATGCCCTCTTTAAGGATCTTGGTGGCCTTCTTGGTGCCAACTACCGCCGGGCAGCCCAGCTCGCGGCTGACGATGGCTGCATGACAGGCCATGCCTCCCTCATCGGTGATTATTGCACCCGCGCGCCTCATTCCCGGAACCATGTCCGGCATGGTCATGACTGTGACCATGATATCGCCCTGCTTGACCCTCTCCAGATCCCTGGAGCCGGAAATTATTCGCACCGCTCCGGTGGCGGTTCCAGGAGATGCGCCAAGGCCGTTCAAGAGCACCTTTCCTGTGCCTGAGGACTCCTCCTTTTTGACGGGTTTGGACGAATTTATGGTGGTGATCGGCCGGGACTGCAGGATGTAGATCTTGCCCTTCTCGACTCCCCACTCGATGTCCTGGGGAATTCCGTAGTGTTTTTCCAGGATCTCGGCGTACTTGGAGAGCTCCAGGATCTCGCTGTCGGACAGCACTACGGCTTCCCTCTTATCCGGTGAGACGTCGATTGTGACCGTTTTATTGGTCTTTGAGTCTCTGGTAATCATTATCTCTTTGGCCGCGATGAACCGGCTGATTATTTTCTTGCTGGATCGTTCGACCACATAATTATCGGGGGAGACGCTCCCGCTGACCACCGACTCGCCCAGGCCCCAGGCGCCCTCAATTACCACCTGAGGCTCGCCGGTGCTGGGCTGAGAGGAGAACATGACTCCAGACTTCTCGGAGTCCACCATCTTCTGCACTATGGCCGAGAGGTTGACCTTTTCGTGATCGAATCCCTGCTCAACCCGGTAGAATATGGCTCTGGCACCGTAAAGGGAAGCCCAGCACCTTCTGACCGAGTCGAAGACATCCTCAGCGCCGCGAACGTTTAAGTAGGTCTCCTGCTGTCCGGCAAAGCTCGCGTCGGGAAGGTCTTCGGCAGTGGCGCTGGACCGCACTGCCACAAAGACCTGTTCACCCTCGCGCTCGCACAGCTCCTCGTAGCGGGATTTGATGGCCTGCTCGATATCCTCAGGAACCCTGGCCCCCATTATCAGCCCTTTAGCCGCTTCTGCCGCCGCCTCGAGCTTTGCCTGGTCGTTCACATCAACCTTCAGAACCGAAAATAGATTGTCGGCTATGCCAGATCTCTCAATAAAATCTCTGAAAGCCTGAGCGGTTACGGCGAATCCTCCAGGAACCGGAACGCCGATATTTATCATCTCGCCCAGGCTCGCGCCCTTTCCTCCTACGGTGGACAGGTCTCCCTTTCCCACCTCTTCCAGCCAAACGACTGCGTCCATTGATTCATCCACCTAGCGACGTTGTTCTGGCCCATCCATCATTTTTGCATTATATCAAGCTTTCACACGCTATATAGAATATATACAGAAGGATATTTGTGGGAGGCCCCTCGACCTTCATGACATGTTCAAGCGCCTTGTGAGTGCAAAGGAGGCGGAAAAGGCCCTTTTGGGGATTTGCGGCCCGATCTTGCGCACCGAATCTCTGAATCTCTCCAGCTGCCGGGATCGCGTCCTCTCCTCGGACATAATTTCACCAGCCGATCTCCCGCCCTTCTGTCGCGCCGCCATGGACGGATATGCAGTGGTGGCCGCCAGGACCAGAGGCGCTAGCAGCAATTCGCCGATTTATCTCGATGATGCCAGGAGGATCAGGACCGGCCAGGCGGTAGAAGAGCCGCATGATGCCGTGGTCATGCTGGAGGATGCCGTTTTACGAGCAGGCCTGCTGGAAGTCTCGGCAGAGGCCCACCGGTTCAAGAACGTCTCGCAGGTCGGAGAGGACATCAAAAAGGGCGAGGTGGTGCTGTCCCGAGGCCACAGGCTCAGGCCGCCGGATATCGCCCTTCTGACGGCTCTCGGCCTGCAGTCGGTCCAGGTTTACGAGCGCCCCAGGGTGGCGGTGATCCCCACCGGAGGAGAGCTGGTAAAGCCGGGATCAAGGCCGCTTTTGCCCGGCGAGGCCTATGAGATCAACAGCATCATGGCCAGGCTGTACCTGGAGCTGTGGGGGGCATCAGCCGATCGTGACGAGATCGTGCCCGACGATCCGGAATCGATTCGCAGGGCCATCGAAGGCCGCCGGGACGCGGACCTGATCCTGTTAATAGGCGGGACTTCAGTTGGAGAGAGGGACTTCGCGCCTCAAGTGCTGGCGGACGCAGGAGAGCTGCTGGTTCACGGGGTGAGGATTCAGCCCGGAAAGCCCACCGCAGTTGGAACGGTGGGGAAGCGGCCTGTGGTGTGCCTTCCCGGCTATCCGGTGGCTGCTCTCGCCGCCCTGTATCTCCTGGTACGCCCGGCGGTGAAGATTATGGCCCATCTGGACGGCAGGCCGCCGGTGACCTCGGCCAGGCTTTCGCAGAAAGTGGCCTCGCGGCCGGGCTACCTGAGCATCGTGCGGGTGGCCTTAAATCACGGCCAGGCGGCGCCCATCATGACCACAGGAGCAGGAATTCTCAGCTCTGTGGCCAGAGCAGACGGATTTGTGGCCGTCCCGGAAGAAATCGAGGGGCTGGAGGCAGGAGAAGTGGTGGAGGTAAATCTGTTTGAGTGATCCCTGCAAACTTCTCAGCAGCTCTATTTTGATCTCCAGCACCAGCTTAGATTTGCGGAAAAACTAAAAATTTTCTACAAATTATTAAGGCATGTACTCAATTTGCGGCCAAGATAGGTGGACAAAATGTCTAAAAAAAGTGGCAATTACGATATAATTTTCGTCAAAGAAAACATGATGGGACCGAACTCGATGAAGATCATGGAGGAACTGTGCGAGTCCCTGGAGCTAAGGAAGGGCATGCGAGTGCTCGACCTGGGATGCGGGATGGGCCTTACCTCCATATTCCTGGCAAAAGAGTACGGGGTTACCGTTTTTGCAGCCGACCTTTGGATCAGTGCAACAGATAATTATGAGAGGTTCAAATTTATGGGCCTCGAGGACAGGATAATTCCAATACACGCAGAGGCCCATGATCTGCCGTTTGCGCAAGAGTACTTCGACCTAGCCGTATGCGTAGATGCTTATCACTACTTCGGAGCTGAGAGAGATTATCTGTCAAAACATCTTGCCCCGCTCGTGAAGAGGGGAGGACAAATAGCGGTCGCAGTTCCCGGGCTGAAGGAGGATTTTGAGGATGGTGTTCCAGAAGAATTGGTGCCGTTCTGGTACGACGACATGAACCTTTACTCCTGCAAATGGTGGCAAAATTTGTGGAAGGCTTCCGATCTGGTCAGCATAAGAGAGTGCCGGGAACTGAGATGCCATGATGAGGCCTGGGCCGACTGGCTGACGTGCGACAACGAGTATGCCCGGCAAGACATCAGGATGATGGAAGCAGAAGCGGGCAATTATTTCAACTTCGTATCTATCATTGCCACCAGATCTTGAATCCGGGAAAGACCTGAATTATGGCCGTGCGGCCGGCCTGATTTTTCAATCTTTCCTAACCGTCCCAATATCTCCCGATGAACCTTAGATCATTAAAGTTAAAGGCCTACGGACCCATAGATCCCAGGCCCCGGACAACCTGTGCCACAAAACCCAGAATCGTCTCCGAAAGAGGCACAAGCACCAAATCCATATACCAGCAAGCTCTAAATTGACTTAATGCTTCGCCTTACCGCATACATCTCCGGCACCGTGCAGAAGGTCGGCTACAGGGCCCAGGTGGTCTTGCTGGCCAACGCCTTTGGGCTGAGGGGCTACGTGCAGAACCTCCCTGAGGGCGTGGTCAAGGTGGTGGCGGAAGGCTCCGAAGAGGACCTGGAGCGTTTCTTAAAGGCCCTCAGGATTCAAGACGCTCTGATCGACGTGCAGAACATTGAAGCTCAATACGGGCCGGCCAGCTACGAGTTCATCGGATTCGAGAAGATGGTGGCCAGAGGCGAGACTGACCAGCGCCTGGATAAGGCCGCAGGCCTGCTGAAGGAATTGATAGTGGTCAACAAGGATGTGGTGAAGGAGCTGAGAGCCACCCGGGAAGGGCTTCAGGGCGAGATCAAGGCTACTCGGGAAGGACTGCAGCAGGAGATCAGGGCCACCCGCAAGGAGCTGAAGGACGAGATCAAAGCCACTAGGATAGGACTGCAGCAGGAGATAAAGGCCACCCGTGAAGAGCTGCGAGAGGAGATCAGGGCGACCCGTGAAGGACTGGGGGCTGAGATCAAAGCCACTCGTCTAGAGCTGCGAGATGAGATAAAGGCCACCCGCCAAGAAGTCAAGTGCGTCTGCAGCGAGGTAAGAGCCACCGGCTTAATGCTTGCCGGAAGAATAGAGGGCGCCAAAGAAGAGATAGTGGAGCTGCGGTCTGAGCTGCGCAACGATCTTAAGGTGAAGGTCTCCAGAATGGAGACTGACATCACCCAGATTAAAGCCCGGGTGGGGCTGTAATTGATTATCGAGTCTGCCAATTAGCCATCTTTTTCGATCTCTGCTATCTTGAGTTTTATGGATGATAAATTATTGTAGTATAAATTATTGTAGTATAAATTATTGTAGTATAAATTATTGTAGTATAAATTATTGTAGTATAAATTATTGTAGTATAAATTATTGTAGTATAAATTATTGTAGTATAAATATTGTAGTATAAATTATTGTAGTATAAATTATTGTAGTATAAATTATTGTAGTATAAATTATTGTAGTATAAATTATTGTAGTATAAATTATTGTAGTATAAATTATTGTAGTATAAATTATTGTATAATAAACTATTGTAGTATAAATTATTATAGTTTACTCATTTAGGAAGACGATCGGTCGGTGTAGACCGGAAGTTCTCAATATTCAAAAAATTTTAACTCTGTTAAGCCGATTAAGATAGGTTACTACAACATATATCCATTTTAAGGCATATTTGTCGGCTAAAGATACTTGCCGAATATCTTTCAATGATTTGTTTATATAAAAATATGCTACAAGCTATATTCTGAGGTTGCCGGTCGGCAGATACTTTCATAGGATGTTAATATTTTTGTAGCATCTTTGCTACATAGTCTGCTAATAGAGATAATTTTACTCTTTCATGAAATTCCTGAAGCCGTATAGAGTAAAATTTATATATGATAGGTGATAAGATTGCAATTGGATCCGGGGGTTATTCTGACGACTTTTTCAAAGTCATCCATCCCCTCAAGACGAATAGACCCGGATCCTCCCCTCGAAAGAGCCCTGAGGACTTTTCTGGCCGATTGGCGGCTTTCAAATCCCGTTCGGTTTAAATCCAATGCATCAATTATTGAAATGAGAAGATTGAAAAGGTGAGAAGACGTGATCGAGATAAACACTGCCAAACGGGTTGAAGTAATCGATATCACTCTGCCTATCGAAAAAGCCCTGGAAAAAAACGATCGGGAAGATGGACTGTGCCTGGTGTTCTCCCTTCACACCACCACTGCCGTTATCATCAACGAGGCCGAGTCTGGAGTGATGCAGGACATCACCAATCTGCTCTCCGAACTGGCACCGGCAGGGAAAGGCTATCTCCACGACCGAACGGATGGAAACGCCCATGCTCACCTGCAGGCGGCTCTCCTCGGAAACAGCTTGGTAATACCGGTCAAGGCCAAGAAACCGGTCCTTGGAACCTGGCAAAGGATTCTGTTCCTGGAGCTTGACGGTCCCAGGAGGCGCAGGATAGAGGTGGAGATGATCTCCGCCTAAATCTGGGGCCCGGCTCCCCAAAAAAGAGATCCCGGAAGGGATCCTCTCCGAAATCTAGTAGATGGGCGTTCCCGAAGTCCGGGTCATCTCGTGGAAAGCCACCATCAACTCTTTGGTGATGGGACCGGGCTTTCCGCTGCCAACTATCCTGCCATCGACTTTGGTCACAGGGGCCACCTCAGCGGCTGTGCCGGTGACGAAGACTTCATCAGCGGTGTATAGATCGAAGATTCCGACGTCCCGCTCCGCAATTGAAATTCCCCTAGCCTGGGCCAGCTCCATGACCGCATCGCGGGTTATGCCCTTGAGGTTGTTTATGGTATAGGGAGTGGTGATCCTGCCGTCCTTGATTATGAATATGTTATCTCCTGAGCCTTCAGAGACCCGGCCGTTGGAATCCAGTATTATAGCCTCGTTTCCTCCTTTTATATTGGACTCTATCTTAGCCATGATATTATTCAGATAGTTGAGGCTCTTGGTGTTGGGCGGAACCGAGTCGGGATTGTTCCTGCGAACGGTAACCGTAATTGCAGTAAGACCCACTTCGTAGAGGTTGCCGTACATGGCCCCCCACTCTATTGCTATGACTATTATGGTCGGGACCGGGCACTTGAGCGGGTCCAGCCCCAGATCGCCCCGCCCTCTGGTGACGAGGGGACGGATATAGGCGTCCTTCAGGTTATTCCTGCGTATGGTTTCCAGAATGACCTCTGCCATCTCCTCCTGGCTGATGGGAATGGAGAGCATTATGGCCTTGGCTGAATCGTAAAGGCGTGAAACGTGCTCCTTGAGCCGAAAGACCCGTCCATTGTAGGCTCTGACACCCTCAAAGACCCCATCGCCATAAAGGAGACCGTGATCGAAGACCGAAACGGAGGCTTCCTCGGCGGGAACAAACCTGCCATCAATATAAATAAGGCTCATATATGATCTTCTACTGGCAACAATTACCAAGGATAAATGCGTTTTGATCACCGCGCTGGAATTGGCCTCAGATCGATGGGTTTATAATGAAGGCAAAGAAGGTTGATGCCTACTCTTCGCGGGGTTTCAAGCTATGGCTAAACTTGGATTCGTTGTCTCTGAGTTCAATCGAGACATTACTTATCAAATGGAGCTACTTGGCAGAGAGCATGCCCAGTTCTTGGGAGCCGAGGTCTCTGAGGTCGTTTACGTCCCTGGCGTCTTTGATATGCCGATCGCGGCCAAGAGGATGCTTTCTCGCGACGGAATTGATGCCGTAGTGGCCATCGGGTGCGTAATTCAAGGAGAGACCGCGCACGACGAGATCGTGGCCCAGCATGCGGCGAGAAAGCTGATGGACCTCTCGCTGGAGTTCGACAAGCCGGTGACCCTGGGAATAACCGGTCCCAAGATGTCCCGTCCCGATGCACACCGGCGCGTGGAATATGCCAAGCGGGCTGTGGAAGCTGCAGTCAAGCTGATTGCGAGACTCAAATAGGTGAGTGAAATGGTATCTCAACGGCTGGCTTCTATTCATGAATCGACCACCATGAAGATATCGGCCTTGGCCAAGAAGCTCAATTCAAGCGGTCTGGATGTTATCGATCTGGGAGTGGGCGAGCCGGATTTCGATACTCCGCTGCATATCCGGGAGGCAGGCTGCGCTGCCATAATGAGAGGCGAGACGCATTATGCGCCGCTGGGCGGAATCCCTGATTTGAGGCAGGCCATAGCCGAGAAGCTCAACAACGAGAATTTGCTTGAAGTAGCAGCGGATGATATCATTGTCACGCCGGGAGCCAAGATGGCGGTCTTTGCCGCCATTCAGGCACTCATTCGCGAGGGGGAGGACTGTCTGCTCATCGGTCCGTCGTGGGTAAGCTATGAGCCTTCGGTGGCCTTTGCCGGTGGCCGGGTGGTATGGGGAAAGGTGGATGACAAATTCATGCCCCAGGATCTGGCCGAGTCGATCACTCCGAAGACCAGGCTGATAGTTCTGAATTCGCCTTCCAATCCCACCGGAGCGGTATTTGACCGCGGGGTCCTGGAAGAGATTCGAGACCTGGCCTGCGACCGAGACATCTCGGTCATATCGGACGAGATATATGAGAAGATAATTTACGATCACGAGCACATCAGCATCGGATCTCTCCCTGGAATGGAGGACCGGACGATCACCATAAACGGATTTTCCAAGGTCTATGCCATGACCGGCTGGAGGCTC
Source organism: Methanotrichaceae archaeon (assembly GCA_013178225.1). Taxonomy (GTDB): domain Archaea; phylum Halobacteriota; class Methanosarcinia; order Methanotrichales; family Methanotrichaceae; genus JABLXE01. The sequence continues at coordinate 151,913 of JABLXE010000003.1, forward strand.
GGATACCTCGCCGGGCCCAAGGATACCATGAAATGGGTGGCCCGGCTGCTCTCTCATTCGGTATCGCAAGCTGTCACCTTTGTGCAGCACGCCGGAGTAGCAGCGCTGAGAGGTCCCCAGGATGACGTTCAGGCTATGGTAACCGAGTTCCAGGCACGGAGAGAGCTGCTGGTATGCGGGCTGCGAAAGCTCGGAATCACCTGCGCCATGCCGGGCGGAGCATTCTATGTGTTTCCGGATGTATCCGAGTTCGGAGGCGGGGACGCCTTCACCGAGAAGCTCTTGAAGGATGCCCTGATTGCAGCCACGCCGGGATCGGCCTTCGGTCCGGGCGGAAACGACTACGTGCGCATCTCCTATGCCGCGTCTCAGGCCAGGCTGAAGGAGGCGCTGGAGAGGATTGAGAAAATTATAGCTGCCTGAAAACGGATGCTTGGGGCAGCATTAGAAACGCCTGCAGGGCAGGCAAGACAGCTTTTTTTAAGAGACCACATCGTGGTTTCTGATGCCGGTTGTTGTAGGTTGCTTATATAATTTTAAGGAAGGATCTCTTCTGGGCTCGGGCCAGCCGGCCGCGCCAACCTCGGATAGCATTTCGATGCCATCTCTTGCTGGTGCGGCATGTGCCGGCCAAACATGCTCGTCCTGCAATTGCTCCACGCCGCTGGGTATTAATACACAGAATTTAGCCCAACTGAGTCATCTGTATTAGATTACCGCAGGTATCTTCAAAAACGGCAATCCTTGAGCCCGGAGTTTTCGTCGGAGGCATCGTAAAAGCCACTCCGAGCTTTTTCAACCTCTCGAATTCTTTCTCGATATCATCGACAGAGAACATCGCCGCAGGGATACCCTGCTTGTATATGGATTCCTGATAAGCCTTGGCGGCCGGGTTGTCGTTGGGCCCCAGCTGCAACTGAGTACCTTCCGGCTCCTCAGGCGAGACGACCGTTAGCCATCTGAATTTCCCTTGTGTTATGTCAGATCTCTTAACAAAGCCCAAGACCTCGGTATAAAACTTGAGAGCCTTGCTTTGATCGTCCACAAATATGCTGGTCAGCTTGATCTTCATAATAATATATTCTCTAATGATAATCTTAAAGCTTGCGAGAATCATATTCCAATTTCTACAAAACGTCTGGGCTATCATGTGGTGTGATTCGAACGGAAAATAGCCGCTACGGGCTATGGCGGGACCCGTGCTATTGCCTGACCTCAACTGGACGCGAATCAACTGGGCGCAAATACCATTCTTTTTATCCTCTGGCACTTTTGCCCCGCCGTGAATGCTCAAGATGACCGCTGCAGCTCAATAGCCTGGTGCCAAGAACCGCAGAATACAGCTTAAAAATAATAGAATGGTGCCGGGATTGATCCATCCAAGAACTATAAATATTATTAAATACACTATTTGTTTATATTGTCAAGAGGTGTTCGAATTTGATGAATCCCGGATCGGAAATGGGGCCCGAACATACATGGGGCCACCACCCACCATTTGGTGCCAGGATAGGCATGTGGAGACATCTGACAGATGAGCAGCAGAAGACGCTGGCTCTCCGCAGAATGGATATAGAGATCGAGCATGTGGAATCCCACATCCACCTACTGCAGGAGGAGCTTGAAATTCTGAAATCTGTCCGAGACATGTTGAAGGGCGGTCGTTGATTCAGAGCAAGCCTCTCGTTGCTGCAAGAGAACGAAATGAAATGAGGGTCTATGTGCGAACTCACAATCTATTCATTGAAAGGAGAACGGCGCGAGAAGATCATGGAAGGGGTAGTCGTACTTGCTCCCCAAAATGGCAATGTGTTGATAAAAAGCATCTTCGGAGAGTCCAGGGTAGTTGAGGGCAAGCTGGGTGAGGTTAATATTACCGCCCAAAAGGCAGACATCATCGCACCGTAGGCAAATAGCCCTTTTTTAGTGCCCTAATAGCTCAATTAGTGCTCTTTAGAGCGCGGAGTATGATGCCAATCCCGGTCCTAACGGTATCCTGACACCAGCTCTCCCAATCGAAGCAACTGGACCGGAGGTAATGTCCGACACCTCCGGCCCGTCGGCCGCCTGGCCTCGATCTCGAACAGGCGCGAAAGGCATTGCGGCCGCTTGGCTACTTGGGGCAGGCATTCAATCATCCTGTCCAGGCTGCGAGATTGTCTTTGCATACTGCCAGGAATATACCACATTCTTAATATCACATTCTTAATATCACATTCTTAATACCACATCCTTATATACGTTGAATGTCGAAGACCTGCTGGCAAAGGTTCAGCAAAATCTCGAGACGTCCCGGAAGGATTCTTCACCTCTTTGGCGCTTGGATTTGGGTCTATTCGCCGGGGTGGGATCAAGTTTCAGGCGATGAGGTGAGTGGAGGAATAAAAGATGGAAAGTTCGGGTGGATGCCTGCACAGGCTGGCTATTTTATTGTTCGTGTTTGCGGTTTTCCTTTCGCTGGGAGCGGCTGCTGCTGCAGACGCCTCAGCTGCTGCAGCCAGCATTGGTACAGATATTGCTAAGATCATTAGCGTAAACTACCAGGGAGCGGACCAGTGGGCCGAGATAGCCAATCAGGGAACCGGTTCAATGGATCTCACAGGCTGGACGCTCATGAATACGGAGAACCAAACCTACTCCTTCCCGGCGAGTTTCGTCCTGAAGGCCGGCACAACAGTCAGGGTTCACACAGCAACGGGCGACAATACAGCTTCGGATCTATTCAACAGCAGCTTGCTCTGGAACGGGGAGGGAGATACTGCAACTCTCAAGGATGCGACTGGAAGGACCATCTCCGAGTACAAATATCCAGTAACGGTTTCAGCTCCGGAAAGTGCGACCGAGGGGGAGCCGCTCATGCTTCAGGACACGTCTTCCATCGTCGGGCCGCTTCAACCCTTCCAGCCGGCCTACAGATCGAATTACGGTGCTGAAGTGGACAGCTTGAAGTCCAGACCTCCAGTGAACTTGACCGGCCGTCCTTTCATCTGTCACGGCGGTCCGCTCAACTGGGCGTGGACCAGCGGGCTGTGATATGTGACAGCCCGCGGAGGGTGCTAGGTTCAACCGGGTCTCACTTGCAGGATGCTTGTGAATTGCATTGCTAGGTGCCGGACATGTCAGGCCGACGCTTCCCCGTGCCTTGCAGACCAATAGCCTGCAATTCAAGCCCCTGGGCCAAAGATATTCCGATAGAAGCGGCCATGCCCAGCAGACCAGGAGGACTGAAATGATCAAGGAGCCCTGGGCATTTCATTAGGGCCTTGACCTCCGCCGGGATCCGCCCTGCCGTGCACGCAAATCCCGGTTGGCCATCTTTACTCAGGCCCTGATCTCTTCCAGAATTGCATCAGCAGTTTTTCGCAACTGGGTCAATGCCGCCTTTGATCTCCTTCTTTGCCCAACCATCATTTCCTTCAGATCATCTATCAGATCTAAGGGCAGAGATGAGCTTGTTCAACTGGGCTGCGAAGCAGAACTGTGCGTATTCTCCTATCCTCATGACCTCCCCATCGAAGTCATCGAAGATTATGTTAGATACTTCCGATCGGTCAGGCCGTTCGGTTTTGATCATAGTACGAAAGGCATCGATTCCCTCTTTATCGCCATCGACAAGAACCAGAACCTTTTCGCCTTCGGGGCCGTTCGTATTGTGGGCCTCAAACCTCCGGATTCCGCTGTTCATGGCCATGCTCATAAGGAAGCACCTGTAGCCCACATCGTGGACTTTGGGGCCGGTGATCTTAACCTTAAGCTTCATCTCGCTGATAACAAGTATTTCATGGGCTTATTTATTTCTCTGGTGAAGAGAACTCTGCTTCATTGACAATGTCAAGTGATGATACAGGTTATAGGTCCATATTCATGCTTTTCGAATATCGCAGGCGATAGACCCAACCCAAGATTCCAATACCATGCGCACCTGCGGAATCCAGCAGAGCCAGATTTGGCTTATTGCTGAATTATGTATGAAGCCCGGCAGAAATTTATTGCCGCTCTGCGTCTCTATGATTAGGCTAAGCATAGCCGTTCACCACAGGCACGGAGACTGGAGGGAAATGTGCAATTCAAGCTCATCCATGCCAAATGGCGAAGATCTTTCCGCTAAGACCCGCTCTTCTGTCCCGCCAGTGGGGCCACCAGCTTCTCCATGTTGCACTTGTGGACCAGGCCGTGGGCCTCCACGCTCTTTATCTCCTCCGTCCGGCAGGACTGCAGCCGCTGCATCAGCTGATCGAAATCCACCTTATGTCCGTCAAACTCGGGGCCGTCCACGCAGGCGAACCTGGTCTTGCCGTCCACCACCACCCGGCAGCTTCCGCACATCCCGGTCCCGTCGATCATGATGGGATTTAAGCTGACACGGGTCTTGATGCCGAAAGCAAGGGTGATATCGCAGATCCGCTTCATCATGGGAACCGGGCCGATGGCCACCACCAGATCCGGCTTCTCCCTGGCCAGGACCTCCACCAGCAGGTCGGTTACCAGTCCTTTTCGGCCGTAGGAGCCGTCATCGGTGCAGACCAGAAATTCGTCGGAGACGGCCTTCATCTCCGGTTCCAGAATCAAACGCTCGGCGGTGCGCGCACCCAGAATGGTGATCACCCGGTTGCCCATCTCCTTCAGGCCTCTGGCTATGGGGTAAATCACGGCCACGCCCGCTCCTCCTCCGATGCAGAGCGCAGTTCCCACCTTCTCCAGCTCGGAAGGAGTTCCCAAGGGACCCACTACATCGCGATAAGAATCTCCGACCAAGAGTTCGGAAAAGAGAGCAGTGGACCTGCCCACCACCGAGTAGATCACGGTAATGGTTCCACGGACCGGATCGAAGTCGGCCAGGGTCAGAGGTATGCGCTCTCCGGTCTCATTGGCCATGAGAATCACAAACTGTCCGGGCCTAGCCTTTCTGGCAATTTGGGGGGCTTCTATCTCGTTTGTAATGATGCTCCCGTTCGCCTTCTCCTCGCGTCTTATTATCCTGAACATGGTTGACCTTTCTCACATGAAAACAGCGTTTCCCATTTGACACCTCAGATGGTGAGCTGTCCCTGCGCGTATGCCTATTAGAAGACCGAAGACTCTTATCAAGTTTTGCCTTCTCTGACGCCGGAAAAAGAACTTCTGGCGGCAGCATAATCTCTAAAATTTTCTATGCAGTTTCGCTATGAAGCTTATCATACATCCATTCATCATACATCCTGCTCATCCTGCATCAATGCAAGTTCAATCCGCTCAGAGCTTTTTTCCGGTCCAATGGCAAGATCGATTGTAAGGATCGATGTTGGATCGACGCTAGATCGACGTCAGATCGATGTTGGATCGACGTTGCATCGATTGCAAAATATGTGCGAGATGCGGGGCGTGGGCGCGTGCAGGCGAGTTTTCTGTCTGCCGGAAGGCTCCGGCTCGAACTCCTGAACCCAGGAGCTGTTGGCCGCCATGACGGCACCATACCCCACATCTTCTGCTGCCTTAGAACACCTTCTGCCGCACCTTCTTTCCGGTCACACCATCTGCTGCAATGCCTGCAGGCTCTCATGCAACGCGTCCTCGGTCTTGTGCTCCAGAACCGCGGAAATATCCATTTTCCCGATCGCCTCCAGGACAGGCGAAAAATCTATCCCGCCCTGGCCCAGCGGCAAATGGTCGTCGCTTTTTCCGGAGTTATCGTGCAGGTGAACGTGCGCCAGCTCCTCGCAGTTCAGGAACTCCGGCAGCGTGCCGCAGGTGTGAGCGTGCCCTACATCCAGAACCAGCCCCATCCCCTGCAGATCCAGATCCGGACGGTGGAAGAAGAGCCAGTCGCTCCGGGGCATATTCTCCACCGCCAGGCGAATTCCCAGCTCCTCCTGCATCAGGGAAAGCTCGGCAATCGAGGTCTTCAGGGCCTCCAAAGCCTGGCTGCGATAATGGCCCCAGCTGGTGAATCCCGGATGGATGACGTAAAGGCCCGCGCCAATGGAGACGCTGGCCTCGATGGCCTGGCGGTGAAGCGCCACCGATTCCCTGCGAAGCCCCGGGTAAATGCTGGCGATGTTGACGTCCGTTACCAATCCGTGAACCGTGTAATTCAGGTCGAACGACTCAGCAGCATCCCGGTTTTCCCGGTCCAGAAGGCTGTGCCCGGCCTCACACAGGATCTCAGCATGGCTCGAGAGCTCCGAGATCCTCCTCAGCGCTTCGTTGAGCGGCTGATCCTGATAGGCCCAGGTGGATATGCCGATGTTCATGATATTTCCAGGTCCCCTACGTCAGATATGGGCTCTCGCCACAGTTAAATAAAACGGTCTTGAAGGGATTTTCAGTGGTTAACATGTCCTTCGAGATAGAGAAGATTCACGCCCGCGAGATCCTGGACTCGCGTGGAAATCCCACCGTAGAGGTGGACGTCTGGACCTGCTGCGGTTTCGGCCGGGCAGCTATTCCCTCCGGTGCCTCTACCGGAACTCACGAAGCCCTGGAACTGCGAGATGGCGGAGATCGCTATGGTGGAAAGGGCGTACTGAAGGCTGTAAAGAACATAAACGAGATCATCGCTCCGGAGCTCCTTGGCATGAACGCCTCGTTACAGCGCGATGTCGACCGGTTCATGATCGATCTGGACGGGACCCCCAACAAGTCGAACTTCGGAGCCAACGCCATTTTGGGCGTATCCCTGGCCGTGGCCAAGGCCGCTGCCTCTTCATCCGGAATGCACCTCTACCAGTACCTGGGCGGAGTGAACACCAGCAGGCTCCCCATTCCAGCCTTCAACGTTCTGAACGGCGGTCAGCATGCCGGAAACGACCTGGCCATTCAGGAGTTCATGATCCTTCCCACAGGAGCCCGGACTTTCAGTGATGGTCTGCGGATGGCGGTTGAGACGTATCATGCCCTTGCAAAGATACTCAAAGGAAAATACGGCGTTGGAGCCACCAACGTGGGCTACGAGGGCGGATACGCTCCACCTCTGGACAACACCCGAGCAGCTCTCGATGCCATCATGAGCGCCCTGGATGTGAGCGGCTACAGCGAGGAGATCAAGATCGGCCTGGATGCTGCAGCCTCCAGCTTCTACCTGGACGGCGGCTATTCGGTGGACGGAAACAGGCTGTCTCCCGGCGAGCTATCCGATTTCTATGCTGAGCTGGTGGCCACCTATCCCATAGTCTCCATCGAGGACCCCTTCGAGGAGGAGGCCTTCGACGACTTTGCCCGCCTGACCGCACGGCTTCCCAATACCATCATCGTGGGCGATGACATCTACGTGACCAACCCCAAGAGGCTGGAGAAGGGCATCAAGATGTGCGCCACCAACGCCCTGCTGCTTAAATTGAACCAGATCGGGTCGGTCTCCGAGGCCTTCGATGCCGCGCGCATGTCCTTCCGCGCCGGCTGGAAAGTGATGGCCTCCCACCGCTCGGCAGAGACAGAGGATTCGGCTCTGGCTGACGTGGCCGTGGCCCTGGGCTGCGAGCTTCTCAAGACCGGTGCCCCCGCCCGCTCCGAGAGGACCTCCAAGTACAACCAGCTGCTCAGGATCCAGGAAGGGCTGGGAGAAGCAGCCAGCTACGCCCGCATTTGAAGGCTGCGCCCGGAAGGCTCGAAAGATCTATAGTCCAATAGGATGCTGGTCGCTTCATGGATTATCAGTTCAAGAGAGGCTGCAAGCCCGACATGGAGAGGATCAGAAAAGTGCTGGAAGAGGAGTTTCCCGCAGAGATTCAGGAGAAAGAGGGGAAGCTCCTCCTGGACTACGGCGCTCTGAAGAGCATCGAGGTTTGGATCGAGAACAAGAGACTGTTCGTCGTCACCGAGTCGACCGCAGATTCCCCGGACCAGGTGGTTCTGGACACCAACAAGCGCTTCCGGAACTTCCTGGAGAAGGCCACCGGCTATACAGCCAAACAACGTCTGCAGATGGCCAAAAAAGAGGTCTCCAAGTGAAGTCTGACCTCAGAACAGGGTCAGCTCACCTTTTACGAACTCTTGCACCAGGTCTTCGCTCTGGTTCAGCCAGTAGTCCAGGACAGAGTCGACCGCAGACTGCAGCACAGAATCCAGCTTCAGGTCTCCTGAGATCCTCACACCTCTGAGCAGCGGCTGGTTTATCGGCGAGCCAATCTTGCTCACCAGAGTGACATAGGCCTCATCTACACCGTCCATCTCCGCGATCTCGGCAGCGGCCTTCTGGGCCATCACGTTGTAGATCTTTCCCACATGGCTCACCGGATTCTTGCCGGCGATGGCCTCCATGGTCATGGGCCTCATGGGAGTGATCAGGCCGTTTCCGCGGTTCCCGCGCCCCGTGGCACCATCGTCGCCCATCTCCAGAGAGGTGCCGGTAACAGTCAGGTAAATGCGGTCTCCGGAATCTGCCGAGTTCACGTAAACCCGCTTTACGGAGAGGTCGCCCCCTTTTCCGAGAACTACTTCCCTCACCTTTTCCCGGGATTCCTCGTAGTCTTCCCTTGAAGAGATGTATCTGGAGACCATGGCCGCAGCCACCACCAGTTCCAGGTCGTCTCCCCGTCTCACCGCCATGATCTTGGTGTCCTCGCCTACACCCCTGACCGAGCGCACCGCTCCCTCCAGCTCCAGGACCAGGCTCTCCACCGGGCTTAGAGGAGCATAGCCGACGCCAATTGAGGTATCGTTGGCACCACGGCCGATCAGGCTCTTCAGCTCCGGCGCTCCCTCATCCACCCGGGGCTCCACCTCGAACCGGACCAGATTCTTGACCGCCTTTCGGAACACTGAGGAGACCGCCTCCCGGCAGATCTCATCCAGGCCCTTCTTCGAGGGCCGGGTGGCCCTTCCCCCAACAACGACTGCAGGCGGCTTCAATATGGATCCGCCGCTAAAACGGGGATCGCTCTGGCCAGCGATAATCAGCACCTTGTCCACGTTGTGGTGCAGAATCTGGCCGTATTCATCCAGATAAGACCTGGACAGAGATCTGGACAGGGATTCCGAAACCGCGTCAGCCAGAGTGTCGGGATGCCCGATTCCCTTTCGCTCAACTACTTCGAAAGGAGGGACGGTGTGCTTTTCAAGGATTATCGTGGCTATCACCGTTGATTAACTGAGCTTTTTGAGAGTTTAATGCTTATGGATAACGCTTGAAACTGTTAAAAAAAGAATATCACCAAACCTCTAAAAAGAGCAATAGAAGTTGCTACTTTTTATCTTTTTTAACCTTTTCAATGTTCCAGCACCACATATTAGCACATCCCCGGAGCAGAACCGGTCGAATCCAAATAAAACATCACGAAAGAGAATTATGAAAGAATAATTCTGATTTCTCATCAGAATTTAATGTTCTTGATGCAACCGCTTGGGAGAAGACCCGCAGGAGCGCACCTGGAACAGGAATGGGCTTTTTTTTCAAAAAGGCAAAGATATTTCAAAACAGAACGCATAATCTCCTAAGCCCTCAAATATGACCTGGAACGATACTAATCTTCAGCGTGCGCTTTACCGCTCACCCTTACGCCATCCGTTGACCGGCCGTTTGATGGTCGTGGTTCTGGGCACATTGATCGTATTCGGCACCCTGATCTCGACCTTAAACCTGTTCGTGAACGTGATACAGGGATACCGTGTCTATCTGATGGCCCAGGCGCTGGCTGTCCTGGTATCCGTTCCGGCCCTGCTCATCCTCTGGTATCTGGACCGAAGGGAACGAGAAAGCCCCTGGATCTTCGTAGGCCTCATTTTATGGGGCGCAGTGATCGCTGCCGCCTACGCGCTGCTCATCAACACCGCGGGCGGAATGGCCCTGATGATGGCCATATCCGATGATTCGGCCCTGCAGGCGGAGATCGAGAGCGCCGGCTCCGACATAGAGTCTGTAGGAAGCATCTTCGTGGCCTTGCTGATCGCCCCGCCGGTTGAAGAGCTGGCCAAGGGACTGGCTCTGCTGTTGATCTTCTGGTTCCTGCGCTCAGAGTTCGACGGAGTTCGCGACGGCATCATCTACGGGGCTCTGGTGGGCCTCGGATTCAATATGCTGGAGACGGCACAGTACATCGTCAATATCTACGCCCTCACCGGGTCCGCACCATACCTGCAGCAGATCGCGGCTCGATTTGTTTTTCTGGGGCTGGACGGTCATGCCCTCTACAGCGCTCTCTTCGGCGCTGGCCTGGGGCTGGCCCTTCAGACCTCCCGCCGGTGGCTCAAGGTCCTGGCCCCGGTCGGAGGCTTTTCCCTGGCCGTTTTAGCTCATCTGGTAAACAACTCCCTGACCGCGGTGGTCTTTGTGGTTACGCTGCAGGCGTTTGGGCTGGAGTACGGAACCGATGCCGGCCTGGCGGAAGCAGCGGTCATGCCGATATGGTTTACTTATGCAGTGGCAACAGTCCTCACTCAGTTTCCCTTTTATTTCCTGATCGCCATCTCCATCTACTTCAGCGGCCTGTGGGAGCAGAAGACCATCAGAGACGAACTGTCAGGCGAGATCGGATCAAGCATCACCCCACAGGAGTATGAACTGCTCTTGAGGGAACCGCTGTGCGGGCTTCGCACGGTTCCCGGATATCCGGACGGGGTCGCCCGTGAAATCGTCAACGCCCAGAACGAGCTGGCCTTCCGGAAGTGGCGGGTGAAAAACGAGGGGAATGACCCGGAAAAAGATTCACTGGTGAGGGCCTGGCGAAGAGATATCGAACTCTTGAGGGGCCGTCAAATCCCTTTGCCGCCGGAAACGGCAGGGTTAGCCTAAGATCCCAGAGCCGCTGTTTGACCGGCAGCCGGGCCAATGCCAGCCGACCAATGATCCTGCTCAATTGGCCGTTTGCATATTATTTTATTTGGGCATTTTGGAGTTATATTTCTTAGCTAAGATTCTTAAAAATTCACCGTAATTTGAATCTTCAACTGCAATTATTAAAAATGGTTAGATGGTGAGATTCGCAGGCGTTTATGCTGCAACAGGAATACATACTAACTAAAAAATAATAGGAGGAGCAGATGAAGAAAATCCTGGCCTTGCTGGGAATGCTTGCATTTCTGGTCTTGACTTACGGCGCTCTTGCCACCGGGGACGGATATCGATGGGGTTTAGGGACCGGCTGTTTTGTCAATTGCAACCCGCCCGATGTATGTGGCGATTACGACGGCTGCGGACCACAATATGGCTGCGGCTCGACTCAATGCTGTGCCCGTGAAACCGGGTGCAACGTTCCGACCGGACATGTCTATCCTACCTGCAACAATTTCCCGTCAGATGCCAACTGTCCGACCTGTGACGCATGCCCTACCGGCACCTCATGTCCAACCTGCACGCTGTGCCCCACCGGCAGTGACTGCCCGACCTCTATCGGCTGCCCGACGGGTGGAGACTGCCTCACCAGCTGCGGCTGTCCGACCGGAAGCGGTTGCCCCACAGGCTCGTGCTGTCCAACAGGTAGCGATTGCACAACCGGCTCCAGCTGTCCGTCCGGTGCGGGCTGTGCCACTTCTGCCGGATGCACCACGAACTACGCTTGCTCCACGTCCTCAGTCTGTCCGACTGGTGGCTCATGTCCTACCGGAGCCGCATGTCCGACCGGCAAGGTTTGCGTGACCGGCCATAAGTGCATAACCATGAGCGGCTCGCCAACTGGAACCAGATGTCCGACATCCAGCGTCTATCCAACACACATTTGCACAACCGGCAGCTATCCCACTGGCAGCATGTATCCGACCTCTGGACGGTGTCCCACCTACAGCTCGGCCATGACAAGAACGACGAGCTACGTAACAGTCGCCCTGGGAAGCAGCCGCTAAATTTTTTGTATTTTTTAAATTATTTTGCATCTACCCGGAACACGCCATCCTCGGCAACGTAGATCCGCCTATCCAGAAAATGACCTGCGGTCCAGATATTGGTCCTGGCATGCATGGTGATCTCTCTGACCGTGAAGCTTCCTCCGGCCAGGGCCAGGTAGGGGATCAGCTGGTCTGCCAGGTGAACGTCCACCGCACAGGGCGACCTCAGCTCGGCTACGATCTCCTCGGCTGCTGCCCTGCCCACCTTTTCGGCAGGCAGTCCTCTCTTGCCGAGGGCGCTTGCTCCCTTGTGCCCCTGCCAGAGAGAGATGCCGCTTCCCATCGAGGGAAGGGATAGAACCTCTCTGTCCACCAGGGCCTCGTATCCGGCTTCTAGTAAACAGGAAGCGGCCGCTTCGGCCTGCCTCAACGCCACATGCTCCGGAAGGTTGGAACAGTGGGAGACGCCGGAGACTGTTCCCGGACCCTCCGGCCCGAGATCGGCCGGCTTCAAGACGCCCGGCTCGACCTGCAAGAGCACTGAGCCCTGGCCCTGTGGGTAGTAGCCTCGCCGTCTCAGGGTCAGATTGGCCCGGGCCCCAAACCTGGCCAGGGCGGCAAGAAACACCTGGTTGAAGTAATCGATAGTCGGTGACCAGGCGACGTCGGTTCCGCCGCTAACCTGCAGGGAGACGGGACCTTCTGCCCTGAGCATGGCCGGAAGCAGGCACTGCATGAGAAGGGTAACGCTTCCGGCAGTTCCGATGTCCACCTGAAAGTCTCCAGAGCAGATGTCTCCCGGAATAAAAGAAATCTCGCTCGACCTCGGAGTCACGCCCGAGGTCTTGGCACTGCAGAGCCTGGCCAGGGCCGATATGGCCTGGACGTGCTGAGGAGCAAGTCCGGGCCGGGGCCTTCCCTGGCGAATGCGGGTTATGCGAACCGGCTTGCCCGTTACCGCAGACAGAGCAACGGACGTCCTGACGATCTGCCCCCCGCCTTCGCCGTAGGAACCGTCGATCTCAATCATTTCACGGCTTCGGCATATAGAGCGCTGAACTCCTCATACTGACTGCTGATGCGTGATGCCGCCTCCCTCATCACGGCAATGGGATCTGCACCCTTGGTCTTCAGCCGAAAGACGGGGTTGTCCATTATCGGGAACTTGGTGTCGTAGGTGACGATCGCCACTCGATCGTCCGCCAGGAGTTCGGTTCGCAGCAGGTTCAGAATGGTGTGGCTTTCCCCTTCGAACTCCACCCGGACCTCGTCGGCGGTCTTCTCGATGATGGTGAGCTTCAATCAGATCACTCCTGTTCCGTAATCGGAGCTGAGCTTCCGGTTTTCGCTGCTGCCGCAGCTGGGACAGACCAGCCTTCCGTCTCTCTTTTGCAGCGAAGCCATACAGCGATTGCAGTAGGCTTTGATGACGCCCAGATCCTCCTCGCTGGTGGAAAGCCTCATCTGCCGCTCATCGACTATCTTGGCCTTGACGATGTCCCGGAGGGAGAACATATGCCGCAGATCTTTGACATAGGAGTTCTTTACATTTGAGATATGAATCGTGGCCTCTTCATCCGATAACGGCCGTCCCTCGTATCCCTTCTTGAAGGCCAGGGATAAAACGACCAGGCTATCCTTTAAATCTATCACTTCGCCGACAACTATGTCGCCCCTGCATAGCCTCGGGGGCGCGTTGGTCTTGGGCTCGACGTAAGCGGACCGGACCTTCGAATTGATCCTGACGTGTCCGGCCGTTGAAGCATAAATCACTCCTCCCCTGGCATAGGTGCATTCTCCGGGAACGAACTCCTCGGCAGATCCCACCTCATCTCCTGGGAGCACAAAGCTGCCTTCCATCACTTTATTCCTCTAATGTATCTTTTTTTCCGCATATTATTCGGTACAGCTCGACATCGATGTTCTTCACTTCTTGACGGTGAAACTCAAAGCATCTCTTCAAGGGAAATGGAATACGGTAAATCTCTTCGACCCTACAGGGTTTAACAAAGCTTCTAATGAAACCTTCGCTCCCCTGGTTGTGCAGGGAGTACACGACTTTGGCCATCTCCGTCGCTTTCCTGAGGAACGCCCGGTCCCCAAGGCTGGCTTTCTGAGCGCCGAAGGGCGGATTCATGATCACGGCATCAATTCCTCTCAAAGCAATGGTGTTCACATCTCCCCGAACGAAATCCACGGTCACGTTCAGCCGGTCCGCGTTGGCCCTGGCAATGGAGAGGGCCTGTGAGTCGTTTTCCACCGCGACCGCTCTTGCGCCCAAGAGGGCTGCTCCTATGGCCAGGATGCCCGTCCCGCAGCCCAGATCGCAGACGGTATTCAGGTCTTCGCGAAGGTAGGCCAGATAGAGCATATCTGCCGCAACCGATGCCGGTGTAGCATACTGCTCCTTTTCAGGTGAGGGCTGGGAAAAGCCTTCCACCTTTTCCAGCATGATCTCAAGCTGCTTCTTCTTCATCTCCGCAAGGGACAACTTCCCTTCTACGGCTATATTAAATATAGTATTATCTCAATTGCCACCAGCACCACTACTACTGCGGCCAGAGCCCTCACCAGTCTGATTCCGGTCTCGGTGTAAGGCATCCCTCTGTGGCCCAGATCGGACAGGTTGATGTAGTACCTGCCCTCCTCGGCACCGGCAGAAGGCCCTTCGCGATCCCCCTCGATATCTCGAGGAGGTTCGTGGGAGAGGTTGATCTGCTCAGGCTCCTGATAAAAAGTCCTGTCCTCGTCTCCTGCGATGCTCGCTTTCTCCTGCGGCCTGCCCACAGGATTCAGAATCTCTGTTGAGGCGATGGCCCTTCTCTCAGGGTACATGAGAAGCTGGGACGTCTGCTGGGAATAGACCAGGCCGGAGCCTGCCGGCACCGGATAGTCAGCTCTTTCAGGAACCTCTTCTACGGTTATTTCGGGATAGGTCGAAGCGGCAACAGTATCAGCCGTTTCTTCGGGGACGGCATCGGCCTTCTCCTCAACCTCCTCCACCGCCTCCCCGATCTCCTCAGGGACGGGCAGCGGACCGGGACACGGCTCCTCCTTGGTCACCACGATATCGGGAATCAGCTCCTCGATCTCCAGGTCGTCTTCTTCAGCGGACCTTTCCGGTTCATCCTGCAGGCCCGGCGCAGCACTGGCCTTTAGCCCGCCCTCCTCCCGGCAGCCGTCAGTGCTGGTTATCAGCTGAAATCGATCGTCCCAGGCGTGAACCTGTGCCGTCTTGTCAACTGAGGGGGAAAGGATCTCGATCAGCGCCCAGCCAATCGACAGCAGGGAACTTCTGTATGCCCCGTAGTCAAGAGCCCCGGCCAGAGCGCTCTCCCCGGAGTCCTCCGTACCGCCCAGAGCATCCAGAGAGTTCGCGGCCTCGGCCAAAAGGAGCGCGCCCTTCTTTCCGCCTTCCGTTCCGGCAGATGAAAGCCGCCTTTCAGCCTCGTGAAGCCTTGATGCCGCCAGGTTCAGCTTCTCGGAGGGGTCCTTTCTGTTTCTTTCTTCCTCGACGGCCGCGCGGATGTTCTTCAGAGCATCGCACAGCGACCGGTCGCCCTCTTGCATGCTGCACGCGGCCCCCATCAGATACTCGACGGCATTGGCGACAGAGCCGGCCAGGGTCCAGGGCTCGTTGTTCAGAAGATCCAGCTTCCATATCTCCTTCATGCCGCAGATGACCCTCTGCAGGTTCTGGATATCGATCCTCTCCTGGCCCTCCGAGAAGGCTGCGGCGTTCTCAAGAACCGAGACTGCCCTCTCGGCTACAGCCGTGGTCTCCTCAGAGGAGAGGGGAATTCTGAGTTTGCAGAGGTACGATCGGAAGAGGGCCACCGCTGCTGCAACTTTTATCTCGGATCGACCGGTCTTAGGAGAAGAAGACAGCTCCTGATACTGGTCAGAGCACCGGCCGTAGTACTGCGAGGCCGCACGCAGCGCCTCTTCCGCCTTTCGGTCGGACAGGGGGCACGGGAAGCCGGCTTCCTGGCAGCAGCCTCTGGCCAGAGCGCTGTAGGCAGATGCCAGGGCGGATACCGTGTTCTGGTAATCGGGCTGCCGCTCCCGGCGAAGCGATTTTAGGGCCTGCTCCAGCGCTTCCCTGGCCCGCTCAGCCTCACCGCTCTTAAGATAGGTATTCCCGAGACCCGCCAGCGACAGCCCGGCGTTCTGTTTCTGCCCCAAATCCTCAAAGACGGACCGGCTCTTCTGGTAATATTCGGCGGCAGAGTCCCAGTCCCTCTTCTCGCAGTTCATCTGTCCCAGACGGTGCAGGATTCCAGCTGCACGTCTGCTATCGCCGAGCTTCTGAAACTCTTTCAAGCTTTTTTCCAGATACCGTCCGGCAAGATCGATCTCTCCCATGTCTGCATAGATCCGCCCCAGATTGCCGGTCATCTGAGCCGCGCCTGATAAGTCGCCCTGCTCCTCAAACATTTTCAGGCTGCGATAGCAATGCTCGATCGCCCGGTTCCAGTCCCTCGACCTCCGGTAGGCCAGAGCCATGTTGCCAGTGACATGGGCAATTCCCTTCTGATCGCCCGCTGAACGGAAGTCATCGATGGCCTTCTTGAAAAAAACCGCCGCACGGGCCGGATCGCCCTGCCGGGAATAAACCTGGGCCAGGCTATTGTTGAGAGCCGGACTCACATTCTGGTCGCCGCATAAAGCGAGCGCCCTATTGTAGGCCCTAACGGCTGTGGCATAGAGTCCCGACCGGGTGCAGATATCCCCCAGCCTCTTCATCTCGTAAACGTCGGAGAGCTCTTCTGACAGCTGGGTGCACAGATCTTCTGGTATCGTTCCTTTTTGGGCAGACTCCACCAGCCTGCCGACGGCCTTTGAACAGCTTCCTTCGATATGCCTGGGATCGAGCGCCGATAGGGCGTCATCCCCTTTGGAGAATGATTCGTAAATTTCTTGGAGGGCGACCAACTGGTTCATGGATTATAAGACGAGTTATATCTTTATAAAGTTTTTGAATATACTGACAGATGGACCCAATCATCCTGTGAGCTTTAGATTAGCGTTTTGAAGCATATCAAACCGTTCTCCCTCGAATAAAAATTCTAAACTTGCTCATAATATAAATAATAGTGATGGCCGCATCACTTCCCCGTTCATAGGCGGAAGCCCTGAGGATGCCCTTTTGAAGAAACCTTTTATATCTTAGCCGCAACCATGCTCAGGAGATCTCGATGGAGTTCACCGCGCAGGAAAAATACGAGTTTAAACGTCTCCTTGACGACCTGAGGAGCAAAACTGGCAGGGGCACAGAGCTCATATCTCTTTACATTCCTCCCGACAAGCAGATCTCTGATGTCTCATCTCAGCTTCGCGAGGAGTACGGCCAGGCATCCAACATCAAATCCAGAGTCACCAGGCTCAACGTACAATCCGCTCTGGAATCGGCCATGTCCAGGCTTCGCCTGATTCCGAAGCCTCCAGATAACGGCGTGGTGATATTCATCGGCAACGTGGATGTGGGCGCCAACAAGACCGAGATGTACAGCGCGGCCCTCGAGCCTCCGGACCCAATCACCACCTATCGCTATCACTGCGACTCCTCCTTCCTGCTGGAGCCTCTGGAGGAGATGCTGGCGGACAAAAAGACCTACGGCCTGATAGTCCTGGACCGAAGAGAGGCCACGGTCGGCATGCTGCGGGGAAAGTACGTGATCCCGCTAAAGCACCTGACCTCCACCGTTCCGGGCAAGCAGAGGAAGGGCGGACAGTCCAGCCACCGCTTCCAGCAGCTGCGGTTGATAGCCATCCACGACTTCTACAAGAGGATCGGCGAATCCGCCAACGAGGCCTTTCTGGCCGTGGACCCCAAGGACCTGCAGGGAATTTTGATCGGCGGGCCCTCTCCCACCAAAGAGGAGTTTATGGACGGTGGTTTCCTGCACCACGAGCTGCAGCATAAGGTGGTCGACGCCCTGGATGTGTCTTATACCGATGAGTCCGGATTAAACGAGCTGGTGGACGCGGCTCAGGACCGGCTGCTGGACCTGGAGGTCACCCAGGACAAGATACTGATGCGCCGGTTCATGAAGGAGCTGGTGAGCGATCGAGGACTGGCCTCCTATGGAGATAAAGAGGTCCGGCACAACCTGGAGCTGGGGGCGGTTGACACCCTGCTCCTTTCAGATGACCTGAGAAAGACGCGGGCCCACATCGTTTGCAGCAACCGCAGCTGTGATTTTTCCGAAGACCAGACCCGGAGCGCGACTTCCCCTCCACCCGGCAACTGCCTCAAGTGCGGCAGCCCTCTCTCCATCGACCAGGAAGAGGATATAATCGCCGACTTCTCACGCCTGGCGGATCAGAGCGGCGCAACGGTGAAGATCATATCCTCCGAGTTCGAAGAGGGGGCCCAGCTCTACAAGGCCTTCGGCGGCATTGCCGCAATCCTCAGATACAGAACCGGTCACCAGTAAACGGGTGATTAAGACGATCGAGGTCACAGTCTATTCTCTGGCAAAACCCACCGAGCGGCTGGAAAGGGTTGTCTCTGCCATCGAAAACGTCTTTCCGGGGCTGATCATGGACATAAGATTTGACCGGATAGAGGGCTACGGCGGCCCGCAATCCCTTTTGACCCTTCACAAGCTCCTGCGGGAGCAGAGGATTCTGGATACCGCTCGATCGGTGATCGAGAGGGGCCGTGTCGGAAACTCCTTTCAGTTTCGCCTGAACAAGCAGGCGGCCTTTATGGGACGCCTGAGCTTTCCTCCCGAAGAAGAAGCTCTCGGGTCCATTCACGTATCCATCAGCGGTCCTGAAGCCCTGCTGGACTGGCTGGCCCCACAAACCGAGAACGGAGAGCCGGTAGGAGAGATAGACCTGGAGGATATCGAGGATGTTTAGTTTTTCTTCCAGCAAAATGGTTGACCGGCCATTCGACTGGGCTTACCAGCTGGAGGACCTGGGCTACAGCGGCTGGGAGATCGTTAACGAAGGGCGGCAGAGGCTCACGCCTGAGAACGTGGCCCAGGCCAGGCAGATCGCCGAGACGACGAGGCTCACCATCACCATTCACCTGCCCTACTCCGACCTCAACCTGGCCAGCATGAACCAGCCTATCTGGGAGGAGACGGTGCGGCAGATGAAGGCCTGTCTCACCCTGGCCCGTGAGTTCTCCCGCCTGGCGGTGGTTCACCCCGGACACCTTTCGCCCCTGGGAATGCAGATGCCGGATGCCGCCTGGACCCAGAACATAATTGGAATTCAGAGCCTCTGCGATCACGCAGCGGAGCTGGACATGAAAATTGCCGTCGAGAACATGGTTAACATGCCGGCGCTCCTGGGACGGCAGCCGGAGGAGATCGTGGGGATCCTGGAGACGGTTGACCGGGATAACGTCGGATTCATCTTCGACGTGGGCCATGCCAACACCAACGGCAATGTGGAGCGGTTCTTGGAGCTGAAGGAGCTGATGGTTCACGCCCACATTCACGACAACCACGGACAGAGAGACGAGCACCTGCCGGTCGGAAACGGAACCGTTCCCTGGGACAGAGTCGTGGCCGCCCTGGACGGCTACCGGGGACGGATGGTGACAGAGTCCCGGTCCTTAGAGGAAGGACAGAGATCGGTAAATCGCCTCAAAAAGTTGATGAAGATGGAGTGAGATCCAAATTCTATGCCATCTTTAAAGGACCTGGCAGAGGAGATGCTAAAGCATTTCGAGGCCAAGGACCGGGCGCGCGAGGAGGCCTTCAAGCTGTCGAGGGAGGTCGTGCGCATCTGCTCATCATCCATCAGATCGGTTCACCGCCAGGACATGAAAGAGGGAGAAAGGCTGATCTCCGAGGCCTACACGCTCCTGAAAAGGATGAGGGATCTGCTCCGGGACCACCCCGACATCCGCTATGCGGGTTTCGTGGATCATGCCGAGCAGGAGTACGCCGAGGCCCGGTCCGTCTTCTCCATAATCACCGCCCGGGAGATACTGACCCCGGCAGATGTTGACGTGGACCTGGTGAACTACCTGGCGGGTCTTGGAGACACCACCGGCGAGCTGCGGCGGCACACCCTGGACCTGATCCGAAGAGGAGAGCCGCAGGAGGGCGAGTACTTCCTGGGGATGATGGAGGAGATCTACCACCTGCTGATGATGTTCGACTATCCCGAGGCCATCAACCGGGGGCTGCGCAGGAAGAGCGACCTGGCCAGGTCCATGCTCGAGAGGACCAGGGGCGACCTGACCAATGCCATCGAGATGGCCAAGGTGGAGGCCTCGCTCCGCCGCCTGGAGGATAAACTTAAAGATTGAAGGTTCTTGGGAGTCTAATATCATGAGATTTGATCCAGCCCAGATAAGGGAGATGGCCAAGCAGGATTTCGATTCCGCCTGGCAGCAGGGAACGGACTACCTCGGAAAGCCCGGACTCAACCAGAGATACCCGCGCAACAGCTATTCATTCGGCACGCCTCACCCGATCTTCGATACCATCCACCGGCTGCGAGATGCCTATCTGCGCCTGGGATTCTCAGAGGCCATGAATCCCTTAATCGTCGAGGCCCAGGAGGTTTACCGCCAGTTTGGGTCGGAGGCTCTGGCGGTCCTGGACCGCTGCTTCTACCTGGCCGGCCTGCCCAGGCCTGACATCGGGATCTCGGACGAGAGGGTCGAGCAGATAAAACAGATCCTGGGAAGGGACCTGTCTGTGGAGGAGGTAGAAGCCTTCCGGCAGATTCTGCACGGCTACAAGAAGGGGAAGGTGGAGGGCGACGACCTGGTGCAGGAGATCTCCCAGGCCCTGGGCGCTTCAGATGCGGCCATCTCGGTGGTGCTGGAGAAGGTCTTTCCGGAATTCAAGGGCCTGAAGGCCGAGGCCACCACCCGCACTCTGCGAAGCCACATGACCTCGGGCTGGTTCCTGACGCTCTCCAGTCTCCACTACCGGCAGAGGCTTCCGGTGAGACTGTTCTCGGTGGACCGCTGTTTTAGACGGGAGCAGGCCGAGGATGCAGCCAGGCTCATGAGCTACCACTCGGCTAGCTGCGTGATTATGGACGAAGACCTGTCGGTCGAGGACGGAAAGGCGGTAGCTGATGGCCTGCTCAGCCAGTTCGGCTTCGAGAAGTTCCAGTTCAGGCCCGACGAAAAGCGCAGCAAGTACTACACTCCGGGAACGCAGATCGAGGTCTACGCTTACCACCCCGGCCTGATCGGCTCGGGAACCAAGTACGAGAGCGGCTGGGTGGAGGTGGCCACCTTCGGCATCTACTCGCCAACCGCCCTTTCGCAGTACGATATCCCTTATCCGGTCATGAACCTGGGGCTGGGTGTCGAGAGGATAGCCATGATCCTTCACAACGCCAAAGACCTGAGGGCGCTCTCCTATCCTCAGTTCCAGACGGACTGGAAGCTCTCGGACAAGGAGATGGCCCAGATGATCCGGGTGGATAAGTCTGCCTTCACCCCGGCCGGGCGGGCTGTCGCCGAGGGAGTGGTGAAGGTATGCGAGGAGCATGGAGACACGCCGTCGCCCTGCGAGTTCCTGGCCTGGGAGGGCGAGCTGTTCGGCCGCAAGTTCCGGGTCTTGGTGGTGGAGCCTGAGGCCGATACCAAGCTCTGCGGTCCGGCGTCTTTAAACGAGATCGTGGTCTTCAAGCAGAACGTGATGGGGATACCTCATACTTCCCGCTGGGAGGAGGCCTTCAGCCAGGGAGTCAGCACCGGCATTCGCTACATCGACGCCTTTGCCGAGCTGGCGGCCCACGAGATCGAGGCTGCGGCCATGGCCGGGACAGAAACCGAGACCAGGGCCCGGATTGTGAGGAGCCCTGGCGACATCAACATCCAGATCGCTCCGGCCCTGGAGAGGTACATCACCAGCTACAAGCACAAGATCGATATGCGCGGGCCGGTGTTCACCACCGTGAAGAGCCAGATGGTGGACTGAAAAACGTTTGGCTGAAACGCTGGAATATTGGAATGAAAGGTGGAATGAAACTCCCTGGCCGATAATCAGGCTGACAGTAGATTGACAGCGAGCTGAAGAGACATGAGAGACGCATCTGCCAATGCAAATGCCAAGAGGGCCGCGGGCGAGGCGGCTGCAGAGCTGGTAAAGGACGGGATGGTTGTGGGTCTGGGCACAGGGTCCACCGTGGCCTGGACCATCCGGAGGCTGGGGGAGAGAATTCAGGAGGAGGGACTGCAGCTCCTGGGGGTTCCCACCTCCTACCAGGCCGAGAACCTGGCCATAGACTCCGGAATCCGGCTGACCACCTTGAACCAGAACCCGGTCCTGGACCTGGCCATCGACGGGGCCGATCAGGTGGACGAGGACCTGATGGTCATCAAGGGCGGCGGGGCGGCCCACACCCGGGAGAAGGTGGTGGCCTGCTCGGCAAGGCGGTTCGTGATTGTGGCCGACGAGGGCAAGTACGTGAAACGGCTGAACCATGCGGTGCCAGTGGAGGTGCTGCCGTTTGCCGTCCGCCTGGTGGAGCAGCGGCTGATGGACATGGGCGGCGCGCCCCTGCTGCGGCTGGGCAAGATGAAGGACGGGCCGGTCATCACCGACAACGGCAACTTCTTGATAGACGTGGACTTCGAGGAGATCGCCGACCCCAGAGGCCTGGCGGCCAGGATCAGCTCTATTCCGGGAGTGGTGGAGCACGGGATATTCGATAACCTGGACGAGCTGTACCTGGCAAGAGCTGCCGGAGTGGAGATCATAAAGAAACGCGGATAGGCTTTCGCACAAGATCTGCCTTGGCCAGCGGCTCAGGATTTTATAATCCCAATAGTCTCCTATCTCAGCTAAGATCGTTTAGGCTGAACCATCCCGGTGCCGGAGCGGACCTGAGAATCTTGAATTCCATAGGCTATGACGTTATTCTGGGACGGATTCTCAGTCCAACTCTTCAAATGCGCAAATCTTGAGCGGGCTTATTATCTGCAGTGAGCAATCATTTGAAATATCTTGCCTTATATCTACCGGTTTTATGCTGCTGCTCGGCGCGGATGAGGCGGGAAAGGGCCCGGTTATAGGCTCTATGTTCGTTGCCGGACTGGTGATAGATGAAGAGACGCTCTTCGACCTGGCCGCCCTGGGAGTCAGGGACTCAAAGCAGATTTCGCCGGGCCAGCCGCAGGCCAGGAGGCAGGCAGAGAGGGATATTCTATCCCGCAAGATCAAGGCCCTCTCGAAAGATCACTTCATCCTGGAGGTTCAGCCGCAAGTAATCGATGAGCTGCGAGGGGTGATGACCATGAACGACATCATGGTCAGATGCTTTTCGCAGGTGGTGGCAAGGCTTAACGCGGACCGGGCCATCCTGGACGCAGCCGATGTAAACCCGCAGCGGTTCGCCGAGCGGGTGAAGGATGCAAGCGCCACTTCGATGGAAATTGTTGCCGAGCATAAAGCCGATCAGCGCCACCTGGTAGTATCGGCAGCCTCTATTCTGGCCAAGTCCAGACGCGATCAGTCCATCCGGGAACTGGAGGCTTCCATCTCTTGCAAAATAGGAAGCGGCTACCCCAGCGATCCCCAGACCATCGAATTTCTGAAGAACTGGATGAGAGAGCATAACCAGCTGCCGCCCTTTGCCAGACACAGCTGGGCTACGGCACAGCGTATAAAAGCTAGTTTTATATAGATCTCCCTGCGGTTAAGAGTTACCAAGAAGACTCGAAGGGATTTGATTGGACAACGAAGATACCTTGCTCATGATTCCGGGACCGGTCAAGGTAGCGCCGCGTGTGCTGCGTGCCATGTCTCGCCCCATGATCAGCCACAGAAGCGCAGAGTTCGGAGCCATCTACGACGACTGCCGCGCTCTTCTGGGAGAATTTTTCGAAACCCGCAACGAAGTTGTGATAATGACCGGGAGCGGCACCGTGGGAATGGATGCTGCTGTTGGAAGCGTGATCGGGCCCAGCGACAAGATAGTGACCATCTCCAACGGCAAGTTCGGAGAGAGGTTCACAGAGATCGGAGAGAGATATGGACAAGCCGTATCCGTCCCCTTTGAATGGGGAACTCCATTCGATCTGGAAAAGGTAAAGGCCGCTCTGGAAGATGGAGCCCGGGCAGTGGCCATGGTGCACAACGAAACATCAGTCGGCCTCACCAACCCGGCCAAAGAGGTAGGAAAGCTGGCCAGAAAGCACGACGCGATCTTCATCGTGGACGGCATATCCTCCATAGGCGGAAACGAGTTCCTGACCGACGAGTGGAATATTGATATCGCCATCACCGGCTCTCAGAAGGCCCTGGCGGTCCCACCGGGCCTGGCAGTGGTGGCGGTCTCCTCCCGGGCCGAGGAGCGGTTCCGGGACAAGAGCGCCAGCTACTACGCCGACCTCAAAGGGCACATGAAGAGCGCGAGAAAAAGTCCCACCCAGACGCCTTACACTCCGGCGGTTCCGCTCTTCTTTGCCCTGCAGGAAGCGCTTCACATGGCCCATGAGGAGGGCTTTGCGGCTCGGAGGGCCAGGACAACCAGGCAGGCGGAAGCGGTTCGTGCGGCCGCGGCGGCTCTGGGAATTGAGCTCTTCCCCAGGGTGAACGAGCACTCCCATTATTCCAACACCGTCACGGCCATGAAGATGCCGGAGGGCGTCAGCGACGATCACCTTCGCGGCGGCATGAAGAAGCAGGGAATCGTGGTCTCCGGCGGCCAGGAGAAGCTCAAGGGCAAGATCTTCAGGATCGGCACCATGGGCGTGTGCTCATCTGGAGATATTCTGCGCACCATCCAAACTCTCGAACTGGTGCTGGATAAGGAAGGAAAGCTCCTAGATCGCGGCGCAGGCGTGAAGGCGGCCGGCCAGGCGCTGGGGATTTAGAAGCAGCTGCCTCTGAATAAGGGCAGCGTGCCAAAATTTTTAGGCGAGTGAGCATTTGCCTTGCTAAATAAAAATTTATTTTAAAGGGCCGACATTTCAACAGAATTTTATAGAAGCAAATTATTGAACCAAAAACTTGATTAAGCTAACTCTCTTCAGATCTAGAGGTAAGTAGAGCGTGATAACATGAAATTCGGCCTGGCTGCGTTGCACCTCTTGGTTCTGATCTTCATTCTGATAGCTCCGGCTCTCTCGGCGGACGCTTCGGCCAGCTTCGAGCAGGCAGGCTCAAATAAAGAGCCGTTCGATGTTGACGGCACCATCGACTATAAGATCGCCATAAATAATGACATAGGTTCCATAATGCGTTACGAGATAGAGCTCTTTGTCGGCCCCGATAAGTCCGACTTCTCAATATATAATAAATACACAGATTATTTAAATATCAACGCCCGAGCTCTTGGCAGCGCCACCTTTCCCGTGAACTTTCGCTCGCCGGAGATGGTCAGAGGGGATTTCGGGAGATGGACCGGCGATGACAATGAGACAGGAATTTGGGAC
The DNA here is from genome assembly GCA_013178225.1 of Methanotrichaceae archaeon. Classification (GTDB taxonomy): domain Archaea; phylum Halobacteriota; class Methanosarcinia; order Methanotrichales; family Methanotrichaceae; genus JABLXE01. The sequence goes on from JABLXE010000003.1 coordinate 177,021, forward strand.
AAAGCCTGGTACCGGGTGGTGATAACTCCATTGGTTGGAAGACAGATGACGATCGAAGGCTATGGCGGCCATCCCAATCTTATTAAGAATTTCTTCGAATTCAAGGGTGCCAGTGTCAGTCCCACCGAGGGAAGCAGCGATGACCTCTACTCCTATGAGACGTCAATTATTGGAAGCTATGAAGACGAGATAACGCTGCAGACGGCACCATCTGCCCAGGGACCCTGGACCGACGCCGGATCCAGATCGTACGACAGTCCCGGCCTGCTGCAGACCCTCAGATGGGAAAACGTCACATTGGATTTCGATTTCAGCATGGCCTATTACCGTTTCAAGGGCACGAAGCAGTCTGGGATTTATGAAGGCCCGTTCTGGCCGGTGGCCATGAATGCGAGGAACAGCCAGGTAAATCCGGTCAGAGGACTGTCCAGCCAGCGGTTTGACTATTCGCTGGAAGTCAACTCATCCAAGAAAATTGACGCGGTTTTGAACGTTCTGGATGTGGCAAGCAAGACCTTCAAACCCATGGGCAGGGCTAGCTACAAGAACTCGTCCCAGTGGCAGACCATGACCTGGCCGGGAATCTCTCCATCCGAAGTCTCGGGAAGCGAGGGCAGTTCCAGCTATTTCTTCACCTTCTATTATCCCGGCGGAGAGACGCCCTTTAACAGGACCGAACAATTTGCCGGGCCGGATATCGTGCTGGTCAACTTCAGGAATGCAACTGTGTCTCCGAACAACGGTTCGATTTTCCTGCCCTTCAACTACAGCGTAGAACTGGAAACCGCGCTTCCACGCTGTGATGTTGAGCTGCAGACCAGTGATCCGGGCTCAACCCTGTGGGTGTCGAGGGGAATTGTGAGCTACAACGGCTCACAAAGAACGCTCTACTGGAATAACACCAATCTGGACGGCAGCTCCGACGGCATGGCCAGATACAGGTTCCTGGCTGGAGCTTCAGCATCGGATGAGTACCAGGGCCCGAGAATTGGAACCGTCAGCATCTCAGCGACAGTTCTGCCTTACAACGGGTCGCTGTACATAACCGAACCCATCTCTGAGATCAGCGGCGTGTATTCCTACAACTATAAGGCTCAGGTGCATGACTTCCGCAGCGACCGTCCGCTGACAATAGGTCTAGAGATATTAGATCCGGTGACCAACTTCTGGATCGGAGCCGGAAGCCAGAATTACGAGCCGGGACAAAGCTGGCTCAATTTCAGCGTTAACTTCGCCCGGCTCTCATTCCAGGGGCCGTTCCTCGGGACCACAAAATACAGATTCACTTCGGAGGGCCGGATTATAAATGAATCCTCGGGGCCCAATATCGTGGTGAATTTCAGGAACGAATCACTGGAGAGGCTCTCCGATGGCAACTATAAATACAGAGTCGAAGTGCGCTCATCGCGCTCACCACTTCCGGTCTACATCTTCTATACCAATGACGGCAAGAACTGGCACCGCTCTGTAAACCGGCAGCAATATGACGGCAATGGGGATTGGCAGGAGCTGGAATGGGCAAAAGAGCCTCATTATCAGAAGCTGGAATTCATAGCAGACATCGGAGGGAGCTGATGAAGCGCCTCTTCGCCCTGCTAATTATCACATCCCTGGCCCTCTCGGCCACTGCCTGGGGAGGCCTGGTCCCAGGCGAAGGCCCGGCGCAGACCGCGACCTCCAGCAGCGGAGGAGGCGGAAGCAGCCATAAGCAGATCGACCTGGACAAGATACTCAAGGCCCTGGAAGAAGGCAAGAAGAAGAAGCCGGACAAGTTCGAGCAGGTGAAGAAGCTCCTCTACATCGAGCCGTTCTCCACCCAGGAATACGACAGAAATTTCAGCCTCGGCCTATCCATATCCGGCAACGACACCATCAGCAGAAAGGAACAGGTGAAAGTCACGGCGCTGGTGAATAATCCCAATCCCATTGAGATTCGAAGAGCCCTCTTCCTTTATCTGGACGTTCTTCTGCCGGGAAATGGCGAATTTGAACAGGTCAATTCGGTGCCGCAGATAATTCAAGTAAATGAGTATGTAATCGACGACGATGGAAATAATATCACCGCCAGGGTTTTTCCTGAGCTAACCTCTTTCAGCGATCTGAAAGAAGTAGGGCCGGTGACAATGAGGCTTCGAGTAAGCGACGGCCAGTACAACTGGCACTCGTTGAACAAGACCCTTAACCTGACCAATAGCGCGCCCTATCTGGAGAACGTAACTCTGCTGGCACCTGACGATGCGAGATACAACGACGTCATAACCTACTCAGCAGATGTTCAGGATCTGGACCAGGATATGACAAACATAACTCTGCACATTCTCGAGGATGGTGGACGGGAGACGGCCAATGTCACTCAGATTGTGCCGTCCGGAAACAGAGTTGAGTTCCTGGCCAATCAATACGGGCTGTTCTCCAAGGAGGACGCCGGCAGAAACTTCTCGTATTATTATACCTTTGGGGATGGAATTGCTGCCGGCAATACTTCCATCATGAAAGGACCAAGCCTCAGGAAGGCAGTGGCCATCTGGGTTGACAATCCCCGTGTCACTGCCGAAGAAGAGAATCAGTTCTGGTGGCAGAGATATAACTTCAGTCTGGATATGAAAAACCAGAATCCTGGAGAGGCCAACGTTCAGGTAACGCTATTCACAGATACCCCATCCCATCCATGGAGGGCTGTAGCCTCCAAGGAAGTCGTTCTGACGGAAGACCCCCAGGTGGTCTATTTCGATGTGGCTCCCTTCGACGTTCAGGATGCCAATCAGAGCTTCAGGTATCGATTCGATTACTCCGAGTACGACCAGCTGCAACAGGCCAGCCGGGAAGCGAGCTGGCCAAGGCCGTTAGCTGCCAAGCTCGTCAGGTATGAGATGGTAACCGTGCCGGGCTTCGGAAATATAGTCCTGATTCTCATGCTTTCGCTTCTGGCCGGAATCATGATAGAGAGGAGGTTTTACCGGTGAGACACGAGATCATCCTTCTGGCGTTGCTCCTTTTCATCCTGGCGCTGGGACTTAGCCTGCACAGGGTTTATTTGGGCCGGATCAAAGCCAGGGTTATGGAAACGGCCGGTAGCGATTTTGGCGAAGAGGACCTGAAAAGCATCTTGCACATGCCTCAGGGCTCCAATTTCAACACCGCAATGCTCTCCTGCTGGTCTCTCTATTTTGTGGCCCTGGTCTTCCTGTATTTTCTGACTCCGCAGATATTTCCCAGCTGGAACTACTTCCGCCTGTCAACAGTTGCCTCGAGCTACTTCGGCCCCATCATCCTGGCATCAGGAACGGTGGTTATCACAGGCGCTGCAGCGTTCAATATTCCGAAGATATACAGATACTATGAAATCGGAAAGGATCAGAAGGAGATGATGGTAATCCTCGTGCCCGTATTGCTGCTGATCTCTCTGGCCTGTTCCCTTTATACCGGCATCATCTACCCCGATACGAACATTTCATTCTGGAATCTGGGGTATGCCGCCCTGTTTTTAGGTCAGATGCTCCTTTTGCTACCGGTCTTCTCAGGATTTGCTGGAGGGATGAGATGAGGCCGTGCATTGTGGGAATTGGGGGAGCCGGAGGCAATATCTTAAGGCAATTTCTGCAGTGCCGGGATGCTGAGCTGGCAGGATTCTCTTTCGGGGAACACCTGACCTTCGGGGAGGTTAAAGGCTTGTGGCTGGAGTCAGCGGCTCACGATGTGCAAGACCAGAGATTTTACGGAAAGCTGACTTCTGGACTGTACCCCGGATATGTTATCTGCCATGACTCAATAAACGCAGACTCTCCGACCCGCAAATATGTAATGGATGTGTACGGTTTTGATCTCAAGATTCAGGGGTACGACAGGCGGGCCGAGTATCTTAAAGGGATCTTTGAGGTATTCGATGCAGACCCCGAGCTTCAGAGGATTGCCGTAGACGAGTTTTCGGGCGAGGGAAATCCCCTGGCAGGATTCATCTGGAAGAGCGGCATCCGGCCTTACACCACAATATCCGAATACAACCAGCATTGCGAGGCCAGGCCGCCAGATGCGGACAATCTGCTCGGAATGCTGAGATTTCCCAATTCATCTAAGGAGAAAAACGGCAAGGACAATTCCGCTAAGGGCTGTGACAGCATCCTATTCATCGCTTCGCTAGGTGGCGGAACCGGCACCGGCTTCATAAATCCGATTGCCAGCTACGTGAGATCTGAGGAGCTGGGCTTTCCTATTTTTGCCCTGGGAGTCCTGACCGAAAAGGGAACGGACTCAAGAGGAGCACCGGAAGGCCAGAGGGATTTGGGAGCAGTGATCGCCATGAACGATCTCCTGACCCTGGGTGCCGGAAAAGGCATAGATGGCCTCATAATGATCGACAATCAGGTTCTTCTGCAAAAGTATAAGGGCAATTTTCCGGCCATGGACAGGGAGATTTGCAGCGCCTTGCGGCCTTTGCTGGATCCCAGGGACTATCCGGGCTCTGAGCAGCAGAAAGATATGCTGGCCATGAGGAGGGTCATCTGGAAGGCAGATCGAACCAATGGAAACCACGAAAATGGAAAGACCATCCTTCTGCCGCCTTTGCTGGTCCCGTGTTACCACTTCCGCAATGGATCAAAGGGTTCTATCGATTCCCTGGTAAAAGAAGCACTGAGCGCAAATGGCAGGTTGTTCCCCTGCGACCCTACCAGGGCCGACCGGGCTTATGTCTTCACCAGAGGTTTCTTTAAAAAAGAAGATATAAAAGCGGCTGTTGCCGGCGCGCTGCAGATGGATTCCAAGGAAGCGGAAGAGAAGGTACATGTGTACCGTAAGATAGGAAACGGCAGCCAGGATATTCTTATCGTGCTCAGGAATCCCTACGGAGGCACATCCAGAGGCCAGGCAGGGGATGATCTCAAACAGAGGATATACGATGTCGTATCAAATGCAATTGGCTATCTGGACGAAAATCCTACCAACATCATGGGATCAATGGGATATAGCGAACTGACCAAAGATCGCCTTTTCGAATATTTCTATGGCAGTAGAGGCCTTCGAGAGGAGCTTGTCCGCTGTCAGGAGCGGCTGATGAAAGGGGAGAGGCCGGCATTCGTGAGGTCAATTGAAATATTTGATGAAGTCTCCGGAGGGCAGGCGGGTAAGGGCGGCGAGATCGGGCGCATGGAGCAGAGCGAGATGGAGAAGCTGATTGAGCTGGAGCTGGAAAGGCTTTTGCATTCGGAGAAATTCAGGAAGAAGATCAGAGAGATGATGGCGTAGGAAACAGATCAAAAGCCGCATCTACCAAATGTGATATTATAATTGGAAGCTGATATTGCTGTTCCTGAATCTGAAAAATTTAAATTGATCTGCCGGAAGACAGATCTATTTTTCCTTCCGGCAGTCCAATTGAGCCATTGTATCCAGTCATCCATTGGTATCTAACCTCAGAGATAGGCGTATTGTTTGCAATAACATACTCCAGCTCTGTTCTATTGGTAGATACCTCAATTGGCAGATTAAGCAGCAGTCTTGCAGAAATCCGGCTGGTCCAGGTTTCACTGCCGTTCATGGTGCCAATATACCATCGCAGTGTTGTTGTGTTGTCAGAGGGATTGATTTTCACATTGACGGGAGTTCCTTCGTTGTTGCTAGAACCCAGATATCTTAGATACGGATATAGAGTGTCGGTTACTTCCACATCATAGGCAACAGGTCTGGATTTGAGCTTTTCAAGTATAGAATCTATTGCTGTGCTCAAATCTTCGATATTCTCCAACGGAATCGGATCTCTCTTGGGCTGACCTGAGATCTGCGTTGCTCTCGATATCATCGATAGGTTCTGGTATTGCCATTTAAATAAGCTGGAATTGATTCCGATCCGCACAGTATATATCTGATATCCGTTAAAGTTCGAGGTGGTGTTATAACTGCGGCTCTTGGCAGCGTTAGCTAATTGCTTCGCTAAAGTTGACTCGCCTGATGCATTCCTAGGCTCAGCTGCGAATTCGCTTAACCCTGTCAAAAATATTATAATCCTGGCAGTATTATAAGGATCGACAGGAGGATTGTCATCTAATGCCTCCACCGCCCTTTTTACGCCTATGGAGTAAATTGTATGATCGGTTTCAAGAGATTCGTTGGACAGATTATTCAATATGCCTTCAATTTTTGTCCTATTGGTTTCTACATCAATGAAATCCGATTTTGTATCACCCATTTCGTAATCATCATCCCAGCTAACAACCGATACCCTAGCCTCAGGGTAATGGGCGATAATTGATGATAATATCCCCCCGGCCCAATCAATATATCGTTTGCCATCGATATCTTCGCCTTGGAAGTGCTGAACCATACTGCCTGAAGTATCCATAGCCAATACAATATCTAGTTGGGCGGGCTTGGGCGGCATCTCTAGAGCAATCTGAAATTCTAGAGAATTCTCTGCGCTAGACGGACTCAGACTTTTCGTCACCCGGATACCCGTTTGATCAGTTCCACTTCCTCCAACAATTGATGAGGGGAGAACTATATAGCCATAATCAGCATGCGATTCAATAAAATTGTCTTCCGATACAATGATGCCTTCTGCGCATGCTGTCCCGCACGACAGCACCAACTGAAATCCAAGTAAAAATATCAATGCATTGGAATTAATCATTGGAGTTCACCACTGGAATTGCTGAAAGAGCGAAAGAAGTTTTTTATTTTTGTGACAATCTTTCCAATGATAATCTGGAATAAATCCGTGCCAAGTAAAATATTTAACAATAAAAGAGAGGCGAGCCAAATCAATACAGTCCACCTCAGGGCTTCTGCCTCCGCTCCACGTAATGATGCTACACTGGAAAAATTGTACCAGATAAAAGCCAATATCAGACAAATTGAAAGTGTCCCAATGAGATAGAATACCAGCCTGCTATTGTACCGCCAATGAGGGAAAATATAATTAAATACAGAAAATAAAATTTTAGGTATTGTGTAAAATATAACCATAAATAAGACAATTATCAATAGTTCAATCCTGTCGAAATAAAAATTATGATCTTCGATATATCCATTTATATCGGATAGAGAAGATGCAAAGACATACGCAATCAAGAATCCAATAAGGACCATAAAGATACTCACTAACATGTCTTTGCATGTAGGATTGCACTCGGCCAATGTTTTATCGTCTTTTTTGCTCATGGCACATCCCTTGTAATCTTCATTCTCTAGAGCGTCTCAAGAACTAGGCTGCTTTCAGGCAGAGGAATGCTGTACCTTATACCATTGCCAAGCCAATCGTAGCTAACAGATGAATTAGGTGTGCTCACGCCGAGATGATACGATTTCGATCTCCTCAAAATGGTTACATCAACCGGCAAGGATAAATCTAAATATGTATCAAATGAGATTTCTATGTAATCTGACGGTTTTAGGGCCACCTTTCCATCAATATCTACCTGCAATGTTGTTGTATCATCGGAATTGATATGCACAATTCTATTCGCAGATTTATTGTCTAATATCTGTCCATTGATCTTGGCGACAATTGATTGGTTATCAATCCTTAAATAAGGATAAAGCGTATCTACAACCAGTATATTATTGGAAATATTCTCCTTGAAAAATTGCTTTAGAGCATCATCCACTGCCGTAGAAGCAGCTGCTCTATTGAAGTTCGAGCTTCCAGGAGAATAATGATATTTGGATGCATTTCTTCCCAAGGGATTTTCTTGAGACATTACGTTCTTATCTCCCGCAATTTTATTTAGTTCATGGTACAGCATAGAATCGTTAATAACGCCAATTCCAATAGTATGAATATCACAATGTTCGTTCTTCGCTTTAATAATCATGGATTCATCGCAGGGCTCAAATTCACTTCTGGCAGTAATGAATAGAATCAGCTTTCGAGTTCCATCAAGGTTATTCTTTTTGGTATTGTTCAATATTTCCCTAGCGGCATCAAGGCCAACGCTCAGATTTGTTGATTCGGTCTCGAGGCAAATGTAGTAATCGTCTTTTGTTGATGCATTGTCATATACAATATTGATTCCCCCGGACTGAATCAAGTCAATAATATAACCTATTACAGTATCAATCCAATTGGGATCAGATCCAAACATTCCCAACTGCTCTACTTCATTCCTTACCGAGGATATCGGCATCATCTTAGACGATGAGATGTCATTATTATTTACAGGAGGGTATACAAAATCGATATCGTCATCCCAACTCAAGATTGAGACATTGCTCGAACTCAAATTGGCTTCAATTTTTTCCAGGATCTTCGGAATTGATTGTCTTACGTTTTCTCCATATTCTGCCCTTCCCCCCATGCCCAGACTTCCAGAGCTATCCACAGCAATGACCACACCAGTCTTGATCTCCTCCACTGGCGGAGCAGAGAGTCGTAATGTGATATGCGGGCCCGAAGATCCTGAGGCTACTATCTTAGTAATTTTCATTTTAGTATTTATCGATTTTCGAGTTATATTGCTCCCCAATGCATAAAATTGTAAATTTTTTGCTGGAGCATACTGATGATGGACGGGTTTTATTGCATTATCTATTGGAATATCTATTGGATCTATTGGAGTGGGCTTAATAACATCTACACTCCCCATTGAGATATTGTCCTCATATTCTCTGCCATCAGATCCAGTGTATTCAATTTTCGACTGATTGTCAGGTGTAAGATACAGCGTCTTGGCTACTTCCGAGCCGACTTTGAATGATATAGTTTTAGTCTCATTTATAGATATAGTACCTAAGTTCCAAGAGATAGTAGTCGATCCATTGCTTCTTCCGAGAGGTTCGCTCGGCCTGACATTAGTTACTTCTGCTTGATCAGGGACGACGTATCTTAGTCGAACGTCTTTCGCTATGATATTTGGAATATTTATGCTCAGATCTTCAAAGATCTTTTCTAGCACATCATTGTCTGCGGCATAATAGGACCCGCCTGTAGTCTCTGCCATACATTTGAGATTCTTGGTCCCATTTTCCGAATCGTTAATTCCGACTGCAAAAATGATTATTCCTAGATCCCTAGCTCGAAGGGCATCTGCACAGGGATTATCGCCTTTGCAGGTTTTGTTATTGCCGTCAGATAGAAGTATTATAGTCTTGACGGAGTCACGATCACCTGAACTCAGCATATCTATTGCTTTGTTTAAACCGAGACCTAAACAGGTTATTCCGCGGCCATCATTCTTATCAATGATCGTAGCATTGATTGTATCATTGACAAGGCTGAAATTATTTACTGGTGGCATATTAGGGCCAATTGTGCTATTGAAGCTCACAAATCCGATTCGATCTCTGGAATCGTCCATGCCGGATACGAATTTCTTTGAGGCGCCTTTGGCAGCAGCCATGTGTGATCCAAACATGCTATTTGAGGTGTCAACTACCAGAACGGCATCAACGTCCCTTCTTGAAATGCCATTGCCTCCAGTTATATCAAGCTTTACAGTGGCAGTATCGGGATGTTCAGATCCTATGACATTAATTTTTTGAGGAGTTATTTCATCATTGATGTCCAAAAAGCTGGATTCGCTAGTTGCATATGTAATATTAATAATTAGAGAGAAAACTATAATTATAAGAGATAAATTAGAATTCATTTATTAAGCCACTCCATTATGAATAATAAGGCAATCAGCAGGATTCAAAGAAGAATTATCTGAAATAGTCTCGTGCAAGCTGCAAGATATCTTCATCGCATCCGCTAACTGTATCGTATCATATCCCTCCTCAATCCCTCGTAGACTTCAGATTCTTCCTTATATTTTACTTATAATTTCAATTTTAAATGCCAGACAGAAAGATCTAGTATAAAATGCTTTCTAGGATACATTGAATATCTTGGAGATTTTTTATGCGTATTGATAAAAATTTCTTATAATAATTTTGGAATTAGAGCGCATAAAGATTAAAAAATTTTGTGAATGATGAGAGTATCAATATACGAATTCTGATATGAATCCCATAAAATTTTTGTTACAACATCATGTAAAGAGAGATTCCGTTCCTTTGTATGCCAGCTAAATAATAAAATGCATCGCGAAACGCAGATCAAGAGATCATATAGAATAGAAGCGTAATTTTTCTCATCATGAGATTTCTCCGTCTTAATTAAGCTAAAAGCCAAATATGTCGAATCTTCTTATTCCCGTGCCTCTGCTATCTCACCGACAATCCGTAACATCGATGATGCGCCTCATTGCGATCCATAACATCATAAACGATCGATCGCGGGAGAATGCGCCCAATGCTCTATTTTTCTGTTCAGTACCCATAAATTTGCCCCACCAATCAATCCGATTCAACTCCTGCCCCTCTTGGCAAGGCCCTTGTGTTTTCCTTCGACGCCAGTTGGACGAGACAGACGAGTCCAAATCCCAAAAAATTGAAACACTCCGATAAATTAAAATCACAAAAGAACCAATGAGTAAAGCCAGGTGCATACATGACCCTAAAGACTATAGCCGTAATCCTTCTTGCAATAGTGATCCTTGGCTGGATAAGCTATATGCTGCTCTTAACTTAGTTATGTCCAGGGAAGCGAGCTGCTCCAAGAATGACCTGCGAAAGCCCATTTGCCATGAAATCGCAATAATTGGAAGGTGAAATCAAAGATTCAATTAAGACAATCTTTTCGTCTTTCTGAATCCTGCCATCGTGATACACTTTTTCAAACTGATATCACTATTCTGGCTGTATCTCTCAAATTGCTTGATTACCGGCCGCCATCTATCTTGTATCATTATGGCATTTGCAGGAAGATCATGCGGGTGTGGCGTGCTGAGCATTCCCCGGTCCACTCTTGTTACTATCAATCAAAAAATTGGCAGGCTCAGGTTGCGAAATTGGCTTGGCGACCTGGGCCCTCTCTTCCTCATCCGGGTATCTCAAAGGCCTTCTTGGTGCTGGGCAGCAGACAGTAGATCAATATCAGACCGTTGATAATGATTGCAAAGGACATCGCCTCCCAGCTGGACCCTCCCAAGATGTATAGGAAAGCCAATATCAGATTCAAACCTGATATGAAAACCAGGAATATCCATCCCTGAGGATCGACGTTCCAGAGCATGCGGAACACCCACAGGTAAATCAAGAATAGTATTCCCCAACCGAGAGCTCCCCAGAAGTCAAAAGTCCAGAAACGCAGTTCCCCAATGTACATCGGAAGCAGATGCAACATCTGCAGCGTTACTATCAACGCCTGGGCTGCACCTAGTAGCGCAAAAATCGCCAACAACGTGATTACAAACGGTCTATCTTTCGCCATAAGTGAAACACCTTTATTTTAATTTCAATATTTAAATTGATATATTTGCAGCGACATGAAGCATTTCCATAGTTTTTTTTCAACAAAAAAAATGATAGCCATTTCAGCTACCTTTAGGAGGCAAACGCATGCCTGAGTTTTTCCTCCTGTTCATTGGATAGCGAGGTCTTTATCACTTTTACATTCTTGTACTTTTTCAGGGTGTCTTCCACCTTATCGGGCACAACATCCTTCACCAGCAGGAATAGCGCGGAATTGCCCGGCTGCAAGGTGTTCCCGACCTCCTTGATGAATTTGTCATCCACCCCCACATCGGCATACTTGCCCGCCAGAGCACCAGCAGCGGCTCCGACTACCAATCCGAACACAGGCACGAAGAAGATCAGGCCGATCAGAAGGCCCCAGAAAGCCCCGCCCAGGGCGCCTGCTCCTGCCATGCTGCTGATCTGCTTAACCTTGACTTTACCCTCCTTATCTCTTACTGCCACTGCCGCATCTTCCAGGCCGATCAATCGCTCCTTTTGCAGCTGCAACAAGTCGTCCCTCATGCGCTCAGCATCAGTTTCGTTATCAAATGCTAAAACTACCAGACTGCTCAAACTTTCGTCTCCTATTCAGTTTACCTCTACAAATTTGCAGATAAGTATGACACTCTATTCGAATATGAAGAGATGATAATGTAAACATCTTACCTGAATTACGTAACGTATGTATCTACACTTAAATTAACTAAAGAGAGAAAAATTTTGGAACGAATCTGGGACAACTTCATGAAATCAAGGTTGGATTGGGATCTGATCTCCCATTTTCAGTTTTTTTGGGGCTTTTCGCTGAATTGTGAGTGAGGTCCAGAGAAATTATTGCCTCTGCGACTCTGTGGTTAGGAATAGCGGTTCACCACAGAGGCGCCGAGAACTGAGAAAAAATGCGATTCAAGTTCACTCCTGCTAAACGCCGAGGAAACGATTTCAGGCACAGCCTCTAATTCCCAGTTCACAAGCTCTATCCCATCTCTTTGCTCCCGGTTTCGAATCCGGCCATTTTGCCAACTTCGAGGGCTCGTTTTGAGTCCAGCAAGCCGTTAAGCTGAATCAGCTTGGCCACTACTCCAGTCCAGCCGGTCTGGTGGCTGGCACCCAATCCTGCTCCGTTATCGCCGTGGAAATACTCATAGAATAAAATATAGTCACGCCAATGGGGATCGGCCTGAAACTTCTTCGAACTGCCAAAGACCGGCCGCCTTCTCGCGTTCTCCTCATCGGGCAGAAAAATCCGGATTAACCTCCTGGCAATCTCCTGGCTCACCTCGTAGAGGTTCATCAAGCGACCCGATCCCGTCGGGCATTCCACCTTGAAGTTATCGCCATAGTAAAGGTAGTACTGCAGCAGGGCACGGTAGATCAGAACATTGATCGGAAACCAGACCGGCCCTCGCCAATTGGAGTTTCCCCCAAAAGTGCCGCTGTTGGATTCTGCTGGCAGATAGTCCACACGGTACTCCTGGCCACCGACATAAAAGATGTAAGGATGGTTCTGGTGAACCTTGGAGAGGGACCGGATGCCATAAGGGCTGAGGAATTCGTTTTCGTCCAGCATGCGTGATAGAATGCGGCGCAGCCTCTCCTCATTTACCAGGGCCAAAATGCCTCGACCCCCAACACCCAGGTGCTGGCTACCTGTGGCATGGATACTTGTAAGAAGCTCGGGCATTTTCTGCAATCGCTCCATTATTCGTTTCTCCAGTAGAGGAGTGCGCTCTCGTTGCCAGGGCTCAATGACTGTAGTGGCACATAGCGGCAGAAGTCCTACCATCGAACGGACCTTGAGACGGGTAGCGTTCCCGTCGGGCAGTCGCAAAACATCGTAGTAAAAGCCGTCCTCCTCGTCCCACATCCCGTCTGACCCCAGGCGGTTCATGGCCGCACCAATGAAAAGAAAATGACTGGCAAACTTGGCGCTGAGGTCTTCGTATATTGGATCTGATGCCGCCAGCTCGATTCCTATCTCAAGCATATTTTGGCTGAAGAAGGCCATCCAGGCGGTCCCATCGGCCTGCTCCAGGTAACCTCCGGTAGGCAGCTGAGCGCTGCGGTCGAAGACGCCAATATTATCCAGTCCCAGGAAGCCGCCCTCAAAAACATTCTTGCCAAAGCGGTCCTTGCGGTTCACCCACCAGGTGAAGTTTACCATGAGCTTTCCAAAGATCCGCTTGAGATCGGCGATATCTCCAACTCCACGCAAGGTTTGCTCGGTCCGGTATAGAAAGATGCTTGCCCAGGCGTGAACAGGTGGATTGACGTCGCTGAAATTCCATTCGTAAGCCGGAATCTGTCCGCTGGGATGAAGATAGATTTCTTTCAGCATCAAGTTCAGCTGCTGCTTGGCAAAGTCCGGGTCCACTATGGATAGGGCAACTGCATGAAAGGCCAGATCCCAGGCAGCATACCAAGGATATTCCCACTTATCCGGCATGGAAATTATATGCTCGTTTTGCATGTGGAACCATTCCCTGTTTCTGACCTGCTTGGGGTGAGAAGCCCAGGGATCGGCACCGTGTTCCTCCAGCCATTTTCCGACATCGAAGTAGTAGTATTGCTTGGACCAGAGCATGCCGGCCAGGGCCTGACGCATCACCTTGGTCTCTTCAGGTGAGACCGAAGACGGAATCACCGATCGATAGAAATCGTCCGCCTCCTTCCGGCGGGCCTTCAGGGTGGGCTCAAAATCCTTAAAGGGATCGGCCAACTCAGCTGGCGATGCTCGGCTAAGGCGAAGATACACCGTTTCCGCCTTGCCTGCACCAATGGTCAGCTGGTAGTGAGCGGAGGCTTTGGTTCCCATACCTTCCGGATTGATGGCATCGGTCTGCCCTTGTACCACGAAATCACTGATGCCATCCTTGACGAACGGACCGGCATTTTGGCCTGCAAAGAGACGGACATTGTTGGTCTCATTCTCGGCAAAGAGCAGGGGAACATGTCCCTGGCCGTAAAGATAGTAATCGGGCAGGGTTTCCGTCAACTCGGAGCCGGTATGATGTGCCAGGATCGCCCAGTCGTTCGTTTCCTGCAGCACCCTAAGAGCCGGCTTGGAGCCTCCCTCGGACCACGACCAGGTGTTGCGGAACCAGAGAGTTGGAAGAACATGGAGGATTGCCTCCTCAGGGCCTCGATTGTAGATGCTGACCTTGATCAGCATATCCTCAGGCGCTGCCTTGGCGTACTCCACAAATACATCGAAGTACCGGTCCTCGTCGAAGATCCCAGTGTCGATTAGCTCGTACTCCGCCTCATTCCGGGAGCGCTCGTAATTGGCCTTCACCAGGTCGTTGTAAGGGTATTCCCCTTGCGGATATTTGTACAGATATTTCATGTACGAGTGCGTCGGGGTGCTGTCGAGATAGTAATAATATTCCTTCACATCTTCGCTATGGTTGCCCTCGCCGTTGGTCAGGCCAAACATTCGCTCTTTTAATATGGGATCTTTGCCGTTCCAGAGCGCAAGACAAAAACAGAGCAGCTGGTGATCATCCGAGATTCCTGCCAGGCCGTCCTCGCCCCAGTGGTAGGCACGAGAACGGGCCTGGTCATGGCTGAAGTATTCCCAGGCGTTCCCGTCCGCGCTATAATCCTCCCGAACCGTTCCCCATTGGCGCTCGCTCAGGTACGGGCCCCACTTCTTCCAGGCCACGACATTATGATGCGCCTCCTCCAAACGTTTCTGTTCTATCTCCATGATTCCTCACTGATGCTTCCTAAATTGACGGTAACTTATCAAATAACTATAAATTGATATAGAGTTAATAGAATATAGCTTCATTGGCTGTAGAAGCCCTTGGGAGTCTGAAAGATGATTTTTCAACCAAGTCCAGAGGAGCGGGAATGATGCGGCTTCCTGAGTATGATTTACGGGAGAAGGATTTTTTGGAGCCGATCCATGCCAGAAACCTACAAAAATGAGGTGAGCGCCTATAGATCATTGATCCTGCCGTTGGCGCTTGGCCAGTTCATATGCAGCTATGCCGCAACCAACATGAACGTGGCAATCAGCGCCATAGCCTACGACCTGGGAACGACTGTTAGCGGAATTCAATTGACGATCACCCTGTTCACCCTTACCATGGCTGCCTTGATGATTCCCGGCAGCAAACTGACGGATATATGGGGACGCAAGTTCTGTTTCAGGATCGGCCTCATCGTTTACGGCCTGGGCGGCCTGATAGCAACGCTTGCTCCATCTCTTGGACTTCTGACGGTTGGCTATTCGCTGCTTGAAGGAATCGGCTCCGCGCTCCTGATCCCACCTATCTATATATTGCTCACAGTCTCCTTTCCCGATGTTAAGTCAAGAGCCAAATCGTTCGGCATCATCAGCGCGGCAGCAGGGATCGGAGCGGCGGCCGGACCGCTGATCGGGGGGCTCATTACCAGCGGGATCAGCTGGCGAGCTTCTTTCCTGGTTCAGGTTCTGGTGGTTCTGTACATAATCTTCTTGACCAAACGAATTGCGGACCCCGAATTAACAGGCCCCAAGCCTCATTTCGACTTAATTGGGGCGATTCTTTCGGCAGCTGGCCTGTTCTTCATTGTGCTGGGCATCCTTCTGTCCTCGACTTACGGATGGTTCAGGGCAGAAAAGGATTTCTCAATAGGAAGCAAAGTCCTGATTCCTGTGGGTGGAATCTCTCCCGTCTGGGTGGCAGTTGCCGTTGGTGCCGTTATCTTACTGTCGTTCTTTTTGCACATCCGGTCCAGAGAGCGTCACGGCAAAGAGCCGCTGATATCGACCCATATATTCCGCAACTGTACATCCAACCTGGGATTGGTGACGCAAAATGTTCAATGGCTGATCATGCAGGGAAGCTTCTTCGTGATCTCGGTCTTCCTGCAAACGATCCGAGGATTCAACGCCATTTCCACGGGCCTGATACTCACCCCCACGACCATCGGAATCCTGGTCTCTTCGATGGCTGCAAGAAGACTCGCCTACAAATATTCTCAGCGAGCCCTTATCAGGTGGGGTTTTGCGATCACCATCGTCGGCATGGTCCTTCTGGTCTGGCTGGCAAGCGCCACTTCGCCCATCTTCAACTTCGTCCCCGGTCTCCTTCTGATGGGACTGGGCATAGGGATCATGCTCACTTCATCAGTCAACGTTGTGCAGTCTGCCTTCCCCGAAAAAGATCAGGGCGAAATCTCGGGCTTATCGAGAAGCGTCTCAAACCTGGGATCTGCGCTCGGAACTTCTATCGTCGGCTCGGTCTTGCTGACCACGTTTCTTCCTCAGACTCAGACCTTTGGCCTGGCTTTGATCACCCTTGTAGTCATTTCTGCTATCGGTCTGGTTGCTGCATTGCTCCTTCCCGCAGATAAGGCCCAGTCTGAAGAAGCCTCAACAGCAGGGGAATCCGGAAGTTGATGTCGAGGACCATTTAGCGCAACCCCGGTCTTATGACCAGAAGTCAGCCACGAAGAGCTCTAAATCTCCATTTCCGGAGCTCTCTCTGGCCTCTTGCAGCACGCTTTCACCATTTCCTGATTAAGGTCTGTGCAACAGAACTCTCGCTCCCTTCGGGCCGGATCAATAACGGCCACTTTGCATTCCAAAGTGATGAAGCGATTTCAGCAAACTATTTAAAAAATAGAGCCCCATAACATTAGCAGAGAGCGGAAAAGTAAAGCACGATAGAAGTAAACCAGAGAAGGGTTGAAATCATGACTAATGGTGAACCCGTGAGGCTAAAGGTAGCCGAGTCGAACCAGGGTGATGTAGGAAAGGGCATCGTCAGAATAGCTGAGGAGTATCTGCAAAAGATCGGCACTCGCCCCCTGGATGTGGTCGAGGTGGTAGGCTCCAGGCCCACCGCGGCCCTGGCCGTCAGCGCCTATTCCGCAGACCAGGGAATAGATATGGTCAGAATGGACGGCCTCATCAGGTCCAACGCCGGAACCAGCATCGGCCAGTATGTGGAGGTCAGGAAAGCCAGCTGGAGCGAGGCCAAACACGTGACCCTGGCCCCGGTCACACAAGGGATGCAGATCTTTGCCCCCGGAGATGTGCTTACCAAGGTATTTAACGGAAGGCCGGTCACCAGGGGCGACGTAATCTCCACTACAAGCGTCCGCAAGCCTCCATCGGACAGCCTGGGTCGAGAGACCATGTTCGAGGAGATCTTCCGCGGATTCCTGGGCGCTCAAGCCTTCGGCCTGGGAGAGATCAAGCTGCGGGTGGTCTCGACCAGCCCCGGTGGAATAGTTAAGATCACTGAGACCACTGAGATAGAGCTGCTGCCTCAGGCGGTTGAACCACCAGAGCGGCCCGTTCCCTCCGTGGTCTATGAGGACATCGGCGGCATGAAGCCCATCATCACCAAGGTGCGGGAGATGGTGGAGCTTCCGCTCAAACACCCCGAGCTCTTCGACCGGCTGGGAATCGACCCGCCCAAAGGAGTCCTGCTGCACGGACCGCCAGGCACCGGCAAGACCATGCTCGCCAAGGCGGTGGCCAACGAGAGCGATGCCTACTTCATAAGCATCAACGGCCCGGAGATTATGTCCAAGTACTACGGGGAGAGCGAGAAGGCCCTGAGGGATCTGTTTGAGGAGGCCGAGAAGAACACCCCGGCCATCATATTCCTGGATGAGCTGGACTCAATCGCCCCCAAGAGGGGCGAGGTGACGGGCGAAGTGGAGCGAAGGGTGGTAGCCCAGCTTCTGTCCCTGATGGACGGCCTAAAAGAGAGAAAGAATGTGATAGTAATAGGCTCGACCAACCGCCCGGAGGCGCTGGACATGGCGCTCCGCCGGCCCGGACGCTTCGACCGGGAGATCGAGCTGGGCGTCCCGGATACAGAGGGCAGGAAAGAGATCTTCCAGATTCACACCAGGGGTATGCCGCTGCACGAGGACATAGACCTGGACGAGTTCGCCGATAGGACTTACGGCTTTGTGGGGGCGGACATCTCGGCTGTTACCAGAGAGGCAGCCATGAATGCGCTTCGCCGCATCCTGCCGGAGATCGATCTGGACGAGCCCACCATACCCAAGGAGATCCTGGACCGGCTAATCGTCTCGAAAGAGGACTTCGAGGCCGCCATGCGTGAGGTTCAGCCTTCAGCCATGCGAGAGATCTTAATTGAGATCCCGAACGTCAAGTGGGAGGACATCGGCGGGCTTGAAAACGTAAAGCAGCTCCTGAAAGAGGCGGTGGAGTGGCCGCTTCGAAACGCCGAGAGCTTCCGACGGCTGGGAATTGAGGCACCAAAAGGCGTTCTGCTGTACGGGCCGCCAGGAACCGGAAAGACCATGCTCGCCAAGGCGGTGGCCAACGAGAGCGAGGCCAACTTCATCTCGGTCAAGGGGAGCACCCTTCTCTCCAAATGGTACGGTGAGAGCGAGAAGAGGGTAGAGGAGATATTCCGCAAGGCCAAACAGGTAGCGCCGGCCATAATCTTCCTGGACGAGCTGGACGCTTTGGTGCCCATTCGAGGCGGAGCGGTCGGCGAACCTCATGTGACCGAGAGGATCGTCAACCAGCTGCTTTCCGAGCTGGACGGGCTGGAGGAGCTGAGAGGCGTGGTGGTCATCGCTGCTACCAACCGGCCGGATATAGTTGATCCTGCACTGCTTCGCCCGGGACGCTTCGACGAGCTGATCCTGGTTCCTGTGCCCGATGCCCTATCCCGCCATAAGATCTACGAGGTCCACCTCAAGAAGATGCCCCTGGCGGAGGATGCGGACATCGATGAGCTGGTCAGCCTGACCGAGCAGTACACCGGTGCAGATATCGCTGCAGTGGCCCGAAAAGCGGGTCGGATCGCTCTTCGTGAAGATATGGAGACCCAGGAGGTACGCCAGGGCGATTTCCTGGCCGCAATCGAGGAGATCGCTCCGTCGGTCACCCCTGACACCATGAAGTACTACGCCCGCCTGGGCACAGAGCTTCGCAAGAAAGCCTCACGTGAGGTGGAGCGAGGCGGAGAGATGTACGTCTGACGGCAATCCTCAGACGGCCATCTCAAATTTTTGGTCCATTCAAATATTTTTAACTGCTTCTTCAGGCCGTGACCGCATCAGAGATGGCAGAGGCCGGCCTCAAACGATCGCGCAAATGAAAAAAAAATCAGTATCGAACCATCAGCCTGCTGAGGGTGCCGATCAGCAGCAGCATCAGGCCCCAACCGATGAGGCGTTCCAGGATGGATGAGCAGATATGTCGCTTCAGCAGCCGGTGGTACTCGTCATCGCCGAAAGGATACCATTCACGGGGAAGCGAGAGCAGTGTCGTGGCGGAGAAGGCCATGGATGCCTTCAGCCTCTGTTTGAACCGGTAGTCGTAGCTCATGGAACCCTTCCGCAGATTGGAACACAAGAACAACCCCAAATCCCAGGACTCGAAATACAGGCCGAAAAGGACGACCACCAGCACTCCGGAGAGTATGGGATTTTGCCAGCGGACCCCGTATCCGCAAGTGATCCAGGCAACGCTGTCCCAGATTCTCTCCGTCCATTCGTGGTTTGTTCGATTGGCCCTTTTCCATTCACGATACTGGTAGTAGCAGCTGTCTGCGTCGTCATACTGCCCTAGCTTCCTAAAATTGCCGATCAGCAGAATGTACCCTGGTTCATCGCTCAACAGCTGATCGTGAATTGAGTCCCAGCTAATAATGAATTTATCAAATTTTATATTATTTACGTTGAGCGGTTTCTCGAAGACCACTCCCTGGAAGTTCGATTCTGAATCGAACTGGGCCTCGCTGAAATCGGCCAACCCGTTGAACTGGGTTCCTAAGAACAAGGCATTTCCACTAAATATTGCCTTTTGGAAGTTGGCATCTCCCTCGAAGACCGAGTTTTTAAAACGAACCTCATCGACGTTGAAATTGGCGAAATTGAAGCTGACGTCATCCTTAAAATTGCACAGATGGAAGTCGGCCAGATTTCCGTCAAACCTCGAGTTTCTAAAGGTCGAAAATCCAAAGAAAACCGATCTCCAGAAATTGGCCGCTCCTTCGAAAGCTGCGGAACGAAAAGATGCCCATTCGTGAAATTTGCACTGGCTGAAATTGGAATACTCCCGAAATTCCGCCTTCTTAAAAGATGCAGTACCATAAAAGTCGGTTTTTTCAAAGCTCACCGGCTGATCAAAGATGGTTCCGTTGAAGGATATATTTCCCCTGATATCACAATCGATGATGCTGATGGGCGATCCGATCAACCTGGGAGACGAATCGTTGACCGAATCCAGATTGACGTCCCCTGAGATAATCACGGACTCGTAATTCACAGGCTCGAGGTTTGCTATTTTCTCAACAACGACCACCGAGGATATGACCGGCAGATCACCTAGCCCGGGCGATGAAACCGCATTCAAAAGGATAATAAAAAACAAAAAAACTGGGAGTCGATTCACGAAGCCTCCGACAAAGAGCGGCCCTCAGGTGCCCGCCCTAGGACCGCTATCCCTCCTGTTTGCTGCTCTGCTCACTTACACCGCATTTGGTTGATTTTTTAAGGGCGATCTCTGCCTCCTTGTTCTGCCCAAGCTTCAGATGAGCCTTGTACTTATCATACCAGGCATCTCCGAAATAGGGATCTGCTTCTGTGGCCTTATCGAAGCATTCCAGAGCTTTCTGGTAGTCTTCGTCTTGCAGGTAATAGTAAATGCCCTTATTGTTCCAGGCATGAGCATTTTCCGGACAGATCTTCAGAGCTCCATCGACCGAGGCAAAGGCGGCCTCATACTCCTCTAGCGAGAATTGGGCCCACCCCTTCTGGTCCAGGCACTGGCAGCAAGATGGATCTAGAGACAAGGCCCGATCAAAGTACTTGATAGCTCCCTCATAATCTTCATTGTTGTCGCTCAGGACCCTGCCCTTTCCATAGAGTGCCAAGAAGCGCTGCTCATCTGTAAGCCCGGAGCAATCTTCTATGGCCCAATCGAAGTATCTCTCGGCAACTTCAAAATCATGCGAGCCCGGCTGAATCTGATCCAGGGTCTTGTCTAGCTCGGAAATGCTCATATTTTGCCAGTCGTATCCTTCATCTCCAGATGTCATCAAAAATATAATGAAGGGCACCATGGCGGTCAATAGAATCAATTTGAATTTTATAGTAATTTTCAAGTCTGGAAACCCCCAAATAAATATCCATATTTAATCGATATAAAATTTGCGACAAGCAGGTTTGACCATTAATAAAACCATACTTTCAATTAAGCCATTGCCACAGCTCGTCTTATCTAGCATCGAGCCGATTGGCCGCCAATATCAGGCCAGGGCACCGATCTTCGGTACCAAGCAGAGCAGATAGTGCCCTTGGATTAATAGAGCGAACATTATTTTAAAATTGGATTAAAATAAGTGCCGACGTATCAATCGCAAGATTTTTAAACTAATAAATATGAATATTAAGGAAAACCTAGCCAATCTTGGGTCTGTTGAGATTTTAAAATTGGATCCAACAAAAGCACAGAGAATTCTAAAAGATTGGGTTGGGGCTCTCGAAAACTAGGAGAATTTGGAGGAATTTGTATGACCAGACCTGAATGGAGTAACGATGCGGACATGAAAACTGTCGACAATGCATTGAATAAGCGCAAGGATGAGGCCCTGAAAGATATCGAGAATGCTATGAATAGAATGGCTGATCCTTCGAAGAAGGCCCACTCTTTAACTCACAAAGGGGTCATATTGTATCACAATAATGACTATGCTGGTGCCAGGGACGCTTTTGTGAAAGCAATTGTAATGGATTCCCGAGATAGTGACGCTATTACCAATCTTGGAAGGATGAACGAGAGAAAACAATAAGATCAGGGGCGTGACAATCTCTATGCATACGATCTAGGCTTATTACCTGGGATGTTCACTAAAATGCAGATCCAGTAATCCTGCAAGGACCTTCAATTTAGTGCAAAGTCAATACAGCTTATTTCTCATATCAGTATTTTCATTCCTTATGTTCAGCACTATCAGCATTCCAATCATCATTTGGGATGAGGTTCTCCTCAGAATTTAAAACTTGCCTGCAAGAGTAACTCAAATGTACTTCACCACACGATGGTGTCAAGAAGCTAATTCCGATCAAAACAACACTTCTATTAATAAGTGTTAATATTATTTCTGACTAACGTTCTTAAAACATACTAATATTAGAAAAGTTCTTAAATTATGATGGATTAAGCTCAATTCCAACGGAGGAAATTATGATGCACGGAATTGATGAACTCGTTCTGATACGGGGGAGGCTTCCATGAGCCGGACCCTTGGACTGGCTGCCGCGGGCCTGATGCTCCTCATTCTCTGCAGCACGGCTCTTGCTGTCGATGAGGTGGAGGTTCTAACCATTGCCGACTCGACCGGCGACTGGGGGTTCCCATCGCCCTACGGCCACTACTCGCGCGGCCCCGGCTATGTGCGCATGAGCCTGATCTTCGACACCCTGGTGTGGAAAAACGAAAACGGCTTCGTCCCCGCGCTGGCGGAGAGCTGGGAATACCTGTCTGACGAAGACGCCTACGTCTTCAACCTGAGGGACGACGTCACCTGGAATGATGCAGAACCCTTCTCTGCAGATGATGTGGTCTTCACCTTCGATTACATCGGCGACCACCCCTACCAGTGGGTCGATGCCGGCATTGTAAAAGACGTTGAAGCGCTGGACGAGAATACCGTTAAGATCACCCTGGAAAAGCCCTACGCACCCTTCCTGGACCAGGTGGCGGGCACCCTTCCCATCCTTCCTGAGCACGTCTATCAGAGCGTGAACGACCCGGAAGGATTCCAGGAAGATGAAGCGCTCACAGGAACCGGTCCGTTCAAGCTGGTCGATTACAATAAGGCCCAGGGAACCTACCTCTATGAGGCCAACGAGAACTACTACCAGGGATCGCCCAAGGTGAAGCAGCTGCGCTTCGTGAAGGTGAGCGAGGAGATGGCAGGAGCATCGCTCAAGAAGGGCGATGTCGACGCCGCAGCGGTTCAGGGAGAGATGGTTGACGATCTAAAGAACGCGGGCTTCAAGGTAATCGAAGGCTCGCACGACTGGAACGCCAAGCTCATGATGAACCATAAGGCTGCGCCCCTATCGGACGTCAGGCTCCGCCAGGCCCTGGCCTACGCCATCGACCGCGAAGCCCTGGTGGACACGGCCCTTCGAGGCTACGGCCTGCCCGGCAGCCCCGGACTCTATGCCTCTGACAACCAGTGGTACAACCCCGACCAGGAGGAATACTCCTATGATCCCGACGAGGCAGGGGACCTTCTGGAGGATATGGGCTATTCCATAGACGGCCAGTACTATTCCAAGGATGGCAAACCTCTGGAGCTGGAGCTGCTGGTCACCTCTACCAACGAGCGCGCCGGCGAGATGATCAAACAGCAGCTGGAGGAGGCCGGAATTAAGGTCGATATGAGGAGCGTTGATTCCAAGACCCTGGATAGCCTGGTCGGCGAGTGGACCTTCGACCTGGCCTTAAGCGGCCACGGCGGCCTCGGCGGCGACCCTAATATCCTGAACAAGGTCATCATCGGCCAGGGATTCAACAGCGCCCGCTATGATGCCGACCCCAAGCTCACCGAAGTCCTGCAGAAACAGAACGCCGAGATGGACCCTGAAAAGCGGAAGACCCTGGTCTTCGAGGCCCAGGAGATCTACGCCCAGGATATGCCGGCACTGTCTCTGTACTACACCGATTCTTACTGGGCTTCCGATGACAAGGTGGACTTCTACTACACCTACGGCGGCGTTGGAAGCGGCGTGCCCATTGCCATTAACAAGATGGCCCTGGTGTGAGTCAGGCTCCAAGACACGGACAGCGGCGCGATCTGCCGCCCGTACTTTTTTTGAGATCCGGGGCTGGGTTCGTATTACATTCGTCCGTTTGAAGTGACTGTCAATATTATCTCGGCAATCAAATGACAATTCATATTCTGGCATGGGAAAGACATATTAATTGATAGCTAATATGGAAATATAGTGTTACTAAGGATTACGATTAAGATCCTGGGACCATGTCGATCTCTGAAGCCTAAAATGTGAAATGTGAGTTGATACCCTTGCCAGAAGGAACTTCTATGGCTTTGCGGCCCATCGGGGTCGTACACACCCCCTACCAGAAGCGAGAAGACATCCCCCGCCAGGGCAGGCTCTCTTCCGAGATCTGCGAGATCGAGGTGTTCGAGGAGTACGCCGCCGGGCTAAAGGACATCGAGCAGTGCACACACCTATTCGTCCTCTTCTGGCTGCATCTTTCCAATCGAGAGATGCTGACCGCCAGGCCGCCCATGGACGGCCAGGAGCACGGCGTCTTTGCCACGCGCTCGCCCAACAGGCCCAATCCCATCGCCCTGGACGTGGTCGAGCTGATAGAGGTTAACGAGAGAAAGCTCAAGGTTAAAGGGATGGACGCTCTGGACGGGTCGTGCCTTCTGGACCTCAAGCCCTATTCGGCGGCCATTGACAGCTTTCCGCTGGCCAGGATCGGATGGGCCAAGGAAGGGGACATAGGAAGATGAACGCTTCACGACCGCCACACGGCAATTTTATCAACTACTTGCTGGCTCTGGTGGCCATCTTCTCCCTGAACTTCATACTGCCAAGGATGATGCCCGGCGACCCGCTTCACGCCATTTATGGCGATGAGGCCCTGGTGGCCATGACTCCGCAGATGGAGGCCTACCTGACGGAGAAGTTTGCCCTGAACCAGCCCTGGTCCAGCCAGTTTACGGCCTATGCCAGCGGACTTCTGCAGGGCGACCTGGGCTACTCCTATTACTACAAAGACCAGGTGTCAACGGTGATAATGGGAGCTCTTCCCTGGACTCTGCTTCTTGCCGGGCTGGCCCTGATAATCGCCACGATTCTGGGTACAGCCTTGGGAATAGAGTCCGGCTACCGCAGGGGGCGACCTCTGGACAGGGGATTGATCGCCAGCCTCATGTTCCTGAGCGGCTTTCCCGACTTCTTCGTGGGAATTCTGCTGTTGCTGATATTCGGCGTCTGCCTGGGAGTAGCCCCCCTGTCGGGAGCCACTACTCCTTACAGCGGTGCTACAGGCTTGGCTTACGCCCTGGATGTGGCTCACCACCTGATCCTGCCTCTTTCGGCACTGGTGCTGGTACAGCTGGGAGGAATTTACCTGCTGACCAGGAACACCATGGTATCGGTTCTAAAGGAGCGATTCATCATGACCGCCAGGGCCAAGGGCTGCTCTGATAGTCGCATAAGATACGAACATGCCGGAAGAAACTCGCTTCTGCCGGTGGTTACTGCCACCGGAATGAGGCTTCCTCAGATCATAACCGGCGCTCTCTTCATCGAGATCGTTTTCTCCTATCCCGGCGTGGGCTCGCTTTTGAGCAGTTCCCTTGATGCCCGGGATTATCCGCTAATTCAAGGAATTCTACTGCTGGTAACAGTGGCCGTTCTGACAGCCAACCTGGGCGTGGACCTGCTCTATCGCAGGCTGGACCCGAGGGTGAGATATGCACACTAATCCCCTCATGGATGTCCTGAGAGATCCCTTGGGAAAAGCCGGAATAATTTTGCTGGCGGCAATCACCCTGATGGCCGTCTTTGCTCCATTCCTGAGCGATTATTCGCCTAACCAATACACCGGAGAGATATTCAGCCGGCCTTCGGCGGAACACCCGCTGGGAACGGACTCCGTAGGCCAGGACATCTGGAGCAGGCTTTTATGGGGTGCCAGGACTTCTCTGGCCGTAGGAGCCGCAGTAGCTCTAATATCCACCATCTGCAGCATATTTATCGGAGCCACCTCGGCCATCTTCGGAGGCCTCTACGACCGGTTCTGGATGAGAATAGTTGACGCCATGCTGGCCATACCCGCCATAATTGTGATGATCCTAGTGGCCGCGTACCTTCGCCCCGATCTCTTGATTTTAGTGCTGCTGCTCTCTGCCTTTTCCTGGCCTCCTGGAGCCAGAATACTGCGGGCTCAGACTCTGTCTCTAAAGGAGAGGATGCATGTGTCCGCTGCGGCCACGTTCGGAGCGGGCTGGAGCCATATCCTGAAAAGACACATCATCCCGGACCTCTCGCCTATCATCGTGGCGGTGATGATTGCCGACTGCCGAAGGGCCATCTTCATGGAGGCCGGACTGTCCTTTTTGGGGGTTTCTGATCCCACAATGGTCAGCTGGGGAAAGATCATGCATCAGTCGCTGCAATTCACCTACCTGGACGTGTGGCAGTGGTGGCTGGTTCCTGCTGGAATTGCGCTGTCTCTGACGCTGGTCGGGCTGAGCTTGATTGGATTTTCGCTGGAATCGGCCATGGATCCGAGGCTGGCATCCAGACCCAGGAAAGAGATAGGAGGTGGAAGCGATGCTTGAGATAAAAGACCTGGTGGTTTCTTTTAACCGGTCCCCGGTTCTAAACGGCATAGACCTGAGCATCTCCCCCGGAGACTCTTTAGCCATCATCGGCGAATCGGGTGCGGGCAAATCTACGCTGGGCCTTTCAATAATCGGTCTGGTGGAAGGCGAGGTCAAAGGAAGGATACAACTGGGCCAAAGGGACCTTCTCACCCTCTCAGAAGACGAGATGCGATCTCTGCGCGGAAAAGAGATCGGCATGGTCTTTCAAAATGTGGAGGACGCTCTCAACCCGCTGCAGGAGATCAGCGATCAGGTTACAGAAGCCATGACCGTTCACGGCTTCAAGGCGGATGCGTCCAATCGGTCTCTGAGGCTGCTGGAGGCAGTGGGACTGGACCGGGAGACCGCCGATAAATTCCCGCACCAGATGAGCGGAGGAGAGAAACAGAGAGCGCTGATCGCCATGGCTCTGGCCAACGATCCGCAGGTGCTGATCCTAGACGAGCCCACCGCATCGCTGGATGCCCTCACCAAGAGCGACATTCTCGACCTGCTGAGGTCGGCCGTGGCCGGGAAGATGGCGCTGGTGATAACTCACGACATCGCCACCGCGGCCAAGCTCTGCAACAAGATAGCCGTTCTTTATGCCGGAAAGGTGGTGGAGACCGGACGGACCGAAGACCTGCTCTCGAGCCCCCGTCATCCCTACACTCGAGGCCTTATCCGCTCCTATCCCAACATGACCACCACCAAGGACCTGCAGGGAATACCGGGCAGAATGGCCCACGGCGTTGCTGGCTGCCCCTTTCACCGGCGCTGCACCCAGAAGATAGAGATCTGCACTCAGCAGGAGCCGAAGCTGTTGCCGCAGAAGGGACGGATGATCGCCTGTCATCGAGGGGGAATAGTCCCGCTGCTGGAGCTGGATGGAGTCAACATATCGTTCGAGGCCAGGCGGGTGCTGAGCGATGTGAGCCTCACCCTTTATGAGGGAGAGACCCTGGCGGTCGTTGGCGAGTCGGGATCTGGAAAGACCACTCTCGCCCGGGCGGTGATCGGCCTTTACCAGCCTGATTCCGGCGGGATCACGCTGGAAGAGAAGGCAGTGACCAAGAGGGATCTGGATTTTTATAAGACGGTGCAGATGATCTATCAGAACCCCAAGGAATCGCTGAGCCACCGCATGAACGTCTTCTCCCTGGTAAAGGAGCCGCTGGACGTGCAGAGGCTGGGAAGCGCAGAAGAGAAAGCTCTGCGGGTGAAGCGGGCGCTGGGAGAGGTCGAGCTGCCGGCCGATGACGACTTCCTGGGGCGCTATCCCCACCAGCTCAGCGGCGGAGAGGCCCAGCGAGTGGCAATCGCACGGGCCATGGTCCTGGAGCCCAAGCTGTTGATCGCCGATGAGCCCACCTCGGCCCTAGATGCGAGCGTTCAGGCCAAGATACTCCGGCTGCTGATGGATCTGCAGGAGAAGCGGGGTCTTTCCATCCTCTTCATCACCCACGACCTGGCCCTGGCCAGGAAGGTGAGCGACCGCCTGGCGGTGCTTCACCGGGGAAAAATTGTGGAAGAGGGGCCGACGAGTGCGGTGATATCCTATCCGCGGCATGAATACACCAGAGTCCTGCTGGAACACGCCTCCAACCTGGGAGACGATCGAAATTCCGGCTGGTCAGACGAAAATGTGCTGCAAATAGATCGCAGAGACGCCATTCTCTCAGCATAATCGTTCACGGGCTTTTTTCATCTTTTTGGAGGGCAGCCGACGGTTACCATTATCTGCAGTCGCGGGCAGTGAAATTCAGGAGGACGAAAATCCATGGACGACAATGATCATGTAGCTCACGCGATCCTGGAAGCCATCGCCAGCAGGGCAATGCTTGATCGAGGACTGCTCCCGGAATTCTCCCCTGAAGCGCTGGCCGAGCTGGCAGAGATATCCGGACCGGCAAGGGAGAAGGACGATCAGGTCCGCGACCTGAGGAAACTGCTGTGGGCATCAATTGACAACGACGACTCCCGCGACCTGGACCAGCTGACCGCAGCGGAGGCGCTCTCCGGGGGAAAAACGAGGATTCTGGTAGCTGTGGCCGATGTGGACTCGCTGGTGAGGAAGGGCTCCGCGCTGGACCTGCAGGCCCAGCACAACACCACCTCGGTTTACACTCCGGCCAAAATATTTCCCATGCTTCCGGAGAAGCTGTCCACCGACCTCACCTCCCTGAACCCGCAGCAGGACCGGCTGGCAATCGTCATCGACATGGTGATTGGAAAGGACGGATCGGTCCAGGACTCCGGGGTCTACCGGGCGGTGGTCAGAAACTATGCCCAGCTGGCCTACAACGGCGTGGCCGCCTGGCTGGAGGGCGATGCCGAGATTCCCGAGGCCGCAGCGGCAGCTCCGGGAATGGCCGAAGGCCTGCGAACCCAGGATAAAGTGGCCCAACTCATGAAAAACTTCCGTCACCGCCAGGGCGCACTATCCCTTCAGACCATAGAGGCCAAGGCGGTATTTGATGAGGGAAGCATCTGCGACCTGCTGGCCGAAGAGACCAACCGGGCCAAAGAGATAATCGAATACTTCATGATCGCGGCTAACGAGGTGACCGTTCGCTATCTCCGCTCCAAAAAATTCCCGACCATCCGCCGGGTGGTAAAAACGCCCAGACGCTGGGGTCGAATCATCGAGATTGCTGCCCAGCACGGGTTCAGGCTGCCGGAGGGTCCCGATTCCCGGGCGCTGGAACAGTTCCTGATAGGCGCGAAGTCCGCCGATCAGCTTCGATTCCCGGACCTCTCCCTGGCCGTAATCAAGCTGCTGGGAAACGGAGAGTACATGGCAGAGTCAGCCAAAAGTGAGGGGCTGGGGCACTTCGGCCTGGCCGTCCAGCATTATACCCACTCCACTGCCCCCAACCGCCGCTACGTCGATCTGATCACCCAGAGGCTGCTGAAGGCAGCCATCGAGGGAAGGCCATCGCCCTACAAGATGAGCGAGCTGGAAGATCTGGCCGCCCACTGCACCGAGATGGAGGACCTGGTAACCAAGGTCGAGCGGCAGATGGGAAAATCTGCGGCGGCACTTCTCCTCAAGAACAGAATCGGAGAGAGGTTTGAGGCCCTGGTGACGGGGGCTGCTCCCAAGGGCACCTGGGTCCGGCTAATCGATATGCCAGTTGAAGGGATGCTGAAGAGCGGCCAGCAGGGCCTTGATGTCGGCGACCGCCTCCGGGTGGAACTCATATCGGTAGACATAGAGCGTGGGTTTATCGATTTTAAGCGAGTTGGGCCCTCTAGAAGTTGATCTGCGGCCGACAATCCCGGCAGATCCCATCTTCTATTCAACACTCTTTTTCCCGGTTAAGAGGGCTAAAGAGGGCTCGACGTTCTCCAATCCAATCGGAGATTCGAACCCGCGCTCATATAATTGAATCAGGATAGATTGGATTAGGATATTATCGATAACCTATTAATGGTCAAAACATCTATCAGTAAAGTTTTAACTGGTTGATTTAGGCAATCCGATTAGTGGCAAATTATTTAATCTGGTATCGGCAATAAACAACCAGTATATTTTTTCTTTGTGAGACGCAAATTGAGGTACAATCATGATAGGAATTTGTCCGAGCTGTGGAAAGCCCTTCCAGATTGAAGCGGCCAAGGGCGGCGAAGGATGGGCCTATTGCGGCGATGTATGTATCAATCCTGCCGATATGCCCACCGGTGAGAGGCTGATGGCCGATCAAGCCACCATCCTGTACGTCGATGGAAATATGCATGAGATGACCCGCGAAGAATACATAAAGGCTCACGGATTTGATCCGGAACCGGTAATGGCGGCCATAGACAAATGGCGCGAGGATCAGATCCGGGCTTGGGCGGCGTCTCAGGGAAGAAGCGAGAAGGAGATCCACGAGTGGCTTAAGGCATTTCCGGGACTCTCAGTCAGACGTCCAACCATCTGGGAGAAGAAGTGAGATCGCGAAAGATACGAGGATAATTTAAAATTTTTAGATCTTTCAAACCGGAGAATGTAAGGTGACGGGAAATGCGGTTGACTGAGCCCGTTTTCCGCATTTTCCCAATTTTCCTGAAGCTAGTGCTACCTCAGATCAGCAAAGATCGATCAGCAAAGATCGATCGGCAAATGATCCGACCAGTTTAAGATCTTCTCGGGGCCCTGGCAGGGCGGTGTTTCCGATAGCACTCATTACAGTAAACGGGCCTTGACCCGTCCGGCTTGAAGGGAACCTGGGTCTTCTTCCCGCATTCCGAGCAAGTTACTTCTGTCGATTCTCCCTGCGCACGATTAGTATTGGTGCTACCACCACGACTAGCGGCAATGCGATATCCATAATTTCTTGAAAACATTTGTGTCACTTACCTCTTTTATCGATTCAAAGAATCGAAACCTGCTACATAATACATCTCAACAAATTTCTTCGAATCGACGCACTGCAGCGTATTATAAAAACATCCTATGGTACATATACCTATTGGTAGAACAACGGCAAACGGATCTTGATTCCTCTGGCCCGGAAAAGAAACCCAGGGTTCTATTTTATGCCTTCCTGAGAAGCTGCTTTTTTTGCCGGCCCTCAGTTATTGCCAGAGGCCGGCATAACGGCGGGAGAGGGTGCCCCATCCAAATTTCCTGCAAAGCATTTTATGGCCCTGCGGGTCCTTCGAAACCGTTGAACGATAGACTGCCATCCCCGACAAGCTCTTTAAGCTACAGATGAAACTTAGATGGTTGCTGCTCCGAGTGAGGTCGACAGCATATTCATCCCTGCCATCTCGCCCGGCACTTGACGGGACAATTAGGAGATCATCGAGGAGTAAAGAGCACATGACGCTACAGCAGGCTCACCGCATTGCCGATCAGCAGGAGCTTTATCGCGCTCTCGATTCGTCTCCGCACGGCCTGAGCCGGGCCGAGGCCGAAAGCAGGCTGTCGAAATACGGCAAGAACACCCTTCCTCAACCCCAGGCCACCAGCGTGGCCCAGCTGTTCATCCGCCAGTTCAAGAGCCCCTTGATCTACATACTTCTGGCAGCAGCCCTGGTGTCACTGCTCTTGCAGGAGACCTCGGATGCCTTCTTCATCACCGCGGTTCTGCTGATCAACGCCCTTATCGGGACCGTTCAGGAGTATTCGGCCGAGCGCAGTGCTGAAGCCTTGAGAGGCCTAGTCACCACTTATTCACGGGTGCTCCGGGACGGGGAGGCCTTTGAGATCAACTCCCAGGAGCTGGTTCCCGGAGACGTGGTGCTGCTGGAAGACGGGTCTCGCGTCCCTGCCGACCTGAGGCTTACCTTTGACCATAGCCTGGAGATCGACGAGTCGCTGCTGACCGGCGAGTCGGTATCCGTATCCAAAGACCCCGAGGCAGCCGTCGATGCCGATGCGCCTCTCGGAGACCGGAAGAACATGGCCTTCGCCGGCACCATGGTCACGCGGGGCCGGGGGCAGGGCCTGGTGGTGGCCACAGGGCTGGAGACCGAGCTGGGGCATCTGGCTTCAACTCTGTTGAGCCGTCAGGAGACCAAGCCTCCACTGGTGGTGAAGATGGAGAAGTTCACCTCCAAGATTGCCAAGGCGGTGGGACTGACGGTGCTGGCCATCTTTGCCATAGAGCTGTATCGGGGATTGCCCTGGCAAGAGGTTTTCCTGGAGTCGGTGGCTCTGGCGGTATCGGCCATTCCCGAGGGTCTGCCAGTGGCCATGACCGTGGCCCTGGCCATCGGCATGAACCGAATGGCCAAGAAAAACGTTATTGTGCGCCGCCTGGTGGCGGTGGAGACGCTTGGGTCCTGCAACTACATCGCCTCCGACAAGACCGGGACGCTCACCCTAAACCAGCTAACCGCCCGACTGATATCGGTTTTCGGCCAGCAGACCTGGGAGATCACCGGAGAGGGAACGATTCCCGAGGGCTGCATCAGGACGGTTCACGGCTCTCCTACCGAGAAGGAGGAGACGCTGATCAGGCGAATAGCCCTGGTCTGTGCCCTCTGCAACGAGGCCTTTCTGGGACTTCGCAATGGAGAATGGGTCCATCATGGTGATGCTGTGGACGTGGCGCTGCTGGTGATGGCCCATAAGGCCGGCGTGGTTCAGCCTGAGGCCCGCGCTGCATTTCCGCAGGTGGATCAGATACCCTTCGAGTCGGAACGCCAGTTCTCGGCCACACTGAACCGGGTCGATGGAGGGCTGCAGGTCCTGGTCAAGGGTGCGCCGGAAAAGATCGTGCGGATGTGCAGCTATATGGCCGCTCCTGAAGGTGACTGCCAGCTGGACCACGGCATGCTGGACACCCAGGCCCAGTCGCTGGCCAATTCAGGCTACCGGCTGCTGGCCCTGGCCTCGGGAAATATAGATCTGAAGCCCGGCGAGTCTTTTTCCGAGGAGCACCTGCGCGGCCTCACCCATCTGGGCTTCGTGGGAATGATCGACCCTCTCCGGCCTGAGGCCGGTCCGGCCATCGAGGAGTGCCGCAAGGCCGGCATCCGGATAGGGATGATCACCGGAGATCACCCCATAACCGCCCTAGCCATCGCCAGGGAGCTGAAGATGGCTGAGACCCTGGACCAGGTGGTGACTGGTCCCGATCTCAGGGCGGCGGAGGAGAAGGGGATAAAAGCCCTGGACCAGATCACCTCCAGGGCGCGGGTCTTTGCCAGAGTGGAGCCCAGACAGAAGCTGGACATCGTCTCATCGCTCCTGAGGCAGGGATACGTCGTGGCCGTTACCGGCGACGGTGCTAACGACGCTCCGGCCATGCACGCAGCGCATGTGGGAGTGGCCATGGGGAAGGGCGGGACCGATGTGGCCAAGGAGAGCGCTGAGCTGGTGATCACCGACGACAACTTCGCCTCGATTGTGGCCGGCATCGATGAGGGACGGGTGGTGTACAGCAATGTGCGAAAGGTCATCTTCCTGCTGATCTCCACCGGCGCGGCCGAGATCGCCCTCTTCATCCTGGCGCTTCTGGCCGGTCTGCCGCTGCCGCTCCTGGCCGTCCAGCTGCTGTGGCTGAACCTGGTCACCAACGGGATTCAGGACGTGGCCCTGGCCTTTGAGCCTGCAGAGGGCGATGAGATGGAAAAGCCGCCCCGGCCTCCAAACGAGCCGGTATTCAACCGCATCATGCTGGAGAGGATCGGGCTTTCTGCCGCGGTCATTGGCGGCGTATCCTTTGGGCTTTATAACTGGCTGCTGGGGATGGGCTGGAGCCTGGAGGAGGCTCGCAACAGCGTGGTGCTGCTGATGGTGCTCTTTGAGAACGTGCAGGTGTTCAACAGCCGGTCCGAGCTTCGTTCGGCCTTCAACCACGATCCCTTGAGAAATCGGCTTCTATTCTTCGGAACGCTGGCCGCGCAGGCGGTGCATATCGCCGCCATGTACACGCCGGGCCTAAGCGACGTGCTGCAGATACAGCCGGTCACCCTGGAGCAATGGGTGATGCTGCTGCTTCTGGCCCTATCCATTCTGGTGGTGATGGAGATTCATAAGGCGTTTCGCAGAGGTCATCCCATCGACGTAATGGAACCACAGAGGCACAGAGGAACAGAGTCATAAGGTTATTACAGAGCGACAATATTGCCCACAAGTTACCCCTAAAATTCAGCGAAAGAGCCAATTCTGGTTTCATGGGACATGGCCTTTACACAACTGGCAGGCTGAGATCCGCCAGGTGGTGAGCGGATGGTCCGGGAGAAGAAGCAGCGGCTCCTGGCCTAGGCACAGGAGCTATGGACGCCGCAGAAGCCAAACAAGGTCGGGGCGGCGGAGATGATCCGGGAGGATCGAGATGCCAGATAGGGTGGTTCTGGATTCGAGCGTCCTCGCTGACATGTTTTTCAAGGAAGATGCTTCTTCCAGGGCCCTGAACGCTGTTGTCAATCCCGATTTGGTCACCCTGGACCTGGGCAGTGGCTGAGGTTGGAAAAGTGGCCTGGAAGCTGGTCGTCCAGTCCGGAGAGAACAGAGAGCTGGCACTCACCGCTTTGCAGAAGTGCCTGAGTTTCATCTCCGAGGCATGCAATGTCGTCCGGGCACGGGATTTGACGGTGGATGCGTACCAGATCTTTATGGAGGAAAGAGTTGCTTTCTACGATTCTCTATTTCTGGCGCTGGCCAGGAGGGAAAAAGCACCTCTTCTGACGCTTGATCAAAAGCTCTGCCAGAAAGTCCGGGATGAAACGAGCGTGCAGCTGATTTAGGTTTTGACGATAAAGCCCAAATACAAAGACTGGCAAGAGTTTATCGAATGGAGAGGCTCACCGCTTATATTTCCGGAAAGGTCCAGAAGACAGGATACCGGGCCCGGGTCGTCGATATTGCCAGGGCTCTGGGCCTGAAGGGCACGGTTGAGAACCTGGCCGATGGGAGAGTGAAGATAACCGCCGAGGGAGAGTCCGACCGCCTGAGATGGTTCGAAGAGGCAATCTCCATAAAAAATACCTTGATACAGGTCTCAACTGTCGAGAAGAAATACTCTGAAGCCGGCGGTGACTATGCCAATTTTTATAAGATGGTGGGACCAGGGGAGACAGATTCCCGGCTTGATGTAGCAGCAGTCCATTTGAGAGATCTAATCGACGCCGTGAATAATATGAACAATAACCTCGGCGGAAAGATGGATCGCATGATCGATGGTCAGGAAGTCCTGATTAAAGGCCAGGATGTCCTGATCAGAGGTCAGGAGAAACTGGCGGAAGGCCAGGAAACTCTGATCAAGGGCCAGGATGTCCTGATTAAAGGTCAGGAGAAACTGGCGGAAGGCCAGGAAACTCTGATCAAGGGCCAAGATGTCCTGATTAAAGGTCAGGAGAAACTGGCGGAAGGCCAGGAAACTCTGATCAAGGGCCAGGATGTCCTGATTAAAGGTCAGGAGAAACTGGCGGAAGGCCAGGAAACTCTGATCGAAGGCCAGGGCAAGCAAGGCGGGAAGATAGATACCGTGATCGATCTGCAAAAGGATTCGCTCGACCAGCAGAGAGAACTCCTAGACGAAGTAAAGGACTCCAGAAAGGATCTGAAAGGCTACCTGGAGCAGAGGTTCGAGAAGCTCGAAAGCGAAGTGAGCGAGATGAAGATCGCTCTGAAGGCCAGAGGAATAATCTGAACCGCATCCCCTTATCGGGTAGCGCCTATCAGTTTCTTGCTAGTGATTTCCCCTTAAGGCACTCAATCCTGCCGATCAAGCAAAGATAGATGAGGGGACGTTTTCTCAATTAATTTCTTATAATTGAAAGGATCCTAAACTCTTTTACGAAAGGAGGTGAGTTGTGATGAGTTTAAAAGTAAAAATAGCTCTGACTACAGCCCTGCTATATGCCATGATGGCCGCACCGGGACTTGCTATAGTAATTGTCAAAAGATAAAATAGAAGAAGAGACATATCTTTCAACAGGGATTCTTGGTGCATCAAGTAATTTATTATAAAATGTAAGATATTAATTATTTCTATTGTTGATGCCTTGTTGATGCCTATGAGCAAGGCCAGAGACCACACGCGGTCATAGATCCCATGGCTATTTGAATCCGCATCCTATGAGTTGCAGAAGATAGGGTCTCAGACGGTTCGAGAGGCAACCCGCTGCCAGGTGGAGCTGTCGTTTCAATCCTTGTTTTCATGGAACTTGGCTCCTCGGACTCGACTAATTCAGAAAATGGCAAGAACCAAGCAGGAAAGAGCAGCCACCAGAGGAGTAAAATAGGCCTACAGATACATTAGAGGTGAGAATGAAGCTCAAGGTCAAGATCACCGGCCCAAAAGTCCATGAGGTGGGCTACAGGGTATTCCTACTGAAACATGCCATGAACCTCGCACTACCTGGGCTATCCACATATAACTGGGAAGAAAACGGCCAACAGGAAGTAGTAGCCTTGATTGAGGGAGATGAGGCTAGAATCGCCGCCTTCCGGCAGATACTCGAGAAGACGAGGCCGGAGCTGGCTGACGTTTCCGGGGTGGTCTGTGAGGACTATGATGGTGATGTGGGCCGGACAGGCGAAGTTGCCATGTTCTGCTCGTTTGTTCAACTGGACAAAGCTATCCCGCTACTGCTGGATATGAGAGACGACATGAAAGCGGTGAGGAAGAACACGGACATCATCCCTGAAATGAGAGATGACCTCAAAGCGGTGAGGAAGAACACGGACATCATCCCCGAAGTGAGAGATGACCTCAAAGCGGTGCGAAAAACTTCTGATATGACACTGGCCGAAATCAAAGGCCTGCGGGACGACATCCAACCAGGATTTGCGATGCAAATCCAGCAGATCCAAGCTGATGTCCGGGCTATAAAGGAACGCCTGGGCATGCCTTGATTACTTTCTTTCACAATCGAAAATTGGACAGCATCGGGTTTGGTTCTTGTCATTATAGCTTCAATCCTTGTTTTCATGGAACTTGACTCTCGGACTCGACTAATTCAGAAAATGGCAAGAACCTACGGAAGGTGCAGCCACCAGAGGAGTAGAATAGGCCTACAGATACATTAAAGGTGAGAATGAAGCTCAAGGTCAAGATCACCGGCCCAAGAGTCCATGAGGTGGGCTACAGGGTATTCCTACTGAAACATGCCATGAACCTCGCACTACCTGGGCTATCCACCTATAACTGGGAAGAGAACGGCCAGCAGGAAGTAGTAGCCTTGATTGAGGGAGATGAGGCTAGAATCGCCGCCTTCCGGCAGATACTCGAGAAGACGAGGCCGGAGCTGGCTGACGTTTCCGGGGTGGTCTGTGAGGACTATGATGGTGATGTGGGCCGGACAGGCGAAGTTGCCATGTTCTGCTCGTTTGTTCAACTGGACAAAGCTATCCCGCTACTGCTGGATATGAGAGACGACATGAAAGCGGTGAGGAAGAACACGGACATCATCCCTGAAATGAGAGATGACCTCAAAGCGGTGAGGAAGAACACGGACGTTATCCCCGAAGTGAGAGACGATCTCAAAGCGGTACGAAAAACTTCTGATACGACACTGGCCGAAATCAAAGGCCTGCGGGACGACATCCAACCAGGATTGAAGCTGGTGGCGAAAAAGCCGCGCAGCTTGGCGGCATCGCCCCGCATGGGGGCGTCAGAGTGCAGGGTCAGGCGGAGGATTTGAGGATCATTAGGCCATCCTACCTCTTAGGAGTTTCTATTCGGCTTAGCTAAACGATCTTCAGAGGTTCTCAAAAGTTCTTCACGGCTAATGCCAGCCTCCTTAGGATTAGGATCTCATTCAGTAATCCCTTCGGAACATCCTTGCCGTGGAAGGGAACTACGGTTGATCTCTTGGTTTCGAGATCATAGTAGAAGTGATGACTGCCGCGGATCCTTTCCAGCTCGAATCCGCATTTTTCGAGTATTCTCGCCAGTTTCTCAGGTGACAGGCTGGGTAGTTTTGCCATCTTATCCAGGCGTCTATTTTCAAGATAATTGGCCTTCAGGCATTTGCTTCAACTGCAATTGTGCATATCATTGAATCATCAGTTTCGACTGGAACCTCCTCGCCACGCTCGATCATGCAGGCGACAAAGCCTTCAATGGCCTCTCTTGCCATTTCTAATGCCTCCTCTACGGTACGTCCAAAAGTCAGGCAGCCCGGAAGCGAGGGCACAATCACGGTATAGGTCCCATCCTCCTCTTTTCGGAGCAGGACTTTGTAACGCAAGGTCTTCATTACAATAGACTTTGATTTGATGGTATTGGTATTTTATACCTGCTGTTGGGAGGGTCAATCCCACATCCCGCAGGTGCAACATCCAAAACTTAGTATTTTTCCTGATAACGGTTTTCTGAAAATCACGTTGATGCGGTCATTTGGTATTGAGCCAAAGTTATATCCAACAATAATTATATTACCATCTCTTCTAAAGCCTTCTTGGCTTGCCAGGATAGTATAATATTGAGCAATATTTATTTTTACTTAAAACGGTTTTAACACCAAATTTTTATCATCAATTTGTCAACTCAAAAAATTCCAGATTTTATTTGGCCCACCTGCGGGATGTGGGGTCAATAGAAGGCCAAGGGCTTTTGGCTGTATTGTTGAGTATATTTCAAAAATTAGAAATTAATACGAAAATTGGTTTCAATCCCTGTCAGATTTTCAAGTTCACTGCAACTTTTCCCGCAGCCACCCTTCTGGTTCGCTACAGATATGTTTCAATCCCGGTCGGGTTTTCAAGTTCGCTGCAACGAGCATAGCCTGAAAGCCTACGAGAGCGGAGCTATGTTTCAATCCCTGTCGGGTTTTCAAGTTCGCTGCAACCTTGCGGCTCATTAATCGCAAGATCAAGTGCAAAGAGTTTCAATCCCGGTCGGGTTTTCAAGTTCGCTGCAACGTAACGCCCTTTGCGGTTGATTTTACCATTTCTTTTGTTTCAATCCCTGTCGGGTTTTCAAGTTCGCTGCAACAGTGGACGCCCTTCAGCCTCAAGCAATGGAAGATCCTGTTTCAATCCCTGTCGGGTTTTCAAGTTCGCTGCAACACAATATTCCCCCTTCATTCCTGGCCCGCTCGCTTCTACTGTTTCAATCCCTGTCGGGTTTTCAAGTTCGCTGCAACAGTTCAGGAGAGGCTTCCAGGATGGCCGGACTGTTCGCGTTTCAATCCCTGTCGGGTTTTCAAGTTCGCTGCAACCCTCTCCCTCCAGGACTGCGGCCACAAACTTCCGCCAGTTTCAATCCCTGTCGGGTTTTCAAGTTCGCTGCAACAGTATCCGCCTCCGTTGGCTGATCTTGGAGCTTATAACGTTTCAATCCCTGTCGGGTTTTCAAGTTCGCTGCAACCCCTGTCATATATCGACGCCCTGAAGCTGACAGAGTTGTTTCAATCCCTGTCGGGTTTTCAAGTTCGCTGCAACAGGTGCTAGAGGTACGGAACATGGCTGGAGCAGTGAGGTTTCAATCCCTGTCGGGTTTTCAAGTTCGCTGCAACGGACTTCGTGATGAGGTCGGAGCGCTCCGGCGATCTGTTTCAATCCCTGTCGGGTTTTCAAGTTCGCTGCAACCTCTTACGACTCGCGTGAACTCCTGCCCCATGAAGCCGTTTCAATCCCTGTCGGGTTTTCAAGTTCGCTGCAACACGGGATGCAGTAATTGACTTCGGTCGGTGGTATAAGGTTTCAATCCCTGTCGGGTTTTCAAGTTCGCTGCAACACCAGGGGCAGATCTATTGCCAGATCTCGATCGACTAGTTTCAATCCCTGTCGGGTTTTCAAGTTCGCTGCAACACCAGGGGCAGATCTATTGCCAGATCTCGATCGACTAGTTTCAATCCCTGTCGGGTTTTCAAGTTCGCTGCAACGATGATTTCGCCGTTCTGATCGTGCAGAACATCACCAGGTTTCAATCCCTGTCGGGTTTTCAAGTTCGCTGCAACCCATGACATGGGGCGAGGTATTCGCATCACAGGACCAGGTTTCAATCCCTGTCGGGTTTTCAAGTTCGCTGCAACTCGACGCTTCCAGACGCGCCCGCTTTGCTGTAGACCTGTTTCAATCCCTGTCGGGTTTTCAAGTTCGCTGCAACCGAGTCGGCAGCAACGGCCTTAGCCGCTCCTAGCGCCTCGTTTCAATCCCTGTCGGGTTTTCAAGTTCGCTGCAACGCGATCGCTGCAGTGCAAGCGTTGCGGTAACTGCTGGTTTCAATCCCTGTCGGGTTTTCAAGTTCGCTGCAACTACTTCGTCTTCTTCCCCAAGGGCCTGCAGGAGCATAGGTTTCAATCCCTGTCGGGTTTTCAAGTTCGCTGCAACGGTGGAGATCTGGATGCTGCTTGGCCACAGGTTGATGTGTTTCAATCCCTGTCGGGTTTTCAAGTTCGCTGCAACATAAAAGCGTCCCACCATACCTACACGTTCGCCTTGTTTCAATCCCTGTCGGGTTTTCAAGTTCGCTGCAACGATCCTCGGCCAGATGAGGGGCTAACATGCGACGGGTTTCAATCCCTGTCGGGTTTTCAAGTTCGCTGCAACTTAACTGTTGAGCGTAATACTCGTTCTCAATTCTGCAGTTTCAATCCCTGTCGGGTTTTCAAGTTCGCTGCAACACACGCCCTCCCGGGACCATTTGAGGATCTTGGACTCGTTTCAATCCCTGTCGGGTTTTCAAGTTCGCTGCAACCTGGGCTGGAGGTCCTCGAGGTCAACATCCGGGGGGATGTTTCAATCCCTGTCGGGTTTTCAAGTTCGCTGCAACTGTTGCTAGTTTGGTTATCATTTTAATCACCTTAATGTTTCAATCCCTGTCGGGTTTTCAAGTTCGCTGCAACGCAAACTTAAGGGTTGCAAGCAGGTCTGTCAATGTTGTTTCAATCCCTGTCGGGTTTTCAAGTTCGCTGCAACGTTGCGCTTGCTGTTGCTCCCACCGCGTGATAATGGGTTTCAATCCCTGTCGGGTTTTCAAGTTCGCTGCAACTCACTGCCAACGAGGCCAGTGCCGAGAACTTCGATAGGTTTCAATCCCTGTCGGGTTTTCAAGTTCGCTGCAACGGCACCCCTGGAATAGCTCTTTTGGGCTATAATCCTTTCTAAAAGCTCGAAAATCGCACCTGAAATAATGGACCTCTTCCGTACCAGGGCTTAATAAAGGTCCATGAAAAACCTAGATGACATTGGACTTCTTTTCAGGAGTCTTCTCGCCCAAATCGGTGATGGCCCCAACGCAGCGCTCGCATAATTCATAGATGCGCACTTTGTCGCTTGCTCCGATCTCCGCCTTAATCTCATTTTCCATTTCCAGTCTCTGGATATCACTGATCTCCAGCTCAAAAACGCTGTACTGTTTCCATGCCCCATAGCTCTCCAGGATCTTGAATACACGAGTACGGGTACGATTATCACTAATATCGTAGGTGATCGCTAACCTCATCGTTTGAACTCCAGCGGATGGTATTCTCTTAGCTCTCCAGTTATGGCCTTACGAAGTAAAATAGCCTGCATCCTCACGGACTTTCGCCTTGAAACCGTATATTCGAACATGGGATGAGTGAACTCTTCCTGCATGTAGTCGTCAAACTTCTCCAGGTAGATCTTGAAGGCGTAGTCCTTGAGGTGGTTGTCTGCCCCAAAGTCGTCATGCTTGAGCATCTGCTTGTTGATGAGACGAAGCGAGAAAGCATCGCAGAATATGGGCCGGAACTCCTCCAGCAGGTCCAGTGCCAGTGCCGGTCTGCCGTGGCGGTCTGCGTGCAGTATGCCCAGGAACGGATCGAGGTTGTATTGGCGCAGGGCGCTTAAGACCTCGTTCTTCATCATGCTGTAGGTGAGCGAGAGAAGAGCATTGATGTGATCCTGTGGAGGCCTTCTGGTCCGGCGCTCGAATGTCCAGCCTTCTGCCAGGCAGCTGTTGAGCAGGCCGAAATAGATCTCCGCAGCTTCGCCTTCTGTTCCCCGCAGCTCGTCCAGGTCTCGGGCCCTGGCAGTGAGATCCTCCAGCTCTGCCAGACGCCCGTTGTCGGGAACGTCCTTGCGGTTCAGCAGCGTGCGTGAGTTCCTGATCTTTCCCCGCACCATCTGCCTGGCGATCTTCAGGCCCTCCCTCTCAGATAGAGCGTACTGCCGCCGCCGGACTTCAGCAATGGTGTTCTTCTCCGGAACAAAGCTTCCCCGGTAGCGGCCGTTCTGGGTGAAGTAGTTGAGCACAATTCCGTGCTCGTTGGCCCTGGCCACAAAGGGTGTGGTGAAGTTGACGTTGCCGAAGATGTTGATGGTGTCCACCTGGCCCATGGGAAATGATGCCAGCTCTCCCTCACCCTTCATGTAGACTGTTATGCGGCCGCCGTCCACTCCCACCTGGGCCCCCTGTTTGGTCACGTAGACCACGCTATCGTCGAAGATGCCTTCGCTGGCCTTGGTCATGCCTCTCGCCCTCCCCTTGCGCTTTCTCCTTCAAGCATTTCCGTCTCTTCAGGCATACAGTACTGCACTGTGCTGCACTTCTCGCATTTGTTCCTGTTCTCCGTGAAGTCGGGAATTTTATCGATGGTCATGTTCTGGATGGCTTCCACCACCTCTTTTACTTTGTCCCGGTGCCAGTCGGTAATGGTAATCGCATAACGCTCATTGGTACCGAAAAGGTAAAGATAACCCATCCTTACCGGCTCGCCCAGGTAGTCCTCCAGCAGCATGCAGTAGGCGGCGAGCTGGACCTCGTCGTTGTCGAAATATGATTTGCCGTGCTTGCGCTCTACCGGCGTTAGCTTGGTTTTTCCCTCCAGGAGGTCAATCTTCCCGTGCAGGTGGAGCTTTTCCGAACGCAGGTACATCTCCCGATACCACTGGCCTCTGCGACTCTGATGGGCATGGTCTGAGCGGCCTTCGGCCAGGACGAAGTTCAGGCCCTGGGTGTGGTAGAACATCAGGTAGTAAAGGCGGCGGGGGCAGTAGAGGTACTGGTTGAGGTCTGAGGTGTTGACGAGGGGGAGGCCACTTTCCATATTCATCACTTTGCTGATAGTCTCTCGTGGATCACGCAATCAACGTAGATTGCATCCAGACCGATTGCCAGACTTCCATCCTTAAAATCAGTTAAAAATATATAATCATCTATATCATATAGTTTTTTTGATACTTTGCCTGTGTTTGAAAGGTATCTGCAAAACAACCCCGTAGCCTTAATATTATTTACGATCCGAGATATATCCAAACGGTCGTTAGGATTGCTGAAATTCTTCACTACGGGAAATATTCCATAGACCTTCTCAGGTCTCCGTTCTTCTTCGGGTATATCCATTTGGCTTGGATTTCGACCAACGAAAGACACATGTCTAGGTTTATCGATTAGATTATTGATTACAGCATAGCCAACAACTCTTTCTGATACCTCTTCGATCCGTTTATGGTGCTCTTCAGGAACTACTTTTTTGAATTGTGATTTTGAGAAAACGTCCATGTGGGCCCAACGCAATAAGAAAAAAGCATTATATGTCCCTAATTTATTATTAATTGGGTCGAAGTAAGCGATATCTATACCATTGCCTCTAAAGCTACTAAGCTCTTCCATCAATCCGAGCAATTCAGGTTTTGTGGATCTCTCCAGGTCACCTACATCCTCCACAATTTTTAATATATCTTTATCAATATCAGCTAAATAATGCTCTCGAATGAGCGCTAAGCCACTGCGGAAATAATTATCTTTTTTATCAGAAGGTAAACCTCCGGTTAATGGAGGGAACTTATGTTCATTTCGTATACCTCTTGCTTCATTTACACCAATGCCAAAGGCATTTTTATAGATATACTCATAGGCTTCAAGATATCCATATCTCCAACGAAAATTACTAGCAATCTTTGGATCATGCATAGTTTTTCGCAGATTCTCCTCCAATTGCTGGCGAGAAAGACAGTTAAAATTCTTAAAATAGTCAACTACGGCAGAAGGTGCAAAACATACTGACCTATACATTACTCCAGGAATGGGGTTTCTGAGCCTGCCAAACCGCTGCAAAAACTCGCTTACATTATGGCCTGAAAAAACTAAGCGCTGAATAGCATAGTCTCCCTTAAAATCGATTCCTACCTCGACTGCTTTGTTTCCTATCAGAACATCGAAGGAGACGGTCATCGAGTCCTTTCTAAAACCACTGCGCTCACAGACGTTCCAGCCTGTCTCTCTACGAAGTACATCGCTGATCAGAGAAACCTCGTGAGCACTGTCAAAAATAATTGCCATTCGATTTCTGTCTTTGAATTCCTGAAGCCAATTTAGATCGGATAATAGCATTTCCCCGGCCATGAAACGAGGTGCATGGCGAAACTCAAGTTCAACCCTTGGCATAATTGGTTTTTCATCTACAATTTTGCTTTTAATACTGCTTTTTTCGGTATCAACAAGCTCTCCTCCGAGGACATTTTTAATTTTAGATTCGAT
Organism: Methanotrichaceae archaeon; assembly: GCA_013178225.1. Classification (GTDB taxonomy): domain Archaea; phylum Halobacteriota; class Methanosarcinia; order Methanotrichales; family Methanotrichaceae; genus JABLXE01. The sequence continues at coordinate 221,482 of JABLXE010000003.1, forward strand.
CGTTTCATTTGGTGTTGCACTGAGGAAAATAAATTTCCGCATTGCTGTGCCTTCAGTGCAAAGGACATCATGCAACATGAAAAGAATAATATCTGATTGACGCATGTCGTACAGGTGAAACTCATCGAAGACTACTGTATTAATGAGATCTTTGAATACTGAATTGATATATTTATCATAGTAATATCCTTTTAGTGCGTATATAAAAATATCTGGATTTGTTATAATGATACCTCCGCCCTGACGGACCATTTTACGCACTATGTCTGTCAGAATCTCGCCCTTGGTTATCCTGTAGGATCGCTTATCTTTCATTAAGCCCAAGGTTTCCGCAGTAACGCATTTTATTTGCTTGTTTGAGTTCAAAGAGTCCCTGAGATGTTTAATAGATCGAAATTGGTCTTCAGCCAGTGCGTTGGTCGGATAAAGAGCAATTACGACACCCAAACCATTCTCCTTTAGAGCAGGGACTGCCCACGAATCTGTTTTCCCGGAACCTGTAGGCGAAGTAATAAAAAGAAAAAACTCCTCATAATTGCGTATCGTGTCCCGTGCAATTATCTGGTGCTTAAAAGGCAAATGATCGCCAATCAAAGGTTCGCTATCATACCGAGGAAGGGCAAGTTCATCAATAATCAACTTCGCATCCTCCTAAGGAAACGCACATCTATTGGCAGCACATCTTTAGAACCTAATTTAATATAAGAGCCCGAGAAACGTCCTTTCTGAAGCACGTCAAAAGGTTGCATCCTCTTGAACGATATATCTCCTAAAGGAACCGATTTAAGATCATCTATAAGCACAGGATGTGTAGTTATGTATTCACCTTCTGAAATGGAGGTGACGATCTCTTCCCACTCTATCAATGCTTTGCATCTTTTTTTGCCAAGTCGTACGTATGATGGCATATCGGGTCTAGTTCCATCGAAGGTTAGTACGTAAAATAGGAACCTTGCTCCCGGTTGAATTTGTTTTCTGGCACCATAGCGCCCTGTGGGAGTATTGGCATCGGAATCTGCTTTTGATAGGTTGTTCGATTGTACATACTCATCGCTTCTCGAGTTATTCAATTCGGTCGTGAATTCAGGTTTGTTGATTACTTTCGCAGGTGTTACGTAGATAGTCTCAAAGAGCGACTCCGTATCTTCAAGGTATGTCGGATTTTGTTTTACAGAACTGCGGCCCCTTTTTGCTGGAAAATTTATATAATTACCTTTAGCGTATCCAAGAGCATAATACAACGCGGTGCTAAGGATAATAGGCTCCGTCGTGTAGTTATCCCCTGGTTCAACAGATGCGAAGAATAACTCGCTCATGAGCTCTAGCGTACCTTTAAAAGCGCGATTCTCATTTTTGTTCTGTGGTAGTAGGCTATTACTACTACCACTTTTTGATATCTGTTTAGCACCTGGAGGCATTTTGATCTCTCTAAGCGCTTAAAAATGTACCTATTTTTGCAATTTGGTCCACCAATATTGATTTAACTACTTGATCGTCGCGAATATCTTCAAGAATATTCGAACTCTGAATCTCGCTGAATTTTAGATAGTTTATGCGCTGTTTATTAGAAAGCGATTCAAATGCATCTATTGCGATAGCCTTAATCTCATCTGTAGGCAAGGTATCTAAATACATGACTTCTTTCAGCCTTTCATCAACTTTTTTGCTATAGTCCGGATCCTTTTTATCGAGTCCCTGCTTAGCAAGTGTGAGCGCGATCTCTTTAGCTACCTCTAGGCTCGAAGGACCTTCTCGATGGCTTGCGTAGATTCCAAGGATATGATTCTGAGTCTTTCCGAAACGTGTTCCTGTGGCCCCATAGCGCGAATTACGATCAGTTATATTTAAAAAGAACAACACCTCTTCTGCAGTTGCATCCTTAAGGGTGACCACGCAAGGGAACAGAGTTCCTTCCTTGAAGAAATCCGGTTCACGGATAGCAGAAGTGGGCTCTTTTGAGTAATCGTCTCCCGGAGCATTCTGGAAAAACTCGTCCACTATTGCACTTAGCGCTCTTATGGTATACGTCTCATCATACATAACTCGGGAAGTTATGCTCACGCCCTCTTCAGAGGCAGCGCTTCCAAATAGCGCACACTCCGGGCATCTTTGGCACATTTCGTTGACTTTCATGGTGCAGCCCTTCCAACCATCGTTGCCAATGACTCTGGACATTTCATTTGAGATTAGAGTGCGCTGCAACGCCTTTGCCTTTCTCCGGTCGCTGGCTACTTGCTTTCGGCCAAATAGCTTTCCTACAGTTTCTTCTATGCCGCCAACGCGGATCACTGCCGAGTTTGCTTCTATTCCGTCAGTCGTAAAACGGGCTGCACTTTTCAATTCTCTCAATATCAATACACTTACATAATTCTCCTTTGGTTTCTTCTCTGGTCTTTCAAGCGTGTACGGCTTTATGGCATCTTTAAATTCAATTATGCTTTTTTTCTCAAAGTCACTCATGTTTTGCCTCCTGTGCTTTTTGCGGATTCGACTTCAGCCTTCGCGGCCTTAAATGCAGCATCCCTCTGGTAAAGGGTAGCCGCATAAAATCCATCAGAAAGATCATTGGACTTCTGCTTCAATTTCCCTGGTTGTCCATCAGCTATTTTATAAAATGCCAAGTCCACAAATGATTCAGCAAATTCTAATGTTTTGTCTGGATGATACATACCCGATTTATAATAGAATTGGTCATCACCAGCTCGCCTCATCATCTTCAATAGGCTTCCTGCCACTGCATCAACGTAGTCTTCTCGCTTAAAGTCACCGTGTTTCTTGGCCTTAATCGCCTTTACAGATTCTCTAAATAGCCTTTCTACCCGGTGAGGCTCATAGCCTTTGGGTATTGCAACTTTTAGACCAATATCTGCAAGTTCATGGATTGAATCTGCGGTCATCCTATTGCCTCCTGATCTATCCAGTCTTATCGCTTGATCTATCAAGCCAACTGCTGCATCTCCATCGTTTTCTGAATATCCTTTTGCTTTTTTGATGAAGATTCCGTCCTTGTTGCCTTTTTGATACTTGCGCTGTATCTCTTTCAATATGGCACTACCTGGAAAGAGACGAGTCCTGATTTTCTGTAAGTGTTTAGGCATCAATCCATCATCAAGTTCGTACTCATACCCCAAATTTATGATAAGTGATGCCAACATAACTGAATTTTGAAGTTTTGACAAACTAATATTATCTCCGAAAATCCTTTTAACAGATGCATACGGCGATTCAAGTTTCACAATTTCTCTGAATTCTTCGCCATTTGTTGCACAGATCGGATTCTCGCTAACTACAATACGACATCCAGTTGTTGCAGCAATGATCATGCCCAAATAAGTACCCATAAACCAATATTCTGTGTCATTTTTTCGTGATTTGTTGAAAATGATGTCGTATGTCGAAAAGAGGGCTTTGAACCCCTTTCCCGAATATCTTAACATTTTTTGTCCGTAATCTGATGCGAGGTCTTTAGTTAGGACTTGGTATACAGGAACTTCTGATGATAGCATTTTTTGGGCGATCGCCCTTATGTTTGTTTGAGCATCTCCATCAAACATCCCAAGGGCATCTGAAAAGATCTCACTGAGAAGCGGCGTATAGAAATGATCTGGTATAAGCTTATAATATATTTTTTTGTCACCGCCCTTTACTGCATGTCCCATACGTCTGAGTCCAAGCTCGATTACTACTGGCTCTGAAACCTCAAGTTTCGGTTTGGTCTGTGGAGGGCCAATTGGCAATCGGTTGGAATAAGTGTAGCCTAACATGCTCAAAGGTTGTGACGGAATACTCGGGGACTTTGAATCGTAAATGGTATCGTTACTCAACTTGCATATTCCTGTTCCTTTTAGATACGCATCAAATTTGTTTAGCTTATTTTCAAATACGCCGTATGCCATAGACCCATTGAATTCGAGATTTTCTGAGATCCATACAAGCATCTTTTCTTTATATGGATATAAATACATAGACTCTAATTTATTCCAATCCTCAACAGAAATTTTGCTCTTATAGATATCTATTAATTCATCAAGATATTTTAGTTTATCTTGATTAGCAGGGAGGTTTTTGAATGCTACACCATTTACTTCACGATCAAGAAGGTCACGAGCAATTGCATAAGAATAATTCCAAAAGCCTCCTACTTTATGATGGTCATCCTCTGAAGTGTCAGAGTAAGTGGATAGTCTATCTGTTAGCTCGCTGTTTACTCCAAACAACTTGCATGTCTCTGTTACTGCGTTATCTGTTTCTAATGCATGCAGTTTGATCAAAGGTTCGATGAACTGCATTCGTACGCCTGAAATTGCTCTTGAGTACGGTATTATCTCTCCGCCCCAGCCAATATCGACGCAAAAGTCCTCCTTTATATGGTGTCTGTATCCAACCTGGCTTGTCATCAAGCCAGTACCATTAATTTCAATTTTTGAATAATTTACTTTTTCTCCATTAATTTCTACCTCTTGTGGTAGTAATGTGTACTTTCCTTTTTTCCGCTCTACACTTGAGCAATGAATTACCACATCCCCTGCCTTAATCTCTTCATCATCTGCTTTTATGCTCTTGATCGCATTTGAAGGAATATCGATAACCTTCGCAGGTGGATACTGCATATCTGGCTCATTGATATCGATTATAATAGTATTATTTTTAATATCAATTATAACCTTGCGATTTTTGGTATCTTCTTCGATCACAGCTGATGCCGTGAATGCAGAGAGGACTTTCCTTAAGCCGGAATAGAAGAAATTAACATTATCAAATTTATACAATCCTTTACTGCCTTGTACGCTTTTATTTCTCTGAAGCTCTTTAGGGTCTGAAATCGCAGTATGAGCCTCATTTAATTTTTCCTTGAAGTGTCCATAAATATTTTCGATATCCTGCGCCGACTCCAGTTTGCATACGGTCCCCTCCCGTCCTACGTAGACGATCCCCCGTTCGAATATAAGAAGTGGAATTAAGCCTTTCTCTTTTGCCCAAGACGAGATGCCTGTGTGAACAAGATTGGAGAGTATTCCTGTCGATTCATTAAATTTATGATAATAAAAATCAAGGTCATCAGTTATCTGATCCAATTGCTTTTGCATGGATTCTGTAGCACACGGTACTTCGATGCTTGCAAGGGTATCTGCGATATCAGTCCACGGTTTATGTAGCATGAATCTGGTTGAGAGATTCGAATGATATCCAATACTACGATGTTGTGCTACTGCTACCGATTGATAATCATGTGCATTCAACTTGGGCGCAAAATCAAATAATCCAAATTTTTTTGCCCAATTAGAGGCTTCCTCTTGGGAAATATCAAATTCTTCCTTCCAATCCTTTTCATTCAATTTATGAAGCTCATGTGCAACAAAAAGCGCAACTACCTCTTTCAATACCGATCTGTCCAATGGATATAGGTTACTACTATCGAGCGCCTCATTAAGTTCTATGATTGCCCAAACACCATTCCTGATGTGGCTAATCATTGGCTGGTCTACTTTTCCCATCTCAACGCTCTTTGCTGGCAGGTAAGCAACCCCAGAATCCAGCAATTTTGGATCAACCTGTTCGTAGTATTCTGCAAGAACATGGTATGAATCGGATTTGCTAATTGTTGGTAACGATTCCCTATGCTTCCTAATCTCTTCAGCTGATATTGTGATTTCTGGTCTTCTAATTGTCATTTTTCCACCTCCCCCACCATCACCTTCACCGCTCCGCACCCGCGGGCCACCGCGCTCCCCACCCCGCTGTACTCCGCAAACCTGGCCAGCGCCAGAATTCCGTTCCTCATGCCCTCCGGCGCATTCTTGGCAAAAATATACCTGCAACGGCCTTTGAATCCCGGCCTGAGTATCGGTCTTGGATGTCCCTTGACATTATCCATCACAGTATTCACCATCGCACTGTGCGTCTCGTAGGATAGCGGCTCCTCCATCAGGTAGCGGGCCATGTCGTCTCTTTCCAGAGCCATCCTCTGCCCTTCCGGACAGACCGCGTTCCATTTTGCCAGGAGCGAGGAGAAGACCGCCTCCCGGTGGGGAAACATCTCCATGACCTTGGTGTTGCGGTACTGGATACAGGTTGGAGAGATAAATTCAAACTCAAGGAATGTGCAGGTTTCCTTTCCCGCATCCATTAACAGTTCTTCAAAGCTTCTGCTGCTGCTTGCGGCCTCTTCCACCATCAGCGCTCCCTTTTCGAGCAATATGTCCTGCTCTCGCAGGATCAGCGGCTGGACTATGGCCCGGAAGATTTCCGCCTCCTTGGGATCGGTGATCCCGATACGAAAATTGTACCTATTGGCCGGGTCGAGACACTTGTGCCTGGGCCTCTGACTTCTTCCGAATTTCCCGTCCAGATGACTGAGCGATATTGAGCTTAGCGGCGAGTCGTGTGCCCGCCGCGAGGCTTTCTCGTCGCATCCGCGCATGACGTTTAGGATTGCTGAATAGAGCTGGTAGCCCTCGCTCCATGGAATTTCTGTCGATTCCCTCGGGCGCACAACCAATGAAATCTTCTGCGGCATTTCGGATGGCGGTGAGATCTTAAACCATATAAACCTGTCGATATATGCAATTAATGCATAATAATGCAAATGAGTATTTCAGTTTCATAATAGTGCAACGAAAAAACATTTATGCATTAAATGCTCTTGATTATTGAGATGAAGACCTACATCTCCCTCTCCGGCTTCGACACCTCACAGATCGTCTCCCTGATAGTGAAATACGGAATCGAAGGCGGCGACCGCTTGATACTGATCCGCCCGGAGGATGAGACAGATCAGCGCGGTGAGGCCACTGTCCAGGCAGTAACGGCGCTCTCACTGCAGATCGACAGTTCAATCGATATCCAAATTCACCGCGTCGATCACCGGAATTTCGAGGGCATGGTGACCTCGATGATTGATCTGCTGGAAACGGCTGAGGGCACAGTCATAGCCAATCTATCTGGAGGCCCCCGTGAGCTTTTTTTGGCCTTCGCTGTGGCCTGCCTGGCTAAGTCTCACAAAATCAACAAGACCACCAACTACAGCGATATCGATCGCGTCCTGAGAGAAATTGAGCTGCCAAGCATTGCCGCAACTGTTGATGAAAAGCTCAAGAGGGTACTTGAGGACGTCTCCCACCACCAGCCCACTACCATCACCGACATCGCCCGTCGGCTGCAGATCTCCGAGAGCACCGCCTCCCGCCAGGTGGGCAGGCTTTTCGACCTGAAAGCTGTGGACCTGAGGCCGAGGGGCAAGACCAAGGAGGTGAGAATCACCCTCACCGGAAGGATGCTCATTTAGCCAATGGGCCTCAAGGTGAATTACATTCATGGGCGAAACCAATGAAGCCGTCTTAGAAACGGTAATAATCGAATCAAATGCAGAAAAGCTTGAAGGTCCGGCTTTCAGACATGGATATCGACTCAGTCGCTCTGCAGCACAGGGCAAGAGATCTCTGGTCTGAAATGGCAGATGCCTGAACGGAAAAGCAGTTCAAGCGCTCATGGTAAGCTCTACACGGCCTGCAGCAATGGGCTTGAAGCAGGAGCTTTTGCTTCAAAAGAACTCTAAATCTCGAAGATCCTTTTCAGCTTCTGATTGACCTCATCTCTCAGCCGTCCGTGAAACTCGCCGAGCACTCCTTCCGCCATATCTTTGCGCACTGTGGAGACTTTGGTTAACTTGAGTACAGATGTGACTTTCAATCCAGTCTTATAGAATTCCGGATCTTCCGCCATTATGAGCACGTCAAGATCTGATTGGATATCAGAAATCTTCGATGTGATAAAGGCCACAACAAAATCGCTCCTTCCCTCAAATATGACCATAGCAGGCCGCAGCTTCGCTGCTGTAAGGTCTGTGTAAGGGAACGGTATCAGGATAACTTTCCCCTTCATCTAAACCTGACCTTGAGATCCTCAATGCTGTAAAGATCCGGCTCGCCCTCGTATAAATCCGAAATCGCTTCCTCGGAGAGCTTCATGAGCCCAACAGTCATGCTCTCATCGAGCAAGTCATCCATTTTCTTGGAAATATCAACGAGCATCTGCTTCATTTCTTTGACTTCGGCCTCAATATCCATCCATTCACTCATCTCTCGACGAATATTTAAATACCTTCGTCGAGGCTTAGTCTCCTTTCGCCTCACCATCGTTAGTACCGGATATACCGGATATTCGCAAACGACGCCTCACAAAGTCTCTAGTACCCCGAAATCTCCCAAACCTTTATCTTCTAGAAGCTGGTTTTCAGGAGAGCCCGGAATGTAACCCCTGAGGTTGAACCGGTGAGGTGAACTTAAATGCGATCTTTTTACAGCTACATAGGCGAAGCCTGGGAATCCCCCAGGGAGAGCTACGTAGGCGAGCTGCGGCAGAGCCGTCTCAAGGCCTGGCGCGGCGATATGACCGTTCAGAAGATAGAAAGGCCCACCCGCCTGGACAGGGCGCGCACCCTCGGCTACAAGGCCAAGCAGGGAATAGTCATGGCCCGGGTAAAGGTCAGGCGCGGCGGCCTTCGCAAGTCCCGTTACGTGCGCAACCGCAAGACCAGCAAGATGGGCATGGCCAAGATCACCATGGCCAAGTCCATCCAGAGAATAGCCGAGGAGAGAGCCGGGCGGCGCTTCCGCAACCTCGAGGTCCTGAACTCCTACTGGGTGGGCGAAGACGGCCGCCACAAGTGGTACGAGGTCATCCTGGTAGACCCGCACCACCCGGCCATACTCAAGGACAAGGACCTGAACTGGATCGCCGGCGGCGTCCACCGCGGCCGGGCAGTTCGGGGCAAGACCAGCGCCGGCAGAAAGGGCCGCGGCATGAGACACAAGGGCTTCGGAACCGAGAAGACCAGACCGGCGATCAGGGCCCGCGACGGAAAAGGAAAGTGATCCGCAAGATCTCTTTTCGGGCCTTTGTGGCCGCAACCGAAGATGATGGGCGCGTGAGGGAAGCGCTCAGCGTCTTCCTTCCTCTGGACAGCATCTCTTCTACCACCGTCTCCGGCCATTTCGGAAACGAGATCCAGATCCTCGAGGCCAGCCTGAAGAAGAAAGATGTCCAGTCCTTCTTTCACATCCTGCGGGAACAGCTTCCGAGAGAGGAGCTGATCCGGCTGCGCCGGGAAATTCCCGAAAGGGTGGACCAGGACAACCACTTTCACCTGCGGCTCGACAAGCAGGCGGCGTACAAGGGCACGGTCAGGCTTACCGAATCCAAGGACGCCATAGACATTTCCGCCACCGTCGAGACCTATCCCGCCCACCACGAGCAGGCTATCGCGACCATCGAGGCTCTGCTATGAGCTTTTATGAGTGCTGTGCCAGATCCCTCCCCGAGGGCTCTGACTCTCCCAGCCGCCTGGCCCTATCTGCCAGAAGGCTCGGCTATGCAGGAATCGTAATCTGCAACTCCGGCCAGAGCCCGGCCTTCCGTCCGGAGGCGGCTTCCGCAGTGCGGGGGATGGACGTGGCCTGGGGAGTGCAGATCAGGGGCCCAAACCCCAAAGCACTCCGCAGCCGGGTGGCATCCTTTCGAAACCGGGTCCCCTTCATAGCGGTCTCGGCATCCAGCGAAGACCTGGCCCGGGCCGCCTGCGAGGACCCGAACGTCGACGTGCTCATCCATTCCGAATCAGCCCGGCGGGGCCTGGGAATTGCCGCTGCACGCGCGGCCCGGCAAAACCAGGTGGCCATAGGCTTCGATCTGAGCCCCATGATCCGCCTGCGCGGAAGCCACAGAATTCGCTGGCTCCGGTCGGCCCGCCGCAACCTGGAGCTGGCCAGAAAGTTCGACCTGTCCATGATCATCACCGCCAGCGCGGGCTCTCATCTGGACCTCCGCTCCCCCCGGGACCTGATGGCCCTGGCGGAGCTGGCGGGATTCGAGGCCGAGGAGGCAGAACGGGCCCTCCGGCTTCCGGCATCTCTCCTGGACCTCAACCGGCGGCACTGGCTATCTCCCGGAGTGGAGCTTCTTTGAGGAGCAAGCTACCGGTTCTCCGACCACGGAGACGGTACGTGATCTTCGTGGCCGAATCCGAAGAGCCCCTGCAGTCAAAGGACCTGGCCCAGGAGATTCGCTCGGCTCAGATCTCGCTCTTCGGGGACGAGGGCGCTGCATCCAATTCGCTGAAGCTGATCTCTTTTCAGGCCGGCTTCGGCATCCTGCGCTGCGGGCACCTCTACATCCAGCAGACCAGGGCCCTCCTGGCAACTATCTTTTCTGTGGGCGGCATTAGGGCTGCAATTCACGTAAAAGGCGTCTCGGGGACCATTAAATCCGGAACAGAAAAGTATATACCGAAACTCTGCAAAATAAGTGCTGAAAGCGAAGGAAGAAGAATCGAACTAGAGGAAGTTTCTGGGTGCATTATTCACAGCCGGGGCCGCGAGATCGACATCAATCCGGATGAGCGGACTCCCGGATTGGGCTCGGACACCAGATACCTGGGACTGACCTCTTTTGATCTATGTGGAGGACATGACGATGCAGATGGCACCGCAGATGGGTTATGACAGGGCAATTACCGTTTTCAGCCCTGATGGAAGGCTCTTTCAGGTCGAGTATGCCCGCGAGGCCGTGAGACGTGGAACGACGGCTGTAGGCGTAAAAGCAGTTGACGGAGTGGCCGTGCTGGTGGACAAGAGAATAACCAGCCGGCTGATGGAACCCAAATCCATCGAGAAGATATTTCAGATTGACACGCACATAGGCGCGGCCACATCAGGACTGGTGGCCGATGCCAGAATTCTGATAGACCGCGCTCGCGTGGAGAGCCAGATCAACCGCCTGGTCTACGACGAACCGATAGGAGTCGAGACCCTGGCCAAGAAGATCTGCGACTTCAAGCAGCAGTACACCCAGTACGGAGGCGTCCGGCCTTTCGGCACAGCGCTTTTAATCATCGGTGCTGAGGAGGACAGGACCCGCCTCTTCGAGACCGACCCCAGCGGAGCGCTGCTGGAGTACAAGGCCACGGGAATCGGAGCCGGCCGGGCCGCGGTAATGGAGGTCTTCGAGGAGAAGTACCGGGAAGACCTGAAGATGGAGGAAGCAATCATCCTGGGCCTCGAGGCCCTTAACAAGGCTTCAGAGGGAAAGGTGGAGGCCGCCACCACCGAGATCGGTGTGATCAGGCTGGACGACCGGAAGTTCTTCAAGATGACCGAGAAGGAAGAGGCCGAATACATCGAGAGGATGAAGGCTCAGGCGGGCGAGAAAGGAGAAGAGTGAATGGTCAGACTGGAAGAGGCCGTTCCAGCCAGACTCAAGACCCACGGTACCACTTTCGAGGTTTTAGTCGAGCCGGAAGGGGCTCACGCCCTTAGAAGGGGCGAAGACCTGAGCCTGGAGGATATCCTGGCGGTCGAGGACGTATTTGAGAACGCCAGCCGGGGCGACCGCAGCGCTGAAGAGGACCTCCTCAAGGCCTTTGGAACCACCGATCCCCTGTCGATTGCCGGGACCATAATCAAGAAGGGCGAGATAAGCCTCACCGCCGAGCAGCGCAAGAGGTTCATCGAGAACAAGCGCCTGCAGGTGATAGAGGTGATCGCCAGAAATGCCATTAACCCCCAGACCAAGACGCCTCACCCGCCGGCGCGAATCGAGGCGGCCATGAAAGAGGCGCGGGTAAACATCGACCCTGCCAAATCTACCGACGAGCTGGTCAACATCGCCATGAAGGCCATCCGGCCGCTGATCCCCATCCGCTTCGAGGAGATCGAGGTGGCGGTCAAGGTCTCCCCGGAATACGCTCCCAAGGCTTACGGCGAGATATCCGCCTTTGGCAAGCTCACCCGCGAGGCCTGGCAGAACAACGGTTCCTGGATCGGAGTGGTCAAGATTCCTGCTGGCATGCAAAACGAGTTCTATGCTTTAGTCAACAGGCTGACCAAGGGCGAGGCAGAGACGAAGCTACTTAAGCATTGAGAGAGCTGGACGGAAAACTACTATGGATCGCAAGGTGGTAATACCAGGTGATCTTCTCTCTGAGGATGCAAAGAGGTCAGGCGAGGGTACTTTTGTCAAAGACGGACAGGTTTATTCCTTGCTTTACGGCCTTGCGAACTACAGGGATAAGATAAATGTAATACCTCTGGCGGGAAAGTACGTTCCTGCCCCGGGAGACAATGTCATAGGCGTGGTGAAGGACATCACCTTCTCCAACTGGATCGTGGACATAAATTCGCCATATGACGGGCTGCTTCACATCTCTGAATATCCGAAGAGGATCGAATCGGATGAGATGTCCAAGTACCTAAGAATAGGCACCTCCGTAATGACCCGGGTAAAGGACGTGGACCCCACCATGAAGGTGGAGCTGACCTTAAACGACCGCAAGCTGGGCATGATCAAGACCGGCCAGGTCATCGAGATCAGCCACACGCGCGTGCCGAGGCTGATCGGCAAGGGCGGCTCCATGATCAGCATGCTGAAGAAAGAATTGAACTGCAACATCTTCGTCGGCCAGAACGGACGAATCTGGATCAACGGGAGTGCAGACGATATGGATCTGGCCCTAAAGACCGTCCTTCTGATCGAGAAGGAGGCCCACACCAACGGCCTTACCGATAGGATCGTGGAATTCCTGAAGAAGGAGAAAGAGGCCAGAAGTTGATCGCTATGGATGAAAGCAATATATCATTCTTCAAAGACGGATGCCGCCTGGATGGCAGGAAGGCGGATCAGCTGCGGCCCCTCAAGATAGAAGTGGGCGTGCTGGCCAGAGCAGACGGTTCCTGCTACATAGAGATGGGCGGAAACAAGGTGATAGCAGCAGTGTACGGTCCCCGGGAGGTACATCCCAGGCACCTGCAAGAGGTGACCCGGGCCATCGTTCGCTACCGCTACAACATGGCCTCATTCTCAGTCGAGGAGCGGAAGCGTCCCGGACCGGACAGGAGGTCTTACGAGCTGTCCAAGGTCAGCCGGGAGGCTCTGGAGCCGGTCATACTGACCTCATATTTCCCCCGCTCGGTGATCGATGTTTTCGTGGAGGTTCTGCAGGCAGATGCCGGCACCAGGACCGCAGGCATAAACGCGGCCTCGGTGGCCCTGGCGGATGCAGGCATCCCCATGAAGAGCCTGATCTCCTCCTGTGCCGCAGGCAAGGTGGCAGACACCATAGTCCTGGACCCCATGAAGGAAGAGGACAACTTCGGCCAGGCCGACCTGCCCGTGGCCATGACTCCGAACGGAGACATAACTCTCCTGCAGATGGACGGAGGGCTCAGCCCGGCAGAGCTTCATGAGGCCGTGGAGATGGCCATGAACGGCTGCCGGCAGATCTATGAGCTGCAGAGAAAGAGCCTGGTTGACAAGTACAGCCAGCTGGAGAGCTTATCCCAGGTTCCCGAGCAGGAGGCTGAGGCCTGTGACTAACGTCATCTCCGAGATTCGCAAGGATTACCTCTACAACCTGGTGCTCAAAGGATCGAGGGGCGACGCCCGCAAGTTCGACGAGTACCGGGAGATCTCCATCGAGAGGGACGTGATCCGCAAGGCCGAGGGAAGCGCTCGCGTGAAGCTTGGGCTCTCGCAGGTTCTGGTGGGCGTGAAGATGCAGCCCGGAGAGCCTTTTCCGGACTCTCCCAATCGCGGCGTGATCATCACCAACGCCGAGCTGGTTCCACTGGCCTCCCCGACCTTCGAGCCCGGCCCGCCCAACGAGGTGGGAATCGAGCTGGCCCGGGTGGTAGATCGCGGCGTGCGCGAGTCCAAGGCCGTGGACCTGGAGGCGCTGTGCATCGTTCCTGGAAAGCAGGTGTGGATCATATTCATCGATGTGCACATCCTGGACGACTGCGGCAATATCCTGGACGCTTCAAGCCTGGGCGCGATTGCCGCGCTTCTCTCGACCAAGGTTCCGGCCAGCAAGTTCGGCCTGGGCGAGGACTACCAGCTGCCGATCAGGGATATTCCCATCGCCACCACGGCCATCGAGTTCAGCGACGTGCTGATGTTCGACCCCGATGTCGATGAGGAATCGATCGCCAACACCAAGCTCACCGTCATCTCTACCGCTGACGGGAACATCTGCGGCATGCAGAAGAGCGGCAAGGGTACCCTCAAACCCGAGCAGGTCTACCGCATCGTTGATATAGCATGCGAACGGGCTAAGGAGATCCGGGAAAAGTTTCTGGAAGTATAGATCATGGTCAAGCAAACTACTAAGGGCAAGAAGAGCAGATCTGCAGCGCGATTTGGGCCCAGATACGGCAGAAAGTCGCGAAAGCTGGTGGCCGATATCGAGGAGAAGGCCAAGGCCCTGTACGACTGCCCGCAATGCGGAAGAGCAAAGGTTAAGAGGGAGAGCTCGGCTATCTGGAGCTGCAGGAAGTGCGGCTACACCTTTGCTGGCGGCACCTACACGCCGGAGACATCTCTGGGTCGATCTGTGGCGCGCTCGGTCAGGAGAGCTCTCGGAGAAGAGCAGTAGATGGCCTACAAGTGTACCAGGTGCAAAAAGACCGTTGAGGTCGATTACGAGTACAGCGGCATTCGCTGCCCCTACTGTGGTCACCGCATCCTGATGAAGGAGCGGCCTACCACGGTCAAGAGGCTGAAGGCGGTCTGAGGCAGGGCTTAGGCCTGCCCCGGACATGGCTTTTCGGTGATCCCGCTTTTGAGCGCCGGACCACCCCGAAAAGCGCTGCCCTCAATCCGGAACCCCGCATGAACTGCTGTGCCGAATTCGTCTTTGAGACCGACCAGCCTGGCAAAATTTACCAGGCGCTATCCCCGGAGCTTGAAGACGAAGTCCATCGATCATCCGTTGATCTGGTGGTCGAGGACACCTCCGTCAGGTTGAAGATACGGGGCGAGGATGTGGTTTCCCTCAGAGCCGCTTTGAACACCTGGATCAGATTGGTCAAAATTGCATTCGAGATGGTGAATTTATGAGTGGTGAGTTACCTCCGCAGATACAGAATCAGCTAGCTCAGATCCAGCAGCTGCAGCAGCAGATGCAGGCGGTCATGACGCAAAAGTCCCAAATAGAGGGACTGATCAGAGAAACCGACGCCGCCTTAAGAGAGCTTGATAAGGCCAGCGACGATGCCGTGATATACAAGAGCGTGGGCGAGCTGCTATTCAAAGCCGACAAGCCGAAGCTCTCCGAAGAGCTTAAAGAAAGGAAGGACATGATGGATCTTCGCTTGAAGACCATGGTCAAGCAGGAAGAGCGCATCCAGAGCCGGTTCAACCAGCTGCAGGAACAGCTCAAGTCGTCTCTTGGACAGATGCCCGCCAAGGGCGGCTAAAATCTTGAATAATGCGGGCCCGTGGCTTAGCCAGGATATAGCACCGGGCTTCTAACCCGGGGGTCGCGGGTTCGAATCCCGCCGGGTCCGCCTGCATTTTATCAGGAGAAGATATGTGCGAACTTGACGTCTATGTCGTTTCCGGAGACACGCGCGAGAAAGTCATGGAAAGCGTGGTCAGGCTTACCACCAGAAACGGCAAAGTGCTGCTGGATGGAATACTGGGCGAATCAAAGGAAGTCGAGGGAAGACTGGACTCAGTGAATATTATCGCTCAGGAAGCCGTCATATTGCGATAATTTAAGTAACTTGAAGAGCTATATTTTCTAGCAAAAAAAAGGCTTATGCCCTTGATAAAGGGAAGTGGGTTAGCATGAGCTACAAGATTTTGATTTATGCACTGTTAATATCCTTGGCATTGGCCACTGCCGCATGTGTGGCCCAGAGCAGCGCCAGCGGAAACGGGGGCTTGCCCGCGCTTCCGAAAGACAACCTTCCGCAGGGCTTTGCGTTCCTGGCCGAAAAGAACTCATCGACTGCTGGCGTCAACATCACCGACGAGATAAAGGACTTCTACGGCCAGCAGGAGATCGGTCCGGTGGACGCTGTTGTAGGCATCTACACCTGGGCCCCTCTCGGACAGGGCTATGACTCCAAGATCACATATCTCGCGCTGCAGGACAACGAACACGCTCAGGCCGCAGCGGCCAACTACAGGTCTCTGCCGGAATACCAGAATCCTCCCTACAGGGGCGTCGACAGGTTCTCAAACGCCATCATCAACGGCCATGATGTCACCCAGATAATGGATGTCACCGGTGACGGCAGCCCCAGAT
The DNA here is from genome assembly GCA_013178225.1 of Methanotrichaceae archaeon. Taxonomy (GTDB): domain Archaea; phylum Halobacteriota; class Methanosarcinia; order Methanotrichales; family Methanotrichaceae; genus JABLXE01. The sequence goes on from JABLXE010000003.1 coordinate 237,566, forward strand.
ATCTCTATCTCTGGGACACCGGAAACCTGGTGGTTCTGGTGGAGGGAAACGAGAGCCTGGGCCAGAGCCGTGACCTGGCAAGCGCTACCGGGCTCTGAGGCCCGCTTTTTCTTTTTAAAAATTTAGAATAGACAGCTCTGCCAGACTGCCCCAACGGTCTGCTTTTTTACGCTTTCTCAGCAGAGGTCCGGTAGCTCAACTTCAGTTCAGGCTCTGCCCAATCGAACGCCGGAGGGAATTTCCGCTTGCGTCCGGAAGACTTCAGAGCCTGGACCACCACCGGCACGGTGACTGTTGCATCCGAGAAGACCTGTACCTTGCGGGCTTCTTTGGCCACCTTTCCCCAGGAGACCGCCTCCTCGAAGGTGCAGCCCGAGAGACCGCCCCAGTGCGGCGAGTCCGCAGTGTACTGGATGGCGTAGCTGTGCCCGCCGGAATAGACGCCTATCAGCTCGGCTATCACCTCGGTCTGCTGTATGAAGTTCTTGGGAACTCCACCGCCGATATACACGACGCCGGTCTTGGTGGACTTCTCGACCATCTGGGTGATCTCGTCCACGTCCTTTATCTGGTCCACCATGACCCTGTGCCCTTCGCGATAGGCCATGACCATACCTATTCCCCAGGAGCTGTCACCCAGAGCGGGCACGAAGATCGGAACCCCGGCCCGGTGAGCCGCGCCCAGAATGGTGGTGTCGGGAAGCCCCTTTCCGGCCATATGCATCAGCTCGCGCGAAGAGTACCGGTAGCCAGGATCCAGTTTCTTCACGAAATCGGAGATGTAGTTGTCTGCCCTGTGAAGCTCGACCTCGGAGACGAAGACATCGTAGATCCTATCGATCTTGCACTCGTTTAGATAAGCATCATCGGCACAGGCGCTCCCCTGGAAGTGGACGATCCCCAGACCCTCGCACAGATCGTGGAACAGGTTGGCTCCGGTGCTGACCAGACAATCTACCATTCTCTCCCTGATCAGGTAGGCTATGAACTCCGCAAGGCCCGCGGGAACCATGGCCCCCGCCAGGCCCAGGAATATGGTCGCCTCCCCGTCCAGCATCTTCTCCCATATCCTCAGGGACTGCCCCAGCTGTCCACCCTGAAAGCCCATCTGGCCCATGTCTTTCACCAGGTCGTAAACGCCCCTCTCCTTCATGGATATGGTCGTCCGGACCTTTTTGCCATCGCAGATGAAGCTATGACCGTGATCCATAATGATTCCTCAAAGCAGTTGGCGGAAATAGCGCCCGCAGACGTTATAAGATTATGCTTTTGGGGACCGGGGCAGCAGTTCATTTTGCATCAAGGTTTATATACCAAAACCGACCCTAAAGCAAAGTTCGATACGACTTTCCCCAGCCTCCCTGGGGGAGGTGACGGGTGCGGGCATCTTATCGACAGTTCGGGTCATGGCAAGGAGAAAGATGGAGAGCGAGGGTTTTGGCAAAAGCCGAGGGCAGATTAAATGTGGAAGGCTGAAGATTCGATAGATCTCTACGGAATAGAGAACTGGGGCAACGGCTACTTTTCAGTAAATGATAAAGGAAATATCGTCATACTTCCAAATAAAGACAGCTATCAGTACGCGGATGTAATGGAGCTGATAGAGGAGATAGCGGATAACAAAGACCTGGACTTTCCCATTCTCCTGCGCTTTCCCCAGATCCTAGAGGACAGGATCAACGAGATCACCGGCTCGTTTCTCTCGGCAATTGAGGAGTTCAAATATCAGGGGACCTATCATCCGGTCTTTCCCATGAAGGTCAATCAGAGAAAGGAGGTAATCGAGTACATCCTCAAGTACGGGGCCAAGTACAATATCGGTCTGGAGGTCGGGACCAAGGCCGAGCTGCTGGCAGCCCTATCTCTGGGCCCCCCCAAAGAGGCTCTGCTGGTGTGCAACGGCTACAAGGACCAGGATTACCTGCGGCTGGCCCTGAGCATTCACAATGTCAATAATATAATCATAGTAGTGGACCTCTTCGAGGAGATCTTCGATATCCTGAAGTATTCGAGACAGATGGGAGTCATCCCCAGGATAGGCATGCGGGTCAAGCTCTTCTCCCGCGGCTCCGGGCGCTGGGTGGAGTCCGGCGGCGAGTCCGCCAAGTTCGGCCTCTCCACCGCCGAGGCCCTGGAACTGATGAAGATCTTGAAAGACAACAACATGGGAGAGAGCCTGAAGATGATTCACTTCCACATCGGCTCTCAGATCACCGACATTCGCACCATCAAGAACGCCATGAACGAGGCAGCCCGCATCTATGCCAAGGCCAGGAAGATCTCCGACATCGAGTATCTCAATGTGGGCGGCGGGCTGTCGGTGGACTACAACGGCTCCAGCACTGCTACTCCCTCAAGCGCCAACTACACTTTGCAGGAGTACGCGAACGACGTGGTGTACACCGTGCAGAAGATATGCGAGGAGGAAGGCGTCCCCTGTCCGACCATCGTCTCAGAAAGCGGCAGAGCCATTGCCGCCTACCATAGCATGCTGATCTTCAAGATCATCGGCCGGAAGAACGCCAAAGACTCTTTTCTGAAGCCTCCCAAAGAGGAGGACCCCATTCAGATCGAGGACCTGTGCTGCGCCTTCAAGGAGATCGACATCGAGAACTACAAGGAGCATTATCACGATGCCCTGCAGTACCGGGACGAGCTTTACAACGCCTTTAACCTGGGAAACATCGGGCTGGAAGAACGGGCCAAGGGAGAGACACTGTTCTGGATGGTGTGCAAGAAGGCCGCGTTTTATGCCAAGCAGGCAGAGGACGAGTCCGAGGAGTTCCTGGAGCTCAAGAAGCTGGTGAGCCAGAAGTACATCGGCAACTTCTCGCTGTTCCAGTCTGTGCCCGATATGTGGGGAGTGGAGCAGATCTTTCCCACCATTCCACTCCACCGCCTGGAGGAGATGCCCAGCGAGCACGGCACCATCGTCGATCTGACCTGCGACTCTGACGGCGAGATCAAGCGCTATGCGGGAGACAGCGAGGGACGGGAGTACCTGGAGATGCACACTCTAGTCGAAGACGAAGATTATTACCTTGGAATCTTCCTGCTGGGTGCTTACCAGGACACGCTGGGGGATTTTCACAACCTGCTGGGCAGCGCACATGAGGTCCACATAATGGTGGAGGGAACCGAGTGGTGGATCTGCCAGAAGGTGGAGGGAGACACCTGCCGCAAGCTGCTGGACTTCTTCAACTACGAGACCAAGGACTACATCTGGGAGATAATGGACCGCTGCGTGGAGAAGAAGCAGTGTATAGACAAGAAGGGGCTCGAGCAGATCGAGTCTCAGCTCAACCGCACCCTCAAGGGCTATACCTACTTCATCGACAAGCCTAACGGAGACGGACGGGCTAGGGTCCAGGAAGCTGAAACGGAGCCACCCTGCCGCCGCTAGAGATCTGGGGCAGCCCATTTTCTTCAATCGTTCTCTTTTCCTCTGCAGATCCGGACAGACTTAAGTACCCGGTTCGTACAAGACTTGAGTCTTAATAAGTGAGGAAATAAGGTCTGAGGAGGAGGGCTAAGAGGATATGATCGGCCAGAGATTGCTATTTTATTTGCTGTTTGCCGCTGCACTTTTTCCGGCTGCAGCAGGAGAGGAGACGGGCCTTTCGGAGACGTCGTCTCCTGGGGGCTGGATGGAGAACGTAAATCCCGCCGACTACGCGCTGCTGGCGGCGGACTTGAAGGACCCCTTCAGGTTCGAGGGCGAGATCAACGCCCAGGCCAGCAGCACCGGGTATGCAATCACCACCAGCAAAGGCCTGGAGAGGCAAAACGTCTCCTTTCTGGAGCTGATACAGGAAGTTGGGATCAAGGGCATGCGAGAGGATTGCAGCGGCTTTCTCTCGCTCTATGTCGCGGTCTTTGAGACTCCTGAGCAGGCAGTAGCCTTCTGCCAGGAACATTTCCAGGACTTCGGCTTCACCGCGGACTTCCAGGGCTTCACTCCCGGCTACAACGGCCTCGGAGACCCGCGGCTGGAAGGCAAGGGCGCATCCAGCACCAGGGGCCATATCGTCCAGTACCAGAACATGGTGGCCAGGATCTCCGATCTGGGATGCATCAGCGAGATTCCCGAAGGGACCGTTGCCTCGTTTGCCAGGCTGTGGCTGGATAAAGTCAGCCGGATCAAATCTCCCGAAAGGCCGGATCTGCACCTGGACCCCGATCGCATCTACCTTTCATACCATCAGGATAACAATCTACTGCCCACAGAAATTTCAGCAGACAGCCAGGCAGTGGCAGTGGAAGTCGAGAACGCGGGAGCAGTTGAGGCCAGAGACGTTCGCCTGCAGCTATACCTGAAAAAAGGTGAGGAGCTGCAGCCCGTAGGCCGGCCGGCTTATGTGGGAGACATCCCGGCCGGGTCTACCAAATCGGGGACCGCTTTCTGGGACCTGGAAGGAAAGAACATTGAAGGAGCGGTTCTGCAGGCCCAGGCCTTCATGCTGAACGGAAAGGATGCAGACGAAGAGGACAACAACGCCTCAATTACGGTCAACATCTACTATGCGCATAACGGTAACAGGGCTTACAGCTGGATCGATGATACCTATAGCTTCGACAACTACGGCTTTGATGGCCGGGAGACCGAGGAGATGGTAGAGGGGCTTTTGGCCACCGCGGTTGGAAACATGCAGGCGGACGCCGATTTCCTTTCAGCCATGCAGAGGCTGCTCTTCCCCTCGACCTTCATGAAATTCTGGAACTATTCGGCAAAGAGCATGGAGATGGGCGCGGGAGGACACTGCTACGGGATGTCCGCTACCTCGGGCCTGTATTTCATGGACCCTGAAGCCAGGCCCTTATCAAAGCCCGCCTCGCAGATGAGCCTGGAGGAGGCATCCACCAACATCGCCATCTATCACCGGGCGCAGATGCTGCCCCTGTGGACGGCCATGATGAGCGACTTCCGCTTCTTCCAGAGGGATCAATCTCCAGCCAAGTGTCATCAGGCGGTGAAGGACGCTCTCAAGGACTCGCGTCTTCCAGTGATAATCGAGTTCTTCGGCCGGATAGACAACAGCTCTGCCGGCCACGCTGTCTTGGCCTACAAGCTGATCGAGGTACAGGGGCGCGAGCCGGTGGTCTACGTCTACGACCCCAACTTCCCGGTGTCCAAAGCCAGGCCGCCCCGGCCCATGCCGCAGATAACTCTGACCCTCTCCAATTCCAACTGGAAGAACCCGAGCTACATGGGCTACATGTGGGCTTATGCCGGCGCTATTTCGGCACATCCGGTCTACAGACAGATTCCGCTGCAGGAAGTGAATGCGCTGGTTCCGTCCCTCAAGAAGAGCCTGTACGAGATGGCCGGGTTCCTGAAGAAGGCCAACGCCGTCATGGCGGTCCTGAGATGTCCTGCCGACGCGGTCTTTGTAGATGAGCAGGGCAGGAGAACAGGCGTCGCAGACGGCCGGACCGTCAACGAGATTCCCGGTGCAGAGGTCCTGACCGAGGGTGAAGTGGAGATCTACCTGCTTCCGGCAGAGGGCAGGTATTCGCTTTCCATCGCCTCCACCGGCCAGGGCAGCGTGGATCTGGATGTGATCCGCCCAGAGGACGGGTCCGCAGGCATCACCTCCTTCCAGGACATGACTGTTCAGACCGGAGTAGAGATCACCGGCACAATTCAGGCCGGAGGAGAGATCTCGACTCTGCAGTCCGGCTCGCAATCGATCCCGCCCACCCTGGAGGCCTCGGTCGACCTGAGCGGCTTTGGCGGCGAGGCCCAGGGCCAGGATCAGGCCGGGGATAGCAGCTCAGGAGAAGAGGTCCAGGCCCAGGAGGAGCTGATACTGGAGGTCAATACCCTGGGGGGAGTGGCCAACGGTCCCACCAGCCCGGTGCAGTTCACGCTTGACCGCGCCCGCCTGATCACCAGGATTCGCACCTACCACTGGAACTATGGCTCCGGTCAGACCCTGGGAACGATATCCATAGAGGATGCCTCCGGAAACCTGTACGGGCCGTGGACAGCCACCGGCGAGCCGGGAATGGGTGCAGTTCCGGATGCCTACTGGACGGTCCAGCCCGATCTGGAGCTTCCGGCCGGCGTTTACACCATAGTTGACTCAGATCCCGAGACCTGGTCGCAGAACAGCGAGACGGGTGGAAGGGGAGTCAGCTGGATCTGGGGACAGAGTGTGCAGGAAAACGAGGTCCCTGAAGAGCAGATCCTGAAGGTCGATACCCTGGGGGCGGTCAGCAACTACCCCTTCACTCCCACCACCTTCTCGCTGGACCGGCCGGCGACCATCACCAAGATACAGACCTATCACTGGAACTACGGCTCCGGCCAGACTCCGGGAACGATATCCATAGAGGACGCTTCCGGAAACCTGTACGGACCGTGGACGGCCACCGGCGAGCCGGGAATGGGCGGAGTTCCGGATGCCTACTGGATTGTGCTTCCCAGGGTGCAGCTTTCGCCCGGCGTTTATACTATAGTTGACTCCGATCCCGAGACCTGGTCGCAGAACGACGAGACGGGCGGCAGGGGAATCGCCCATGTCTGGGGTATCCCCAGCCAGAGTGCGGTGGGCACAGCCGGGTCCAGCGACTGGAGCGGCACCTGGAACACCGACTGGGGGCCGATGCAGCTCCAGCAGTCCGGGAATCGGGTGAACGGGACCTACACCCACGATCAGGGGCGAATTGACGGGACCGCGTACGGAAACCGGCTGGTCGGCACCTGGTCCGAGGCTCCCTCCTACAGCCCGCCAGGCGATGCCGGAGATATGGAGTTCATGATGTCAGAGGACGGCCAGTCCTTCTCCGGAAGCTGGAGGTACGGATCGGATGGCGGCTGGTCCGGAGGATGGACCGGGTCGCGCCAGTGAATCTAAGGGCCCCGGGGTTTTGCAAGCCGGGCCCATAATTTTTAACTCTCGGGATCGCCAGAGGGCAGTGGTGAAACCTGAGGCTGACGTAGGCCGGCTGGCCCTGGCGCTTCCGGGAATCCTGGGAGGAGCATTTGCCATCTTCATAGGCTGCCTGGTGCTCCTCTTTTCGCTTCCATCGCTGGGACGAGAAGGTTATTACGGCTTCTTGATGTCTCCTGCAGCCGGAGCGGTGATCTACATTCTGCTGGGGCTGCTGGGCATGACAGGTGCGGCCTGCGGAGCAAAGGCCGTCCGGGCCCATAGCCTGGCGGGCGCAGCCAGCCTGCTGGGTCTGGCCGGAGCAATCATACTGGCCCTGTTCCAGGAATGGGCAGCCTGTGCGGCCTTGATGGCCCTGGCAGCGCTTTGCTGGGCTGCGGTCAGGGCCGGGAAAGGACCAATTCTCCTTCTCCTGGCGGGCCTGTCGGGATTTCCCCTGGGCCAGGCGGCCATGAACTTTCTTCCTTACGGCTGGAAGACCTGGGCGATCTCCGGAACGCTGATGACCTTCGGCTTCATCCTGCAGGCAGGAGGAGACCGCCTCCGCCTTCTGCCTCTCTGGTCTCAAGAGAGGGGACCTGCTCGGACCGTTTCCTGCATCTTCTACCCGCTCCTGGGCCTGTTGCTGCTCTTTTCCATAGTGGCGGCGCTAATCCAGGTCCCGGCAGAGGATTCCACCGTTGACGTGAGGGTCGAAGGAAATTCTTCTGCCGATTCCCTGTGGTGCTTTGGGGGATCAGGTGGAGCCGGCCCAAACCTGAGCGACTGCGACTGCCGAAATGACGGACAAGCGACGGCTTCCGAGCATAAGTCGGTTTGCGGTGGAGATGGGCTGAACGCCAAGATCCTCTCGCCGGGAGACGTGACCTCCCACCCCCGAGGAGAGCCAGTGACCTTTCAGGCAGCTGCCTGTGGAGAAGGTCCCTTCAGATTTCGCTGGGAATCAAGCATCGACGGCTCCATCGGAGAAGGAGAAAGACTTGAGAAGTCCAACCTCTCCCCGGGACAGCACAACATAACGCTCACCGTCGCCGACAGCACCGGAGCTGCCGCCTCCGCGTGGATCGTGCTCAGAATAGCTGAGCCCTGGATTTGTGCAAATGTGAGCCCACGGCCTCAGTACTATCCGCTGGACACTCCCTGCCGGGATTTGTGGCCCAATGGCTCCCGGAGCTGCCAGCAGTTTGAGGTCTGCCATCCCGGCCTGGACTACATCGTGGCCGAGGCCGTGGACTGCTGCGACGGCACGCCCACAGCGGGATCGGCATGCTCCTTCGCCTGTCAGAACGCAGGAGGGGACAAAAAAATGTGCCGGGGCCTCTACATAATCAAGTCCTTCGGCCCCGATGCCCGCTACATGAAGGGCTATGCCCTGTTCAAGGCCTGCTGCTCGGGCTACCCCGAGTGCACCCGCACCTGCGGACGGAACCTGGCCGGGACCTGCTCTTTCCGAGAGGGCTTCAATCAAAATGTGAGCCGCCTCTCCTGCTTTCCCGGCGTGTGGGGAGTTGACTCCTGGAGGTCCGATGCGAACCTGAGCCAGAACAGCGCCTCTCTGGGGCTCCTCCCGGCCCACGCCACCGTGAATATTCTACAGACCGGCGTCTGTGCCGACTACTCGGCGGCTGTGGTCACCGCCCTGCGAAAGGCCGGGTACGGCAAAGAGGAGGCCCTTTACACCGCCAGCACCGGCTACGATCTGCCGCTCTTGGGAGACCATCCCGGCCACGCCTACGGGCTGGCAGAGCTTTCCGGAGATGGAATGTACCATTTCGTGGACACGACCGGCAACGGCGAGGGGATCAACCTCCGCGGCCTGCCGCATTACTTCTGGTTCACAGGCTGCTTCCTGGGGCAGCCGGTAAAAATCCGGGTCTTCGACTGGTGGGTGGGATACTGCAGCCAGACCTCTAATTGGGGCTACAACGATGCAGGGGCCTTCAGAACCCCTGACAATTCGAGGATCGTCGGATGCTCGGCCCTGGCCGGCAATTGCTCGTCTTAAACGGACCTCGCACCCCAGGGGGCCTTCAGCGGGAATCGATACACGCAGCTCTGCCATTGGGACGGTGAATCATTGATCGATTCTCATGGCAGAGCACCAGGCAATTATATAATGGTTGGCTTAAAAGGGGCTTTCTCAAAGAGATCTTATAGTAATAATGGTTATACTATATGCGACAGTTTCCTGAGGTGAATGAAAGGATGACTTTGCGAATGGAATCTGCAGGGATTGCAATTCTGGCAGCCCTTCTCCTGATCAGCACCGCCGGATCGGCACAGGATGAGATGATAGATAGAGAGATGGCCCAGACTTTAGATGGAGAAAGAGTGGTCATGGGCGTTGAGATGGCACCCCTGGAGGGAGTGGTCTTCCTGCCAGGCATCGATCTCACAGGAGTCTATATGGGCAAGCCCGACGGGGTCTATTACCTTCGCCAGATGGGAAATAGCGTTTATTGGTACGGTGAGCAGAAATCTCAGAGCTATCCGCCTTTCTGGTCGAACGTAGGAATCGGAACCCTCAACGGCAATCAGCTCACAGTGAACTGGGCGGATATTCCCAAGGGAGCCACCATGAACAGCGGAACCGCGGTCCTGGAAGTATCACAGCCGCAGGGAATGACCGTCCTGACGGTTTTGCAGCAGACCGGCGGGATGGCCACCACCCAGATGGTGAGGTTCGACAGCCCCGGCACGGGATACCTGCCGCCCTGATAAAAAAACCCGCGCAAAATATAGAAAAGATCGCGGCTGCCAAATGACGGGCCTCAGCTCTTGGCTTTGGCCCTCTCATCTTTGGCGTACACGTCCCTGCGATCCACGATCTTCCGGGATTTGCCCGCAGTCCGGGGGATGGTGCCCTTCTCCACCAGGTCGATCTTGCTCCTCACGTTCAGAACTGACTTCAGCTTCTCTTCAACCTTCCTCTGCATCCGGGAGAGGTCCTGCAGCTCTCCGGTGAAGGCCTCGTCCTTCATCTCCACCTGAATGGTCAGCTCATCCAGTCCGTGGGTCTTGCGGTCCACAACCACCTGGAAGTAGTCGCCGATCTCGGGCATGCTCATGAGCACATCCTCGATCTGGCTCGGGAAGACGTTGATCCCGCGCACAATCAGCATGTCGTCGGCCCGGCCCAGGAAACGGTGCAGTTTTCGTGAGGTCCGGCCGCAGCTGCAGTCATCCTCTAAAACGTAGGTCACATCGCCGGTGCGGTACCTGAGAAGGGGCATGGCCTCTTTGCTAAGCGAAGTGATCACCAGTTCGCCCGGCTCGCCCGGAGCGCAGGGATTGTCCTCCTTGTCGAGTATCTCGATCAAGAAGCTGTCCTCCCAGATGTGCAGGCCGTTCTGCTCCTGGCACTCGAAGGCCACGCCGGGCCCGCACATCTCCGACAGGCCGTAGGAGTCGTAGGCCTTGATGTGAAGCGCCTCTTCCAGGTCCTTTCGGGCCTCATCCGACCAGGGCTCGGCTCCGAAGCAGCCGATCCTGAGCTTCAGGTTGTCGACTACTCCCCTGGCCTTGGCAGTCTCGGCCAGGTAGAGGGCATAAGATGGCGTGCAGTGCAGCACTGTTACCCCGAAGTCCTGCATGATCTCCAGCTGGCGCTCTGTGTTTCCAACTCCTGAAGGCACAGCCATAGCCCCCATCCTCTCGATCCCGTAGTGCACTCCCAGCCCGCCGGTGAAGAATCCGTAATTGACCGCGTTCTGGAAGATATCGCCTTTGGTCACCCCCACCATCACGAAGTCGCGGGCCATGATGTCCGACCAGCTCTCGATATCATTCCTGGTGTATCCGACTACGGTGGGCTTTCCGGTCGTGCCGGAGGAGGCGTGAACGCGCACCACTTCATCTCTTGGAACCGCAAAGAGGCCGAAGGGATAGTTCTCCCGCAGGTTGACCTTCTTGGTGGTGGGAAGCCGGGAGAGGTCTTTCAGGCTCTGGATGTCCTGAGGGGCGATCCCCATCTCCTTCATCTTGTTATGGTAAAAGGGAACGTTTTGGTAGACCTTCTCAACTACGCTCTTGAGCCTCTTTCGCTGAAGTTCTTCCAGCTCGGGCCGGCGCATTAGCTCAAATTCAGGTTGCCAGTAATTCATCGTCATTACCCTGTGATTTTGAGGTAGCTGATAACATGCTACACGCTGCCATGAGTGATGAAGTCAGGGTATATCAATCGTTCCCTGCAGACGGCAAAACGGACATTGCCGGACAGCAGTGCACGAATCTCAGGCCAAAACGGAAAAAGAGCGGAAGGAAAAGGCAATAGCTAAAATGGACAAAGGAGAGCCTAGCGCCCTTCCAGGCGCTTCTTCAGGCTCTCCAGCTCTCCGGTCTTGTAGAGGTAGGCTCCGGCTCCGATGGCGATTAGCAGCACCAGTATCAGAGCTATCAGGGCCCAGTTATTCTGACTCTTTTCGACCGAGATCGTCGAACTCTGTCCGTCCACGCTTACCTGGTAGGTTCCCACTTCAGCGGGCTTGTAGCTGAAGGTCTCCGTGGCGTTCTCGCCAGGGGGAACCGTGACTTCCCTGGTCTCCACCACTTCATCGTTTACCTTGAACTCCAGAGTTCTGCTGTCCGGCTCGCTCCCCAGGTTGTGGATGTTGGCGACGACCTTCACGTTCTGGCCGGTTCCAGCGGTCTCCGGCGCTTGCAGGCCCACGACCTCGACCGGCGAGGCTACTGTGACCTTCCTGGTCGCGGCCTCGAAGCCCTCCTTCTCAGCCCTTATGATGGAGTCGCCGGTTGCATTTGCAGCATAGGTGAGCGTGCCCACCGCCCCGGTGGTTCCTATATCCTGGCCGTCAAAGGACAGGTTTGCACCCTCCACAGGAGTCTGGTTCAGGCCGGTGGTGACGGTTATCACGAAGTTCTCTCCCTTTAAAACCTCAGAGGGGGCCGCAATTGCGAGCACGTTAGCCATGGCCTCGCTTGCCCTTGCCATCCTGGCCGCAGCTACGGAGGACATGACCTGCATGCTGGCCCGGCCTTCGTCAAAGCCCGTCTTCTTGGCGATCACCTCAAAGGTTCCGATGGTCCTGGGAGTATAGCTGATCGAGCCTGAGGCATCGGTATTCCCGATGGTTGAGCCCGCCACAATCACCTGCGCTCCGTTAACCGCGTCGCTGCCCGATTTGACGGTGATCTTGACCGTCTGGTCCAGCACCGCCTCAGAGATATTGATGGAAATAGGCTTTCCGCCAACCGACTTCAGGGCCACTGGAGCGAAGTTCCTGATGTCGTTGTCCGCCACCACGAACATCAGGTTGTCCATGATACTGACGGTCTTTCCCCGGCTCAGGCTGATTGAGCCGTCGTTTTGCATCTCTATGCCGTCATCAGAGAGGCTCTCGACCTTCATCTTGCCGTGGGCCTCGCCTTCTTCCACCGACTCAGGTGAATCTGAAACCTGGAAGATGCCGTCTACCGTTGCCAGATCGGCTTCGGTTCCCCGGAAAACGCTCTGGACATGGGCGGCGATTATGGGCACATCCTCTCCACCGATATCCACCTTATAGAGGTAATTTGAGGAGGTATCGATCGAGCTGGACGGAGTTACAACTTTGCTGTCCACTTCGCTACCGTCTTTGGCCAGGGCGAGGTAGACCTTGTTGCCGTTGATGTCCACCTGTTTGATCCGCAGCTCATAGCCCTCCTCCAGCGGCAGGACCGAGCCTGTAGCAATGGTCTGATCGTCGTCGCTGTCCATGAGAACTCTTCGCAGCTCCCCTTCACTGATAATGCTGAACGGATCGGTGAACTCGGTGTCGTCGTTATAGCCAGCGAAGAACTTGTCAGCCATGAAACCGATCACGTCATACTTGCCCCATTTGTTGAACTCGAATGACACGGATTGCGGCCTTGTCTCATAGAGCAGATCACCATCATCGATCTTGATGCCAGTGATCTTCGCAGTCAGGTTCTCAGTTCCGATATCATCGTCTATATCGTAGTAGAAGCCCTCGAAGTTATAGGGATTCCAGGTGAACTCCATGCCGCTTTCGGGGACGACGACCGTTCCTCTGACCTCAAAGGTTCCCGTTCTCTCAACCGTGGGGGCGAACCTCAGGCTATCGGAGTCCGCTACCAGGAAGCCGACATTGCCGAAGATGTTCCTGACCGACCCCTTTCTGAGGGTCATGGTATCTTCGTTGGTCATGGTGATCTCGGTATCGCTTACAGTATCTACTTCCATCTCTCCGTACTTGTCTCCCTCTTCCACCGAGGCATAGGTATCAGCCAGCTGGAAGATGCCGTCCACCGTCACCAGATCGGTCTCTGTCCCCCGGAACACGTTCTGTATGTGGGCCATGATGATGGGAACATCTTTTCCGCCCACATCCACCTCATACTTATAGGTAGAGCTTCCGGCTCCGTCGGGGGATACCACTTTACTGTCGATCTCATCTCCATCTTCGGCCAAGGCAATGTAGACCTTGTTGCCGTTGATGTCGATCTCTTTGATGCGCAGCTCATATCCTTCTTCCAGCGACAGCGCTGAACCAGAGCTGATGGAGTTCTCCTCATCGCTGTCGATCAGCACTCTCCGGAGCTGTCCCTCGTTTATCAGGCTGGCCTCGTTGTCCACCACATCTGGGTTGGTGCCCGAATAGCCGGCGAAGTACTTCTCGGCCATGAAGCCCACCACCTGGTAGCTTCCCCAGTCGCCGAACTCGTAGTCCAGCGACTTCACCTGGGTCCGGTAGGTCAGATCGTCGGAATCAATGGTCCTGCTGGTATCGGATCCGGATTTATGAAGGTTGACCTCCAGCCGTTCCGTTCCCAGGTTGTCCTCGAAATCGTAGAAGAAGCCGGAGAAGGTGTTGTAATCCCATATGTACTGCAGTGGATCGCCCTCTCGCCATACCCGGTTCGGGAACTCCTCAACTATATCTATGTCCTCGACCTCTGCTGCCGTCTCTTCTTCCACAGTCTCATTATCGAGTGCGGTCTCATTGGCAGCAGTCTGGTTCTGGGATGAAGTTTCATTTTCGGCCACAGCGCTCTCCGCGGTGACGTTTTCGTCAGGCCCGGCGATCTCTGGCGTGGAATTCAAGGTCTCGGAAGAGGCTACGCTCTCAACCACCGGCTGGATGACAGAGCTTTGCTCCTCGATCTGGTCAGGAGTGATCGCTACCACAGGTTCTGTTGCCACGGGCTCAGTTTCCGCCGCCTCGCCGACGGCCTCGGAAGTATCCTCCACCGGATTTCCAACTGCTTCTGTGACAGGTTCGCCTGCATCCTGTTCGTCGACAACCTCTTCGCCAGCGTCCTCTTCCTGAGAAGGAGAGGCAGTCACCTCAGCCTCCAGAGATTCGGAAGAAATGGGCACCATTTGAACTGGGGCCTGGTCCTGGGTTTCTTCCGCCTGGTTGGCGAGGTCTTGGTTCGCGGTGGAGGCATCCTCGGTTTCGGTAGCTGATGCGCCGGTGTCCGTCTCAGAGGAACCTTCGCTTGCCAATGCCGGCCTCAAGCTGCTGCTGCGTTTCTTAATATTTTCCGTAGATACTATCCCGTTGGCTCCGCTTCCCTGCGAAAGGAAATCTTTGCTGATAGCCGCTCCCCCTATGGCTTGTGAAGGCGCGCTTTCGGATCCGGAATCCGTTGCGGTTTCAGGGGTCTGGGCGCAAACATCAAACGGCAAAGCAGCTGCTACTATCAATAATAGCATGCAGACTCCGCCAACCCTGACATTATTCATGAATCTCCTCCAGCTGATGACAATCTTTATATATTAACGATATAGGTACTCTTTAAAGTGCCTTATATATTTTGTGTCTTGCTCTTCTCTTTATCAATTTGGCGTTACTAGCTTCTGGATATCCAGGTTCAATGCCATCCCTAGTCTCTTTACGTTTATAAACCTGCTCTCAATCTCATTGGTGATTGGGCCAGAAGAAAAGCATGCGGTAAAGGCATTTCGCCGGACCGGATGGCTTTGAAAGAGAGATGCGGCATTACCAACTGGGGGCGGGTCACGTCGATTGCACCAATACCCTTTCAGAGACGACATGCGAGAAGTGATTTGCTGCGGAACTCGAGGATACGATTAAAGGATACGATTATCTTGAAGGTCTCATTTCCAGGGTCTCAGTTTGCAGCTCTGAGCGGATTTCGGGGCCTTTGTGCCGAAGCAGAGATCCCGGACGCATCCGTCAGGACGAAGACGCCGCTTCATGCTTATGCAGAAATATTCGCAGCATTTGCAAGAGCAGCCCACGATTGCAGAACAGAAGCGTTGCCGCTGCCATCCCAGAGGTTGCCCTTTCTCCCGAGCCCCTGGCAGCCGTGAATTGAAGCCGTAAATGGAAACCTGATTGGACCTAAGGTAGAGTCCATCCTGTAGGGTCTGTCCTGCGCGAACCATTCGGCCGCACCTTTGGATGAAGCTGCAGTCCTGACGGTGCAGTCCCGACGGCCCAATAGCCAAACCGGATTAAAATGGTTGAGATGGCCTTCTGCTTTTCGCGAAGCTCATCTCGATCTTGGGGGAACGACGTAGTTCCATCGCCAGACCTTAAATCCGACGGCGATTATAGCCAAAAAGATGACCAATACCAGCAACGCTTGAAGATACTCTACAACAGTAATTATGTCCATGCCCAACACCTAAAAAAGGGCCCTCCTCAAAGCTGATAAAGATTTTGGTATCCCGTTTCAGATAGCTGAGGATAGCCGATTCACTTTCGTGCTCTGTTCCCGGCAATTGCATCTTTCTTATCCCGGCATCCCCTAGAACCGACGGCAAAGAGAGCGGGCAGATTTTTGGTCCCCTACGGCGCTTTGAACTGCGACCTCCTCAGGGCCGGTTCCGCCTCTTGTCACCATCCATAGGAGGATCAAATCGGTATCATTCAGCATGGTTAAGGCTGCAAAATATAATAGAGAATTATATTAAATTGTCGAGAGAGCAGTCCGGAAAATCCTGCTCTTGCCCCTCAAACCAGGACTTTTTAAAACCGGCTATTTCCCGGAAACCTGTTTTTACGGTATGAGCTTTTCATATCTGTTCGTTTACTTATAAATCTAATAATTGCGGCATTTAATGAATTTATTTTTCTCACAATTTTTCATAAACTTTGTGAACCAATCTCAAATAGCTATAAATTGCGTTTTGAAGGATGGTGCAGTATGGAGGACAGTAATCATGAAGGAGCAAATAAAGACAAAGGATGACGTCTTTGCAGCCATAGATAAGTATGATGTAAGGTTCGTTAGATTCTGGTTTACAGATATATTGGGAATACCCAAGAGCTTCGCCATCAACACCAATGAACTGGAAGGCGCTTTCAGCGAAGGCATGGGCTTTGATGGTTCCTCTATCGAGGGCTTTGCCAGGATTCACGAAAGCGACATGGTAGCCATGCCCGACCCCACCAGCTTCCAGCTGATACCCTGGAGGCAGCAGGAGAAGGGAGTCGCACGCATGTTCTGTGACATCCTCCGCCCTGATGGCAAACCCTATGAGGCAGACCCGAGGTACGTGCTGAAGAGAAACCTGGAGAGGATCAAGGACAAGGGCTACTCCTTCCTGGTGGGGCCGGAGCTCGAGTTCTTCTACTTCAAGAACGAATCCAGCACAGAGATCCTGGACACCGGCGGCTACTTCGACCTGACCACCCTGGATGCAGCATCCGACCTCAGAAGAGACACCATCCTGGCCCTGGATTCCATGGGAATTGATGTGGAGTACAGCCACCATGAGGTAGCTCCCTCGCAGCACGAGATCGACCTGCGATACATGGATGCCCTCAAGATGGCCGATACGGTGATGACCTACAAGATAGTGGTCAAGGAGATCGCCAGGAAATACGGCTGTCACGCCACTTTCATGCCCAAGCCCATCTTCGGTCAGAACGGTTCCGGCATGCACGTCCATCAGTCCCTCTTCCAGGGCAAGAAGAACGTGATGTTCAACGCCGGAGATCCCTTCCACCTCTCCGATGAGGCCAAGTACTACATCGCCGGCTTGCTCAAGCACGCCCCGGAGATCACGGCGGTCACCAACCAGTGGGTCAACTCCTACAAGCGGCTGGTCCCCGGATACGAGGCCCCCGTCTACATCTGCTGGGCCCGCAGGAACAGGTCCGCTCTGGTCAGAGTGCCCATGTACAAGCCCGGAAAGGAGAACGCCACTCGCGTGGAGTTCAGGTCTCCCGACCCAGGAGCCAATCCGTACCTGGCGTTCTCGGTCATGCTGGCCGCAGGCCTTGCCGGAATTGCCAACAAGTACGAACTCCCCGCACCTCAGGAGCAGGACATTTACCACATGACCGATGCCGAGAGGGCCGAGAGGGGAATCACATCTCTTCCGGGAAGCTTAAACGATGCCATTGCCCTCACCGAGCAGAGCCAGCTGGTCCGCGAGGCGCTGGGCGATCACGTCTTCAATGCCTTCCTAACCAACAAGAAGAAGGAATGGGACGCTTACCGGATGAACGTGACCGAGTGGGAGCTGGAGAGGTATCTGCCCCTCCTGTGAGCCCCCAGTGGCTCACCCATTTTTACTTTTTATTTAATCCGCTACATTTGTGCTGATGAGGAGGCAATCGACTTTGAAAGGCAAAGGGCAAAGGCTCGCGATGGCTAAGGTTCATAAATGTTATGATCGTTTCTTAAAAACCTATAAAGCGTTTGTCGCGGCACCCTCACGCTTGCACCCTATCGGCTTGAATTGTGAAATAATCGTTGGCTGGAGTTCGAGATGCTATGCCCAGGAGAAGACGGGAATTATATAATAAAGAGATATGCGCCTGCTCCATCTTTGGGGCTATGAACCGGGATGGAGATCGATTTAAAGGCCAGGGCGTGATCGAGGCCATAGCGAATATGCATGTCCGAGGAAACGGCCTCGGAGGCGGCTTCGCGGCCTACGGTATTTATCCTCACTATCAGGATTATTATGCCTTTCACGTCATGTTTACCGGAAACAGCTGGGAGGCCAAGAGGTGCGCCAAACAGGACCTCGAGGCCTTCCTCTGCGAGAACTTCGACGTGGTCTACGATGAGGAGATTCCTCATGGCGACGAGACCCTGGTCAGTGACCCTCCGCTGGTGTGGCGCTACTTTGTTCTCCCCAGCAAGAGCGGGGAGGACGCCAACCGGACCGAAGAGGATTATGTGGTCGAGAAGGTCATGTGGGTCAACACTCGCATCGAGAATGCCTACGTCTTCTCCTCCGGCAAGAATATGGGGGCCTTTAAAGGAGTCGGATATCCGGAAGAGATAGCCGAGTACTTCATGCTTGACCGCGAGTACGATGCCTATATGTGGACCGCACACGGTCGGTTCCCCACCAACACCCAAGCCTGGTGGGGCGGTGCGCATCCATTCGGGCTGCTGGACATAACCGTAGTCCACAATGGCGAGATCTCATCTTACGGCACCAACCGCTGGTACCTGGAGATGTACGGCTATGCCTGCACCCTCCAGACAGATACCGAGGTGATCGCCTATGCCGCGGATCTGCTGATGAGACGGCAGCATCTGCCCATATCCCTGGTAGCCAAGATCCTGGCCCCGCCCATCTGGAACTCCATAGACAGGATGAACGAATCTGAGAAGAAGCTGCTTACCACTCTGAGAATGGTTTACGGCCCGCTGCTGATGAACGGCCCCTTTGCCGTAATAATAGGCGAGACCGGCCGCATGATCGGGTTGACAGATAGAATCAGGTTGCGACCGCTGACTGCGGCCACAAGAGGAGAAATGTTCTATCTCTCCTCTGAGGAGGCGCCGATAAGGCTGATATCGCCTGAGCTGGATTCGGTCTGGACACCCAACGGGGGAGAGCCTGTTGTCGGAGAACTAAAAAACATAAGGATGGTAAAGGATGAAGTCATTCCTCTTTCCTGAATTCCAGGTATTTAGGGACGAAAACCTTTGTGACCAATGCAGGGGCTGCGAGAGACAGTGCGCCTTCGGGACGCACAGGTATGACGAGACCCAGGACAGGATGATATCCGACGACTTCAAGTGCGCTGGATGCCAGAGATGCGTGATATTCTGTCCCAAAGGTGCCATCACGATACGGCCTACTCCCTCGTCCTACCGGCCCAACGCCAACTGGTCGCGAGAGAAGATCGAAGACCTGAAAAGGCAGGCTGAGACCGGCGGGGTAATCCTGACCGGCTGCGGCAACGACAAACCCTTCCGCATTTACTGGGACCATATCGTTCTCAATGCCTCTCAGGTCACCAACCCCTCCATCGACCCTCTGCGAGAGCCCATGGAGCTGCGCACGTTCCTGGGATCCAAGCCCGATTTCATCGATCTGAAGGTCGATGGAGATCATGTGGATATCGATACCAGAATTGGCCCCAATCTGATGATAGAGGCGCCGATTCTCTTCTCCGCCATGTCCTACGGAGCTATCAGCTACAATGCCTTCAACGCGCTTGCCCGCGCCGCCTGCTCTTCGGGCACCTTTTTCAATACCGGCGAGGGAGGCCTTCCCAGGGAGATGCGGGAAGAGTTCGGCCGCTGCGCCATAGTGCAGGTGGCGTCGGGAAGATTCGGCATAGATGCCGAGTACCTGAACTGCGCGGCTGCTGTGGAGATCAAGGTCGGACAGGGAGCCAAGCCGGGAATCGGCGGCCATTTGCCCGGAGAGAAGGTCTCGCAGTCTGTAGCCTCCACCAGGATGATTCCGGCCGGAGCCGATGCTATTTCGCCGGCTCCGCATCACGATATCTACTCAATCGAAGATCTCTCCATGCTGATTCATGCCCTAAAGGAGGCCACCAACTACGAGAAGCCGATCTCGGTCAAGATTGCGGCCGTTCACAACTTCGCGGCAATAGCTTCGGGAATTGTGCGAGCGGGAGCAGACATCATCGCCATAGACGGCCTGCGAGGAGGTACAGGGGCCGCACCCAAGGCCATTCGAGACAACGTCGGAATTCCAATCGAGCTGGCCATCTCCTCGCTCGACCGGCGGCTGAGGGATGAGGGCATAAGGAACCGCTGCTCCATCATTGCCGCGGGCGGAACCAGGTGCAGCGCGGATGTGATCAAGGCCATTGCGCTAGGCGCTGACGCAGTTTATATAGGAACGGCGGCATTGGTAGCCATGGGCTGTAACCTGTGCCAGAAGTGCTATACCGGCAAGTGCAACTGGGGCATATGCACTCAGGATCCGCGCCTGTCTGGCAGGCTCAACACGGATATCGCCGCCATGCGGCTGTCCAATCTCCTGGCCGCCTGGTCTCATGAGATAAAGGAGATGCTGGGCGGCATGGGCATCAACGCCCTGGAGTCGCTACGAGGAAACAGGGATCACCTGCGGGGCGTGGGACTTTACGAATGGGAGCTGGACGTACTCGGCATCAAGGGCGCCGGAGAGTGATGGCATAATGGCCAGGGCGGAGCTGGATGAGAGTGTTCCCAGGTGGGATCCGATGGAACAGGCAGAGATTGATGCACGAGGAATCGCAACCAGAGAGCTGAACGACAGGCTAAGAGACCTGATGAAGGCCGGCATCGAGCACGTGGTGCTGAAAAACGTCTGCGGTCAGAGATATATAGGGACCAGGCTCTATACGCCCGAGAAGAAGAAGATGGAGATAGAGATCTTCGGCACTCCCGGAAACGATTTGGGGGCCTTCCTTTACGGCCACAATATCAGGGTACACGGAAACGCCCAGGACGGCGTCGGAAACACCATGGACGACGGCGAGATCGTGGTGGAGGGAAGGGCCGGCGATGTCCTGGGGATGTCCATGAGAGGCGGAAAGATCTTCATCCGGGACAATGTGGGCTACCGGACCGCCCTGCACATGAAGGAGTTCGAGGACAAGAAGCCGCTCCTGGTAATAGGCGGCACCTCTCAGGACTTCCTTGGCGAATACATGGCAGGCGGAACGGTGATACTTCTCGGATTGGGGGATCGGACTCATCTGGCCAACCACATAGGAACGGGCATGCACGGAGGAGCCATCTACCTGCGGGGAGCCGTAGATCCGTCCCAGGTGGGAAAGGAGGTGGCCATATCTCCACTAAGCGACCCGGACCGAGAGCTGTTGAAGAAACACGTGGGCGAATTTGTGAGCAATTTTCCCGAGTTGAACCTGGACCTATCGGAGATCATGAAGAAGGAGTTTGTCAGACTTTCCCCACGGTCCAAGAGGCCTTATGAGAAGCTCTATACCTACTGAGACCAGAATTCCGGAGCTCAAAGCTTCAGCCTGCAAGATCTTGAGGAGGGATTAAAGATTCGGGTTTATGTGGACATCAACCGCTGCATAGGATGTCGTTCCTGCGAGGTGGCCTGCAAGAGGGTTCACGAGGGCAAGGGACACATGAACGTTCATTTTTCCGGCGATCACGCCTCAGTGCCGGTCTTCTGCCATCACTGTGAGGACGCCACCTGCACCATGGCCTGTTTTTCAGGTGCCCTGTACAAGGACGGAGAGAAAACCGCGTTTGCACTGGACAAGTGCACCGGCTGTGGCCTCTGCCGCCTGGCCTGTCCCTTCGGGGTGGTGTGGACCAATAAGCTGGCCCACAAGTGCGACCTGTGCGCAGGACGGGATATTCCGGCCTGCGTACAGACCTGTCCGGCCAATGCACTCACCACCGATTACGATAAAACCCTGAAGAGGGCCAGGTCCAGAGCGGTTTTGGCTGCCGCTCATGGAGGTAGAAGATGATTCGAGTTGATGCCAGCAAATGCCTGGGCTGTTACTCATGCTCCAATGTGTGCCCAAATAAATTCATAACCCGGGAGGAGACGGAAGACCGGCGGACCATTCACTTCGCCAGGTGCAGCGAGGAATGCGACCTGTGTGTTGAGTTCTGTCCCGCCAAGGCCCTGACCCTGGTTCCGCTGGACCTAGAATGCGAGGAGCCGAGTGTATCTTTTGAGCTGGTGCCCTGCAAGATCTGCGGCGCTAAATACGCAACTGAGCCCATGCTGCAAAGGGTCGAGGCCTCTTTGCCGCAGGAGTTGCAGAAGGATACGTCAGGCCTTGCCTGGATCAGGATCTGTCCGGTCTGCCGGCGGGACCTGGAGGCCGAGAGGGCCGCCAAGCAGCTGGTGCTGGGAAGAAGCCGGAAAAGCCTCTGAAGGCCGCGAAAGCCCTGTACCAAGGCCGGGCTTTCTTCAATTTTTTGGGTCTCGATATTTTAGTGCCAGAAAAATATTGTATTTTTAAATTTGGTTTTTAAATTTGTTTTTGAATTAAAAGATTATAGGTCGTGGATGACCTTCAGCCGAAGCTTGGAGAAATCCTCCTTGACCTCCACCATGAATCCCATTCCGGAAAAAATCTCCTCCAGCTCGATGCGGACGAACTTCTTGGAGAGATCGGAGCCGAAGATCAGCGTGAACTCGCTCTTGGCCGTCTTGGAGAGCGTGAAGAGATTGCACATCTCCAGCCTCCTGAGGATGCTCTCGGCATTGAAGAGCTTGTGCTTGAACTGTTCGGCGTGGGCCCGGGAGACCTCGCGATGCATATCCCAGAACTTCTCCTTTTCGGGATGAGACTCGATGAAACCCAGGAATAAAATCCAGTGGTCTATGTCCAGTATGATGTGCTCGCCTGCAGCGAGCATTTCCGCGTGAGTGTAGACCTTTTTGTCCTCGGCGAAGTCGAAAAGGGACTTGTGCCGTCCAAAGAATTTCAGCGACTCCCGCATCAGCTCGCTCTGAGACATCCCCAGGTCCTCTTTCATCTTCTTGAACAGGCCCGCAGTTTCTTCATCCAAAGCGATAGTAATCCTTTCCGGCGACTTCATTTGCCCCTCTCACTTTTTCCTTGGATTTTTGCGCTTAACGTATATTACCTTTTTCAGACATTATCTTTTTATATAGAAAAGCCGGAACACGATTTCCTCTTGGGCCTGGCTACAAAGACCGATATCATTATATTCCGAAACCGAGCAACCGTCAATTATGACCTGGATGAAAGATAAAGAGAAATACAGCGAAAAGGACCGAGAGAAGTTGGAGAAGGGCAGCGGAGACATCAAAGTTGTGACTTTGATCTGCAGCAGAATCTACCGCTTTTTTTCCTGGTGAAACCGGGATTTGATGCTCCGGTTGCCGAGGATCTCACAGATCCCGGCAGTTTTCTCTTTTAGCCCGGCGATGACCTCACCGCGGCTCTTTCCGGCGGCAAGTACCGATAGCACAGGATCGCCCCTTTCAATCCGGGACCCGGGCCGAGGTATATCCGTCCGGTCCCCGCTCCTCAGGTCTTCCCCGATCACCAGGTCCCGGACCGCGTAGATTATGGCCCGGCCGGCAACGGTCAGAGGTTGCGGCCTCTCTGGAAGCAGCCCTTCGAAGGCCAGCCGGTGGGCTTCGAAGACGTTTTGGCCGGTGGAAAGCTCGATTGCATCCAGGCTTCCCTGAAAGCGGGGATTCACCTCTACCACCACCGGGCCTCCGTCGGTTAGAAGAAAATCAACGCCGTTGCTTCCCCAGAGCCCCAGATCCGCAACTATCTCCTCAGCCATCTCCGCCATCCCGGGACAGGCGGGCTCCAGCGGGGTTATGTTCCCGCAGTATCTGAATCCCTCTGCACCCGTCCAGGCCTCGCCGATCAGCTGCTCGTTTGCGGAGACTGCCCGGGCCCGGCCTCCGGCCCCGATCACCGAAACGCTGGCCGGCCGCCCTTCAACAAAATCCTGAACTATCATCCCATCTTCCAGGCAGAGGTCTTCTTCTCTTAAGACCAGCCGGCATCCGGATCCCCCAGCGCCTCTGCGGGGCTTGACCACCGCAGGATAGGTGGTTCCTTGGGCCCGATCACGGGTGGCAATGGCCGGATATCCCCTCTTCTCCAGCCAGCGGGACAGCCACAGCTTGTCCGATACCCGGAAGGCAGCATCGGGCGGGTTGTTCAGAACCCGGCAGCCCTCAACCTGAGCATCCTCCAGACCTGAGCCCAGCACCACCGCATCGGGAGAGAATCGCTTTATTAAGGAATTGAGATCGCCCGGACCGCAAGTCCTTTCAAGCAGAACCGTCTCAAGGCTGCAGTCCTGCAGGTCCAGATCGCAGAAGCAATCGGCGGCTATGACCGAGTGGCCCGCTCTGGCGGCAGAACAGGCAATGTGCCTGATATTAATTCCCGCCGCCAGAATCTTCATGGGGAGATTCCGTCCTCCGGCTTGGACTGGTGAGAGCCGATCACCTTCTTGCTGTGAGCTGAGGGAATGATCTTGAGGCCGCCTTCGAACTCCCGGGATAGCTCAGAACCCTCGAACAGCCGGTCCAAAAACACGGCTAAAGCCGCCACCTCGGAGTGGGGCTGGTTTCCAACCCCTATGTTCCAGTCCGCCAGATCGTACATCTCCGCCGGAACCTTCTCAGCTCCCACCACCACCAGCAGGCGGTCGCAGCTGCGAACCTCGTCTATTACCTCCGGCAGATTGGATCCGTACATGGTCAGATGCACCACCTTTCCTCCCGCCTCCTTCCAGCGGAAAACCTCGCCCTTCCAGCTCACCCCGGCTTTGAGACGAAAAGTTCCGCCCCACCTGGCAGCGGCGTCGTTCAGGCTCTCCTCAATGCTGGAATCGCGGCCGGAGAGCAGCATCTCCTCTGCTCCGAAGGCTCTGGCCACCAGCCCCACATGGGTGGTGATTCTCTTATCCCTCTCCGGCCGGTGGCCCAGGCGCAGAACCACAACTCGCATGGCCGGGAAGAATCCGGCATGTTATTTATCTCCTTTCCAAAATCGATAAATTCCTGAGCTGCGTCTGCTTGAAGGATGAACCTGTGCGATAATTGCCGGGGCAAAGGCTACCTGGTCGTAGGAGAGCGGACCTGCCCCAATTGTGGAGGCAGCGGAAAGACCGATTCCATAAGCCTGGGGGCGGCCTCGGATAGCGATATGAAGGAGCTGATCGAGAACGGGGCTGCCAAGTGCGCCGTCTGCCGGGGTTCAGGCAAGATCCCGGTGACTGAGACCTGTCAGGCATGTGGGGGCCTCGGTCGCGAATACACCTGCGTGGTGTGCGGCTCACGGCTCAACAACAAAGGTGAGCTGTGCGAGCGCTGTTCCAAGAAGCCTCTGGTGCATATCCTGGACCAGGCCTGCGACACCGGCGATCTGGTCGTGGGAGGGGTCTATCAGGGCACCGTTTCCGGTCTGGCCAACTTTGGAGCCTTCGTGGACCTAAACGACCACGTTCGCGGCCTGGCCCACAACAAATACCTGAAGAGCCGACCGGAGGTGGGAGACACCCTGCTGGTCAACGTGAGAAGCATCGCTCCCAACGGCAATATCGAGCTGGAGCCGGTCGAGCTTCGGGAATACAATACCGTGGAGGTGGAGAAGGATCTGCCGATCTCCAAGGTCGGCGAGCTGCAGAAGATGGTCGGCAAGCTGGTGATGATCAAGGGAGAGGTCATCCAGGTGAAGCAGACCGGAGGCCCGACCATCTTCACGGTCGCAGATGACGGCGGCCTGGTCTTCTGTGCCGCCTTCGAGCGAGCCGGAGTGCGGGCCTACGCCGAGATCGACAGCGAGATGATGGTGCGGGTGGCAGGTGAAGTCACTCTCCGGAACAACCAGGTTCAGATCGAGATCCGCTCCATGAAGAGGCTGTGGGGCGGAGATGCGGCCAAAGTGAAGGACTCAATCGAGCAGGCCATAGACAGACGGGCCGAGCCCAGCGACGTCCCCTTCCTGGTACAGAGCGATGTCCTCACTTCCCTCAAGCCGGCCATGAAAGCGGTGGCCAAAGAGATACGAAGGGCGGTTCTCAAGTCCCGGCCAATCGTCGTTCGGCACCACGCCGATGCCGACGGGATCACCGCAGCGGTGGCCATTGAGACGGCCATTCTCCCGCTGATAAAAGAGGTGGGAGGGCCCGATGCCGAATACTACAACTACCGCCGGGCTCCATCCAAAGCCCCCTTCTACGAGCTGGAGGACGTGACCAAAGACCTGAGCTACGCTCTCGAAGACCAGAGCAGACACGGCCAGAAGATGCCGCTGATAGTCCTGATGGATAACGGCTCCACCGAAGAGGATGTGCCGGCCATGAGGCAGGCCCAGGTCTACGGGCTGGAGATGCTGGTCGTGGACCATCACCACCCTCACAAGATCGTGGACCAGTTTCTGATCGCCCACGTCAATCCCGCGCACGTGGGCGGCGATTTCGGGGTCACCACCGGCATGATCGCCACCGAAATTGCACGCATGATCTATCCCGCAATCGAGAGCAAGATCCGGCATTTTCCGGCGGTATCGGCGGTCGGAGACCGGAGCGAAGCGCCGGAGGCGGGGCTGTTCATAAAGCTGA
Source organism: Methanotrichaceae archaeon (assembly GCA_013178225.1). GTDB lineage: Archaea > Halobacteriota > Methanosarcinia > Methanotrichales > Methanotrichaceae > JABLXE01. Next base: position 263,728 of record JABLXE010000003.1, read on the forward strand.
TCGAGGACCGCTTCAAGCGCGAAGACCTGAAGAAGATCGCCCTGGCCCTGGACTACGAGGCCTTCTGGCTGCGCTTCAATGAGGGCCGGGGACTCATCAACGACATCCTGTGCTTGGGAAGGCTGGACCGTCACCAGAGAATCGTGGATTTGCTGTGCGAGCAGGCCGAGGCGGCAATCGACGAGCAGCTCCGGGCCTCCATGGGCAACGTCAAGAGCACCAGGCTTCCCAACGGCGTGGTGATGAACGTCCTGGACGTGGAGAACTTCGCCCACAAGTTCACCTTCCCGCCGCCGGGAAAGACCTCCGGCGAGGTGCACGACCGTCTGTGCCAGAGGTTCTCGGACAAGCCTGTGGTCACAATCGGCTACGGCCCAGACTTCGCAGTGCTGCGCTCCCGCGGAGTGCGCATGAACATCCCGCAGATGGTAAAGGAGCTGATGGAGGAGATTCCCAACGGCGGGGTCTCGGGCGGCGGACACCTGGTGGTGGGGTCCATCAAGTTCGTGGGCGGAATGAGGAAGGAAGTGCTGGCCAAGATGGCGGAGAAGATCGCTGCCTGTTCGGTGGACGCGGTCGTCCCCGCGCCCAGGGCCTAATCATCGAATCTGTGCATTTATTTAATTATATATCGTTATTAATTTAAAGATTTATTACGAATACTTTTATCTTACCCTTCCGCGATCCCATCATCGTGATTTCATGAGTGAGCTTTTGGAAGTGGTGATTACCAAGGATGACTACCTGGAATTCCTGGCCCAGCGGCTGCGTCTCACGGGCTCCTGCCAGCGGGACATTGAGAACATCAGCTTTCCGTTTCTCCTCTCCTCGGGAAGCGAGATGCTGCGAACCTACATACTGAACGCCACCGAGTTTTCGACAACCCTTGCCGACGAGTACCGGCTTCCCGACCGCGGATTCATGTGGTTTCTGTTCTCTCAGGCCCTAAAAGAGATTCACGCCGAGCCGAATCGAGTGGTCATAAGATACGAGCTGCAGGAAGAGTATCGAAAGCCGTTCAAGATGTTCTACCTCTGAGGCCTCCAGCTTCCCGTGAGCCGGCCTTCCAGGGCCATCCGCCCCAGCCCGGCCTCGACCTCGGGCGCAAGCGGCGAAGGTGCCGAGTGCTCCAGGGGTGTTCCCGGAAGCGGCATGAAGCTATGAGCCCGGACCGTTCCTCCCATTGCCACGATCTCCCGCGCCAGGTTCAGGGTCAGGTGCTGATCCTTTGGCCCCTCCATCGGCAGCCTGAAGATCAGGTCCACCTGCGGGACGATGCCGTGAGAGCGGCAGAGATCGCAGGCTATGAGCACCTCTTCTACCCCATGCCCCCGCCCGATGGCTTTCAGAACTCTCTTACTGCCGGACTGCCCCCCTATGCTGAGGGTCTGGTTGGCGCAGTGCTGCACGATCAGCTCCAGGGCCTCCTCAGAGACGAACTCCGGGCGGACCTCGGAGGGGAAGGTGCCGAAGTAGATGGGCTTCTGCAGTTCGCTGAGGTTCCTGAGCAGGCCCTTTACCCGGTCCAGGCGGGGAGTGCGCCCGTCGCTCCCGTAGGCCAGCGAGTTGGGGGAAGTGGTCCGGATGTCCCTGAGGCGGCGGGCGAACCTGGCGATTACAGGAACGGACCGGTGTCGCATGCGGCAGCCGAACAGGCGGGGAGTCTGGCAGTAGGAGCAGCCCCAGGGGCAGCCGCGCGAGATCTCGATCGGCGCCAGGATGTTCTTGAACGGGGGATAGAGGTCCAGGTCCACGGGTTCCCTGTGTGGGGTGACCACCACCTCACCGCCTCTCTTAAAGGCGATTCCCGGCACCGTTTCCAGGTCCCTTCCTTCCGCTAATGCGTCGATCAGATGTGGCAGCGTCGCCTCTCCTTCGCCCAGCACGACGACGTCGAAGTATTGCAGCACCTCCTCCGGCCGGGCCGAAGGGTGAGGCCCTCCGGCGACGAAGACGCTCTCTGCCCTTGCCGGCGCCCCAGCGACCTCGCAGTAGACCTCCCCGGCCTGGGCGGTGGCCAAGCTGTAGAGCATAATTCCCGGCCGGGGCCTGGTCGTCAGCTCAGCTCTTACCAGCGGCAGAAGAGAGGCGATGCTGTAGGCGTTCTTCCGGTTCCAGCGAATCCAGACCTCAGGCTCTCGGGTCATCTTCGCAGAACAGGGGCACGAAATCGAATCTGCCGACGTCCACCAGGCCCCGATCGGAGAGCTTCAGCTCCGGGATCACCGGCAGGCAGAGAAAGGAGAGGGTCATGAAGGGGTCCCTCAGCCGGCAGCCCAGTTTGCGGGCCGCGTCGGTGCAGTCGTCAATTCTCTCCGCGACCTCCATCATGCACCTCTCGGAGAGCAGACCGGCCACAGGCAGCGGAAGGCGGGCCAGGACCCGGCCCCCGCCGACTGCCGCCATGCCTCCGCCCATCTCCTCGACCGCCCGGGCTGCCGCCAGCATCTCCTGCGATGAGGTTCCCACCACGGCCAGGTTGTGAGAGTCGTGGCAGACCGAGGTGGCTAAAGCGCCCGAGCGAAGGCCGAAGCCTCTCACCAGCCCCAGGCCGATGTTTCCCGAGGCCCGATGCCTCTCCACCACCGCCATCTTGAGTATGTCCTGATAGAGGTCTGCCACAACCATTCCCTGCGACGTCCTTGGGACCAGCATCAGCAGTTCGGTGACGATCTGATCGGGGACTATGCCGATCACCCTGGCAGGACCGGGGCGGGCTGCGATGTCAAAGGATGTGGCGTCCAGCTCCGGCAGGTTCATGGTACGGCGTTTGAGCGCCGGGGCGTCGGGCGTGCAGGCGGTCAGATGCCCGTTCTCGGCCACCACCCGTCCGTCCTTTAGAACTTTGGTAACATTCAGGCGATCTAGGTCGTCGAGGACAGCGATGTCGGCCCGGTATCCGGGAGCAATCGCCCCCAAATCAGAAAGGCCGAAGTAGGAAGCAGCGTTGAGGCTGGCGATCTGCAGCGCAATCACCGGGTCCAGCCCTTCCCGAACAGCCGTTCTGACCATGAAGTCGATATGCCCCTCGCGCAGAATGTCGGCCGGGTGCCGGTCGTCGGAGACGAAGAGGAATCGACGTGAGTTGGCGGCCTGAACCAGCGGAAGCAGATCCCTGAGGTTCTTGGCGGCGCTCCCCTCCCGGATATTGATGTGCATTCCCAGGCGGAGCTTCTCTCTGGCCTCAGCCAGGGTTGTGCACTCGTGATCTGACTCGATGCCGGCTATGATGTAGGCGGCCAGATCCCTTCCGGAGAGAAGAGGAGCATGCCCGTCGACCTTCTTCGAGCCTGCCAGGCGGATCTTCTTCAGGACCTCCGGATCGCGGAAGATTACGCCCGGGTAGTTCATGACCTCGGCCAGGCCCAGCACGCGGGGATGGTCCATCAGCTCAGCGAGGGAATCGCAGTCCAGAACAGCGCCCGAGGTCTCAAGGGAGGTTGCCGGAACGCAGGACGGCAGCATTGCGTAAACCCTCAGGGGAAGGTCCCGGGAGGACTCAAGCATGTACCAGATGCCGTCGCTTCCGAGCACGTTGGCGATCTCGTGAGGATCGATTATAGCAGTGGTGGTCCCCATGGGCACCACTGCACGGGCGTATTCGGGAATGGTGACCATGGCGCTCTCGATGTGCACGTGCCCGTCGATGAACCCTGGTGTCAGGGTCAGGCCGGTGAGGTCGAGGACCTCGCGGGCGGATTTGCAGTCGAAGCCCACCACCCGGCCCTGGTGGATGGCAACGTCTTCCCGGTGAACCTCTCCGGACAGGGTGTTCACGATGTCTGCGCCCTCCAGCAGGAGATCGACCTCTTTCTCGCAGCCGGCCGCAGATATCAGTTCCTCAAGGCAAGCCATGAAAAGCGGTAAAGCGACTTTGGCTTAAAACCGTTGTGAAACGGATCATGTCAGAGCCGCTTTTAAGTGAGGTTGAGGACGGCAAAGAAGGCCCCTCATGAAAGAGACTCTGCATGCGAAAGCTGCCGGAACCCAAATCCTTTTCATCTGCAACCTGCAAAGTATAGTATTAAAATGAAGCTTGAGATTGCCATCGCCGGTCCCAGGGTCCATGATGTAGGCTACCGATATTTTCTGATGAGCCATGCCATGTCGCTGCGGATCAGGAGGTTTGAGGCCCACAATATGGAGGGCGATTGCGGAGAAGAGGTGCTGATCCTGGTCGATGGCGGAGAGCGTGAGATTGAAGCATTCAGGGCTTTAGCAGAGACCAAAAGGCCGGAACGTGCAGAAGTATCGAATGTCGTGGTTAGAGATTACGACGGCGATGTCATGAAGATAGGCGAATACGCCCAGTTCTGCACAACGGTCCAGTTGAATAAAGCTATCCCGCTTCTGCTGAGCATGAATGAGAAGATGAGTATTGTAGTAGAAAAGCAAGAGCAGACTATCTCGGAGATCAGGGTGGTCGGACAAAAGCAGGACCAGACCATATCGGAGATTCAAGGCCTGGCGGGAAAGCAGGATCAGACCATATCGGAGATTCAAGGCCTGGCGGGAAAGCAGGATCAGACCATATCGGAGATTCGAGGACTGGCGGGAAAGCAGGATCAGACCATATCGGAGATTCGAGGACTGGCGGGAAAGCAGGATCAGACCATATCGGAGATTCGAGGACTGGCGGGAAAGCAAGACCAGACCATATCGGAGATTCAAGGACTGGCGGGAAAGCAGGACCAGACCATATCGGAGATTCGAGGACTGGCGGGAAAGCACGACCAGACCATATCGGAGATTCGAGGACTGGCGGGAAAAGCAGGACCAGACCATATCGGAGATTCAGGGCTTACGGGGCGACCTGGCGGTGAAGAATAGTATCGAATGGCAGGCCAGGATTGAGAGGGATATCAGGGTTATCAAGAGCAAACTGCAAATTCGCTGAAGCTATTTTGCAGGATATCCCCATTTCATAGCCATCCCCATTTCATAGCCAGCGATAAATCGCCTTTCTTAGCAGGAGAAGCCTGGCATCCGACCATGACCGGAGCTAAAAATACAACGCAGCGAACTTGCGTTTTTCAATGAGAGATTGTTTTAAGCGCCTGACCCGTTCGGAGGAGACAATTTCGCAGTCCGGCTATTTCCAGCAGATCGGCGACATTGCCATCCTGTCCCTGCCGCCTGAGCAGCGAGATGCCAATGCCGAGCTGGCCAGGGCGCTGATGCTGCGCCACAGGAAAATCAGGACGGTACTCAACAAGGTCACCAAGCTGGAGGGAGACCGGAGAGTGGCCGGCTTCGAGATCCTGGCCGGAGATGGAACGGAGACCGTTCACCGGGAAAACGGCTTCCTCTACCGCCTGGACCTGGCCCGGACCTTCTTTTCCAGCCGCATGAACTACGAGCACGCCAGAATCGCCGCCCAGGTCGGTCCGGGCGAGACTGTGCTGGTCCCCTTCGCCGGCGTGGGGCCCTTTGCCATCCCGCTGGCCGCCCGAGGGGCGCGAGCGCTGGCAGTGGAGAAGAACCCGGATGCCTGCCGCTATCTGCAGGAGAATGCCAGGCTGAACAGGGTTGCCGGGAACCTGGCAGTTCTGAGAGGGGATGCCTTTCTGCTACCGGCCATGCTGAATGTCGAGTTCGACCGGGCGGTCGTCCCCACTCCCTACGGAAGAGACGATATTTTGGAGAGGGTGCGTCCGCTGGTCCGCTGTGGAGGGATGATCCATTTTTACACTTTCAAGAAGAAATATCAGATTCCCGAACTGGCCGAATCCTATGAGCAGATGGGACTGCAGGTGCAGCTTTATCGCAGGTGCGGAAACGTGGCCCCAGGGGTCAGCAGGTGGGCTTTTGATATTATAATCATAAAGCAAGGAAAAAATTGAAGATATTATTAAAATATTTACATGTTTAACGTCAAATTTAAAATTTTGGCTATTTGATAGTTAAATTAAAGTAGATGAATGAATTCAAAAACCCACGGAGAAGAGAGCTATGGGCAAAGTAAGTATCCATGGGTCCGAATACGCTGTTGGCAAAGTGTTTAGTGACGAATTTGCCTTTCATATACCCCTTTATCAGCGCCCTTATTCGTGGACAAACGAACATGTAGGAGAATTATTAGATGATTTACTAACATTTATTCAAAATGAAGGGAATATTGATACCCTTGAAATGAATCCCTATTTTCTTGGGAGCATTGTTTTAATAAAGGGGGAGGAGCCCGATTCCCAGATTGTAGATGGCCAACAGCGGCTGGTGACAATGACAATTCTGCTATCGGCCCTTAGACAATTAATCGGATCAGGAGATGCAAAATCTATTACAAAATTTATTTATGAAGAGGGAAATAGCATGACCGGCACGCCTGATCGCTATCGTTTGACCATGCGGGAAAAAGACGCATCTTTCTTCCAAGAATATATACAAGATAACGGTGGAATTTTAAAGCTTCATGAAGTAAATCCCGATATCCTCTCCGAAACTAAGAAAAATATAATGGATAACGCAATATACATCCTTTCAATATTGGAAAACTTGCCCGAATATGAGTGCACAAAGCTAGCTAAATTTCTAATTAATAGATGTTTTCTTGTTGTCGTGACTACACCTGATTTCGATTCTGCATATCGAATCTTTTCGATTCTTAATGATAGGGGATTAGATTTATCACACACAGATATTTTAAAAGCTGATATAATTGGAAAAATTCCCTTTGACCAACAGGAATCCTATGCTGAAAAGTGGGATATCACCGAGGAAATGCTCGGGCGCGAGATCTTTCAAGAACTTTTTGCTCATATTCGAATGATTTATCGGAAAGGCAGATCAAAAGATACAATCCTAAAAGAAATCCGACAATATATCAAACCGGATAGTAATCCTCAAAATTTTATCAACAATGTCCTTGAGCCTTATGCTAACTCTTTTTATTCAATAAAATATAATAATTATCTAGATATTAATCGCTTAAGGGAAAATACAAACCAAAAGAAGATCGGTTACATGCTTTCGTGGCTAAATCGAATAGATAATTCTGATTGGCTCCCCCCAGCAATTCTCTTTCACTCTTTAAATAGAAATAAACCTGATCAATTGATACGCTTTTTTTCTGATTTGGAGAGACTTGCAGCAGGACTTATGATTCAAAGGATGAATATCAATAAAAGAATTGAAAGGTATGGCCGATTATTAACGGCCATTCAGAATGAGGATAGCCTCTATTCGAATGACTCACCTCTTCAGCTGACGCCACAAGAACGAAGAAGCATAAGGAATACCCTCAATCGGGAAGACTTTTATTTATTGAAGAATGTTCCAAGATACGTTCTTCTTCGCTTGGATGGCGCAATGTCTGAAGGAACCGCAACATATGATGAGCCAATAGTCACAGTAGAGCACGTGTTGCCGCAAAACCCTCCAGAAAATAGTGCTTGGAATGAGTGGTTCCCAACGCCAAAAGATCATTCGAAATACGTTAATCGGCTAGGTAATTTGGTTCTTCTTTCTCGAAAGAAAAATAGTAGTGCTAATAATTATGATTTCTCAAAGAAAAAAGAAAAATATTTTGCAACTAGCGGGGGTATATCCCCATTTGTTCTGACAATGAAAGTGTTGGATTTGGAGTCTTGGACCCCTAATATAATAGATTCGCGACAAGAGGAGATGTTAAAAGTAGCAAAGACATTATGGAGGTTATAATCACAGTACTTTTAAATTATACCTAATATTTATATTAGTGTCCTACTTCAAAACATCTTCCTTGCCATATCCACAACGATGCATCCCCGCTCGCACCTGCCGCAGCGCGTGCACCTGCGCGGATCAACGGTGATCGTATCCCTGACTTTAATGGCTCCTCTCGGACAGCTCTTCTCGCAGATCCCGCAGGCGTTGCACATCTGCACCCGGGCGATGGTTTTAACCGTCTGCCTCAGCAGCTCTTCGGCCTCCCTCTCCGGCGCTACGACCATGATGTGTCCCCCGGCCGAGACCGTGACCCGGCCCTTTTCCGTCTTGACCAAGGCCGTTCCCAGCTCCTCTGAGAACTTGACCTCTCCGACCATGTTGAGCGCATTTGCCACCGCCGCAAAGGGACGGGCCTCCGGAAGGCTCAGCCGGGCTTCGATTGAGTGCTCAAGGCCGCAGGGAGACCTTCCCCACACCACCTCCAGCCTGGCTTCATCCTTTGCAGCTGCGGCCGGACGGAGAAGGATCCCGGCAGATTCGGCCAGCTCCCGTATCTTGGGAGGGTGGCTCTTCCAGCGCCAGAACCCAAGCTCCACGAAGCGCCGGTCCAGGCCCTGCTCTTTGGCCCACTGCAGCAGAAACGCGTTCCACCTCTGGTAAAGCTCAGGATGGGTCTCTTTGGTATTCTCGAACTCCGACTGCAGAGATGCCGGACACAGCCAGCAGCCGATCCTCTCGTAGTCCTGATCGTAGAGAGGATTGGGAGTGTAGCCATTCCAGTGGATGTAGAGCATGACCTCGAGCGCATTCCAGTTGCGGATGGGGCTCAATGTGAGCTGGCCGGGAACGTAGGGGTTCCTCTCGATGAAGCCGATGCGGGCCCGGTTGAAGGACTCGTAGATCCGTCTTCCCTCCACGGTCACGCAGCCTTTGGGATAATGGTCGGCTATGAAATCAGTGAGGGGGCCGAGCTTATTGGTCTTGCAGCACCAGCGGTAGTCCTTGGCCGGGGGCCCGAAGCGCCCGGCCTGGGAGAAGAACCGGTTCTCTCCCGAGATCTCGTGCAGCTTCAGTCCCTCGGCAGCTGAGAGCCTCCGGACATAGTCCACGGTCTCGGGAAACTCAAGGCCGGTGTTGATGAAGATCAGCTCGCACTCCGGCCGGACCTTCCTGGCCAGGATCAGCGCCGCCAGGCTGTCCTTTCCGCCGCTGAAGGACACGTTGACCGGCAGGCGGTTCCTGGATAAAAAGTCGTCCAGCTCGCGCAGGGCTATCCGCTCAATCTTCTTCAGGTGAGCCTGGTTGGCGCGGATCACGCCGGAGAGAGACGGCAGGCGGGAACTTAAACGCAGCTTCTCGCGCGAGAGGTCCTTTACCCGCACCGCCGGCGATCCGTTCCGCCAGCGCACCACCCCGACCCCTGTGAGGCGGCCCATCCTCAGGATGACGCAATCCCCCTCCTCCAGGCCTGTGAGGGGGGTCTCCAGCTGGGATCCGTCTATCCACTTGCCCTTCAGGTGGCCTCGCAGCTCCGGGCTGCAGGAAAGCACCTTCTTTTCGGCATGATCCGCCAGCAGCAGGGCTCCATCCAGCTCAAGATCCAGCCGGTAGGTGCTGGCGGCCGGGTCAAACCAGATGGTAGCGATGTTTCGCCCGTCGAGTATGACCTGATCCCGCCGGTCCAGCCCGGCGATCTTGTTCAGGAGAATTATGCGCCGATCCAGAAAGCCGGACCAGCCGTAGTGCTTCCGGAAAAGTTCAATTAGACGCTCTCTTCCCGCAGGCGAGCACAGACGCACGTCGGCAGGTGGCGAGAGCTGCAGGCGCTGGCCAGAACCCCCGCATTGCGAGCACTTGGGAGAAAGAAGGGGGAGGTTGCAGGCCGGACACCAGAAAAGGTCTTTTTTGCCGGGGGAGAAGGTGCGACTGTGCTGATCCATAAGCGATTATGGCGGCTCTCGCAGCCAAGATATTTAACTGCTCGCCACAGCGACCATTCCGTTCAATGGAGCCCCGGGCGAAACCCGGCCTGAAGAGCCGCTAGGCGCGGACCTGACCGTCTCCGAGTTCGATTCTCAGGCCCCGGTTATCGACCCTGGTGGCAATCGCGATCTTCAGCCCCAGGGGCTCAATGAGCTTTGCTATCTCGCCTTCGCTGCGGTCGGTGACGACAGCAATGCTCGGCCCAACCGAACTCATCCCTGCGAACTCGATGCCGCTCCCGCGCAGCTGGCTCATGTAGCGGTAGATCTCAAAGCTGTGGTGCTCCACCTCAGCCCGCTTGGAGCCGCGAAACTCGATCTCCCAGATGACGTCGCCGATCTTTCGCAGGTCGCCTCTCTCCAGAGCGGGGATCAGGTCCATGAGCAGGAAGTAGGCTTTCATCTCCCGGTCCTGGTAATCCAGGTTTCGGGCCCGGTTCATGAGCAGGTCGAACTCGGATCTTCCGGCGGAGGAGACCGCGGTCGGGGGGATGATTACGAACACGTTCTGTTTCTCCGCGAAGGTGTGACGGTAGGCCAGCGCCAGCTCATCCCCGGTGATGACCATCCCGCCGTAGGTTGCAGCCGCGGGGCCGACGCCGGTCTCAAAGCCGAGAGCGACGCGCCCGTCTTCCGTCTCCTCCACGTAGTTGTTCCCCAGCAGGAGGCGGATCTGCTCTGAACTCAGAGGCGATCCGAGCGAAGCGTTTACGCCGTGGCCTACAGCCAGCAGGACCGATCCCGTGGACCCCAGGCCTACGTGCTTTTTCTGGTGATCCCAGACCCTGATGCGAAAGCCGCCCTGATAGCCCAGCACGCGTCTTAGGACCTCCACGAAATGGCGGACCATGGGCTCGCGAGAATATTCTATCTCCAGGCCTGAAGGGATGCACTCCACCTCGGCTCCGCAGTATATCTGGATGGCGAAACCTAAACCGCCCCCTCCTGGGCGGTTGGGGGCGAAGCGGTTCATGTCCAGAACGGTCAGGTGAATTCTGCCCGGCACGGTAACTTTGACCGTCCCCGAGATGGGCTTGGGCAAATATCGGCTCTCCAGGCCCAGGGTGTTGATGTGTTCTCCGGGAAAAAAGGGCGAGAACTCGTACTCCACCAGGTCCAGGTCGCCGCCGCGTATCTTCATCTTGGCCATGTTCGTCTCCTTCACGAGCAGCAATCGAAAGTAGATGCTCTTTCCCGAGGCCGTGAGGGCAAGTCCATAAGCCACACTGCACCCCTCCAGGCGCATCTCTTGAGACTGGGGTTTTCAGATCGTCGCCAGCCGCAATTCTGGTTACAATGGAGTCGATCCCCCGGCCTTTAGGCGCGGCGTGCGCAAAGAGCGCCATCAGCTCCGCAACCATCTCTACTGCCGTCTCTGCCGTGGAAGCAGTGATTTGGCGAAATTATATTTATAGATGTGAGGAGAAAACCTAAAAGAGAACTCTCAAATTATGGGGGAGCGAGGTGCTAGAAGCCCTCGTACCTCAGACAAAAGCTTAATTCTCGCCCCCCAGGCCTGAATGGCTCAGCAGGGGCGCAAACTCTTGTATGCAGCAGATCTATGCCTTTTCTACTTTGTCTGCCTTGGGGCCTCTTTCGCCCTCTACTCCTTCAAAGGTGACTTTATCGCCCTCGGCGATGGAAACGCCGGGCTTCAGCCCGCTGGCGTGGACAAAATAGTCCTTTCCGTCGTCCCCAGTTATAAATCCGAAATGCTTGGTTCTGTTGAAAAACTTCACGGTACCTGTAACCATTTTTTATTCCTCTGTAAGCTAACGAGAATATTAGCTTAATTAAAAGAGGTGCCCTTAACTCCTATTTAACCATTTCCTCAGGAAGATGGGGGATGAAATCCAAACGGGCCCCATCCAGCGGGTTTGCCGCCCTGAAAAGGAAAGAATAAAAAGATATTCATTCGGGACTGCCGGGAGAGCTACTTGCCGAATAGCTTTTTGACCACCAGTGTAAGAATGGGGCTGCCCTCATCGATTACACTGGCGCTGTAGAGCCAGCCCTCGAACTTGGGAAGAGATCCCTTGACCATTATGGCTCTCCCCTCGAGATTGGTGAGGCTTATTTCATGCTGTATGACCGCATCCGTCTCGGGAATGGCAGGATGTTCCACCCGGGTCAGCTTGACCGAACAGCAGCCTGCAGCCTCTGGTATCAGGACGGTAAAGCGGCCGTTCTCAACGATTCCCAGAAAATTGTCCATTTTTGTTCACCATAATTAGATAGATTTTCTTGACTAATATAATTTGCGCACATTTGCGCCAAATCGCTCATGTAATTCAGCCATAACTCAGCCCCCAGATCGGTTCAGCGCCATTACTATCGGGATGATTTTTCAATTGATCTCATCAGGGCCTGCGGGCCGTGCGGCCTATGCGATGCTACCAAAAAAGCCAGCCCCAGGGCCGGAAAAATAAACAGGACCCTACAGTCCGAAACAAAAGGCTTTGCCTATGGACTTGGCGGGATTCGGACCCGCGGCCTCCGCCTTGCGAAGGCGGCGATCTACCACTGATCTACAAGCCCCAAAAACATTAAAAAGTTTAGAGCAGGCCTACTTCTTCGACTTCGACCGACTCCACTCCGGGAACAGCCGCAAAGGCCTTCTCGGTATCATCAGTGCCGACTTTATCTCCCTGAATGGTCACGACGATTAACGCCTTAAGACCAAAGGCAATGGGCATTTCTTCCATGGCATGCAGCCTGGCATAGCTTGGAACGACTGCCTTTATGCCCTCTTTCAATGTGTTCAGATCCACGTCTGTACTCTCAGGCATGACCCGGGTCCTTACCGCTACCTCACCCATGCAAATTCACCTCACGGACCTGTGAAACCGCATACTTTGCAGGTATAGGCATTGCTTTGCTTTTTGCATCTGTTGCACCGGGCAATAACTGTGCCGCAGCTGGGACACGGAAACTTCGCTCCGCCAACTCCGGTTAGGGTTATGCCGCATGAAATGCATCTCTCTGGCGTTTCTTCCTTCATGGTATCCTCTGGGTGTTGATGTATCTCCCTGTATAAACTTTCCCGTACGTCTGAACCGCTCGGGAGTCTTGCATCTCATCCTTTTATAACTGTTCCGCCCCGGCCGCATTTCAGGGACCTGACGAACTCCTGTGCACGGCGGCCGTCAAGCACCCAGCAGCTGCGCCCCTCCAGGAGATGAAGCGCGCCCTGATCGATGCAGCTGTCCCGTCCCAGGAGCGATGATGCAGGGATCTCGGCGGCCAGCCGGCCATCTACCACCACTCCGCCTACATTGGTGGCCTTGATCAGGGGTGCATCAAGCCTGCGCGCCACCCATGCCGCTATCGAGTCCGAGGTGTAATCCCAGCTGTGCTCGATTCCCCGGTCATCCTCCCGCAGGGCCTGATAGGGCAAAAGGACCTCCAGGCCCTCGCTCCTTCTGATCTCCGTGGTGAGGCCCGCCAGGCATCCGTCCGCCAGGAAGTAGGCGTACTGCTCCATAGCCAGAACCGCCATCCAGTGCGCGGCCTCCTGCGATAGACGGTGGCGGGAGTACAGGTCCCGCACCAGGTCGGCCATGGGACCGCCACCCGGAACCACCAGAAAGCTGTAGCCTTCGGCAGCGAGGCCGGATAGAGAACCCATCAGAGCCCGCGACGAATCGATCAGACTTCCTCCGATCTTCAGCACATAGAAGGGCATGAGGAGATAGGTTAGCTCAAAACACCTATTTGAGGCCCGCTCACGTGAGGAGGCGCAGGTTATAAGTTGAAGCAGATTTCTCCTAAAGAAAATAACCAAAGGCCGATTGGATGTAGGGTAAGGAGGGATGCTTCACCTAATCGACCTTTGACGTACAGAGGCACGTTGCATGTCGCACATAAGCCTTGCGGTTGCCTCAGAGGCCGTTTCATGAAGACCCCGCTTTTGGCAGCAGATGCCGTAATACTCTACGCCGAGGGCCTGGTTCTCATAAGGAGGGACAATCCTCCGTTCGAAGGCTGCTATGCCCTTCCGGGTGGTTTTGTGGAGGTGGGAGAGACCGTGGAGGAGGCGGCGAAGAGAGAGGCCAGAGAGGAGACCGGGCTGGACATCGAGCTACTGGGGCTGGTGGGAATTTACTCCGACCCTGGCCGGGACCCGAGAGGCCACGTGGTATCTGCAGCCTACCTGGCCCAGGGCCGGGGAGAGATGAAAGTGGGATCTGACGCCCGCTCTGTTGCGGTTTTCTCCCTGGATGATCTCCCCTCTTTGGCCTTCGATCACCAAAAGATAATCAGCGATGCGCTGATCTTCCGCGACTCACTTCTTCGGCGGTCGAATTAAGACAGAGCGGATCGTGGCGAAGCGATCTGCTCCACCCGGCATCTTAAAGAGCGTGCAGCTCATGGCATAGCCCGCTGATTTAGGAGATGTGCAATGGCCGAGACGAGAGAGCTCATTGAGAAGTATGCGCTGCAAAACGCGGTGAAGTACAACCTGGCCCCCAATGCCGGAGCGGTCATGGGAAAGCTGATGGGAGAGCACCCTGAGCTTCGAGCCCAGGCCAAGGAAGTCAATCCTCTGGTGAAGGAGGTCCTGGCCGAGATCGCAAAGATGAGCCCTGAAGAGTGGAAGGAGCGGCTGGAGAAAATCGCGCCCGAGCTTCTCCAGGAGCTGTCCGTTCGCAAGGAACCGGCCAAGGGTCTGCCGCCTCTCGAAGGAGCTGATGGCGGGGTGGTGATGCGCTTTGCCCCCAACCCCAACGGCCCTCCCACTCTCGGAAGCGCGAGGGGGATCATCGTCAACTCCGAGTACGTAAAGAAGTACGGCGGCAGGTTCCTGATCCGCTTCGACGACACCGATCCGGTGAAGAAGAGACCCATGCCCGAGGCCTACGGCTGGTACCTGGAGGACTGCGCCTGGCTGGGTGCAGTGCCGGACCAGGTGATCACCGCCAGCGAGAGGGTTGCGTCTTACTACGGGATAGCCGAGGAGCTGATCCGACGCGGCGGAGCCTACGTCTGCGGCTGCGCACAGGAGACCTTCAAGGAGCTGAAGGACAAGGGAAGGCCCTGTCCGCACCGCGATCAACCGGTGGAGATGAACCTGGACCTGTGGAAGAAGATGCTTTCCGGAGAGCTTTCCGAGGGCCAGGCGGTGCTGAGGGTCAAGACCGACATGTCGCACAAGGACCCGGCCATACGCGACTGGGCGGCTTTTAGAATCGTGACCACGCCGCATCCCCTGGCCGGATCCAAATACCGGGTGTGGCCGCTCCTGGACTTCGAGTCAGCGGTGGAAGACCACCTGCTGGGGGTGACCCACATCCTGCGCGGAAAAGACCTGATGGACAGCGAGAGGAGGCAGGGCTACCTCTACCGGCATCTGGGCTGGGAGTATCCCAGGGTGGTCCACTGGGGAAGGATCAAGATTCACCAGTTCGGGTCGTTTAGCACCAGCAAGCTCCGGCGGGCCATCGAGGCCGGCGAGTACACGGGCTGGGACGACCCGCGTGTCCCGACGGTGCGGGCCATGCGCTGCCGGGGAATCCAGGCCGAGGCCCTGAGGAAGTTCATGATCGACCTGGGTGTGGGCGAGACCGACATCAGCATCAGCATGGATTCCATCTACGCCGAGAACCGCAAGATCGTGGACCCAATCGCCAACCGCTACTTCTTCGTCTGGGACCCGGTGGCTCTCGAGATCGAGGGAGAGGCCCCGGCCGTGGCTTACGCGCCGCTTCATCCGGCAATCGACCGGGGTGAGCGGGCAATTCCCGCCGGAAACTCGGTCTTCATCTGCAGAAGCGACCTGGAGGGCCTGAAACCCGGAGACCGGGTCCGCCTGAAGGACTTCTGCAACCTGGAGATCCTGGAGACTGAGCCTGCCAGAGCTCGCTTCCTGGGAAAAGAGGTGGGCAAGAAGATGAAGATCATTCACTGGGCCCCCAAGAACGGCCTGCCGGTGAAGGTCCTGGGGCCGGAGGGAGTCGATGAGGGACTCGGCGAAGAAGGAATCGCCGGAGAGCTGAACCGGGTGGTGCAGTTCGAGCGCTACGGGTTCGTGCGTATCAACCGGCTGGGCGAGCCGATCGTGGCGTACTTCGCACACCGCTGAATAAAAACAGGCTCTTCAGATCAGATTTTGCAGGGCACCCGCCAAAAACGCCACCAGCGCCACCGCCATGCCCTGCTTCAGCGCCTTTTGTGCGCCGGAGGAATCGCCCTTCAGGATTTTGGCCGTGGACCACAGCAGCAGCAGATCTGCGACCGCAACGATTGCCAGGTAAGCCGTCCCAAAGGGAGCCAGAAAGCTCAGGGCCACCGCTATGAGGGAAAAGATTGCGGCCAGGACTGAGGAGACCCTTTCTCCGGCCAGGATGGGAAGAGTCCGGGCTCCACCCTGGCGGTCTCCCTCCAGGTCCTCGATGTCCTTGGCGATCTCCCGGCTCATGGTGGCCAGAAGGGAGAGCGAGAAGGGCACGAAGTTGGAGTAGATGCCCTCCAGCCCGAACGCCGCTCCGCCGAAGATGAAGGTGGACCCGGTGAGGTAGGCCACACAGACGTTTCCCGCCAGAGGCGTGGCCTTGAGGTTCCGGGCGTAAAAGAAGAGCAGAAGCGAGTTCAATATGCCGATGGCCAGGCAGATCTGGTTCACTAGGGCAGCCAGAACGCATCCCGATAGAAAGAGCACTGATGACCAGGCCATCGCCCCCCGGGGGCTGATGCGGCCGCTGGGAATTGGCCGCCCGGGCCGGTTCACACGATCTATCTCCCGGTCGTAGTAATCGTTGACCGCGTTTCCGGCTCCGGTCACCAGAAAGACGGCCAGGAAGATGAGGGCTCCGGTCTCCAGGTCCCGTCCTCCAGCTATCAAGAGGCCGATGATGGAGGCTGCAGCCGCCATGAGACAGTTGAACGGACGCAGAATCTCCAGCCATGCCTTCAATTGATCAAGTCCCCTGCGGCCGTTTCAGTTGTCGATGCCGCGTATCAGGTATAGCACATAGATCTCAGTTAAGTATCTGTCGATGTTTTGGGAGAGCTGTCCCTGCCAAGCCCTGGACTTTTCAGCGATCTGCAAGAGATAGGTGCTGCGGTTTCCATTCGCTGGCCGCTCCCGGTAGATCAGGCCGGAGCTGACAAGCTTGCGGACAATTCTCGAGCAGGTGTTGCTCTCAATTCCCATGATCTTCCAGAGGTCGGACTGAAGCAGGCCACTGGAGCTTCCGGCTATCAGCTCCAGCGCCTGGTCCTGCAAAGACGGTGCAGCCCGATTTGCGGCCTTGGCAACCTTTCCCGACATCGCGACCCCGGCATCCATAAACGAAACTTATATTATTTTAATCTAAAGTCATGAACATCTATCGTATAAATCTTTTGTGCAAATCCACACCTTTTTGGAAAATAATTAGGCAGATATACGCTGAAAAACCAGATCATTTCTGGAAAATCAATTTTATACAAAAATAGGATGAAGAATGAAGATAGTAGTAACTTCATTTCTCTGGCCCCGTCAGATGCCGGCTGCGGAGAACCGCTCAGGGAACGGGAAAGCGGGAGCGGATCTCCTTGCTCCTGAGAACCGGCAGGCCCAGTTCCTGGAGAAGATCCGAAATTCTCGTTTTCTGAGCCGACCGGAGTGACTTTTTATCCATGAAGGCGTAGCCGGCTCCCGATCTTTCGCGTGCCAGGAGAAGAACTTCCCCGTCCAGCATATCCACCTGGTAGCTGGAGAACATGTGACCGAAAGCGATCTCCGCCTCGGACATCAGGCCGGTCTGTCTGGATACGTAGTGGCCGCCGCCGAACCCCAGGAAGACAGGAAGGCTGAGAATCTCCAGGTCGAGGATGGACCTGGCCACGACCTCTCCCAGCACCGGGTCGGACCACTGCTCTGCTGTGCTTCCGATCTCGGCGAAGAACGAGGGCGTCTTTACCTCTGTTGGCCCGTGATGGGTGGCCTCCGCTGATATTTCGAAGCCTTCGGGAGCGAGTTTTCGCAGATTGGCCAGAAACGACCGAAGTGCGGCCGGAGCAGCGGCTGCAAGTTCCATTTTTTCGTCCACCATCTGGCCGGTGAAGTGTCCGCCCAACCAGGGCGTCCCGCTCCTGGCCTCGTGCCGGGAGGCAAAGACCAATACATCCGGAACGATCCCCAGCTCCTCCAGCCGCCGGTCCAGGCCGTCCTGTTTGGTCTGCCTTCCGTCGTGGATTATCAGGGACCTGCTTCCGGACCGCCGGTAGCCTTCAAATTCCGTCCAGCGCTCCATCTCCAGCAGCCGCAACGCTATATTCCGGCTGGCCGGGTCTGCAGTCGTGCAGACGATGGCTACCTCGCCCTTCATTGGCCTTCAGATCTCTTTTCCGACGCTGAGCATCTTGGCGACCATGGGTGCGTAGCCGATCTTCGTCTCCCTGATCTCGCCCAGAGGCATTATCACGTGCAGAGGTCGGTCTTTTATCAGCCCTTCAGCAGACAGAGCCCTCAGCTCCTGGTCCATGCGGCTCTTCAACTCGGGATACCCTGTGGACAGGAAGGCGCCGAATATCTCTCCCGGCTGCAGGTAGCTGTAAAGCGGTGCGCCGATTCTGCGGAAGGCCTGGTAGACTTTAGCCAGATCCTCGCGGTCGTGGCCGTGCCTGATCTTGATATGGTAGAAGGACATAAGCTCGCAGCAGACCTTCTGCCAGTCGATGTAGGCCTCGCGGGTCAGGAGTCCGCTCTGGAAGAACTTGGTTCGCTTGCCGGAGATGGTGGGCCGGGATATGCCCGTTCTGCGGGAAAGCTCCAGATCTGAGAGCATGGGATACTTGACGAAGGCGTAAAGCGTCATCTTATCCTTCTCGGTGAGCCTTGAGTCTTCGCTCAAGGGCACTTTGGGAGGCACAATTTCTTCCGGGAGATCTGACCGGCCAAGATCGAAGATATTGTTGACCGCCAGGGCTGCATCGGCCAGATAGCTGGACACCTGGAAGGGATAATGATAGAATTCTACGCTCTCGATGAAGTCCTTCTGGTAGTACTCGTCTATCAGGGGCTCGAAGTTGACCTTGAAGTCCGTCAGGCTCTGGGAATAGAAGCAGGAGACGGAATCGGTGTCGGTAGATACGTGCGATACGCAATTGGGGTAGTTCATCCACTCCAGAAAAGCGCGGGTACCTTTCCTGACGTCGAAGGGCGCGGCTGGCTTGTACTTCACAAAGACAGCAGTCATGATCTCGGCACCAACCGCCTCGCCAGAGGGAACATTGAGAAGCTTGATCAGCTTCCAGTCTTTGAACTTTCGTTTGCTTTTGAAGATAGTTGATCGATCCACACCTATATTGGAAGCGAGGTCTATGTCACTAAAACCCGGATATCTGGCAAGACCGTAAAGAACTAATCTCTCCTTTGATGTTAATTTTAGCTGCATTTGCAATCCATATACTTTTTTAAGTATTTATAGATTGCCTGTTCTAGAGGTCAGTAAGATGGCAATTTTGCAACAATTGCAGGACCAAGAGACAAAATTTGGGAGGATTTCGTCCAAGGCCTGGAGATTGAGAAGACCCCTCAGGCATTCAACGCTTCGGATGGATATATGCATGCCCCTTTCTCAGAGGTCGATGTACTCCTTCCTGGCCACCGAAAAGGGCCTGTCGTGCCCCGGAATCACGATATCCGCCAATTCCATGATGCGGTGCATGCTGGACACGGCTAAAGTCCGGTCCACGTGCAGCGCGGGCGGCACGTCTTTTGCGAAGTTGCCAAGTGTGGGCAGGGCATCGCCGGCTATCACCACGGTCTCGTCACCTTCCACGACCACCGATACGCTGTCCATAGAGTGACCGGGGGTGTACATGGTCCACACTCCGGGGCAGATGATTTGCCCATCCTCCGGCAAAAGCAACCTGGCCAGAGAGAAGAGGCGGTTATTTGCACAGTGATCGGGATGATGGTGCGTGTTCACCAGGATATCGATGTCCTTTGGGGAGAGTTCCATCTCTGCCAGGGCTGCAGCGATCTGACCGCCATCGCCCTCCGCGCCGCTATCCACCACAATCTTCTTCGAGCCGGCCAAAATAAGCGTGACGGAAGACCTGGCATCGAGTATCTCACCCTCCGGGCCCCGCAGGATGAAGCCGGGTTTGAGAAGCCGAACCTGGGGCATAAAAATATCTGAGCAGGCCGGTTTGGCCCCTCAGGCCGCGAGTCTCTGCAGCTTTGCGTTCAGCCTCTCCACCTGCGCGACAGCAGTCCCGATGTACTTATGCGGGTCCAGCAGATCGCGGATCTCCTGAGCAGAGAGGACGCGCGTCACCGCCTGGTTCTCCAGCAGGACCTCTGCCAGCTCTCGCTTCTCCTCAAAGGCCTTCATGGAAGACTGGCGCATTATTTCATGGGCCTGCTGGCGGCCCACTCCTCGCTTGGCCAGCTCCACCATCACATTTTCGGCCATGTTCAGGCCGTGCAGCATGGTGAGGTTGGCCTCGATGTTCTCCGGCCGCAGCCGCAGGTTGGACAGGGTGCGAATGGCCAGGGTGATGAGGTGATCGGTGAACACGAAGGCCTCCGGGAACACCACCCGCTCGCAGCTGCTGTTGGTCAGGTCGCGCTCATCCCACAGCGGCACATTTTCGAGAGCGGGAAGGACCTGAGCTCTGACAATTCTGGCCAGGCCGCAGATCTGCTCCGACTTGATGGGATTCCTCTTGTGGGGCATGGTGCTGGACCCGACCTGCTTCTTTCCAAATCCCTCTTCTACCTCTGCAATCTCCGTCCTCTGCAGAGTCCGGATCTCGGTGAAGATCTTGTCCAGGGTGGTTGCCACCAGGGCCATCCAGAACACCATCTCCGCGTGTCTATCCCGCTGTACCACCTGGTTGGAGACATCCACTTCATTGAGGGCAAGATGTCTCATCACCAGGCTCTGTATCTCCATGCCGCGAGGCCCGTAGGCGGCCTGGGTTCCGACAGCACCGCTGATCTTTCCGACGGCTGCGCGCGGTCGCAGCTGCTCCAGCCGCTCGATGTGGCGCGCGACTTCCGATGCCCAGATCGCGAAGCGCAACCCGTAGGTGGTGGGGACGGCGATCTGGCCGTGAGTCCTGCCGGCGCAAACCGTATTCTTGTTGTTTACGGCCATGCCCAGCAGAAGCGCGAGCAGCTTTTTCAGCTTGGGCCCCAGCACATCCAACGAAGCCCTGATCTGGAGGCCCGTTGCCGTATCCAGGATGTCGTTAGAGGTGGCACCCAGGTGAATCCACTCTCCCGCAGCGCCTGGACATACCTCCGCCATGGCCAGCACTACCGCCATCATATCGTGGCCGATCTCGTCCTCGATCTGCTTTGCCCGCTCCGGGCTGGCCTTTTCGGCCGCCGCTGCAACCTCCGCGGCAGTTCCCGCCGGGATCAGACCCAGCTCTTCCTCTGCCCAGGACAGCGCCGCTTCCACGCGGAACAAGCAGCGCAGACGGAAATCCTCCTCCCAGATGGTCTTCATCTCGGGAGTGCCATACCGGAAATCTATGGGATGAATAGCCATGAGAGGATGTTTATTTCAATTGGGTTGATGGAGCTTTTGGTTGCCCGTAATGGAGGTTTTTGGAAAATAACCGGATGGTTCAGGAAAATATCAGAATCGTTAACAAAAGCACTCGCATTTCCCAAAATTCGAGACCGGCTTGGAAAAGGATAATATAAATAAAGATAGAATGTTTTATCTGGCTATTCTGCCGGAGATTTCTGTGAACTGTCCTGAGAGCCGATCAGGGCATTTTCCGTTCAGCTGCATCCTTCCCGGTTTCCGATTCCCTGGAAACTCAAATCACAGCTGCAACCAGGAATATCAGCGCACAGGCCAGCAGGAATAGAAATGATGCGTTTTCCGTAGAGATCACTCCAGGGATCGCAGGATCATATCTCGTTGCCAGAGGGTCCTTCTGCACATAATCGTATAACGCCATAGTCGGTTTCCTGTATCGGCAAATCGCTCTTGGATATGCCGCATTACCTATTCTATTCCGTCTGATTATTTAAGGCTTTTTGCCACAAATTAAGGGAATGATAGATCTCTAAGGATTATATTTTGGATTATTGGCTGGCTTTTTCAGTAAAATTGCGCTTGTTTAAAGAATTATATTTACAAATATGATTTTAGCAATTACACCTTTTTTCCTATTATACCTGATACTCGGCCAGAGGCAATCGTCGGCAATTCAACCATAGAAAATGCCGAAAAAATCTATTAAACATAAGGGAGAAATGGGCTATTTAATGTTTGAATTTCTTTTTCTGCCCTTTTACCTGGTGATTCTGATCCTGATACTGGCCGTTCCGATAATATTTATATACCTTTTTTTGCGCCTATCCGAAACCGCGTTTGAGCAGGTGGGTTTCGATCACTGGCACGCGTCTTTGGCCGTATTCGGGTCCGTTTTAGGAAGCCTGGTAGACATACCCTTGAGCACAGTTCCAGTTTCAGCCTATCCGCAGTGGTACGTCCTTTTAGCCAGTTACCTATCTCAGAATTTCTCCGTCCAGTTTCATCCCGTCTACCTGGCGGTAAACGTCGGAGGCTGCATAATTCCCCTGGCCATTTCCACCCATCTGCTGATCCGGGGCCAGGCCTCCGCAAAAAAGGCCCTTCTAGGGATTATCATCGTTGCCGTGATAACTTATTCTGTTGCCATGCCCGTTCCGCGCGAGGGCATAACCCTGCCCTTCTGGATCTCGCCACTTCTGGCCGCCTTATGCGGCCTAATCCTGGCCGGGGGCTATCGAGGGGCAGCGCCGCTGGCGTACATCAGCGGCACGCTGGGCACCCTTCTGGGCGCAGATATTCTGATGCTGCTCACCCCCGGCGTTCTTCCGCTGCTCTCGCCGCTGCAGGCCCAGATGAAGCCCCTGGTACTATCCATCGGTGGAGCAGGCGTGTTTGACGGCATATTCCTGACCGGAATTATGGCCGTTCTCCTGGCAGCGGGAATAGTCTGTCTCTTCCGCGGCTCCTGCGAGGAGGTCTCAAAAAGCCAGCCCAGAAAATAGCAAAAGGGCAGACCTGGGCTGCAGGATACTGCTAAATCGAGAAGGCCGTTTTATGAGGGATCAAGTCCTCTACGGGAACCGGCCTCTACGGACGGCCAATGCCCCCCCCAATCCTCAAATGGTCACTCCTATCAGATTAAGGGCTATTACCAGCACTGCCCCCAGCACCCCGCCAAGCGCGCAGATGATTATCACCAGCCAGCTATATCCGATCCCCAGTCCGGCAAATGTATTGGCCAGGAAGAGAATTAACAATCCCACCACGGCATTAATGGCAAAGTTTTTGAGGGAGCGGAGAACCAGGACAGCCCCAAATATGATTACGATTATAAGCAGCAACAGGCCTAGCTCGATCATGGCCTATAGCTATGGAAAAATCTCCTATTAAAAGGATCTTCAGACCTCAAAGGGCTCAAGCTCGCTCTTGAGCCTGTGAAGCTCTTTGGTGTCCAGCGACAGGGGATCGATATGAACCAGCATTATGGCATCTTTTATGGCTATTTCATCCCTCTGAGATTGGATGAACCTGAGCACAGTCTCATAGTTGCTCTGAGTTATCAGATAGCCTAAACCCTCCAGCAGGATGACCGGGTAGTTGGCCCGGCTCAGGAACTCGGAGATCATGCTGGACAGCCGGGGGAAGTTGGTCGGATCGACCGTTCGAAATCCCGGCTCGCTCTTCTGGGTGAGCCAGATGACCGTCTTCTGGGAGATGCCGTAGCGCTCGAAAAGGGTATCGGGATTGTAGCGGCTGATGCAAAGGCCATCCATGCCGTGGTTTACCAGCTCAGCGTAAAGCTCCATGCTCTTGCTGGGCTTGGTCTCCTCCACCACGTAAGTCGTCCCTGGAACCAACAAGACCTCATAGCGGCTCCGTCCGTAGCTCTTCATCAGGTTTGCCACCGATGCACCAAGATCGAACTCCTGGTCGTGCTTCTTGATGATCCGGGCCAGCCTTCTAATCGCCACGAAGAAGGCACGACGGCTGAGCACAATGCTCGCGTCCACTCTGAGGTTTGGCGAGGGAGACCTCACGGCATCTCGCATATCGGGCTCACAGCTGGCCTCTGGAGATTCATCAGACGGCCGCTTCTGTCCTGCCTCTTCGAAGAAGCCGCCGGCGGAGATCAGGTCATTAGCCTCATCGATGACGTCTCTCTTTACGGCCTCGTCGAGCCGGGAGAGCATGGTCTGTGAGAAGACCGAGAATAGATAGTAAGACAGCGGTCCCAGAGTAAATATCAGCTCTCTGGCCTCGGCAATTTCGCCCTTTAGATCGATGTGCACGAATTCGTGTCGCTCCGCCAGAACGAGCCTGGATTTGCGGGCTAAGAGCTCAATTTCGTAGACGAAGTCCAGCACCTCTTTTTCCGGAACCAGGGTCTGATTGGCTTTCACCAGCATCTCGATATTGTCCAGCAGCACCAGGCTGTTCTTGCTGGATTCGACGAATGATTTCAAAGTCATAAACAAGAGCGGCAGGTTGGTTGGAGAGATATAATGATCCTTTCCCCGCTCCCGGCCGAGCACGATTATCGGAGTTTCCTTAAAACCCCATCTGCTGCGAACTTCATCCGGGTCCAGATGAGTGACGCACAGCCCCTCTACACCATGAGTTATCTGATCGGTGAATACCTCATACCCTTTCTCCGGAACTATGAAGATATGTCCGGGTGGCAGATCGTATGTAGCCTCTGTGGCTACAGCCGCTTCAACTACCGGCCTCACAGGAACGCTATCCTCAACGATCATCCTGGTGGTCGATGAGCCCACCGAACCGGTCAGGACCCTCTCGAACGCGTTCCACAGTTCTAAAAGCTGCTTGCCATCGATCGTCTCCCGGTCGGTGCCGAGACGGGCCAGTTCCGCATCCACCAGAAATGTCGCCCTGTCCTGGCCCACGTAAAGTGCCAGGGTTGACTCAAGCTCTGCCACGGTTCCCATTTGAGCGATGCTCATTTTGGCCGGTTTCAAAGACTTCCCTTGATAGATGTCCACGAAGGCTTCTGCCTGGGCTTCTTCTTCCGGGCTGGGCTTATACAGGAGCGAGACCAGCACGAAGAGGCTGGCGTTGACCAGAAGGCTCCAGAATAAAGAGTGCGTCCATATGTCCAGCTGCGAGCCTAAGAGGGCGGTGGGCTTGAAAACCGTGAGGCCGGCCGGCCCGTTCTTCACCAGACCCTCGTAAAGCCAGCTTCCCTCGCTGGCCAGTGCCGGTATTAATGCCGTGTAAATCCAGAGGAATAGTCCCGAGACCAGTCCGGCCACAGCTCCCAGACGGTTGCCTTTCTTCCAGTAGAGGCCGCCTAAAGCCGCAGGCGCAAGCTGACTTACAGCCAGGAAGGAGACAATGCCGATCGATGCCAGGATGTCGTAGGCCACCAGGCGGGAATAGAGGTAGCCGAGCATCACCACCAGGAGTATGTTGAGCCGCTTCATATTGATGAGGGTAGCCGGAAGGTTCTTTCCCTTACCGATTTTTCTCAGCAGGTACGGCAGCTCCAGGTTGTTGAGCATCATTCCTCCGACGGCCACGGACTCGACCATTATCATGGCGGTTGCGGCAGAAAAGCCGCCTATAAAGACCAGACCGGCCAGCAGGTTCTGACCGTGACTCTCGGGAATGGATATTACGTAGGCATCCGCCAGCCCGGGAGTCTTCAAGAGGACGCCAGCAAAGGCAATGGCCGGGACGAACAGGTTTATGAGCAGCATGTAGAGGGGAAAGAGCCACATGGCCTTTTTCAGCTGTTTTTCTTCGGCGTTCTCCACCACGGTGACGTGGAACTGTCTGGGGAGAAGAAGCACTGCGAAGAAGGATATGAGGGTGAGCGAGAACCACAGGGTGAAATCCACATCTGTCAGCTCCAGATATTGGGGAGCTTGAGATATCTGGTCCAGGATTACATGGTATCCTCCGAACATTCCATAGACCACGTAGACTCCCACCAGCAGAAAAGCCGCCAGCTTCACCACCGACTCGAAGGCCACGACGAGGATCAGGCCCTCGTGGTGCTCCATCGGGTCCATGTGTCTGGCCCCGAAAATTACCGCGAAGACCCCCAGGAGCAGGGCCACGATCAACCTGCGCGTTCCGTCGACTCCGAACAGCAATGTGTGTCCGGATAGAACATCCAGTGAGATGGATATGGCTATAAGCTGCAGTGCCACGTAGGGTGTGACCATGACCAGGCTCAGAACCGCAACCAGTGCGCCGATTACGTAGCTGCTTCCATACCGATAGCTTATGAAATCGCTAATCGAGCACAGACGGTACTCTTTTGAGACACGAATCATTTTCCTGATCAGGACCCAGCCCAAGGTCATGGCCAGGACAGGACCGATGTAAATGGGCAAGAACTCGAGGCCGGTCGTGGCCGCCCGGCCTATGGAACCGTAATACGTCCAGGCGCTGACGTAGACGCATAGAGATAAAGCATAAACATAAGGGTTTTGCACAATGCTCCGGCCTTCCAGCCCGCGACGGACGGCATACTGAGCTATTCCGAACAGGAGCAAAAGATACAGCACCATCACGACGATTGCGAGCTGCGGGCTGATCAACTCTCAGACCCCCGGTCAAACCAATATAGAATTGCTATGATCAATATCCACACTGCGCTGATATAGGCGAGAACCGTAGGGATGGACGCTGCACTCATGCGACCTATTGCCAGGGAGAGGATGGGCCAGTTGAACAGCACTGCTCCTAGGAAGAAGAGGAGAATCCAGAACTCGTCCTGCGAGAATAGATCTTTTGGGGAGAGTGCCATGTTCTAGAGACCTGGGTATACGGTTAGTCCTTTGGAAGATATATCTAATGCATATTTGCCCAGATGATGAGCGGTCCCGCTCATCTTCAGGACTTCTATCGACCGCCTGCGAAGCAGGTTGACCTCGGCGTTCTGGAGCAGGATAATCCCATCAGCCACCTGGGCAATCTCCACCGGGTAGGGCCTTTCCGGGATAGAGTCGCCTGTGACCAGGGCTACGGCTTTGTAGTCTTTTATCAGATGGGATAGCCTCAAGAGAAAGCGCCTGTAGTTTTCGGAGAACAGGTCCAACAAGACCGAGAGGCAGTCTATCACCACCCTTCTCGGACGATGCCTTTCCATTTCCAGTTCAATGATCTTTAGAACCTCATCAGAGTTTGTCGGCTGCTCCAGAACAACTTCCAGGTCTGAGAATACGATGTCCTTTCCAAAGTACTTGCTGTCGGCGAAATCGTAGGTGGCGATGAACTTTAAGACGCATTCAGGTGACCCGCCAAGAGTCAGGAAGCAGAGCCCGCGCTCGCCGAGCTGTGCACCTTTGAATAGGAACTGGCTGCAGAAAGTGGTCTTTCCGGAGCCCACATCCCCTGCCACCAGGATCAGAGATGGGACCGGCAGCCCTCCTTCGAGCATCTCGTCCAGACCCGGAATTCCGATTGGAGCTCTATCTATCAAGCAGATCATTCGTCCTTATTATATGTTTGATTTCGTATTGCAGCGAGGATCCTCAATGAGATCACCAGCAACGCAAACGACCTAATGCCATGTATCTTAGATATATGCACTGGAGACATAATAAAACTATATGCTATCACGCCGAAAAGTTCCTTCATCTTTGTGTCCGATTTGGTTGACATCTTGTTGGGGCGTATGTAAGGGAATATTCCGAGACTCGGATACGATCGCCGTCCTTCCAGACTGCTTTTATATTAGAAGTCCATTCTGTGGCAGGTGATTCGGGTTGATTCTCAGGACTCATTACACAGGTGACGTAACTCCGGAAATAGACGGCACAGAGGTGACGCTTGCCGGCTTTGCGCACGAGATTCGCAACCTGGGAGGAATCGCCTTTCTGGTCCTCCGGGACCGCAAGGGCTTCGCCCAGATAACCCTGGTAAAAAAGCTGGTGGACAAAGCCACCTTCAAGAAAGTAGCCGGCATCAGCCGGGAGAGCGTAGTTCAGGTCAGAGGAATGGTGAAGGCGGAGGCCAAGGCTCCGGGAGGCTTCGAGATACTTCCGACCGAGGTGCAGGTTCTGAATGCCGCCGAGGTCCCCCTGCCCATGGACCCCACCGAAAAGGTGGAATGCGAGCTTGATACCCGCCTGGACTCGCGCTTCATGGACATCCGCCGGCCCTGCGTGCTGGCGGCATTTGAGATCGAGAGCGCGGTTCTTCGTGTCCTGCGGGATTACTTCTACCGCCAGGGAATCACCGAGGTCTTCACGCCCAAGATCGTGGCAGCGGCCACCGAGGGCGGCACCGATCTATTTCCCATAAGCTACTTCGAGAGAGAGGCTTTCCTGAACCAGAGCCCCCAGCTCTACAAGCAGATGCTCATGGGCGCTGGGATGGACCGCGTCTTCGAGATCGGCCCCATCTTCCGGGCAGAGGAGCACGATACCCGCCGCCACCTGAACGAGGCAATCTCCATTGACATCGAAGTGAGCTTTGCCGACGACAAGGATGTAATGGACATCCTGGAGGGAGCTGTGGTCTCCGCCTACCAGTACGTGGCCGAGAACTGCTCGCGACAGCTGGCAGCGCTCAACCTCGATTTTCAGGTTCCGAAGGCTCCGTTTAAAAGGATCACCTACACCGAGGCCCTGGAGCTGGCCAAGGAGGGCCGCAACGTGCCCATGCAGTGGGGAGACGATCTGGATACCGAGACCGAGAGGTTCCTGGGCGAGACCATCGGCGAGCATTATTTCCTGACCGACTGGCCATCATCCATCAAGCCCTACTACACTCTGCCCTACGAGGACCGTCCCGAGATATGCCGGGGATTCGACCTCATGCACCCCAGGATGGAGCTGGCCAGCGGAGCACAGAGAGTCCACGACCATGCCATGCTGGTCGAGAGGATCAGAGGAAAAGGCCTGGACCCCTCAGGCTTCGAGTTCTACCTGAAGGCCTTCCGCTACGGCATGCCCCCGCACGCCGGCTGGGGACTCGGACTCTCCCGTCTGATCATGACCATGCTCAAACTGGAGAACATCCGGGATGCAGTGATATTTCCGAGAGACCGGAGAAGGCTGGTTCCCTGAGAACCTCCGCATCCTTTCCTCCTTTTTCTAGCTTTCCTCTTTCTTATTCTATGCCCCAGGTTTCCAGAATATCGATCCGGCACTTTCGGTAGGCGGATTCTGCTGAGTTCATCCTTCTGCGGCGATTTCTGCTCCGAACGAAAGATCTATCTTCCGGATAGAATATTCTGACTCGATGAAAGGTCAAGTGTTTCTGACCATATTGTTTCTTTTAACCGTATTGAACAACGTGCAGGGCCATGATCTCGAATTTTACCGGCATGCGCTCTGGAGCGACTCCTACCGGGACCGCCAGGACGTGAGCGGCCCTGGCATAATCGTCGGAAATCTAACCATCTGCCAGGACCAGGAGTTCCTGGAAAGGCTGGCGGATCTCCTCAAGCACTATAAGTTCGAGAAGACCTTCGAAAACGATGTCTTCGATTGCTCGGATATGAGCGCCATCACCTGGAACATCCTGGTCAACCGCGGCTACGACGCCAGGATCATGTTAGGGGATACGGGATCAGACTTTCATGCCTGGGTGATGGTCCGCGACGGCAGCGCCTGGACGGCAGTGGAGACCGTGCACAACCCGCAAAATGAGGTGGGAAGAGTGGCCGAACCAGATAATGTGTGGATTCAGGATTATCCCCAGTACTTCTGTGGATGGATGTTCAACAGCAGCGAGGAGATGAAGATCTTCACCGATGACACCGTTGCGGTGCGCTCCGACACTCCGATGTCGCTTCTGCCGGTGCGGGCCCTGAACTGAGATGCCGGGGCCAGGAGACCAAGAGGGCCGAAACTCTCAAGTTAGGAATCCTCAACCGTTTACGATGGTCAAAATGGGATACCTGGACGAGATAAAGAAGAGTGGCCGGGAGGCGAATCCGTTCTTCCTGACGATGGGAATTGAGATCGAATCCTTCGGTGATGGGGAGGCCAGACTCACCATGCCCGTTCGGCCGTCGATTCTCAACGGTCAGGGCTGGATGCAGGGCGGGCTTTACGTGGCTTTGGCCGACGAAGCCATGGCTTTAGCGCTTTACACCGTTTTGGATGAGGGTGAGCTGATCGCCACCATCTCCGAGAACACATCGTTCCTGCAGGGCGCTCGTGAGGGCCGGGTGGTGGCTTGTGGAAGAGTGCTCAAGAGAGGGCGGCAGGTGGCCTTCACCGAAGGGAGTGTGAGACTGGATAGCACGACAGGTGATGTGCTGTCTGAATCCCGGGCCTACTTCACCGTGATGCGGAGAAAATAAGGACCCTCTCAGTTGACCTTCCCAATTACCGGGGAGGGGCCGTCCTTTCAGCTCTATCAGACGTTTCAGCTCATCCTGCGGGCCGAAAGCCGGTCATTCCCCGGTCTTTCTGCTGAAGCGCCCTCACCATCTCTCCAGCAGCCTCCGCATCCTCCGCCCGGGCCAGTATCCTGGCCTTGGCCAGAGTAGTCCTTCTTCCGCAGGGGCAGGTTCTGGTCTTTGCGCCCTCCTGGGCATAAAGATGTCTTCCACAGCGGCAGCGGAAGATCAGGTACATTTCCTGAAAGAGAAAGAATTTACTGGGGTGGCAGCAGGACTGCGTTGATTACGCCATCCTGGCCGGGGCGGTTGGTGACCATGGCATCCCCCAGTTCGGTCTTGATAATGGCACCCTTGGTAACGATGTTTCTGCGGGTGTAGTGCAGGTTCGCCTTGTTGCTGGTTACGGTCTCGATCTTGGCCTTCTTGGTCGTCCCGGTCTTAGGATCGGCAACGGTCGCCAGATTTGCTCTCAGAAGGCGCATTTTGTGATTTCCGCCCAGCGTTTCAATCTGCTTCTTTCGGTTATCAGCAATAGTGGTATCGCTGGCTTCCCGACCAGTCTCATACTTGCGCTTGCCACGGGCCAGAATCAGCTTCCCGCCGGTGGATTTCCGTCCATTTTTTCCTTGCCAACGCATGATACTATTCTCCAGACCGGGTACCTTCTTAAAAGCTCGATATTTAATGGTTGTGGTAAACGCAAATCTTCCCTCAGCTTGCGGACAAAGGATTGCTCTTAGCCTAGCACAGCCTCTTCGCCATGTAAGGGCCACATCGCTCGTATCCCAGCCGCCGGTAGTATTCCCGCGCTCCAATCCCGCTGGTTACCTGAAGGCAGTCATAGCCCCGGCTCTTGGCCAGGTCTTCAGCAGCATAAAGCAGCCTGGACCCAAAGCCCCGGTGCTGCCAGCCATCTTTTTTCGTTCCCAGAGGCACCAGCGGCCCGTAGACATGAAGCTCCCGGATCCGTGCCTGCCCTGCCAGTCGCAGCCGCAAAAAGCCGATCAACGTCTGGTCGCCTCTCTCGAAGGACAGGAAGTGCTCTTCTCCTCCACAGGCCCCGTAAACCTCGTCCCGCAGCTCCGCCTCGCCTTCTACGACCCCCTTGAGCCCCGCCTCCCGGCAGCGAATGCAGCGACACCTGCCTCCCCGGTCCTGAAGCCTGCGAAGAGCAAGCTGCCGGAGATTGGATTTCTTGACTCCAGCAACGATCAGCTGGGAGGGAATGTCCCTCTGCACCCGCTGCAGCCGGACGTAAACGGGCAGCAGCTCTTTTACTCTGGAGACCAGCAGAGCAGCGTCATCGTCCTCTAAGGGATGGTACTTCCCCCGCCGGTACCAGCGGTAAAGCTCGGTTCCCTCGATCACCAGGGTGGGGTAGATCTTGAGATAGTCAGGCCTAAAGCGCGGGTCCGAAAACAGCTTCCGGAACATCTCCAGATCCGTCTCAGGAGAGGAGCCGGGAAGCCCGGGCATCATGTGAAATCCAACTTTTAATCCCGCGTCGCGCAAGAGGCGGTTGGCTCTGACCGTGTCCCCGACGCTATGGCCCCTGCGGACGCCCTGCAAAATCTCATCGCTGAGGCTCTGCACCCCCAGCTCGACCTTGGTGGCCCCTAGAGATAGCATTACCTCAAGCTGCTCTTCCCGGCACCAGTCCGGCCGGGTCTCGAAGGTGGTGCCGATGTTTCTCACCGCGGCCCTCTCGTTGGTGCGGGCCGCCTCCTCAAAGGTCTGAAAGGCAAAAGAGGGCGAGCGTGAGACCGACGCAGGAAAGTCGTTCATGGCCTGCAGGCATCGTTTGATAAACCAGGCCTGGTAGCCCAGAGGCCTGGAGGTCATGGTCCCGCCCATGATTATCAGCTCGGCCTTGTCCAGGGGGTGGCCGATCTCCTGCAGCTGGTGCAGCCTGGCCGCGACCTGATCGTAAGGATCGTAAGCGTGCTGGGCCGCTCTCATAGCCGCAGGCTCCCGGCCGGTATAGCTTTGTGGTGACTGTACCTCGCGGGCCGCGCCTCCGGGACAGGGAACGCATACCCCGTGAGGGCAACGGGCCGGTGAGGTCATGGCTGCTATCACCGCCACTCCGGAGAGGGTGCGAGTGGGCTTTCGCACCAGCATCTTCAGACGATCGCGCTCTTCCGGCCCCGCCTGGGCCAGTATATCAGCGTTGCTGGGAAGGCTGGACAGTCCGCATTCCCTGGCCAGGGCCTTCTTTCCCGCCTCCAGATCGGCATCGGTCGAAATTTCGCCGCTGAGCACGGCCTCAACTATAGCCCGCAGCCCGGATTTCACGCGATCCAACGCACCATCTCGCCAAGGTCTCTCTGAGCCGGCGGGAGGGGAGATTCTGCCGGCCAGCCCAGGGATATTATGGCCACCGGCAGAACCCGGATCTCCAGGTCCAGAGCCTCGCGGACGATCTGGTCGTCAAAGGCCCCCGTCCAGCAGGCTCCCAGGCCCTGGTTGTGGGCGGCAAGAAGAAGGCACATGGTCGCCGCTGCTGCATCCTGAATGGAGAAGAGCGATCCCCGGTCCCCGTACCTCTGCGACGATCGATCCACATCGGCGCACACCACCACCAGCGCTGAAGCGGTCTCCACCTGGCTCTGTCCGTATGCCGCGATGGACAGGGCTTTTCGCATCTGGGGGTCGGTTACCACTATGTATCTCCTGGCCCGCAGGTTTCCGGCTGAAGGAGCTGCTTCTGCATTGCGGATCAGGCTTTGCACCAGCTCTCTTGAGATCCCCTTTTTCTGGTACTGCCGAACCGACCTTCTGCCTCGCAGGACATCCTCGAAGTCCATCAACCAATGCATCGGCACTCCGTGAATATGAAATTTTGTCTTCCTCTGGCAGAGTCAGGCGTACTCCCTGCAGCACAGCGGGTCCACCCTGCCCAGCTGTCGCAGAAACACGCCATTCTCGTTCATGATCAGGTAGGTATCTCGCGTCTCCTTCCGGCATCCGGCATTCTCCTCGGCCAGGAAGCAGCCGGTGTTCACGGCCACAGGTCCCCCCGGCCTTTGATAGAGGTCCGGCCGGTGGGTGTCGCCGTAGACGAAGAGATCGGCCCGTCCGCCGTTCTGCTCGCGGATGAACCTGATTATGGCCTCGTACTGCCGCTCTATCGGAGTGAATCTAAGAGTCTTGAGAACGCTGGCCTTGAATCTGTAAAAGAAACTGGATACTTTCCACAATCTCTCCTCCAGTTCCACCATCTCGCCGATGTAGCTGGAGCGATAGATGCTCTCGTAGGCGTAGGTCATCATCATCTCCAGGTCCGAGGGGGACAGATCCTCGCCCGAAAGCCTTCTCAGCTGTTCTATCAGCTGGATGGAGAAGCTTTCCAGGCCGTCGAGGTGATGGCCGTGTGAGAACATCACCGATCTGCTGCGGCACCGGGTACAGTAGGTCGGATAAAACATCTCTATCGACTGGCCGTTGATCCTCTGAGACCACCTCAGGTTGGGCGAGTATATGGAAAACAGGTCGCCTCTGGCTACCCTCTCCAAAAGCTCGTTTTCCTGATGCATCACCGCCAGATGGTGATCGTGGTTTCCGACCACATATCTCACCCTCAGGTCCAGATCTGAAAGCCTGCGGAAGAAGAAGACGGAGTCGCGCAATGCCTTCTCCGGCCGGACCCTCCAGAAATCGAAGATGTCTCCCAGGAGCACCACCTCATCACAGCCTCCCCCGAACTTCCATATCTCCCAGATGAGCTGACCCACGCTATCAGAGTTTGAAAGGGTCGACCTGTCCAGCCCGAAGTGCGTATCAGAAATTACAGCAATGGATACTATGTCCAGAAACCCCCTTCATGCTCCGGAGGTGAGCTATGACTTTTATTATTTATAAATATTATGAGGCGCTCTGGGATTTCCGTAAATTTAAGACTTATGGATTTCAAGCCATCCCAAGCAAAAGGCAAAAATAGCTGCCCGGGCAGGTTTTGGGTGATCATGATAAACATCGCCATTCCCAAGGGCAGCTTGCTCAACCAGACCCTGCAGCTGTTTGAGCAGGCCGGCCTGGAGATTCGCAGAACCGAGCGAGAGTACAACGCCCGGGTCAATGATCCCCGCATCGGCAAGATCAAGATCCTGCGTCCTCAGGAGATACCCACCTACGTCGCCAAGGGCTACTTCGATCTGGGCATATCCGGAACGGATTGGATCATGGAGTCAGGGGCAGTCGTGGCTACGGTTACCGAGCTGAACTACGGGAAGCAGGGACCGGGGAAGGTAAAGCTGGTAGTGGCCGTTCCCGAGGACCACGGCTATAAAAACGCGAGGGACATCCCGCCCGGAAGCAGAGTGGCAACCGAGTACCCCAACCTGACCACCTCCTTCTTCCAGGGGCTGGGGATACCGGTGGAGATTCAATTCTCCTACGGTGCAACCGAAGCCAAGGTGCCGGAGCTGACCGACGTGGTCGTGGATCTGACCGAGACCGGATCCACTCTCAGGAAGAACGGGCTAAAGATCATAGACGTGATGCTGGAGTCCACCTCAGAGCTCATCGCCAACAAGAAGAGCTGGGCCGACCCCGAGAAGCGGGAGGACATCCTGGCGGTGGAAACTCTCCTGTCCGCGGTCATCAGGGCACGCGAACGGGTGCTGCTGGACATGAACGTCCCCGAGGACCGGATAGATGAGGTGATATCAATTCTTCCGTCCATGAAGAATCCCACCATCTCCAAGCTCTGGAACTCGGGCTATTACGCAGTCGAGACGGTGGTGGACAGGTCACAGGTAAACCTGCTGATCCCAAGGCTCAAGAAGGCGGGAGCTGAGGACATACTGGAGCTGGCCATCTCCAAGATCGTGCCCTGAGAGCTAAAGAAAGCGCGCAAATTCCGCTCCTGAGGGGCGGCCCTTGGGATTTTTTTTCTATAAAAGTAACGTTTAGAGGACGGGAGATTTTAGAAATTAGATTTGAGCAGAGGACGTTTGCTCGAAAAACCGCGACTAAATTTTAGCGGGCGTGGGGGGATTCGAACCCCCGATCTTCAGCTTAGGAGGCTGTCGCCTTATCCTGGCTGGGCCACACGCCCATTATTGAAGCCTCTCCCGCGTCTGCCAATCACGTATATCAATCTTTCCGGGGAAGGCCTCAGCGAATGAGCATGCCTGAGAGCACCACCACGAACAGCCCCAGGAAGAACCAGCCCAGGATGCCCTCCAGCATGGCCAGGTGCCTGTAGAACCCCACCGGATAAGTGTTCACCGGGGCCTGCGACGTGGTGAACATCGCGGTGGAAAAGTACACGGCGTCTATAAAGGAGACGCGATTTCCGGGAACCACTTTCGCCGATCCTCCCGCGATCTCCAGCCCCTCGAACTCAAACTTCCTCATTCCGTTGCCGACGTACAACGCCACCCCGAAGAATATGATGGTGAAGAGGCACCAGAATATGGTGTAGCTGACGCGAACCCCGTAGCCCGCAGAGAGCCAGGCTATGATGTCCACGAACTTGGTCCAGCTCCAGGGTTCCTGCTCCTGGGAGATCCGGCGGTACTGGTAGTAGCAATCGTCGGCATCGTCGAACCACTCCAGGTTCTTGTAGTTCTTGACCAGGGCCAGATAGGCCGCGCCGTTGAAGACCAGAAGATCCTTTATGGTGTCCCAGCGGACCATGAACTTCGAGAAGTCCGAGTTGTTCAGGTTCAACTGCGCGCCCGGCCCGAATTTCGCATCCTCAAGCTGCATGCTGTAAAATCTGGAGCCCTCCAGGATCAGCCCCTTATTGAAGTTTGCTTCTGTGAAGTGAGCGTTGTCCGAGAATTTGGCCAGGCCGAAGAAGGCCACCTCCTTGAAATCGACACCCGCAAAGTCTGCAAACCCCCCAAAACTGGCCAGGCCGAAGGTGGTGCCGTTGGTGAACTGGGCACCCCTGAAGATAACATCTCCGTTGAAGCTGGTGGCAGCAAAGCTGGCATTTCCCAGAAATCTGGTGCTGCCGAAATTAGATATGCCGTCAAACTGGGAATTGGTGAATCCCGTGAGGCTGGAGAATTGAGCGCTATTGAAGGAGACCAGCTGGGAGAACTGGGCGAAGTCGAAGCTTACGCGGTCCCTGAACTTCGTCCCCAGGAAGATGGCGTCGCCTGCAAAACGGGCGCTGGCAAAGCTTGCCTCCTTTCCGAATTCCGACATGGTGAAGGCGGCCATTCCGCTAAAGCGGGTGTCGCGGAAGTCGGTCTGCCCTGAGAACGTCGTTCCCTCGAAGCTTGCGTCCTCCAGAAATCGAGCCTTTCGAAAGCTGGTGCGGTTCATGAACTCAGTTCCGGAAAACGATACCGGCTGCTGGAAGGTTACATCCTCGAAGTTGGCAGGCCCCTGGATCCTGGACCCGGTAATGCTTATGGATTGTTCCACAGGTCCTGAAAGTCCGCTCAAATCGAGGTAGCCGGTGACGGTTACGTTGTGGTAGCTCACCTTTTCTCCGGACCTGACCATAGACAGGATCTGTTCAGATGTAATCACCTGCTGGGTTGCAGGCTTCAGATCCGGGAGGGATGACGAACTCTGGCCGGGGCTATCCTGCGCCAGCGCCGGGCCGGCCAGGGCCGAAAATTGCAGCAAAACCACCAGGACGATGGTCAAGGCGTCTATTGATATCGGTAAGGCTCTCATTGACAGTGCAGCCTAGGAAGTCATGATCATTTAATCTTATAAATCATCTGATCATAATATTGCTCAGCGAGACCAAGAACAGAGCCAGCAATAGCCATCCCAGCAATCCTTCGATGATGACCGCGTATCTGTACCGTCCCAGGGGAACGAAGTCCACCGGGGCCTGGGCTATGAAGACCATGGCGCTGAAGTAAAGGCTCTCCTCAAGTCCGGCATTCCCCCGGTCTGAAATTGCCTTCTCGTCCGCCCTGGCGATTCCCCGCCCGAATACGAAGAGCAGGGCGAAGAAGACTATGGCCGCAATGGAGAGCAGGACCGTATAGGCAGGCCTCACCCCGTAGCCGCAGGATATCCAGGCAGCGACGTCGGCGATCTTGGTCCATCCCAGTGGCTCTTTGTCCTGAGTTGTCCGGCGGTACTGGAAGTAGCAGTCGTTGGCGTCGTCGAACCACTCCAGCTCCCGGTAGTTCTTGACCAGGGCGATATAGGCCGGACCGTCGTACTGCAGATGGCCGGAGAGCGTCTTCCAGGGAGCTTCCAGCCGGAAGAACTCTGCGTCGCGGAGATCTATCCTGGAGTCCTCCGCGAAAGTTGCGTTTTCCAGCTTGATGTTGTGAAGCTGCGCCCCGACAAGGTTCAAGCCGCCGCCGAATCGAGAGCCTTCGAGCTGGGCCAGTCCCTCGAACTCGGCCAGGCCGAAGACAGCATCTCCTGAAAAGTCGACCGATCCGAAATAGGCAGCGGCATCGAACCGGGACAGGAGGAAGCTGGCCTCCTGGGAAAAGCGAGATGAAGCGAAGCTGGCCCTGGTCCTGGAAGTTCGCCCCGGCAAAGACGGCAGATCCCTGAAAGGAGGTCCCATCGAAGTTCGAATACTGGTCGAAACGGGCATTGATGAAGTTGACCTGGCCAAAACTGCTGTTGCTGAAGTCCGCGTTGCCTTTGAACTGGCACTCCAGGAAGCTCGCGTTCTCTAGACTCGCATTCCAGAATCCGCAGTAGCCTCCGAAAGAGGTGAAGTTGAAGTCGGCGCGGCCCTCAAATCGAGCTTGATTAAATAGGGTGTGTGAAAGGCTGGCATCGATGAAGCTCACGTTCTTAAAGGTCGCATTGGAGAAGCTGCTGTCGTCGAGAAACTGAGCCAGGAAGAAGCTCGCATCGTCCGGAAACCGGACATCCTTGAAGCTGGTGCTCTTGAAGAACTGGGCCGCCGAGAAGTCGGCACTCTTATCGAAGACGGTGCCTTCAAAATCGACGAAATCCGCGAAACTCGTGCCCAGGAAATTTGCACCGTGTATTGTGGAGTTGGTGATGGAGAAGGTGCCGTTCACGCCCAGGCCGCTCAGATTGAGATCGCCGGTTATCTCTACGCAATCGCAGGCCACAGGCCGTCCCGTTTGCACCCTGGAAAGGATCTCCCCTGCTCCGACCTGCTCACCGTCCGCCTTCACAGGCAGCCATAAAGCCACGGTCAGCAGGACCAATAACATAACAGTTTGCCAGGACACTACCCTATGGCTCATCGGTGTAGTTATGTAAGCCTTCTCTTTTGGCCCTTCGCATTTGCCGCAAGCGGCGGATCTCCCGGCCCCGTCTTCCCTGGATTAGCTATATATCGGTTGTGCATTCCCCTGAATAGCAATGGATGATGATTCGGCCAGACGGACCCTGGCCAAGCAGGGCTATCATTTGTCGGGCTCGGGCGCGGTTAAGCCATGCCTGTGGCTGAGGCGCAGCCTGAGGGGCGGAGACCAGTGCTACAAGCACCATTTCTACGGCATCTCCAGCCACCGCTGCGTGCAGATGACGCCCACCATGAAATGCAACCACCTCTGCCTTCACTGCTGGAGGCCAATTGACGGCCCCCTGCCTTCGCCAAAGGAGGCCACCGAGCCCAAGGAGCTTCTGGACGGCCTGCTGAGGGAGCAGCTGAGGATACTCACCGGATATGGCGGGTCGAAGACCACCGACCTGGCCAGGCTGGAGGAGGCCAGGCACCCCAAACATGTGGCCGTTTCTCTAATCGGCGAGCCCACTCTCTATCCCTACCTGGATGAGCTGATCAAGGAGATAGGGTCCCGCGGCATGACCTCCTTCCTGGTGAGCAACGGCACCTGCCCCGATGTCCTGGAAAAGGTTTTGCCGACCCAGCTCTACCTCAGCCTGAACGCACCGCAGGAGAGACTCTACAAACAAGTATGCAATCCCGCCGGAGATCTATGGCCGAGAATTTTGCAGAGCTTGAGGCTGCTGAAGGATCATCCCAGCAG
Source organism: Methanotrichaceae archaeon (assembly GCA_013178225.1). GTDB lineage: Archaea > Halobacteriota > Methanosarcinia > Methanotrichales > Methanotrichaceae > JABLXE01. The sequence continues at coordinate 302,588 of JABLXE010000003.1, forward strand.
GACCGTGGTCCGGTTGACCCTGGCCAGGGGCCTGAACCTGCAGGACCCAGAAGGATATGCGCGCCTTATAGAGCAAGCCGAGCCAGATTTCGTGGAGGTGAAGGCCTACATGCATCTGGGGCGTTCGAGAACCCGGCTGGACCGCGATTCCATGCCCGAACATGCTCTTATCATGGACTTCGCAAAAGAGCTCGCGAAGGTTCTGGGCTACGTTGTGGAAGCGGATGTGCCGCTTAGCAGAGTGGCGCTTCTATCCCGGGACGGCGCGTGCAGGATGCTGAAAGTATAGGGAGCAGCCTTGCGGGTGAGGCATCGCCGGATGCTGCGAGAGGCCAACTCTTCATCAAATCAAAATGAGATAGCGAACAGGCAAACGCTTCCATAAAATGGCCAGGAAGTAAGAGTGGCAACACAGCAGCCGATCATTGTGGATCTTTAATTCGGAATCTAAATTCGGATTATAAATACGGATAATATTATGCTAATTATTATTTTTAGGTAATCGTATCGCCATTGATCCGAGCCTTATTGGAATAGACGGCATTTGAAAAGGAGGCAGCAATCCAGTGGGAAAACTATTTTTGCGGGTAGTTTCATTGGAGGCTCGGCGTAGGTATCGATGAATAAATATCCGGCAAAATTCGGGGGCGTTCATGGCATTGCGAGAGACTAGAGTGCTGCTGGTGGAAGACAATCCCGAGCACGTCTTCGTCACCAAGAGGATTCTAAAATTAAACAAGCTCGACAGAGATTTGATCCTGGCGGACAGCGGAAGAGACGCGCAGCAAGCGCTGGAGAGCTGCGCGGAGAAGGGCGCTCTTCCCGGACTCATTCTCCTGGACCTGAACCTTCCCGACATAAGCGGAATCGAGCTTCTGACCAGGATCAAGAAAGACCCCCGCTTCAGCCCCATACCTGTGGTCATTCTCACCGGCTCCAACGTGGACGACGACATCCAGAGAAGCTATGACCTGGGCGCAAGCACCTATCTGGTGAAGCCCATCTCCAGCCAGGCGCTGATGTCGGCCCTGGGAAACCTACTCTGATTTCTCCGCCAGGGCTCTTACCAGCTGCAGATTTGCCGCATCGTCTCTTCTATCGTCAACCGGAGTCTCCAGTATCAAGGGCCGCTCCGCCACAATTTGATTCGACAGGATGACCCTGAAGCCTTCAAGGCCGATCTTTCCAAGACCGATGTGCTCGTGGCGGTCAAGCCCCGATCCCAGATCCCCTCGCGAATCGTTTATGTGGACCAGCCTGAGCCTCTCCTGGCCTACCAGGGCGTCAAACCGGCGCAGAGTCTCCTCCACCCCGTCAGGCGTTCTCAACTCATAGCCTGCGGAGAAGAGATGGCAGGTGTCCAGGCAGACGCCGATGCGCGACTTATGGCCGGCCCCCAGGGCTTCGATTATCCCCTTCAGATCCTCAAAACTGCTGCCCATGCTGTTCTTTTGCCCGGCCGAGTTTTCCAGCAGCAGAAGCACATCATTTCTCGAGATCGAGAAGGCTTCTTCGATGGCCGCGACGATCCTCTTTTGGCCCTCGTCCTTTCCTGCGCCCAAATGGCTTCCCAGATGTGTCACCAGATACGGAATCCCCAGGGCCTCACACCTCGAAAGCTCAACTGCCAGCGCCTGCACCGACCGGGAATGGACGTCCTCTTTGGGGGAGGCCAGGTTGGGCAGATAGGGCATGTGATCCACTGCTAAAGACAGGCCGCTGCCGGCCATCTTTTGCCTGAAGCTCGCTGCCTCTGCGGGATTGAGGTCCCTGTACTTCCACCCTCTGGGGTTTCGCGAGAATATCTGAAAAACGTCGCATCCGCGCCTCTCTGCCCTGTCGACCGCGCGATCTATTCCGCCGGCGATGGAGACATGCAATCCTGCGCGCACCATGATTCTCAAAAGTGCCCTTTCAGCATCGTATGTTCGTCAAGATCATCAAAGAATATTTAGGTGCGGTGGCAAAGAGGACCGCGGTGCCGATGAAGACCAAAATAACTCTGACCACCGTGATGAGCCCTATGAGTGCTGAGGCACCGCTAGACCCGGGCCTTCAGGCCAAACCTGCACCCGGGCCCGGCCTCTACGGCTAGCGAGACTTCGCCCAGCTGTCGATGTGATCGATCAGGTTCAGCTCCACGATCTTTCGCGCATCGTAAAGCATCTCCGATACATCCTTTAGGTCCAGATATCTCTTAACCCCAGCTCTGTCGACCACCTCGATCTTCTCCCCAGGCCTGGACTTGGAGATGACCCTGATCTCCTTGGCCAGATCGGAGCAGGCTTTCTTCAGGTAAGTAACGGAGTAGTCGGAGACGGACTTTCGGTCGCTAAGGTTGCGATTGACCTCTTTGATGGACCAGCACATGGTGTGGACATCATCGAACATAATTTTCACAATCCTGAAACTGGATCGCCTTGGGAGCTATTTAAGGACTGCGTTATACAAAAATAGGTGGGGCTGGTGCGATTCGAACGCACGATCGACGGGTCTCTCCGATACTGAAGTGTTACAGCCCTCGAAGAACGGTGGCTGGTAACAACCCATTTCAGTGCTCCAACGGATCATCAACGACCTCCCCGTCGAGAGGCCTCAGCAGACCCGTTGCTCATCATCAAATTATACCGCTGGAGCCCGTCGCCCTACCTGACTAGGCCACAGCCCCGGTTATAAAGCGGGCCGAGAGGGATTTGAACCCCCGACCTAAAGGTTAAGAGCCTTTCGCTCTACCTGACTAAGCTACCGGCCCGGACTTTCCCACGTACGATGCTACATATATACGTTTCGGGTGAGAGCCATCAAAACCGATGCTGCCAAAGGCCCTGAATAAAAAAATTGTGAATGGCAGCGGAAGCCCGAAAAAAAGAGACCGCAGGGGATTTGAGCCCGCCCTTTTAAAAGAGGTTTAAGTACCTCTCGATCTCCCACTGGTGGACGAAGGTATTGTACTCCTGCCATTCCAGGTTTCCGAGGCGCGAGATGTTGTTGTAGACGTGCTCGCCCAGAGCTGCGCGTATGACCTGGTCCTGTTCCAGGCAGTCTAAGGCCTCCTTCAGGTTGGAGGGAAGCGTCCGTATCCCCAGCTTCTGGCGCTCGGCCTCTGTGAGATCGTAGACGTTGAAGTCCACCGGATCGCCGGGATCAATTCCCCTCTTTATGCCGTCCAGGCCCGCGGCCAGAATGACGGCGAAGGCCAGGTAGGGGTTGCACGACGGGTCAGGCGACCTGAACTCAAGGCGCGTGGACAGGCCGCGGCCGGCAGGTATCCTAATCAGCGAGGACCGGTTGGGGCCGGACCAGCTGATGTACACCGGTGCCTCGAAGCCCGAGACCAGACGCTTGTAAGAGTTTATGAGCGGGTTGCTGACCGCGGTGATGGCAGGAGCGTGCTCGATCAAGCCGCCCACGAAATACCTGGCCAGATCGCTGATATTCATGGCCATCTCCGGATCGAAGAACGCGTTCTCGTCTCCCCGGAAGAGCGAGATGTTGGCGTGCATTCCTGAGCCCGCCGCGCCGTAAATGGGTTTGGGCATGAAGGTGGCGCATAGGCCTTCCCGCATGGCGATGGTCTTGGTCACATACTTGAAGGTCACCACCTTGTCGGCGTTCATGATGGCGTCGTCGTAGACGAAATCGATCTCATGCTGCCCTTTGGCCACTTCGTGGTGAGAGGCTTCGATGGTGAATCCCATCTGTATCAGGGCTCTGATGATCTCGCGCCTAACATCCTCTGCCAGGTCTACAGGCCCCAAATCGAAATATCCGCCGAAGTCGTGGGGAACCGTCGAACAGCCGCTGCTTCCCTTCTGGAAGAGGAAGAACTCGAGCTCTGGGCCCACCTTCATCGAATAACCCATCTCCTGAGCCCGTTCCAGCTGCCTTCGCAGGACCGATCTGGGCGCGCCGTCGAAGGGCCGGCCGTTGGGAAGGAAGACGTCGCAGATGATCCTGGCCTCGTTCGAGCCGTCCTTGAGCCGCCAGGGCAGGAGGGCGAAGGTGGAGAGGTCGGGCTTGAGAACCATGTCGGACTCCTGAATCCGGGCAAAGCCCTCAATGGACGAGCCGTCGAAGGATATGCCGCTCCTGAGGGCCTTTCCCATCTGCGTGGCAGGTATGGCCACGTTCTTGACTATGCCCTGAATATCGGTAAATTGAAGCCGGATGGTTTCAACATTCTTCTCTTGAATGGTGCTGAGCAATTGCTCTTGTGAGTACATGTATCATCATCTCCTGCGGCAGGCGCAAAAGAACTGCCATTCGCCAAGGCTTATGAAGATTTAAGAGTGGGCAATACCTACGCTTTAATATACCTATGCAAAGGAATGGAACGTTCGCCACTTGATATTTTAAGTTAAATTAATAATAGTTCCATAATATCAAATCCTTATCCGGCAAATATGCTTATCTAGGGGTTGTCTCCTCGGATTCTACCATGTCCGGCGCAAAGGTTCTGGTGATAGATGCAGGAGGCAGAGGTAACGCTGTAGCGCACGCTTATGCCAGGAGCCCCCTGGTAGAGAAAGTGTATGTAGCTCCCGGCAATGCGGGAAGCTCAATTATGGATAAATGCCACCTGGCAACGCACGATCAAACGCCCCTCAAGTCCATCCCGGAGCTTCTATCCTTTGCCGAAAGCCAGGGGATCGACCTGACCTTTGTAGGGCCGGAGGGATATCTTTCGGACGGAATTGTGGATTGCTTCATCGAGGAGGGACAGACGATCATCGGCCCCAGCCGTGAGGCTGCCATCCTGGAGGGGTCCAAGTGCTACACCAAGGACCTCCTGAAGGGCCTCGGAGTCCCGGTTCCGCCCTGCAGCAACTTCTCGCAGGCTGGAGAGGCCAGAGAATACGCCAGGCAGTATTGTGCCGAGCATCCGGAAAAGGGCCTGGTGGTCAAGGCCGACGGGCTGGCCGCCGGAAAGGGATCGGTTGTCTGCAGCAGCCTCGAGGAATCTCTGTCCACCATAGACCGGATAATGGAGGCTCCCAAGATATTCGGCGGGGCCGGAGACCGGATTGAGATCGAGGAGCGGCTGGAGGGACGCGAACTGATGTTCTTCTGCTTGAGCGATGGAAGGGCAGTCCTTCCGCTGGAGTCGGCCCTGGATTACAAGCAGGCCTTCTCCCAGGACGAAGAGGTGGCCATCAGGCTGTTCAATAAGCTCTCCAAAAACCCCAACCTGGACAACAACCCCAACACCGGCGGAATGGGCGGCTTTTCTCCTCACCCCTGGCTGGACCAGGAGCTGACCGAGAAGATCATGAAGCGCATTGCCGAGCCCACGGTTCGCGGATTTTGCGAGAAGACCGGCCGCGAATACCGGGGGATAATATACTTCGGGCTGATGATCGATCAGAACCGCGATCCCTTCGTCCTGGAGATCAACGTGCGGCTTGGAGACCCCGAGGCAGAGGTGATCCTCCCGCGGCTTGAGACCGACATGTACGAGCTTTCACTGGCGCTCTCGGAGGGGAGGCTGAAGGGATTCGAGCTGCAGTGGTCTGACGACTGCTGCCTGGGAGTGTGCGCCGTATCCGGCCGGGCCATCAAACCCCTTTCCAGCGGAGGCGGCGAGAGGCCGGGCTATCCCGGCGATCATTACACCAACATGCCCATCTCCGGCCTGGAAAAGGTTGACCCGGACGTCCTGGTCTATCACAACGGCACCGCCTGGGGAACCGATGCCAAGGGCAAAAGCAGGCTGTTCACCACCGGAGGACGCGTGCTCACCCTGGTAGGAAGGGGGCCGACTCTGGCAAAGGCCAGGGAAAAGGCCTACGACAACATCAAGAGGATACGCTTCAACGGGATGCGCTACCGCCGCGACATCGGACTGGGCTACACCTGAGGAGAAAAAATGATCGTATTCGGTCTGGAGGGCACGGCCTGGAACCTGAGCGCAGCGCTGGTTGACGAACGCGAAGTCCTGTACGAGAAGAGCGCCACCTACACCCCGGCCAAGGGGGGCATACACCCTCGTGAAGCATCGCAGCACCACGCCGAGCACATGGCCAGAGTGGTCGGAGATGTGATCGCCTACGCCCGCGAAAACGATCTGCAGATGGATGCCGTAGCGTTCTCGCAGGGTCCGGGACTGGGTCCCTGCCTCCGGACCGTGGCCACGGCGGCCAGAGCCCTGTCCTTGAAGCTGGAAGTGCCGCTTTTGGGAGTCAACCACTGTGTGGCCCACATCGAGGTGGGCAAGTGGCGCAGCGGCTCGACCGACCCTGCAGTGATCTACGTTAGCGGAGCCAACACCCAGGTGCTGGCCTTGAGGCAGGGCCGCTACCGGATCTTCGGAGAGACCCTGGACATCAGCATCGGAAATGCAATCGACAAGTTCGCGAGAACTGTCGGGCTGTCACATCCCGGAGGGCCCAAAGTGGAAGAGCTGGCAGGGAAGGCCCGGCGGTACATCCCCCTGCCCTACACGGTGAAGGGCATGGACCTGTCGTTTTCCGGGCTTTCCACTGCAGCCACTGAAGCGGCCAAGAGCCACGACCTGGCCGACGTTTGTTACAGCCTCCAGGAGACGGCCTTCGCCATGCTGGTCGAGGTCACAGAGCGGGCCATGGCCCATGCCGAGAAGAAGGAGGCCATGCTGGTAGGCGGCGTGGGAGCCAACAAGCGCCTGGGAGAGATGCTCGACATCATGTGCCGGGAGCGCGGAGCCAGGTTCTTCTTGCCGGAGAGAAAGTACATGGGCGACAACGGCTCCATGATCGCCCACACCGGCCTGATCATGTTCAAGAGCGGCATTCGAACTCCGCTGGCCAAGTCTTGCGTCCGGCCGGGCTTTCGTACCGACGACGTAGAGGTGACCTGGGGCCCAACGAATTCCTGAGCCAAAATACGGTCTTTGCGGGTTACAGCCCCATCTCGCCGGTCCGTATGGTGTGCGCCTCTTCTATGGAGGCCACAAAGATCCTGCCGTCACCAATGTTTCCCGTTTTGGCGTGATCCTTGATTATCCGGACCGCTTCCTCTACCCGTTCGTCTTCCAGCACCATCATCAGCATGGTCTTGGGCACGTCGTAGTTCAGACCGTGAACCTCCACCCCCTTCTGCTTTCCCCGCCCGTATACGTCAAACCTGGTGACGGCGGCATAGCCTTCGTCTCCCAGCGCTCCCACAACCCGGTCCACCATCTCCGGCCTCACCACGGCCCAAATCATCTTCATGGCAAACAAATCCAATCGAGAACTGTGTATATCGAGCTATTTGAGATCTGCCAGTAACTCTTAAGAAATCTTGAGCACTAACCGGGAATTGTCCGATCTTCGGAGAAGCCACGGCAGAGCGCCATGGACTGTAGCTGGGCTTTTATCCTGCCGCTTGCAAAGTCAAACTCCGAGCATGAAAGACAAACAGAGGAGCCGGTACTGGGAGGTGGATGTGGTGCGGGGCCTGGCGGTGTTCATGATGGTGTGCTACCATCTGGCCTTCGACCTCAATTACTTCGGCCTGGTCCGGATTGACATCCGCTCCGGACTGTGGTTTTTCCTGGCCCGCGCCACCGCCGCCCTCTTTCTGCTGCTGGTAGGCCTATCTCTCTCGCTCAGCTACAATTCCGCCAAAAGACAGAGATTGGAGCGCGGCGAAGGCGCGTCCCTCTTCCTAAAGTTCGTCCGCAGGGGTCTGTGGATATTCTCGCTGGGAATGGCCGTGACCCTGGCCACCTACCTGCTGCTGGAAGACGGATTCATCGTATTCGGAGCGCTGCACCTGATCGGCGTCTCCATCATCCTGGCCTACCCGTTTCTCAATCTCGGAAGGTGGAATATTTTCATAGGTGTAATGATTATATTAATAGGAGCCTATCTTCAGTCCCGGTCGTTCGCCTTTTCCTGGCTGCTCTGGCTGGGGCTGATCCCGGAAGGGTTCTACAGCCTGGATTACCTGCCGCTATTTCCCTGGTTCGGCGTGGTGCTGATAGGCATTTTCGCAGGCCAAAGCCTCTATCCCGGTGCAAAGCGCGGGTTTTGTCTGCCGGACCTATCCGCCGCCTGCGGGATGCGTCAGCTCTCGATAGCGGGCAGGAATTCGCTATCAATCTATCTGCTCCACCAGCCGCTGATAATTGTCGCGCTCCTCCTGCTGAGCCCGGATCTCCAATCCGTTTTGACCCTGGCCTTCTTGAATTAAGCGAAATATAAAAATAGCAATTGGCGAAGGAGGAGTAGCGATGGAAGGACAGAACAGAAAGAACATCCGGCCCGGATTGCAGGTTGATGTGGTCCTGAAAAAGGACCAGCGAACGGGCAAGAGAACCCGGGGAATCGTGAAAGAGATACTCACCAATTCATCCCATCATCCCCACGGCATAAAGGTCAGGCTGGAAAGCGGAGAGGTCGGACGGGTTCAGGAGATTATCCGTTCGTGACCGGATTCTTGACCGGGCTCTTGATTGGATTCCTGACCTGATTGAATCGGACGAAAAAAAAGAGCGCGTGACAAAATGCCGGCAAAAATCTCTGAAGCGACCGGAGGAAGGCTTCTCAGACCAGTCCGTTCCTCTCTTTTAATCCCGAAAATACCGGCAGACCGCTCTTCAGGGTGGCCTCCGCTTGGGTCAAATTTTGGGAGGCGATATCTTCTCCGCTAACGGAGATTATGGTTGAGAGGTTCTGCAGGTCGTCTGTGAACCGGCCGTCGAACTTCACTGCCAGCGGCCGGTAGCGTGCATACTTGTCCTGGAAGTCCGAAAAAGAGCCTGACAGTCGGCCGTACTCCTCTGCGGCCTGGACTGACCTCCCCTGGGTCGAAAAATTCAGGGTGGCATGGTAGGGCTCTTCCACGCCGGACAGATCCTCGACGAAGGTATTCCTGGTTAGAATTGCGCTGCCATAGCCCCCCACAACGGCGATGACGATCATTCCCGCTACGGCGGCATAAACCAGGCGCTTGTCGCTCTTGCGCTTTATATTTCCGCAGGTGTCCCATTTGAGCAGGCTGTAAACCCCGCAGGTTCCAGAGGCAGCCTGAATGATGAACATGGCCGCGACCAGGTAAAGCAGCAGCTGCCATTCGCCTGCTCTCCAGAAAAACGCGGTCAGGATGAATATCTCAGCCACATAGGCCCGCAAAAGGCGCTCATTTAGCCCCAGGTTCTTCACAGGGCGCTATCTACATCATATCCTTGCTTAAGGCACTGTCGCTGCGAGGGGCTTTCCTCGGGCAGACCTATCGGGCCTGCAAAAGATTTCTGCATTCCCTTTTCGCTGCATCCGGGCTTCTTGACGAATGGCATTCTTTAAAAAGCGATAACAATCCACCCGTAGACTCTTGCTTGTGGTAAAGACTTATAAGGACAGAAAGCCCTGCAAAGGTCCGTTAACAATGTGAAGAGTATCCCGTCGGGTGATATGCGATGAAGCCCCTGCACTTCGAAGCCATTTACGACATAAGCGTCCGGCTAGGAGGCGCTCCATTATATCCCGGCGACCCGATCTACTGCCGGCAGATGGTATCGAAGATAGAATCGGGCGATCGCTTCAATCTCTCGAAAGTCACATTTTCTGCCCATGCCGGAACTCACCTGGATTCCCCAGCTCATTTCCTCTCCCGGGGAAAGGCCATAGACGAATATCCGCCGCAGCGTTTCATCCTCCCGGCCCATGTGCTCACCGCAAAAGATTCCCGTTGCATCAAGCCCTCTGACTTGAAGGGAGTGGCCGCTAATCCCGGAGACGCGCTTCTGTTCAAGACCGACAATTCCCGGCGCGGCCTCCTGAAGAAGACGTCCTTTTCAGAAGATTATGTATTTTTAGCGCCGGAGACCGCTGAAAGGTGTGTCGAATTAGGCATAAGCCTGGCAGGCATCGACTATATGTCCGTTGACCGCTTTGGCGATCCTTCGTATCCGGCACATAAGATGCTGCTGGAAAATGACATACTGATCCTGGAGGGCATAAACCTGGAAGACATCTCACCCGGAAGTTATCTGCTGCTCTGCCTTCCTTTGAAGCTTGAGGGAGAGGCAGCTCCGGTGCGAGCGGTACTGATGAGGTGAAGAAATGGATCTGACTTCCGTCTGCAGGTCGATCCTGGCCGGTCTGGACGCGCCCCTGATAATCACAGACCTATCGGGAACGGTTGTGCACATGAACCCTGCAGCAGAGGAGCTGACCGGAGAAAAGATCGAGGAGAGAGCAGGAAAGCACATTTCTGAGATTACGGGAGCGGTCCCTGAGGATGGCTGCGAGGGAGACATCACCCGGCCCCAATCGCCAAGAGCTGTCCGCCTGAAAGGAAAAGACCTCATAATTTCATCATCGCCTCTTCTGGACGGCTCTGCCGTCCTGGGATCGATGATCCGCCTGCAGCCCGGCTCCTCTGACCCGCCTCCTGCCGCAAAACGGCTTTCCGGAAAAGAGCAGAACGAGCCGGATGACCGGCAAAGCGACCAGAGGCGGGAGCTGGCCAAGAGGGATCGCATCCTGGCCGGGGTGGTCCTGGCCACCAACCAGCTGCTGACGTCCAATGAACAGGATCAGGCCATCAACCAGGCTCTCGAGATCCTGGGCAGCGCTGCCGACGTCGACCGGGTCTACATCTTCCAGAACCGGGACGGTGAAGACGGCCACCCTGACCATGAGCTGAGATACGAGTGGTGCAGAGACGGATTCGTCTCCAGGGGCGGGGAGATTAGCCGCGAATTCCCGGCCCCAGATCTGTTCCCGCAGTGGCAGGAGACTCTTCGGCATGGAAGCCATATAAAAGGACCTTCGAGGTCATTTTCCCGGGAGGAAAGATCATTTCTGGAGGGCCTGGGGGTCTCTTCAATCCTGGTCGTCCCCATATTCGTAAATGGCCTTTTCTGGGGTTTCATAGGCTTTGACGACTGCCGCAGCGAGAGGGCCTGGTCCTGGTCGGAGGCGTCTATCCTCTTCGCCATGGCCGGAACATTCGGAGGGGCCATGGCTCGCTGGCAGGCTGAACAGGAACTGAGGCAAAGCGAGGAGGAGTACCGCGAGCTGGTGGAGCATTCCAACAGCATCATAATGCGGCGGAATATCTCCGGAGAGATCACCTTCTTCAACCACTTTGCCCAGAAATTCTTCGGCTATAGCGAGCAGGAGATCCTGGGAAAGGACGTTGTCGGAACCATAGTTCCCGAATTCGATTCTGCTGGCCGGGATCTGAGAAAGATGATCGAAGATATCGGAAGAAACCCGGACCGGTACGAGACCAATGTGAACGAGAACATGCGCTCGAATGGGGAGCGGGTATGGGTGGCCTGGACCAACCGTCCCATTCGCAACCTGAGTGGCGAAGTAATCGAGCTTCTGTGCGTGGGAAATGACATCACCGCCAGAAAGCGGGCCGAAGAGCGGCTGGAGATGGCTCATGAGAAGCTATCGGGGATCATCGAGTTTCTGCCTGATGCCACCTTCGTCGTCGACAGCGATCGAAAGGTGATCGCCTGGAACAAGGCCATTGAGGAGATGACCGGCGTCTCCAAAGGAGAGGTGCTGGGCCGGGGAGACTACATATACAGCACTCCTTTTTATGGAAAGCCTCGTCCGATGCTGATCGATTTGATCGGCTCTGATATAAGCGCTATATCAGAAGATTACTTCGACGTAAAGCAAACGGATGCCCGTCTCTGCGCCGGTGTCCACGTGCCAAAGCTTCTGGAGGGAAAGGGCGCTTATGTCTGGGCTGTGGCATCTGCCATCTTGGACCGAAACGGCCAGGCCATAGGGGCCATTGAGTCCATTCGGGATGTCACCAAATACGTAAAGGCTGAAGAGGAGGCGAAAAGGAGAGACCTTCTGCTGGCCGGTGCAGCAGCAGCCGCAAACTCCCTCCTGATCTCTTGCGGCTGCGACAAAAAGATCGATCAGGCGCTGGAAATACTGTGCCTTTCTGCGAACCTGGACCGGGTTTTCGTGTTTGAGAACCGCTGTTCTTCAAACGGAGAGATCTCTGCTCTCCAAAAATACGCCTGGTGCAGGGAGGATATGCCGAACCCCGGGGAGGACATCGTTCCGAGATTACCCAATGATGGCTGCATTTCGCGCTGGTGCGGCAATCTGTCTTTGAGAAAGACCATCAGCGGCCCGGCAACGGATTTCCCGGAGGCTGAAAGAGCGGCAATCGAAGGGCGAGGCGTAAAGTCGCTGGCAGTGGTTCCGGTTTTTATAGAGGGAAGGTTCTGGGGCTTTACCGTCTTCGAAGATTGCCACTCGCATAGGACCTGGGAGCGGAGCGAGATGTCCATACTCGAAGTTGCCGCAGGAAGCATTGGCAGCGCACTCGAGCGCAGACAGAGAGACGAAGAGCTGCGCGGAACCAGGGATTTCCTTGAGAACTTGATCGACCATGCCAATGCGCCAATCATCGTGTGGGATCCGGGTTTCAGGATCACCCGTTTCAACCGCGCCTTTGAGCGGCTGACCGGGCTTTCCGCAGACGAAGCTCTGGGAAAACATCTACAAATGCTGTTTCCAGTCGAAAGCAAGACGGAATCCCTGGACCACATCCAGAGAACGCGCTCAGGGGAGCGCTGGGAGGCTGTGGAGATACCGATTCTCAGAAAAGATGGGCGGGTACGAACGGTTCTCTGGAATTCGGCTACAATATACGAAGGCGATGGAAAAACAGTTCTGGCAACCATCGCCCAGGGCCAGGACATAACCGAGCGGAAAATAGCAGAGGAACAGGTGCAGTTCCAGGCATCGCTCCTGGATCAGGTTCACAATGCCGTCATCGCCACTGACCGAAAAGGCGTGATCACTTACTGGAATAAGCATGCAGAGGCACTTCATCAGTGGACTGCGGAGGAGGCTGTCGGAAGGAACATCTCTGAAACCACGGTCCCTGAGGGAAGAAAAGAGAAAATGCAACAGACCATGAGCAGAATTATCTCAAACAGCCATCTCGAGTGCGAGCTGCAGGTTCGACGGAAGGATGGCAGCACGTTTCCTGCTTACTATGTATTCAATACCCTGGAGAACTCGGAGAGGCGAAGAACCGGCTTTTTAGGCGTGAGCATCGACATCACCGAACGAAAGGCGGCAGAAGAGAACCTTCGATTGGCCAAGGAGAGGGCTGAAGCCGCAACCAAAGCCAAGAGCCAGTTCCTGGCCAGCATGAGCCATGAGATTCGCACGCCCATGAATGCAGTGATCGGACTAACAGGCCTCTTGCTGAATACGGATCTGTCGCCTGAACAGCGCGACTTCGTAGAGACCATACGCAGCAGCGGAGACGCCCTGATGACCATCATCACCGATATCCTGGACTTCTCCAAGATCGAAGGCGACAAGATGGAACTCGAAACCCAGCCCCTGGACCTGGTGGATTGCATCGAGGAGTCGATTGATCTGATAGCCCAGAGCGCGGTTGAAAAGGGGCTGAACCTCTCGTATTCCGTTGATTCTCAGGTACCTCCTATAATCGTTGGAGATTTGACCAGGCTTCGCCAGGTGCTGGTCAACCTGCTCAGCAACGCAGTCAAGTTCACCGATCAGGGTGAAGTTTCAATTTCAGTTGCATCGCAGCCGTCCGGAGAGGGGCAGGAGATTCAGTTTGCGATCAAAGACACGGGCATCGGGATTGCCCCCGAACGCATGGACCGCCTATTCCATCATTTCAGCCAGGTGGATATGTCCATCAACCGCAAATACGGCGGCACCGGGCTAGGCCTGGCCATAAGCAAGAGATTGGTGGAGATGATGGGCGGAAGCATCTGGGCAGAGAGCGAGCTGGGGTCCGGTTCAACTTTTAATTTCAAAATCACTGCAAAAGTCGCGCCCATTTTGGCCGAAGAGCTGAAGGGGATCCGGGTTCTGGTGGCAACCTCCAACCAGGCGCAATCCAAATATCTAATCGATCAGCTGATAAGTTTCTCGGCGCAACCGGTGGTCTGCAGCCCTATGCAGACCGACGAACGAAAGATCATGCAGCATAAGCCGGATCTGCTGATCATCGACCTGGATGCAGAGGATGGCGAAAAGCTCCTGCAGAAAATGGACCCGGCAGTGCTTCCGCCCCTGGTGGCATTGGGTTCGCACAAGGGCGATGAGCGAATCTTTTCGGGCGCACTCACTCATCCCATCAGGCCCTCCCGGCTGGCCGATGTTCTGACAGAGGCCCTGCGAAGACCTGCAGGGAGAGTTCCCCCTGCTCTGCCTCCGGTTCCAGGGGAATGCAAATCAGTTCGCATACTCCTGGCAGAGGACAATCTGGTCAACCAAAAAGTGGCCCTGCGCATGCTGGAACGGCTGGGCTATCGAGCAGACGTCGCCGCCAATGGATTCGAGGCCATTTCCGCATTGCAGCTCCGGCCCTACGACGTGGTGCTGATGGACGTGCAGATGCCGGAGATGGACGGGCTGAAGGCCACGCGCCGCATCCGCTACCTGGAGACGATTCACCAGCCCTACATCATCGCCATGACCGCCTATGCCACCAAGGGAGACCGGGAAAAGTGTCTTAGCGCCGGCATGAACGACTATATCGCCAAGCCGGTGAGAATGGAAGAGCTGGAGGCTGCTCTTCAACTGAAGAGGGACATCTCACCGGCAGTGGACAGAAAGGCTCTCGAGGAACTCCGCAAGCTGCAGACGGAAGACGATCCCGACATCGTTCAGGAGCTGATCGAGATGTACCTGGGACGCGCGCCGGCAAGAATCGCAGCTCTGAAGGAAGCATTGATGGGCGACAAACCACAAGAACTCTGTAAAGAGGCCCACGATCTCAAATCCAGCAGCGCCATTCTTGGAGCCGTGCGGCTGTCGGCCATCTGTGAAAAGCTGGAGGCTATGGGCCGGTCCGGTTCGCTTGATACGGCCTCCGAACTCATCGAGAGGGCTGAGGCAGAGCTTGAGCTGGCAAAAGACGCTCTCGAATCGGAGATCGAGCAGAAATAGGAAGCCCTGGAAACTCAGGACTTGGAGAGAGCGAAATAGGCCAGCAGCGCTTCGAGCTGTATCCTCTCGTTGGCCCCTTCAGTCATGCGGAAGTCGACCTCGCCGATCCTGTCGATGAGCTTCACCTTATCTTTGTCAGGTATATCGAGGTCCAGCATGGCCCGGTGAATCTGGATCACCACGTCCTCACCTGACAAGCCTTTTGAGAGCAAGAGGTCGTCAAGCATGCCTCTCGCGGCCACGAAATCCCCCGATAAAGCCGTGCTGATGAACGATTTGATCTCCTCGGGCTTGGCCGTGGACGTGATCTGATAGATGGTGTCCTCATCCACCTGATCGCCGATTAACGCCGCCGCCTGCAGGGCATTGATGGCCCGCCTCATGTCACCCCCGGCCACGTATTCGATGGCGCCCATCCCTCCATCGGTCACCTTCAGGCCCTCCTGCCCGGCTATGAAACTTATGCGCTTGGAAACAGCCTTGCTCGACAGCGGCTTGAAGCGGTAGACGGCACAGCGGGACTGAATGGGCTCAATGATCTTTGAGGAGTAGTTGCAGGAGAGGACGAACCTGGTGGTGGCTGAGTAGCGCTCCATGGTCCGTCTAAGGGCGCTCTGAGCATCGCCGGTGAGCGCATCGGCCTCATCGAGGAAGATTACCTTGAAATCGGCCTCGCCCAGAGGAGCCATGCGGGCGAAATCCTTTACCTTGTGCCTGATTATGTCAATGCCGCGCTCGTCCGAGGCGTTGAGCTCTATGAAGTTGTTTCTCCAGGTATCTCCAAAGATCTCTTTCACAATGGCGATGGCTGCGGCGGTCTTTCCGACACCGGGCGGACCCGAAAAGAGCAGGTGGGGCAAATTTCTGGTCTTGACGTAGGACTTGAGCCGCTTGATGATCTCGTCCTGGCCCACGATGTCGTCAAGATTTTCAGGCCGATACTTCTCGATCCAGATCTCCTCTTTTATCGTGAAACCTCCGGGAAAAGCAACGAGCTGTCCGTATATCAACATTGCTCCGAAAAGGGGTGTATGAAAAGGAGGTCACAAAGGCTAAATATAGATTTGGCATATGATGGCAATCGTTTTTCGGAGGACTGTATTGTGATCACTGAGGTGACAGGACAGTATAATGCGCAAGACATAGAGAGCCAGGTCAGAGATCTGTGGGAGAAGTCCGGAACGTACAAAAAAGTGAGAACCATCCGGCTCGGAGGCCGGAAGTTCTTCTTCGTCGATGGTCCGCCCTACACTACCGGCCGCATTCATCTGGGCACGGCCTGGAACAAGGTGATCAAGGATTCAGTTCTCCGCTACAAGTCCATGAACGGCTTTGAGGTCAAGGACCGGGCCGGCTGGGACATGCACGGCCTTCCAATCGAGGTCAAGGTGGAGGAGTCCTTCGGCTTCAAGAACAAGAAGGATATCGAGTCCTATGGCGTGGACAAGTTCATAGAGCGCTGCAAGGAGTTTGCGCTGCGCCAGAAAGACGACATGACCGTCCAGTTCAAGGGCCTGGGGGTTTGGATGGACTGGGACGACCCCTACATGACCCTCAAGAACGAGTACATGGAGGCGGCCTGGTGGACGCTGCAGCGTGCTCACCAGCACGGCCTGCTGGAACGGGGGCTTCGGGTGGTCAACTGGTGCCCGCGCTGCCAGACGGCCATCGCCGACTCCGAGGTGGAGTACTGGGACGAGACCGATTATTCAATCTACGTCAAGTTCCCGGTGGAGGGCGAGGAGAACACCTACATCGTTATCTGGACCACCACCCCCTGGACCATTCCCGCCAACGTGGCCGTGGCCGTTCATCCCAAGTTCCAGTACGCCAAGGTGAGGGCCTGGAAGGATGGTCGGGAGGACATCCTGATCATGGCCAACGACCTGGTGGAATCGGTTCTGAGAGAGGGCCGGTACCGGGATTTTGACCTGCTGCAGATACTCACCGCCGATGACCTGTCAAAGCTCAACTACCGCCATCCTCTGCTGGATCTGGTCCCAAGACAGGGAAAAATTGTTCACGGCGTTCACACCGCCGATTTCGTCACCGCCGAGAACACCGGCTGCGTCCACATAGCACCCGGCCACGGCCTGGAGGACTTCGAGCTGGGGCTGGAGAAGGGCCTGGACGTCTTCTGCCCGGTGGGAGAGGACGGCCGGTACACCGAGGAGGCCGGCGAGAAATACCGGGGCAAGTACGTGAAAGAGGCCGACGGAGAGGTGATACAGGACCTGGAGGAGCGCGGCCTGCTGCTCTCCTCGGGCCGTCTGACTCACCGCTACGGCCACTGCTGGCGCTGCAAGACCCCCATCATCTTCATCGCCACCAGCCAGTGGTTCCTGCGGATCTCAGACCTGCGGGACCGGATGCTGGACGAGATCTCCAAGGTGGTTTGGTATCCGGAGTGGGCCGGCTCGGCCAGGTTTGCCGACTGGATCAGCAATGCCCGTGACTGGTGCATCTCCCGGCAGAGGTACTGGGGAATACCGCTCCCCATCTGGACCTGCCCCAACTGCGGCCGGATAGAGGTGATAGGCACTGCTCAAGAGCTGGAGGAGAAGAGCGGCCAGAAGCTGGAGGATCTGCACCGCCCCGACGTCGACCGGGTGGTGCTGAGATGCCCCTGCGGCGGATCGATGAAGCGCTCTCCGGACGTCTTCGACGTGTGGTTTGACAGCGCGGTGGCCTCCTGGGCCACGCTGCGGTTCCCTGGAAACGAGAAGGAGTTAGAGGATTGGTGGCCGGCAGACTTCATAACCGAAGGACACGACCAGACTCGAGGCTGGTTCTACTCTCAACTGGGCGCATCAATGGTCTCCTTCGGACGGGCCCCCTATAGAAGCGTCCTGATGCACGGCTTCACCCTGGACGAACAGGGCCGCAAGATGTCCAAGAGCATCGGCAATATCGTTCAGCCCGAGGAAGTAGTGCAGAAATACGGAGCCGATACCCTTCGGTTCTACGTCCTGGGGGCCAACGCGCCCTGGGAGGACCTGCACTTCTCCTGGGATGCGGTGGAAAACGTAAAGCGCATGTTAAACATCTTCTGGAATGCCTACCGCTTCGCTCTGCCCTACATGGTCCTGGACCGCATCGATCTGGACCGTGCCGACCTGTCCCGTTACCAGGACAACCTCCGCCCCGAGGACCGCTGGATCCTCTCCCGGGCAAATAGCCTGGCCGAGGACGTAAAAGACAACATGGAGACCTACCAGCTGCACAAGATAGCGCGCTCCATCACCGATTTCATCCTGGAGGACCTCTCCAGATGGTACATTCAGCTGATCCGGCCCCGAACCTGGATCGAGCAGGACGATCCGGACAAGCTGGCCGCCTATGCCACCATCTATGAGGTGCTGGTAACTCTGTCCAAGCTGATGGCGCCTTTTACGCCCTTCCTCTCCGAGACCATTTACCAGAACCTGGTCCGGGGCCTGGATAAGAGCGCCCCCGAATCGGTGCATATGTGCGACTGGCTGCAGCCGGAAGCCGAGCGGATCGACAAGTCTCTGGAAGAGAGCATGTCGCTGGTGCGTGAGATCTCAGAGGCCGTCTCCAACGCCCGGCAGAAGGCCGGCCGGAAGCTGCGCTGGCCGGTCTCGGAGATCGTGATCGCTCCGGTCAAGGATGCGATAAACCTGAGCGGGCTGGAAGAGGTTCTCCGCGGCCAGACCAACTGCCGGAAGATAACCATCCTCTCTGCCGGAGAAAAGCCCCGGATGGACCTGGAGATCCGGCCCGTTCACAAGAAGATCGGCCCGGTCTTCAAGGCTGAGGCCCGGAAGGTAGCTGAAGCCCTGGCCCAGGCCGATCCCTTCGAAGTGAAGAGACAGCTGGACCAGGGAAAGGCCGCCGTCTCAGCAGACGGTCAGAGCTATTCCGTCACCCGAGAGATGGTGGAGATCTTGGAAAAGCCGCCCGAGAACCTCTCGGCCGCTGAGTTTTCCCGCGGCTTCGTCTATGTGGATGTAACACTCACTCCGGACCTGGAGGCCGAGGGCTACAGCCGGGAGATCATCCGCCGCATCCAGGACATGAGAAAGGAGCTGGACCTGAAAGTAGATGAGCAGATCTCTGCAGTGGTAGATATCGAGAGCAAGCCCATCTTAGACCTGGTGGCAGCTCGCAGGGACTATATCGCCGGAGAGGTCAGAGCATCTCGGTTTGAGCTGGGGCTGGGCCTGCAGGTGAGAGGAAGCCTGGTCAAAGATTGGGAGATTGAGGAGCTGAGGGTGAGAATCGGCATAGATCGGATTTAGATCGTCGGAGTTTTATAAGATGAGCATGGTATATGAGGCTATGGAGACTCCTGTTGCAGTCAGGGTCAAGGGGGTGTACATCGCAGAGTCGCGGGAGAGCAGCCCCGCGCCTGTGGTCCTCCTGGAGGATGACAGCGCAAGGATTGTGCCCATCTTCGTGGGGCTCTCTGAAGCCATCTCCATCCATCATGCCCTCTCAGGAGAGCTATCTCCACGGCCCATGACCCACGATCTCTTCGTCTCCGTCCTGGAAAGCCTGAACGCCAGCATCACCCGGGTGCTGATCGACGACCTGGATGGCGGGATCTATTATGCCCGTCTCTCCATCATAAACAGCTCTTCCCAGAGCGAAATAGATGCCCGGCCCAGCGATTGCCTGGCTTTAGCCCTGCGGGTAAAGGCTCCCATAGAGATTCAGGAGAAGATCATGGCTGAATCCAGCATCAACAAGAGCGAGGTAGACCGGCTTACCGGCATTGAAAATTTTCTCTGACGGCGCTGGAGGCCGCCCGTTAATTTCGCATTATGTCTGCCTTAATCAGGTCCCGGGTCCATGCGGGCACAGGAGCGGTCCTGGTAATTCTGATCATTCTGCTGGTGCAAAACCAGCTATCACAGAGCATCTCATTGGGAAGCCTGGCCTATCACTCGTCCGGCTCCGTGGTCGACGAAGAACTCAGCAACCTGGCATGGAGGATCATAAAAGTGGTAGCCTTTGTGCCGGTAATAATCTTCTGGGCTCTGGACAGCAGGAGATACCTGGCCATATCAGTGGTGCTTAGCAACGCACTTCTCACCTTTCAGCTGGTGGTCAGCACCATGTTGCTGGTGATCACTCTGGGGGAAGACACCCCCTCTCAGGCCTCGCTCTTGATAAACGATACTGTCCTGGTGATGGCCATCAACATCCTGATCTTCTCATTGTGGTACTGGCTGATCGATTCGCCCCTCATTCGCAGGGGCACAAAAAGAGAATCCGAGGCCTGGGATTTTCTCTTTCCTCAGAGGGCAGGCAGCATTCAGCGCTACGACCGTTGGAACCCCTCCTTCTGGGATTATCTTTACCTGGCCTTTACCACCAGCTTCACCTTCGGACCGGCTGATACCCTCCCCCTCTCCCAGAGGGCCAAGGCTTTGATGCTCCTTCAGGCCACCATCTCGGTCGTGACCATAGTGGTGCTGGCGGGACGCGCTCTGACCATCCTCTCCATCAACTAGGTCTTTTGATCCTGCCGGCGCACCTCTAATCGATATCGACTTTGCGGCTACCGCTGCGGACCTGTCCTCCCGTCTCCGGCCGGGAGAGGCACCGCACCATGTTCCTGGCCTCCACGTCCAGCACCCATCTGGTGGCTGCCCAGTGCAGCGGGACCTCGACGCCGGTCTCGAGAACGCAGGTGGGGTCTTCAGGCCTTTGCAGTCCGAAGATGCCCAGCACGTCGTCGACCACGCTTCTTTGATCTTGCGGGCAGGCCACCAGTCCTTTGAATAATTTGCATTTAGTATCTTCATCGATCATGTCCATGACTATTCGGGCTCCATCCAGGAGCCTCTTATTGATGAAGAACTGATGTCCCAGAAAGTCGATTGTGTCCGCAATCGATACATCATCCCCGTAAGCGTCCTGCAGCCGTCTTTGCAGCAGCAGCACTGCATCGTAGAGATCATCTGTCACTGGAAGGTATTTATCGGCCATGAGAAGATTCACCTTAATATGTATTGGACTGTTCTTTCCATAAATTTCTTTACCCTCTGAATAGATGGAAATGGAAATATTTCTGTGCCAGGAGGCCAGTGCGACTGTAATTTTGTTTGAGGAAAACTCCACCGCCTGAACCAGGGGCTTGAAGTCAAACAGCGCACCCCGCAGCTTGCTGAGGGGTATTCATCAAAAAGTAAAAATTTGATGCTGTCAACACCACATTATTAACGAAATTAGTATCAGGTTTCGCAACACCTTTATTTATCAAGTTACCATTTCCAGAAGGAGGATTGAATTATGGAATTCCTTGACATTATGGGCATCTCACACCGATATATGGAGATACTAAACCCTTCCACGCCTGAAAAGATCATCAAACTTGGCAAATTACTCAAATTGAAAGAAGGAAAACGGGTCATTGACTTCGGTTGTGGTTGTGCCGGACCTCTTGCTCTCTGGGCTGAGGAATTCGGTATTACTGGTATTGGAATAGATGTATCCGAGGATTTCTGCGACAGGGCTAGGCAAAAACTGGCTTCCAAAGGTTTATCGGACCGAATCGAAATCGTTTGCTCCAACGGGGCCGATTACATATTCGAAGAGGGGGTTTTCGATGTCGCAACATGTATTGGGTCAACGTTTATTTTTGGCGGCTGCCAGCAGACACTCCAAGTGCTGAAGCGAGCTGTTCATCAGAATGGACGCCTTGGTATCGGTGAAACCCACTGGCTTAGCAATCAGGTACATCCGGTATACGCCCAAAAACAGACAACTACCCATACAGAAACGGAACTAACTCAATTTGCCCGGGATGAAGGCTTTGAACTCGAATACATCATTCGTGCCAGCTACGACGACTGGGACAGGTATATTTCGGATGGTTGGTATGGACTGATACGCTGGCTCGAAGAAAATCCCGCCCACACTGACTATGAGCAGGTATTCAAGCATTTCCGTACTACCCAGGATGACTATTTACAGTTCCAGCGCCAATATATGGGTTGGGCCATGTACTGCCTCGCTCCCGTGAAATCTCGTTGACATGTAGTTGACCGCCTTAGTCCTCTAAATTGGAGACCTCCTAGAAAAAGAAATAAAAAACAAGAATATAGGAGGCAGGAAGCCGGACCGCTTCGCCAGGCCACTTCCCGCTTTTAATCCTCCGCTTTTTAGTAGCTCTTCTGGTTCCTGGTCCTGACGTTGTAGATCAGGTACTTATCCCGGTCCTTGTCCTGCAGGTAGACGTAGCTGTACTTGCGGTCCTCGATGTGCTCCTTGTACTCCTCCATGGCATCGGTCTTGCAGTCGGAACAGGCATGGCGGGGAATGGATATGCAGTAGACATTATTCAGGGTCCCGTATCCGCGCTGGCCCTGGGAGGAGATGGTAGTGTAGCCCGGACAGTTGGGGCACAGCCTGACCGCTTCCTCCTGGTTCTCGTTTATCATATCGGTGTCGTAGAAGATGCGCTTTCTCCGGCGGTAGAAGTCTCCCAGCTCTGAGAGGGCCACGTCCACCAGATCATCCCTTTTATCCCAGAGGCTCTGTACCTGGGCCACGGTGGACTCGATCTCCCGCTTCATGGTCTCGCTCTGCACAAACCTGCCGGGCTCAAAGTCCGGCTCTCTCACGTGCGAATAGTCCAGCCCGGCCATGGCCTGAATGATGCCGGTGTTCACGTACGGCAAAGCGGTTTCGATGGCGTAGCCCCCCTCCAGGACGCACAGGTCCGGAGAGAGCTTCTCGTTGAGCCTGGCATAGCCGTTGGCCGAGAAACGCATGTTTGCCAGAGGGTCGGTGTAATGGTTGTCCTGGCCGGCCGAGTTCAGAACCAGGTCGGGCTTGAACTCATCAAGAATTGGCAGGATGAGGTTGTCCAGGACATAATGGATCCCCTCGTCGGTTGTTCCCGGCGGAAGGGGGACGTTGAGGGTTCTGGCCAGCGCCCGGGGACCGCCCATCTCGTTGACGAATCCGGAGCCCGGATAAAGGGTGTGACCGTCCTGGTGGAAGGATATGCAGAGCACGTCGGGATCGTGCCAGAAGATCTCCTGGGTTCCGTCCCCGTGATGCACATCGGTATCTATGACTGCGATCTTCTTGTGGCCGTATTTGGTTCGCAGGTACTCGACCAAAATGGCCATGTTGTTCACGTTGCAGAAGCCGCGGTTGCCGTGGGCCACAGTCATGCTGTGGTGTCCGGGCGGGCGCACCAGGGCAAACCCGTTCCGGATTTGGCCTGACTCCAGAGCATCGGCCAGGGTGAGAGTGCTTCCGGCGGCAATCAGGTGAGCCTCTGTCACCTGAGCCTCGACATCTGGCACACAGAAGTGAACCCGGGCAATATCCTTTAGCTCTGCCAGACGAGGCTTGAACTCCTCGATCTGGGGCAGGTCCATCAGCCCCTCTTCGAAGATCTGGTCCCGGGTGTAGAGCAGCCGTTCCTCGCGTTCCGGATGCGTGGGTGAGATCGCCCAGTCGAAGGCCGGGAAGAATATCAGTCCAGTCTTTCCCTTCTTGCCCTTGGATCCGGCCATCTTCAACACCTCTCCCATCCCGTTAAGAGTCCAGCCGGAATCTCCATCCGCACGCTCAGGAGCCTTCCCACCGTGGACCAGCCACGCACCATGTTGAAGACCTCGCTGTAGGTGACCTCGGCCTCGCCCGCGTACTCGCCTATCCCGAGCCGCTCCGCCCGCTCGGCCAGCAGCCTTCGAGCCATCTTCTCTGCCTCTTCCAGGTTCATCTTGCGGTCACCAACCTTTCCCGTCACTCCTTCTTCGGCAATTATGTACTCGCCGCGCTCGGTGTCAATCCTCAGGCTGAGCGTTAACGTCGGCCTTGCCACCGCCGCGCCCACAGCATTGGCAACCGGAGCGTAGTCGGGAACGATGGGCCGGGCCCCCATCCTCTGGGCGATTAGCGGAACCAGAGGAGGAGCGCCTCCGCCTACCCCGGCCACGTTCTGAGCCTCAATCTCGCCCCGCTGCATGATCTCCCAGATCCTGTAGGCGGGCTCCTCTTCCCATTCCAGGAACATCTGGCGAATCTCGGATACGATCTTATCTACCACCGCATCGACCACCATCTGGGCGGCCTCCGTAGGAGTTAACCCCAGCTGCCTTCCCAGATCTTCCATGGCCTTCCTGGCCCGCCCCAGATCGCCGATCCCGGAAAGCCCCAAGACCCTCATGGCGTCGGTGGGCGTGGCTGTGGGTCCGCCCATACACAGCGCCGCTCCGAGCCTCTGGGGGCCGACCGCCAGGCAGTTGCCGGAGACGGTTATGGCGGAATCGCCACCTATGGCCAGCGACCTCACCGCAAAGGCTCTGACGTGGGTCAGGAGCGAATCGACCCGCGCCCCTTTGGATGAGAGAAGGGGTTTTCCGGAAAGTATGAGCGCCAGGTCGGTCGTGGTCCCGCCGATGTCCACCACCACCGAGGTCTGGTCCGGGGGCGTCAGAGCCATGACCCCCATAGTGCTGGCAGCAGGACCGGAGAAGATGGTCTCAACCGGCATCTCCAGCGACGTTTGCAGGGGCAGAGTTCCGCCATCGGCCTTCAGGATGTAGATCGGGCAACTAATCCGCCTCTGCTCGAATGCTCTGGTGATGTGGTCTGCGAACTCCCGGTACTTCTCTTTGGTAGCGGCGGTGAGCATTGTCGTTGCCGCCCTTCTCGGGAAATTGAGCTGGCCCGAGACCCTGTGGCCAAGCTCGATCTGTGCATTGGGAATAGCTGCCGAGACGATCTCCCCGGCCTTCAGCTCATGAGCATGGTTTCTCTGCCCGAACTTGCCCACGATTGCCACCTTCGAAAAACCCCTGGCGGAGATATCAGCGGCCGCCTTCTCTGCTCCGGCCTCGTCCAGCTTCTGGATCTCGCGGCCCCGGTAGTCTATGGCCCCCTTGACGATGATGGTATCATCCCCCAGGTGGTAATCTTGAGGATTTGTGCCCGGACCAGGGATCAGCATCAGGGCCACCGGATCCGTCTTTCCTTCTGCAATCATATTGGTGATCAGGGTGGTGCTCAGAACTACCCGTTCGATCCGGCTTGGCTGCACCCCGGCTATGATCTGGTCCAGGGCCTCGAGCAGGCAGTTCAACAGATTCTGGTGATCTGTAGGTACATAAGCGGTCTTTTTCACCTGGCCGGCCTCAACCAGCACGGCATCGGTGGTCGTACCGCCGACATCAATTCCGATAAGCATATCAAACTCGCCTTATGCTGTGCCGCTCTGGTCATTGGGTCTATATCGTCTTTGTGGTCTTATAAAAAGAGACAATCAAATATTGTAGGCCTGGTGAGCAGAAACGCCAGCAAAGCCGCAGAAGTTCTGCAAATCCTGCCAAAAAGAGAACTCGACAAAAAGAGGTGGTGGCCTCAATAGGTGCTGATCTCTCCCCGGAAGAGCATCTGCTGCAGCTTGGGTATATTGGCCAGCCAGTCGTTCAGGATCTCAGTGGCCTGAAGATCGACCTGAGAGGCATTGGCACCATCTTTTAGGACCGTCTGGATGCTGGCCATGTGCGGCTGATCTATGGGCTTTCCGATCTGGGAGAGGATCTTGATGTAGACCTCCTCGATGCCGGTCACCTTGGCAGCGATCTGCTTGGCAGCTTCGGTCGAGAGCAGGTTGTAGATCTTGCCCACGTGGTTGATGGGGTTCTTTCCGCAGGTGGCCTCCAGGCTCATGGGCCGGTTGGGGGTGATCAGGCCATTTGAACGGTTGCCGCGGCCCACAGCTCCATCGTCTCCCATCTCCGCCGAGGTGCCGGTGACGGTGATGTAGACCGATCCCGCCTCCAGGTCGTCGGCTACGTTCATCTGGGCGTTGACCCGGCGGTTGGTGAACTGTTTAGCGTAATCGGTGATGTGCTCCACGATATGGTTCTTGGTGTCTGCATACTCCTTCAGGTTAGCCACGTACTTATCGATCATGGCGCAGGCGATGGTCAGATTGATGGTGTCGCCCTCCCTCATGCCCATGACCTTTATGTCCTCGCCAATGGCCGGGATGCTCTTCTTGAGGTTCATCAGCTCTCTCTCGGTGTTGTAGACGATCTTCTCCGTCTCTGAGAGCGGCGCATATCCCACCCCAAAGGATGTGTCATTGGCGCTGGGTATCTTCCGGCCGAATACGTCCCGCAGGTCTGAGGAGCCCATCCCGATCCTGGCATCAAGAATTATATGGTGGTTCACATCGAGGTTGGTGAGAACCTCCTGCAGCAGCTTTCTCGCGGCCTTGATGGCAATTGTGTCCACCGGGATCTCTTCTTCCTTAAACACCCTGGTAGCTCTGCCGGTCAGGAGGATGTAAATTGGACAGATGACTTCTCCTCCGCCAAATGAGGGGTGAGATCTTCCGGCCACGATCTGGGTCTTGTCCGTGTTGTGATGCAGCACGGCTCCAAATCTATCAAGGTACTCCTGACAAAGCGCCCGGCTTATGGACTCGGCCAGACCATCCGCCACGCTGTCCGGGTGGCCCACTCCTTTTCGCTCTACCAGCTCTATTTCCTGCTTCTCGATCGGTCTCTGATTGAGGCGCTCAACCTTGATATTTCTCTTCATGACCTTTCCTCATCTGCAATCTTTGGCTGATTTGATGGCTGCCTAGGAGGTTTTCAATGCCATATTAATGCTTTGGAAAGTAATGCTTGGGAATGACCTCCGAGTCCGTTGCCGGCCGGCCTCGGACAAAGTCAAGGCCGAAAGGGGTTGGGTTCGTGGCTTAAGCCATGGAAAAAAAAGGTCCGCGCTATCTGGCATGGGCGACCTGAGCCGGATATTTTCTCCCGTCTTTTCGCCTCTGTGATGAACCGCGATACTCCGACCCGGAACCACAGAGACGCTTGAGGCACAGAGGCTGCAAATTTCTGCTGGACCTCATCCCGCACAATTTCAGCGAAGAGCCAAAAAAAAAAATAGAAGGATCACTGCATCAGGCCGGCCCGCCACCTTAGCATACGTTCTTCCACCACGTAGCGGAAAGAGCGGTCAAGCAACAGTCCGAGCACGCCCAGCACGATCATGTACAGCAGCACGTAATCCATTTTGTGCAGATAGTAGTAGGACCAGATCTTGTAACCGAGACCGCTGGTGCTGACCCCGAACATCTCTGCGGCCACGAGACACATCCAGGCGATTCCCATGGCGATCCGGATCCCACCGGCGATGGACGGTAGGGCATAGGGAAAGGCGATGTATCTGATGAGGTCGACATCCTTTGTGGCTCCCAGGACCTTTGCCGACTCCACGTAAACTCTGGGCAGGCTGCGGAATCCGATGTAGGTGTTGATCAGAATGGGAAACACTGCGCCCATAAACACTATGAATCCTGCGGCCTCGTTGGTCAGGCCGAACCAGACGATGGCAAAGGGGATCCAGGCCAGAGGCGGTATGGGACGCACCACCTCCACGATCGGATCAAGCAATCTGTCGGCAGTCCGGAACCAGCCCATGGACATGCCGATGGGAAGGGCCACCAGTAGCCCTATCCCAACCCCCAGACCGAAATGCAAAAGGCTGATTGGCAGGTCCTCGGTGAGGATCTCCTGCCAGGTGTTAGACAGAGCTGCCAGCACCTGCACGAAGCTTGGCAAGAGCAGCGTGTCATCGATGACCATGGCGGCCAGCTGCCAGACCACAATCAGGCCCAGCAGCGAAACCACCCAGGCCCACCGATCAGAGTATGCTCTTTTCATTCCGGTCTTCGATTTCAGATCAGTTCACCTTCTGATAGAAGCTGGTGTCGAAGAGGTCCTCTTCGCTCAGGAGCTTTGGTGTGTAATTCATCTGATAGTCGATGCGGGCGAACTCCACTGTTGACGGTATCTGAAGGCTCGGGTCGCTAACCCAGCGGCCATCCCAGGTCTCTACCGAGTATTCGACCATGTCCAGGTCCTGGCCGGTCTTATCGGAGTAGATCTTTGCAGCTTCCTCCGGATGGGCGTTGACGTAGTTCGTGGCATTGATATGGGTCCTGACGATCTGTTCCACCAGCTCCGGCTGCTCCCGTATCAGCTTGCCGCTTACCACCAGGCAGCAGCAGGCATGGTCGGGCCACATTTCGCCTGATGCAACTACCGATTTGCCTTTATCCTCCAGCTCGATTATAGCCGGCGAGGGGTGAGGCAGGAAGACGCTGTCCACCTTTCCGGCGGAGATAGCAGTGACCGCATCTCCGGGTCCCATGGGCAGTATGTCTATTCGGGAGAGGTCCACCTGGTTGTCTTCAAGCCACTTCTTGAGGACGATGTCCTGGATCGACCCAGGCGGGAAAGTTCCCACGCTTCTCCCTTCCAGCGAGCTGGGACTGCTGTAGTCCAGGCCGGACTTGAAGACCAGGTTCGAGCCGTTGATGTTGACTGCGGCCACGATCTTGGCATCCAAACCCTGGGCTATGGCCACAATTGGCGGCGCGGATCCGACATAGGCCGCGTCCAGATCTCCGGCCAGCATGGCCTGCATCTCTGGCGGTCCTGACGGGAATTCGAACTCCTTTATCTCCTCTATGCCGAAGGGCTTGAGATCCTCCAGCCACCAGCCCTTCTCGGTGGCCACCATCTCAGCCACCTGATGGGTGCTGGGCTGGTAGCCTATGCGCAGGGTGGTGATCTTCTCAGGCTGCTTCTCAGGAGAGGAGATGCAACCCAAGCTTACCAGCGCCACTGCGGCCAGCATTGCGAAAAAGATCAGTTTCTTCAACTGTGATCACCTGAACGAGCGTTTCTGTATTTGACCAGGAAGGGCCCTTTAAAGTATTTTCCGTTCGTAGGAGCTTCTTATTCCCAAGTAGGCTAAATCGAGGAACTCATTCTACAATTGTAATTTCGGCATAGCTTTGGCGAAGAGAGCGGAGACGACCCTTCACAGTTATATATTAATAACTACTGCCGAATATCCTCTTACGAGGCAACAGCGGTGCGATCCCTACCGGAAATCCTGAGCCGTGTCGAAAAAGGCAAAGCAGTGGTCATGACCTCCCAGCAGGTATGCGAACTGGCGGCAGCGGATGACGTATCTCGACTCGAAGAGGTTGACGTGGTGACCACGGCCACGCGAGCGGTGATGAGCGGGACCTATGCAGTGCTCTCCTTTCCCGTCTCTTCACCCCACGTCTTTTCCCGGGCCGGGAGGATCTGGATCAACGGCGTCAGGGCTCAGGTCGGACCCTGCCCCAACGAAAACCTGGGAGTGGTGGACGCAGTGGTCTTCGGCACCGCTCACAGCCACAGCCGTCGCGACTACGGAGGAGGCCACCTCTTCAGGAATCTGGCAGAGAGAGAACCGGTGGAGGTGGTAGTGGAAACTGACCACGGCCGGAGGCTGGAGACCCAACTTGACCTCGACCAGATGCCGTATGCACGGCTGTGCGGAACCCGCCAGGCCTTCATGAACTATTCCGCTTTTGTGAACCCGACAATAGAGCCGATTTGCACCATCTTTCACGCTCGCGGATTTGACCCCTGCTGCAGCGGGCTTACGTTCTCGGGATGCGGCCAGATAAATCCGCTCAAGAACGATCCACTTCTGGAGACGATAGGCGTTGGAACCAGAGTGCTTTACAACGGCGCAGAGGGATTTGTCACCGGAACGGGGACCCGAAGCAGTGCCGGTCACCCCAACCTGACGGGCTTTGCGAATCTGCACCAGATGAAGCCGGACCTGATGGGCGGTTTTGTGACCTCAGCCGGCCCGGAATGTATCTGTTCCTGGGCAGTCCCCATCCCGGTCACCAGCCGGTCCATCTTGCGGGAGATCGCTCGCCTGGACCGGGAGCTGGACCTGCCCGTCATGGACGTCTGCCGCCGTCAGCTGCTGGGACATGCCGATTACGGACAGGCATGGCAGAATTCCGATCTGGAGGTCGCGTTCGACCCGCAGAAGTGCCTGGGCTGTTCCCGCTGCCGGGCAGAGCCTGTCTGTCCCATGAAGGCGATCAGCTTTGACGGCCGGGTCGCCTCCCGGGATGAAGGACGGTGCTTTCACTGCGGGCTCTGCGCCACGGCCTGCGTCTCCGGGGCCTTCAAGTGCAATCTGGGGTCAATTCGGCTGGGGGAGCGGGAAATTCCCATTGTGCTGCGGCAGTCCGACCGTCTGAGGGCTCAACAGATGGCGGAAGATCTGAAAGAGAGGATAGAGGACGGGTCCTTCAGGATGAGCGCTCCGGTGCAAAGGATCTCATAAACCGGCCTATTATCTCCTCGGGAAGAAGATCAATGATGGGCACATCGGCGTTTCCCGGCTCTACTCTGGCCACCACCACCCCATGGCCCTGCAGCGCTGCCTTCAACTCGTCCGGAAGATAGACCGTTTTGGCAGAGCGAACCCCTGCGGCCACGGCCATTGCTGCGAGATCGGTCCCCAGGTGGGTGCAGGTGGGCTGAGACCCGGTAGATCCGTAGCAGCAGTTGTCTAGGATGATCAGAAGGTAATTATCTTGAGCGTGGTGGGCAATGGTAGTGAGAGTTCCCAGGTTCATTAGCACCGAGCCGTCGCCGTCCAGGACCACCACTTTGCGATCCCTTCTGGACAGGGAAAGGCCAAGTCCGATGGACGAGGCCAGCCCCATGGAGCCCAGCATGTAGAAGTTCTGCGGCCGGTCCCGGACGAAATAAAGCTCGCGGCTGGGAAAGCCGATGTTGCTGACCAAAAAGGCATCTTTGGCGTTCTCGACCACTACCTTGACAGCCTCGATGCGCTTCACGGACTCCTCCAGAATTTGAGGTCCAGGAGCACTGCCACCGGACGGCGCGACTCGAGGGACAGCTCCCAGGCAGAGAAGATTGCGTCTTCAGCCTCAGCAGCTGCGGGCGAAAATGCCGGGATATCCATTGCCTGCAGGATCCTGGGAGTGAGCCTTCCCATGGGAACCTGGCCGATTATTTTCTCCCCGGCCGAGCCCCGGTGGCTGATGATCATCAGAAGGGGGATTTGGTAGAGAAAATCCAGCGATGCCAGGGCATTGATGCAGTTTCCAAGGCCAGAGTTCTGCATCAGCAGAGCCGGCCGTTTTCCACCCATCCAGGCTCCGGCGCAAAGGCCTACACCTTCCTCCTCGCGGGCCACGGGGACGTGAGCGATCCCAGGATCGAAATCGATCATATTCAGCAGACGCTGCAGGTTCACGCAGGGAACGGACGCCGCGAAGTCCACCTTCGCTCGCTTGAGGCCGCAATAGACGGCCTGGCTCGGATCAACTGTGTCTTCCGCAGAGCCGGACATTCAAGCCTGTAATTGCACCTCTAATCCTATTTATCGATTTTTTTGCTCCCGCTCTCGCGATCTTCCCGGCCCTGCAGGTTAGGATGAGCCAGGCCTGATCTATCCGCCAGGCGGACAGCTCTTGCATTTTTCGCTATCCTGTGTCTTTTTTTGGGGCCCATCCTTCGCGAAAGACTATAATTTTATAATTATTTTATAGGGTAATATCCTGCAACTTTCTAGAAAATTTTAAATCATTAAATTAGATCAGTACTCATAGTAGGTAATAGAGAGCCTAAATTGAGATGAGGAAATGACGTTTCGATTGATCAAGGGAACCTTCCACGTGAAGGGCTACTACCCCGATGGAGACTCAATCAGGTTCCAGGCTGGTGATCCCGACAACTGGGAAAAGCTGCTGGGGCCGTCTGTAGAATTAAATGCCAGAGGTCACGCACAGCTGCGGATGGAGGCAATCGATGCTCTGGAGACTCATTTCATGGGCTTTCATCAGCCCCTCAAGTATGCAAGGGCTGCAACTCGATTTCTGCTGTCCGGCCTGGGCATCGATGAGGTGGCGTGGAACGACTCGAGCGGCCGGGTGGTGGATGCAAAAGACGGAACTGCAGGATACATTCTGTCCCGCGCCTCGGAAAAGAACCACCGGCCGGTGGCCTTCGTCTTTGCGGGCCGTACCAGAATTGAAGACGGCCAGGAGGTGTTCCTGGACAGGGCAGCGATAAAAGCCAGCCTGAACTACCGCATACTGGAAAACGGCTTTGCCTATCCCACCTATTACAACGGGCTCTTCTCCGATCTGAGATCCGAGTTCGATCAGGCCGTGGCGAGAGCCAGAAGAGCGGGCCTGGGGGTCTGGTCCCTTGACAAGACCAATAGCGGATTCATGATCACCAACCTGAGCACTTTAACCGAACGGATAGTGATCTTTCCAAAGCTGTTTCGCCGAATGTCCGAGTTCATGGCCGGCGGAGGAGAGATCGATGGATTCAAGGATTTCTTGGCCAAGAAATGCGAGCCGGTGCTGAATATTCCCAACGCCCACTTTGCCCGTTTCGACAACATCATCGATGTTAATGGTGGCATCATTAAGATGAAGGCAGCTCCCGAAGAGGTCATGTTTCTGGACAAAATCGTATGCAAGAGCTGAAAGGGACTCGCATGCGGAAAGCGGTCCCGTAAAGACTCTGATTCGGTCACCCTGTCCCGTAATTGCTAGCCACAGACACTGGTGCTCTTGGTCGATATTCAGCCTGGCTCTCATATAAGCTCCCTGGAATGAAGACGCCGGTTTTGCCAGTTGCCGGGACCCTGCCACACAACCATGTGATTGTAATAATAATAAAACTAGGAAAAAATACATATAGTAGGTGAGCAATGTATTAGAATTAAATCTTTATTTTGAAAAAAAGGAAGTAGAAATAAAGGGGTGAAAAAGAATGAAGGGAGTATCGAAATTAGTTGTGCTGACGGCGTTGGCTGTTATAGCTTGTTCTGGCCTGGTGATGGCCACACCGCCGATCGTGCCACCGGTACAGTACGAACAGTTCTGTGAAGCCCAGAAGATATCCGGAACCGGAATAATCGATATCAGCACATCGATCGTCGACAAAAAGATCGCACTTGAGTACTACAACGTCATGTCCGGAGATGGCGATCTGGAACTGGATCAGGAGAACGCCTACTCGCAGAACGCCGATAAGCTCAAGAGAAACGTGACCGGAGTAAACGGCAGCGATAAGGTGGGCTTGAACCTCTATGAGAACACCAAGCTTACCTATTCCGGAGAAACTCCACTGGTGGGCGGAAAGTACCTGCACTCCAAGGAGTTCTACGGCGGAATTGGCGCCGAAGTTCAGGAGATGTTCGCCGTAAATGAGATGGAGAAAGAGCAGACATCGTTCTTTGTCTCGACCACGCCCTTTGAGCCGGCCGAAGGAACACCAGAAACGCTGAACGAGCTGCTCAGGAGCGCAGGCAGAGACACCGAGCGCGTGGATTCTCTCATGACCAGCCAGGAGAGCATTTACATTCCGACCCATCTGATCGGGCTCGACACCAAGAACACCTTTAACGGCACCTGGGGAACCGATGCCACCTGGCACAGGATATTCTACAAGGACATCAAGGCCCACGAGATGTTCACCGGACAGTTCGAGGCTGAAAAGCTGCTCAAGTTCCACGAGTATCCGGTACCAGAGAAGGATCGCACACCCTGTGAGGGAATAGACTGCTAAGGCCGCCAAGGCCTGGCAGCAAATTTTTTAGAGAGCTTTCCAACATATTGATTGCACGACATTGTCTGGTTATGTTCTTTTAGTACACCCGCATTCAGACTTGCATCAGGCTGCACCGGGGCAAAAAATGTCAACAAGCCTCCAGGATTTGCCGATGTGTTTCTATATTACCGAAACTCAAGGCCATGCCGGGAACGATATGCTAAAATAGAACAACGCAACCATGACTGAATGCGCATGACCTTTCGGCGGGCAAATGCCGGAAGGCTTTGTTGAGCAGGGCATTATTGCATGAGGCGGTCCGATACAAATGAGCTTTCAAGGTGCTCAACCCAAGATATCCTTCAATTTTGCAGTGTTTCTAAGCACCTTAATTTTAATCGGTTACGGCGCAATAAACGTCATTCTTAAAAATTATCCTGGTTTTGAACCGCTTATTGAGACGCTGAACGCATTGCTCATACCATTTTTCAGCCTGCTGGCCACCCTCAGCCTGTTCTATGCTGCTAAAAGCTCAGAGCCTTACGGAAGACGCGTTCGCCTGGCCTGGACGCTCATGGCCGCGGCACAACTTCTCTTCACCATCGGCGATATCATCTGGGAATATGTCAAGCTGGTCTTGCACCAGGACCCCTTTATATCGGTGGCCAATATCCCGTACCTGCTCTACTATCCGATCTTTGCGGCAGGCATCTTTCTTTTGCCGGCGCTGCCGCTGCAGCCACGAGAGCGGAAAATGCTGCTCTTGGACATAGCGATCGTAATGATCTCGGCCGGCATGATCTTCTGGGTTTTTCTGCTTCAACCGGTCGTAATCTCAGGCCAGGACCCTCTGACTATGGCTCTATCTCTGGCTTATCCTGTAATGGACTTCGTCCTCTTCTTTGCCTTGATGGATCTGCTTTTCAGAAGGCTTTACGCTGGCGATCGATGGGCTCTGTTGCTGCTATCATCGGGCATGGCCTGCCTCATTTTGACCGATATCGTTTACACCACTCAGCTTCTGGAAGGCACCCTTCCCGGAAGCGGGCTGGATATCATGGGATGGCCCGTGATCTATGCTCTGATTGCACTGGCCGGAATTAGGCAGGCAGGGTCCAAAATGCCCGATATATCCGGCGACCTGCGAAAATCAAGAGATCGCCTCAAGATCCCCGAGTTTCTCTCCTATCTGCCATATCTGGGAGTGACGGCCGCGTATCTCACGCTGGTCTACAGCCACTACCTTCCTCAAGCCACGCCATATTCCGTTCTGGCTGCGATCCTGGGGCTGATCATCGGATTGTTGATCGTCCGCCAGATCATGAGTCAAAGAGAAAACGAACAGCTGTTCTCGGCTGCGCAAGCGGAGATCAAGGAGAGAAAACGAACCGAAGAAAAACTTCGATCCGTGAGAGACGGCCTGGAGGGCGAAATTGCAGAGCGGACCCGCGAGCTCAGGGCTGCTCGCGATCAGCTATTCAGCATAATTGACTTCCTGCCCGATGCCACTTTTGTCATTGATAAAGATAAGAAGGTGATTGCCTGGAACAGGGCTATGGAGGAGATGACCGGCCTGGCCAAGCAGGATATAATCGGCAAGAGGGATTACGCCTATGGCATACCATTCTACGGAAGTCCACGGCCAATACTTGTAGATTTGATCGATTCGGATGATATGGTGAGATCGAAGTACCAGCGAACGGAACGAAGAGGCAATGCCGTCTACGCCGAATCCTACGTGCCCTCGCTCTTCAATGGAAAGGGAGCGTACATCTGGTCGACTGCGTCACCTCTATACGACCGTGAGGGTCAGCCGATGGGCTCAATTGAGTCCATACGCGATATTACAGATCGCAAGCGTGCCGAGCAAGAGCTGCACAGAAAAGACCTGCTGCTGGGAGGCTTGGCCATTGCCACCAACATTCTGCTGACTGAAGAGCTGGATTCCGCCATAAATCAGACCATCGAGATACTGTGTGCGGCTATTGGAGCGGATCGGGTCTATGTATTCGAGAACCGCGATTGTGAGCCGGGTCAATACTCTGCCAGCCTGCGATACGAATGTGCTACCAACCAGGTGCAGCCGCTCAAATCGAACCCCGACTTGCTGAAGGGTGCATATTACGGTGCCATGAGCCGCTGGTATGAGCTGCTGTCCCTGGGCCATCCCATCAGAGGGCTGGTAAAAGAGCTGCCGTCGTCCGAAAAAGAGGTCCTGGAGCGAATAGGAACTAAATCGGTTCTGGCCATACCGATTCAGAAAGAAGGACTGTTCTGGGGCTTCATCGGATTTGATGATTGCCAGACGAATCGCATTTGGACGGGCATTGACATATCCATCCTGCAGTCTGCAGCCGCGTCTATTGGCGGAGCCATAGCTCGAAAAGGGGCAGAGGATGAGCTGATATTCGCTAAAGAGGCTGCTGAATCAGCCGCTAGAGCCAAATCTGAGTTTCTGGCCAACATGAGCCACGAAATAAGAACTCCGATGAATGCGGTCATCGGACTCACCGATCTCCTGGGAAGAACCGATCTTAATCCGGAGCAGCGGGACTATGTGGAGACTATAAAGAGCAGCGGAGACTCCCTGCTCGCCATCATTAACGATATCCTGGACTTCTCCAAGATCGATAGCGGCAAGATGGATCTGGAGCTGAGGCCTTTCAACCTGAGGGACCTGGTGGACAACTCCTTTGCTCTGGTGAATGCGAGGGCTTCCGAGAAGGGGCTGAGTATGCTCTATCACATTGAGGATGACACTCCAACCGCGCTTCAGGGGGACCCCACCAAGGTTCGACAGGTGCTGGTCAATCTGCTTAGCAATGCTGTAAAGTTCACGGATAGAGGAGGGGTCGAACTGTCGGTCTGCAGCAGGAAGCGGGAAGATTTGCGCTACCTGGTGCATTTTAGGATTGTAGACACCGGAATCGGCATTCCTCAGGGAGAGATGGGACGCCTGTTTCAGTCCTTTTCCCAAATAGATGCGTCGACTACCCGTCGCTATGGAGGCACCGGGCTCGGGCTGGCCATCAGCAAAAAGCTGGTGGAATTGATGGGCGGCGAGATCTGGGCAAAGAGCCGAGAAGGC
The DNA here is from genome assembly GCA_013178225.1 of Methanotrichaceae archaeon. GTDB lineage: Archaea > Halobacteriota > Methanosarcinia > Methanotrichales > Methanotrichaceae > JABLXE01. The sequence goes on from JABLXE010000003.1 coordinate 338,977, forward strand.
GAAGGCTCGACCTTTCACTTCACTGTAGTTGCGGCCGCAGTAGATGCCCGGCCTGCCGGAGAAGTTGACCTTTCTCAGCCCAAGAGTGAAATTTTGCAGGACGATGGACAAAAAATGGACCACCGTTCGCTGCGGATATTGCTGGCAGAGGATAACATCGTCAATCAAAAGGTAATGCAGAAAATGCTGAAAAAGCTGGGCCACAGATCGGACGTTGTAACCAACGGCCTGGAGGCTCTGGAGGCTCTAGAAGGACAGACTTACGACGTGGTCTTGATGGATGTGCAGATGCCGGAGATGGACGGCATTGAGACCGCGAGGAAGATACGAGAGAGATGGCAAGGCCGGCCAAAAATTATTGCCATTACTGCTTTTGCCCTGCAGGGCGATCGAGAACGATGTCTGGCGGCGGGAATGGATGACTACATCAGCAAACCCGTGAAGCTGGAGGAGCTGCGCGCGGTCCTGGAAGAGTAAATCTGTTTTAGAGGCCTCACTTCCCATTGCTTTCAGATTTTTGCAGATTCTTGCCGCGGGGCAGGCTAGCCACTTGAATGCCGTGAAACGTATTATAAAACTTTATATTCCAGGAACCCGAATAAAGATGAGGGTCGCAATGCTCAAGCTAGCCAGATCCGTCGCCGAGGCAAACTCAAATCCTGTCAAGATAAATGAATACGTTAATAATTATAATAACAAAATTGAAAAAGTTCCTCTGGTTATAAGATCCCTGCTCGGAAATGAGAGGGTAAACATCAAGATTGCCATGACCGATGGGGAGACCCGGAAAATTTTCTATGAAACCAGGAATGCACATATCTGCAATGTGGCAGAAGGCGAGCTGAAGAATCCGACCATCAGCGTGACCTCAACCGAAGATGCCTTGAACCGCATCGATGCCTCTTCCGATCCTGCAGCGACCTTTCTCAGGGAGAGAAGACTCGGACGGATAGCCATTCGAGGACATAACGCTGCAGTGTCGTTCAAGCTCGACGCCGCGCTCTCCAGCGCCTCCGTGCTGAGGTTTTTTCTGGAAGTCTTTTTGAGCTGATCCGCGAGAGCAGGCATCCCCTGCGCCTGCTGCACAAATGGAAAAGATGCGCCATAAGGAAAATCGGATTCTTTCTAGTTTTTTTGTTCATGTGAACCTGGGTTCCACAATTTCCTACGTGCCTCCCGCGCCCCGTGGTGAACCGCTGTCGTCTAAACTCAACCTCAGAGGCAAGAGGCACAGAGGCAATAATTCTGCCGGACCTCACCCACGCAATTTTGCGAAGAGCTGGAATCGCGATCACGTATTGTCGCTGGCTGGACCTCTAAGATGGTGGTCGCTTTTGGTTTGGCCATCTAGTGGCAAGCCCATTGGCGAGCCCCAAATCGCCAAGCTTGGCCCCGGAAAACGGAAAAGAACATCTGCCGGCTGAAATATCGTAGGAACTGAAAAAAGAGATAAAAAAGTCTGCCAGGCAGAGCCTAGCAGTCTATTCCCTCACAGGGTGCGCTTTCCTTCTCTGGTACCGGATACTCGTGGAACTTGAGCAGCTTCTCGGCCTCGAACTTTCCGGTGAACATCTCGTGGGCTTTGATATCCTTGTAGAATATCTTGTGCCAGGTGGCATCGGTTCCCCAGGTGCCGTTAAAGGTGTTCTTGGTGTCCAAGCCGATCAGGTGAGCAGGGTTGTCACCCATCAAGGCATCTACAAGAGCCGTGTTCCGGCCGGCGTTCTTGAGCATGTCGACCAGATTTTCCGGAGTGGTACATGGTGGGTTGTAAGGCGTGGTGGAGCTGAAGAAGGTTGTCTGTTCCTTTTCCATCTCAGTTACGGCATACATCTCCTGGATCTCGGCTCCGATTCCGCCGTAGAACTCCTTGGAGTGCAGGTACTTTCCGCCCACCAGTGGAGTTGCACCGGAATAGGTAAGCTTGGTGGACTCGTAGAGGTTCAGGTTAGCCTTATTCCCGTTGTTCACGCCGGTTACGTTTCTCTTGAGCTTATCGGCGTTCTGCGAGTAGGCGTTCTCCATGTCCAGTTCCAGATCGCCATCGCCGGACATGACGTTGTAGTACTCAAGTGCGATCTTCTTGTCGACGATCGATGTGCTGACATCGATTATTCCGGTTCCGGATATCTTCTGGGCTTCACAGAACTGTTCGTACTGTATCGGCGGCACGATGGGCGGATTGGCCACAGATGTGCTGCACATACCAAGAAGCGCGAATGCTATCAATGCTACTAGCGCTACTCCCTTCATTCTTCTTTTGCCCCCTTATATTTTTTCACGTTCTACCTGGAAAAGGCAGAGACTTATGCTATAGTAGTAGTGATATAACTAATATATGAACTCTTTCTTGGAGTCAGTGCAATTATTAAGTGGATGTCCAAGGGTCCAATTGACCTGGATGCTCACCCCTATGCCGTTAATAGCGGAGCATAATTCGCAATTACTGGGGAATTTCAGGCTCAATTCCTTCGATTGAACATATATCTCCGTTCAATTTCCTTGATGCGACAAACATGCTTTAAAGATAAAAGAAGTACTCGACTGTGCGGCTCTCCAGCATCTCTTGCGAGAGGCGGAAAAACTTAAAAGACCACGCGAGCCCTAGGACCCCATCTTCGAAGTATGCCTTGCGTGTGCCTACCATTGTCTTGTGGCCAGTTCTGCAATCCAGGCTTTTTAGAAAGGGCAGGCCGGAGCCTCTAAAGAAACCGCAAGCTCCAAAGGGTCCATAGATCCAAAGCTCCAGGCTGCGCGGGAGAAGTCCTCGGTCCCTCGACCGTTCAGATCAAGCCATGAAGAGATGAAGGTAGAAATAAGGAGCGCAGATAATTGCATAAGCGGAGGAGCGGGATGCCCTCCCAAGTGCCGGGTTTTGAATTACTATCTTGAAAAAAGCGCCCAGAAGGATTACTGCCACCGCAAAAGGCCTTCCCAGGCGGTCATCTGAGACCGTCCAAGGGAGGCATTGCTTTAAGCGGTCTTGATTCCTGCCTTCAAGAGTCCAGAGGCCTCAATTCCGGAAGAAATCCCCGCAGAAGTCTCAAATCAGGTTCTTAGCGGTTCTGAATGGGCAAACCCTGGGCCGGATTTTCTCTGTGCCTCTCCCGGCTGTATGGCGAAATCGTGATGCTCAGACCTCACCACAGAGACGCTGAGGCACAGAGGAAAACTTTTCAGCAACGTTTTACCCACAGAGTTTGGCCAGGAGCCTCAAATCATTTGGGGCTGGTTATTGGGATCGATGATATGCCACAGACCATCGACGCCTTCACCGTTAATGTCTCCATCCATTTTGTCTTTGGAGTACAGGTAAAGCGGCCAGCTCTTGAAGGTGGTCTGCTTTCCGCCATCGATATTGGTAATCTCACCGAAGTCGACGGCCCTCAGGGTCTCGGGCAAAGTGAGGTCGGGGACATAAAAGGGCATCCACAGAAGCGCACATTCGCCGGTGCAGGTGCTCTTGCCGATAACATCAGAGTCGTTCTCGAAGTAGTAAAGGGTGAACCCGCTCTGGTTTACCAGATAGTTTCCGAGAAACTTGTCGGATGCGATGTTGACGCTGTACTCGTCCTGGGCACTTGCCAGAAGGGCAACAGACAGGACGGCCAAAGTTAAGAGAGCTATTCCACACTTCTGTCCAGGGGACAATTCGATCACCTAAAACCCGTCTTTGCGCGGCAGGGTTATAGGGTTTGCGATCCTCCGACATCGCTTTCCGGTCCAGGCCACCACGGACTATGCAAAAAAACTCAGGCCTGGCCGCCAACCGAAAAAGAGCGAAAACGCATGCAGGCCTTGATTTCAGGCATCTGATAGGGCAGAGGTGAAAAAAATGCTGTTGAGCGCTCATTACCGTTGAGCGCTACGGCTCTATTCCAGGTACTTCTCAATCCTGTCCAGTCCCCGAGAAATGTTTTCCAGGGAGTTGGCATAGGAGAACCGCAGGTAGCCTTCACCATTCTTCCCGAAGTCTATTCCCGGAGTCACTCCCACGTGAGCCTTCTCCAGGATGTCGAAGGCCAGGGCGCGGGAATCGCTGGAGATGTGCTTTGCGTTGGCAAAGATATAAAAGGCCCCGGTGGGCTCGACGGTGATTCCGAACCCCAGCTCTTTCAGGCGGCGGATCATGAACACCCGGCGCCGGTTATAGATGCGCTTCATCTCCTTCACCTGCTCTGAGGTTTCCTGCAGCGCGGCGATTCCGGCCGCCTGGACCGCGGAGTTGGCGCAGATGAAGAAGTTTTGCTGCATCTTCTGGATGGGACGGACGAATTTGCCGGGGGCGATCAGATAGCCCAGCCGGAGCCCGGTCATGGCATAAAGCTTGGAGAAGCCGTTCAGGACAAATGCATGATCGGTGAACTCGAGGATGCTGTGCTCAGACCCCTCATAGACCAGGCCGTGATAGATCTCGTCGGATATTATGTAAGGAGGGAGATCGGAGATAGCCCTCATGGTGCTCTCTGAGAGCAGATTTCCGGTGGGGTTGGAGGGCGAATTTATGAGGATTCCTTTGGTCTTGGCGCCTATCCGCTCAACTATTGCCTCCTGGCGATAGGAAAAGCCATCCTCCTCGCGGACCAGAACGCTGGACGGGACACCACCCAGGAACTTGATGAAATTGGGATAGCAGGCGTAGCCGGGATCGGAGATTATCACTTCATCTCCGGCCTCCAAGAGGGCGGAAAAGACCAGCATTAAGGCGGGAGAGGTGCCGGAGGTGACTACCACCCGACTTGGGTCAACGACAGCTCCGTATTTTTGCCGGTAGTGTTCGCAGATGGCCTCTCGAAGCTCGAGGTCACCCAGACTGTGGGTGTAGTGGGTAAGCCCGGAGTCGAGAGCCCGTTTGGCTGCCGATCTGACGGGTTCCGGGACATCGAAATCCGGCTCGCCCACCTCCAGATGGACGATGTCGATCCCCTGCTGCTCCATGGCCCGGGCCTTTTCCAGGATTTCCATCACCATAAAAGGGGCAATCTCTTCCGCTCGCTTGGCAATCATTATGCTCTGGCTCCCCTGGCAGCTTAGAATCTGCTGGTATATGAATGGTGACCCGGGGGCCGAATCGACGGGAGATCAAGAGGCCGAGATGAACGAAGTCGGACGATATTGAGATGGATAATCGAGATGGATCAGAACAGGGCCTAGAATTTTTCTGCAACGATTATTATCGAGTATGATCCGTCCACATCTTCTACCGTTGGATAGGCGACAACATATCCCAGCCAGCGCATCATATCTTTGGAATGCATAACCGGAAACTCCGTGGACCTCCGCAGGATCCGCTTGGCATGCCAAAGCTGTTGTTCTCTCCTGTGAAGGGTCCTTGACCAGGACTGACCCAGCCTGTAGGATACCTTGAGCTTGTTTGTCTCCGCCATCCTGCAGAGGGACCCGAAGTTGAACCACTGCTTGTGTTCTTTATTCTTGGGGAGGCCGACGCTGTCCCGCGACTCCGAGAGCACATTGGGGACCGAGCAGATCAGGAGGCCGCCCGGCCTCAAAATCGCGGAGAACTGGGCCATCGCACGGCCTGGATCGAGCAGGTGCTCCAGAGTTTCAAAGCTGACCACGGCATCGATCGAACCCTCGGCAATTTCCGGAGAGAGGGACCCTTGATCCAGATCTTTCCGGAGGAACTCGACTCTGGAGCTGCAGCTTCGGCAGCTATCGGCTGCCTTCGAAATCATCTCTTGGCTCTGGTCCACTCCGATCACCCTTACGGCCGCAGTGCAAAGCTCAGCTGTGCCATATCCGGGACCGCAGGAGATATCCGCCGCCACCTCACACGATCTCTGGCGCAGGAGATCCGCGGCAAAGAGGTATCTCCCAAGGTACTCCGCCTTCCTCCATACATTGACGTCCTCTACATCGAAGGGATCTAAGCCGTGCAACTGGACCACCAAGGCAGCTTCAGATGGATCTTTAGATAGCCCATTCTCAGCGGTTGAATTATCCTTTGCGGCCGTGAGCGCAGAATCCCATCCAAAGACCGTGGACGGTTAGTTTTCCAGGCGGGCGCTTAACTGCTGTTAGACTCCTGCCAGGCGGGGCTATATCAGAGGCTCTCAAAATACAATTTCGAAGATGGTAGCTGATGAAACTCATTCTGAAACCCAAAAAGTAGTGGCTGCTTGCAAATCCGCCAACGGTCCTGCAGGTCCGCCGTAGCCGTAGGATAGACTGGAGAATGTTTTGGTCAAGGGCGGAAGCGATTTACAGAAACGCCACAACGCGCGAATGGCACCTGAGGACTTGGAAATTGCCTCCATTTTGTGCCATTTGACTTAAATAGTTTTACGAATCCCTTCTTAAAACCGAGGTTATTCAAAATCCTCAGGCATAAGGAGGGTGGTCTGATGACGGAGAGGAGCACATGGGAAGAGTTCTTTGATGCGCATGCGCCGTTGTACGAGGATAATGTGTTCACCAAGAACACGGTCCGGGAGGTGGATTTCCTGCTTGAGGAATTATCTCTGCAACCGGGCAGCTCGATTCTTGACATCGGATGCGGGACAGGCCGCCATTCTATTGAGCTGGCTAAGCGCGGCTATACCGTCACCGGGCTGGACCTGTCTTCTGAGATGCTCTCCAGGGCTGCTGATGCTGCCAGGTCGGCTGGCGTGAACGTGAACTGGATTCGTTCGGATGCAACTCAATTCTCACTTCCCGGGAAGTACGATGGCGCGATTTGCCTCTGCGAGGGCGCTTTCGGGCTCCTTGGCCAGAGGGATGATTCAATTGATCAGCCGCTCTCCATCCTGTGCAATATTTCCCGAAGCCTGAAACCGCAGGCAAAGATGGTGCTCACCGTTCTCAATGCCACGGCAATGGTTCGCAGACATACGAATAAGGACGTAGCGGAGGGAAGTTTTGACCCCATTACCATGGTTGAGTCATCAGAATGTCCACCCCGAGAAGGGCTCCCCCCAGTTGCCGTTCGAGAGAGGGCCTTCGTTCCGACTGAACTCATCCTGCTCTTCCGGCTCGCGGGCATGTCGGTGCTCAACGTATGGGGCGGAACCGCCGGGAACTGGGGCAGAAGGACTATTGATCTGGATGAAATGGAGATCATGGTCGTGGCAGCAAAAACTGCAGAGCCCTCTGCATAGCCGATATTGTGGTTTGAGAATAAAAATCGCTATGCAAGCTGATCCCTAGAATCGGATCTTGATTCAGACCGTGCTCGATGGCGATCGACCTTTCGATGCATCTTTTTTTCGGCTCTAACTTTGCGGCGAGGCCCGAGAAACGGCCAACTGTTCTAGCAGATTAGATTTTATTGGGGCCATGGGTTCCACAAGCCGGACGGTTCCCGACTCTGCACTACGATATTACCGCCACCAATCGCCTTGGTTTACGACTCCTGAAAGCTCATCCGAGGCTGACGCAGGGCCAGTAACGATAGCAGAAGGACCTGGAGAGCCAAGATTTAGATTCTTTTCAATATTTATGCGGTGGATGTAAATTACATGCATCAATGAAAAAATGGAGGGAATGAGGATTTAATCCGCTTTTTCGACGTGGATGGTATTCAGGAGGTGTAAGGTTCCATCGTTCCAGGGATAAGTGGACATTATCTCACATTTCAAATGTTCGGGATCTAACAAGGGATAATAAACCGCGAGATAAGAATCATTGATTGCTACAGCCTTGTGCTGAAATTTGCCATGCCCCACTGCACCAGTAGTGCCATCGATTTGACATGTATCTGCAAAGACGCTATTCAGGTCATCGGGATTGTTTAGTATATATAAAATCAATGTATTAATTTCATATAGTATTTGCGATTTAATGTCTTCAGCAGTTGGTATAGATTGCGGGTCATCAAAGTATGTTAACTGAATTCGAGCAGTCTTCAGCGATTCTGTTTTATTGGTTATATCTAGTTTATATATTGTGGATAAATTTCCTGCTTTGCTTTCGTGTTCTATTGGTTCACTAATATTGAGTATATAGCTACTTTTTGGAACACCCAGATCAAAGTGCACTATATAGGGCCCCATAGCAGCACTGTCATTCTCAGCAAATGCAGTCATGGGGATGCATAGGAGCGCTATTAATACTATTAATGATAATCTCATGGTTAATACAATTATCATCACTGCAATAAACTTAACGAAAGGAATTTTAAATCCATCACTTGTGACCGGAAAGATAGATCAGGATGCCCCTTGAATTGATATTCGGGCTTGAATTTTAGCGAATGCCCCTGCCGGGAGCTAAAAAAAGAGGAGATGGGGGACGAGCTACAATTTATACGCAAGGCAGCCAGTCAACGCTGATTGCACCACACGTTGAGTTGCCCCATAGCTGGATGAACTTCTCGATGGAGAAGACACCGGTCAGGTCCTCAACTGATCTGCCGTACTCAGCATGGCGTCCCTTCAGATTGGGCTCGGCTAAGGGATCTCTGGACAGCCAGCCGATATGGGCGACACCGATGACGTTGCTGTTTAAGTTGGCTTCAAGAACGCCAGTGCAACATGCATTTATTGCGCCCAAATCACGGGACTCGACACCCTTGCAGTGCAGCCTGGTTTTAACCTCGGTGGTCTTCTGCAGGTGCTCTGCGTGGGTGTACATCTCCGTCAAGACGGCACCAATCCTATAGTTCTGGACACAGAGCTTCTCTATCCACTTCTGGTCATAGGTTCCGGTCTGATACGAGACTGGCATGTACTCGAACTCGGCCTCTTTGGTGAAGTTGATGTAATCCATGGGATAGTATCCGGTTGGGTACTCGTCGGCGCATTCGTCGTAAAGCCGCCGGTAATCGCGGTTTAGCTGTCTTTCGGCCTCAAGTTCGGTCTTTTCAGTTATGACATTTCCAGAGCCGGATTCCTTCTCCACCAGCTTGGCACCCAAAAATCCGTACTGCGTGGAAACGATCATCTCAACATTCTTGTATCCAACGCCCTTGACGGACGCCTTCTCGTACATGTAATTGGCAGCGCCTGCCATGCCAATAACGACTACAGTTAAGGCTACCAATACTAGCATTTTTTTAATCGTATGCGTTCCCTCCTACAATCAACGCTATAGACCAACCTCTCATTTCTTGCACATATATAATTTTATGCTATCTTATCTGTTTTTAAGCAAAGGTATATTTTTTATTATTACTAAAAATAATAGTTTCCAAGGCAAAATAGCACGAATCCAGTATGGTTTAGTGGATGATTTAGCAACCACGGCATTCATGGTATTCGACAAAAAGCAATGAAAAGGCCCCAGTCCCATGGAGGGTTGAGAGTCAGACACTTTTAGAATCCAGGATTATTATCTGCAATAAATGGCCCTATAGCCCAAGATAGGACAAGGATATGTTTGTCTCCGAGTATGTGTTTAGCTTAGCCAAATCAGCATCAACAGGCCCCCTTTTGTGATATCTTGCATGGTCTGCTTCATTGAACCAATTTCAGGTGACTTCGGCGACGGATATTGTTTTTCCACATGCTGCAAGCTGTTGATTAGCGTCCATTAATGGGTTGAAATCGCAATCAAGCACTCATATAGAGGAGCTAAACCCATACGTCTTCGATAATGCAACCATGTTCTCCAAGCCGCCATACCTCATACACCAAGCGCAGAGGCTGCGTTTCAGCTATAAATCTGCACTAATAAAAGCAAGGATTATATATCATCACTATACTAACCTGAAGTTAGTAACATGCGAGGTAAGACAAAGACATGCAGATTCAAGCTCAAACCCTGCCAGAGGAGAGCCCTCCCGAGGTTGTACTCCCGCCAGCTGCCGACCTTCTGGACGCCTATTCGCAGGCCGTGATAAGTGCCTCCGAGAGGATAACTCCCGCGGTTGTAAGCGTCGAAGTGGGCCACAGATTTGCCCGCGGAAATGGAAGGCCCATGAGCGGCCGGGAAGTCCGCGGAAACGGCTCCGGTTTCATCTTCAGGCCTGACGGCTATATTCTCACCAACAGCCACGTGGTGAGAAACGCAAATACCATTGAGGTGGTCCTGTCTGACGGACGGAAGCTTCCGGCAGACCTGGTGGGCGATGATCCCTACACCGACCTGGCGGTGATCAGGATCGATGCCTCTGATCTCTGCACAGCCAGGTTTGCAGACTCCCGGTCCCTGAAGGTGGGCCAGCTGGTAATCGCTATCGGCAATCCGTTTGGCTTCCAGTGCACCATCACCTCCGGAGTGGTCAGCGCTGTGGGCCGGTCACTTCGAACTGATTCCGGAAGGATGGTGGACGGCGTGATCCAGACCGACGCTGCTCTGAATCCCGGCAACTCCGGAGGCCCTCTGATCACCTCCCGCGGAGAAGTCGTGGGAGTCAACACTGCCATCATCTATCCCGCCCAGGGAATATGCTTCGCCATCCCGGCCCACGTGGCCGAGTTCGTGGCCCAGAAACTGATCGAGAACGGCCGCATCAGGCGCGGCTATATAGGCATGGCCGGATTCGATCTGGCTCCAGACAGCCACCTGATAAAGTCCTGGAACCTTTCCACTGAGAAGGGTATTCTGGTCGTTCAGGTAAAGGCCAAAGGACCCGCCGACCGGGCAGGACTCATGAGAGGCGACGTGATCGTGGCCTTTGAGGGACAGGAGGTCGGCAGCATCGATGACCTTCACCGCCAGCTATCCGAGGACCGGATAGGACTGAAATCAGAGCTTTCAGTTATGCGGGGAAGCGAGAAGGTGACCCTTCCGGTCGTGCCCGAGGAGCTGAAGGCCGATACCGGGGCCGGGCACCTGGTCATAGAGAAGTGAAGCAGAAAGGTGAAGGGGTCCCATTTCCCGACTCCTTCGCAAAACTCCCTTTTTCCCTCAGTCCGTGCTGACCTAAAGCCCCAAGCACTTTTCCTGAGATCGAAGATATTTCCGTGATTGCCACGAGTCAGTCTATATTGTCAGTCTTTATTAAATCTGCATTGATTCTGCATTATGTATATTTTCAGCTAGCCGTTACACTACAACCCATAAGGTCTGCATAAATTAGTTATAACAGTATTGATAATATTATTCGTAATATTAATGTGAGGAGAAGACCATGAAAGCGTCAATTCTGTTCAGTCTGATGATAGCCCTGATAAGCATCGCCGGATGCCTGGAGATGGAGAACCCCGCTCCTACGGCAGTTGAGAACGAGAGCCTTGAGATTTCAAGCGGAGGCCAGAACTACCCAGCCTATCTGGCAGCGCCCGCCGGAGGAGGGCCCTGGCCTGCAGTAGTCCTCATCCATTCCTTCAACGGCCTGGAACCGGGATACAGGACCATGGCCGAAGAACTGGCAGGGGAAGGCTTCGTGGTAATTGCTCCGCAGTGGCAGACCTTCAACCGCACTCCCGCTGATGCGGTGGTAGGACAGCTCATATCGGACTCCGTGGCCGCTCTGAAGGAAAGAGAGGACGTCGACTCCGAGCGTCTGGGGCTGACCGGATTTTGTGCCGGAGGCAGGTACACCATGCTCTTCCTTCCCCAGATGAAGGACTTTGGCTCCGGCCTGGCCTGGTACGGCTTTCCCTACTCGGGTGGCTTCAACAATGAGACGCTGCCCGCCAATCTGGTCTCCCAGCTGGACTCTCCCATGCTGATCATCCACGGCACCAGAGACCAGGCCAGCCCGGTCGAAGACATATTCCGGTATGCAATGGCTCTGGACAGGGGTAACAAATACTTCGAGATGAAGATCTACCAGGGAGAGCCGCACGGGTTCATGATCGAGGACGGACAGCTCTCGCAGAGCTTCCCGGCCCAGGATGCCTTCGCCCAGATGGCCAGCTTCTTCAACCGCACCCTGTAAGACCTCCAGGCCATCACCTTTTTAGAGGATCGATTCGGACCTTTGCGGTCCTTGATGGGGGCGCAGAAGGTAATGGGCGTAGAGGGCAATGGGGCAAGAGGGATTGAGGATTATTGAGGATTGCCGCCCGGGCGCAGGGTTCTAATACTATGTAACTGACTTACACTCAGTCAGTGAAACTATGGCCGCCAAAAGAGTGACAAAAGATCCTGAAGAGAGAAAATGCGAGCTGATCGATGCCGCAGAACGGCTTTTCGCTTCCCGGGGCTATGAAGAGACCGCCATTAGCGAGATCGTGAAGGAGGTGAAGGTCTCTCAGGGGGCCTTTTACTACTATTTCCAGTCCAAGGAGGACGTACTGGTGGCGGTCATCAAAAAGAACATGCTGCAGATGGAGCAGGATGTGAGAGCCGTCGCCGGCCGGGACGACCTGGAAGACCCGGAAAAGCTGAACCTGATCTTCAACCGCTTCATGGACCTGGGAATCTCTGGAAGACAGACGTTCACCTACATCCACCAGCACAAGAGCCCCACCATGCACCGGAAGCTGATGTCGGACAACCCCCTGGCCAGGATCGCTCCCCTGGTTGCAGGCGTGATCGCTCACGGAAAGGCAGAGGGACGCTTTCAGGTGGATCATCCGCTCGAAAACGCCACCTTGCTGCTGATCCTGCTCGGCTCCTCGCTGCACGCTTTCTACAAACTGGAAAGCCGCCAGGGAGCAGGGTCTATAGGCCGGCAGGAGACAGACGGACTATCCCTGAACAGGATGCGTCTGGCTCTCGAAGACATGCTCACCAAGGTACTGGGGTCCCAGGACTACCGGTTCAAGCTAGAGGCCTGGGAGAGCAAGAATTTCGTTGAAGGTGAATCTCACAATTGATGCCGAGTGATAAGATGGATAAAGTGCAGTCAACGGGCGGACATGGGCTCGATTCAAGTTCGGATGCGGCCATAATCATGCAGGGCTTGAGCAAGAGGTTCGGAGAGCTTCAGGCCGTTGATTCGGTCGATCTGAGGATTGAGAAGGGAGAGCTGTTCGGACTGCTGGGGCCCAACGGAGCCGGCAAGAGCACTATCATCAAGATGCTCACCACCATGCTGGCACCCTCAGGCGGCCTGGCCCGGGTCTGGGGCCACGATATAGCCAAAGAGAGGAATGCAGTCAGATCTTCGATAGGCGTGGTCTTTCAGGACCCGGCCCTGGACGACATGCTCACCGGCAGGGAGAACCTGGACTTTCACGGCCGCATGTACGGCATGGACGGCCCGCTGCGAAAGAAGAGAATCGAAGAGGTCCTGCAGCTGGTCGATCTCAGCGACAGGGCTGATGTGAAAGTCCAGAACTACTCAGGAGGCATGCAGAGAAGGCTGGAGATCGCCAGGGGACTGATGCACCACCCGCACGTCCTGTTCCTGGATGAGCCCACCCTGGGCCTGGATGCCCAGACCAGGAGGTACATCTGGCAGTACATCCGGGATTTAAACCTGAAGGAGGGGGTCACCATCGTCCTCACCACTCACTATATGGAAGAGGCGGACAGCCTCTGCGACCGGGTGGCCATAATCGACAAGGGCCGGATCGTGGCCCTGGACACGCCGGAAAACCTCAAAGACATGATCGGAGCCGACGTAATCACCCTGAATATCCAGGAGGACGGCCAGGAGCTGCTGAAATCGCTGAAGGCCCTTCCCTGGGTAAGCTCAGTAGACAGCGCCAACGGCAGCACAGAGATCATGGTCGACCATGCCCAGTCTCGAATTCCGGAGGTGATGGCACTGGCCTGCAAGACCCAGGTGATCGTCAAGACCGTGGGCCTTCACGAGCCCACCCTGGAGGACGTATTTCTCAAGTTCACCGGCAAGAAGATTAGGGCGGAAGGCGCGGCCGTCAATATGAAGGCCATGATGCCCCCAGGGCACAGGAGGCGGAGATGATAAGAGACGCCTACGCCGTCTACAGCATCTGGCTGCGAGAGATGCTGCGCTTCTTCAGGCTCAAGAGCAGGGTTATCGGGTCCATAGGAGCGCCCTTCTTCTTCCTGGCCTTCCTGACCATGGGCTTTGGGCCGGTCTCCTCCATGCCCGGAATTCCCGAAGGCATGGACTACGTGAGCTATCTCACGCCGGGCATCATCGGGATGACGCTCCTCTTCTCCTCCACCTTTGCCGGACTATCAGTGCTCTGGGACCGGGAGTTCGGATTCTTAAAGGAGATCATGGTCGCGCCGGTATCCCGCATATCCATAGTGCTGGGAAGGACATCGGGAGGTGTCACCACGGCCATTATGCAGGCGTCGATCATACTCATATCGGGAATTCTGCTGGGGATGAGCGTTCCCACGCTATCCGGGCTGCTGCTGTCGGTGGTCTTCATGATACTGATAGCTTCCGCCTTCATCGGCCTGGGACTGGCCTTCGCCTCCAAGATGGAGGACATGTCGGGCTTCAGCCTGATCATGAACTTCCTGATCTTTCCCCTGTTCTTCCTCTCGGGTGCGCTCTTTCCCGTCGACCGGTTTCCGGCAGCGGTGAGGATGCTCTCCTACCTAAACCCGCTCACCTACGGCGTGGACGGCCTGAGGTACAGCCTGATTGGTGTCAGCGCCTTTCCCCCAGCGCTGGACCTGGGCCTCCTGCTGCTCTTCTGTGCCCTCATGCTGGGAATCGGCGCCTATCTCTTCGAGATCAGCGAGGTGAAGTGATGGCAAAAAGCGCCGGTCCCGGAGGAGAAGACGGCTTGAACGCCGCTCAGACCGCCGATGATGTGGTGGTGCTGGAGAAGATTGAGAAGTCCTTCCGCGTAGGAGAGAGCTGGGTTTCGGTCCTGAAGGGAATAGACCTGGCAATCGCCAGAGGCGAGTTTGTGGCCCTCATGGGACCGTCCGGAAGCGGCAAGTCCACGCTTATGAACATCGTGGGCTGCCTGGATAAGCCGACCAGCGGAAGGTATTTGCTGCTGGGACGTGACGTGAGCAGCCTTTCCGAGGACGAGCTGGCCAGAGTCCGGAGAAAAGAGCTGGGCTTCATATTCCAGACCTTCAACCTGATCGGCAGGGTCTCGGTCTTAAAGAACGTGGAGATGCCCATGGTCCTCTGCGAGATGCCCAAAGACCAGAGGCGGGCCCGGGCCCTGGAGCTTCTGGAAAACGTGGGCCTTGCTCACCGCGTGGACTACAGTCCGATCAACCTCTCAGGAGGGGAACGGCAGAGGGTAGCTATCGCCAGGGCGCTGGCCAACGATCCCGACATCATAATTGCCGATGAGCCTACCGGCAACCTTGATCTGAAGAGCAGTGATGAGGTAATGAGAATTATGAATCACCTTAACCAAGAGGGTCGGACCATCATCATGGTCACCCACAACCCGGAGATAACCGAGCACTGCAGCCGGGTGATCCGGCTAAGAGACGGAAAGATCGTGGAGGATGCTCCATGAGAACGGCATCTCTGGCCAGCCTGATGGTCCTGCTGGCGGCTCTATCAACCGCAGTTCCGGTCACGGCTTCCTATATCTATTTCATGCCGGTGATCGTGCAGTCGTCTTCGTCCCCAGAGGTGCTGATGCCCGGCGACTCCGCCATCCTGACCATCGTCATGGAAAACGGAGCCGCTTCGTACGGAGCCGGGGGTGAAAATGCCCGCGACCAGACCCTATCCACTCCCGTTAACAGCACCAGCCTCAAAGGGACTTCCGAGATAGAGGTTCTGAGCAGCGATTACAGCGACATCGGCATGATAGGGCCAAATGACAACGTGGTGCTCTACTACAAGATCCGGGCCAACGACAGCCTGCCCGACGGAACCTACTTCCTGGATTTCAACGTCAAAGCCGGATACGACGGGGTCCAGATCGGCCGCAAGATCCCGATAAAAGTCGATTCGTCGGGGGTGAGTCTCTCCCGGGCCGAGCTTCCGTCACAGGGAAGCATAAGCCTGGACGTGGCCAACCCCAGGGACAACAGCCTCAGCGCGGTCTCGATTATCCCTTCGGCCAGTGGAGTGGTCTTCTCGCCTGAAGAGTACTACATCGGCTCCATGGACCCGGATGAGGTCTTCACCATCAGCTTTGCCTTAAGCTCCCAGAATCCGACAACCGAGCTGAAAGGGCCGATCAACCTGAGCTTCAGCTCCAAGTTCAAGAACGGCGAGAACTGGCATCAGTCGGACAGCTATGGCACAACCTATGATCCCCTTCCCGCAAAGTCAGACGGAAGTCCGGTAGCCCTTCTGGGTGCGGGAGCGCTGGCCCTGGTCCTGGTGGGCGGGTATCTCTACTGGAAGAGAAAGCTGCCCTTCAAGAGGGGCTAAATGGCTCCATGCCGGAACGACCCCGCTAGACTGCCTGCTGAGGGGAGAGGTCAATTGCAGTTTGTCCGGGGGGTGACCAGGGCTTGAAGCTCTCCGATACCCTGGAGTACATCACGGTCAGCTTCACGGCGGATCGCTTCAAGACCTTCATGTCCAGCCTGGGAATAATCATTGGAGTCCTGTCCATCGTGGTCATGCTCTCCATGGGAGAAGGGCTTTACAGCGGCGTGTTCGGAGAGTTTCAGGGAATGAACCTGGACGTGATAAACGTGGTTCCCGGAACCTGGAGCCAGGACGAGAACGGCCCGCCCAATTTCCGCAGCACTGAGGAGCCGGCCAAGCTCTCCGACAAAGACGTGGACGCCCTGAAGGGAGTGGCCGGGGTGAAGAGCGCTGCCCCCCGTACCTCGGCCCAGGTGGTGATCTCATCAAGGGGCAGGAACGCATCGGCGACCGTGAACGGCATCTCTCCGGAAGAGGAGCTGGAATTGAAAGGCAAGGTGGAAGAAGGAAGGTTCCTCACCGACTCTGACTATCGAGCGGTGGTCATCGGCAAAGGCGTGGCCGAAGACCTGTTCAGGATGAAGGTCTCACCCGGCAACAAGCTCAGGCTCTACTACGACGACCGTTCCATGGACTTCAAGGTTGTGGGCGTGCAGGGAGACGAGGCGGAGATCTCGATAGCCCGATACGACCCAAATATGGAGATTTACGTCACCCACGATGCCATGAAGGACCTGCTGGGGCGCGAGAGCTACAACTACCAGCAGATCGAGGTGACCGTGGATGACCCAACCCAAGCAGAGACAGTGGCAGCCAGAATTCGAGAGGCCCTGAAGAGGTACCACAAGGACGAGGCCTTCTCAGCAGTCACCTCACGCTCCATGCTGCAATCTCTGGAGAGCATCCTGGCCATGATCAAGTACGTGCTGGGAGGAATTGCGGCCGTATCGCTGGTGGTGGGGGGAATCGGGATTTCCAACGTGATGATGCTGACGGTCAAGGAGCGGATAAAAGAGATCGGCGTCATGAAGGCCATAGGTGCCACAAGACGTGATATTCAGCGCCAGTACCTGCTGGAGGCAGCCATGCTGGGAATGACCAGCAGCCTTATCGGAATCGCACTTGGAGCCGGGATCTCGGTGGTCATCGGCAAGCTGGCCGGGCTGCCCTCGCTCGTTACCTGGCAGTCAGTAGCTGTAGGCCTGCTCTTCGGAACTCTGGCCACGACCATCGCCGGAGTCTATCCCGCCAGCCGGGCGGCAAAGCTGGACCCAATCGAGGCGCTGCGGGCGGAGTAGCTAGACCGCCTCAAGCCTCGGTTCTTCGACCTGGGATTTCCGATTAGGCTAGCTGCTCGATCCGGCCAAAGATTTTTTATATTTTAAAATCAATATGTAAAAGCTATGAAGCGGTGCTTCATCCTGCCATTTGCCGTGGTATTGTGTATTTTGGCCGCACCGGCTCTTGCCCACCAGCCCTACTTTGAGGAGACGGACATCGCTGCGGGCTCCGCCTGGCCGATAAAGGACGCAACCATCTCCACAGCCGTCTACTCCACACTTCAGTCTCCCGACGATGTGGACTACTTCACCTTTGAGGCTACGGCCGGCCAGGACACGCTGCTCAGCCTGACCATTCCCCAGATCGAAGGCCAGGAGGATTTCGCACCCATTATAGCCCTTATGGGGCCCGGGCTTCCAGAAAACCAGCTTCCGGCAAAGGTAGCTCCGATCGAGGGTGCAGGCGTCTTAATCCTGCCACCGCCGGATAACGCATCTGAGTTCTTCGAACCCTTCAGCCGCACCTCCTACTGGACCCGCCAGAAGGAGAGGGTTCTCATCCCTGGAAACGGGACTTACACCGTGGCTGTGTACGATCAGGAGAACAGAACCGGACGCTACGTCTTTGTGATCGGCGACCGGGAGGTTCCGGGTGGAGATCTGGCCTTTCCCCTGAAGATGAAAGAATACTGGACGCCGGCTGAAGAGCAGGGAGCCCAAAACCAGACATCGGATAAAGCTTCCCAGAGCCCTGGGGCCGGAATCCCCAATCCCCAGCCGGGCTTTGAAGTGCCCGCGGCTCTGGCCTGCCTGGCGGCAGCCTCTCATGCGGCCATGAAAAAGCGCAGATGAGGTCACCTGATACTTGAACTTCAGGATCGGACTTTTTCCAGCGACTGGCTCAGATCGGCTACGATGTCCTCAACATCTTCAACGCCCACCGATATCCTCACCAGCCCCTCGGTGATCCCGCCCTTTTCCATCTCCGCTCTGGGAACTCCCAGGTGGGTCATGGAAGCAGGATGCTCAATCAGGGTGTCTACTGAACCCAGGCTCACCGCGAGGGTCATCAGACGAACGCCGTTCATCAGCCTGCGGCCGGCCTCCAGGCCGCCTTTCAGCTCGAAGGAGAGCATGCCCCCAAAGCCGTCCATCTGGCCTTTTGCGACCTGATGCTGGCGATGGCTGGATAGTCCGGGATAGTTCACGGCCTCAACCTTGGGATGGTCCTCCAGGAACTCGGCCACTTGCTGTGCGTTGTAGGCGTGGCGTTTCATTCGCAGGTGCAGAGTCTTGAGGCCTCGCAGGCACAGCCAGGCCTCGTGGGTTCCCATGGTTCCGCCGGTCAAAACGGCAGTTCTCCGGACGGGCTTCATCTGTTCAGCAGAGCCTGCCACCACTCCGCCCAGCAGGTCGCCATGTCCGCCTATGTACTTGGTACAGCTCTCGACGACCAGATCTGAGCCCAGCTCCAGAGGGCGCTGGAAATAGGGCGTCGAAAAGGTGTTGTCCACTGCCGAGACGGCTCCTGCCTCGCGGGCCAGCGAGCAGATCGCGCGGATGTCACACACCGCCAGGGTGGGGTTGGCCGGCGACTCCAGAAAGACCAGGCGCGTATTCGGCCGCATGGCAGCTTTGACCGCCTCCAGGTCGGTTGTGTCGACAAAGCTCACCTCAATTCCCAATCGCGGCAGAAGTGAGGCGAAAAGGCCGTACGTCCCCCCGTAGATCACATCGGTTGTGAGCAGGTGGTCTCCCGTCTTGAGATGCGAGAGCACGATGGCTGTCTCCGCGGCCATTCCCGATGAGAAGGCCACCGCCTCCCCGGCATTCTCCAGCGATTTGATCTTGTCCAGGAAGGCCAGGTGGGTGGGGCTGTTTGGTGGAGAGCGGATGTACCTGTACCCCTCCTCCTTCCCGGAGAACACCGCCGCTGCTTGCTCTGCGCTTTCGAAGAAGAAGGTTGACGTCTGATAAATGGGCGTGGCGTGAGCCCGGAAAGGGTCCCGGCCTTCGCCCACGTGAACGCATCTGGTGCCGAACTTCCAATCTTTCATGGCCATCTCCCGATCAATCTCTTAATTGATCGCCTTAATTGGATCACCTAATGATCGCTGAATCGATCTTCAAGCCTGGGCTCTACATTGGAGTCAAAAATAGATGAACGTATTGCACCCGCGTGCTTTCGCCAATATATTTTTAGACCAGCAATCGAATCATAGCCCGGAGGCTTGAGTTATTGCTCGAGAGGCTTAAGAGATCACTGCTGGATGCCCCGGTCTTCCGGCGCGGCGATTACAACTATTTCATTCACCCCATTACCGACGGAGTGCCGGAGGTCCGGCCGGACCTGATCCGGGAGGTGGCAAGCCACATCATTCGCATTGCCGATCTGGATGTGGACAAGATCGTGACCGTGGAGGCCATGGGAATTCCCATAGGCATAGCCCTGTCGATGGCCAGCGACATCCCGCTGGTGATAATCCGCAAGCGGAAGTACGGGCTACCCGGCGAGATCGAAGTGTCCCAGGTCACAGGTTACTCCAAGTCCCAGCTCTTCCTAAACGGCATCGAGAAGGGCGACCGGGTGATCGTGGTCGATGACGTGGTCAGCACCGGAGGAACTCTTTTGGCCACTCTTCAGTCCCTGGAGGTTGCCGGAGCCCAGGTCAGGGACGTGGTGGTGGTGATCAAGCGGGGAGACGGCGTGCTGCGGCTGAGGGAAAAGGGCTACGACATCAAGACCATGGTGGAGCTGGAGGTAGACGAGCACAGGGTCACCAGCGTCACCGAATGTGCTAATCGCACCGTTGGTGGACCTGGCGGATCTCGAGGATGAGCCTCGATGAGGATCTAAGGGAAGAGACCCTGAAGTGGCTGACCAGGGCCGAGGAGCTCTTCTCCCGGATCAGCGGAGAGGAACCATTCTGCGACAACATAGCCGCCTACCTCCAGGACTCCCGCTACTTCCTGCAGCAGGGAGACCTGATCCGGGCCTTCGAGGCGGTGGTGTGGGCCTGGGCCTGGATGGAGATCGGCCTGGAGATGAAGGTGCTCTCAGAGGGAGCAAAAGAGGATTGAAGGCCTTCAGGGCCACCTTCAGGACAAGAAATCCCGGAAATCGACGTTCAGGTACTTGGTGACGTCCTTCATCGTCTCCTCTCTGGCAAAGGCGATGGAGAAGGCCGGGTACCGCAGCGGGTCCAGCCGGCAGTAGCCTGCCAGGTGCTCGAAGGTGTCGGCGAACTCCTCGTGCTCTATCTTCTTTCCGGCCATCGATCCCAGCTCGCCCGGAAGCCTGGACAGAACCCGGAAGAATATCTCCTTTCCAGCCTGAGGCAGGATCCGGTCCCACTGCGGCGCTTGCTGCTGGTAGAACTGGCGGTAGGAATTGACCCCAAAGGCGAAGAAGGTCAGGTCGGGAAGCCCGAAATCCCCGAAGCGCATGGGGTTAACCTCGATCGGTATCAGATCCCGTCCCTGCCTTCGGAACTCGGCGTGAAGCGGAAGGCCGCGAATCCCGGCCCGCTCAGATAGTCCCCTCAGAAAATCCGACATCCCGGATTGCATCTTCTTGACCAGATCTGAGCTGGTGTAGTAGAGGACGTCCCCCAGGTCGTCATCGTTCAGATGAGGATGGCCGTAGGCTCCCAGGATTACCGGCTCTCCGGATGAACTCAGATAAGCATCGCAGGCGAACTCCTCGCCCCTCAGGTATTCCTCAATCAGGAAGCGATCTGAACTCAGCAGATCCGGGCCGAAACGCTCTGACCCGCGTCTCACCTCTTCTAAAATTTCATCGGCCACTGCCGCCAGACCGGATGCTCCGCCAACCCTCCGGATACCGATCCCCTGCAGGCCTGCAGAAGGCCTGACCACGAAGCTTCTGTCAGAGGGAAGCTTCAACTCTTTGAGCTGGCAGGCCTCAACCACCCGAGAGCCGGTCGCAGATTCCTGCTCCCCAGCACAGTCCAGCTTCCGCAAGGCGGACTTATCTTTTAGCAGCCGCAGGGCCTCTCTCCGGGACGAATCGGCCGACTCGGAGAGAAGGCAGGGAAGCAGGCCTTCGGAATTGGCCAGAATCAGGCTGTCGGGCTGAGCTATGATGTCCAGAGCTTCCGCTCTTGAGGCCATTCTTAATCCAGGACAGAACCGGGCCAGCTCCTCCCGAAGCGGCTCGATGGCCGCAACCGGTATCCCCTCTCGCACCAGGGTGTTGAGAAGCATGGGTGAGGTGTAGGCATCAGAAAGCAGAGCCAATGATCTAGATCTGGGGTTCACGAGCTACCTTAAAAGTCGCAGCTTTATATAATCTGCCCAGGATAAAGATTCAATCACTATTGGGATGCATCAGATAGACGCCAAAGCCAAGGGCCCAGAAGATGAGGGGATAGGCCGCCATCCTCTCCATGCCTCCCACACCCAGACCGAGCAGGTTTTGGCTCCAGAGAAGAAGCAGAGCAGCAAGAGACAGTAGCCCCAGGAAGATGGAAATGTAAGAATACGGAGGCTTAGACCATCTGCAAGAGGCAATCGCGCTCAGGCTGCCAAAGCCAAAGGCCAGGAACGCGGAGATGATGTGCATCTGCTGGTAATCGATTGCGTTGAACAGCCCCACCCCGATTGCGCCCGCTCCGGACAAAGACAGCAGCGCTGTGAACGATAGGTCGCGTTTCATCTTCAGGGCCAGATAAGAAGCCACAAGTGTAAATGCTCCAAAGAGGATTATGCTAAAGGTGAATATGGTCCGGGAAGGCTCAGGGCCCACACCCAGATCGCTGATGTAGTTTTCCGATACGCTGTAGCCGGGATACAGGGACTCGGAAATGAGCAGCAGAATAGCGAACTGGAGAGTTCCCAAGAAGATTGATCCGCCCATCTGCCTGAAATTCATAAACTAATTTTTCCTGTTAGACGCCAAATAGCTTCCGGCTCCTTGGTCTCAATCTCTCAGCTCCCCGGTCCCGGAAAACTTGCGGGCCTCGTTCTCGATCATCTCCGCCGAGATGGCTATTCCCTTGCAGGTGTGCATGTTCAGGGAAAGAAGCATCCCCACCACCCGGCCTCCCTGGACCAGCGGGGTCCCGCTGTCTCCCGGGCCGGGCAGGTCGCCGGGAGGAAGCACCACATAGAGCACCGACCAGGAGACCTCGGAGATACGGCAGGCCGTCTTTTCCATCCTGTTCTCTAAAGTTGCCCCGCCCAGCCGGGGCCGGCCCAAGGTCGTCGGACAGGAGGCCGCCAAAAGGGGAAAGAAGGCCAGGTCGGCTCCATCGGGAATGTGGACCACTTTGGCATCGAGTCTCCCGATGCGCAGGCTTTTGGTGCCCGCCAGCTGGAAGATGTGGGCAGGAGCAGCGCCCGCAAAGCCTCCCCACCAGGAAACTACAGCGCCTATCACTCCGCCGCTTCTGCCGGCCAGGAAGAAGTCGCCTGCCGAAATCACGAATAATAAAAGAGCACGGGAGTTGATCAGCCTTTCCGCTCAACGCGGGGGCCGGACCAGGTTTTTATCCTGGCCGGGAAGATATCGAGGTAGAGCTAGAGCAATGGTGGCAGATTGATTGTGGCTGAGCAGGAAACGGTCTCCGGCCGCGAGAAAGAAGAGGGGCTTTCTTCGGAGTACGATCTGATAGTCATAGGAGCGGGGCCTGCCGGCCTCTTCTGCGCGATTGCCTGCCGGCAGGCCGGCAAGAAAATATTGATTCTGGAAAAGATGAACGCTCCCGGCAAGAAGCTGCTGATCTCCGGCTCCGGCCAGTGCAACATCACTCATCAGGGCGACATCAGGGCTTTCCCGGATCACTACGGCGATCACGGGCGGTTCCTCCGGCCCGCCCTGCTGGGATTCAGCAATGCCGATCTCATATCCTTCTTCGAGAAGCGGGGGCTTTCCATGACTGTGGAGGAGAGCGGCAAGGTCTTTCCCGCCAGCCGCAGCTCTGGGGACGTGCTCTCGCTCCTCCTGAAAGAGTGCGGAGCTGAAGGAATCGAACTATTTTTCGGCCAGCCGGCCAGGCAGGTCTCGCGATCTGAGGAGGGATTTCTGGTGAGAACGGATCGCCGCCAGTATCGATCTTCCCTGCTGGCCATAGCCACCGGCGGCTGCTCCTACCCGAGCACAGGCTCAACCGGTGACGGATTTAAGTTCGCCAGGGCACTGGGGCACAGCATCTCCGAGATAGCTCCGGCTCTGACTCCGGTCCGCATCAAGGACTACCCCTTTGCAGACCTGGCCGGAGTCTCGCTTCAAGGCCTGGACATCAGCATCTATAGGGGCAGGAAGATCCAGCAGCACCGCGGCGACCTCCTCTTCACCCACCAGGGCCTCTCCGGTCCTGGAATCCTCGACCTATCCCGGCATGTGCGTGCGGGCGACACGCTGAAGCTGTCATTGGTCCCGATGGCAGAGCGGGAGAAGATTGAGGCCTGGCTGCTGAAAAGGGCCAGCGATACCGGCTCTAAAAGCATCAAGTCCATTCTGGAAGAGCTGCCGCTTCCTGCCAGGCTGACGGCCCGAATTCTGGAGCGGATCGGCATCGACCACGACACCCGCTGCGCCCAGCTGACCAGGGAGATGCGGCTTGATCTCGTGGACCGCCTGACCGGATTTCCGCTGGTCGTGGAGGGCCTGGAGGGCTTTAATCAGGCCATGGTCACCAGAGGCGGGGTGGCCCTGAAGGAGGTGAACCCCAAAACCATGGAGTCCAGGCTGGTGCCGGGCCTCTACCTGGCAGGCGAGGTCCTGGATGTCGACGGAGACACCGGCGGCTACAACCTGCAGGCCGCGTTCTCTACCGGCCGCCTGGCAGGAGAGACCATTCGCCGGAAGTGGACAAGGGCAGAAAGTTGTAGTTTTAGAGCGAACTGAGTTAATAAATCGATTAATAAGTTAGAAGATTGCTACTAGGGATCGCCTTAGTCTTAGGGCCTGTCGCGAGATAGAATGCGCATTTTCTCGGAGACAATATGGAATGTGTCGATTATTGATTGCGATTCTATGTAAAGGTGAACCCTGGATTTGTGTACGTTATTTCGCGGCAAGGCCTTAGCTTCTTTTAATCTCTGGCAAACCTATTCGACTCAGGTAAAAAGAG
Source organism: Methanotrichaceae archaeon (assembly GCA_013178225.1). GTDB lineage: Archaea > Halobacteriota > Methanosarcinia > Methanotrichales > Methanotrichaceae > JABLXE01. The sequence continues at coordinate 363,453 of JABLXE010000003.1, forward strand.
AATCTTTGACTCAGGGATTCTCTAAACAACTCATTCATGGAAGTGACATAATGTCTTTTATAAATATAGCATAGAAACTCGACTGGCAAAGTGTAGTAATGCTTGAAATCTATAACCAGCGATGGGATCTGACTTTCCGGATCTTCTTCTAAATAATGAAATCTAGCAACTTGTTGAGTCTTGATTAAATTCCTCTTGTTGGAATTAATAGATTCCATTTTCAGGTTGAAATCTTTTAAATGATCGCCCTTTATAAAATCCTCCCAACCGTATGCAGGACAAACCAAAATTGCTTGAAGTATCTTATCATCATTTTTCTCTGCAGTAGTTCTACATTTAAAGTCCTGTTCCAAGTCACAATCTTGTGTCAAAACTACAATATAAGGTAATTTTTTCTCATAAATTATAACCTCATTTTTTTCTGTATCCCAGTCCCAATCGCTAAATTTCACTTCCCGGAGTACATCGCCCTGCACGACTCGATCTGCGTTGTGCTTGCGATAATAAGTTTTAATCTGGCTTAAAAGGCACATGGGCGATTACTCTTCTTGTAGCCTTATTTTTGCGATAATCATTTACTTTAATTATATTTTGATTAATTAAATCCTCTGTTGGTAATGAATCCCCGGTAGTTACGATTACATTTGTCGAAGCTTCTGTTGGAATAAGCGGTTCAAGATCAATCGCCATTGATGGTGCCGATGTTCCGGGCTTTTTAAAATATTCGGCTTGAGTCCCTTCACTCATCAACTATCACAACCATTTTTTCCCTTAATCCGTCTTCAATCGAACGCTCAAATAGTTCTTCTTCATCCTTCTGAAGGATATTCACCATATCGTTTATATTTGAGGTATTCAATATTTCTGTTGTGTAGCAGTCATAGTCCAAAACAAATACTTTTTGGCCTATTGAATTAGGATACTCGGGATTATACATCCCATATTGAAATAAAATTTTATGATTTTCCCGATTTAATTCAATAATTCCCATTGCTCTCGAAAGGTTCGTTTTCTCGGGTACAAATTCTAGGCTGGATATCAGAGAAGAATTTATGAATGGAGCCCAATCAAATGCATTGCCCTCTGGCAGAACAATGTCATTAATGTATCTCAATCCAGTCCGCTTAATTTCGACGTCTCCATAAACTTCGATTACTGAATTAACTACTAAATTTATTACGTTCTTTAATTCTGTTGAATTTTTATAGATATTAAATGTGAGATTTATATTTGATAAGGGTTCCAGCATTAAAATCTTCGATTGACTTTCATCAGAAAATCTATAATCTGTTACGGTTTGTTGCGATTGCGTAACTCTGTTGCTTTTTTTGTTGGTGACAATCTCCGCCTGCAACGTAGTACGTTTTATAGATTCTCTTTTTTGGAATGCTATTTTAATTAAATTATAAAGGTTATCGACTGATTTCTTGCTGCTAACCAAGGGTTGTGCAAAGTCGATCCTGAAGATAACATTTTTTAAATAATTATTTATATATTGCATAATTCCAATTTCCCTAAGCTACTTTAGTTGTATTTGCCTAAGTAAAAAGGTTTCCATACCCAGCAATTCTCCCAAATCAATCTATTCTAGAATTTAATATACAGATTCATTATATTTTATTTTCCTATTGTATGTCTAGTTGGAGAACAATAGAATCATTATCGTCATCATTGTAGCACGCGATCCAATTTTTGCTGAGTGCGTCGCCAGGATGTGTCACCATGCTAATCCTTTTATCTCTTTTCTCCATCTGTTCAATTATGCCATCCCTATCAGTCCATGCCGGCGGACTGGATCTCAAGAATCCCGTCATTCTGGCCGCAGGCATCCTGGGAACCACCGGCGCCTCGCTCCGCCGTGCCGCGCAGGAGGGTGCAGGAGCTGTGGTCACCAAGTCGCTGGGCTCCGCACCCCGAGAAGGGCATCACGGCCCAACCGTGGTGCAGGTCGACTGCGGGCTGCTAAACGCCATGGGCCTTCCCAATCCATCTTACCGTGAGTTTCAGCAGGAGATCGATACCGCCAAAGAGGGCGGCGTGCCGGTCATCGCCAGCATCTTCGGCTCCAGCCCAGAGGAGTTCGGAAGGATCGCCAGCGGCCTGCAGGCCGACGCTCTGGAGCTGAACCTGTCCTGCCCTCATGCCGAGAAGTACGGAGCCGAGCTGGGCCGCTACCCGGACCTGGTGGAGGCGGTAACCGGTGCGGTGAAGGCCAGAGCCCATGTCCCGGTCTGGGTCAAGCTGACGCCCAACACCGCGGACATCGTGGAGCTGGGGCTGGCGGCACAGCGGGGCGGCGCAGATGCAGTGGTGGCGATTAACACCCTGAAGGCCATGGCCATTGACATCGAGAGCGGTTATCCGATTCTCGGAAACCGGTTCGGCGGGCTTTCCGGCCCGGCGGTCAAGCCGGTGGCGGTGCGCTGCGTCTACGAGCTGGCCTCGGCCCTGGAGATCGCAGTCATCGGGGTTGGCGGGGTGAGCCGCTGGGAAGACGCAGCAGAGATGATCATGGCCGGTGCGAGCGCCGTGCAGGTGGGAACGGCAATGACGAAAGGCTACGGCGTCTTTGGCGAGATAAACGAGGGCCTGTCCCGGTACCTTGAACGGAAATCGCTTAACCTAGAAGACATAAAAGGCCTGTCGGCGAGGCGATCATGAGGCCTATTAATTCCGTAATCCAGGAGGTCAGATCCGAGACCCCGCAGATCAGGACCTTCCGGCTGGAGGGCGACCTGGACCCGGCTCCGGGGCAGTACGTGATGGTCTGGGTCAGAGGCGTGGACGAGGTGCCCATGAGCTTCTCCGGGCCCGATACCATCACCGTTCATGCCGTGGGCGAGGCCACGCAGGCGCTCTTTCAGCTGGGCGCCGGAAGCAGCATCGGGCTCCGGGGGCCTCTGGGAAACGGGTTCGTGCTGCGGGGAGACCGGGTCCTCCTGATCGGCGGCGGAGTGGGAACAGCTCCGCTGGCCTTCCTGGGAGAGCAGGCCAGAGCCGCTGGGGCCGCAGTCGATTCTCTGATCGGCTTTCGCTCCTCAGGGGACGTAATCTTCCAGAGCAGGTTCGAGGGGCTGGGAAGAGCCGTCCTCACCACCGATGACGGTTCGGCGGGCATTGCCGGACGGGTCTCGGCAGGGCTGTCCGAGTTTGACCTGAAGGGTTACAGCCAGGTCTATCTGTGCGGCCCGGAGCTGATGATGTGGGACATAATCTCCCGGACCAGGGAGCACGCCTCCAAGATACAGGCCTCTGTGAACCGCTACTTCAAATGCGCAATCGGCGTCTGCGGATCCTGCTGCATGGACCCTGATGGCATTCGGGCCTGCGTGGAAGGGCCGGTGATCATGGCCGACCGGCTGCTGGAGTCCGAGTTCGGGAGATACCGGCGCGGGGCTGCGGGAAGCCGCGGAAGCTGCAGGGGATGAAAAATGGCGATAGTCAGATTCCTAAAAGACGGACGGGTGCAAGGCGGATCGCTCTGTGAGGACAGGATAGTCTCGGGCGGGGAGATTCTCTCCCTTGATCAGGTGGAGCTGGTGGCCCCCTGCCAGCCCGGCAAGGTGGTGTGCGTGGGCCTGAACTACGTCGAGCATGCCCGTGAGCTGAAGATGGAGCTGCCTGATGAGCCCATCATATTCCTGAAGCCTCCGACGGCCGTCATCGGTCCCAACGCCGAGATCGCCTATCCGCAATCCAGCAATCAAGTCGACTACGAGGGCGAGCTGGCAGTGGTGATCGGAAAGCGCTGCAAGGATGTCCCAGCCGAGGAGGCCGAGAGCTGCATCCTGGGCTACACCTGCTTTAACGATGTGACCGCCCGCGATCTTCAGAGAAAGGACGGCCAGTGGACCCGCGCCAAGAGCTTCGACACCTTTGCCCCCACCGGGCCCTGGATTGACAAGATCGATCCCTCCCAGGCCGATATCACGACCAGGGTAAACGGAGAAGTGAGACAGAAGTCCAACACCTCCGACCTGATCTTCGACGTGCCCCGTCTGGTCGCTTTCATTTCCGGCATCATGACGCTGCTTCCCGGTGACGTGATCGCCACCGGAACGCCTCCGGGTGTGGGTCCACTGAAAAAGGGCGATATGGTGGAGGTAGAGGTAGAGGGGATCGGAGTTCTGAGAAACTCGGTCGCCCTCTAACAGTTCCATTAAGAGCCGGGCAAATTCTTTGGAAAAAGCAAATTTCATGACCCCACTTCTTAATTGGGATATCGAGAATGAGCGATCAGATGAAGCCGGTCCGTGAAAAGATAATCGACATCCTGCGCAGAAACGATGTAAAAAGGGCATCCTTTTTCGGGTCCATTGTGCGAGGGGAGATGACTGATGAGAGCGATGTGGATCTGCTGGTCGAATTTGAGGGGAGAAAGAGCCTTCTCGATATCGCTCATTTGAAGAATGAGCTTGAAGACGTCTTGAACCGAAGGGTGGATGTCTTGACCTTCAGATCGCTTCATCCCCATCTGAGAGATAGAATACTGGCCGAGCAGGTTCCGATAATATGAAAAACGTCTTGCGGTGTTCCTTTGCGGTTATCATTAGTGCTCTGTGACTCTGCTCCTGGTGTGGTTGCGTTCATTCACAAGGCAAGACACCGCAACAGAGCCACAGATGGATTTCAAGTATTGACGTAAATCCGGCTATTTCAGAATCTTCGCCGCCTCGTCTGCGGTCTTGTCCTGGTGGACGATGGCCGAAATGGCCATGGTCATCTTGGCCGGATCATTGTGCTGGAACACGTTCCTGCCTATGGCCACCCCTCTTCCTCCGGCCTCGATCGCTCCTTCAATCATCTGCAGGAACTCGAGATCCGTGTCCGTCTTGGGGCCTCCGGCCATCACTACCGGAACCGGGCATCCTGCCACCACCCGCTTGAAGCTGTCCGGGTCCCCGGTGTAGTTGGTCTTGATGATGTCGGCTCCAAGCTCGGCCCCGGCCCGCGCGGCATGGGCCACGACCTCCACGTCGTTGGGATTGGTGATGCTCTTGCCGCGGGGGTACATCATGGCCACCAGCGGCATTCCCCAGAAGTCGCACCTCTCCGAGACGCAGCCCAGTATTCCCAGCTGCTCGGCCTCGGTCTCCGATCCGATGTTGATGTGGACCGACACGGCGTCAGCGCCCATCTTCAGGCACTCCTCCACCTGGCAGACCTGAACCTTGTTGTTGGGATCAGGGCCCAGAGACGTGGAGGCGCTCATGTGTATGATCAGGCCCACGTCTCTTCCGTAGCCTCGATGTCCGTGCCGGACCATGCCCTTCTGCTGCAAAACGGCATTGGCGCCGCCCTTGGCCACCTTGTTCACCATCTCCGGGAGGTTCACGAGTCCCTTAATGGGACCGACAGAGATGCCGTGGTCCAGGGGTATTATGACTGTGTTTCCGCTGTCTCGATCAATTATCCTCTCGATTCGTACTCTCTTGCCTATCTCGCTCAAAATGCTCATCTCACAAATGCTAACATGTGTCATGATAGCACGTAGCATATTTAAGCCTGACGGTATTCTATTATATCTTGGGATATCCTAGAAACTACAAGAATTTTCAGGTGGTCTCTTTGGCAGAAATCGGCAGAATCCGCAAGAACGAAACCACTGAGATCGTGGTTCAGAAGAATGAATTCCGGGGTTCGGCAGGAATTGACATCCGCGAGTACGTGACCTCCGAGAAGTACACCGGCTGGTCCAAGAACGGAATTCGGATAGCGGTTGATAAGTGGAAGGAGTTCAAGGACATCTTGGACCAGGTGCAAATTGACTGAGGATCGCGATAGGTTCCAGGCCGAGTACCGCAGCTGGATCCTGCTCATGGCCAGAGATGCCGCTTACCGCCTGGCGGTCATGCCGCCGCCCGAACGGACCCGGATCGTGGAGGCCTACAAATCCTTCCGGAACCCTTCCCAGGTATTTCGCCCGCTCAAGGATCCTGATAGAGTGGAGCGCCTGGCGGGAGAAAAGATCTCGGGCTACATCCTGCTGGAGACCGACGCTATGGCCTTTTTTCCGTCCATGTACGGCGCGCCGACGGGAGCCGTGGACTTTGCCGTGGCCATGAACCGCCGCTTCTACTTCCGCCAAAAGTGGTATCCCATCATCAGCCTGAACTCGGAGTACATCAGCCAGAGCAGTGACCGGCTGCTGACATTTGCCCTGGAGCACGAGATCGAGATGAGCCACATATTTCAGGACGTCTCCCTGGAGCTGCGCATGCTGTCCGTTGAGGAGAAGCGCGAGATCACCGAATCGGCCGAGGAGATCTCCAGAGAGCGGGTCCGGATCACACCAGAAGAGCTGCTCCAGGACGAAAAGCTCATGCACCGTCTATCGCTCTCTTCGCCGCTAATCCCCAAGTCCTATGCCGAGAGGGCCATGCTGCTGCACCTGGAAGAGAATTTCGAGAAGCTGAAATCATACGGTCTCCCCAGCAGAAATCCGGAAGAGCAGGCCTTCGGTGAGGAGCTTTATGAGGAGTTCCATGGCTGGTCGGAGTTCTCCCAGACCACCTATGAGCTATTTGTGCGCGAGATTTTATCCCTCTTAAGAGATGTCAACCGCGGATACTCCTGACCCATGAACTATTTATATGGCGGTCCACATCAAGTTGATGTTATCACAATCATCAAGGAGATCTCAATTTTGGCCAAATCTGAAACAAAAAAAGAGACCAAGTCCGAATCAAAATCATCAGCAGCGCGCGAATCAAAACCACCTGAGATCAATATCGGCATGGTGGGGCACGTCGATCACGGCAAGACCACCCTGGTAAAGGCCCTCTCCGGCGTGTGGACCGATCAGCACAGCGAGGAGATCAAGAGGGGCATCTCCATCCGCCTGGGCTATGCCGATGCCACCTTCCGAAAGTGTCCCAAATGTCCAGAGCCCGACGCCTTCACCGTGGAGGAGAAATGTCCCCACTGCGGCACCACTTCTGAGATTTTGCGAACCGTATCCTTTGTGGACTCGCCCGGACACGAGACACTCATGGCCACCATGCTCTGCGGGGCAGCCATAATGGACGGAGCGGTGCTGGTCATCTCGGCCAACGAGCCCTGTCCTCAGCCACAGACCAAAGAGCACCTGATGGCCCTGAACATCACCGGCATAAACAAGATAGTGATAGTTCAGAATAAAATCGATCTGATCTCCCGAGAGCAGGTAATGGAGCATTACCAGCAGATCAAAGACTTCGTGAAGGGGACAGTGGCCGAAAATGCGCCCATTGTGCCCATCTCCGCGCAGAAGAACATAAACGTCGACATGGTGATCGAGGCCATCGAGAAGTACATTCCCACTCCGCCCAGAGACGTAACCAAGCCGGCCCTGCTGAAGATCGCCCGCTCCTTTGACGTAAACAGGCCGGGAACGGTCCCGGAAAACCTGCAGGGAGGAGTAATAGGCGGCTCCCTCTCACAGGGAATTCTGAAAGGCGGCGACAAGATCGAGATCCGTCCCGGAAGGCTGGTGGAGGCAGAGGGCAGAAAGCAATGGACGCCCATCCAGACCAAGATCGTAAAGCTTCTCGCCGGCCATCATGAGCAGAAGGAGATCAACCCCGGCGGGCTGGTCGGAGTCGGGACGCTTCTGGACCCCCTGATGACCAAGAGCGACGCCCTGGTGGGACAGGTGGCGGGCGAGCCCGGCAAGCTGCCGGCGGTCAAGAACATATTCACCATGAATATGCAGCTACTGGAGCGGGTGGTGGGAGCGATGGATGAATCCATGGTCGAGCCGATTCACTCCAGCGAGCCTCTGATGCTGAACGTGGGCACAGCCACCACCGTGGGAGTGGTTTCCAGCGCCAGGGACGGCGGTGTGGTGCAGGTGCAGCTCAAGAGGCCGGTTTGTGCCGATAGCGGAGATCGCGTGGCCGTCAGCAGGCGTATCGGGGCCCGGTGGCGGTTAATCGGCGTTGGAACCATAATCGAGTGAACCTCAGAACCCAAGTCCCGATCTGCAGATGAAGGTCATACTGGACGCCAATGCACTCATGGTTCCCGAGCAGTTCGGGGTGAAGATATTCTCCGAGCTGCAGCGCCTTGGATACACCGAGTACCTGGTTCCGGAACAGGTGATGCGAGAGCTTTCCTCTCTTACGCTTCACGCCGACCGCGGCCGGGATAAGATAGCAGCTAAGGTGGGTCTGGGTCTGGCAAAAGGGTGCAAGCAGGTAAGCTCTGATGAATCCGTATTCGATGCCGACCTGGCCATCGAGCAGCTCGCGGTCCGGGAGAAGGCTGCGGTCTTCACCAATGACAAAGCTCTTAAGAAAAAGTTAATTATGAAGGGCATTACCGTAATATACCTTCGCCAGGGTCGATATCTAGAGGCGACAGAGAAGGAATACTGACATGTACAAGAAGATGAAGCTTGAGGGTGTGGCCAGGATCGAGCCCAACCGGTTGGGCGACCCTCTAGAGGAAGCTGTTGATCTCGCACTGCGCAATAAATATGAGGCAGTAGTGGACAAAACACTAGGGACGATCGTGGCGGTGCTGGGCGCGGACAAGATAGGAGAGGGCCATATCCTGGCTGGCGACGGTTCCATCTACTACGATGTCGTCTTCGATGCCGTGGTTTTCAAACCTGAGATGCAGGAGCTGATTGAGGGCGAAGTGGTGGAGATCGTGAAGTTCGGAGCCTTCTTGAGCCTGGGACCCTTTGACGGACTTCTTCATGTCAGCCAGATAACCAATGAATATATATCGTATGATGAGAAGAACGCGCGGCTGGTCAGCAAAGAGTCCAATAAATCCTTAGGTGAAGGGGATCGCGTTCGAGCCAGGATCATCGCGGTCAGCCTGAACGAGAAGGAGCCCAGGGAGAGCAAGATCGGGCTCACCATGAGGCAGACCGGACTCGGGCGGCTGGAGTGGCTCGAAGCGGCCCGTGAAGCAGAGGTTAAGGCAGAGGCACAATGACTGAGCAGGCTTGCAGAGAATGTCACAGAATAGTGGAAGGATTGGTGTGCCCCATATGCGGCTCATCATCGCTTAGCAAGGACTGGAACGGATATGTCTTGGTAGTCGATCCCAAGGGATCGGAGATCGCGAAGAGGCTGGAGATCACTCTTCCCGGCAGATATGCATTGAAGGTGCGCTAGATTGAAGCCGATGCTTCTTCCCGAAGAGCTGCGTTCGGTCCTGAAAGAGCCGCTGGGAAGGCTCTGTCGCGGCCAGGGTCTCGAATGCGTGAAGGCCATGGAAGACGAGCTGAAGGCAGCATCCAAAATCATAGCTGTCGGCGATATGACGGCCTTCTATCTGATGCAGGCGGCGTTTTTGCCCGATGTGGTGATCGTCGACCACAAGACCAAGAGGATGCCCGCACCCGATCATGTGCTGGAGAGCCTGCAGCACGACAGCTACAGAACCGTCGAAGTTATAAACCCCCCGGCCACTCTGACCCAAGAGCTCATGGATATAATTGATGCTTCCCTGGCCAGAGACGAACATGTAAAGATAGTAGTGGAGGGCGAAGAGGATTTGGCAACCCTGCCGGCCATCCTTTATGCTCCGCTGAACTCAGCAGTGGTCTACGGCCAGCCCAATGAGGGAAGCGTTATCGTCAAAGTTACCCCTGAGAAGAAGAAACAGATAGAGAATCTAATGAAAAAAATGATTGTGGAGGAATGAGATTGGACATACAGGTAATTGAAGAGAAAAACAACCCATTGCTCAACCGACGAGAGGTCGTCTTCAAGATAATTCATGATGATGCAACCCCTTCGAGAAAGAGCGTTGTGGACCGGCTGGCGGCCACCATGAACTCCAAGAGGGGCATGGTGATTGTGGACAGCATAAAGACCGAGTTCGGAAAGCTTGAGTCCATAGGCTATGCCAAGATCTACGAGAGCGAGGAGAGGGCCAAACAGGTGGAGAGGGTCCACATCACCGAGAGGAACACCTTCGAGAAGGCCGAGGCCAAGCAGGAGGCAAGCTGAACATGGGCGCATCCAGCTATTACCAGATCAGCGGCGACAGCATAAAGTCCCGAAAGCCCATGTGTCCCAGGTGCGGAAACGGGGTGTTTCTGGCCGAGCACGAGAACAGGATGAGCTGCGGAAAGTGCGGTTATACCGAGTTCAAGAAGTAGCTCGATTTATTCTTTTAGGGGACTCTTTTAATTTAGGCCTGTCTGCCGGGCAGTTATTTAAGGCAGAATGCCATAGTCAGCGGTAGGTGTCTATTTGCCAGAATTCAGCATAGCTTTTCTGATCGCCCTCGTGGTGGCAGTGATATTAGTCTCACAGGCCATAAAGATCGTGCGGGAGTACGAGCGGGTTGTCATCTTCCGCCTGGGGCGTTTCTCGGGCGTCAAAGGGCCGGGAATATTTTTCATCATACCGATTATCGATCGAGTAATCCAGGTGGATTTGAGGATCGTGACCATCGATGTGGCCAAGCAGGTGGTGATCACCAGGGACAACGTGAGCGTGGATGTGGATGCCGTTATCTATTACAGGGTGGTCGATCCGGCCAAAGCTGTAATTCAGGTGGAGAACTTCCGGCTGGCCACCTCTCTGCTCTCTCAGACCACTTTGCGAGATATCCTGGGCCAGATAGACCTGGACGACCTGCTATCCAAGAGGGAGGAGCTGAACAAGAAGCTGCAGGAAATCCTGGACCAGCATACCGATCCCTGGGGAATCAAGGTCACCGGGGTGACCTTGCGGGATGTGAGCCTGCCGGAATCCATGATGAGGGCCATAGCCAAGCAGGCAGAGGCAGAAAGGGAGAAGAGGGCCAGGATAATTCTGGCGGATGGCGAGTTTCAGGCTTCCAAGACCATGACCGATGCTGCCAGGCTGTATGCCGAGGCCCCGGTGGCCATCAAGCTGAGGGAGCTGCAGACTTTGCAGGAGGTGGCGCGGGAGAAGAACCTGATCGTGGTCACCTCTGGAGGAGAGATAGGGACGGGGACTGTGGCCGGGCTCACCGGTGCTTTTTCCAAGGGTTCTGAAAGAAGCACGAAATGAGGATTATGCAGAGGAACTCTTCCGGCGAAGATCTGGAGATAGAGGGCCGCATGGAAAAGCGGCCCGGCTCAAAGTTTTTACCTATCAGAATATCGCCAATATTATTAATTTTAATAATAATTTTTTTGTGGTCATGGACTTGCCTGGCCCAGGAAAGCCCGGTTCTGGAGATCAAGATTGATGGCACCATCACTCCGGCTACCGACGACATTGTAACTGCTGCTTTGCAGGAGGCTGAGGCCGGAAACTATCAGGCAGTGATTCTCACTCTGGATACTCCCGGCGGCGGCCTGACCGAGACGGTGGAGATTCTGGGCCAGATCGAGAGAACGCCTCTGCCGGTCATCGGATACGTCTATCCCGAGGGGGCCACGGCCTGGTCTGCGGGAACCCTGATCCTGCTGGGCTCGGACATGGCGGCCATGGCTCCGCACACCATCATAGGCTCGGCCCAGCCCGTGAAGCTTTCGGCTACCGGCGAGACGGAGGCCGTGAACGACACCAAGACCCTCAATGCGGTGGTGGCCTTGATCGAGGAGAAGGCCAGGAAGCACGGGAGAAACATCACTGCTGCCAGGGCGTTCGTTCTCACCAACCTCAACCTGAACGCAGCAGAGGCTCTGGAGCTGGGCGTGATCGAGTACGTGAGCCCGAACCCGGAGGATCTGCTCCACCAGGTCGACGGCCAGGTGGTCAAGAACGTCACCCTGAATACCGCCGGAGCGGAGATTGAGCAGTTCAAGCCGCCCATAAGCCTGCGGTTCCTGGAGATAATCTCCGATCCCATGATCGCCGGGCTGCTCCTGCTGGTGGGGCTTTACGCCCTGATATTCGGGCTGTCCAGCCCCGGCATCGGAGCTGAGGTCTTCGGCCTGGTGGCCCTGGCCGTGGGGTTGATCGGTCTCGGGTTCAACGTGAACTACGGAGCCATATTCCTGATCCTCCTTGGAACCGGCCTTATCCTGTTAGAGTTGCACAGCCATTCCTTCGGGATTCTGGCCGCAGCGGGACTGGTCTGCGTCGTGGTGGGAAGCATTCTGCTGGTTCCGACCAGCTATCCGCAGTGGTACCTGCCTGGAGGCTACCAGCGCTCGATTGCCTTCGCCTTCATCCTGCCTTCAGTGATCCTGGGGCTGTTCCTGGCCTTCGCCGTCTACAAGGTGGCTCGCATCAGGTTCGCGCCCCCGGTGATCGGAGAAAACGTGGTCGGCGAAACCGCAGAGGCCCTGGACCGGCTGGACCCCAAGGGCTATGTGCTCTTCAAGGGCGAGTACTGGAAGGCAGTGGCGGAGGAGACCGTCGAGCCCGGCGAGAAGGTGGTGATCGTGGACAAGGATGAGACGGTGCTTAAGGTGAGGAGGAAGTGAGACTTGTGGGCGGATCATGATATTTCCGCTTGACCTCTGCATCTGGCAGGATCCTTCCGGAAATTGAAACGAAGGAGCAAGAATATTTTCATAGTTTCTGGCTCTTCGCTGAATTGTGTGGGTGAGGTCCGGCAAAGATTACAGCCTCTGTGCCTCTGCTTCTCTGTGGTTGGGTTAGAGCATCGCGGTTGACAGCAGAGACGGGGGGACCAGAGAGAATTTGCGACAAAAAGTTCACCCATACTTAATAGCGAGGAGCCTAGTTTCTCATCAAGGACTTGAGTGCGCAGGTGGTCCATTGAAAGGAAAAATCACCATCGAATCCATGCTTCGAGAAGCGGAGATCTCCCTTGATAAAAGGCAATACCGAAAGGCCGCAAGGATCTACAAAAAGGCAATTGACATATGTCCGGGAAATTCTGAGCTATGGAATCAATTTGGCATCGCTATGGAGGGTGCCAGCCAGCATGAAGATGCGGTGGCTGCATATGACCGAGCAATTTCTATTCAGCCGTCATTGGCGCAGCTCTGGAACAACAAAGGGAACGCCCTCGATGAGCTGGCACGCTACGAAGAAGCCCTGCAAGCCTTTGACAAGGCCCTGGAGATCGATCCAGCCTTTAAAAATGCCTGGAGCAACAAGAGCGTGGTACTTGGAAACATGGGCCGGTTCGAAGATGCCATCGAGTGCACGAAAAGGGCACTTGAGATCGATCCTGAATTTGCAGCGGCATGGTACAATCAAGGCTCAGCTCTTCAAGCACTGGCGGATGCAGCCTTTGCCAGGGCCGAGGAGTTAGGGCTGAAGAATATCGATGAGGGGATTCATTTGAGGAGAGAATAGGAACTGAATTGAGCGGGAAGAAAGCTATAATTGCAGTGAGAGATTGTTCGTTATGCGAAGGAGACGGCGTGAATGACAATGCTCACCGGAGCTGTAGAGGTAGGTTATTAACTTGACCGACGAACGAGGGATTCCTGCGCCGGACACAGGGATGCTCTCCTACCAGACCGAGGACGAAAAGTCCCGCATCCAGGTCAGGCTGCAGGATGGAACCGATGGCTAAGCCAGCGGCTTTTGGCAGAGCTTTATCAGGTGTCCACTCGCACCATCAGCGAGCACATAATTAACATCTACAGCGATCATGACTTTCCCCGGAGGCAACTATCCGGAAATTCCGGTTAGTTCAAACTGGGATGATCAGCGAGTTGAGCAAATAATGGACACTTTGTTGCTAAGTTTGCTCCTTTCCAGACAACAGACCACTTTCGCCCCGCCGCAAATACCTTTAGATACTTTGCCCGGCCCAGTTATCTTCGATAATGATCTCTGATCCGGTTGCCAAATGGGAAGAGTTTCTGCGCTCCCGCTACTGGGACGACCTGCTGGAGCTGGCCGACTCCTACCCCGATAGCCGCAGCCTGCTGGTGAAGTTTCCCGACCTGGATAAGTACGACCCGGAGTTCGCCGAGGAGCTGCTGGAAAATCCCGATCAGATCCTGGAGGCGGCAGGAGCGGCCCTTCTGGAGATCGACCTGCCGCTGGACGTTTACCTGGACCGGGCCCACGTCCGGATAATCGATCTTCCCCGCCACTACAAGACCCGTGAGCTGCGGTCTGACCACATCGGCAAGCTGATCTCAATTGAGGGACTGGTGCGTACAGCCACTGAAGTCCGGCCCAAGATAGTCTCCGCGGCCTTTCAGTGCCAGAGGTGCGGCTACACCTTCTTCCGCGAGCAGACCGGAACCAAGTTCGAGGACTCAGGACTCAAATGCGAGAACCAGGCCTGCGACCGCGGAGGCCCCTTCAAGCTGATTCTGTCCAAGAGCAAGTTCGTGGATGCCCAGAAGATCAGGGTGCAGGAGTCGCCCGAGGACCTGCGGGGAGGCGAGCAGCCCCAGACTCTGGACGTGGAGCTGGAAGACGACCTGGCCGGCCAGATCTTTCCCGGCGATCGTGTGATCATCAACGGCATCCTCAAATCCTACCAGCGGTCCACGCCCCAGGCTGGCAAGAGCACCTACTTCGACCTCTTCCACAAGGGCATCTCCACCGAGATGACCGAGCAGGAGTTCGAGGAGATCGAGATCTCTCCTGAAGATAAGGAGATCATTCTGCAGATGGCCCAGGACCCAGAGATATATGCCAAGATCAGAGGCTCGATTGCCCCCTCCATCTTCGGCTACGATGACGTGAAGGAGGCTTTGGGTCTGCAGCTGGTTTCGGGCTTCGAGAAGAAGCTTCCCGACGGTGCTCGCATCAGGGGCGACATTCACATCCTGCTGGTGGGCGACCCGGGCATCGCCAAGTCGCAGCTTCTGCGCTACATGACCAAGATCTCGCCCCGCGGCATATACACCTCGGGAAAGAGCACCACCTCGGCCGGACTTACCGCCACTGCGGTGAAAGATGAGCTGGGAGACGGCCGATGGACCATCGAGGCCGGAGCGCTGGTGCTGGCAGACCGGGGAATAGCAGCGGTAGACGAGCTGGACAAGATGGACAATGAGGACAAGAGCGCGCTACACGAAGCGATGGAGCAACAAACGATAAGTGTCGCCAAGGCCGGGGTCATGGCCTCCCTGAAATCGCGCTGCTCGATGCTCGCTGCCGCCAACCCCAAGCTGGGACGGTTTGACAAGTACGAGCCCATCGCCCCGCAGATCAATCTTACCCCAGCTCTGATGTCCCGTTTCGACCTGATCTTCGTCTTGACCGACGACCCCGACGCCAACCGGGACTCGAAGATCGCCGAGCACATCTTGAAGAGCAACTATGCCGGAGAGCTGGCCACTCAGATCTCCTGGAATCCGGAGATCACTCAGCAGGACGTGGATGAGGCCACGGTGATCATCAAGCCGGAGATTGAACCGGAGCTTCTGAGGAAATACGTGGCCTATGCCAGGAAAAACATCTTCCCCAAGCTGAACGAAGATGTACGGGAACGACTGCGGGGCTATTACGTGAGCCTGCGCAGCCAGGGCGGCGACTCCAGCAAGCCGGTGCCGGTCACCGCCCGGCAGCTTGAGGGACTGGTCCGGCTAAGCGAGGCATCTGCCAGGCTCCGGCTAAGCGATAAAATTGAGCTGGAAGATGCCGAGAGGGCTATCCGGATCGCCCATGCCTGCCTGCAGAAGATCGGCATAGACCCCGAGACGGGTTTTATGGACGTGGACATCATCGCCACCGGCGTCAGCAAGACCACCCGGGACCGGACCAAATCGATGAAGGAGATCGTAAGGGAGATCTCCAAAGAGAACCAGGGGTCGGCTCCGAGAGACGTGGTGCTGGACAGAGCTGTGGAGATGGGAATTGACCGGAGCCGTGCGGAAGAGATAATAGATAGAATGAGAAGAGACGGAGAGCTGATCGAGCCCCGACCTGGAACGCTCCGGCTTCTTTAGCCAATCATCAAGATTACCATGTCTGACAACGTAGAGAATAGAGAGGTATGTCTCAAGATCTATGAGAGCGGCAGAGACGTGCTGATAGCCGTCTGCGACCTGGAGATCCTGGGAAAAACTTTCAAAGAAGGACCGCTGAAGGTGGAGATTTCGCCCGACTTTTATGGAAGGGAGGCAGCCTCCTACGAAGAGGTAGAGGCCGCCCTGGCCTGTGCTACTATCGCCAACTTTGCAGGCTGTCGCGCCGTCGAGTGCGCCATTAGACTGGGATTCGTCGAGCGCGAGAACGTGCTCTGCATAGACGGCGTCCTCTGCGCCCAGATGGTGCGAATGTGATGCAGGCTCCATGTCCCAAGTGCGGCCAGCCCTCAGATGGCGGGCTGTGCCGGAGCTGTCTTCTGAACCTGATGGAGCCCCTGAGCCGTCCGGATCTAGTGGAGGTCACGGTCTGCTCGGTTTGTGGCTCAAAACTGGTCAGGGGAAGGTGGCAGATCTCTGAAAGAAGCATCGAGGAGATGGCTACAGATGCAGCATGCGAATCGCTCTGTATCCACAAGGACCTTGAGAACCCGGAGCTGACCGTAAACCTGAGCCGCAGGGGAGCCACCAGATACGCGGCCAGGATCGGCCTTAGAGGTACCTTCAAGGGGTTGGCCGTTGAAGAGAGCTGCGAGATACCGGTACGGATCAAGCTTACCGCCTGCGATCGCTGCAGCCGCATGGCCGGCAAATATTTCGAGGCTACAGTGCAGGTGCGAGGAAGCAGCACCAGGCCTCTATCCAAGGGCGAGCTTGACACCTGCCGGAACATGGCGCTCTCCATGGCCGATTCGGGCCATCGCTCCGGTGACCAGCTCTCATTTGTGCAGGAGATAAAGGAGGTTAAAGGCGGACTGGACATAGTGCTCGGCTCCTCGCAGCTGGGGCGACAGCTATCCCGCGCCATCCAGGAGCGCTTTGGCGGAAAGCTGGTGGAGTCCAGCACTCTGGCCGGAAGAAAAGACGGCAGAGATATCTACCGTACAACTGCTCTGGTGAGATTTCCAAGGCTAAAGAAGGGCGATATAGTGCTCTTCCGAGGAGGCATGTACACGGTCTCGGGCTTCGATGGAAAGAGGACCATGCTTTTGTCTTTGAGCGGCAACCGCCGAAAGGTGATGAGCGATGAGGATGCTGAGCAGGTGGAAGTTCTTGGCAATAGATCCGAGAGCCAGAAAGCACTGGTAGTAGCGGTCGACCGGGACGCAGTTGAGATCATGGACCCGGAAAGCTACCAAACGGCCTTCGCGCCGAGGCCCCAGGACTTCGAGGTTGTGCCGGGAGAGGAGATAGCCGTAGTAAGAACTGCAAAGGGTTTTGTGGTGCTAGGATAACTCTTATATATCTTGAGGGTGGTCAGATTCGACCCTCCACCACAAAGTTCTTAAACTAGTTTCGTGCATTTTCTATTGTTAGATGCACAATTCTGGGCTTCTAATAATATAATGATTAAGCCCTTAGTGGAACTAAGGGTGATGATATGCCAGTATAAGAGGATGAAGGACTCTCCCAAGAGGGCAGTTCAATCAGATGACCCATTAGATTGGCAAACAACACCAAAGTAGTTGGATGAAGGCAAATCACGATCATTCGCTCACCAAGATTCCTGCGGCGAGGTAGGATCCCATTATGCCCCCACCAAAAGCAGAAAGGGCAAAATGCTGCTGGTAGCAGTGGCGCTCCGGAAGTGGGTGCAACTTTTATCTAACTATTTTAAAATTAGAGGTGTTTTAAATGCAAAATGTTGATACCACTAAGTATGTAATTTACGCGGATATAACTGCGGAGGGGATTGTCGAGCGCCCAGATGTGGTGGGTGCCATATTCGGGCAGACAGAGGGCCTGTTGGGAAGCGATCTCGATCTGAGAGATCTCCAGAAGACCGGTCGGCTGGGCAGAATCGACGTCCAGATCACGTCCAGCGGCGGCAAATCCAGCGGCACCATCTCCATTCCCTCCAGCTTCGACAAAGTCGAGACCGCCATCCTTGCAGCTGCACTGGAGACCATAGATCGCGTAGGCCCCTGCATCGCTCACATCGGCGTGAACCGCATCGAGGACGTTCGTGCTTCCAAGAGGAAGTACGTGATAGACAGGGCCAAACGTATCCTGGTGGAGATGTTCGACGAGAACATCCTGGAGACCGAGGAGATCACAGAAGAGATCAAGCAGTCTGTGCGAATCGAAGAGATAACGCATATCGGCAAGGACAGCCTTCCCGCAGGTCCCAACGTCGTCGACTCGGATGCCATATTGGTAGTGGAAGGAAGGGCGGATGTGCTCAACCTGCTCAAATACGGCATAAAGAACGCTGTAGCCGTGGGTGGAACCAACGTCCCGCCGCCAATCGCCGATCTGTGCGCCAAGAAAGTGGTCACGGCCTTCACCGATGGCGACCGCGGAGGAGAGCTCATAATAAAAGAGCTGCTCCAGGTGGCGGACATAGATTACGTCGCCCGCGCTCCTGAAGGAAAAAGCGTTGAGGATCTGACCCAAAAAGAGATCGTGAGAGCCCTGCGGCAGAAGATCCCGGTGGAGCAGGTCCTGGATCAGTACAAGATCAAGAACCAGCCCAAGAAGAGAAGAGAGATCACCACCAAGAGGAAGAGTTTGATCAGGGAGAGGCCTCTTTGCGTCCGCAACGTGGCCGAGAGGGCCGAAGCCATTGCTCCCAGAAGGATCGTTCCTCGCGAGGTAGTGTCCAGGGCGGCCGCTCCTGTGGCTGTGGTTCAGCCGGAGATAGAGCCTGTGGCAGCTCCTGAGCCGGAGAGGGAATGGTTCCGGCAGCATGTGGATGAGCTGAACGGCACCCTTTCGGCGAGGCTGTTCGACCGCAACCAGAATGTGCTCAAAGAGGTTGCCGTGCGGGATCTGGCCCGCGAGCTGAAAGAAGCCAATGGGGACGTAAACGGCGTGGTATTTGACGGCGTGGTGACTCAGCGGATCCTGGATATAGCCGCAGAAAAGGGGCTTGAATACCTGATCGGGGCAAAGCTCGGAAACATCGCCAAGAGTCCGGTCTGCGTCAAAGTGATCACCAAAGAGGCCTGAAAGGGCCTTCACTCTTTTTATCCAGCATCTTTTTAGCCCGGTTTATTCGAAGTCTCTCCCGGAAAAAGAGAGGTCATCGTCGATGGAGTTCAAGCAGTGCATTGTGGTGAGAGAAGACCTGAAACTATCATCCGGAAAGCTGGCTGTGCAGGTGGCCCACGCTGCGGTCATGGCTTCGGAGCGAACCGATAAGTCCACCATCTCGCATTGGAAGGCGGAAGGACAGAAGAAGGTAGTGCTGAAAGTGGCAGGCGCAAGAGAACTGTTCCAGCTGAAAGAGGACGCAGACCGGGCAGGGCTGCCGGCGGCAATCGTGGCCGATGCCGGGCTCACTGAGATACCGGCGGGAACAGTTACCGCGCTAGGAATTGGTCCTGCGCCCAATAAGCAGATGGATAAGGTTACCGGCAAGCTCAGCCTGCTCTAGAGGAGAAGATGCAAAGAGCCTGCGAGCAAGACCGTGCCCTGGGTATGGAATATTACCTGACCGACTCGCCGGGCTGTAGCGGCGTTCTGCGAAGCAGCCCCGAGGACTTTCAGGTCCAAGAGATATATTCCGAGCGAGACTACGAGGGCGGACGGTTCCTGGTAATTGAGGTCTCCAAGAGAGACTGGGACACTCACCATCTGATCCGGGAGATGTCGAGACGCCTGCGCATTAGCCAGAAGAGAATCGGATGGGCAGGAACCAAGGATAAGCGCGCCGTCACCCGCCAGCGCATGAGCATCATGAACCTGGAGCAAGCAGATCTTGAGAGGATACGGCTTCCCGATCTGGAGATTAGGGTGCTGGGCCGGAGCAATCGTGGAGTGAGTCTTGGAGATCTGCTGGGAAACCGTTTCGCCATACATATCCGGAATCTGAAATGTTCCGCGCCGGAGGAGAGATTTGCGTCCGTCAGCGAAGAGATTCTCAGTCATGGCGGCCTGCCGAACTACTTCGGGGTGCAGAGGTTCGGAGAGACCAGGCCCGTCACTCACAAAGTGGGCAGAGCGCTGGCCAGGGGCCAGATCGAAGAGGCGGTCTTCATCTACCTGGCCCTTCCTTTTCCGGGAGAGCCGGACAGGACGAGGGAAGCAAGGCAGGAACTCTGGGAGAAGAGAGACGTGGCCCAGGCCCTGAAGACCTATCCCGAGTATCTGAGCTACGAGCTGGCCATGCTCAACTACCTGGTGGCCCACCCGGGGGACTTTGCAGGCTCGTTTAAGGTGCTATCTCCAAATCTGCAACGCCTGTTCATCCACGCCTACCAGTCCTACCTCTTCAACCTGATGCTCAGCCGGAGGATGGAGGCCGGCCTGGCACTGGACTGCCCGGCAGAGGGAGACGTGGTCTGCTTTTTGCGCGGCGACCTTCCCGATCCCGGCCGGACCCAGAACGTGGTAGCGGATAATCTATCAGCGGTCACCCGCCTGGCAAAACGAGGTCGGGCTTTTGTGACTATGCCTCTCGTCGGATACGAATCTCAGCTGGCAGCGGGAACGGAAGGAGAGATAGAGCGAGATGTCCTGGATCAGGAGAAAATTACACCGGAGAGCTTCCAGGTTAAGGATAGCACTGAGCTGGGCTCCCGGGGCACCAGGCGGGCCGTGCTCCTCCGGGTCTCGCCACAGGTCCAGGTTTCCGGAGACTGTGCCCGGTTGGAGTTCTCCCTTCCGCCGGGAAGCTACGCAACTGTGGTCTTGAGAGAGTATATGAAAAGCGGCAGCCTTATCTTAGATTAGCGAGGAGGTTCAAGGTCGTGCACCTAGAAGATCCTTATGTGGTGGTCTACAAGCAGATTCATGCCGTCTGCAGCGAAGACGATCGGCAGGCCGAGATCATGGAGCTGTCCAGCTGCTACGGCGGCTCGGCCTGGGCCAGGTTTCATTATTCCAAAGGTCCTCTGATTCTGGCCTCACGCAACCTGGGGAACTGGTTCCGCTATACTGTGAGGCCCGGCACCATCGATCTTGACCTGAAGTCCTCCCGCCGCTCGGCGGGAATTGAATCGGTTCTGATCAATGGCGGCGAAGTGAGGATAACCTACGCCGGCCTGGGAGGCGGCGGCGTCGGAGCCACCCTGTCTAGAGCCAAAGCCGGCGATGTGCTGCGCTATGAGGTATCCGAATGCGGAGGGGGACGGGTGGCCAAGGGAACCCTCGTCGTTCCCAGAAGAGAGCGGCTGATCGTCGGAGTTGACGACACCGACTCCAAGACCGAAGGAGCCACCTGGTCGCTCTTGCACAACATCGCCTCTGCGGTTGACCGTCCGGAAGCCCGCTACGTGTCTCACTCCCTGGTTCAGCTGTTTCCCGTCCCCACCAAGACCCAGAACTGCGTCTCCACTGTGATCGAGTTTGCCTGTCTTCCCGGCCGGGATGAAGAGATGCTCGCAGACTTCCGGTCCCTGCTGGAGAGATACAGCGTCTCCTCTCAGACCGGCATGGCGGTCTTCAGAGGCTACGACCCCTCGATTCTTCTTCCATTTTCTCTCCGCTGCAAACGAGAGCGGGTGCTCTATGAGGATGCCACGGCCGCGGCAAAGGCGGCAAATGTGGAAGTGGTGCTGGACGGCCAGGGCTTGATCGGTGCAGTGGCAGCTCTGCCCCACTTTGCCCAGCCCGATGAATCGGTGAAGCCGGGAATCGAATGAAGGGAACGGATGCCGTAAGGCTGGCCGTGGAAGATGCCGGCGTCGAGAGCATCACTTACGTTCCCGGCTATCCGGCAACTGAGCTTGCTGAAGATCTCGGAGCGGAGATCTCGATAAATGAAAAAGTGGCCCTGGAGGTAGCCCTCGGTGCATCGGTCACCGGCGCCCGTTCCCTGGTTCTCTCAAAGCAGCTGGGTCTAAACGTGCTGGCAGACCCGCTGGTGATCTCGGCCGTTCACACCGTGGGCTCAGGCCTGGTAGTGATAGCGGCAGACGACCTGGGCCCCAAAGGCTCGCAGGCGGAGATGGACAGCCGCGCTTATGGACCACTGGCCGAGCTGCCGGTCTTGGATCCGAGAGACATTGCAAGCCTTTATGCCTCAGTGCTGGAGGCCTACCAGATATCCGAATGGCTGAGAGTTCCAGCCATCGTTCGGGTGACAGAGCGGCTATTATCTTCCCAGGGGCCGGATGTCTCGCGCCGAGAGGCCAAAGGCCATGGCCTCAAGTTCGATTCCAGAACCTGGGAGCTGACCGTCAAGGGCCGGCATCAGAAGCACCATTTCGACGTCTTGCGGGCGGCAGAAGAGGCCTCAGAGGCCACACTGTTAAACCGCGTGGAGATCTCGGGCGGCGTGGGAATTATCGCCAGCGGCTATCCGGCCAGCCTGGCTTCAGGTCTTGGCACCTCGATTCTCTTTCCCGGATACAGCCACCCATTGCCCTGGAAGACCATCAGGCGATTCGTGGAAGGGCACCGGCTGGTGCTGGTGGCAGAGGAGCCCGAGCCTTTTATCGAGTCACAGCTGCGCATGAGCCCCAAAGTGAGGGGAAAGCTCACCGGCCATCTGCTTCGGGGTCCTCTGGAGCGTCGGGACCTGGTTTTTGCTTTAGAGAATATTGATCGGGAATCGGTTGTTCGAACCTGTCAGTACGAAAGCACCGAGGAGCGTGGATATTCCGGCATCTGCTCCGACTGCCCGTTTAATCCCCTCTACCGGGCGCTGGCAAAGCTGGAAGTGGCGGTAGCCGGAGATGCCGGTTGCGTGATCAAAGCCACTCGCGAGCCCTACCTGGCGGTGGACGTGGCATTCGGCCTGGGATCGTCCATTGGTGTGGCCTCTGGCTTTCAGAGAAAGGGAGTTGCCGCCCTGGGCGACTTCGCCCTGGCCCATTCGGCCCTGCAAGGACTTATCAACGCGGTTTGGCAGGGACGGGAGGTCCTGGTAGTATTGTTCAAGAATGACGTTGCAGCCACCACCGGAGGGCAGAAGGCTCCTGACCTGGTCGGGCTCCTGGAGACGCTGGTGCCTGTCACCCGGGTAAAACTTCCCGCAGACAAGTCGTGCCTGGAACAGATGCTTTTAGAGGAGCTGAAGAGACCCGGGTGCAGCGCGGTAGTGGCTGAAGGACGATGCTCCAGACAGAAAGAGAAAGAAAAAGGCGAAGGGAACGGCAAATAAAAGGGGAGAAGGAGAAAGACTCTACCCCAGGATGGTCCGGTTCTCCCGCCGGCAGCCTTTCAATCGCAGTAGAACGTTGACTGGGACAGTGAATAGCCCGAGGCCATAAGCTGGCTGCGGCAGCGCTCCCGGTCATAGTAGGGAGACATCCGGGATGTGCTCTCTTCGCCGGAGAGCCATTCTGCGGCCGTGGTGCCAAGACTTGAGGGTCTGGTTTGTGCCCTCTGGTCCAGGAAGGTCCGGGACTGGGCTTCAGCCTCCGGCATGAACGGATACTGCCAGTACTTGGTCATGACGGCCCCAGCACTATTGAGGGTTGCATGCAGCCATTCGCTCCTGGCAGGCTGACTTATCAGCACCTGAACGTTCATGTTGGTCCCATCAGCCACTTCTTCATAGCCTATGATGTTGTTGTAATCATCGAACACTACCACATAGCCAGGGCCGATGCTCATTACTTCCGGAATCACCACCGTTCCGTCGGGATCGTTTACAGTTTGTGTCCGGACCGTGATCGAAGGCACCGCAGGTGCGGACTGTATGGTGAGCACCGTCTCCTGCGGCTTCATCTCGACGTGGAAACTGGATAATAGCGCTTCAGTCATGTTTTCGGGAAGCAGCAGTATCATCTCCACCTTAGTCCTGCCGATCAGGACGTTGCTGCCCTCCGGCTGCGTTTCATCAAGCCACATCTCTACCATGGTGCTGTTCACGATCTTATGGTCGCTTATTCGAGGACCGGTGGTGGATATCACCTGCGCCGGATGGCCGTCGATTAGCGGATATGATATGTTGGATGCTACGATCTCCGGATCACTTTTCAGATACAGATTCTGCCAGAATCCACAAGGGAAATCAGCATACTGCCACAGGTTGTGCTCAGTTATGCCGATCAGCGCCCGTGTATCGTTATCGAATACGATATCAAAGGCATAACCCGTTGACTCGTTGTCCGCTGATTCCGGGTGCAGCGACAGGCTGTATTCTTGGGCGGTGTTCAGATCAAAAGAGATGGTATATGGCCCTGCTACGACCTCTTCGGGCGCAGCTGTTGCTGAAAGAGCAAGCAACAGCATCACGACAAGGGATGACAGAACTTTCATAAATTGATCACCTGCACAGGTCAATATCAATTCACAATTTTTCTACTGGTTTGAAGTAATGCGGCCCGGATATAAAAATTTTTTGAGTTTTAGAAGAACGGAAAGGATGTGCATGTCGATCAGAATCCCTGTTCCTGGTGTCCGCATTTTCAGAAAAGCCAATATGATGTGAGGAGTCAGAAACCCTGTGCAAGCCCCGGCTCAGATGAAAAGTACAAAGGAGGTACAAAGGAGGTACAAATGGATGGGTGCTATTGCAGCTGGTGTTTTTCAGACCCCCAGGAAGACCGTCTGGGCCTATAAATAGAAATTAATTATTATATTTTATTTTCCGGGACAACTCTTAAGTAATTACATAAAAGGTATTGAGTTATGATTAATGATGGGACAGCGACTAAGAGCGGCGACATGCCTGACGATCTCATGGTTAAAGTCGATCAGCTGTTGGATGAGTTCATGGCGATGGTTGACGCTCTGGTTGAGGATCGCCATCTTCAAAGAGGCATTGCCAGAAGTCAGCTTCCCTGCAGCGTGGCCGCAATTGTGGATCAAGAAAACCTGAGCATCATCGCGCAGTTCCGCCCTGAGAACCGGTTTTTTACCTATATTTACCAACCCGATATGTCCATTTCGCTCCAGAAGGCCAAGATAAGCGGCCAGTGGGAGTTCGGCTTTGAAGATCCATTCGTAATCCAAATCCCTAGCCGACTGCTGGACGAAAGCCCTGAGAAGCGCCGTCTGGAGCTGCAGAAAATCGCATCGGATCATATTGATTCCGAGTTCATGAGATTCCAAAACATCCTGAGCCTGATGCGCGGCAGGCCCATATTTGGACCTGCACCCATGGCCGCCGACGCTCACCTGGCCTTGATCTTGCTTCCCTTTGATCAAGACAGAGACCTGAATTCCGAGGCCATCAAGGCCGCAATTGTGGAGAGCGGCGCCAAAGCGTCGCTTTCCAAAGACATAAGGTCCGGCAGGGCGGCAGTGAAGGATTTATGGGAGGCGATAAATGAATCCCGAATAGTGATTGCGGATTTGACCGGGCCCGACCCGGCGGTTATGTACGCTTTAGGAATAGCTCATACAGTAGGCAAAGAAACCGTATTGATATACCCGAAAGGCTCAAAATATCTGGTGGACATACCCAGAACCCACAGAGTGGAGTATGAAGATGGCGAGTCCGGCCGGGAGAGACTGAAAAAAGATCTCACAAGACTGCTGGCGGAAATGCTTGAACCGCTAGCCGATGCTTAACAATCGAGATGCTTATATGCAAGCCAGAGGCCTATAGTGTTATATAGTCCTGCAGTTATACGGGGTTCCGACTCCTAAATCGGCCGAATGAGCTTCACTTGACTTGAGGAGGGGAAAAGAGGTTGAAAAAGATAAAGATGGCAGTGGCGGGTGTAGGAAATTGCGCAAGCTCTCTAATCCAGGGAATCGAGTATTACAAACATGTGGACGAAAAAGAATGCATCGGCTTGATGCATTATGATATCGGCGGGTATAGAGCGGGCGACATAGATGTTGTGGCTGCCTTCGATATAGATGCACGAAAAGTGGGCAGAGATATCAGCCAGGCCATCTCAGCACCACCTAACTGCACTAAAGTCTATTTCTCAGATGTTCCCCTCAAAGGAGTCGAGGTAAAGATGGGGCCGGTTCTGGACGGAGTAGCCCCTCATATGGCCAATTACCCGGAAGACCGAAGATTTCTGGTGGCCGATGTTTCGCCCTGTGATGTCAAACGAGAGCTGCAGGACAGCGGAGCCGATGTGCTGGTCAACTACATGCCGGTGGGATCGGAAAAGGCCACCCGTTTCTACGCCCAGGCCGCTCTGGATGCCGGTGTGGGCTTCGTAAATTGTATGCCGGTCTTCATCGCCTCAGACCCGGCCTGGGCCGAGAAGTTCCAGCAAGGAGGGGTTCCAATCGTTGGCGACGACATCAAGTCGCAGATAGGAGCAACTATCGTTCATCGAGCTCTGGCTCAGCTCTTTAAAGACCGGGCCTGTGCTCTGGACAGAACTTACCAGCTCAACATCGGAGGCAACACCGACTTCTTGAACATGCTCAACCGGGAGAGGCTCAAATCCAAGAAGATCTCCAAGACGGAGGCAGTTCAGTCCATTCTGGATGTTCCCATGAAGGATGAGGATATCCACATTGGCCCATCCGACTATGTCCCATGGCAGAAAGACAACAAGGTCTGCTTCCTGAGGATGGAGGGCCGAATATTCGGAGATGTGCCCATCAACCTCGAGCTGCGGCTTTCGGTGGAGGATTCGCCTAACAGCGGAGGTAGTGCCATCGACGCCATCAGGGTATGTAAGCTGGCCATGGACCGGAAGATCTCAGGGCCGCTGCTGGCCATATCTGCCTATACCATGAAGCATCCGCCGGTTCAGTTCCCCGATGAGGTGGCAAAGGAGATGGTTGACGCATTCATTCGCGGAGAGGTCGGCGAAAAGGGCCAGGCAATTCCTTTCAGGCCCCAGGTAGTAACGGCAAGGTGAGGACCGGCTCGACCTCAATAGCGGCCCCAGATCAGCTATCCAAAAAAGTCGACTCGATCTTTCGGCTCGGCCTTAGCTATTCGTGAGGCGAGCCCAAAGAGCCTGCCTTCTGATAAAATACGAGTGAGCATGTTGCATCTCCCCGACAGATGCGTGACCCACGCTTGAAGCTTATTTCTCCGAACTCTGAGGCCCAGACGGTGTTCTCAGCTCTGCAGATCAGGTTGCCCACCGTTTCGCCTATGTTCTCACGCCCTGATTTAACGATCAGGTCGTGCCAGGGACATCTGCTGACGAATACCTCAAATCCGTACTCCGTCCGCTGGCATCTGAAATCGAATCCCTCCAGGTCAAGCCTGGCTGTCAGACCCTCATAAAGCCCATCGATGCCCTCATTCAGACCGGCAATGGCCTTCATGGTGCGGGCCTGGATCTTGGGCAGGACCGTCCAGACGGACTCATCCAGCTCAAGTGCAGCCTCAAATCCATGCATCTCTTCCACCTTCATGAACCACAGGCCATCGACGGCCTGATAGGAACGCTTAAAGTATTCTTTCTTCTGAAGATCTGAAAGCTCGATCATGAACCCGGGACTCACCTCGCAGCGTCCTTTTGGCGTCTCTTGCTGGTCTTCAGTATTCTCTTGCAGGCGTCCATGGCGCGGCGGCATTTGTCGGCTTGATCCCGGACCAGAGAAGCCTGCTGCTCGCTCTCAGATGCCAGTCTCGCCGCCTCTGAGTAGGCTTTGAAAGCCTTTTTGTAGGTCTTTAATGCCATCTTGCAGTTATCTAGCCGGTCCTCTGCCTCCGACAGGGCCAGATACGCATAGCCCAGATCTCTCAGTATGCCGGCGTGTTCAGTTGGAGATACCGCCTGTGCATAATATTCCAGGGCAGACCGGTAGGCTGTGATGGCCCTCCTGCAGTTTTCGGCCCGGTCTTCGACCTCGCCCAAAGTCAGATAGGTGTATCCAAGGTTCCTCTGGCAATCTGCCGATTCTTCGGGGCTGCCCTGAGAATAGATACGCAGAGCCTCCTTGCAGGCCGCAATGGCCAGTTTGCAGTTGCCTGACCGGTCTTTCACTTCTGCAAGGGCGGTAAGCGCCGCCCAGAGCAGCAACTGGGTCTCAGCATAATCCTGAGGATAGCATTCTGGCTCGAAGACCGATAGAGCCTCATGACAGGATTCGATAGCATTTGTGCAGTCTTCGGCCTTGGCCTCCACAGTATCCTCAACATCGGCCAGCATGCTGTAAGCTATGGCCTGATCTCGCTGACAGGAAGCATATTTTAGGGGCTGATCTTTGCCGTAGACTCTGAGCCTCTCCCGGCAGGTCTCTATGGCCCGCAGACAATTTTCCACCCGGTACTCCATATCCGCGAGGGCAATGTAGGCCAGCCATAAAATCCCCTGCGTCTCTGCATAATCCATGGGATACTGTTCGATAGTATAGACCGCCAGAGCTGCCCGGGCGGCCCGGATGGACTTATAGCAGCATTCCTGGCGGTCATGAGGTTTGGCCATGGAGAGATACGCATTTGCCAGATTGACCTGGGTCGCCGCAAACGGTCTCGGGTGCCGGTCTAAAGAATAGATCTCCAGAGCCTTGTGATAGGCCTCTATGGCATGCTCGCAGTTTTGTCCGCCATCCTCTGCCTCAGCCAATGAAAGATGGGCATTTCCTAAGTTATTCATGGTGGCAGCATAGGCCATGGGATATTCTTCCCGGGTCCTCACCAATAAGGCCTCATGACAGTATTGGATGGCAAGCCTGCAGTTCTCGGCTCTGGCCTCATGCTCAGAGAGCGTGATCAACGCAATCGCCAGGTTGTTCGTGGCTGACGCGTATTGCTCGGGATACAGTTCCCTGGCATATACCTGAAGGGCCTCTTGGAAGGAAGAGATGGCCTGCCTGCAGTTATCTGCCGGGTTTTCCGTATCTGCCAGGACCAGGTAGGCTGTTCCCAGGTTCATGAGGCATTCTGAACGCAGCAAAGGCTCTCTTGTAGAATAAAATTCCAGGGCTTCACGGCAGGCATCTACGGCTTTTCGGGAAGCTGCCCCTTCCTGCTCCAGTTCGGCCAGCTTCCGGAACGCCAAGCCAAGCTCTTTTTGGATTGATGCATATTCTGACGGGTACGCATCCCTGGCATAGAACCGTAATGCCTCCACCCATGCGGCTATGGCCTTGTTGATACTGTCCAGCCTCTGTTCGTGATCGGCCAGCTTTGAGTAGACATAGCCGAGGTTTAATAGAACTCGGGCCCGCTGAGACGAAAAATGCTGCCAGGAATAGGCCGGAAGGGCGCTTTCATAGGCAGCAATGGCCCGCGAATAGCAATCTTTTGGGTCCTTTTCTTCTGCCACCTGCTGATACGCATCTCCCAACTTTCGAAGTATATTGCTTCTAAGAGCCGAATCCATCTCGAAAGAGAGCATCTTCTCGTAGATGCCAATTGCCCGTTCGTGCTCTTTAAAGCTCATCTGCTGATGCCCCTTGCTGAAGCGACCTTGGCCTCGAATGATATAAAGACTTAACCGGGGACCTGGGCTAAATCCTCGAGAGAAGCGCTCTCTATATTATCAGTCGCATCCCTCATCCTCAGTCCAAATTAGCGCAAAAGATTGTTAACGAAGCAGATTTACGCTTTCGTCAACTGCACTGCAATACTAATTCGAATGAAATATGGCTCCTCGCTATTCAGTATGGGTGAACTTGAATCACATATTCTCTGCGTCTCTGTGCCTCTGTGGTGAAATCGTGATGCTAAGCCCTTACCGCAGAGACGAGAGAGGCACAGAGGGAAACTTTTCTGCAATACATTACCCACACAATTTAGCGAAGAGCCTGAAATATGGACTCCGGAAGAGCCGAGAAGATTTGCATCAATGCTCTAATGCCAGAAATAGTACCTAAATCAGAATCATCCGATCAACAGTTGATTCCGGTTCAACAAATCATAGCCGATATGAATATTATATAAAAGAGTATTGAAAGGCAAGATCGCTCTTGCCCTTCATATTTCAGGATTTAGGCATTGGATATGATTGTGGTATCCTGCACGATGAAGCCGCCGGTCACGCAGTTGTCAGCGTTGGCCAGTCCGACGAACTGTTCGATCTCGTTGTTGCAGCCCATGCTGGCAGCGATCTCTTCAATGGACTGGGCCACGCCGCCCATGGTGACGCAGTTCCAGTATGATCCAAGGTAAGCGAACTGGTCGACGCAGTTCTGATCGCCGATTATGTCCTGCTCCTGGCAAATCAACTGGTCCACTTCAGCACCGGTGAGGCAGTTTTCAATTACATTCTCAAAGGCAGTCTGTTCCCCATAGTTGCAGCATCCCATCTGGGCAGAATCCTGGGAAATGGACTGCAGAGCCGCGGACAGAGTCAGGCAGTTATCGTTGAAATCCTGATCTGCGTACTGATCAGCCCAGTTGCCGCAGCCGGTCACGCATGCCTCAAGGTCGGACATCTGGAGGACATCGCTCATGGTCAAACAGTTGCAGTAGGCATCGACGTTCATATCCTGATCAATGGTATTGTAGTTTCCGATAGCATCAGCGGCCAGCAGGCTGAACTGAGTCAGGTTGCCATCAGTCAGGCAGTTGTATTCAGCATCCATCCAAATGTCCTGCCATTCTGTATTGCCGCAACCAGTGGCATTGCCCACCATGAAGCCCATCTGGACAATGGATGTGGTCTCGGGATTGAATCCGGTCAGGGAATTGCAGGACAGGTCGAACTCCATCTCCTGATCGACCCAGTTGTCATTTCCTAGCACAAAAGACTCTACTCCAGTGATCTGGGCAATCGTAGCACCTGTGATGCAATTGCCCTCGGCGACATCGACAATTCCAACATCTATGTAGTTATAGTTGCCAGTAGCAGCGGCTGCGGATACCAGCAGCACAAAGCCTACGGCTAAAGCCAAAAAGCTTTTCATGATTTTCCTCCTTTGCACTTAGTTATTTTCCGGGAGATTCTCCCCCCGAAAAATCCTACAAGATACTCACCTCCACGATCTTTAATAAAATTGAATGAAACTAAATTAAGATAGTTCCGTCAATACAAATATTTAGTAGCTTTTGATTGTATTGATAGTACTAATCATATACTCTTACATTCCAATACCTCGCAAGAGGTATCTTTAAATATGCACCGCTTGCCATATCCTATTTCTGCTGAAAATTGCGGTCATATCTTTTGGTTTAAATGTTTTTTTGAGATGGTTGAAAACGTCTACTTAGTAGACTCAATGGCAAGAGTGCCGAAGGGAACTCCCTCCACTGCGCTGCGGACCCACCCTTTGGCGCTGATGCCCAAGACGCAACAGCGAGGAGATCCTACCATACGCGGAGAATCTCTGAATATCTCTATTTTCTCCAAGAGATCCATCCGCCACTTGACAGCTTCAGTCAAACTGACTGCATCCGTCTACCTGACAACTTCCGCTATCTACACCTCTGCCGACATCGTTGGTCACTACAAGACCATGAGGGCAGAATATATTGAAAGAAGCCGGGGCTTGAACGGATTTGTCGCCCTCGGCCGCAGATGAAAGTGCTGGCTTCTCTTTCCCGCAAACTCTGCTGAAATTGATTGCAGCCTCAGATCTCCGCCAGCTTATCGATTCCCATCTTTTTCACTTTGGGCTTCCAGATTTTTTCCGGCATCCAGGCGGGTGCCCCTGCGGGCTTGTCCACCTGCACCCTTTCTCCTGCAAAGATGTGAACCTTCTTGGTTCCACGCTCCCGCAGTTTAATATCCGTGTAGCCTCTATTAGCGGCCTTCAAGGCCGCCTGCCTGGGCGATGTTCCCGTAAAGATCCCGATCTCATTGCCCTCGATGTCCCGAAGGGCAAAAGTCTTCTTCTCTGCCGTAATATTTCCCTCCTTATACTAAGATTGGATAGCCTAATTGAGCAGGTATGATATTAATTTAATCCAAATGTGGTCCTGGAAGACGGCTGCACGCCTCAGATTCGGACGCAGCGGTCTAAGCCTAAAATTCCACTTCCAAAAAAGGGAGGGC
This sequence comes from Methanotrichaceae archaeon, assembly GCA_013178225.1. Lineage (GTDB taxonomy): Archaea > Halobacteriota > Methanosarcinia > Methanotrichales > Methanotrichaceae > JABLXE01. The sequence goes on from JABLXE010000003.1 coordinate 395,061, forward strand.
TAGGAATTGAAAGCTCAAAGTCTTATTGAGCATTCTAGCCTGGGCCCTGGCAGCGGGCCGCCAAAGTCATGCCAGATAGTCGTGCAGCACCCTTCCGTAAGGCAGGGTCAAATCTGCAATCACATGACGGCCTTCGATTGCCCTTCTTACCGGCAGGTCGGCTACGGGAGCGTTTACGTGAGGCACCAGATGAAGCCGGGCCGGGCCAGACCATGCGCCTTTTACGGATATGTCGCGCAGATTGTATGCCACCAGCTGGGCGATGGCCGCCTTTCCGTCCACACCGGGAATCAACTTGAGGTTCACCTGGGTCTTTCCCAGTGACGCTGCAACAGCATCAAGCTCGCCGGAGAGATCCTGATGCTTGTATCCCATGGTGCCCAGGGCCACCTTCTGTCCGGCGTAAACCAGAGTACCGGTGAGAGTGTCTTCAACCACCTCCAGCCTGGGATGGCCAAACTTCTTGGGGAAACCCCAGACCTCACGCCCGGCCGATATGGGGGGCTCATCGTTCAGGTACATCTGCACGGTAAAGTTGACCTCCTGGTCATGGCATAGACAGGGGATAACACAGCCGCACTCGGCATAGCTGCCAAAGCCGCTGGCATCGGGCATAGAGATCCACTCGAAGTAGACCTGATCTCCCGGGGCAGGCTGCAGCGGCTCGGGCACGGCCTCTCTGATGGCCAGAGGATCGCTCTGATAGCGTATGATGAAATATTCGCGGTTGATGAAGCGGTAGGGTCCGATTGGATAGCTCGGGCTAATGGGCGGCATTGAGGGCGTTTTCAAGATGCGATCCAGATCCATACATGATCACCTGACATTTCAGCAATCCTCATCAATATAAAAAATTGGCTCCTCGCTAAATTCTGTGGGCAAAGCGTTGCTGAAAAGTTTTCCTCTGTGCCTCAGTGCCTCTGTGGTGAGGTCTGAGAATCACGATTTCACCACAGAGGCGCAGAGGCACAGAGTAAATCCGGCCTAGGTGTACCCATTCAGAACAGCGAAGAACCTAAAAATTATTTGCTGGATCTGCTGTCCAGCCACCTGCGTCTCAATGGAGCCTAAAGCCTCTTCCCTGGCAGGGGGATACTTATTTACCCATAAAACCACAATAATTCACAGAGGTGTAACCCCCCATGAAATGGACCGCACTGCTAATTGCATCGATCTTGCTGCTTACGATCGGCTCCTTCGCCCAGCCGATTCAGTACTCATCCGGCACCGCTGGCGGAGCGCCCACCCCGACTACGCCGCAAAGTCCGGATTCTCTGGGCCTGCAGCCGCCTTCCGCCGAGACATCTCGGGCCGCGCCCTCAATTCAGGAGAGATCTCAGGGGCTGATGATGGCTGACCAAACTGCCGCCTATTCGGCTGCACCCACAGCCTTCAAGGCCACGGCAACCAGCCCGACCTATACCAAGATGGTAGTTCCATCAGGAACCTATGCACCCAATAACCTCTATGTTTCTTACGCTCCACAGACGGTGGCAGCCTGCAATCTCTATGCCAACCTGCCCTTATGGATGCAGATCTCGCGCTCCGGAAGCATCTGGTTTTACGAGTGGTATCCAAACGGCATGCTTGACACCCAGTATGCCGGATTCGTAAGCTACCCCACCTGGTATAAGAGATGGTTCTTCGCCGACGTGCCGGGCTGGCATGTCCTGCAGTACTACTGCAACGGCTGGTCCAACTATGCCTACATCTACGTCTACGGCACAGGGCCCGGATACTGGGTAAATCCCACACCTAATCCAAAGCCGACGCCCTATCCCTATCCTTACCCCTATTACTCGGGGCAGGTGACCACCAGCTACCCGGGAACGGGACATACCTACTACAGCTTCAGCACCAGCATAGGATCGTAGACCATCAGGCATAGACCAGGGCCTGAACTTCACTTTTTTAAACTCTCGACCAGGAGAGGGCGCGGGGGCCAAAACCGTAATTACCGGAGAGGTCGTCATCTCTCAAGGCTGGCTTAACCATGCGGATTAAAGGAGACATTCACGCTTTAAAAATCCCCTTTCAGGTGCCAACGCCCGGAGGAGACCTGCCCAGATTCGTCTATGTTTTTCCAATCATCGGCCAGGAGATTTGCCTGGTAGATAGCGGCGTTCGCAGATCGGAGAAGATCATCTTCGACTACCTGAAAGAGATGGGGATTGAGCCTACAGATCTATCCCTGCTAATCCTGACTCACTCCCACCCGGACCATATAGGAGCTGCAGCCGCCATAAAGAGGCAGACCGGCTGCAAGGTCTACGCCCACAAGGCCGAAAGGGCCTGGATCGAGGACGTCGATCTGCAAGCCAGGGAGCGGCCCGTTCCCGGATTTTTCCAGCTGGTGGAGGCCTCCGTGGCCGTTGATTCCATCCTCAATGATGATGACGTCGTGGATTTAAGAGGAGATCTCAGTCTGGAGGTGCTTCACACCCCCGGCCACTCGGCGGGTTCCATTTCGCTGTGGATGGAAAAGTACAGGACGCTCGTCTCGGCGGACGCGATCCCAATCGCCGGGGACCTGCCCATTTTTGAGGACATCCAGTCTTCAGTTAGATCTCTGCACAGGCTGAAAGCCCTCCAGAATATCGAAACCCTGCTGGCTTCGTGGGACGACCCGCGAGAGGGATTGAGAGCCGGTCAAAGAATCGAAGAGGGACTCGCGTATTTAGAGCGCATTCACAAAGCGGTGGGAAAGTCAGCCCAAGAGACTTCGCCCTCAGATCCCATGAAGCTTTGCCGAAGGGTACTCAGAGAGCTGGGGATTCCGGAAGGATTGGCAAATCCCATAATCGCCAGGTCGTTTCAATCCTGTCTGCAGGCGGGAACTGCGCAGGATTTAATGATCTAGATTTGGGCGGCATCAATGCAAATATAAGACCAATTAAATTAACATCTTGAAATATCATCCTGCAAAGCAGAAACTTAATGAGTTCATTTACACAATATTATTGTTATGAGCTCACCGGAAAGAACTGGCAGCAATAAGCGCTGGATTTCCCTGCTATTTATATGCTTATCGCTGCTGGTAATCAGCCTAAACAACAATATCCTCAATGTGGCTCTGCCATCCATCGCCAAGGATCTGCATGCCAGCTCCAGCCAGCTGCAATGGATAATCGATGCCTACATCCTCATATTTGCCGCATTGCTGCTGACCATGGGATCGGTGGGCGACAGGTACGGCCGGAAGAAGATATTGCTGACGGGACTTATCCTGTTTGCAGTGGGCTCCGCCTTGGCGGGGCTCTCCACCAGCACCGACCAGCTGATAGCCATGCGCGGCTTCATCGGGGTTGCCGGAGCCATGATCATGCCGGCTACGCTTTCCATACTTACCGCCACATTTCCCGACAACCGCGAGCGCTCTCAGGCAATCGCCCTCTGGGCCGCCACCTTTGGCCTGGGGGTGGGAATAGGCCCGCTGGTGGGAGGATGGCTGCTGGTTCATTTCCCCTGGAACTCCATCTTCTACGCCAACCTGCCGGTAATCGCCGCTGCTCTGGCGGGAAGCGTGATCTACACCCAGGAATCCAAGGACGAGAGTGCTCCGCCCGCCGACCTGCCGGGAGTGGTGCTCTCCATCGTGGGCCTGTTACTCCTGCTCTTCGGCATCATTTCAGCGGGAGTGGTGGGCTGGACCAACTCCCCCGTTTTGCTGTCGTTGGCAGCCTCGGCCGTATTTCTGGCAGCATTCGTGCTATGGGAGACACGCACCAGGAATCCCATGCTGCCCATGTACCTCTTCCGGAATCCGTCCTTTACCGGAGCCAATCTGGCCCTCACCCTGATCATGTTCAGCCTCTTCGGCGCGAGCTTCTTCCTCAGCCAGTACTTCCAGATCGTGCTCGGGTATAGCGCTCTTCAGGCCGGCCTGGCCATGCTGCCGCTGGCCTTGATAGTTATGGTCACCTCGGCCCTCTCGGCCAAGGTATCTCAGAGGATAGGAATCAAGCTCACGGTATCGGGCTCGCTCCTGGTGGTGTCAATCGGCCTGTCCTACCTGGCCATCGAGAGCACGCCTTACACCGTCTACTCGACACTGCTGCTGGGCATGGCGGCCATCGGGGTCGGCCTTGGAACCGCCACCGGCCCGGCCACCGATTCGGTGATGGGGGCGGTCCCCGTATCGAAAGCGGGCGTGGGCTCGGCCATGAACGACACCACCCGCGAGCTGGGCGGGGCCCTGGGCGTCGCCGTTTTGGGAAGCATCCTGAACACCAAGTTCCTGGCCGAACTTGACCAGCTGACTGTCCTGAACCTGCTTCCCCCAGAGGTCTACCAGACCATCAAGAGCGGCATCGAAGGGGCGCATCAGTTTGCGACCTACATCCCCTTCCCGGAGGTGCAGACCCGCTTCCTGAACTACGTGGACCAGGCCTTCATCGACGGCATGAAAAATGCGCTCCTCGTCGGAGCCGCGATAATGATTCTGGCCGCGATCATCACCCACAAGTATCTGCCAGACCGGATCATCCGGCCGGCTGAGGATGGATCGATCCCCGAGTGGGATGAACCATGAAGCCGGCATCTGCAATCGATAGCCTGGACGGGAGATCTCTAGCAGCCGCAAAGATAAAAACCGATCAAGAGAAATATCCATCAAAGACATGCCCACCAAACTGCGCTTAGCCACCTTCAACCTTCTGAGCCTGGACGACAGACAGGGACAGCGGCCCACCCTTGAGGAGAGAATACCGATAATGCGACCGCAGCTGGTGAGGCTTGATGCCGACATCCTGTGCCTGCAGGAGGTCTGCGGCCAGGGCCGGTCCGGAAAGCGCAGGCTGCGTGCCCTAAACCAGCTCCTGGAATGTACCCCCTACGAAGACTACCACATGGTCTCAACCAGAGAGGAAGGCAGGGGAGACGTCTTCGAAAACCACAACCTGGTGATCCTGAGCAGGTTCGAGATTCTGGAGCACCACCAGTACATGCACGACTATGCGCCCTCCCCTCGATATCAGAAGGTGACGGCCATACCCGAAGAGCACGAGGCTCGAGAGATCTCCTGGGAGCGACCCATCCTGCACGCCACAGTAGATCTTCCCGGACGCATGACCATGGAGGTGATCAACCTTCACCTCAAATCGCGCCGGCCCACCAACATACCGGGACATAAGCTCGACGAGCGAACCTGGAAGACGGCCTCGGGCTGGGCTGAGGGCGTGTTCATCTCATCCATGAAGCGCATCGGCCAGGCTCTGGAGACCCGTATTCTGATCGACAAGCTCTTCGACCAGGACCCCTGTGCCCTCATAGCAGTATGCGGAGACTTCAATGAAGAGTTCGACGAGGTGGCCCTGGAAGCCATCCGCGGCGACGTCGAGAACACCGGCAACCTCGACCTGGCCATGAGGGTCATGGTCCCGACCGAACGCAACATCCCCGAGCCGGCCAGATACTCCTTCCTGCACAACGGCCGGGGAAAGATGCTGGACCACATCCTGGTCTCAAGAACGCTTCTGGCCTACTTCAACGGCTCTGAGATACATAACGAGCTTCTGCATGACGAATCCATCGTCTTCGTTCCCAGAATTTTTTATCCTGAGTCCGACCACGCACCGGTCGTGGCCAGCTTTGACATAGCCGACTCCAAAATCAAATGGGATGCAGGTCCTTACCAGAGCTGCCCCACCTGGCGCAAGCCTGGACGCTAGGGCTTTTTGCGCAAAAGAAATTAGTATTGGTATGTGAAATGGTAGCACATGAAAGAGAAGTGGCTGACGGCCCTAGGCCCGTGGGCGGAGGTCAAGCCCAGGATCACCACCGCCCTGGAATCAGGCTTTGACTGCGTCATCGTCGATCAGGAGAACGTGGCCCGGGTTCGGGAGCTGGGGGGAATTAAGGTGGCCAGCTTCGGGGCACAGCGCGAAGCCGAAGACGTAACCATCATCGGCAAGAGCGGAGAGGGCGACGGGACTGTTCCCCTCCCTCCGGACCTGAACTCATCCCTGGACCTAGCCCTGGCCAAGAACACCTCCGGCCCCATCGCCGGCATGGTGGTAATAGCCAACAAGAATTACGAGCAGTTCGCGGTGGAGATGGGAAAGCACGTGGACTATTTGATAGTCATAGGAACGGACTGGAAGGTCATTCCCCTGGAGAACATGATCGCCGGGCTGCAGGGAACAGACGTCCGGATAATTGCCGGCGTCAAGAGCGCAGCCGAGGCGGAGCTTGCCCTCTCCACGCTCGAGCACGGCGCCGATGGTGTGATGCTGGACAGCGCCGATCTCTCGGAGATCAAGAGAGTGGAGAAGGCGGCAGAGATTGCCGAAAGGGCTCATCTGGACCTTGAAGCGGCAACCGTTACGGCTGTTAAAGCCGTCGGCATGGGAGACCGGGTGTGCGTGGACACCGCCAGCATGATGTCGCCTGGAGAGGGGATGCTGGTCGGCTCTCAGGCCAAGGGCTTCTTCCTGGTGCACAGCGAATCCGAGGACAGCCCCTATGTCGCCGCCCGACCCTTCCGGGTCAATGCCGGAGCGGTCCACGCCTACATCAAAGTGGGAGACAAGACCCGCTATCTATCGGAGCTGAAATCCGGAGACGAGGTGTCCATCGTCAGCAAAGACGGAGAGACCCGCTCAGCCATCGTCGGCCGCTCCAAGATCGAGAAACGGCCCATGATACTGATCGAAGCCGAGGCCGGCGGGACTGCTCGCCTGAGCACTCTGCTTCAGAACGCCGAGACCATCAAGCTGGTGGCCCCGGGCGGAAAACCGATATCAGTGGCGGAGCTAAAGGAAGGGGACCAAGTCCTGGTGCACCTGGAGGAGAGCGCCAGACACTTCGGCATGAGCATCGAGGAGAGCATAATCGAGAAATGAGATCCAAAGGGATGAAATGCGGTATCGTGGCCTCCCTGGGAAAGGACGCCACTTCCGAACTCGAAGCCGCAGAAGATGCGGACCTGATAGAGGTGAGGCTGGATCTTGTCGGTGACGATCCTTTGGAGAGCATCAAAGGGGTGCGGAATAGGACCAAGCAACAGGTTATCGCCACCAACCGCATGGCATCCGAAGGCGGCCGATTCCAGGGACCTGAGGACGACAGAATCGAGATCCTCCGCCGGGCCTCTGAACATGCTGACTACGTGGATATCGAACTCCTGGCAGAGGGAAGAGACAAAGTGCTGAAGGAGACCAAATGCCGGACAATCGTCTCTTATCACGATTTCAAGGGCATGCCGGACAGAGACGGCCTGAGATCGATACTGAGGGAAATGGCCGGGACGGGAGCGGACATAGCCAAGATCGCTGTTACCCCTCACCGCTTAAAGGACAACCTGGAGGTCCTGGATTTCCTGCTAAAGGCCGATATACCGCTGTGCATGATCGCCATGGGTGAGATCGGCCGTCACATCCGGGCAGTAGCCCCCATCTACGGCTCGGTCCTGACTTACGGCTACGTATCCAGCCCGACTGCTCCCGGACAGATGAAGGTCTCAGAACTCAGGCAGGCTCTGGAACTGCTGATGCCATAAAAAGCATAAAAAATTATAAAGGCTAGCGGACCCGCCGGGATTCGAACCCGGGTCCGAGGCTCCGGAGGCCTCTATTCTATCCAGACTATACTACGAGTCCACAATCTTGCTTGCCGTATCCCCGCATCCCTGTGGCGGCAGCCTCTGCACAAAAGTATGATGAGGCAACGGGATTCTTAGGCAAAAAGAAGTCCCGCGAGCCCAAAGCTTAGCTTTCGAGCACTATCTCGATGTTCACGTTCTTGGGAACCTGGATCCTCATGAGCTGGCGCAGAGCGCGCTCATCGGCATCCAGATCTATGAGCCTCTTATGAACCCTCATCTCCCAGTGATCCCAGGTTGCTGATCCCTCGCCGTCAGGGCTCTTCCTGCAGGGAACGACCATCTTCTTGGTGGGCAGTGGTATGGGCCCAGCCATGTGTACGCCCGTCCTCTGGGCAATCCCCTTGACCTGGCTGCAAATGTCGTCCAGCATCAGGGGGTTAGTGCCGGAGAGCCGAATTCTCGCTTTCTGCATAACTTCAACACCGAAAAAAGTGAGATTATCGCGGCACAACGTCCATGCACATGCCGGCCGCGATCGTCTGACCCATATCTCGGATGGCAAACCTTCCGAGCTGCGGGATCTCCTTTACCTTCTCGATGACCATGGGCTTGGATGGAGTGACCATGATGATGGCCGCATCTCCAGCCTTGATGAAGGCAGGATTCTGTTCCTTTACCGACCCGGTCCTTGGGTCCAGCTTGGCCAATATCTCGGTCACCGTACAGGCTACCTGAGCGGTATGGCAGTGGAAGACCGGAGTGTAACCGACCGATATGGCGCTGGGGTGCTGCAAGACCACGATCTGGGCCTTGAACTCCTTGGCCACAGTTGGGGGCTTCTCCACGTGTCCGCACACATCGCCGCGACGGATGTCCTTCTTGGATACACCGCGAACGTTCCAGCCGATGTTGTCTCCGGGGCCGGCCTCGGGTGCCTCTTCATGATGCATCTCGATGGACTTGACCTCGCCGACCACGTTTGCGGGCTGGAAGATGATCTTATCGTTCTTCTTCATGACGCCGGTCTCAACGCGTCCCACGGGCACGGTTCCTACGCCGGAGATGGTGTAGACGTCCTGAACGGGCACGCGAAGCGGCAGGTTGGTGGGCTTCTGGGGCTCCTTGATGTTGTTCATGGCCTCCAGCATGGTCGGTCCCTTGTACCAGGAAGTGTTGTCGCTCTTCTTGACGATGTTGTCTCCCTCATAGGCAGAGACGGGTATGAAGGGAATCTCCTCTACCTTGAACCCAACCATTCTCAGCAGCTTTCCTACCTCGTCCTTGACCTCATTGTATCTCTTCTCGTCGTAGGGCGGGGTGGTGGCGTCCATCTTGTTGACGGCCACGATCAGCTGGCTGACGCCGAGAGTCCTGGACAGGAAGACGTGCTCCCTGGTCTGGGCCATGACGCCGTCGGGGGCGGCCACTACCAGAACCGCGGCATCTGCCTGGCTGGCTCCGGTGATCATGTTCTTGATGAAGTCCCGGTGTCCGGGGCAGTCCACTACCGTAAAGTAGTACTTGTCGGTATCGAAACGCTGGTGAGCGATGTCGATTGTGACGCCTCTTTCGCGCTCTTCCTTCAGGCTGTCCATTACCCAGGCAAACTCGAAAGTAGCTTTGCCCTTTGCGGATGCCTCTTTTCTGTACTCGTCGATGACGTGCTGATCGACAGCACCTGTCTCATACATCGTCCGTCCTACTAGCGTTGACTTTCCATGGTCAACGTGACCGATGAATGCTAGATTGAGGTGTGGCTTTTGCTGTGCCATTTTCTATCTCCTCCAATAAGCGTTCTCCATTTTCCGTATTTCTCTTCTGTGCTTAAAGTTTTTCCAAAGGCGCTTGCTGGGACATTACGCCTTCAGGTAATCGCTAGGTTTGGGCATCTCAGGCTTGAGGCCCTTCCTGGTGCGTATCTGCTTGACAGTTTCCAGGAGCAGGTTGGTCGGAAGTGACTCAAAGCCTGCAAACTCGGTGGACCACAGAGCCCTGCCTTCGGTCGCAGACCGGATGGCTCCGGAGAATCCGAACATCTGGGATACCGGCATCTTGGACTTGATGATGATCATGTCACCCTCAGTATCCATGCTCAATATTGCGCCCCGGCGTCCTTGGATTTCAGACATAGCTCCTCCCATTTGATCCTGAGGCACCTGTATATAGACATTCTGGAAGGGCTCGAGCAGAGTGGGATCAGCCATAAGTACCCCGGCCTGCACCGCCTGTCTCACAGCAGGTATGACCTGAGCGGGGCCGCGGTGAACGGCATCCTCGTGCAGCTTGACATCGACCAGCCGGGCCTTGACGCCCTGCACCGGCTCACGGGAGATGGGGCCGTTTCTGAGAGCCTCTTCGAATCCCTCCAGGATCAGCTCCATGGTCTCACGCAGGTACTGGATACCTTTGGTCATGTTGAGGAGCATGTTGGTCCCGAAGACGCCGGCAATGTTTCTGGCCTCATCCTTGTCCATGCCACCATCCAGCAAGATCTTCCTGCGTTCCAGCTCCTCCATCTTCATGTTGATCTTGCCCTCTCTGAGGGCCTCGACCACACCGGGCTCCAGAGGCTCGAACTCGATGTAGAAGCGGTTGTGATGGTTGGGGGATTTGCCCTCTACCGGGCCGGCGCGGCCGTTGATGGACTCGCGGTACACGACGATTGGCGGCGAGGTCTTGATCTCCACGCCCTTGTCGCGCTGAATTCTGAAGGCCACGATCTCCAGGTGCAGCTCGCCCATTCCGGCCATCAGGTGCTCGCCGGTCTCCTCATTGATGGTGATTTGCAGAGTGGGGTCCTCTTTTCCTACCTGGCGCAACACTTCCACCAATTTGGGCAGGTCGCGCATGTTCTTGGCCTCGACAGCCACAGTCATAACCGGCTCGGAGACATGCTTGATGACTTCAAAGGGCGTCATGCCGGACTCGGTAGATACCGTGGACCCGACTATGGCGTCCCGCAGGCCAGTGACGGCTGCAATGTTTCCAGCCGGTACGCGATCAACCTCCACCCTTTCCGCACCCATGACGATTCCCGTCTGCTGAATGCGATTGGTATCGGCTATGCCTGATACGTGCAGCTCCATTCCCCGCTCCAGAGTGCCGGAGAAGAGCCTACCGGTTGCCACCTCGCCCGCGTGGGGATCGACCTTAACTTTGGTGATCATGAAGGCCACGGGCCCGTTAGGATCACAGGAAGCCATGGCCTTGCCCACAGAACTTCCCCAATCGCCATTCCAGATGACCTTGACCCTTTCCTTCTGGGCTTCGATGGGACTGGGAAGGAACTTGACCACCATGTCGTTTACGGCTATGTATAGCGGAACCTTCTCCGCCAGCTCCTTCATCTTTCCGTCCCGGCAATGCTCGAAGACCTGATCAAAACCGATGCCAGTCTTCTTCATCTGGGGAACGCTGATGGCCCAGTTATAAAGGGCAGATCCGAAGGCCACGGTTCCGTTGGCTGCGTCTACCTTCCAGCCGGCCTTGTACTTCTCCTCGTTCATGCCGCGGATCAGCTTGTTGACGTTGTCGATGACCTTGCCCAGCCGGACGGCCATGTCCTTCTTCTCGACTTTCAGCTCGTTGATCATGCGGTCTACTTTATTGACGAACAGAACCGGTCGAACACCCTCACGCAGAGCCTGTCTGAGCACGGTCTCGGTCTGGGGCATAGCGCCCTCTACGGCATCTACGACCACAATTGCGCCGTCGACAGCACGCATAGCCCTGGTGACGTCTCCTCCGAAGTCCACGTGGCCTGGAGTGTCGATCATATTGATGAGATACTCTTTCCCGTCGACCTCATGCACCATGGATACGTTGGCGGCATCGATGGTGATTCCCCGCGCCTGCTCCAGGGGATCGAAGTCCATGAAGAGCTGCCTTCCGGCCAGGTCCATGGAGATCATGCCCGCTCCTCCCAGGAGGTTGTCTGAGAGAGTGGTTTTTCCGTGATCGATATGCGCCACGATTCCGATGTTCCTGATTTTATCAGGTTTATCCATCAGAGTCGTTACTCGCTCAACTATCTTCTTCCTCTTGCCCATATTACGCCTCGCGAACCTTGAGATGAAGGTATAAATCCAAATTAGGACTCAGAATCCTAGGATTCAACCTATATAAGCCTTCGGCCATCCCAGAGCGATTGCCGCCATTGGTAATGCTTCCCGGCAGCAGCACTGAAAAATCGTTCCTGGACGAAAAAGCGACGCTCAGAAGGCACCAGGACATTTTGCCCCCCCCGTTTTTTCATTTTTGCCCGCGCCATCACACCATATACAATAATATAATGAGTTGTCCAGTGCACTCATAGCGCCACCTGAAGAAGAAAATATAATTTTATGGATAAAGCTTAAATCAAAGAGGTAATAGCTTTGCAGGGTTTTCACGATGGCGCGCTTGATAATGAAATTTGGCGGAGTTTCAGTGGCAGACGGCCAGAGGCTCAGGCACGTTGGAGATTTGGTCAAACACTTCAACCGCGACAACGAGATAATTCTGGTGACCTCGGCTCTGCAAGGGGTTACAGACTCGCTGCTGGAATGCGCCCGCATGGCGGCCACTGAAGGAAATGTGGCAGAAGTAATAGAGTTCATCGAAAGGCTCACCGACAGACACAACCAGGCCATAGATGAGGCCATTCAGAATCCGGAGATCGCAAAGGAGGTAAAAGCCGTTGTGGGGGAGAGGATTAACGAGCTGGAGAAGGCCTACATCGGAATATGCTACCTGGGAGAGCTTACTTTACGCTCTCTGGACTACATCTCCAGCTACGGAGAACAGCTGGCCGCACCGATACTTTCCGGAGTTCTGAGGGACATGGGCATTGAATCTGCGCACTTCACCGGAGCTGACGCAGGGATCGTCACCAACAGCGATTATGGAGACTCCCGGCCTCTGGAGAGGACCTACGACCTCATACCGCAGAAGATGCTGCCCATAAAGGGAGTGCCGGTGGTGACCGGGTTCATAGCCAAGGACGAGAAAGGGACCATTACCACCCTGGGGCGCGGCGGATCGGACCTCTCGGCCTCGCTGATCGGCGCGGCACTGGACGCCGATGAGATCTGGTTCTGGAAAGAGACCTCCGGAGTCATGACCACCGACCCCAAGATGGTGCCTGAGGCCAAGCCCATACCCAGCATATCCTACCGGGAGGCCATGGAGCTGTCCTACTTCGGGGCAAAGGTGCTGCACCCGAGGGCAATTGAGCCGGCCATCAGAAAGGGCATTCCGGTGAGGGTGAAGTGCACCTTTGATCCGGACAGCCCGGGAACTCAGATCGTTCACGACGATGTGCAGAAAGAGGACGTCATCAAGGCGGTGACTGTTCATAAGAACGTGGCCCTGCTGAACATATCCGGAGCGGGCATGATCGGCACGCCCGGCGTGGCAGCTCGGGCCTTCACCGCTCTGGCCAGAGCGGGGATCAACATCATAATGATCAGCCAGGGCTCGTCTGAGGCCAGCATATCCTTGCTAATCGAGGAAAAACAACTGGAGAAGGCCGAGGATGCCCTGAGGGCGGAGTTTCCACGAGACCTGGTCAAGGAGATCTCTCACAACAGCGACGTGTGCGCCCTGGCCGTGGTCGGGGCCGGCATGGCCGGAACGCCCGGAGTGGCTGCGCGGGTGTTCAAGGCCATGGGAGGGGCCAGGATTAACGTGCTGATGATCAGCCAGGGCTCCAGCGAGCACAACATATCGTTCGTGGTCAGCCGCAAGGACGGCGAGCATGCGGTCCGGGAGCTGCATCGCGAGTTCGGGCTGGGTGGCGAGGCATGAGACGGCTCACCTACGCCGAATCCGGAGTGGACATTCACGCTGAGAACCGCTCCATAGATGCCATGAAGGCGGTGCTGACGACCCGCAGGACGGGATTCGGCGCGCCCATGACCGATATCGGCCACTATGCCGGCCTGCTGGACATGGGGACCTTCGCCCTGGCCATGACCACCGACGGCGTGGGCTCGAAGGTTCTGATCGCCAACGCCATTGCCAAGTGGGACACGGTGGGAATCGACTGCATCGCCATGAACGTAAACGACCTACTGGCCATCGGAGCCGAGCCCATCGCCTTCGTGGATTACCTGGCGGTGGAGAAGGTAGACCCGGAGCGTGCGGCGCAGATCGCCATCGGTCTAAAGAGAGGCGCCGAGATCTCCAACATGACCATCGTCGGAGGCGAGACGGCATCTTTGCCGGAGATAATCCGGGGCTTCGATCTAGCCGGAACGGCCATCGGAGTGGTGGACAAGGACAAGGTCATCACCGGCGAGAAGATCCAGGTGGGCGACGTGCTGGTGGGTGTTCCCAGCAGCGGGCTGCACAGCAACGGCTACACTCTGGCCCGGAGGATCGTGGCCGAGTCGCAGTACACCTATTTAGACAAGATGCCAGGCTCGGATAAGAGCATAGGCGAGGAGCTGCTGGAGCCGACCAGAATCTACATGGAGATCCTGGAGATGGCAGAGCAGTGCGATGTGCACGGCCTGGCGCACATAACCGGCTCGGGGCTCCTGAAGCTTCACCGCATAACCGGCTTCGGCTTCGAGATCACCGATCCGCTGGAGCCGCAGCCCGTCTTCAGGTTCCTGCAGGAGCAGGGAAACGTGGACGATGCCGAGATGTACCGCACCTTCAACATGGGCACCGGCATGATCGTGGTGCTGCCTGAAGACGGTGCAAAGGAGGCCTGCCGGATCATGGGGCCGGGATCAAAGGTCATCGGATCCATCGTAAAAGAGGGGCTGAAAGCCGGGAAGCTGGAGCTTTAAGGACAGTAACAGTAGAAAGGGCGAAGGGCAGAGGATGGGTCTACTGCCCGGAGGCGGCTGCCTCGGGCTTTGCCCCCTCGCCGAACATTTTTTCCAGCTTTTCTTTGATTACTTTGATGGACTCCACCGCCGGGCCGCCCACGTCGATTGGAGCTTTTCCGGCCAAATCGGCCTCAATCAGGTTGCGGTCGTAGGGAATGACTCCCAGGATGGGAATTCCCATCTCGTCCATCTTCGCCTTGACCGGACCGGGATCGTCGGTCTTGTTGATCACTGCGAAGTAGCGTGAAATCCCGATCTGCTCGCCGAGCTGTTTGATCCTCTCCACGGTCTCAATGGACCTCATTCCGGGCTCGACCACGGCGATCATGGCGTCCACGCCCCGGGCGGTTCCGCGGCCCAGATGCTCGATTCCCGCCTCCATGTCCAGGATCACCACTTCCTTTTCCCGGGTTATGACATGTCTTAGCAGGGCTTTGACAAAGGCATTGGCAGGACACATGCAGCCCGAGCCTCCGGAGTCGATGGTTCCCATGACCACCAGCTTCACGTTGTCCGGTCCGGCGCAGCCGCACATCTGCACCACATCGTCCACCTTGGGGTTGAGCTTGAACATGCCCATGGGCATTCCGGCCCGCTCCTGGACCATCTCTCTGTGCTCAGTAACGGGCTTGGGAAGGGGCTTGATTCCGAGCGAAGAGCCCAGGTTCATGCTGGGGTCGACATCGATGGCGAGTACATTATAGCCGTCTCGGGCGAAGAGCCTGGCCAGGGTGCCGGCCAGAGTGGTCTTGCCGACGCCTCCTTTTCCGGATATTGCAATCTTCATCTCTTGAAACCTCGCGGGAATGGACGTATCTTAATTCTGACGTGTATGTTTATATTGCTTCTGATTGAATATATAGTGAAATGCATAGTGAGGTGCTGGGTTGCCCAAGAGCGTAAGAAAACGTGACGGCCAGGTGGTGGATTTCCGGCAGGAGAAGATCACCGCAGCCATGGCTAAGGCTTTTGCCGCCACCGGTCAGGCCGAAAGCGTGGCCCCGCAGCAGCTCACGCGTGAGGTGGTGAAGAGGGCAGAAGAGATGTTTCCGGATGCGGTCCCTGGTGTAGAGGACATTCAGGATCTGGTGGAGAAGGCCCTGATCTCCGCCGGCTATTCTGAGGTGGCCAAGGCCTACATCCTCTACCGCCAGAAGAGAGCCGAGATCCGGGCGGCCAAGCAGTACCTGGGTGTCCCCGATGACCTGAAGCTGAGCGTCAACGCGGCCGAGGTTCTGAAGAAGAGGTACCTGCAGAGGGACCAGCGGGGAGAGGTGATTGAGACACCCGGCCAGATGTTCTCCCGGGTGGCAAGACACGTGGCCCTAGCCGAGAAGAAGTACGGCGGAGACTTCCAGGACCTCGAAGCCCGGTTCCTGAAGGTTATGAGGGACCTGATATTTCTGCCCAACTCGCCCACGCTCATGAACGCCGGGCTTCCGCTGGGGCAGCTCTCGGCCTGTTTTGTGCTGCCGGTGGAGGACTCGCTGGTGGGCATATTCGATGCTCTCAAGTACATGGCCCTGATTCACCAGAGCGGCGGAGGCACGGGATTCTCCTTTTCCCGGCTGCGGCCAAAGGACGACATCGTGCGCTCGACCGGCGGGGTGGCAAGCGGTCCGGTCTCCTTCATGAGCATCTTTGATGCCGCCACCAACGTGATCAAGCAGGGAGGCAGGCGCCGGGGGGCCAATATGGGGGTTCTCCGGATAGACCATCCGGACATCCTGGAGTTCATCGGGGCCAAGGAGCGGCCGGGCTTCCTGGAGAACTTCAACATCTCGGTGGCAGCAACAGACGGGTTCATGAGGGCGGCCCGCTCCGGGGAGGAGATCGATCTGGTCAACCCCAGAAGCGGAGAGGTCACCGGCCAGCAGAGCGCCCCGGATCTGCTGAACCTGATCGCCACCTCAGCCTGGAGGGGGGGAGATCCCGGGATGGTCTTCATCGACCGCATCAATGCCGCACATCCGCTGCCCGACCCGGTGGAGGCCACCAACCCCTGTGGCGAGCAGCCGCTGCTGCCCTACGAGTCCTGCAACCTGGGCTCAATCAACCTGTCGAAGTTCGTGGACAAAGGAGAGCTGGACTGGGAGCGGCTGGAGGAGGTGGTGTGCCTGGGAACGCGATTTCTGGATGACGTGATCGACGTCAACCGCTTTCCCCTGAGCCAGATTGAGCAGGCAACGCTCGCCACCCGCAAGATCGGGCTGGGGGTGATGGGCTTTGCCGAGATGCTGATTGCCATGAACATCTCCTACAACAGCCCGGAGGCCATCCTTCTGGCCGAGCGGATCATGCACCGGATCACCGAGAGGGCGAGGGAGGAGTCGGCCCGCCTGGGCCAGGAAAGGGGGTCCTTTCCACGCTTCGAGGAGAGCCGGCTGAAGGGCTGGCCGGCCATGAGGAACTCGACGGTGACAACCGTGGCTCCCACCGGGACCATCAGCATCATCGCCGGAACCAGCAGCGGAATTGAGCCGCTGTTCGCCATATCCTTCGTCCGGCACGTGCTGGGAGGCTCAAGGCTGTACGAGGTCTCGCCGCAGTTTGAAAAGGCGGCTAAAGAGCGGGGAATCTACAGCCAGGAGCTGATGACCCAGGTGGCCCGAAAGGGCTCGGTGCAGGACATCCCCGGAGTTCCGCAGAACATGAAGGAGGTCTTCGTGACCGCCCTGGATATTCCGCCCCGGCAGCACGTGGCTGTGCAGGCGGCGTTTCAGAAGCACACCGACAACGCGGTCTCCAAGACCGTGAACCTGCCCCAGAGCGCCACAGTCGGCGATGTGCTCGATGTGTACAATCTGGCCTACGATCTGGGGTGCAAAGGGGTGACGGTATTCAGGTACGGAAGCCGGAGCCAGGTGCTGTACCTGGAGAACGGGGAGACGGTGCCGGGGTGCAAGTATTGCGGGTGAGGTGAGCAAGGTGGTACAATATGTCTCCAGGAGATTTGATTGAAATTCAGCTAGTTCCAATCCATTATCATGGATCCCCATATTAACAGGAGGACATGATAGCTGATACCTGACTCTTGTAAATCAGAGATAATCCTTGCCTAAAAAATGGCCCACATTTCATTTTCAGATATTATCAGCTTTCTTCTAATTTGCGCAATAAATTTTTCAATTCCAGCTTCATCCCACATCCCGCACGTCTCCCTTCAGAAGTAGTATTTTTCACATTCTTGGCCAAAGAGCTTTACTATTTTCTTTTGCTCGTCATCGATATTAATAATCTCGCGATGAATCGATTTCTTCAACTCGAT
>JABLXE010000004.1 GCA_013178225.1 Methanotrichaceae archaeon
ATAAGGTAATCTTCTAGCAGTTCTAAGGGTATCATGGTCCTGTTTCCTCCTTTGTGCCAAATACAGGATAGGATGCAGGGCCTATATCTTCCTTATTATCAAATTACAGACAAATAGTTACACTGCCCAGCAAACCGAAGATATGTGTCCGGGAACCGCAGATTTTAAAGTGGCATGCGAGGGAAAAATGGCCTTTGCAGAAACCGGCCCGGTGGAGATTGTAGGGTTCGTATCCTGCGGAGGCTGTCCGGGAAAGAGGGCGGTGTCCAGGGCGGCGATGATGGTTGAGCGCGGAGCTGAAGCCATTGTCCTGGCCTCGTGTATCAGCCGGGGAAATCCCGTCAACTTTCCCTGCCCTCATTACCAGGAAATAAAAGGCAGCATAGCCAATAAGATCGGACCCGGCATAAAGATTATTGAGTGGACGCACTGAGTCCGCCCCAGTTTTCGCCGGCTCTTTTTCTGGCAGCAATGGCCACGAAAGCTCCTTTGCCGTGTCCTGCTTCAAAGGGCTCAATTGAATCGATCTCGTTTCTGCGCCCAAATACGGTCTGACGGGCTTCAGTGCAATTGAAATCCAGCCCTTTTAGCCAGCTCAAAACCTGCTCTGCGGACCGAAAGCGAGCATTCCTGTAAAACTTGCTGGTCAACTTCTTTCTTTCATATTCCTGGCCGAGAGGGCTGTCGGAATCAATCATCCCGATGATTATGAGCCCGCCGGGCTTCAAGACCCTCCTCGCCTCCAGCAGGGCTGCTAGAGGATCCTCCAGGAAGCAGAGAACAGTCATAATGAGCACGAAATCGAAGGATTCATCACCAAAGGGAAGGGCATCAGCACTGGCCTCGTGGACTTTGATGCCTCTTTTTCTAGCCATCTTGGCCATCGATTTTGCAGGCTCCACACCAGCTCTGATGCCAAGGGGAAGTGCAAATCTTCCCGTTCCCACGCCGACCTCCAGGCCGACACCTTCCTGCGGGATGAGGTCTTTTAGGGCCTGGATCTCCGATTTATAGACCCCCTCGTTCTGGTCAAACCACTCGTCGTATTCTGCGGCGTGCTTTTCGAATACATCGATAGTACTCATGTCTTCACCATAACCGGATGCCTGAATTTATAAAAAATTTGGCCGCCCGATCCCAGGCCCCGGCCTCAGGCTGCAGCCTTTCCCAAATTCATGCCGGGAGCAAATCTACAGCCTGAGCACCGTTAAACATCGACTGAGCGCGCAGGACGAAGAACATATTAGCTTTAGATGCCCGGAGCAAAGATGAAGGCGATGGCCTCTAACTTTCTGAGATTGGGAGAAGGATCGGAGAGCTTCGATCTGAGCTGGCAGGCGGACCAGTGCCTGGAAAAGATATTCGACGGCAGAGGAAAGCCGTCCCCCACCAGACAGCCTAAGATAGCTGATCTTTCTCCCACCACATCTTTACCCTGATCGAGGACGCGGGCAGGACCAGCGATCCGTTCTCCTCCTTCAGGGTGTGCTGCAGATATTCCTGCAGAACAGCAGCCTGCTCTGCGGTCTCAATCTGGGCCTGCGGCCTCAAAGCCTTGAGGGCGTCTTCCAGGGAGCCATAACGCTGGCTGTGCTGCAGGCGAAATGTCTTGACGTTAGGATAGATGCCCATCTGGTAGAGAACGTTGTAGAGCACGTCGCTCTTTGGGCCCGGCTGGTACTCTTTGCCATGCAGCTTCTGCCAGAGGTCCTTCCACTGCAGGTCCCAGGATGTGGGTCCTGCAAAATGGTAGAGATAGATGTACTTTGAAGACGCCATCATCATCTTCTCAATCGCCGACCGTATGTCCGGCATGCCCAGTGAAAAGGAGGCGATTACCACATCGTAGGGCGGCTGCAGATCTTCTTTCACGCTCACCTCCTCCCAGCGCTTCTGCACCACATCGATATTCTTCACGCTGTACTCGTCCATCTTCTCCTTGAGGACGGAGACCATGCCATCTGCCGGCTCAACGGCCGTGACGTGGGCCGCTTTTTGAGCAAAGGGAATGGCCAGCGTTCCCGGCCCGGCACCGATATCCAGCACTCTGGATTCAGGGGTTACATCCGTGCTCCAGATCGTCTTGTCCACTCGATTCCTGTTCTCCTGCGACATATTCCAGAACCGGAGAGCGCTTTCCCGGCTCTCCCAGATCCTCGAACAGTCACGGCCAGGGCTGGAGTCCTTATTCCTTTGCATCTGACTCCTCCAGACCTCGTTCCAATCGATTGCCTCGTAGATAGATTGCATCTTTGCTCTCGCCTCTTATTAATAATAAAACGCAATTATATAATCATCTAACGCTCTCTGGTCTTTTCAATCTCGGATCCAGTTCGTCTTCCAGGCTGTATCCGATCATGGCCAAGACCATCGACAGCAAGACTACCGCTAAGGCAGGGGGGATAAGCCACCACCACATTCCCAGGGCAAAACCGCCATTCGAATACGCCCTATTTATCATCTGGCCCCAATCAATCACGGCTGGATCTCCCAAACCTAGGAATCCCAAACCTACGCCCATTAGCATAAACCTTTGTGCTGCAAAGACAAAGTTGACCGTTGCCAGTGTGAGAATGTTAGGCAGGATGTGCCTGATAATGATATAGTAGTCGCTGGCTCCGAGCACCCTAGCAGCTTGGACAAACTCTGCCTCCGCTAAAGACAGAACCTGCGAACGGATTATTCTGATTCCCTGCACCCCTCCTAAGAGGCCCATCAGTCCCGCTATGACGAAAATGCTGGGAGAAAAGAAGATCGCCAGCACCAGCAGAAGTGGGAATCCAGGCACGGTCATCAAGATATCCACTCCCCTAGAGATCATCTCGTCCAGCCAGCCCCCGTAATATGCTGAGATCATGCCCAAAGCCGTTGAAAGAGAGACCGAAAAGAGAGCACCCAATAACCCCAGAGCCAGTGTTGCCCGGGTACCATATACTAGTCGGCTGAATATATCCTGACCCAAATCGTTTGTACCCAGCAGATGGTCCTTGCAGGGCCCTTCCAAGGGACGTCCGGCAAGCTCTGACGGATAAAATGGTGCCAGTAACGGGCAAGATATCGCCACTAAAACACAAATCCCGAGCAGGACGAGCGATGCAATCAGGGTACCTTTTCTGGCCACCTCAGCCCACCTTAACCCTCGGGTCTACTAGAGGATAGCTGAAATCAGCTGCCACATTGACTATGATGATTATCAATGTGTCCATCAGAAAAATTCCCTGCAAGAGCGGAATATCCCTGACTCGAAGCGCGTCGTAGGTCAGAAGCCCCATCCCCGGCCAGGAGAATATGGTTTCTATAAAGACGCTGCCCATTATCATGTGAGCCATCTCCATAGCCAGCACCGTTAACATGGGAAGCATGGCATTTCTCAGGGCATGATGCCTGAGTATATACGTCTCAGAAAATCCCTTCGACCTGGCGCTCAGGATATAGTCCTCTCCAATCGTCGATATCATGGAATTTCTCATTAGGTAGTATATTCCTGGAATGGAAACGATCGTTAGGGCAACGGTAGGAAGAACCGCATGGTGTACAATGTCGAGAGGGTTCATTCCCGTGTCCAGCGTCTCAATCCCCACGTAGCCGCCCAGCGGAAAGAGGTTCAAATAATAACCCAGGACCAGGACGAGAAATAACGCCCACCAGTAAGAAGGAACCGCTCCAAGAAATATCATCAGCTTGAATGTGGTAGAATCAAGGTTTGACCCGCAGGTCCAGCCCGAATAAGATCCAATCGCCATTCCAAGTAATATAGAGAGAAGCGTTGCTGGAATGAAGATCAGCATGGTCCAGAAAAGCTTCTCGGAGATTAACGATACAACCGGCAGTCCGTAATGAATCGAATATCCCCAGTTGCCCTGAAGTACATTGCGCATGTAGAGTGTATACTGCTCCATCAGAGGCTTGTTCAGGCCGAACTGCTCTTGAAAGAGCAGAGTGGCCTGGGGATTCTTCTCAGCCAGATATGGCAGGATGGTATGCAGATAGTCCCCGGGCATCAGATGGAGCAGCACGAAGGTGATGGTCATGCTGATCAGGAAGGCGAAAATGCTGTATGCCATCCGCCAACCCAGATATCCAATTCTCATCAGCAGGTCCCTTTCACCCTCGTTTTTCTAAAGCTCTTTCAGACCTTGCGAGCTACCACAAGTCTCATGGGCATGGCCATCTTCTCGGACAGATCGATTACGCTTTCGCCCCGGAGACCGACTTTTTCAAACATACTGAAAATCTCAGAGTTGGTGCGCAGATGCATGTGACCATCACCCGAGATCTGCTCTTTTAAGTCCCAGATAAGAGATCTGAGAGGTGCTTTTCTGTTGTCGTCCAGGGTGAAAGTCTCGGCAATGAAAAGCCCGCCCGCATTCAGAGATTCAGCAACTCTACTGTAGAACGACCTAGCCTGATCGGCATTTCCCCCAAAAGAACAGGCCTCAAAGGCGATATCGTAGTCGGAGCCGATTTGATCCTTAGTGTAATCCCCCTTGACCGCTTTGACGCGTTCCGCCAATCCATATCTTTCGATGTATTCTTGGGCGATCTCGGCTACCCCTGGCTGGTCGTAGATCACAACTTCGAGGTCCGGATTTTCCTGGGCAAATCCGATGCCAAACAGACCGTGTCCTCCACCCAGGTCGACCATTTTCCTGGCGGCCTGGAACTCGGGATACTCCCGGATTATCTGGATGGTTGCCTGAAGCCTTCCCAGCATTGTGCCCCTGGCTATCCAATCTATAGTCTCTCGATCGTATTTGTGCTCGTGCTTATGCTCTGAGGATGCCGGGCCGTTCTTTAGAACCTTATTGAGATCGGCCCATTGATTGCGGGATTCTTTGGCGAAGTTCAGGTAGCGGGCGAAATAGGGCTCGCCCTCTACCAAAAAGGGAGCCATTTTGGGAGCGGTTACATAGCTGTCGCCCTCATTGCAGAGAACGCCCATTGAAACCAGGACGTCGAGAAGCTTTCCTGTTACAGACGGATCGGCTTCGAGCTCTGCGGCTAGCTGATCAACAGTCTTAGGCTCTTTTGCGATGTTAAATATTCCCATTTCCAGGGCGCTGAGGAAGATCTGGCCCTTTTCGTATCCTGCCACCAAATCCCACAAGAAGGGGGCCTGGTCCTCAAGAGGTGGCTTTATCTCGGCCAGCCTTTGTGCTCCAGAATCAACATCAATGGTCATGCTTTTGCCTCAAGCAGATCGACCAGGTTCTCAATCTCCTGGATATGCTCGTCGATATCCTCTCCAGCAAGCCCGGCCATGAAGATGCTCTTGTTCTCGGGAACGGCTACTGCTATTCGATCCTTATCCCGCGTCCTCAGCATTGCCTCCTTGCTGTCATCATCTACTCGGTTCAGGACGAAGTACAGGTCTTTGTTGATCTTCTGAGAGATCTCCAGGATCTTCTTCGAGAGCTGCAGCGATTCATGAGTGGGATCGAGAACGGCAAGTATGATGTCGCATCCTTGCTCAACCCCCCGGCCGAAGTGTTCGATTCCTGCCTCGGTATCGACGATCACCGCCTCCTTCTCCTTCACCTCCAAATTATCGAGAAACATCTTGGCCAGAGCACCCATGGGGCAGGCACAGCCCTCACCGAAGTCTTGAATCTTGCCTATGGCCAGTAGGCTGATGCTGTTTTTCTGGCCGAGATACTCCTCTGGAATGTCGTCCAGACCCCATTTTCGTTCAAAGAGCTTTATCTGTTCTCCTTTAGGGAAGGCCTTCATCATCTTGCTGATCATCTCCTTCTTTCCCCCAAAAAAGTTCATGAGAGTGTCGGGAAGCTCCATCCCCAGCTGGCGGTGCAGACCGTAATTGGATTCATCACTGTCCACCACCAGCACTCTGTACCCTCTGCGAGCCATGCTCTTAGCTAGGAGAGCAGCTATTGTGCTCTTGCCGCTCCCACCTTTTCCGCACACAAGCGTCTTCATTTCACCATATCCGTTATGCTTCTTTCACATTGAGCAGCATTTTGGTATCCACTCCCCACATGATAGGCTCCACATCCTCCCATCCTGTGAATCTATCAGACCTGTAGGCGAAGATTACATCGGCACCGCATATGGGAACTGAGGGAACGTCCTCGGCAAGGATCTCCTGCATCCGGTACCCAATCTTCTTTCTCTCATCCCCATCGGCAGTATTCCTTAATTCTTCAGCTAGAGTGTTGTAATCGGAATCATTGTAATCGTACCAGTTGGCTTTGCCGAAGTGGGAATCTACCTCGAAATGGGTCAGGTCATCCACATCGTCGTGCATCAAATAAGGCATGCCCACAACGAAAAAGTTGCTATTGTGATACTCATTCTGCTTCTGGCTGGAATCAACCTGTTTCAACACGACCTTTATTCCCAGGCTTTTCCAGTCCTCTTTCAAGATCTCAGCGATTCGTGATTCGTAGCTGCCGGTTCCACTGATGGGCATGGTCATGGCCAGATCTTCGCCATCCGGACCTTCTCTGTACCCGTCACCATCTCGGTCCGTATAACCCAAAGAGTTCAGCATTTCCTTTGTCCTCTCAGGATCGTATTCGTAGTCGCTTCCGGGGACACTTGGGTTCACGAAATCGTATGCAACGTTCGGCATCAGAAACGTCGTGTCTGTTGGTGTTGCGTATCCATCAAATACTATGTCGCAGATCTGTTGTCTATTAACGGCGTGGGCCATTGCCTTCCTGAAATCCAGGTTGTCAGTGGGGGAATTGTTGAGGTTAAATCCTAACTCATACCCCCTCGTCGCTGGAGCAGTGAATATCTTTAGGTCATCTTCACCCTGCAGGCTTCGGGCTATAGCCGGGCCCAAGTCGCTCACAACATCGACTGACCCTGATTTCAGGGACAGTACCTGGGAGTCTTTATTGGGTATTACTTTGATGATTACCTGGTTAACCAGCGGCTTCTTGCCGTGGTAATTTTCATTGGCCACCAGTCGAACATACTGATCCGGGATCATGGAGTCGAACTTAAAGGGACCGGTGCCGATCCACTCTTCGTCCACGTAATGAGTGGGGTCTCCAATATCCTTCCAGAAATGCTTGGGTATGATGTAAATTCCTGGACAGTGAGAGAGATCATCTAAAAATGCAGGAGATGGCGACTTCATATGGAATACTGCGGTTCTTTCATCATGACATTCAACATAGTCCACATTGGAGAGAACAGAAGAGAGCCACAGCTTATTCTCTTTTATATATTCATAGGTAAACTGCACGTCTTCAGAAGAAAAAGGCTGACCATCATGCCATTTGGCATCCACCAGATTAAATGTCCACTGAGTTGCATCGTCGTTACAATCCCAGTGCTCTGCCAGTTCGCCATCATATCCGCCTTCTCTGTTTTTGGTGAGCAGATGCTCATAAACGTATGTCCCTGTAGATCCGCTGGAACCGATGCCGAACAACATATTGCCCTGCATGATGAATGAACCGTCGGTGGCAATGATCAATGCATCTTCAGGCACGTCCTCTCCGGCCGCCATAGCAAAAGCGGCAAGAACAAAAAAGGTCAGGAAAAGCGCCTTAAGCATGCCTGCTTTAATTGACAAACCGTTTATCATTCAGATTATCTCCAGATAGCGCAGAAGCAGCGAATTCATGAGCTCGTTTGCTTTCTCATCATCTACGCCGTAAAGTTCTTTGAAATAATCTCTGATCCAATCTTCGAGTTCTATATCCTCAAACCGCTCTGGGTAGATCGCTTTAGCTTCGATCATCAGGTTTATTGGAAACTCCAGTCGTTCATCCTTGCAGGGGGTGGCAGCTAGGGAATGGACTCTTCCATCCTGCAGGGCTCTTAGCTCCTTAACTGCCTCAAACCTCTGGTCGTCATACATCTCTCTTGGTGGATGATATCCCGAGTAGGTCGATAAAATAACGACATCTGGATCTATAGACAGAAGCCGCTCGGCAGATACGATCTCTGTATTGGAGCCATCATAAGCATTCTTGGCGTTGAGGATATCCTCCAGGAAAGCAGATTCGATGGTGCTGGTGCCAAAGGCATAACCTGCACCTCCTTTATCCTTTGCCGATGATGCAGCACCAAAGTACAGCACACGGGGCCGGTCCTCATCAGAAATGTCATCGGTTCTATCTTCGATCAGCTGCACCTGTTCGTCCATCAGGTCAACGATCTCTTCTGCTTTCTCTTGCTGGCCAAACACATCTCCCAGGAGCCTGACCTCCTCGTAAATGGTGCTGACATTGATCTCCTCATAGCAATCCGGGTATTTCAGAACGACCACGGGAATATTCAGCCGCTCTAATGCTTCCAGGAACTTGGCCGTATTTTCGTCATCTGTGCCCAGATCTCTGAGTATTAGCAAATCCGGATCAAGCGATGCGATGGTCTCCACGTTCGGCGTCCCATAAGGTCCGCCAAAGCCACCAACGTTGGTGAGATTGCGGTACTCAGGATTCAAGACAAAGGAGATCCAAGGGCACACGTGGTAGGTATCACTGCCGTATGTGTAGTTTACATATCCATCGTCTCTACTGTATACGCTGCCGCCGATCAGTTTATCCTGCACACCGAAGATGTACATGGTGGTGTCGATCAACGAGCGGCTCATGGCCACAACTCGTTGCGGATCTTCAGGAATTGATACCTGAACTCCGCGCATATCAGTAACTGTCTTGTATTCCTCGGCAGCGATCGGTGCTATTAATAAAATACCTATTGCCAACAGAAGATATAAAAGAATTTGAGCGTTTCCCGTTTTCATCATATTTTTTTCATCCTTTTTATTACGAATTACAATTTCATTCCTTATTTAAGTCTTTTGATGTTAACTTTGTGAATTTAATGTTAATACAATTATTTGATAAATAAAAGGTTATTTTATTACATGAACTTATTAATATTCATGTGACCTGACATCAAAAGCTCAGATCATTGTGGAGATATACAGGCATCCTGCAACGGAAGGCCAAGGACCAAACTTTAGCCCACCGCAATACTTCGAATAATTTTGCTGATTTTAGTTCAGTTTATAAATTATTAGGAATATACGTAGTCTCGGTCGTCACTGCAGCAATTGCGTTCGCTATAAAATGAAGCGACCTTATGTTGCATCTCCATAGAAATTGGCGCTTACGCGCGTGGGAATTGCACCCACGCGACGTCAGCATGCCTTGAGCTAAAAGTTTTCTTCTTCCATCCAGTCGAGCCACTGAACCGACCGGAGCTCTCTGGCGGTCTCCTCATCGACTCCGTAAACCTGCTGATAGAAGTCCAGGGTCCATTCAGCAACGTTGATATCTGCAAATCGATCCGGATAGGCGGCCTTAGCCATGATCATAGCCTCGATCGGATATTCCAGGCGTTTCGCCCAATTGTAGGGAGTCCAGGGCAGCGCATAGACACGCCCGTTCTTCACAGCCGATAGCTCCTGCAGATTCTGATAGTATGGAGCCGTATAGAGTTCGCTTGCAGGATGGTAGCCCTGGGCTGTCGGGAGAACTATGACATCCGGGTCCATTGTCAGAATTTGCTCCGTGGAGACTACAACGAAGGCACCGGTACCCTCGTATACATTCTTGGCATTCGCTATATCCTCGATGAAGTACGATTCGATGGTATCGAGGCCCCAGGCCATGCCGGCACCTCCGCCCTCCCTAGCCCTTGGCGAGAGCCCCAGCTGCATCATACGAGCCTTATCGTCCTCGGGGACATCCTTGGTGCGACTGCGTATCTCGTCGATTTGCGATTCCAGGTAAGAGGCAAGACGATCGGTATCCTCCTCGCGGGAAAACACTTCGCCCACCAGGCGGATCTCATCTCCAATGCGATCCACACTTGGCTGCTCTTGAAATGGCGGGCCAACCAGGATTACCAGCGGAATTCCGAGAGATTCGATCGATGCAATGGTCTTCTCGATCTTCTCATCAGATCCTGCAGAAAACGCCCACGACCCCTCCCGGAGGAAAACAACATCTGGATCCAGGGAGGCGAGCGTCTCGTAATTGACAGCTGTCGCGCCTTCGACGAGAACCGGGAGGTCGTCCAGACCTGGTATGAGGTATTTGACAGGATTCATGCCGTTCTTGAACTCGTAGCTGCTGCCGTCTAGGGTCTCAAAGCTGTAATTATATTCTTTATTACAGCACGGAGCACCCAGAGCCACAATTTTATCCTGCAATCCGAGCCGGTACATGATGCCCTCGACGAAACCATCGTCGATGGCCACTACTCGTTCGATATTCGATGGAACGTCAACCGTCCGCCCGAGCATGTCGGTTATGGTCTTTTGCTCTTCCGCTGAAATGGGCACCGCCAATGAAAAGCCCATTATCAACAGAAGAAGCAAAATTGACTGTTCTTTTCTATTCTTTGTCATATTTCTACCTTTATGTTACAAATTTAGCCTATTTCTTATTTGAAATGTTCCTAATTGGCACAACTCAATTCGTCTCTTCCGTCCAGTCCATCCACTGGGCTGATCGCAACTCTTCGGCAGTCTCCCGGTCAACTCCATAGACGTTCTGATAGAAGTCCAAGAGCCACTCACCAAGATCGATGTCCTGGAATCGGTCAGGATAGGCAGCCTTTGCGATCACCATTACGTCGATGGGATACTCCAGCCGCTTGGCGCAGTTGCACGGCGACCAGGGAAGTGCTGTCACGTTTTTGCCCTTTACAGCTCTCATCTCCTGCAGATTCTGGTAGTAGGGAGCCTCATAGAGCTCTTTCGGCGGATGATATCCTGCTGCAGTGCAGAGCACAATGGAATCCGGGTCCAGGGCTAGAAGTTGCTCGGCATTTAGGGTTTTGAAGTAACCAGGGTCCTGGAAAGCATTCTCAGCATGGACCAAATCCTCTATGAAGTAAGACTCTATTGTATCGAGGCCGAAAACCTGTCCCGCGCCGCCCTCTTTGCGGGCGGAAGGAGACAGCCCCAGGATGAGTACTCCAGGCTTTTGCGCGTCCGGGACATCTTTTGTCCTCTCATTTATCAGATCCACCTGGCCGCTCAGATATTCTGCCAGATCATCTGCCTCGGCCTCCTTGCCAAACACGCTGCCAATGATTCTTATTTCGTCGGATATGGTCGAGATGTCCTTGTGCTGCTCCTCATTGAAGTTGTGAGCGTACAGCACCACCAGAGGTATTCCCAGGGACTCGAAGCTGGATATGGTCTTTGCGGCTGCCTCATCGTTATACCTGAGTGAGCAGTCGCCGGCTCTCAAGATGACCACATCCGGGTCCAGCTCAGCGATGGCCTCGAAGTTGGGGGCTGTATCTCCGTTGGCGACGATTGGGAGATCCTTCAATCGGGGATAGAGGAAGCTGACCGGATTGGCTCCATCCTGATAAACGATGGGCTCTCCTTTCACGCTCTCGTACGTGTAGTTCCAGACCTTCGGAAGACAGGTAGAGCCTATCCCTACGATAGTGTCCTCTTCTCCCAGGACAAGCATTGTTCCTTCGATCAGGCCGTCGCTGATGCTCACCACGCGGTCAATCTCGGCCGGGACGGCAACTGCCACGCCTCGACCGTCTATCACCTCTCTCGTTTCGTCCGCTGCCCCCTGTAAACAGAAGGCAATCATCAAGAGAGCTAATGCCCAAATGCTGTGCTTACGCAATTTCAATCACCACCAAGAAATAGGATTGTTAACCCTTCTCCCACCAAAACATCATATTGCTGGCACGGTACGGCAAAATCCATTGGCCGCTGCGCTCTTCCAGGATCTGTGGAAGAACCTCTTCCAGTACCGATCGTTGAGTCGAGGACAGAGCACTGAACTTTTCAGCGAAGTAATCTGCCGCCTCATCCAGGGAACCGAAGCGGTGGAGCATCTCAAAGTTGAAGACCCGGATATTGGGATAGATTCCCATTTGGTAAAGCACATTGAATATTACGTCGCTGTTAGGCATGGTTTGATGATCGCTATCTCCGAACAGAGCAGAGCTGATCTTTCTATAATCGGCATTCCACGAAGGCTCACCAGCAAACCACATCAGACAAATGTACCTCGATGAGGCTGCAATCATCTTTGAAACGGCCTCTCGCAGATCGGGAAATCCCAAAGAGAAAGACGCCACGACCAGATCGTATTTTTCTGGCAGATCGGCCGGGATTTCTATATCTTCCCAGCGCTTCTTAATGCAATCGATGTTCTCGATTTTATGCCTCTTGACTTGTTCATTTAAAATTTCGAGCATCTGTGCTGACGGCTCCACCGCTGTGACCCTGGAGGCCATCCGGGAGAACGGAACAGCAAGCCTGCCGGTGCCTGCTCCAATATCGAGAACTGTAAAAGGAGAAGATAGAGCCATGCTGTCTCTGAAGAGTGCGACCGATTGCAGATCATCTCCTTCAAGCATTCGGCCGTAATTGCTGGCTTCCCCTTCATTGCTCCAGTGTCCGACACAGTCCCTTCCTCCACTTGATTCGATGGACCTCGCCATCCTCTCCTTCCATACTTCATTCCAATCCAGAGATGATATCATGCGAATCTTCTCCCAGATCATATGAGTCGAGAATTGGGGCTCTACTCCACCGTCCAGTCCATCCATTGAGCCGAGCGCAGACCTTCAGCCGTCTTTCGATCAACGCCGTAAACATTCTGATAGAACTCCAGCAGCCACTCTCCTAAATCGATATCCTCAAAGCGATCCGGGTATGCGGCTTTGGCCATGACCATCACATCGATGGGGTATTCCAGACGCTTGTCGCAGTTGCAGGGAGACCAGGGAAGGGCTGATATCCTCTTATTCTTGATCGCATCCAGCTCCTGCAGATTCTGATAGTAGGGAGCTTCATAGAGCTCTCTTGGCGGGTGATAACCAAAATCCGTGGGCAGCACAATTACATCAGGATTGATGGCCAGCACACGCTCTGCGCTCACCACGCCGGTCGAGACCGGCTCCTGGAATGCGTTGCGGGCGTTGACGATATTCTCCAGGAAATGCGATTCAATGGTGCTCAACCCCCATGCGTCTCCAGCAGCTCCCTGACCTCTGGTTTGAGGAGAAAGCCCGAATAGGAGCACGCTCGGCTTTTCGCCCTCAGGGATATCTTCCGTCCTTTCCCTCACGCTATCGACTTCGCTTTCAAGATATTTTGCAAGTTTGTCTGCTCGCTCTTCCTCGTCGAATACCTGGCCTACGATCCTGATCTCTTCGGACAGCTTATCAAGGCTGGGCGTCTCGCAGGTATTTGGACCGAAAGTAACTACCAGGGGAAATCCGAGTGACTCTATGGAATCGATGGCCTTGTTCATGCTATCTTCATCCTTCCAGAAGGTGCAATCTCCGGCCCGGATGATGATGACGTCCGGTTTCAGGCCGGCAAGAACCTCATAGTTGGGAGCCACATTGTATTTAGCGACTAAGGGCAGGTCCTCGATGGCGGGATTCAGATAATTCGCCACATTCATTCCATCATGGTAGCTGAAGTTGCCACCATCTGTGGTGGGATAGTCAATCTGCCAGACTCTGGGCAAACACTCGGACCCCAGGCCTACCAGTTTGTCTTGCACGCCCAGGACCGTCATTATCTCCTCTACCAGACCGTCGCTGATGGTCACTACCCGATTTATCTCTGCAGGCACCTGGACGGATTCTCCCCTGCCATCAACAACCGTTCTCGTATCCTCAGACGCAAACGCCGTCGCTAATATGAAAAAAAAGCATATTGAGACGAACATACTAAACTTCTTAGATTTTAACATAAATTCACCAATCAATTCTGCTGAATAACTCTCCATCTCTTTGCATGCTCATCAGAGCCCTGCTCCAACCGAATTTCTTCAGCTCTGCGAGCATCTCCTGCCCGAGGTCCCCAGTCTCGTTCAACCTCCTCGTTTCTGAGCGCCACTTCTCTGGGAAGCACCATTCGGGATTCTCCGATGCTGCGTACCGAGCACATATCCCGGTAGATCTCGTCCAAAGTGGGCTCGGTGATTACGTTGTGAGGTGAACCCTCCTTGAGAATGCGGTTGCTCTTCATCACCACCACTTTATCGCAGAACCAGCTCACGTGGTTGGGATCGTGGCTGCAGGCCAGAATTGTTACCCCGCTCTCCGCAACCAGGCGCATTATCCTCCAGATGCGGATCTGGTTGCTGAAGTCCAGAGCTGATGTGGGCTCATCTAAAAACATGAGAGGTGTCTCCTGGGCGATGGCCCGGGCCATGAGAACCATCTGGCGCTGTCCTCCTGATAGCTGGTTGTAGGGACGATCGCCGATATCAGACAGCCCCAGCAGATCGAGGGCGTCAGATGCCTTCTTTTTATCAGCCTTGCTGATTCCGAAGATTCCCTTGAGGCGGGGAGTCCTGCCCATGAGCACCACCTCTTTTGTCAGGTAGGGAAATGGTGGCTTGTGCTCCTGAGGAACATAGGCCACGACCTTGGCCATGTCCTCCACCCGCATTTTCGCCACGCTCCTGCCGTCCATTTGAACCGATCCCTTATGGAACTTCAGGAAGTTCAGGCAGCACTTGAAGAGCGTCGTTTTTCCGCAGCCGTTGGGGCCGAAAAGTCCGCAAAGTTCCCCATCTTCCACCTCGAAGGAAACCCCCTGCAGGATGGGAGTACGATCGTAATTGAAATGAAGGCCTTTGACCTGCAGCATTGGAGTCATCCGAGGATCGCGCTCCCTCTGGTTCTCAGAAGATAGAACAGGTATGGTGCTCCCAGAATTGAGGTGATGATTCCCACCGGTATCTCTGCGCTGGTGAGGGTGCGGGCCAGCGTATCGCAGACCAGCAGATAGGAGCCGCCCAGCATGGCCGCAGCCGGAATCACGTAACGGTGGTCGGGCCCCAGCATCATGCGGGTGGCGTGAGGCATCATCAGGCCAACCCAGGCGATGATCCCGAAGTGGACACGGCCAGGGATGTGACCAGCGTGGCTAGCGTGACCAGGACCAGCTTGTACTTCTCTGGGTTGACTCCGAGAGCTCGGGCCTCGTCGTCTCCCATCGAGAGTATATTCAGCTTCCAGCCCAGAGCCCACATGATTAAAAAGCTGGGAACGATTATCGGCACCAGCAGGAATACATCGTTCCAGGTGGCGTAGTAAAAGCCGCCCATCAGCCAGAAGACGATCTCGCGCAATGCAGCATCCGAGGCAGTGTATTTTAGAATCGAGACCAGAGCCTCAAAGATCGATCCGATTATCACGCCTGCCAGTATGAGGGTCACGATGGGCGTCTCCTTTCGGACCCTGGCCAGAAAATAGGCCATGGCGACGGCAAGGGAACCGAAGATGAACGCCGAGAGCTGGATAGATAAGAAAAAGCTGGCGAAAACTATGCCTAGAGCTGCGCCGAAGGCTGCTCCCGAGGATACGCCGAGGATGAAGGGCTCAACCAGGGGATTTCTAAAGCACCCCTGGAATACTGCGCCCGCAGTGGCTAGAGCGGTTCCGACAATCACTGCCAGAAGAACGCGCGGGATTCGGAGTTCCCAGACGATGGTGTTGTGCAGCTTGGTGACGGAAGTGAGGTCTCCGAAGGGAGTGACATGAGCCATCACAATTCTATAGACGTCAAGGAAGGATATTTTGTAGGCTCCAAGGGTTATAGCTAACCCTACTGTGACAATTAGCAGCGCCAGCAGGCCCAGGAGTATAAGCATCTTGTGCATCTCTGAAAAGCCGTATTCCTGGTCGAAGCCCAGCAGCTCTGCAAATTGCATCTTTCTCGTCAGCCCTGCCACAAATCTTCACCAGCCGACAGCTCGGTATTTCGTCATGTTCGGACCTGCCCATATTAACAATTGATATTACAACTTATTTGCAATTTAGCAAAAAAAGGTCATCAGCAATAAATACTTATCGCCCTGCAGACAATTGGCCAACGCCCAATAAGAGTAGAAAGGAATTTGACTATTTAAAATTCAATGCCGAATACTCGATGCATGTGTATTGCAGCCACTTGTTTTTTGAGAAAGAAACGCGTTTGATGGCCCGACCCAGCAAATCAAACTTTTTATTAATATTTAAAAAAATCATCATAACATTTATTAATATTCACGGCGCTGTTGAGCAGCAATGCCACTCAGATTTGAATGAATGGCCAGAGAATAATGGAGGAACTACAATATGGCCCGATATTGCGGCATTGTATCATTACTGCTGCTAAGCGTGGTTCTAATTTCAGTGCCTGTTCAGGCTGCCGGTCACCCGCTGGTTGATATGAAAAACCGAAACGTCACCTTAGACCTGCCTGTGCAAAGGGTGATTACGGCAGGATATTGTTTTTCGCCCTGCGCAATGGCTGCGCTTGGGGTTGAGGATAGAATTATTGCAACCGGAGGAGCTATTTCTGCGATAACCAATGAGACCATTGCCACCTTCCTTATACCGGATACGAAAAGCCTTCCCGATCTAGGGAGGGGATATAAAATCAACTTGGAGGCAGCAGCTGCGCTGAAACCCGACCTGATTATCCTGGAGATGGATGGAGCCGGACAGGGTGACAGCCTGGTAGAGTACGGAAAGCTGATCGAGAAGCTAGACCTTTTCCAGGCCGACTTTCCCACAGTCGTCCTGACCAATCCCGCCTGCAGCAATCCTCCTGATATCACCTCCATTTATAAGGAGATAAGCCTGCTCGGAAAAATCTTCGAGAAGCAGGAAAGGGCGCAGGAGATCATCGATTTCCTGTCGCAAGAAGTGAGTATTGTCTCGGAGAGAACAGAGGGAATACCTGATGATCAGAAGCCCCGAGCCCTCTTCATGTGTCTGGCAGGAGGTGCCGATTTTGGAAAGGGGGCGCTGGCCATGGTCATGCCTGATGGCGATTGCGCAACGCTTTACCCTCATGTCTCCAATGTGAAAAACGCATACGAAGGAGAGAGCAGGGCTCTTATGTCCGCTGAGCAGCTATTGGCTATCGATCCTGATCTGATCATCCTTGTTCGCAGCCCTGCCGGCTATGAAGTGAAAAAGCTGTACGATGAGGAGTATTATACCGGGATTAAGGACATGAAGGCCATCAGAGATCATAAAGTGTTTTCTACAGGACAGTTTGAACTGCACAGAAATCACGCCGGTCTGGAGTTTCCAATCGAACTTTTGATTGAGGCCAAGGCAACGTATCCGGAGAGATTCCAAGATATTTCTGTAGACGAGATGCTCAGCAACCACTACCGTACAGTTTACGGCCTTGATAGCGATCAAATAGAGGATCTGAAGGTGATGATGGGGGTGGATTGGATGGGCAAAACAGGATTTTAAGGTGCCAAGAAAGCTTTCCGACTTTGGAAGCTAAATATTTTTATATATTGATTCGGGTCTTGGCTGCACCGTATGAAGGCTTCCCTGTATTATGAGCAGATGATCGCAGATTTCTTATACAAAATCCAGATAAGCGTAGTACGATGTACATACTTGGATGCAGCACTTGTGATGACATAGATGCCGGGAAGACATGACGCTGGCAATTGATGTCCAGCAGCTCACCAAGGTTTACAACGGCCGGATAAGAGCTCTGGATGGGATCGACCTGGAGGTCAAGGCCGGTCATATCTTCGCCTTCTTGGGCCCCAACGGATCTGGCAAGACCACACTGATGAGGATACTGACCACGCAGTTCCGCCCGACTTCGGGTCAGGCGTCAAGCTTTGGTCTCGATGTCGTACGAGACTCTGCGGAGGTCCGAAAGATCATCGGCTATGTGCCTCAGGAGACCAGCGTCTGGGCGGACATCAGCGGCTTTGAGAATCTGCTCATCTATTCCAAGATCTACGGCGTCCCCTCGGGCCGGAGAAAGAAGGCCGTCCGTCAAGCCCTGCAGAGAATGGGCCTGGAGGAAGTGGCCACCAACATGGTCAAGACCTATTCCGGAGGCATGGTGCGGAGGCTTGAGATAGCCTGTGCCCTGCTGGTAGAGCCCAGGATTCTTTTCCTGGATGAGCCGACCATCGGCCTGGACCCATCGGCCAGAAAGGCGGTCTGGCAGAACCTGACCTCTTTTAAGAAGGAACACGGCACAACGGTATTTTTCAATACCCATTACATGGATGAGGCCGACCTTTATTCCGATGAGATTGCCATCATCAACAGGGGAAAGATTGTAAAATCCGGGACCGCCAGCGAGCTCAAGCAATCCCTGAGGAGCGAAATTCTGCGGTTCTATTCAGAGGACGGCAATAACGTTGACGAGAGGACCCTAAACGATATTCGAGATCTTTCCATGGTCAGCAATGCGACACTTCATGGTCCGCGGCTGGATGTTGCGGTCGAGGATGGAGAGAGGGCGCTTCCTCTCATTATTGGAGTCCTAAGCCGGGCAGGATTCACATTTAGCAGGATTTCTTCGGCCAAACCCTCTCTTGATGACGTCTTCCTGAGATATGCCGGCCAGATCAATTTTAAAGAGGGTGGCGATGATTTATGAATCGAGCGGACCGAACTAAAGTAATCACTGGAAAACTATGACCGTAAACGACTCTTTCAGAGAAATGTTCGCCATGATCGAGCTGGAGATGAGAAGGCTTCGACACGATCGGACTGAGATCTACACCAGGGCCATTCAGCCGATCTTGTGGTTAGGCGTCTTCGGATCGGTCATGAGCCAGGTTAATGCCATTCCCACTGGCGGCATACCCTATATCGATTTCATCACCCCAGGAGTGCTCCTGCAATCCACCATATTCGTGTCGGTCTTCTACGGCTTGACCATCGTTTGGGAGAGGGAAACAGGCATCCTAAAGAGGCTCCTGGTGGCGCCGGCGTCCAGATATGCGACCGTGATTGGCCGGTCGATAGCTTCTGGGGTCAGAGCGGTAGTTCAGGCCCTGATAATCTTTCCAGTGGCCCTCCTCCTGGGAGTCAGGTTCATCCCCAATCCATTTTACATTCTGGCCGCATTTCTGGTTTTGTTCTTGGTTTCAGGCGGGTTTGCCGCCATCTCCATATTTGTAGCGTCGGTCATGAAGACCAGAGAGCGCTTCATGGGGCTAGGGCAGGCCTTGATCATGCCGCTCTTCTTCGCCAGCAACGCCCTGTATCCGATCAAAATGATGCCTCCGGCCCTGCAGTATATCGCCGTAATGAATCCCCTGACCTACGCTGTGGATGCGGTGAGGGGGTTGATGATCAGTGGCGATGTGAGCCGCCTGGCAATCGACATGACGGCTATAATCATCTTCGATATTGTGGTGTTCACCGTGGCCTCCCTGAACTTTAGAAAAATTATAGAATGAAATAGCTCCCATGCCATAGTCAACAGAAATGGCCAACAGAACTCCTAAAAAAATGGGGCAAGATGGCGGATCTTTCCCATTCTTGCCTCTTCCGATCGCGCTTCTCGATCACACGCTACTTGAAGAAGGACAGCTTGTTCTGTGCTATCGGAGTCCCCATAGCAATCCCCCGCTTGGTGTAGTACATATCGATCAGTCCATCGTACGCCCAGAAGGAATCGGCATAGTAAAGTGGCAGCGCCGGCAGATCCTGAGCATGGATCACCTGGATCTCATCGACGAGCTGCTCACGCTGGTCGGGGTCCATCTCTGCTACCTGCTCGTTCATGAGATCGTTTAGATCCTGGTCCTCAGTATAGCGAGCGCTGTTGAAGGAGAATCCTTCTCCTATGAGCCTGTTGAGAATCTCAGGGTCCCCTCCCATTCCACCGTGGCTGTTCAAAGCCAGATCAAAGCTCCATTTAGAAACAAGGCTGTCTTTGGTTTTGGAGTCAACACTTCTTAAAGCGACCTTGAACCCGGCCTCTTCTAGCTGGTGCTTTATCATCTCTGCCGCCCGCTCGTCTGTTGACGTTGATAAAAGCTCTATCTCCAGTGGTTGACCATCCTTGGTGAAATACTGGCCGTCTTTGGCATAGCCTATGTCCTCTAATAGCTCCTCGGTCTTGGCCGGATCGTAGGCGTACTCCTCCACATCGGGATTGCATAAATCGTTGTCCGGGGCAAGCAAACCTGGGCTGGCGATGATGCCGTATCCGCGCAAGACCGTATCCACCAGAGCCTGGCGGTCGATTGCGTAGTAGAGGGCCTGCCTGAACCTGACGTCCGAGAAGGGCTCCTTTTGGTGGTTGATCATGATCTTGGTGATGCCGTCATGTGAACCTTTCAGGACCTCGAAACCCTTCTCCTCCAGCTCTTCAATCTTCTCGGGAGGAACGGTTGCAGCATCCACGTCCCCTTTCTCCAGGGCAGCAGCCGCCATCTCGTTGCTGACCTTCACATATCTGAGCTGCCTTACCTTAGGAGCCCCCAGATAGTAATCATCATAGACCTGGTAGAGATACGTCCCTTGTGACTTATCATAATCCAGCAGCTCATAAGGTCCAGTGCCGATCAAGGCCTCATCGTCCTGAAACTCCTCGGGATTATCTACGTCTTTGTAGATGTGTTCCGGAAGGATGGGAAGTGCTCCTGCAACCATCTCCAGGAAGGGAGCATAATGGCCATTCAGATAGAGCTTAACTGTATAATCATCCAAGGCCTCGGCAGACTTCACCAGTTTTGAGCTGACCAGCGGGTAAGGGTGTTCCTTGATGTAGTCGATTGTAAAAACCACATCTTTCGCGGTGAAGGGCTCTTTATCCTGCCAGGTCACATCCTTCCTCAAGTTGAAGACATAAGCATCGCCATCCATCTGCCAGCTTTCTGCCAGAGCGGGCACGTAGCCGCTCTGATCCTTCCAGATCAATGTGTCGAAGATCATGCTCATTCTAATGTAGCCTGGACCTCGCGGGTAATGGCCGTAAGGCGAAGGAAATCCCCAGTCACCTGTCGGATCGGCTATGGTGAATGTTTCAACAGTGTCGTCAGAAGCCGTGGCCGGGCTGCAGAAAATTAAAAGCATTAGCCCTGCAATTGCAAATCCGAGGTAAAGGGGGACGATCGAGCACAAGGTCCCATCCATCCTTTTAATTGGTCCGATTTTTTCAATCTCTCCTATTTCGACTCCTCCTGCAAGTTTGGATAAATTATAAAAAAATATTATTTTTTAAATAAAGTATTTCCATTAATTGTCTCTGGCGACTTCCTCTTGAAGCTGCTGCATCCACTCGGGGATGTGCACTCCCTCCTGTGGGTAAAAGTCCTTAACATACGGCTTGATATCGACAACAGGGCTTCCATCCACCGCATCGAGACCGGAGACCTCCAGCACGTTTCCTTTTCGTCCCTTCAGACGGACAACGGTTGTAAGCACCGGATTGGGCCGGGCGGGACTGCAGGTCGAGAAAATTCCCGTCTGCGGAATATCTATTCGTCCCATGGGATGCACTCGGGTCAGCGAGCGGCCATCTTCAGGAACCCTGTGAGCCCAGTACAAAATTAGAAGATGGGAGTACTCTTCGATGCCATCAAGAATGCCTGCAAGGCTCTCATCGATTACTATATTTGAGGCCGCCTCAGAATTCTCATGGATCGTTTCCAGGGTGTCTTCAAGGCTCTCCCGCATTTTGAGCCCGTCTTCACCCGCAACAAGGAATGGTCTCTCGATCTTGTTTTTGATGACTCCCACCGGTCTCAGCTCGATGCTCCCGGATATTTGCCTGACCGGATTGGACGGACTATCCGGGACTCTTCTAAACTGAATCAAGTAATTGTATCCTAGATCACGCAAGCCTATTTTATTGAAAACGTATTTAGTTATCGTGGTTTCCAGCTCTTCAGGTGACAGACGCATATCAATTGGCGGACCGCATGGCTGGGCTTCTTTCTTGCATTCGATAATCGCCAGCCTCCCCTCAGGTTTTAAAACCCGCCGGATTTCGCCAAACAGGGCGTTCTCTACATCGGCCAGATTCAGGGAGTGGAGCACGGTAGATATGAAACAGATGTCTACACTGCTATCCTTGACCGGCAGAGAACCAACAATATCACATACCTCCGCCCTGATATTTTTATTTCCACCAGAGACTATTCTGTTCCTCAAATCGACAATTGAATCCCGGTTTTTATCCAGTGAGTACACTTTACCGGAATCACCCACAAGCCTCGAAGCTCGAATGGAGTAATCTCCCGGACCACAGCCCAAATCTAGAAAGCAGTCCCCTTCCTGGAGATCAAGCTCGCTGAAAACGAGATCCGGGTCCTGCATCCAGAAGCTGCTCTTGCCCTTCTTATGTCTATTGTGTCTATCACATTTATGCTCGCAGGTCGTATCTGTCGTATCCACTTCTTTCCCACCAGGATATTCAGGTCAGCTCTTGGTCGGAAGCAGACTGCCTTTCAGCTTTTTTGACAACTATGCCTTTTCCCTCGACCTGACGGTAAACTACCCCCGCACACATGAGACAGAGACCACTCACAGATTTCGGTGCCATTATCATCTCGCCGCAATTGGAGCAGACAATGCTCTCCGTAATTGGAGCGTATTCAGGCAGAAGTGGCTCTACAGTCTCGACCGCAAACAGTTCATCAAAGGGAAGATGGATGATACCAAAGGCCGCTTGCCTCCCCGCGTTCCGGAAGGCTGCTTTTTCCTTTGCGCCGCCCTCCCGATTCTTGATGACCTTTTCCATCAGGGGGTAGAACTCAGGTGCGGCTTTGGCCACACTCGAGCTGAAATCGGGCCGAACCCTGATGCGGACTCCACTCCCTTTACCGCGAATGGCGAAAGTCACTGCCAGCCGTCCCAGATCGCGGTACACCAGAGCATTGTTTCCCAGGGTGCAGCCGGATACAGCCTGCACCCCGTCGGCAAAGCAGGCGTTAATCTCTACCACGGCCATGAGGTCCTCCAGGCCGTCGGAAGAGATCGAATCCAGGCCCAGCAGATTCAGGCCGTAAACCGAAGCCATGACGCCAAGCGCACTTCCCGGGCAGAAGTGCCCGTGAATCTCCGCCGTCTTGACCAGGCAGCGGGCCAGATCTCTCTCACCTATGGCCTGAAGGAATTCCCCTCTGGGATTTTGCTTTAGGTCTTCAATTCTTCTATCTCCTGCGGAGATTTGTGTTGTTTCCGTTTCGCTTAATCCAATCATCCTAATCCAACCGTATCTGATTAGAGTTTCTTCAGCTCATCTATTGCTCTCTGAATTACAGCCCTGATCTTCTCCCGATCGGTGTCAGTCTCCAAGAGATCTGCAACTTGGTGAATCAGCGGAGCGAGCAGCTCCATATGTTCTTTTACGGGAACTCTCATTCCTCGGTGAAGGTTATGCATATCTTTCATCAGATCCTGAACATCGCCCTCCTCGAATGTTTCGCTGGCCAGGGCTATGGATCGATGAAGCTTATTGATAAATTCACGTTTGACCTCATTTATCTGAGCTACGTGTTCCCGGCCGGCATCCGTCAGGCTGTAGTAGGTCTTGCCATCCTCAATCCTTCCCGATATCCAGCCTTCCCGTTCCATCTTCTTCAATAAGGGATAGATCGACCCGGTGCTGGGTTTCTTGCCGGTAATCGCTTCCACTTTCTTTATTATATCGTAGCCGGATGCCTCACCATCCTTCATAATGTGAAGCATAATCATCTTCAAGATGCCAGTTGCCATTATATCAGTATCGCTATATCGATGCATATATCTCTGTTGGTTATTTTTTCGATTATGACTGTTCATTTGATCCATTCTCTCAGTTATATCGATTCAAACATATCTATGCAGATATATATACTTTTTGAGCAACACGTGTTTATAAGGTATGAGTAATATCGATCGATTTCATAAAAAATTTAAGAGACGGAAACAAATTTCATCTAAGCCAATCGGTTTTAGGAGGATTCCATTCCCAGAACCTTCAAAGGATTGACGCCTGCTCCCTGAAGGAACTGGAGATCGTTCAAGTTCTCCAGATGTGACTCCTTGATGGCAGTGACGGAGTTCTGAGGATAGCTGGCTGAGTCCATTACAATCTCGTCTATCTTCACCTCCCACCGCCCAGCTGGGCAAGGTGTCGGAGTGGCTCATGTAAAAGCCCTTGTCGAGGTCGAATCCAGCAACAGGCCTTCACCTGAATTGGACGACGAATTCCAGCGGACAAATATTCTGGCCACGCTGGTATTGTATTTTTTTCTTCATAGTACAAAGTCTCGTCTGTGGTTGAGTATTTGGCGGATCGAAGACTCCGATTTCCAGGTGTTCATATTGGCCAGGTCATGGTCAATGTTTATTGCATAAAGGAGCGGAAGGCCACGAATACCCTGACCTTCAGGTCGGGGATGAAGTGAACCCTCGCCCGAGTTCCATTTTTTTCCTCAGGTTGATGAACAAGAGATTTTTATGGACTCAAGCAAAGTGTTGGTGATTCTGATCATGAGATCTGGTCAAGGAAGACTCAAAGATTTTCTGAACTCCGGCTAACCGAGGCGTGCGGCCTGAAACATACCCCATCCTTTAGGTTGGGGTGGCCGCGCGCAGTTTGATTTTAAACGAATATCCCGCAGCTTGCTGCGGGGATAAAGGGCATATGTTTTCAACTTGGGAATGAATCAGGTCGATACAGTATCTGTCTTTTGTGGCGTTGCCTCACATGCCCCTTGCGTGCTTGCAGCGGGGTGCGCCGCCGTCGTTTAATTAAAAGTGCTCTTATGTTAGATTCTCATAGCTTGTTTTCAAACTTTATATATAAAATACATTTTAAAATTATTTTATTAAATTTGTTTTCCCCTTCAAACTCTAACTTTTCTCAAAACAAAGTTATATCCTATATTAAATATTCAAATAAATAAAGTTTTAAAAATTGATTTTTAGACTTTTAGTTAATTAACAATATTTTTTTATATTTTTTTATTATAGCGAGATGCATATTATCTATTATAATCTTATTCGGGGAACTTCAGGAAACTTTTAAAAATTAAAATATATAATATCTATTAAAATTAATACTATTTCTTTTATACTATTTAGGCAAGCTGGCGACCTCCTGTCTAAATCTATCTATTTTATTTTATATATTAATTTTTGGGCCAAAGAGAGTAGGATCGGTGCCTAATAAACTGTATTATAAAATCTATCTAATGAACTGCTAAGGGCCGGTTAATTCTGGTATTGTGTAGGAATGATTATCTGCTCGGCCTGGAAAGATGCTTGGACGGGTGTTTTACGCCAGCAAGGATGGGGATGTGCGTAGATTGGGTAAAATTCATATAGTCTATGGAACAATGATGCTGCTAAAAACTGGACCAAAGATGAACGCAAAATTTCATACACATATATTATGTGAACCGATTGAAACCTGGCAATCCTCTGAGTTCGCGGCCAAATCCTCTTAACTTCTGTCCTCAATCAAATAATATCTATGTATTTAGAAATTTAGTTTATTTTATGCTATATTCTAAAAATATATATTTTATTAAATAACTTTAAATTTTGTACAAAATTTTGTAATTTTACATTTTTGTACATAAATTAAAAAGTTATGTTTTAATTAAAAATAAAAATAATAATTTTAAATCTAATTATGAATTTTAACTTAAAAATTATACTATCAATAAATTATTCTTTTTTCCTTGACCATTTAAACGCAGAAGTGAGGGTTCGAAAGGGAGATTATAAATAAACCTCTAATTATTAAAAAATTTTTTAAAATATTTAAACTAAATATGCATGAAACGATGATGCGCATGCTATGGAAGGCTTCTCGCTCGCGGATTCTAGCCAAATCCCTCAACGAAGCTTTTCACGCAACATCTCAAGTTGGGGTGATATCCGCCCTCCAGCAGGGCAAACCTCCGTCCGCCACAACGCTTTGATCCCTCGTGAATTATCCTTCCGATCTCGCGGTAATCTTCGATCTGCAGCA
Organism: Methanotrichaceae archaeon; assembly: GCA_013178225.1. GTDB lineage: Archaea > Halobacteriota > Methanosarcinia > Methanotrichales > Methanotrichaceae > JABLXE01. The sequence goes on from JABLXE010000004.1 coordinate 25,685, forward strand.
AGCCTCCCCAGTCCTCGATATAGGTATCAAAGCCTGCGGAGACGCCCACAATATCGTAATCGAAGCCCAAAAAGGCATCTTCAACCTGCTGCATGTAGGCGCTTTGATCCATGCTGAGATAATCGAAATTTCCATCCACCGACCAGGGATTGACGATCTTCACCTTATCGCCTCCCTGGAAGATGCTTACCGTGCCGTCGCCGAAATGAAGATCGATATCGATAATCAGCGCTCTGGGTCCCCTTGGCCTTATTTTCTGTATCGCAATGGCCATGTTGTTGAAGAAGCACAGCCCCCAGGCCCGGTTGGCTGAGGCATGATGCCCCGGCGGCCTGATCAGGGCGAAGGCGGGCTCGCCCTGCAGCGCCAGCTCGGCAGCACAGATGGCACCGCCGGCCGCAAGAGCGGCGGTATCATAGAGACCCTTGGATTTGATGCGCTCGACATGTTCGTGGCCGTGGATTTTGTGGATATCTTCTGGGCTGGCCGGCAAGGGTTTTATGAACTGATATCCAGCTATTTCCAAATCATGTGCAGCCAGATTAACTCGATCTGGATTTTCTACAGGATTGGTGGGATAATTGATCCCGTATTCCGGTGAATATACTATTTTCAAGTACCTTCTCGTCCCTTAGTATGATCTGCAAACGCCTACCCAATATTGCAGGCATTTTACAAGCAGCGAGTGTGTCATGGCTCTTATACCTATGCAATGGGTCAATATTCATTATCTCCTCACGGTATCCGCTAGATTTGGTTCAGCAGGCTGAAATATGAAAATCATCCCTGGTGTTAATCCGCTTCTGTGCACCGAATTGATTGCCTTTAACCTATCATCGATTACAATATCGGAAGACTCCCATAATTCGCATCAATGCTTATGGACTTCGAGGGCTCAGGCTTAGGCTTCTTCAAAGCATCTTCTCGATCTCTTCCAATCTCTCCTTGAGTTCGGAATTTGCCTTCTCCTGTTCTTCCAGCATGGCTTTGATCTCGGCGATTTTCGCCTTGGGATCACTTGGCTCGCCAGTCGCCTTCTCTTTTTTCTTTGCTGGTGACAGAAATGAATTGGCTATAAAGCCCGTAAATACGCTGAATATGCCCACACCACAGATCATGAGAGCAATACCTATCAGTCTGCCTCCTCCAGTGGTTGGATATCGGTCTCCGTAGCCGACAGTGGTAATGGTTACAAATGCCCACCACAGGGCATCGGACCCGGTCTTTATGTTGGAATCAGGATTGAGGCTTTCAAACCTGAGCACCCAGGCCCCGCCTACCTGAAGAACGATAATGACCAGGACTACGACTATATAAATCGCCATTTGAGCGCGATTTTCGGTTATCTCGGCTATTATTCTCTTGTGGCCATATTTCTTCATCAACCGGTACACTTTTGCTAGACGGAATATGCGCAAAAATCGCAATCCGTAGCCGGGCCAGCATGACAGGAGATCGGCCCAGCCATAATCACGGAAAAAGTATTGGCGCTTTGATACAGCGGTGAAGAACCGGTAAAGAAAATCCATAAGGAAGAAGAAGGTTAGAAAAGCTTGAATAATGGACAGCACCTGCTTGGTGTTTGGAGTGACATCAGGCAGAGCCAGTATAACCAAATCGACGATGGATATTATAGCCAACAAGCCTATGAATATCTCGTACCCTAAACCCTTCTCATTGCTGGTTTGCTCTGATAAATTCATTATTGGCCTCTCAAATAAAGATCGAGATACTGGCAAATGTGCGATCTCTCACATCTCTGAATGCTATGATGCTCAATCATCATTTTACAATTATTCTTATTGGATTTCTTTAGGCTATAGCACTTTTGGTTGTTGAATGTCGGTATTCAAATAGTGTTCCAATATTTTAATAAATATGGTGATTCGATCATTTAGTACAATGCCTGCAATCTGATTTCAAAAGCATTAAATGGAAGAAACGAGAAGATATCTAAGAATTTAATCAAAAGGTGATGGTAGATGGCTATTAAAGAGACTTTTATAGATGACGAATGGAAGAACCTTCTGAGTTTGCCGTATGCAGTTTCGATGACCGTAATTGCTGCTGCTCCTTCATTTCTTGGGGTCTGGAGCGAATCGAAAGCCATGATGACCGAGCCGGGCAAGCTGGCAGCGGAGAGCGGAAGCGGCTTGGTGGGAGTTGTATCGGCCGAGATTCAGGCCAGAGCAAAAGAATTGATTAAAGAGCAGGAGAATCTGATGAAACATGATCAGACAGGCTATAAAAATAAGACTGTTGAGGCCTGCAGGGAAGCGGCTAAAGCTCTTTCAAAAACCACGCCCGATGAAGCCACGGCTTACAAGAAATGGGTGCTGGCAATAGGCCAGAAGGTGGCCGAAGCTGCCAAAGAGCATGGTGTTGCGGTTAGCGATCCGGAAAAGGCAGCTTTAAGTGAGATCTCCACGGCTCTTGGAACCGGCGCATAGACGAAGGCTGAACCGAATAAGGTTGACCTGAATATTCGAATGAATGAAGCCGCACTCCCGAACTTTGATGCCGGTTGGGGTGCAAATGAATTTTTGGGCAACGCGTCTAGCAGACCGCTTTGCGGTTAAGCATTTGCTTCTTCGCTGCATTATGTGGGCGAGTTCCGGCAAATATTATCGGCTCCACGCCCCTCTCATCTCCGTGGTTTAGGTTAGTGCATAGCGGTTCACTACAGAGGCGCGCAGGCGCAAAAGGATATGCGATTCATAGTTCGTCCGTGGCAAATAGAATAGAAGGGAGCCAGAAATCTTTAGCCTCTGCAGGTTCGGATCTGACAGCAAAAAGCATGAAAAGAGCGCGAGCGGCGTCTGTACCGCTATTGAAGGCCTCTCCTAAATGTTGCTGCCGCTGAGCATTTCGAAGTACCGCTTGATTATTTCCCTGTTCTGAGGCGGAAGGCTCTCTATATAGAGCTCAGATGGCACGGCTGAGGCTTCGCCTGGAGGTGATTGTGAAAATAGCCGATCCAGGGGCTCGGATCGCTGGGACATGGAGCCGGCCCCCTGACCTGGGTAGAGCACCAGCTCCAGCTTGGCCTCATTGAGAATCGCCAGTGACGGATTGCCGTAGATGTTGCCTGAGAAGTTCGCCTGAGTGGTGGGCTGTGAGGGCTCGTTTTGCAGCAGGTCCAATGCCCGGTCTCTGATATCGGAAATGACCTGGAAGTCCGCCGGGGTGATATCTGCGCTGATCTGGCTTTGAGCGATGAAGATGGTTGCCAGCGCCAGGAGGACCACTGCTCCTGCCCGGAACTTTATCTGGGCAAAATCGAGAACCTGAGCGGGTTTGATCTTCGAGAGCCTCGATTTGAGGTCCTCTGCCAGGCTCTCCATGAGCACCGATCTCACTTCCCTGTTATCGTAAGCGGTTCTGGCCTTTTCCGATAGCTCGGGCCCCAGTATTTCGAAGAATCTGGCCTTCTTCCGCCTCCTCAACAGCGTGGCAACAATCAATCCAAACGCCAGCGAGATCGTGACTGGAAGGCTGGAGAGGAGAAGGCTATCCTGCCAGTAAAACGAGGCGAAGGCAGGGAGTCCGAGGAGCAGGAGTATCACATAGAATACTATGGCGATAATCAGGGCGTTGAGCACAGATACGGCAAGCCTGAAGCGGCTGTACGCCTGCTGGAGTATCCTTATGTAGATCAGGAACTCATAAGGTCCTTTCACAATATTTATCCAGAAGGTCCAAATAAATACTTTCCGGGTAGAATCAAAGCTTTAAGCCTGAAAGGGTTTCAACCAAAAAAATCTGCATCAATTTTGGTAGTTAATCGCGATTTGTTTGTATGCAATCTGTGCCAGACAGTTCATAAAGGCTAAATACATTGCGATTAGAATTAATATGTTGCTGTTCTATCTGAGGCATAAATGAAGCTATCTGATTATATCGGCAAGTACTGGGCTGGGGCGGAAGCAATTTACGCGGTGATAATAGCGATGACTTTTACCAGCACTTTTAGAAGCTTTGCAGCAGTTCCGGATGCTGCATATCTTCATGTCGTGTATTCAGCCTTGCTCTGTTGCATCGCCTGGGGAGTTGCAGATGGTTCATTCTATATCTGGGAAAGGAAGTATAATATTAAAACTGAAAATGATATTATCGATCTCTCGAAATCTGAGCTGAAAAGAGATGCCGCGATACCTCTGGTTAAAGAACAGCTTGACGATACAATTCTCAGGAATATCGATGAAGAGAAGCGGATACAACTATATCAGGTTCTGCTGGAGTATCTATCGATATGTGGGCATAAGGAGACGGTATCTACCAGGGATTCGCTCAACATCGTGCTGGGCACGTCGCTGATATCTACCGTCGCCGGTGTAATTGTGGTCTTTCCGTTCTACTTGATCGACGATTTGAGCTTTGCCCTGGATGTGTCCAACTTGCTGGGCATTTCCCTGCTCTTTATCATTGGATACTACAGAACAAATGAACGAAGCTTATTTGGCAGAGTCAGAACTGGACTGGGGACTGCCGTCATTGGAATTATAATTACCCTTATAACCATCGCGCTGGGCGGCTGATGAAAAATACTGCTGGGCCAATACCGCTGGGCCAAAGGCACTCAAATCATCATTTCTCCGGCACCCACTGCTTAATGACCTGATGCAGGTGGGCCGCACCAACGATAGGCTCTGGGCCGGAGTCTAATTCAGAAGGGTGAATCAAGATGGGCGAGGTCTGGTCGCCGCCCAGTCCTCCGTGTGAGCCCACCAGCTCTTCGAAGGCGGCCACTTCTCCCGTGTTTGGATCGTAGAAGCTGTTTACCAGCAGGTCCGGGGCATTGGAGAAACTGTCCTCTCTCTTCAGATGCAGGGCAGCATTAGATCCGAAGTCTGCCAGGGGATTGTTCCCCTCATACCGGTCTTCCTGAAGATAATATATTCCCTGCGATCCGATGGCCAGAGGGCCGTGCGCATCGGAGCGGACCAGCACGAAGCCGATCTGTGGATATTTGAGCAGGCCTGGGATGAGGTTGGGAAAAGAGGCATTGATCTGCTCCAGGGTCATGCGCCCTTTCCAGGCAGTGAAATAGATCAGACCCAGGTTTCCGGACGCCAGAACCACAGCCTTGTTCCGTTCCTCTGGCGTCTGATTTGTGGCAGGTTCAATCTTCCTGCCCTGGGGACCGAGTTCCACCGTCCCGTCGACGGTCTTGCTTCTTACAGCTCTCCCGAGAAGCCTTCCGCCTCTGGTCTCCTGGCGGGTGACATCTGTCAAGAGCGCATTGATCCGCAGCCAGGTCTCGTCTTCGGATGGAGGCGAATACGTTTCCAGATCCACCAGGTCTTTGACAGCCTGCTCCAGGCTCCGGCCGGTCCTCTGCAGGAACGTGGCTCCATTGCTCTGACCATGGTCGGAGAGGACCACGAAGCTATAGGGTCGAGCGGCATGCTCTGATATATCCACCAGCCAGCCGAACATCTTGTCCAGGCCGCTTAACACCCTCAGGGCATCCCTGCGAGCCACCCCGGAGTGATGAGCTACCTCGTCGTAGCCCACGAAAGTTGCGTACATGCTCGGAAGCCCCCGCAGCATATCTCCGATCAGCGCAAAGACGCTCACCTCTCGCAAGATCGCTGTAGTGGTGGCACGGGTAAGGGGATAGGTGCCGGCACGGTACACTCGGGGCCTCTCGTTCTTGGCCAGCTGCAGCCAGCCCTCCAAAACCTCGATCATGAAATGCGATAGGAAAAGGCCGAAGGTGCGGGCGGCCATGTAGGGGTTGGCGTAGAAGAGAAAGTACTCCATGGTGTTGTGCCTGGTTGATCCTAGAGTGCTGATGGTGAGGATGCTCTCGGTGGCATCTCCTGAATACATATTGGCTCGGCTGGCACCGTTTTGTGAGAGAAGTCCCTGTCCGTTGGAGATTCGCCTCTCAACCTCGGCCACATCGCCCATCTTCTCAGAAGATACCAGTCTGTCCAGGTCCTTCTCGTACCAGCGAAACGCAGGAATGTCGGAGTTGTTGCCGTGCAGAATGCCGGGCTGGCACCCTCCGGTCTGGCAGGATAAATCCGTCTCCCAGCCGGAGAGCTTATGGCTGCCGGAGTCTAGCCAGCTCTTCAAATTGGGCATATAGCCCTTCTGCAAGGCTTTTTGTAGCACAGTCTGCGACAGTCCATCAATCTCCAGGAATACGACACCAGGAGCCTCCGTCTTTTCGGATTTTCCGTACCTCCTGATCAGAGGCTGGACCACAAAGCGCCGGTAGGACCGATAATCATCGGAGGCGAAAATGGTTCCGGAAATCATTCCGGTCATGGTAATGACCAGAGACACTCCAATTGCCGTCCAGATTGAGGAGATGGCGACACCTGAGACTATCTGGCTGACGATGATCACCAGAATGCCGTTCAACAGGAAGACCAGAAATGGAAATAGCAGCGGGTGGAAACGAACCGAGTAATAAACCAGTACCGGAAAGAGGAGGCTATTGACCAGTGCCAGAAGGAGGATAAAGATCACTGCCCCTTCGAGACTTAATACCTCTAATCCTGACATATAGATGTCCAGAAGTCCAAGTACGCTGACCTGAACGATCAGGCTCAGCAGGGATATTGCCAGATAGTTGATGAGCGTTCGTTTATTCTCCGCGGGGATATTTGATGCCGTCATCGCCGGTCCTCAGGGATATGGACTGCCAAGACTAAAGGCCTTGAAACTATATATATATTTGTATCCTGATTCTATTTGATCTCCGGGGAAAATGGCCTGGTTCTATGAGCTTTCGAATACATCTCCATTATCCTTCTCCAAGGATGGCTGTGCTCATCTTTTCAATCCAAATCTCCATTTCTTTGTACGATCCCTCACAATCTGACATAATTCTACTAGATCTGCAGGGAATATATTATATTGAGATCGATTTTCCATCGAATCAAGAATGTATTCTATTTTAGATATCTATTTATTTCGCTATGGGGGGAACTGTGCCGGGGAGAAATACCGCATAATACCGCGCTGGCCCTGATGCTGTATTTCTTCTTGCGGTTTTTAATTCGCGTCTCTCGAAAATTATCGACCAAATGGATGTCTGTCTGATGGGATCTTTCTGGTCTGCAGATCATGTACTTGGATTGTATCTTTAGATATCGACTTCGACATTTGGAAAATCTCGATCACCATATATTGACTGCGGCATCATCGATATGACTGGTAATGGAAAGGGTGTTATACTAAAAAGCTCAATTGTGGACCTTTGGAGGACATATTATGAAGAGATTGTTATATAAATTGGCAATCGTATGCATTTTTTTAATCTCTATTGCCAGTTGCAGCCTCGATTCCAGCAACACTGGCCTGTCCCCCATACCGATGAACCTGAAAACCGGTTCAAACGACTATGGGGCAACAGCGCCGGTGGATGCTGGAGCAGATGTTGTGACCAACAGGAAAAATGTTCTATCTAAAAATTCCAGCCTTCAGCAGGTTGTCTATGAGGACGTCGCGCCAGCCCCCCGGCCAAACATCGTAATTATGATGGCGGATAACATGGGCTACATGGACCCCGGCTGCTATGGCGGCGGCGATGTATTCGGGGCACCGACTCCCAGGATGGACCAGATGGCCAAAGAGGGCATGAGGCTTACATCGTTCTATTCGGAGACCCAGTGCAGCCCAACCCGGGCCGCAATGCTGACCGGACGGCTTCCAATAAGGACCGGCTATAACACGGCTACACCCCCTGGCGTCATGGCCGGTCTGTCTCCAAATGAGACCACCCTTGCAGAAGTCCTGTCCGATGCTGGCTACAAGACCGCAATGTTCGGCAAGTGGCATCTGGGAGACGTAAATGCAAGCGAGCCTCAAAATATGGGCTTCGACGAATGGTTCGGAGTGCTGTATCACCTGAACGCCTACAGCCAGCAGGAACGAATCGGGTACGATCCGGATTGGGAGCTGGGAAGTCCGATTTACGGCCTGGTGCAGGCCAACAAAGGCGAGAATCTGAGCGTTGTAGCGCCGCTGAACTTGTCCTCGATGGCTTTGGTCGATGAGCAATGCGTGGACAGAGCCATTGCTTATATTGAGAATCAGACGAACTCCACCGACCCCTTCTTCATATATCTGCCCTTCACCCGAACCCATTTCCCGAGCGTTCAGAATCCGAAATGGGCCGGGAAGTCCAGCAAAGGCCCGTATGGCGATGCCCTGATGGAGATGGATTATCATGTGGGAGAGGTTCTGGATGCGCTCAGAGAATCCGGGAAGGCCAATAATACCATCGTCGTATTGACGAGTGATAACGGACCGACGCTTGACCAGTGGCCGGACTGTGGCTACTCGCCTTTCAGGGGCGGAATAGGCACAGCCTATGAGGGCGCAGTGCGCGTTCCCTGTATAGTCTGGTGGCCAGAGAAGATTGAAGCCGGCAGGACATCCAACGGGATCATGTCGGTTCTTGACCTGTTCAGCACCTGTGCAGCTCTGGCTGGTGGAAAGGTCCCGACCGACAGGCCCATCGACGGCATAGACCAGTCGAACTTCCTGTTGGGAAGACAGAATAACTCCGACCGGGAATGGGTGGTATGGTATCTGGGGTCCGATCACGCTGCTGAGACTATTCCTGCGGCAATACGCTGGCATCAGTTCAAGATTCACGGAAAGACCTACGACTCGTTCCAGGGACCCGAAAGCGATTACGGGCAAATTCCGGCCGTCTATAACATCGAGATGGACCCGAGGGAAGAGCACAACATTGCCGGAGAGCAGGATTTCGTCAACAATGCCTTTATCAAGATCTACCGGCAGCTCGTTGCCAGCATGATCGAATATCCGAACACCCCTCCCAGGGCATTTCCGAATATGGCCAGAGTATCCGGGTGATGACCTCCTGGCCTTCATTTTTTATTTGCAGAATATGATTATTCTATTGTAAACTAAATTATTAAATTATATGGATTGAATTGTAATACTATCTGGACCTCATCTTATGGTCAACGGGTTGGCGATCAAGATCAAGGCCCGCTGGCATTAAAACAAAGGTTAATGAAGCACTAAGAAAAGACGGATATCTAATGAGCAAGAAGGATACGCTTCCCGGATTTCATCTGATAGCCAAGCCCACGGGTGCGATCTGCAACCTGGGATGCAAATACTGCTTCTTCCTCTCCAAGAAGGACCTTTATCCGGGAAGCACCTTTCGCATGTCCGACTCCCTTCTGGAGTCCTACATCAGCCAGTATATAGCGGCGCAGAAGGTTCCCCTGGCCACCATAGCCTGGCAGGGCGGCGAGCCCACCCTCATGGGCCTGGAATTCTTCAGAAAGGCGATGGCGATGGTCCTGAAGTACAGGCGACCCGGCATGGTAATTCAGAACACTATTCAGACCAACGGCACGGTGATCGATGACGAATGGTGCCGGTTCTTCAAGCAGAACAATTTTCTGGTAGGGCTCTCTCTGGACGGGCCGCGTGATATCCACAATGCCTATCGGGTTGACAAATCCGGACGCCCCACCTTTGACCGGGTAATCCGCGCTGCCAAGGCCCTGCGGAGGCATAAGGTGGATTTCAACATTTTAACTACAGTCCACGCTGCAAACGGCGACCGCCCCCTCGAAGTTTACAGGTTCCTGAGGGACGAGGTCCGGACGGAGTTCATCCAGTTCATACCAATTGTCGAGAGGGATGAAGCCGGCCGGGTCATGGAGTGGTCGGTGGGACCCGAGCAGTACGGGCGTTTCCTCTTATCCGTCTTTGACGAATGGGTAAGAAGGGATGTGGGCCGGGTCTTCGTTCAGACCTTTGACGCCTCTCTGGCAGCCTGGGCCGGAGCTTTTCAGAGCATATGCATCTTTTCACAGACCTGCGGGACTGCTCTGGCTCTGGAGCACAATGGCGACCTTTATTCCTGCGACCATTTCGTAGACCGGAACCACCTTCTGGGAAACATCGAGAAAGAGAGCCTGGAAAAGCTCGCCTCATCAGAGAAGCAGAGGCGGTTTGGCCGGGACAAGCTTGATTTGCTCCCGCAATACTGCCTAAAGTGCGAGGTCAGGTTTGCCTGCAACGGCGAATGTCCCAAGAACCGTTTCCTGAAGACTCCGGATGGTGAGCCCGGATTGAACTACCTGTGTGCCGGCTACCGGGAGTTCTTCAGGCATATCGACGGTCCCATGAGGTTCATGGCCAACGAGCTTAGGCAGGGTAGGGCTCCTGCGAACATCATGAAGCATTGTGCCACGGGCTCAATATCTCAGGCGGTGTTCAAGCCCGGCAGAAACGATCCCTGCCCGTGCGGCAGCGGCCTGAAATACAAGAAATGCCACGGCCGGGCGGGCTGATTGCGAAGTCCTGCCGTCATATCCGGCTTCCTGGTCAAGGTCGAGACGCTGCAATTATCTGCAATTTCATCGACCGGGCCGCAAGCACCGATAAGCGTTAAATATTTGAGATCTTTAATATCCGGCTAAAGGGGATTTTAATTGCACAAGGTTAATAGACTGCTTTTCTCGTTTTTGCTCCTTCTAACCTTGTACAGCATCCTGTTTATGGTCCTGATGGACTACGAAGGCCAGATCGATAACGTAGACTCCGTCACTGCCATTTATTGGGTGGTTTCTACCATGACCACCCTGGGCTACGGCGATATTGTGTTTAGAAGTACAATCGGACACATCTTCAGCATCCTGGTGGCCCTATCAGGACTGGCCATTCTCTGGGCGCTGGTGATCCCGCTGGGAATCACTCCCGGAGTTGAGCGCATGATCAGGGCTCCTCCAACATCGGCACCGGCCAAGATCTCCGATCATATCGTGATCTCAGGGTACAACCCCATTGTGGAAACGTTGATTGAGAAGTTGACGCTGCTGAAGATTCCTTTCGTGATCATCGAGCGATCCGAGCAGGTGGCAAAGAGCATCTACAACAAGTACCCGGTGGTCTGGGGTGATCCTTCTGATAAGGAGGTGTTAAAGAGGTCGGGGATCGATTCGGCCAGGCTGTTCATCGCCAACGAGAAGGAGGAGCTTAATGCCGATGTCATCCTGACCTTGCGCGATATATCCGATGTTGAATTAATAGCCCTGGTGGACGACCTGAGCAGGTCCCGGTTTCTGAGCTACGCCGGAGCATCCAGGGTGATCTCACCCAAGACCCTTCTGGGAACGTTCATCGCTCAGATCACCACACCGCCCAAGAAAAACATTTTTCCCGGCGCTTTGCACCTCTTTGGCGCGCTGTTGGTGGTCGAGCTTCCCATCTATCCCGGCAGCAACCTGATCGGGAAGAATCTGGGAGACAATTCGGTCAAAGATTCGGGGGCATCTGTGGTCGGATTGTGGCAGAGGGGCAAATTCCTGCCCAATCCGGTTCCGGACGAGACTATCCAGTCCAACTCAGTTCTCCTGGCCGTAGGCGACATTGAACAGCTGTCGGAGCTGAGGAAGCTCACGCTGGGGGTGAGAAAAGAAGGGCCTATCGTGGTTCTGGGCTTTGGAGATGTAGGTCGGCGTGTTTCTCGGGTACTTTGCGAGGCGGGCTTCACCCCTACGGTGGTAGATCGAAGGGATCTGGATGTAGAGGATATTATGCACATCAAAGGGGATGCCACCCATGAGGCTTCGTTGATCTCTGCCGGAGTAAAAGATGCAGTAGGCATAATGGTTCTCCTGAACAATGATTCTGATGTAATTTATGCAACACTTCTGGCCAAGAACCTGAACCCAGGCGCGTTCATGGTAGCCAGGGCTAACCGAGCAGCATCGGCGGAGAAGATATACAAAGCCGGGGCCGATTATGTGGCCTCAGTTCCGATTGTGGCGAGCCACATGCTGGCCAGAATTGTAAAGAAAGAGGATGAAGAACTGACCATGCTCTACGAGGATCTGGAACTCAAGCTGTTTACAGTAAGCAAAAAATCAGATCTGGCAAATAAAGCTCTGGGAGAGATCGGCCTCGCAAACCGGTTCGGGTGCATTGCAGTGGCAATAGCCAGATCAGGGGAGTATATGGCTGATCTGAACCAGAGCACCATAATAAAGGCTGGCGACATCCTGGCTTTGCTGGGCAATCCATCGAAGATTGAGGCCTTCATCTCCCTGCATGATCACAAGCCTCTGGCCAGGAGGGTTTTCAGAAAAAGTCGAAAATAAATGCCAAAGGACCTGATTGCCGTATTTCCTCTCTATATAGTTCCTGCCTATGGAAAAATGTCTTATTGATCGGCTTTTCATCCCTCGACTTCAAAGATATTTCAAGGATACTTTAAGATGCTTCAAAGATACTTCAAAAATATTTTAAATATGATTCCAAGCGTCCTGGTTAATTCTACAATCCGAAAGATAAAAAGGCTCATTCAATCTTGAGCCTTATTCCCTCCTTGGCCATCTTCTTGTAAGGGACGTTGACGATCAAGAAGCCGTTGTCGAACCCGCCCAAAGCTTTTTCAGCCATAACTGGTGCAGGGAGTGCAAAGGCTCCTTTGAAGGTCACATCCTCGGACCTGGCGATTATATAAAAGCCATCATCGAGGAAGGTGAAATTTATATCCTCCTTTTTTACTCCGGGAAGATCCACCTGGATATTGAGCGTTTCACATCTCTCATCATTGAACATGCACACGTCTGGAGCAACAACTCTCTCGGCCATAGAAAATTCACCCAAATAATCTAGGGCTTCAATCATTTAAAACTTTTTTCCAATAAAATCGGCATTTGCGGCGACCCCATCCGGCATTCATTTTGTGATCTGTATATGGTTAAATTATCCGTTCATTCAGGCTCATGACGCAAGATTCGCTCTAACTGGAACATTATATGTTCTGCAATGATATTTTGATACCTATTAATAGTATCGTGCACCTCTTATATATTTTAAAATTAAAGAACTAACAGTTTGAAAAGGCATCCGGAAATCGCGACCTGGACCCAATTGAAGTTCTTGTTTCTTCCTATTGGCGATCTTGAACCGTCTTTTTCAACTTTCCATGAAACATTGGCCGCAAACGGTAAATCTACCTCTTTAAAACATCTATGGCATGAGACTCATCTATATGGCAGGAAAGGGCGGCGTGGGAAAGAGCGTCAGCTCTGCTGCAACCGGCATGTGGACCTCGGGGCAGGGCAAAGAGACCCTGGCTTTCTCCATGGACCCGGCTCATTCCCTGTCTGATATCCTTGATGTCGAAATAGGAAGCCAGCCCAGGAAGATCCGGGAACATTTCTACGCCTATGAGCCTGACCTGAAGGCTGAATCCCTGGGCTTTTATCGCAGGTACAAGAACATTCTCACTGCCCTGTTCGGCCTGTTTGAGGTGGAGATCAAGCCGGAAGACTTCGGCACCATGCCCGGAGTAAACGAGCTGATCTTCATGGACAAGCTTTACGATATCTACATCGAGAACAAATATGATCTGGTGGTCATCGATTCTGCTCCCACGGCGATGGTTCTTCCGCTGTTGCAGCTTCCATCCATCACCACCGGTTTTGTGACCCGTGTCCTGGGGGTCAGAAACCGGTGGATGGGTGTCCTGAACTTGCTCGAAGCCGGCTTTGGCGACGCCATATTGAAGGAAGTGCGGAACATGAGGGCCAAGGCCGAGACCATGAGAAATGCCATCATCGACCCCAATGTCGCAACCATATCTGTGGTTACCATTCCGGAGAAGGCGGCAGTGATGGAGAGCCGTCGCCTTATCGAAACCGTTGAGTCTCATGGAGTTCGGGTGGACTCCATTATCATCAACCATGTGTGGAAGGAATGCGAATGCGATTTCTGCAGGCGAAAGATGGCTTCTCAGGTCTCCTACATCGAGGAGTTGAAGACGTTATACGCTGATAAGAGCATCGCCATTTTGCCCGATTACGGCACTGAGGTTAAGGGAGACTTTCTGTGGCAGGTGGCTGAGGACCTCTACGGCAAAAAGCAGCTTACCATCTGAGGGAGTCATCCAACTTATCTAGTATTTTTTTAACAGCAAAATTTTGAGTGATTAGCAGCGTTGGCAGAACCTTGCGGATGAGGAAGGCCCTCTTCATCAGCAATAGAGGTGGGCTGGCAAATAGAAATGGAGGGCTCTTCGCTAAATTGTGTGGGTATCGTATTGCAAACAACATTCATGACTTAAGGTCACCCATGTGTATGAAAATGAGGAACACCTGATCTCTCCTCAAACCATCATCCTCGATTGTGAGACGAGTGAATGTGGTCGTTCTTATTTGGCGGGTCGAGACCGACCTCGAAAGAAAAACTGATCCCGGCAACCTTATGCACCTATGATTGTTGCCCCAAGAGGGCACGTGTGCCAAATTTTCCAATCTTGCAGTTGCTTTCGCCTCAAAAGGTTCTAGAGGATGCCAATATCAAGCTCGCTTCTGTTGTATCAAAGATAGATGGCATTTCATCGATGGACTTGATCCAAGCATTGCTAAATAAGGACAAACTCTCGAATATATAAAAATTAATACCAAGTTGAGGAGCTACAAACAGAATAATTTTTAGAACACGCAACTGTTAAATATAGAAATGACCAATAACAAATGGGTGGCTTTATGAATTTTAAAGCTATTTTGACTTTGCTGATACTGTCACTATTATCAGCACCTGCTCTTGGCTCAATCGGTGCAAATATTACCGAAGAGCTGGAGCCGGAAGTTATCGGACAGCTTAACGAGACAGATGTAGTGATCACTCCTGCAGAAGGAAACTTCTGGCTGCAGATGAGGACACTGTGGCAAGAAAATGCGCTCTGGACCCGACTGGCAATTGTTTCCGGAATACAGGAATCGGAAGATAGGGATGTCGTTCTCGAAAGACTAATGAGAAATTACGGGGATATGGCCGAGGCTATCAGTCCTTACTTTGGCAACGAGAGCGCTGACGAATACGGAGATCTGATTGAAGGGCACCTGCAAAAGGCAATCGATTTTGCGGCTGCTGCCAGGGAAAGGGATTCGCCGACCCAAGAGGAAGTCAGTGACGAATGGTATGAGAATGCTGATGAAACGGCCCACTTCGAGAATTCGACCATCCCCAAACTTAGCTTTAGTGAGAGGAGGGCCATGTGGTTTGAGCTTATTAATCTGACCAAGAACGAGACCGTTCAGGTTCTGGACAAGGATTATGCGGCATCCATCGACACCTTTGACAGGATCGAAGAGCAGGCCAGCATCATGGCGGATTCGCTGGCTGAGGGGATCATCCGGCAGTTTCCAGAGAGGTTCCAATAAATTCCAGGGAAATTAAACGATGTTATGAGGTGAAAAGATGAAAAGGATTTTTATTTCGATAGTGCTCTTAATGCTCCTCAGTGCAGGTGCATGGGCACAGCCTACACCGTCTACCCCGCCCAGTGCAGAATCATTGGGACTGCAAACGCCGCAGCCGTCAGAAGGTGCTGGGGCACCGCCGGCCTCAGAGAGTGGACAGGCATTGGTGGCTACCTCAGAAGCTTCGGCCAAATCGGCCGCACCAATGGCCATGGCTGTCGCACCTGATACCAAGATGGTTGTGCCCCCAGGGGTTTCAACGCCAAACCTGTTTTACATCCCCTATTCTCCTTCGACCACAGCGGGCTGCAATCTGGGGCAGTGGTTGCCAATGTGGCTGGATGTCAGGGGCTCCGGACCGCTCTATAGCTACGAGTGGTATCCTAATGGAAGGCTGGTAAGTCAGCAATTGGCCTATGTGTCATATCCCGGCTGGCAGAAGATGTGGTTTTACGGAGATGCACCCGGATGGCATACTTTGCAGTACTACTGTAATGGCTGGAGCAATTATGTGTACGCATATGTCTACGGAGGGGGTCCTGGTCCGGTTCCACCAACTCCCAGTTGTCAAGCTAGGATCGTGGTCTCCTCACCATATATGACCGGTTTCTCTGTCTATGTTGACGGAGCTTACGTTGGAGGAGATGGCCGCGGTGGCGATCCGTTGGATGGCTACTACAGCTTTAATGTAGCAGGAAACCAGGCTCACACCATAAAGGTAGTTTATAGCGGAGGAACCTACACCCAAACCAAGACCTATTATTGTGGAAATACCTACACTTTGACGATTGGATCTCCATCCACTCCTTCTCCCTCACCGCCCATAGCTATACAACCGCTTCCGCCAGTGTCTATACAACCGCTTCCAGGTGATCAGCCTATAGCTACACCCTATTGAGAAGAAAAAATGCGAATGACCTTTACGGGTCACTCTTTTTTGTAGAGATAACTTGAGTTTTCAACCGATTATGAGATAGAACTCGCTTCCCTCGATGATCATCGTCGACATCAAATCCTTCCCTTAGTTGATGATACTGAAATGAGATATAGTTACTTCCAAGTCTACTTATCCGGCGGACAGCAGGCCGTGCCGCTAACCACCGAAAGCTTCTTCTTTCTGCTCGCTTTCAACCAGCTTGCGTTTGGGCAGCCACAGCGACAGAATTAGCGCTATCAGTGCAAAGAATGTCAAAAGTCCAACTGCGACCTTAAAGGCTCCGGTGCGGGCCAGATTGTAGATATCGAGCATCTCAATTGAAATGGTCTCCTGTGCGCCTGCGGCGGCCAGCGCTTCCCCAAGCTGGGTATCGGACATCAACTGCACGCTCTCCTCCACCCCATTGATAAGGGGTGCTTTGGCCTGGTCGGGGATGATCGCGCTGGCAGTAATTCCTCCCTGCAGGCCGATGGTCAGGGCACCAAGCATCACCCCACCGATCAAGGCTACGCCGATGGCGTTGCCCATTTGTTCAAAGGTGCTGTTCAGGCCTGCGGTTTCTGCAGTTTGTTTTGGGGGGACTAACGACAGGATCAGGTTCAATAGCTGCGAAGCGATCAACCCCAGGCCCAATCCAAACAGACTGCCCATAGCCAATTCCTGGGGAGTGATGCTGGGCTGAATCGATGAGCCTATGGAAACCAGGCCGACAACGGCAATGATAAAGCCGACGATGATGAGGCGGTTGGCATAAAAGCGCGACGACAGCCTGGCTCCGATCACTGCCATCACCAGGAGGCTCAAAGAGAAGGGCATTAAGGCCACTCCCGTTTGCATGGCGTTGTATTCAAACGTCAGCTGCAGCATCAGGGGAAAGACATACAGAAAACCGGCAGTGATGGCCATCTGCACAAAGCGAACGGCAATGCCCGGCTTGAGGTATGGCGACTTTAAGATCGAAGGCTTAAACAAGCCGTCTTTGTTCTGTTCTTCCATCCGATGCTCCCAGCGGAACAAGAGCATAATCACCAGGGAGCCAAAACCGGCCATAACCGGGCTGATAGACAGGCCTAAAGGCGCGATCTCCAGGCCTCCGATCACGAAGGGTTCCTTGGCCAGGAAGAAACCGTACTGCTGGGCCAGCAGAATGCCCAGCACAATGCTCGACCAGCCCACAATCGACAGCAATCCGCCAACATAATCAAACTTAGGCCGGGTGGCTGTTCTCTCATCCTGCTGAAGCGCGCGGGCTAGAATCAGCACGATGATGGCAATGATCAATTCGGCGCGAAAAGCCCAGCGCCAGCTGATATAGGTGGTGAAAAAACCACCCACAATGGGGCCTAACGCCGCCCCTACAGCGGCTACGGCGCTGATGATGCCGTATGAAAAGGCCAGATCAGCGCCGCTGTATTTCTTTCGAAGCAAGACCTGCACCGTGGGAATCATCAATGCCGCGCCGACGCCTTCCAGCACCGACCAGCCCACGACCATAGCTGGCAAGCTGTAACTCAGCGAAGCTAAAGTGGTACCGACACTGTAGATGATCAAGCCAATCAAGAAAGTTCGCTTGCTGCCTATAACATCTGACAGCCGGCCGCCAATCAGCATCAAGGAGGCCATGACCATTGCATAGATTGAAATGGCCGCCTGAATCCCGGTGACGGTGGTGTTCAGATCGACCACCAGCACCGAAATTGAGACGTTCATGATGGTCGTGTCGATGACGATTATAAAATATGCCAGCGAAAGGGTGACCAATGCTCCCCAGCTTTTCATAAGGTAATATCGTCCTTCATTGTTTGTAAGAGATTTGGTCTCTTCCAGAAAATTTTCGGTTGATTTAATTTAAATCTAAAATAAGATTAAAGAAGCGTTGATCCCCGGTCAGTTCCCGGATAGACTACAATCACCGGTTGGCCGGTGATCTGGGCCAGGAACCAGGGATCGGTCATAAATTCGGATGACATATAATTGACGGGATAAGCCGTTGTGCCATTGATAATTATGGGTGTGGCATTGCCGTCGATTAAGGGATAGTAGTATTCCGGCGCGGCCAGCATGGGATAAAGCTCGCCGTTAAAGATTTCATAGCCTCTAGGCTGTCCTCCCCAGCTCCAGAGATCCTGACTTTTATTTGCATCTGCCGACGGGAACTTGTTTCCATATTGGACAAGCCAGGCCTTGCCGAAGTCTTCGCCCACGTCCTGCATTTGAGCCGTGCCGATCCACGAGCTCTCAAAGACTACGACTGCAATTATCAGCGCTAAAGGCACCATCGTACCAATCCCCCAATTATAATATCACTAGCTATTAAAAAACCTTTCTTCCTGGCATCATCAGGTTGATATATTTATAAAACATAGCAAAAGACGGGATGGTAAATGTTCGAAAAGGTGCTGGTTCCGACGGACTTTTCAAAATATGCTCATAAAATGCTGGACTGCGTGGGCGAGATTCCGGGCCTAAAAGAGGTGGTGCTCCTCCATGTTGTGGACGCCTCCAACCCTCTGGACCTGGAGAAGCACGGCTGGAGCTACGACTCCATGATAAATGAGGCCCAAGCTCAGATGGAAAAAGAGTGCCGGCTCCTGGGAGGGCTGGGAAAAAAAATCGTGCCGCGGGTCAAGATCGTGGTTGATGACATAAGTGGACCTGATGGAGTGGATATTCCAAGGCTGGAGCCGCGAGACGACATTGAGATCATAGAGGGGGGATCTGTCGGCGATGCCATCCAGAAGACCGCTGATGAAGAAGGTATCAATTTCATCATAATGGGGGCTCAGGGAAAAGGCCTTATCAAGGGGCTCCTGCTCGGAAGCATATCTACGGATGTTCTGAGGCACGGCAAGGCCAATCTGATGATCGTTCGCCATAATTTGCTGGAGGATGCCGGCAGATTGGAATTTGCCAGGTACTGTTCGCACATCTTTTCCAGAATCCTTCTAGCCACGGACTTTTCTCCTGTTGCACTAGATGCAGTTTCTTTCGTGAAGGGGCTGGATGGAATCGGCGAAGTGGCAATAGCAAACGTCGCCTCCAGGGGTGAAAATGTGGAGGAAGCCCTAAAGAAGCTTCACGAGATTAGGGACAAGCTGGAGCAGGCGGGCATCAGAACCACCGTTCACGCGCCGGAGGGAAATCCTGCCAAGGAGATCGTTTCCCTGGCAGACAAGATCGATGCCTCCTTAATAGTCATGACCTACCAGGGAAAAGGCTGGCTAAAGCAGCTCAGGGTGGGAAGCGTAACCTTCGAAGTGGCACAGAAGACCAGCCGCCCCATGCTGATACTGAGATCGGAATCCAAAGACTAAAATGACAGTTCCATGCGAGAGTTGGATCATGTGCTCTTTATTTCGTACTGTGCAATCCAGCCCTAGGAAGTCGATCGAAAGCCGACCTGGGGGAGGCGTATTTCGGCCAAGTGCCTGACCCAAGTTCCTGAGGTCGAACTTCGGACGGAAATGAAAGCCAGCAGGAGGGGCCGGAGGGTCTCTGAGGTGCATGAGACGATCCCGAGGAGGATCTGAAATGACGGTCTGCTGCGAAGAGGCCTCAATTAATCTTTATTTTTTACGAGTTTTAAGATATTCTTTCCATCACGGTGTTGGTAATGTATTTCATCCACGCAATTCTTTATGAGATAGATGCCCAGGCCGCCAATGGGACGCTCTTCTGCTGGCGATTCGGTCACGGGAGCAATCCGTGATGTGGGATCGAATGGCGTCCCCCAGTCCTCCAAAGTCAGGTGCAGATCATCTTCTGCTGCGGCGGTGATGTGGATCTGCCCATTCCTTTCTTCATAGGCATAATTCGAGATGTTGGTGCATGCTTCCTCTGCTGCCAGCTGCATCTCCATGATCTTCTTCGCGTCGAAACCGCAGGCGCTCATTACCTCGTAAATGAAGTCAGAGATGGCTGGAATCTCCCCCAATCTCGCCGGAACTGTAATCTCTCTGTTAATTCCCATCATATCGTTATTCTTTGCTGCCCCTGGTTGCTTTACCATATGAAATTCAGAAATGTGCAGGACGCATAGGAAGAGCTATCCGGTTTTCATTTTACTGATCGCTTCTCGCTGATCGGGACAGATCAGGAATAGCTTTGTAAAGCCGGTGATCTCGAAGACCTCACGCACGAAAGGCTGAAGCGATGCCAGCATCAGATCTCCCTGCTTTGGTCGAACTTTCTTCAGGGCGGCGAGCATTACCCTTAGCCCGACGCTGCTGATGTACTCGACTCCAGCTAGATCCACTATGATTCTGTTATTGTCCTCTTCAATTAGGCCGTTGAGGGCATTTTCCAGATCTCTGGAAGTAGTGGCATCGATCCTGCCGGAGACTGCCAGTATCGGAACGCTATCGATAACTGTATGATTTATTTCCATTATATCACATCATAAACTCTATGACTTTGCTCGTACATTACTCTTTTGATCGCAGAATCGATGGCAGAATAGATGAGAAATGAAATAATACTGCACCAATATTTCGTTTATCGTGATAAATTTAATGGCCGAAGCGGAACAATCTTTTAAAGAGCTGCGCCCGGAAGCAGGGCCTTCTGAGCTTTTCAATACACCTCATGTAATGCAGTTTGCGCCGTCCTTTTGCATCTACAGACTTCGCAAATCCTTATCCTGCATCTTACTATGAATCATCCTTTGTATGGCCTGATCGATCTGGAGTGACACGGCTCCCAGTAACGGAAATGATGACTTATGTCATCGCGAAAATTACGTACGGGATCGTGGGTCATCAGAGGGCGTCAGAGTCAATTATCCCTCTGTTGATGGAACAGAAATTGGAGCAAATATTAGAGCTATTAGCGCTATATTTCTTTGCCATCTGAAAGCTATACCTATATCAGGAAGCAATAATATTTATACTTTGAAGTGAAGAAATTTATAAAAGTTAATATGAGGGAGACCGAGTAAACGCCAGGAGTGGATCGTCATTCAAAATATGAATCTTACAGTGGTGGTGCTGTTTCTTTTAGCATGTCTTGCGTGCGTAAACGCAAGTGCGCAATCGTCCTATGTGATTGAGATCAGAGCTTCCTCTTTTTCTCCTCAGTCGATTACAGTGCCGGCAGAAGCCACAGTTGCCTGGGTCAACGAAGACTTCAGGGATCACTTTATATCCGGAGATAATTGGCCTCTTTATTCCGGAGCTATGCCCTCAGGCCAGAGGATTCAATATCAATTCACCAATCCTGGCACTTATTATTATCGTTGCGACTCCAATCCTTCTGTTCGTGGCGTAATTGTGGTAACGGGAGGATCAGCAGGAGGATTGAATCAAGAGCGCAATTATGCTCCAAGCACCTATTCAGCTTCCTCAATTCCCTCCATGATGGATGGCCGGAAAAGCTCCAAAGGTGGTGAGGCATCCACTCCTTCCGTCTCGGCTAAATCCGTCAGCTCTGAGAAATGCAGCGTGTGCAGCCAGGAGAGCGGCGCACTGGAGGAACTGTACTATAGCGATCGAGGAAGTAGCTTTCCCTTTTCGCAAGATTCGAAATATTCGAACTATGCCCGGGAGACAAACTCCTTATGGATAGATGGAGGGTCCGAGAAGATGCAATATGTTGCGGTCCCGAGAGGTGCCCAGCTGATGCTGATCGCCACCACCTCTGAAGAAGGAGACGGATACCTCTATGAGAGCAAACCGGATGGCAGAACGGCCAGAGAAGACTATTATTTCCTGCCCTACAACCAGATTGCATTCCTGGCGGAGGATGCTGGACGGCACACGTTAGTATTTTCTGCTAACGGTCAGATGAGCGATTCGGTAACAATTGATGTGCTTGACTCTCAGGAGACTCCTGCTCAGCATGTCCCGGCAGAACCGCGATACCAGCGGCAAAGCTACCAGCAAGAAGAAATACAGAGCGATTGGCAAGAATACCAGTCGGCTTATCAGCAACAAAGTTATCAGACGAACTTCCAGAAACAAG
Organism: Methanotrichaceae archaeon; assembly: GCA_013178225.1. Lineage (GTDB taxonomy): Archaea > Halobacteriota > Methanosarcinia > Methanotrichales > Methanotrichaceae > JABLXE01. The sequence goes on from JABLXE010000004.1 coordinate 47,807, forward strand.
ACTACGGTCAGCAGAGCGGCTTCCAGCAGGACGATTTTGCTGGCACCGGATACTCCGGTTACCCTCAAGAGGATGCTGAACAATCGGGCTACCAAGATCAATTTTATTATCAGCAGAGCTATCCACAGCAGAGCTATGAACAGCAGAGCGTAGGGCAAGCGGATTACGGTTACGGGCAGATGGATGCCCGGCATTCTGCCTATCAGCAACAAGATAACAGGCAACCATACAACCAGGAGCCGTATTACGGACAAGGAGATTATCAGCAGCAGAAAATCCAGCAAGGATACTCGCAGAAAAGCTATGCAACATCTCCGCAGGCCGCTGCGGAAAAGGAACTCTTGGCCCTGCAGAGATCCTTCTGGCAGAACTCGGTGGTGAAGCTTGACGAGAGCGGCCTCTTGACGATGGAAGGAGTTACTGGTACCGAATACTATCTTCAGGCATCGAGCACAGTGGTAATGACTCGGGGCCTGTTCTTCGATGGCGTCCTTTACATATTGGTGGCTAACCCGAGTACCGTGACCGCTCAGGTGACCGTCGATCCGCAGCTGGGTGACTGGAGCATGCAGGATATCGAAATCCTTTACGGAGACCTGGCAGCATCCAAGACCCAAGACCAGGATCTGATGAGGATCGATGTTCCGGCCTTTGGGTCCGGTCTTATAATCGTGCAGCCGCCGAGAAAGAGATACTCATTCTCGGTAGGGCCCAGGCCGCAGAGCAGCTTCTCCACCGGAGGACGGGCCGGCTACAGCACCGGGGCGGCACAAAGGCCGAGCTATGGCGTCACAACCTGCAGACAAGGCTACAGCTTCAGCGCCGGACCAAAGCCTGCTTACAGCTTCAGGATCGGATATTGAGATTGAGAGGACCTGAAAAAGAATCCGTGGCCCGGAAACAGCCGCAGAGGTGCACAGCAGAGGATGCTGTGCAAAAACTTTTTCTCAGTTCAGGGGCCCAATAGTAGATCATGACGATTCGGATCAGAGGAGTTGTCCTTTGGACTGGAGCTTTGTTAATCATCTGCCTAATCTGCTGCCAGCCGGGCCTGGGACAGAAGGATACAGCGTCGTACTGGTTCGAAAAGGGAAATTCGCTCTTGGAAAGCGGGTCCTATGAGCAGGCGGCAGATGCATACGAAGAAGCCCTGAAAATCGATGAAAGCTTTCCCGAAGCTTGGGCCGCCAGAGGAATCGCTCTGGTGGGAATGGATGAATATGAAGATGCCATTGGCTGTTTTGATCAGGCCCTCGATCTGAATCCCAGTTATGCCGAGGCCTGGAACAACAAGGGACTGGCCCTGGCCAGGGGCTTTGGCAGATATGATGAGGCACTGCAGGCCTGCGAGGAAGCAATCAAGATCCGCCCCAACGAGTCGGACTTCTGGAACGGAAAAGGCGTGGCTTCAATAGGTCTGGAGAGGTACGAAGAGGCGATCGAGGCTTTTGATCAGTCAATTCTGCTTAAATCCACCGACGCGCTTCCCTGGAAGAACAAGGGCAACGCTCTGGACGCTCTGCAAAGATACGATGAGGCCGTCCTGGCCTATGATGCAGCTTTAGGCATCGACCCTGAGGACGCTGAGTCCTGGTGTAATAAGGGCATCGACCTTCTGTACGGAGGAAAATGCGAGGAGGCCATTGAATGCTTTAATCGAGCGCTGGACCTAAATCCCAACTACATCGAGGCCACTTTCAATAAAGGAAATGCTCTCGGGCTGCAGGGCAAGTACGGTCCGGCCCTGGAGGAGTTCGAAAAGGCAATTAAGCTCGATCCGGATTTTTCCGAGGCCTGGAACAACAAGGGTCTGGCGCTGAGAGAGCTTGGCCGGGAATCCGAGGCTGTTGACGCCCTCTCCAAAGCCCGTGAGCTGGGGAACAGGGAGGGCAACTAGAGGCGACTTGAGAGAGAAGAGGAGGCTATCTGCTACTTCAAAAAGATAACAGAAGAGCAGCATCCTTATAATCGGTTTAGATCATAGTAAATGTATGAAAAAATCAAAGAGAATCTTGCTCCTGGGGCTCTTATCGGCCATGTTTATGGCATCAGGGGCGATGGTCATTGTGTGTGCAGCAAGTGCGACCAATGACGCGACCTTCGGTCCGCAGACGACCGGCGGCGAGCCTTTATGGAGGCTTCTGTCTGCCGCTGACGCTGTGAACTCCAACCTATCCAGGATTGAAGATGCCCTTGTTGGCGCCAGCATTGGCCTCTCAGAAACAGGCCTTGAAGGGCGAAAAGCCCGCCAGGTTTTATCAAACCTCACCAACGCCGACCCTGCGGTGATTGATTGTATTACCGTAGGGGCTGACGGCACAGTACTCGAGGTCGAGCCTGCATCGTTTGAGAGCATCAAAGGAGATAATTTGCTGTGGCAGAAGCACGTGAATGACACCATCAATGCCAAACTCTATTCGGGATTTTACTTCATAAAGTCAGTTGAAGGCCCGTATGGAATCGATTCGGAGATGCCGGTCTTCGACGTCAACGGAACATTCCTTGGGACGGTCAGCTTGATGTTTAACGGCAGCCAGTTTTTCGAAAGGGTTCTTGCTCCTTTTCAGCCCCTGGGTGATTCCAAGATGTGGGTGAGCAAGGCGGATGACGGAACCATTCTGTACGAAACTGATCCATCTCAGATATTGCTGAATAAGAGCTCTTCACTGTACCGGGATTTCCCGACCCTTCTGGAGTTAATGGACCGGATGAGCGTTGAGCGAACGGGCTATGATACATACGAGTTTTTGGACCAATCTCATGATGAGATCATAAAAAAGGGCTGCTACTGGACCACCATACCCAACCAGGGCACAGAGATGAGGCTGGCATTCACTCTGGCCATAGATTGAGCCTGAAATAATTTGCTCAGGCCGCGTCCACAGATCGAACCTGGGGTGGGCCTGGAAAAGTAGAGCCGCTGAAATTGTGCCTCCTCTTTTTTCGAGAAAAATATATCAAGCCTTGCGGGGCGCGAATCCTGCATCGACTCCGGCTTGATTTAGGGTACCATGCATCCGGCCGGCCCGTTGAAGACGATTCCTAGAAGGTTGTAGCTGCCGGCCAGTTCTGAGGAATCGCTCCTGAGGGGAAAGAATCGACCGACATTCACCGCAAAGCCTCCTATGTTTCGGTTCGAGTTCTCCTTTCCGGCATTTTGTGCCGCCTCGATGGATTTATTGGCATCGGAAAGCTTAGCGCTGAGATATTCCGGGCTTGAATAATCGATATCTGAAAGCGTTTTCTGGATCTCGTCCTCCATATTCGAGGAGAGGCTGAAGTTCCCGTTGACTCGAGCTTCTGAGAGGACGGTTGGGTGCATATTTGTATCCCTTTCAGTGATCTTTTGTTTGAGCGCTCCCTGTCCGCCTATATCGTAATTCGTGATTACCTGGTAGGACCCATAATCGTTTCTCATTAATTCAATGGAGCTATCTGTATATATCTCCTCTATTCTATTGATCGATGCTACATATTGCAGTGAATTATCAGTAAGCCCCACTTGATAGCGATTATTCATTGTTACCGGCAGAGCATCCAGCTTTTTTTCCGAATCGCCCCCAGGTATGCTCGCCGGGCCCTGGTCTGATTTATTGTTGCTGGCGCTTCTCAGTGCGTACTTTGACCGGAACGACCCGGAAAGGGCATTCTGAAAATCGAAAGCCAGCGAATAATTTTGGGCTCCAAGGCCTTGCGCCAGATCTTTGGCATATGGTATATCGGTTCGAGTGTACAGGTCTCCACTGCCGTCAACGGCAATGGTCTGGTCGAACTTCAGCGCCTCGGCTCCGGATAGTGAAAATATTATACATGATATCATAATAATATATTTCGGCTCCATATAGACATCACCTGATAAAGGTTGACTCCTATTTTTTCCTGGATGGTGCGCATATATTTATAACTTCTTGAAGACTTAATGACAATCAATTAATAATTTGATATCTAATTTGACATAACATAGAATTGTCGATGATAGTTATCCCTTTCAAGAGGATTGCGGCTGGAATTCCTACCTATATTATTGCAAAAGATGTTTTTGGTATTCATCTTGATTGGAATTGAATTGAGCATTTATCAAAGCTTAGCATAATGTCTGATTGTCTGATCCAGCCGCCTTCTGGAAGAAATTGAAGCGATCCGAGGAATCAGGACAAGGCATCGTGTTCCGATTTTTAAAGAGTCTCGCAGTCCTCGCCAGCTTTATAATACGGGAGGGCAGCCTTTCCTTTGCAGCAACAGTAAAAATGATAACAGCAATATTGACGGATCGTTGAATGAGACAACTGATTTATGGTATGCCTGACCGGATACTTGTCCCCCAGCTGCCAGATTCGAGAGAGCGAAGATGAACGCGCCTTCTGCTGCCAGAAGACAGAGATATCTGGGAGAGGCCGGGCTAATTGCGCTCATAACGTTTTTAAGCGCCTTTGTTCCGCTATCAACAGACCTCTATCTTCCTGCGCTTCCCGGAATGGCTCTGTACTTCGACGTGTCGGCAGATCTGGCAAACCTGACTTTAATTCTGTTCTTCGTCTTCTTTGGTGCAGGCACACTTCTCTGGGGACCGCTGAGCGACAAATACGGCCGCAGGCCTGTGCTGCTGATCGGGCTGTCCATATATTCCGCAGCAAGCCTGGCCTGTGCAGGCTCCTGGGATATCTATCATCTGATAGCATTTCGCATTCTGCAGGCCGTCGGGGGAAGCGGTGCCTTTGCTGTGGCCACAGCCATGATCAAAGATGTTTATGACAGCCGGAGCAGGGAGCCGATCCTGGCCTTTGTCCAGTCCATGGTCTTGATATCCCCGGTGGCCGCTCCGGTTCTGGGCGCTTTGCTGCTGAAGTTCATGTCCTGGAGGGGAATCTTCTGGACGCTGGCCCTGATAGGTGTGCTGGCGCTGGCAGGAGCCGTCGCCCTGCAGGAGACCATAGACCAGCGCTACACGGGCTCCTTGCTGCAGTCCCTGGGAAGGCTGCAGGTGACTGCCAAAAATCCCGCCTTTTCGTCGCTATTGCTCCTGTTTTCTCTGCCGAGCTTATCCTCGATGGCGTTTATAGCCTCATCATCCTACATCTACATAAACGGTTTTGGGCTCAGCGAGCAGGTGTACAGCTACTATTTCGCCGTGAACGCTTTGGGATTGGTCTTCGGCCCGATGCTCTACATGCGAATGTCCCGCAAATACAGACGGAGGTCGATTATTATCACCTGTTTTGCGGCGATATCCGCTAGCGGCCTGATGGTTTCAATTTTCGGCGGCTTTTCTCCCTGGATGCTGGCAATCGTGCTCCTGCCGGCGACCATCTCAGCCAGCTGTGTGCGGACTCCTGGCGTAAATCTGATGCTGGAGCAGCAGAGAGAGGACACGGGATCTGCTGCCGCCCTCATGAGCTGCTTTGGCATCTTCATGGGAAGCATCGGCATGACCGTGATATCCCTGAACTGGGGAAACACTATTCTGATCCTGGGGGTGATGAACGCCCTGGTGGGCCTGGCCTGCGTGGCTAGGTGGCTTCGCATCTCCCAAAAGCCCTATGTGACTCAAGTTCCGGAGAGATGCTCCGCTTTGGCGAGCAGGTAGGAAACTCCTGAAAAAGGCTTTAGCTTCAATATAGTGTCCCTGAAAGACGACTTATTTAAGGCATTTGGAAAAAAATCGAGAGCTGCTCACGGGCAGGGCAGGTAGAGGATCGATTGATCTCCAGCCTGAATCTCAAAGCGCAGGTCTGAGTAGCCGACATAGGTCCCGGTCATCAGATAGGATGCCTGGGTCTTGGCGCTCTTCCTGGCCATGCTGCCGATAGTGGCCATTCCGCGCACCTCTGAGTCGATGTCGTAGATGGAGACGTTGTCGTCCTGATAGACGTAAGTGTCCTTGATCAGGTCGGTCAGGTTGGTGTACCGCTCGGAGTAAACCGAGCCTACCTCGTAGTTCTTAGCGCACAGCACGTTTCGCAGATCGCTCTGGGTGAAGGTCAGAGGCGGAGTGTAGGGCTGGTAATCGAATTCAGTAGATGTCTTGTAGTAGAGTTCGTCCATGCTTGAGTCGCTGTAAACGTAAGTATCGACGGTCTTGGTGGCAATGCCGCTACCGCTGCTGCCGGCTACCAGCTTGGCCCCCTTGTAGCCCATCTGGGTCTGAAGAACTCTCGAGTCCTGCATGTATCCCACTACGAAGACCCTGGACTTCTCACTGACGTTCTGGGCAGTCACTTCTTTTCCGCAGCAATTAAGCGTGAGGCAGGCAGCACAGAACCCAATAAGCAGGAGCAGCAGCATTTTTCTCGTCAGGATGCCTCTTTCCCCCAATGCAACCAAAGTGAGGGTCCTACAGATATAAATCTGATCCTCCAGGCTTGCGGACCCCCAGGGTATTTCCATGATCTACAGAAGCTCGGACAGCATCTGTCTCTTAGGCCCGGCTCTCTCCCGGATCAGGAATTTGGGACGGAGCCTTCCCCGTGTCCTGACCCGGGCGTAGATCATCATCATGTCGCTCCTGCCCTTCAGCTGGTTCAAGAGCTCTTCCAGGTCCTCTCGTTCGTCCTGGTTCAGCTCAATCCAATCCTCCCGTCCTGTGAGCCAGTCGAAGACCAGAACCCGGAACAGCGTCTTGATGTGATGCATCTTCCCTGAAAAGCGGTCCTCTTCGCATCTGATGCCGGCTGCGTACTCAACCGGCCCCAGGAATTGCGGGCATCTGTCGTCGGGACAGCACAGGCCCAAATCACCGATTCCGGGATCGGGATAGCCCCGGCTCTGTTTTTTCAGAGTTTCGCACTTGGGGCAGTGAAGTTTGGAGAACCATTCGTAAAATATCCGCTCCTCGACCGGGGTCACACTTTGCCACAGCTCTTTGGCCTGGGGCTCTTTCCAGCCAGCCTGGCCCAGAAAAGCGGCCAGAATGGCGGCCTTTCGATGCTGCCCGGCCTTCGTCTCCCCTTTCTGAATTATGTTTCTGATGCAGGGCGGAAAACGCTCCAAGCCTACTGGATCCGACGATATCCACAGCATCTCCTCTCGCTGCTCTATCTTCAGCACAGAGATCGGGGTCTCTGCTTCCTCCCCGGTCGTCGCCGCCCTGGCAGCAGGCATCTTAGCTAGTCGTGCCCTCCCTTGAAGTAGTCGTGAGTATCCCGGTCGGGCTTGGCGGACTGTGGTATGGGCATTGCCCCCTTGCTGGATTCGAGGTTTATTCTCTCCCGGAGGATGCACTTTCCACCTCTTAATCCACCCAGCGGATTCTTGGGAGTTCCCATGGAGTTCATGCAGCGTGCCATCACCGCAGCGCCCCGCGCCAGGCCGTCGTCCACGAATACGACATGTTTTTCAGGCGAATCGTAGAGTCCGAGCTTTTCGATCTCTTCCAGAATCAGGGTTGGCTTGTTGCCGCTGATCCCGGCCCGGCCGGTCACGCCCAGTGCGGTCTTGCCGGTGACTATTCCCTCTTCCACACCCACCTGGACCAGCCTCCTGGCCATGCGGGCACAGACCATATCCAGCACCGCAAACAGCGTCTTGAGGCCTTTGGAGCGGTTGATCTCGGCTCCGATCTCCGATAGTTTGCCGAGGTCGCTGCCGTTGACTCCCACATCGCAGCCTATCAGCACCACGTTGTTCAGGCGGGCCGCCTCGGGACATACCGGCACCAGGCCGTATTTATTGCGGCTTGGGGGAACCTTTTCTATTATTATGAGATCATCAATCCGGTCGGCATACTGCTTGGCATCCTTTCCATAATCGGGCTTGATCTTTGAATCGAAGATGTCGAGAGTGGCTCCGGTCTGTCTGTCCACCAGCCCGGTTCCCTGAACCACTGCATCCGGAATGGCGCCTGCGAGGCCCAGCAGGTTGCCGATGGTATGAGCATAGGGCAGCTCCTCGCTGGTCACGCGTCCGTCCAGTGTGGTGCCGAAGTCCATGGAGAGACAGGGATTGCGATAGTCGACATCGGTCCAGCGGCTGCCCTCTTTGATTCCCGCTGTGGCCAGCTCGCCCTCCATCTCGTTGGCCACCACCTCGACACCGGTTGATCCCTGCGGAGGAAAACAAGATGCTACCGCCCCGTTAAATACGATCCGCTCGATCAGGGTGAAGCGTTTGAACTTGTCCTGGATGTTGTGGATGGACATGGCCGGGGTCATCAGCCGTGGAGGAACGCCGGCCATCAGACAGCCTTCGGCCAGGGCCTGAATGAATATGCCTACCTGCTCTGGGGATTCCAGCTCGGCCACCACTCCTGTGGATCGCACCACGAAGTGCAGGTCGGTCTTGATGTCCAGCCTGGCCTGGTCGTGGCTTTCGATCAGGGTATCTCTCACCAGCTCGGCCACCGATTCCTTGGTCAGAGCTGTTCCATTGATGGTATGGGCAAAGATCTCTTCGCCGGCCTTCGGCCGTCTCACCTCTCGGGTCATGCGGACTGTCTTGTTTACGATGTAGGTCCTGCCGGTGTTCATATCGGTAGCTGTGAGAATGCTCTTGGTGGTGGTGTTTCCCACTTCCACCGAGGCCACGATGTAATAGGGCTTGCTCCTCAAGTCGAGGTAGTTTACCGGAGGACTCTCCGCGATTCTGGGCTTGGGCTTGGATTTAAAGAGACGACGGGCGAAGTTCATATGGGTGAGGAGTTACATGGCAGAGGTTAAAACCTTTGGGTGCCTGAAAATGACCGTGATGAAAAATCTTCAATGTCCGGGCCGAAGAAGAGACCGTGAAAAAGACTTTTAATTGATATGTTATGCAGCCGAGCACCAGAATTAGAGAAAGCGCCAGAATAAAGAAAATTGAAAGTTCAGTGCGTCTGATTCACGGCCTCGATGTTGAACGATTCCATCAGCACATCGGGGTTTATGCGGCCGCTTACAAACGTCCGCCGGGATTTGAGTTCGTTCATCACCACTCTGGCCGGTGCGAACATGTTGTGGTCCACTTTGAAGAAGTCGAATCCTGCAGCTTTGAACGTCTTATAGAATGGTGCGCCGTAGTCCCGTGAGGCCTCCGAGGGCATGCCTTTCAGGTACTGCTGCAGCTCCTCTGGATCCTCGTACTTGAGAGTGTAGTAGGTCTCGCCCCCGTAGATAATGGCATCGTTTGATGAGCCCATGCACATGGTGGCGTCTCCCATGATGGGCGAGATGGGCGCTTTTCCCCAGCCGCTCGTGATGGCGTTGATATCGAAGCCCATGGTAAAGAGCTTGTGAAGGCCCGTCTCCACCACCCGGGCCGAGACCTGGACCAGCCCGGCGATAGAGTCGGTAGGGGCAACCGCAAGCCTCAGGTCAGCGGGGTCGATGCCGCACTTTTCGGCGATGTGGGAGGCGACCTTGGAGTCGGGCAGCTTGTTGGACTCCAGAACCAGAACGCCCACATCCGAGAACTCCTCGAAGCCCAGCTTCTCGTAGAGGTCTTTGGTCTTTCTGGCCAGCACCCGTGCCGGCCCGCTGCCCATAGCGAAGTACTTGTCCACCTTAATCTGCCACATGGCACATTGAGAGGCCATGCAGGAGATGGCCGGGTGGTCGGTTGTGACCTGGACTCCCGGAATGGATATGCCCTTGACATCGCAGGGTATGATCTGAATGTCGGCCAGATCGGCCATGCACAGGCGGCTGAGGTAAATTCCCGCCCAAAGCCCGCCTTCGGCTTCGACGCCGGCATCTACCACTACTGTTCCATTGTCGAGTTCGTGAACTTGAATCTTCAGATCCTCTTCGAAGTCCAGCATCTCTTCGAAGGCTTCGAATCCGGTTTCGTTAATTGCCATCATGCCCGTGGTCACCTGACCCAATCCAGAAAAGCAAAAATCCATATAAATTTGGCGATGAAAGGGCACCGGAGATCCGGGCCTAAAGGACAAAAAGGATATTGCCGGCTTTTGTTGTCCGGCTCAGCAGGACTGATCTCTGGACCTGGTTTGATCCTGGGCCTGACTGCCCTGTCCGCTTCCCGAAGCCTGACCTGCACCTGTGCTTTGAGCGGCACCGGACTGAATGCCCGTGGGCTCAGCTGCGTTCTGTCCAGAGGCTCCCATGGCCTGTGTGGCAGCACCTGATGACGGTCCGATGCTCAGCTGGGTCTGGCTCATGGTTTGATTCATAGTCTGGTTCATAGTCTGATTCATGAGCTGCAGCATGGTCTGGTTCTGCTGGCAGATGCCGCCCTGACAGCAAGTTCCGTTGCCAAAGCAGCAGGTTTCATCGGCATAGCAGAGGCCGCCACTCCAGCATCCTCCTTCTGCGCAGCAGGTGCCATTGCCGTAGCACATGGCGCTTCCATTCGCCATCTGCACGCCTTCTCCACAAGGTCCCATGCACTGTCCGAAAGCCAGTCCGACTCCGAAAAACATCAACGCTAAGGCTGCGACTAAATATTTGCTCATTTTTGTCACCCGATCTCCCCAATCCGGCCTTACCCTACCGCCTTTGTCGATATTTCTCATATTATAAATAATCTATCCTACGTCATCAGTCGAAAAGCAGGAGACAAAACCATTCCTTGGAAAAATCATTCGATACCATGTGAGAGCTGCAAAAGCCTTCTGCGGCGGGCTATTCAGATGAGGACCCAAAGCCTATTTACATACATAGGACTAATAAGCAAGATCAATAGACAAGACCTACCTATAACCCAGATCTTCAAGACTTCGTGGTGATGATTGGTTATGATGCTTAAATTCACGACTCTTGCAGCCCTTCTGCTTCTTCTGATCTCCTGCAATTCGGTTGCGCAGGAGGCCGAATTGGCCCCGAAAAATGAGAGCGCTTTTGCTGATGTTCAGTTGGCGATAAACGAGACCGCTTCAACTGCTGCGGCAGCGTCAGAATATGCAGCTCCGGCGAATCTGGCGGGCATATGGAAGGTTATGATGAATGGAGATGAGATCACCATGGCCGTCACCCAATCCGGAAGCGCGCTGCAGGGTCAGTGTAAATCGGAGGCGGGAACGCCATGGAACGGAGTCGTCTCCGGCCAGATCGCAGGAAACGGGGCCAGCATTGCTATAGCTGCAGCTCCAGGAGATCTGCTTACCTCGACGGTCCTTTCTGGCACCGTTAATGGAGACTTGATGGAGGGCGGGTTTGCAGCCGCTGATGGAGAAGGCCATCTCAGCCAGGGGGATTTCTCGGCTGAGAGGATCAACATCGATGTGGAACTGTACGTTCCGGCAAAGGTGGCGGAGACCGCTTCTCCTGCTCCTGTTGCGGTCACATCTGCAACCGAATACCAGCCTTCAAGTCAGGTCCAGAGCCAAGCCGCTGTCCAGAGCCAGGGAAGGACCTTCAACGATGTTAGAGTTCTGGCCAAGGGTATAGACCCCAATATCATGCCGCCCAGCGCCCCGCTTTGATGGCCCTTCTTTTTGGAGGAAGGTGTGTTCAGCGAAAAAAGGCTTGGAGGACCCATCTGACCAATCATCTTTCGGGCCTCAAATAGGATAGCCCGGGACCGCAAGCCTTGAATATCCCTCCGGGACCGGTCTCGCTCAGCTGGCCCTGCTACGCTGGGCTGGAGCATTCAACCTGCAGCTCAATCAGATTTTGCGAAAGCTCTCCTGTCGATCTTTGCTCCATTCTTCTCAACGTTCATCTGATGAAGGCCCAGATCTGATTCATACATCCTGCCCCTTTTCTCCTCCAAGTAAAACCGCCCTTGGCTGTAGGTCCGGAGAGGTTTTGCCAGAAGGTTGTAGTAGCCATCCATGAGCGGCCTTTAATAGCGATTGATTCAGGATTCAGGAATATTCTCTGGAATCTCCCCCCGCGTTCGACATTTTTATATTTTAAGTTGAATAGCATGCAACAAGCTGCAGGGCATTGAACTTAAAAATAAAAAAGGATTATTAATTTATTGGTCATGGATAAGATCAAGATGCGCGAGGTTCTTTTCATATTCTGCCTGAGGGTTGGACGGCCTCATAACTCCGAATTCCCAAAGTAATAACTTACTCAAAGCGATGCTCTTATCTCACATAAAAGCCAAGAAATCATTATGGATACGGATAAGGATACTGAAGTGGTTCAGGTCATCCTGGAAAAAGAGCCTACCGTCAAGGACCCGCTGATTATAGAGGGATTTCCTGGAATAGGCTTGGTCGGCAATATCGCCAGCCAGTACATAGTTCACGAGCTGGATATGACCTATCTGGGGGCCATGAACTCCAAGTTCTTTCCGCCGCTGGCGGTCCTGCTGGGGGGCGTGGTGAACATGCCGGTCAGGATCTACGAAGACGCCGGAAAGAACCTGGTCGTCCTGACGGCAGACATACCCGTTCATCCTCTGGCTTCCTTCGACATCGGCCGGGAAGTGGTCTCCTGGGCTCGTTCCATCAAGGCACGGGAGATGGTATGCCTGGCAGGGATCACAGTTATGAGCGATCAGCACCGAGTGTTCGGAGCTGTGACCCAAAAGGATCTCCTCGACCGCATCAAAGACATGGCCGAGGTCTTCGAGCTGGGCACGATCACCGGAATTACCGGCAGCATCATGAACGAATGCCGGATCAAGAACTTCCCGGCCATCTGCCTGTTGGGCGAGACGGCCAGCTCGGAGCCCGATCCCAGAGCAGCCATCGCCACCATCGAGACCCTGAATAAGATGTACGATCTGGGTGTCTCTACCAAGAAGCTGGAAGAGCAGGCCGAGCAGATTGAGGTGCAGATGGCCCAGCTGGCTCAGCAGCTGAAAGCAGCCACGCCTGAGGAGCAGCCCCTTCCCAAAGAGTTCCCCATGTACGGGTGATGAAGATGATCTACGTTGCGCTTACAGGAATTGCCAGGCATGTCATGAAAGAACTTTTAGCGGCAAGAGTTCGAACCGTCGAGATCAGAAGTCCTTACAACTTCTTCGCCCTGCAAAACGTGGCTCCGGGGGACCGGATATTTCTCACCGAATCCAGCGCCCCGGACATAACTTTAGGCACCAACGGGCTGATTGCCAACGTGCGGGCCCTCCAAACCATAACCCATCGTGTCATCCAGTCGAGAGAAGACTACTACGAGGAACGTGAGGCTCAGGCCGCCAGAGCACAGCTGCAGCTGGAGGGTGTAGGAAGGGTTCGAAAGGTGGCAACAGGGGAACAGGGTCTGCCCCTGATGCTGGAGGTGGACGAGGTCCGCTATTGCGACGCGCGTTGATCCGGAGCCGCTTTTTTTAATGGATATGAAAGTTCTCCTGGTCACAGGCCGAATGGCCCGGGATGTGGTTCAGCAGTCTGCAAAAGGCGCTGACGTGCTGGTGCTGCCGGTGGAGGTTGCGGCCTTCATCACCCCTCAGATGCTGATTGAGGCTGCGCCCCAGGGCTATGATTTGATCCTAATTCCCGGTGCCATCACCGCCGACTTCAGCCGGGCGGAGAGGGCACTCAACTCCCGAATCCGTCTTGGCCCCAAGCATGCTGCCGACCTCGGATCGGTCCTCAAGAACCTGGAAGAAATTGAGCTGTCCTCAACCGTTCCGGCCTGCGTGCTTATGGAGGACAGGCTCTCGTCGCTGGCCCGGTCAGACCTCCAGCGCCTGGAGACAGAGGCTTCCTTCGCCTTTGAGATCCGGGGCACAAAAATCGGCGGGACTTCACGCATGAAAGTCCTGGCCGAGATAGTGGATGCCAACCGCCTGGGAAAGGGAGAGCTGGAGAGGAAGATGGATCACTTCCGCGAGCAGGGCGCGGACATGATCGACCTGGGGTTTTCTCCGGATGCATCGGTCGGGGCGGCGAAGGCATCGCTTCGAGCCTCAAGGGCCAAAACCGACCTTCCACTGAGCATTGACACGGTCAGGGAAGATCTGATCCGGGTGGGCCTGGAGGGGGGTGCCGACCTGGTGCTGAGCCTTGACGCCCGCAACCTGCCCTCGATCGGCCAGGAGGTGGCAGCCGCTGGTGTTCCGGCAGTGGTGATTCCCGGACCGGGATCTGCCAGCCTGGAAGAAAATGTCCGGACAGCACAATCTTTTGGAATCAGAATAATTGCCGACCCCGTGCTTGATCCTCCCCTGCAGGGCCTGGTTCCCTCGCTGGAGAGGTACAGACGATTCCATCAGGCCTTTCCGGGGATTCCAACGTTCTTTGGTGCCGGCAACGTAACCGAGCTACTGGATGCCGATTCGGTGGGGACAAACGCTCTTTTGGCGGCCCTGGCCGCAGAAACGGGAGCCGGCCTGCTCTTTACTCCGGAGTACAGCCCCAAGGCCAGGGGAAGCATCAGAGAGCTTCTCCGGGCCTCAGAGATGATGGCCCTGGCCAGGTGGCGAAAGACGCCCCCCAAAGACCTGGGAGTGGACCTGCTTCATTTAAAAGAGAAGAGACGCCTGCTCCGAGAAGGGCCGCTCAATTGCGCTGAAGAAGCGAGGTCCGGTCACCAGCTGCAACTGGACCCGGCCGGGAGCTTCAGGATCAGCCTTTCTGAGGATCAAATCCAGGTAAGCCACAAGAGTTGCTGCGTGTCCGGCAGCAGTGCCCGGGATGTTCTGAACACTTTAATTGACTTGCAACTGGTGAGCAGGCTCGACCATGCCGGATATCTGGGCCGCGAGCTGCAGAAGGCCGAGCTGGCCCTTCATCTGGAAAAGAACTACGTCCAGGATGAGCCTCTTTCATTCCTGAAAAAGGCTAAATAATAATACTCTGGTGGTAGAGCAGATGAATCAGAAGACATTTGCAATCTTCGTTGGCGCTATTATGGTATTATCCGTATTTTCGGGCATGATGATGCGAGGTGGCGACCAGAACGAGAAGCCTGCTGTGGTGACCTCGGACTCCGTGGACGCTTTCGGAGTACAGGGACGTCTGGTGGACTGGAACTTCGGAAGCCTCGCCGATGTCCTGGAGATGAGTCCCGAAAGCACGGTTGTTGCCTACTGGTTGAACATCAGCGCGTCGCAAAACCTGACCGATGCGGCGCGAGAGGTGCTTCCTCAATCGTTCGCATTGAGCTACGGAAACAGCCTCTACCCAACCGCGATACAGCGACTGGGTGCGGCTTACTTCAATAATACCCGGGCCGAGTTCCACTGGATCAGGCCTTTTCAGCTGGGCTATGATGGGATCGTAGTCCCCTACGATGATTACATGATGATCCCCACGGGCTCTGATTACATGGCGGTCATGGGCAAGCCCACCATCTTCGGAACCGAGGGCGCTCTCCAGGGCGTCCTGGACGTGATCAGCGGCAGCAATTTCCCAAGCGACAAGTTCACTCTACCCCAGGATGAGGTTGCAGATCTGGAGGTCGCGGCCCTGGGATCGGCCTCAGGAATGGCCAATGCGGCCGATGGGGGCTATAGGGAGCTCTACCTGAGCGTCCGCGAAACGGGTGATGGCGACGTGATCTCAGCCAAATACCTGAGTCCGGATGCGGCCACGCTCTCCCGGATCAGCCAGACCGCCAGCCAGTACGGCCTGGGCGAATCGAAGGAAGGCGATGTGACCGTGATCTCAGGAGGCGTCTCTCCCGATCAGCTCGCAACCGTCCTCCAGGGCCTGCTGCCGGGTCTAGCGCAACCTTTTTAGAGGAGGAGCATCAGCCTGATCTAGTCTAATAAGGCGCTTTTGCGATGAATGATGATGGGCGGATCCAGGTCCGCCCGGAAGGAGAATTACAGTTATGGCTAAAGCAATATTCGTAAGGTTTGATGTTCCGGCTGAGCTGGCCTCAAAGTCTCTCGAGGCCCTTGAGCTGGCTCGTGATACTGGCAGGGTCAAGAAGGGAACAAACGAGGCCACCAAGGCCATTGAGCGCGGAGTAGCCCGTCTGGTTGTGATCGGTGAAGACGTCCAGCCTCCGGAGATCGTGGCTCACCTGCCTGCCCTTTGCGAAGAGAAGAAGACGCCCTACATCTACGTGAAGAAGCAGAGCGAGATCGGCGCAGCCGCCGGTTTAGGCGTCAAGAGTGCAGCTGCCGCAATCGTCGAGCCAGGCAAAGGAAAAGAGCTAGTCGATGAGATCGTCCAGAAGGTACAGTCCCTGAAGTAGGTGATATCCGATGGAGGAAGAAAACGGAGTTCCAGCGGAAGTCATCGAGGTAATCGGCGTCACCGGGATGCACGGAGAGGCCACCCAGATCAAATGCAGGATTCTGGAGGGCAGCAATAAGGGCCGCATCATAACCAGGAATTGCATGGGCCCGATCAGGATGGGCGATGTTCTGATGCTGCTCGAGACGGCCAGAGAGGCCAAGAAGCTGACCAGCAGGTAGATGGTGGCAATGGAAGAGAGAAAATGCAGCTTTTGCAGCCGGACCATCGAGCCTGGCCGGGGCAAGCTCTACGCCAAGAAGGATGGAACGGTCTTCTATTTCTGTTCATCCAAATGCGAGAAGAACGTTCGCCTGGGAAGAGTCACCAGAAGGATCAAGTGGGCTCGCAAGGGGGCATAAACCCTGGCAGAACTGGAGAGAACTTTCATCATGGTCAAGCCCGATGGCGTTCAGCGCGGGCTGGTCGGAAAGATCGTCCAGCGGATTGAGGAGAAGGGCTTCAAGATCGTGGCCATGAAGATGACCAGAATGCCGGTTGAAAAAGCCCGCGAGCACTATGCCGAACACGTGGGAAAGAAGTTCTATCAGGATCTGGTGGACTTCATAACCTCCGGCCCGTCGGTTTCCATGGTTGTCGAGGGCAGAGGAGCCATCTCCGCCATGAGGAAGATGAACGGGGCCACCAACCCGGCTGAAGCCGCATCCGGCACCATCCGCGGCGATATGGGGATAGAAACCGGCCGAAACGTGGTTCACGGCTCAGACTCGCCTGCCTCAGCGGCACGGGAAATTGCTCTCCACTTTGCCGAGTCGGAGATATTAAATTATCAGAGGATTGACGAGGCCTGGCTCTATGAGTGAGGCCTGCAGCCTCGTCGTATTATCCTAAAGGGAAGCATTTAAATTCTCAAAAAATAAAAGATATTTTTTAGAAAAACCACCGCCGAGCCAAGAGCATGCGACAGAAGTCCAAAAAAGGCAGCAAGACGAAGAAAGCAGAGTCCAACATCAGAACTCCCATCGTAGTTGTAATGGGACATGTGGACCACGGCAAAACCACGCTGCTTGATCGGATCAGGGGCACAGCAGTCGTCGATCTGGAAGCCGGGGCCATAACCCAGCACATCGGTGCGACCGAGGTGCCGCTGGATGTTGTACAGGACTTCTGCGGAGCGAGCTTTGGAGCCGAGATCCAGGTGCCGGGGCTTCTGTTCATAGACACGCCTGGGCATCATGCCTTCACTTCCCTCAGAAGCCGTGGCGGATCCCTGGCCGACCTGGCGGTGCTAATCGTAGACGCCAATGAGGGTTTCCGTCCGCAGACCATTGAGTCCCTGACCATCCTCAAACGCTATAAGACTCCATTTGTGGTGGCCGCCAATAAGATAGACCGCATCGGAGGATGGCTGCCCTCAGAAAACGCTCCTTTTTCGAAGACCTTCAAGGCTCAGAACCAGAGAGTCACCGAAGAGCTGGACATGAAGATCTACGAGCTGGTGGGCGAGCTTTACAAGTACGGCTTCTCTGCCGATCGTTACGATCGCATCCGGGATTTCACCAGGACGGTAGGAATCGTCCCCATCAGCGCCGTCACCGGTGAGGGAGTTCCCGACCTGCTCATGGTTTTGGTGGGCCTGGCACAGAGGTTCCTAAAAGACAACCTGAGGATTGCTGCCACCGGCCCTGGCACCGGCACCATTCTGGAGGTGAAGGAGGAGAGAGGGCTGGGAACGACTCTGGACGTGATCCTTTACGATGGCGAGTTCAAGTCCGGAGACACGGTGCTGGTGGGCACAGCCCGCGAGCCCATCGTGACCAAGATCAGGGCTCTTCTCAAGCCCAAGCCTCTGGCTGAGATTCGCAGCGAAGAGCGGTTTCTGCCGGTCAAGCATGTGGCTGCGGCAAGCGGCGTCAAGGTGGCGGCCCCCAAGCTCGAGAATGCGCTGGCAGGCTCGACCATCAAGGTCGTGACCTCTGAAGAGGACGTGGAGGCCCTGGCCAAGGAGATGAAGTCGGAGATCGATTCGGTCAGGGTCGAGACTGAGAACGAGGGTCTGGTCCTGAAGGCCGATACCATCGGCTCCCTGGAGGCCCTGGTAGGCGAGCTCAAGTCCAAGAACATACCCATTCACGCGGCAGACGTGGGTCCTATATCCCGGCGGGATGTGATAAAGGCCGGAGCCATAAAAGACCCGCTCCTATCGGCCATCCTGGCCTTCAACGTGGAGCTTCTTCCGGATGCCATCTCCGAGATACAGAAGACCGAAGTTCCGGTGTTCAGCAGCGATATCATCTACACCCTGCTGGAGAGCTATGAGGGCTGGGTTGATGAGCAAAAGATGAAGATGGAGCAGGAGCGCCTGGAGGCGGTAATTAGACCGGGAGCGATCCGGCTGCTGCCCGATTGCGTGTTCCGGCAGTCCAAGCCCGCCATTGTCGGAGTGCAGGTCATAGGCGGGGTCATTCGCACGCAGATTTCGCTCATAAGGGAAGACGGAGCGGTGGTGGGCGTGGTAAAGGGCATCCAGGAGCGCAACGAGAACATTGGATCAGCAACTGTGGGAAAAGAGGTGGCCATATCTATCGACGGCCCGACGGTGGGAAGGCAGATTCATGAGGGCGATATACTCTACGTGAACATTCCCGAGAAGCACGCCCGGATCGTGGAGCAGGAGCTGAAGCCCAAGCTGTCGGAAGACGAGCGCGAGGTCCTGGAAGATTTCATGGATATCAAGCGCAAGAGGGAGCCCTTCTGGGGAAGATGAACCGGAAGTCCAGGATAAAAGATCCTCAATGTCCGGATACGGTCAAAGCAAATATACAAGGTCGATTTTTTCCATAAGTGTTATCCGCGATCATTGTTGCCTTTTGGTCTTAATTCCGGAGCCCCTTCACCATGATTGATCCCGGCATTTTGCAGGGGGTTTTCATCCCCTTTTTGGCCATAGCTCTGGCAGAGATGGGAGACAAAACCCAGCTCTCGGTGCTGCTGCTGTCCTCCAGAACTCATGAATACCTGAAGCTTCTGGCGGGAGTGATGCTGGCCTTCCTGATCGTAGACGGCGTTGCCATCCTGCTCGGATACTGGGTGACGGCATTCGTGCCGATGAGCCTTTTAAAGCTGATCTCTGCAGCCGTTTTCATAGGTTTTGGAGTCTTGATTCTCATAAGGAATGCGGAGGAGGCTGAGGAGGTCTCTTTCAAGAGCCCCTTCATATCCGGTTTCTCTCTGATATTTGTGTCAGAATGGGGAGACAAGACTCAAATTGCTTCGGCACTCTTCGCAGCCGAGTATGGAGCCGGACAGGTATTGGCTGGCACTATGCTGGCGCTTTTGCTCCTATCAATTCTCGCCATATATCTGGGGCGTCTGATCTCAGAGAGAGTGGATCGAAGGCTCATTACGCGGGTTGCGGGCGTAGTCTTCATCATAATAGGTGTCTCTTTTGCCCTTTCATTGCTCAATTTCTCTGCGTTTGCCGAAATGCTGTGAACATAAATCACGGCATTAGTAGAGAAAGCTTTTTGTAGGACTGAAACGAAAACTATGAAGGCTTCAGGATGGGGCGGTTCGTGGAGGACTAAATTTATTGATCACTGACCAACATTTGATGTGGATTGTCTTTTGTCTCACGGTCTTGATTCTGCTGGCCCTCGATCTGGGAGTGTTTCACCGAAAATCTCAACAGATTGCGGTCAAAGAGGCCATGATCTGGAGCATTATCTGGATTGCTGTGGCCGCAATATTCAACGTCCTGGTTTACTTCTGGCACGGCCAGGAAACGGCGGTTGAGTTTGCAGCAGCCTATATCGTGGAGAGGACACTATCTGTGGACAACCTCTTCGTTTTCCTGCTCATCTTTTCTTACTTCAAAGTTCCTGCCCATTACCACTATCGCGTTCTCTTTTGGGGAATTTTAGCCGCGCTGGTATTGAGAGCTCTGTTCATCATCTCGGGAATTGCGCTGATTCAGACTTTCCACTGGGTGATTTATCTGTTCGGTGCTTTTCTTATATTCACGGGTATCAAGATCGCCCTCAAGAAGGATGACGATATCGGGGATATGAGCCAAAATCCAGTGCTGGGCCTGTGCAAGCGATTTATTCCCACCCTGGAACGGTACGATGGAGACAAATTCTTCAGCCGCATGGACGGCCGGACGCTGGCAACGCCCCTCTTTCTTGTTTTGGTGGTAGTCGAGACCTCCGACCTGATCTTTGCCCTGGACTCTGTTCCTGCGGTCCTGGCTATAACCATCGATCCCTTTGTGGCCTATTCGTCCAATATCTTTGCAGTGCTGGGGCTTCGTGCCCTCTACTTCGCCCTGGCCGGATGCATGCTCATGTTCCGCTACCTGAACAGCGGAATTACCATCATCCTGATATTCGTAGGAGCCAAGATGCTGATATCCGGATTCTATGAAGTTCCGGTGAGCCTGGCCCTGGGCGTAATCACCCTGGTGCTAACGGCATCGGTCGTTTTGTCCCTGCTCTGGCCTGAAGACAAATCCAGCACTCAATCCAAGCCTCAGATCAAGTGATATGCCGGGGACTTCAAAATATTTTGATGTTAAATCGGGATGCTTCGGCCTCACCATAGAGGCCAGGAGACCAGAGAGATATGCGACAGAAGTTCATCCATGCCAGATAGCGAGGAGCCGGAAAATATGCCAGGACAAAAAAGCTCGCTTAAGACCTTATCATGACCATCTCATCATTTTTTAGGTTCTGAATGCGTGCTATTGGATTTTGTTGGCATATTGGACGCTTCATTTAGCACCGCGGCCTCGCAAAAGACGTTCTGAGTGGAGGTTACGTTGTAAAAGGTGCGAGACCTTCCTCCGGGATAGACCACTGTGAACTGAGGGACTCTTTCCTGAAGGGCCTTTTGTCGAGAGCCGAAGGGCCTTGAATCATAGAGATAGTAGCCGCTATTGTACTGGCCCGCTCCGACTGCCAGAAGCGATGCGCTTTCCGGACCGGCTTCCACGATCTTGATCTGGCTGTAATTGTTCAGCAAGGATAGCAGGTCATGCTCAATGTACTTGCATCCCAGGGCCAGCACATAGATGTTGGTAAAAGAGTCCAGAGTATAGTTCAGATCGAAGGTGGCGTTGCCGTCTTCCAGCCGCATGGTGATATCCTTTATGTAAAAGTAGCCGCTTGCGGAGCTGGTGGAGATGGTAATGGCCAGTATTGCGGAAAGAACGATCATCTTGATGGCATGCTTCATTCTTTTCATCCCTTCAGGCTCATCAGGGCAGGCATGAGCACTATTAAGCCCATCAACACTACGAACACGATCAACAATATCTGCTGGCGCCTTTGAGCGGATTTGTACTTGGATTCGCACACTTCATCGCAGAAGTTCTCGTCCTCTCTGACCGCATTGCCACAGATCAGACAATGCTTATGAGGCGGGATACCTGCCATGTCATCACCGCTCCAGGAAATGCCCTAGTGGGTAGATAAGTCTTTGCATATTTAAACTATTTCAAATATGCGGCCTTTACAGATGCTAAGGGTCGCGGAAAATCAAGAACAGCTATTGGGAGCATATCTATAAGAGACTTCGCGACTAACCTGCAAGCATTTGCCGGTGAAGAGAACCTTGATACCAGCATCTATTGGCTCAATAGCTGCTGCATTAAGTTATATTACTTAATTAATAACATAATATTATGAATTTAACACTTTGATATCTGTTCTGATATTGCAGTTTCAGAAATACTAAAATTTCAAGTTTATTTTTCCACTGGAAATAAAGGGGTTAGATCGTGTGGCTGACATCGCGGGAAAAGGCCGGAGATCAATTGCATTAACTATAAAAGGGTGCCTGGAGATTAGCTGACATGCTCAAATTATGGTCCATTCTCTGCATTATCTTGGTTATATGTCTCTTGCCGGCTGAAGGGGCAAGGACCTATATCGTGGATGATGACGGCTTCGCTAACTACAAGACAATAGGTGAGGCAGTAGTTGTAGCAAACAACGGAGATACCATTTACATCAAGCCAGGAACCTATAGCGAAAAAGTGACCCTCAATAAAACGCTATCTCTCAAGCCTCTGACCGGAGAGACCGGGCCGATCATTCTGCGGGGGGACGGCAGTGAGATGGGAATTGAGATAACCGCTGAAGGATGCTCTCTGGAGGGCTTGATGCTGCAAAATTTCACCGGGCCGGCGATCTCCATTTCCTCCCGGGGAAATATAATTCAGCAGAACAGCATTGAGGCAGCAAGCCCTGCCATATTGGTGACGGGTTCAGAAGGAAACTCCATAACCAAAAATGCGATAAAGGATTGCACTGCCGGAGTGGTGCTCTGGTACGGCTCAGCCGACAACACTGTCGCAGAAAACGAGATTGAAGGAGGGTCCATGCCCATTCTCCTCCGCGAGGCGGGAAAAAATCAGGTTAACGGCAACTCTGTCCGGGATGGAGAAATAGGCATTCACCTCATGAACTCCAGCCTGATTTCAGTTGCCGGGAACCGGGTCGAAGGGGGCACCTTCGGCATAAGGATCTACAACAGCAGCTCTATCCAGATATACAACGACCAGGTTTCGGGAAGTACCTACGGACTGTATTTGATGGACTCATCAGTCATTGAGGCTCAGGATTGTTCGGTTGCAGATGGCAAATTTGGAGTAGTCCTGGAAAACTGCAGTCAGAGTCTGGTCAAGGGGATCATTTCTGAGAACAACGAGAGGGCCCTTGGGCTGGGAGACAGCTACGGAAACGCAATTGTTGGGAACAGCATCATCAGCTCCAACGATTCGGCATTGGAGATGATTTATTCTTCCGGCAACAACCTCGCCAGCAATACCATTACCGGAAGTCCGAAAGGAATAATAATCGTAGAATCGAACAATAACGTCCTGGAGAATAACAGCCTGCAGGATGTCGATTGGGCGCTGTATGTGGAGGGAACCTCTCAGGAAGGCTTCGACAACTCCATCGATAAATCCAATGTGGTGGAAGGAAAGCCGATAGCTTACTATTATCACCAATCAGGAGAGATGATTGAAGGGCAAGAGCTGGCACATCTGACTCTGGCCTATTGCGACGGGTTTACCGTCAGAGGCAACACCATCACCAACGACGCCATCTTCCTCTTCGGCTCTCACGGCAATCAGATCCTTGAGAACAACGTCTCCAGCTGCTACGGCATGCGTCTGCTGGACTCAAAGGACAACCTGGTCTCGCAAAACACGCTTGACATGAACCGCTACAGCGGCGTATTCCTGGTCAACTCGGACTCCAACGAGATCTCCGAAAACACGGCCAGGGAGAACAATCAGATGGGCATATCGCTCTTCAACAGCAGCCTGAACGCCATCTTTGGAAACACGCTTGACCGCAACTTTGAGACCGGGATCTGGTTCAACATCTCCAATGGAAATCAGGTTTCATCGAACAATGTCTCCGACAATCCCGTGGGAATGCTGGTGCTAAACTCGGTCCAGAACCAGGTTTACCATAACAATTTCCTGGAGAACAAGGTTCAGGCCGAGGATCGGGGAGGCGACAATTCCTGGGATATGGGCAACGTAACCGGAGGAAACTACTGGAGCGATCACATGGCCAAGGGCAATCCAAGCCAGGGCTGGCCAAAGATCATCAAAGGCGGCAAGATCGACAGTTTCCCCTTCCAGGATCAAAACGGCTGGATGGGTTGATGAGCTGAAGCGGTTTCGCGATCTCAGCGGTCCGGTTGAGCTGGAACTTTAAATGAACTGGGATTTGGGGCAGGCCCAATTTCAGCCCCCCCCAAATCCACGATCCTTTCCTTGCAAATCTTCCCTGGCGAATCTTCCCATGCTTTTCTCAACCCAAAGTTTCACCCAGACTCCGGACAAACCGAAAGCTACTTGAAGAAGTTGGTGAATGATTTAGAATCATGGCAAAGAGAAAGTCTGAAGGCAGCGGACTCATGTCCTCTGCCGGCCTCATGAGATACTTCGATGCTGACGACACCGCCATCAAGCTCGATCCCAAAATGGTCATAGGAGCTTGTCTGGCTTCAGGCGCGGGAATACTGATTTTAAATATCGCATTTGGCATGTGGCCTTGAGCCCCAGCGCCAAATGATTTGATGCTCGGGGTCCGGGCTGACAGGGCTTGTGAGCCTCGGCTGTAAATTCAATAGCTTTTGCCGGTCAGCTTACGTGTCAGCTTGCGTGAAGCGCTACCGAATCTGCTAAGTTTGCTGGGGGATGTCAAACTATCCTCTAAAGCTATCCCTCAAACTACCTGAATCTTTTTAATGGTTTGAATTAATAAAATGACTGCAAAATAATCCTGCAGGACCGCCTTAGCCCATCTTCATCATCGAATGACGTCTGGCCCGAACGAATCTTCCAGCTTACAGCTGCCAACAGGTGGGACTGTCCTCTCCTCATTGATTCGGACCACGATCCACCTCTCTATTTCATCAGCCAGCTTTCTTCGACACTCCTTTAAGTTTTTACCTTTAACCATAATGCCGAATAGGCCGGGCACCAGTGCGCAATACATCCCGTCATCCAGTATGACATAGGAAGCCAAAGATAAAACTGCTTCTATGTATTCAGGCAGCACGTAATGTTCATCGATCTCCAGAGATTTCAGCGTTTTGGTCGGTAAAAAGGTAAATGGAAAAATACATGTTGGCCAGATGCGATCGATCGCGGGAGAAGAGGTCGGCGGGCCGGCCTGGGTAAAAGCGAAATGGGATCTGCGTTTGAAGATGTCGTGGAAAAGGCGTTCGGGAGAAGATGCTTGTTCAGGCGGCGGCCTCTGTCCTGGCGATGAATTTGACCAGATCCTCTCCTATCCTGGCATCCTTTTGAACTTCGCTCGCGATCTGTTGGGCTGGAACCCCAGTCCGGTCCATGCTCTTAATTAGATCCAGGGCTGCATCCGGAACAACGAAATACTCGTCAATATCCTTCCGATGCCCCCACACGTCACCAGCCAGGAGTTCGATTCCCTGCATCTCCAAAAAACCCCTGATGGCAGCAGACATGGTTCGCAAATAGGATGGGGGAACCTGCACAGCCCGAAGTCCGGGACACCTTTTCATTAAATTGAGAAAATCTACATTCGATGCCCTGAAGGCCAGATGCACCATCTTCTCTCTGGGATTTAGAACATCAATCTCCTTTCTTGAGCTCACTATCCTTAATTTCATTCATATCACCTTTAAACTTTCAATATTATTATCGTCATTCACCGTATATATACTTTTCTCAATTTCAAAGATTGACGGAATTATGGTGCAGAAGTCTTTTTCTGGTGTAGACGTCTGTGCAGTACCTTTCCTTACCCTCGATCAAGAAAGGTCGCAGAGGCGACTGTAGAAAACTGCCTGGTTTGGCTCTTGGTCGCCCTTGTCATGAGATTTAGCCCTTGACCGCCCAGAGATATCCGGCTTCATCTGGCGTGCTAGAAGAGGAAAATGGATTAGGAGGGTATTAGAAAAGTTTATTCGAGCTGTCACCAATCAGGTACTATGGAATTCAGCCGTCGCTTTGATACCGCTGCTGCTGGCGTTATTATCCTGGCCTTCGGGTTGACGGTCTATCTGACCAAGGACTTCCTATCCCCCATGCTCTTGAGCGTGGTTCTGGTCTTCCTCCTCGCCCCTTTCCGTTCCTTCATCTTTCGTCTGACGGGGAAAGCTCACATCTCCTCATTTCTCTCCTTATTAGCAGTGTTCATCATAATAGTCTCGGTGTTCATGCTCCTCACCCGCACTATTTTGACTGAGATCTCAAACCTTGAGAGGTCAGGAGCACTGTACAACATCCAGTTCTACAGCCTCTCCGGCGATATTGAAAAACAGGTAGAGGTCCTGGTTCCAAGTTCGATTCTTCAGTACTTAGGGGATCTTGGAGCCATTCCATCTACCATTGCCGTGTGGCTTATCCCGAGGGCTGAGAGTGCGCTGGGCGAATTTGCATCCAACCTACCGATATTGTTCGCCCAATCAATCGTCGTGATCTTCTTCACCTATTACATCCTCGTCGATGGCGGGAGCTTTGTAGCCCAGGCCGTGGACCTCCTGCCCAAAAACAAAAGAGGGCTGACGAACCGGTTTTTAGAGGAGCTGCACGACATCTACACCACGCTCTTCACGGTTTACTTCACCACCTCCATGCTCAGTGGAGTGCTGGCTGCGGTGGGCTTCTTTCTGATGGGTATACCCTACCCGGTGCTGTGGGGAGCGATAATCGCCATATTTACTCTGATTCCCTTATTGGGCCCGCCGGTAGTATTTATCCCGCTGGCTTTATACTATCTGATAAACGGGGAATTCCTATTGAGCATCGTACTGCTGGCCTTCGGCACCCTGGCCCTCATGGTCATTCCGGAAAACGTGATCCGGCCCCATCTGGCGCACCAGAGCGCCAGGATTCATCCCATAGTTACAGTGCTGGCCTATACCGCGCCCATCTTTGTGGTGGGAATTATGGGTGTGATAATCGGTCCGACGCTCTACGGTTTTCTACTAGCGGTTTACCGGACGGCCGTGTATTATCGCGAAATCTGAGAGCCTGCGGATGAAAAAAAATGACCCAAAAGGCCTATTTTGTTGGGTGGATTCTCAGCCCCTCCCCAAAAAGACGACCATCTGGATGTCGGCCTGATCCTCGGGGGGAGACGGGCAATCGATCCGATTTTATATTAGGAACGGGATCGTCCTAATAGGGCATGGGAAAGCTTTATCTCTTTTTATAAGCCATTAATAGACTCCAGTCCGATGGAGCATTAATGATGGATTCTGAGAAGTCAGGCGCAATAGAGGTTGCAGAGCTTTTGCTCACCGCAGATATCTACAATAGAACGGAGAAGCTAACCGAAGACGACCTTCCTTCAAAGATCCGGAAACATTACTTCAACCCCGAAGCCAGGGGTGTGAAACGGCCGATTTATGTAACAGCCTCGGATGTCCAGAAGATCTATGGATTGGATAATATAAAAACATTATTAAAGGATCTGCCTTTTGTGGGCTTCGAAGAATTCGGCTCACAGCTAAAGCTCACAGTCTTCGAGGTGGCCGCAAAATGGTTCGCCAACCAGAAACCTCTGGAGATCATCAGGTCGAACCCGGCCCTGGCTTACTTTTATGAAAATTACAACTCTCTGGGTGTAACTTACGCCGAGGCCAAAGGAAGAAATGCTCCGCTATCTGCAGACCGGGAATGGATCGATGCCAGAATCAGAGAGCTCTGCACCGATGAGAAGGAAGCGGAAGACCTTCTCAAGCTGGTGTACATAAAAGCTCCCGAAGACGTGAGAGACAACCTGGCAGGCCTGGTGTTAACCGATGAGCAGAAAGAGGAGATCAGGAAGACCGGAAAGGCTCTGGAGCATCGCGATTACTTGAAACAGGTCGGCCTTTATGAAATTGGCAAGCTCCTCTTCGTCGGCCCGCCGGGAACTGGAAAGACCTCTACTGCTCGTGCCCTGTCGAACTGGTTCTCGCTGCCGATAGTTGAGGTGAGGCTGTCGATGATCACCAGCCAGTACCTGGGCGAGACCTCCAAGAATATCGACAAGGTCTTTAGCCTGGCCAAGAAGCTCAGCCCCTGCATCCTGTTCATAGATGAGTTCGATTTCGTGGCCAAGACCAGAACTTCAGACGAGCACGGAGCCATCAAGAGGGCGGTGAATACCCTCCTAAAGGCGGTGGACGAGATCAGCCTGGTAGAGCATGGTGTGCTTCTCCTGGCAGCCACAAATCACCCTCAGCTACTGGATTATGCCGCCTGGAGGAGATTTGATAAAGTCCTCAACTTCCCGCTGCCGGACGCGGACATGAGGCGCATGATCCTGGACCGGATCTTATCACGAATAGAATCAGATGTGGATACTCAGGAACTGGCTTCACTGACCGAGGGCTATTCGGGGTCGGACCTGCGACTGGTGGTGAGAGAAGCGGTCTTAAATGCTCTGCTGGAGGAGAGAAAGAATATCCGGCAGGACGACCTCCTGAAGTCCGTTGAGGAGTTCAGCCGCAGGATATCCGATTACCGTCGGAGCATCTCGGTATGAAGATCACGCTTCTGGGCACCGGGGATGCCATAGGCACTCCTAAGATCGGATGTAAATGTCCCGCCTGCCTGGATGCGCTGCGGGGCGGGCGCAGCCGCAGGCTCAGATTTTCGATTCTGGTCGAGTCGGATGAGGACGAGGGCCGGGTTCTGATCGATACCAGCCCGGACCTGCGGTGGCAGATGCTGAAGAAGGATATCGCCAGCGTGGACGGCGTGATCTGGACCCACGCCCATTACGATCATTATGCCGGCTTTGGGGACTTTCACCGCGTTCAGAGCCATGTGGACGTCTATGCTCTGAAGAGCACCATGGATTACATTCTGAATTACCTCTATTTCCTGGCCCCGGTGCGCCACGACGTGGAGGCTCTGCGGCCCTTCGAGATTGCAGGCATGCAGTTCACCCTATTTCCCGTTCACCATCCGCCCACGGAAACGGTTGGGGTGCTGATCAGCAACGGATGCAAGAAAGTTGTGGTGACCAGCGACACCACGCTGGCGATCCCGGAGTGCAGCCTGGAGCTGATGAGGGATGCCGACCTCATGCTGGCCGATGCCATAATGCCTCCCGGATACAACCTGAGCAAGCACATGAACGCCGAGGAGGCGGTGCAGCTGGCAGAAAGGCTGGGGGCAAAGGACTTGAGGCTGACCCACCTCAGTCATCTCTTCCCGCCTCACGAGATAGCGTTAAAGACCTGGCCGCTGGGACATGATATGATGGAGATCGTCCTTTGAAGATTCCTGGGCACAGCAGAGTTGCCGTCGTTCACGTTCTCCTGTTCATCCTTTTAATTAATGCCGTTTCCAGCAATTCCCTCTCACTAGAACCGCTTTCCGAGTCCCGGGATCTGGGATTTAGCGTGGACTGTCCCGGGCAGTGGGATATATCAAGCAGAGGGACAGCGGTGTCCGGCAACCTGAGCGTGGAGGACCCGTGCTCGAAGATGCTCATCTCATGGCTGAGAGATCCGGGAATAGGTCCGGACATCATTCTGGACAGCATCGAGGATGCCTATGACGAAGGGGAGGTTCAGGTGGTCTCCAGCGAAAGGGGCCAGATGAGAATAGGCGGCCTTGAGGCCGTCTATATGGATCTGGGCTATGAGTTCAAGAGCTCCAAGTCCCGCAAGCGCTTCATATGCTGGAACTCCAGCGCTTCGGACCGGTTGTTCGTGGCAGCTCTTTCCTCATGCAACTGGGATGAGACTGCGCCCATATTCGATGTGACGGTGGCCTCATTTCTCGATGAGGGCCGGGCAGAGCAGCTGAGATTCTATTCTGGCCTCGATGTCAAGGACCGGGCCTGGTCCATCCTGCTGGGAGATCTGCTCTCCAGCTATCACTACCTGGACCCTCAAACCCTTCCCCCTCGGAGCGTGAGTGTCCGGGTAATGCACCTGCTGAATCCCGAGAACGGAAGCTACCGGCTGTATTCCAGCGAGGACATCTCTGCCGATCTGCCGGTTGCAGCAGCAGCGCGGGCTGCGGTGGTACTGCAGATATTGCGGAAAGAGGGCTATAATGCGGGGCTCCTTCAGTCCGGCGGGCAGATTCGATTGGCGGTCGAGGACCCGGCAGGCGCATGGCGGGCGGTGTCTCTCAATCCTGCCGATCCGGACAGGGAGATGGGAGTCCTGATGGACAGAGCTTCCCGGGGGTTGGCCTACGACAGCATCGAGGAGCTGGAAGAGGCCAACCGGATGGATTTGGGTCCTATTGATGAAAGCCAGATGGTGCAGAAGGACTGCGAATCTTCGAGATACGTTGAGCTTAAAAGGCCAGAGAAGATCGATTCTGCATGGCAGCAGGAACTGCAAGATATCCTACAGGGATACGGTTACGGTGAAAATTACCAGGAGAACTCATTTGACTGCTCCGATACGGCGCAGATCTGCTGTGAGCTGTTGCAGAGCCGTGGTTACGACGCCAGGCTGATGATGGGCTGGGAAGGACATCCACTGGGAAAACACCTGTGGGTGGTGGTGAGCTATCCGGATGAGCCGGGAACCTACCTGGCAGTAGAGACGGCCAACGTCGACGGGGACCGAAAGCTGGTGAACCTGGGAAAGATCGTTGAGGACCGGGGCTACTTTGAGGGGATCATGTACAACTCCCGCGCGCAGTTCTCCAGGCTGCACGCGGAGGAAGGGCTTTCCAGCAATGAGATTCGTTTGACCCGATCCGGTTGAGCTGGGCTAGGGAAGATGTCTTGGCCTTACTCCGGGATCGATAAAGGCGATCGATAGTATTGCCGTTCATTTTGCGGAAATAGAGATCTGACTCATACCCTCGCCGAATACGGCTAATTAGTCTTTTCCCGAAAAAAGGACCGTCTTTCAGGAATCGAGCGCGTTCTCATAGTTTACTATCACCTCGGAGGCCACTGTCCATGCAGTCAGCGGCTGCTCGTAGATGGATAGAACTCGATCTGCTGCGGCGAACACATTGGACCTGAAGTCGCCATGGGAAAAGCCTCCGATCACGCACAGCAGATCGTCTTTTCCCTTAAGGCAATCCTTTAACCTGCATGGCTCTCCGTCCTCAGACAGGACCACCGTTTCCGAATGCGGAATTTCCCGGAGGCAATCTTCAAATGAGAAACCTTCCTGGATGCTGAGCAGCGCCGGGCCGCGAGAGGGGACCCGGCCCTCGATGAACAGCGATTCCATGAGCCCCACGAAACGAGGGTAGCTCTTCGGCAGCCGGGATGAGGGATCGATGCAAATAAGCTGATCGTTTCGGGTGTGAACGTAGGCTCTCAGCATCCCCTGGTGATTTAGCACCGACTCCAGGGCGACCATTAGGAAGAAGTGGACTATGTCCGGCCGGCCCCGGCGCTCGAATTCAGATAGCCTCTTCATGGCGGAGTGGTGAGCTGAGGAGTCGAGAAGCATCTTGGTGGCCGGCTTCTTTCGTCTCCTGGCGCTGGCGGTCACTGTCGGATGCAGGGCAATCTCCTCCGGCACCAGCTCAAGCTCGGAATCTACGAGCAACAGGTTCAGCATGGTCATTGCACCCTGATGGCGGCATAGGAATTCATTTGGGCATCCACTCCAATCGAGGACCTTGAGGGCCTGAGCTGGCGTTTGATCAACACAGATTATGCAGTGACCGCAGTATCTTATAGCACCATCGATCTGAAGCTGGGCAGGTTTGGCCATAGCCGGAGCTTCCTTGACCCGGCAAAAGACTCTAGCAGATCAGGTAAATCCCGGCAACTATTATCAGGAAGGACATGGATTTCTGTGCCAATATTTTGCGGTCCATGCATCCTTCCATCTCCTGCACCAGTCCCGGATAAAAGGGCATGATCGCCAGCATCAGGATCAGGGTGATCATGGGCTGCAGAGCCCCTATGCAGGTCACAAGTGCCACCGATCCCTCGGCAAAGGCAAACAGAGAGAAGATGACACCGGAGAACTGCAGCACTTCTTCGGTCATCAGCGCTCCTATGGCCAGGCGTCCTTTGCTGAAGAATGAGGCTACATCCTCGCGAACTTGGCCCTCGAGAAGCAAGGGAATGGAGGCCATCAGGTTCCCAAGGCAGGACCAGGTGTAAAGGTTCCATTCGTCTATGGACGACAGAAGGCATTTGAGAGCCAGAAAATAGATCGCGGTCAATATCCAGTAGACGATGAATGGCCTGATCGCAGGGGAGAGGCTGGTCAGGCCCAATGCTCCTCCACCCTGCCGATAGGAAGCCAGAATCACCCCCAAGATTAGCAGGAGGCCGCCCGCACAATGGCCGGTGGTGTAGGTCTCACCCAGCAGAACAATAGCGCCCATGAAGACGAATACTGGGTAAAGATATTCCAAAGCTGTTACCCTGGTAACGTCCTCGATCTGCAGAGCCTTCATGTAGTGGATCGCAGGAACCACTTGCAGCCCTCCGGCAAAGAGGGCGAAGGCCGATTCAGGATAAATGAAATCCACACCCAGCAGCAGCAAAACTGATATCGCGATCAACTGCTGAAAGAGGATTTGACAGATGACATAGGATCTTGAATCTTTGGCGTAATCGCTAAGCAGGAACTTGTCCAGTATTCCAGCCAAAGATATTAAAGCTGTTCCGGTCAGAGCGGAGATCAGCCAGCTCACTTCATCAATCTTCCTTAAATGATACCGGCATTTTTCAGATAGCGTTACGATCCAGATATCCTGAGAACCAGGATTCATCCTGCCATCCCACCAATCGGCGAATCTCCTATATCTAACTTACTAAAAAAGTTTATTACATTGGGAGTGCGGAGGGTCACGAATACCCCGACCTTCAGGTCGGGGATGAAGTGAACCCTCGCCCGTTTTTTGCTCATTCTTAAATCGATAAAAACATTGCTTCTTTTAAGATGAGGTTTACTTGGCACCTTAGCCACAGGTGGTGCCAGCCACCTATGGCTAGGATGTGATACGCATTGGAATTGCGCAGCTTCAGCCATGGCTATGGCCAAATTACCTACCATATCGTATTGGTGCCAAAGTATCGATACAAGATATTCTACAATAACCAAGTAAAAAAGGATTGCGAGTTGATCCTCAACAATATTTGCATGGAGCAAGGCTATAAAATTCATGCTTTAGAGATTGTCGATGACCATGTTCACTTGTTCCTGGAATTCCACCCAAGCATTTCTCTATCAAAGGTCATTCAATACTTAAAAGGAGGCAGTTCGCATAAGTTGTTCATGCTTCATCCTGAATTGAAAAAACGCTATTGGGGTGGAAATCTGTGGTCAAGTGGAAAATTTTTTCGATCCGTTGGAAATGTGACAGCTGACACAATCAAGCACTATATCAAGGAATCTCAGGGAAAACCTAAGTCGAGGTTTCAGTCGTGAGATCGAGGGCATCCGGTCAACTAAGGCTTGATGATTTCTAGATTCCGGAAAACCGGGCAAACGGGGCGTGCGGCCCGAAGCATACCCCGTCCTTTAGGGCGGGGTGGCCGCACGCAGTTTGATTTTAAAATTTTTGAATAATGTTTGGAAAATTAATTAAATCTGCTGATAACCATGGATTGGAATACCTCTCAACCATCTGATTTGCATTCAGGCTCTGATCACAGTGCTTTTGGAGCTGAAACAAATAATTTTGGAAGAGCAAAGGCTCGCAAAGAGATCGGCTAATGCAGGCCTCTGCTTTTTGTTAGCCGAGGATGGCATTAAGGATAGCATAAACAGGCCATAGGATTGCCCTGTTGATGCTGAAGAAGCCTGGGAATCGAGTCTATCGCAGTGGCCAATGGGACGGAGACGTTGCAGGCCCTGGAATGACAACGCTTGCGATGCTGATCCTCTGGACGCGGGAAATACCGTCATAAGCAGCCTGGACCAAGATAGCTATGCTCGGGAAGCGGCCTGAGAACAGGACCTAAGGTCCTAGCCCTGGCTGACCTATGCTATTTCCGGGGAATGAAAAAAATGCCCAGGTTAGCCGAGAAGAATGCCTGCATTAACTATCGCTCACAAGTGCCTCTTAAATTAAATTTCAATGATATCAATAAAAGTAATTCAAGGTGTTAGAAACACATAAATATTATCGAATAGATAAACAGCTAAGTTTATTGATGGGTATACATTGCCCAAAATCAAGACATACGGTGATTTAAATGGCTGAAACGGTTCGAAATTTAGGTAGTCTGATCATGGACTACGACATGGCAGCAGGAGAAGCTTTAGGAAAGAGAGAGAGCCACACGCCAAAAATTGATGCTCCCGAGAAGGTCAAGGCTGGCGAAGCCTTTGAAATAACCGTGTCTGTGGGTCCTCATCCCAACACGGTGGAACACTCCATAAGGTCGATTGAGATTTACTTCTACGAGGACGGACGAGCCTTTAATCCGCTAAAGCTGGCCCGCCTTGAGTTCGCTCCTGTAATCTCTGAGCCTCTGGCAACCATCACCGTGAAGCTGCCGAAGAAGGGAGTTATACACGCCCTTGAGTACTGCAATTTGCATGGCCTATGGTCTAACAAGAAGGAAATTGCGGTCGAATAATTTTTTTAATAATTTACAAAAAATATATAGAGGTTCTTCGAGCAGCGAGATTGCAAATCCCGGGATGAGATGAGGGGGGGGCCAAGGAGACGAAAGCCGGGGTCCCCTTCCGGTCTCTCCGGCTGGTTGCGCAATCCTTCCCGAAAAACCAGGAAGCGATTTGCCCATGGAGAAGGCATCTTCTGCAGCGAATATAAAAGGAATAGAATTTTATAAGAAATGGAGTTTTGGCCGCCACCAAAGATCGGTGGCCAGATGGTCCAGCCATCATTTCCATCAACCTGCTTTCGCGGGAGAGGTGGACATTCGGAGGATTGAGCCTGAAGTCCTGGGAGCAATCTCACAGCAGGTATCAAAACGCTTTTAGCCTCTGCCCAATTAAGTATTTTCAGGAGATGGTACCGTTGGATAAGGATGAGCAAACGATCAGGAGAGAATGGTCAACAGTGCTTCAGAAGCATGATTGCATTGAAATTTATGAGTTCCTTTATAGCGTCATTCTAAATGAGGAGTACCCTCTGGATCAAAAACTCGTGCTGGATCTATTGCACATGGCACTAGAGTCCGATTTGCCCTGTGAAGCCGGCCCTTACGGAAATCTCAAGGAGGATATCGGGCACTACACCAAAGTCTACAGCGAGAAGACATAACCGATCAGAGGCTTTAGGCTTTTGAAACTGCCTCGAAAAGAAACAGCAAGCGAATCTTTTCGTGGGTCTGAGTTTCAAAGAGATCATATCCCGGGCGGGGCAATAAAATCCGAGCCTGGCTTCTGTTTTTCTGCCTGCCGGGAAATTTTTGCAGCAGTTCGTAAATTATATTTGGGGGAACTGTGGAAGACACATCAGGCTCCCCATCTGTTCCCGCGACCAGAAAATCGCTCGGCCTGGCCGGTTTTACACTGTAAGACCGTCCGGCCATCTTCCATGCACTATTCCCAGAGTTTTATCGATTGACTCGTGGGCCCTCTGGGGAAAAACGCCAGCAAAGAGGAGGTACGCCTCGACGTAGTTGGGGACCGCAATAGACATCTGCTCGACCATCATCACCACCTGCAGCATGGTGTAGCCTCCCAGATCGAACGGTATGACCGCATCGGAGACCAGCAGCTCGAATATCTCCGGATAAATCGGCCTCTCGAAGCCAGACAAGAAAGCCTCCAGTATTTCGCTGGTCCACTCGTGCTTCCGGCCCGCGTATTCGTATGGTATGACCGCGATCCTCCTGGTCTTGGAGAACTGCTCGATCAGCTCTTCGGGTGTCCGGCTTCCTTCGAAGACCAGATTGATATGATGCACATGGGGCACCGTGGTTGGAATCTTGCTGGCCCTGACCGAGAACTTCACATCCTCGAAGACCGTCCCGGCATCCTCTCCCTGATGCCCAACTCCCCGGCCGAAGTTCACGGCGTCCGGCGAAACTCTGACCACGGTGTGAGGATCGCCACTCCTGCGGTCCAGGTTGCCGAGTACTGCTTTCAGCCCCAGAGGTCTGGCCGCCAGTGATGCCCGGCAGAGACCGGTGGTGTTGCAGCTGGTGCACTGCACCAATCTGGGGCCGACCTTCTGGAACGCCTCAAAATTTTCCAGGCCGAAGAAAAACTCCCGTCCCAGGTCGTCGCGCAATCTGTCGGGAACCTCCACGCCGCTATTTTTGAGTTCCTGCAGAATATCCGGGCGGTGAGCGCCACCCATGAGAACGGTAAAACAATCATGTTCGATGCTGGATTTTACGTAATGAGTCTCCTTGCCGCTGGGAATTCCCACCACGATCAGCTTGGACGAATCGAAGAAATCCTCGTAGCCGCCCTCAATCCTGGCACCGGCCTTCTCCCATTCGGATCTGTCCTTTTCGTCCGTTAGAAAGGCTCTGACATCACACATCCTGACGAACTTTTCCAGCATGCTTCTGGCGCGGGCATGAGGACTTCTGAGAAGGACGTTGATCTCTCCTCCAATTCCCTCCGCTTCCTTGACCTCATGAATGGCAAGCAGAGCTCTCTTGCTCTCAGTGCCGTCAAATCCCACAAAACCTACATCCAGCTTCAAAGAGATCACCCATATTAGAATGGGCATTGGATAATATTTTAAATTTTCTAAAATGTAATGAAATTACATCTGGGGCGATCAGAAATCGGGGCCATGATAGAGAAACAGGATGCACCAGGCGAGAGGGAAAGTTTATATTCTGGGATGCGAATTGCATGTCAGCGTACGAGCGCCAGTGTTGGTGCGAGGACGAAGAAATCGCCCATGTAAATCATGGTCCGTGATAAACAATTATAACATCAGCAAAACTACATCACAGGAGGGAGGAGCGGTCCCAGAAGCGGGGCAGGGATAAATGTCCCGCTTCGGGGGCTGTCAGTTTTGCAGTGGTCATGATCTCTTTAGATATGGAATTATAATTCTCACTGCAACATCAATAAAAATTTGCTGGCCTCACTCGGATTTATGTCAGGTCAGGACGAAGAAAGATAGAGCAATTGAGGCCTCAGGCTCCTGCATTTTGAAGTGCGAAAAATGCGAATCCGAAAAGGATCAGAGCGAAGAGCGCAGAATTGCCTATTTTGGCTATTGGACGCTTGTTCTTCTCAGGGCTATGCAACGCATCCCGGGCATGAACTACCAGAGTGAGGAGGATGTAAAGTCCGTATATCATAAGAGTGATTCCGCAGGCCTGCGCTCCCCAATCTAGAAGCGACACAACAAGCGCAATTGTGCCGATAGATAGGTTTGCAATCCCTACCTCGATCTGAAATTGAGGATTTTCCTGCATCCAGTTCATGCGTACCTGATCCGAGCGGTAAAAGATCGAGTGCCGGAGAAAGCTGAGTATTCCGACAACTCCAACCATCAATGCAGTGGCGACTCTGATGGCCGTCTCTGCGCTTATGAATAAAAAGAAAATTCCAAAGAAGGTGCCTGCAGCGGCGGTCAGAATAGTGGCAGTGAACAGCCAGTGAGCTGGCTTTGCAGATACGTCTTCAGGCAAGGATTGCTCCATCTCCTAAATTATTTCATATAGTTTGGGCTGCGCAGCTATTTGAAGCTTTTCAAGACCTTCAAACCTGAAATATAATAAAATCAGACTTAATTTTTAAAATTTCAATATAATCCCGTGTCGTTTCGGAAAAAAGGAATAAAATCCGGAAAAGAGACAATCCTCACAGGATTATCTCTATGTCCAGCTCTTCTGCCAGCTCTTTGTAGCGGTTCCGGATGGTGACCTCCGTGACTCCAGCCACATCCGCCACCTCGCGCTGAGTGCGCCGGTCGCCGCATAAAATGGAGGCGATGTAGATCGCGGCTGCTGCTACGCCGGTGGGACCGCGTCCGCTGGTAAGCTCTTTTTCTGCTGCCTGTCTCAGGATCTCTATGCCCTTGGCCTGAACCTCTCCTTTCAAGTTAAGGCCGCTGCAAAAGCGCGGTATGTAATCTATGGGGCTGGTGGGCATGAGCTTTAGTGCCAGCTCGCGGGACACGAACCTGTAGGTCCTTCCGATCTCTTTTCTGCTGACTCTGGATACTTCAGCAATCTCATCCAGGGTTCGAGGCACGTTGCACTGCCGGCAGGCTGCATATAGAGCTGCTGCAGCCACACCTTCGATGGACCTCCCGCGAATGAGGTTTTTGTCCACGGCCTTACGATAGACCACTGCAGCCGTCTCACGAACGTTTCTGGAAAGTCCTAGAGCAGAGGCCATTCGATCCAGCTCTGACAGGGCGAAGGCCAGGTTTCTCTCAGTAGCGTTGCTTACCCTGATCCGCCGCTGCCATTTCCTCAGCCGGTAGAGCTGAGCCCGATTCTTGGAGGATATGGTTTTTCCGTAGGAATCCCTGTTCCTCCAGTCGATCATCGTAGAGAGGCCCTTGTCGTGAATGGTGTAGGTCATGGGCGCGCCCACCCTCGACCTCTTCATGCGCTGATCGTGATCAAACGCCCGCCATTCAGGACCCTGATCGATGAAGTTCTCGTCTATGACCAGCCCGCAATCGGAGCAGACCAGCTCTGCCCGTTCGTAATCGCGCACCAGGGTGTGGCTCCCGCACTCCGGACACTCTACCGTGAACTTCTCGAACTCGTCTACCTTCTCCTTTTCGCGCTTAAGGCGGGTTCTCTCCTTAAGCTTCTCTGCTTCAGTCCTCTCGATCTCTCTTATCTTCTCTATCTCTTCCACTTACCATCTCTCCTCGACGTCTCTTCGACGTAGAGCTTCTTTCCGACCTGGGCAGAGGCGTCGACCCCTCTATTTGGCCTGACGATAAAATAAGGTTGCTTTACGGGGCCGAATATGTCCAAAACCTTCCCTATCCTGGTCCTCTTCTGGTCAACGACCGGAGAATTGATTCTGGGGATTGCTTGTTGGCTTCCTGATACAGGCTCGCCACGCACAATCAGTCTCTTCTGTACCGCATGCAGGGTGGTGCCCAATCTCTTCACAGTTACCTTTCTATATAGATGCACCACTATTATTTAAACCTTCCGAAAACATTTTATTAAAGAAGCATTTCCGGCCTTGCCTAAAGGTTTATCTGCCTATGCTGGGCTATGAGATATGAATGTTCGAAGACCTCCCCACCGTCCCCACATCTCAGGAGCTACTGGACAAGGCCTTTCGCAGAGCCGCCAAGGCCGGACTTACTCCGGGAAAGGATGAGATAGTGATACTTACGGCCGGAAACATCCTCTCGGATAATCTATCCAACTTGGTCCGAAGCTTTCCCTCTCTGGAAAACCTGCCTCCCTTCTACCGGGAAATCGCGGATATCGCAGTGAACATAGATGACATGCGGATTTCCCTATCCCGCCTCAGCTGGGCCTCCAAGCAGGTCAGAAGGATCACCAGGGAATACAAGGGCAATTTGAAGCGGGGCGGGGAGACCTCAATCAACAAGAAGGCGGCCTTCGGTCGTATGTCCTCGGTTTTGAGATCTATCGACAAGGATTTGGTCTTTTTAGGAGAAGCCCGGAATAAGCTTCGTAGGATACCTTTTGTGGACCCCGAGCTGCCGACCATTCTGATCGCCGGTTACCCGAATGTGGGCAAATCAAGCTTTATAGCCCTGATCACCGGGGCCAGGCCGGAGATTGCCAGCTATCCCTTTACTACCAAAGGGGTAATTGTCGGCCATTTCCTCAGGGGCTATCAGAAGTACCAGGTGGTGGATACGCCGGGGCTCCTGGATAGACCGCTCTCGGAAAGAAACGAAATTGAACGCCAGAGCATTGCAGCGCTCAGCCATCTTCAAGGCGTGGTGCTGTTCATAGTCGATCCTGCGGAGCATTGCGGTTATCCGCTGGAATCTCAAATGAGGCTGGCGGATGATTTGAAGAACCAGATCGCCCTCCCAATGCTGGTGGTGGCCAATAAGTCGGACCTGAAGGAACTGGAAGGAGTTCCTCAGATGTCGACTCTGTCGGGCGAGGGTGTCAATGCCGTGCTGGAGATGCTGGTATCCATGCTGGAGATCAAGAAGTCTGCTTGATCACATATTTTACCAGCTCGGGCGAGAGCTTGCTCTCCCTGGAGATCATGTCTGCAATATCACCGGGGTCCATGCCGCTCGCTCGAAGCTGGTCGATTCGATGAAAAACTCTGTCGTCGATGGCATAATATTCGTTGATGTCCTTCCGGTGTCCCCATACGTCTCCTTCGATGAGTTCCACTCCCTGCATCATGAGGAACATCTCGCTGGCCCTGGAGAGCGTTTTTCGGTACGATGCTGGAACCTGTACCGCTCTGACTCGTGGACAGATCTGGAGCAGTCTGAAGATATCGGTATTGGAGGCCCTGAAGGCCAGGTGCACTATTTGTTCATTTCTATTTAGTTCTTCGATCTCGCGTTTTGAACTGACGACTCTAAGCTTCATGGCCTTCACCGGAACTTGCTTGTTGTTTAGAGGTTACAAGAGCGGGCTAAGGTTTTCCCCTTTATAAGTTTATGGTTGGGAGCAATTTTGCCTAATATGAGCAAATAACAGCGGGTGGCGGCTCTTACGTGCAGGGTCAAGAGATTTGGATATAGAGATGGATTTCCATATCGAGCGATGATCGAATAAAAAAATTCAATATCTGTTTGGCATCGAATTGCCTTCATATTGAGGGACTGTTGATTATAAAATGTATTTTTGGATTATATTAGTATTAATTAAGGCTCATTTCTAGTCGATCTAATTTATTAATAAATACTTAATATTTAATTAATCGCAAAAAAAGATTAGACTACTTGTAAAAAAATTATTTTATGTTGTTGCTTGTTTCCCCGTTATTCGTGCGCGACCCTGAGCCTCAAGACCATCAATCGCTCAAAGAAATAACGCTCGCTACAGACGACTTGTGCGCAAAGCCCCGCTTTGCAGGCCATCTGTTTCACCTCTTCCAATCCGCTCAAGCTCGATATCAGCAGTAGCGCGCGTCCTCCCGGATGCAGGTGCTCCTTTAAGCCATCCAGGAAGCGAAGAATGGTCTTCCTGCCGTCAGGGCCTCCGTCGAGAGCTAAGTTAATCCATCCTTTGGCCCTCTCTTCGTCTGCAGTGGGAAGGTAGGGCGGGTTGAAGAGCACCAGGTCGAATCTTCCTCTTATTCCCTGGAAGAGATCTGCGCGTATTACCTGCAGGCCGTATTCGGCCGCCATCTGCACTGCGAACGGATTTATGTCGGTTGCCACCAGACGTCTCACCCGGCCCGCAAGCTGCCGCGAGATCAGGGCTCTGCCGCAACCGATCTCGATTGCCCTATCCTCCAGCCCGGCCTCAGCAAGGGCGGCCTCGAGAAGAAGAAATGTATCCTCTGCCGGCTGGTAGACTTCGTCGAAGTGAACGGAATGCATGGAGATCCAAAACAAAGAGCCCAACTCGTATTTACCTTATGGGTCTCTTTCACGATCCTTGAGCACAAAGCTCCTCGACAAATGCGATGATGTCGCTCACTATTACCGGGTCGTTCAGCCATATCCCGGCCTCGTAGTTGTTCTCCGCGCCACCCCGGGTGAGGTTGGCAGATGAGATTATGGCCTGCTTTCTGTCCACCAGGTAGAGCTTGGCATGAAGCTGTTTTAGAGTTACCAGCTCTCCGCCAAGGTCCTGGATCTCTGCCGAGATATCATCGCACAAGCCGGAAGAATAGTCGCCATCGCATCCCCTGATGAAGACACGGAGGCGGCCACCCCTCTGCACAAAACCCCGAAAGGGCTTCTTGATGCGGTCCCACACCGACCTCTTGATCCAGGGTGATACGATTACGATCTCGAACTCGGCCTCCTCCAGCATTCGACGGAGCCTGTCCTCAAAGCTGCAGATGCCCCGCTCCGGAGAGGTCTCAAGGAAAAGAAGGCTCCTTTCTCCCCGGGCCGGGCCGGAGACATACTCCTCCAGATACTTCAGCCTCTGTGCGGAAAGATTTTCGGTTGAATCCCTGGTCTGGCGAAGCGCTAAATCCAGCTCTTGCGCCCGGCCCTTCCATTTCAGAAGAGCCATTGACCTGCGTTTCAGCCTGTCGATCTCGCTCTCCTTGGCTCTCAGCTCTTCCTGAATATTCCGGGCTGCAAACTTCGCCCGGTCGGCCTCGCTCTGCAGGGCCCGGCAATGCCGGGACTTCAACTCGATTAATGTGAACGCGAGGACGGCCAGAGCCAGAAATAGAAGCCCCGCCAGATAATCATCCATTCCCCTATTGCCCTCAGGCATTTATGTAAATAGAACTTATATATAGATAGCGTAATGGCTGACTCTAGACAAAGAAGTGGTTGAATGTTCACTGCCGATCGGATCTCAGAACGGATGAGATTAATATTATTAAGAATCACTTCTTTTTCCGGGCCGGCAGGAGACGTCTCACAAAAATTCTAGTATCTTCCCGGCCTATTATGTTGTCATGGCTGAAGTTGTACAGCTGAGGCAAGGCCGGGAAAAGGCCGAGGCCGGAGGGGCGGAGGCTGAAGAAGAAGAGGCTCAGGAGGCGGTTCCCCGGACCATCTGGTCGGGAAGCCTGAGGATGGGACTGGTGAACATCCCCGTGAGAGCCGTATCCATGACCCGCGACCGGCACATACGATTTCGCATGATTCACAACGAGTGCAAGACGCCCATATCCTTCAAGCGCTTCTGTCAAGAGGGAAAGGAAGTGCCCATGAGGGAGGTCCTCTACGGCTACAGGCTGGAGCGAAATAAGTACATCCTGCTGGAGAAGAAGGAGATAGACGAGGTAAAGCCGGAATCCAGCAACGCAATAGTCATGGACCGGTTCTTGAGCTTCTTTTCAGCCGATCCCCACTATTTCGATCGAACCTACCTCTTGCTTCCGGACAAATCCGAGGAGGCCTATTCGCTTCTCAGAACAGTCATGGAAGAGACGGGAAAGGCCGCGCTGGGGAGAATGACCCTCCGCTCCAAGGAGAGGATAGCCCTGGTCCATTACTACCAGAACGCTCTGGTGGTCACCACCCTCCGGTACCCCGAAGAAATTGTAAGACAGGAACTGTTCCCGGAGCTGTCCGGGCTTCCAGCCCCCAGCGAACAAGAGATGGCGCTGGCCAGACAGATCGTGGACAACCTCAGAGGCGACCTCGATTTATCAGACTACCACGATTTGTACCGGGAAAAGCTCGAAGAGCTGATCAGGGCCAAGATGGGAGAAGTGGTTCCCGTTGCCGAAAAGAAGAAAGAGCGACCTCCTGCCAAGAACCTCATGGAGGCACTGAGAATGACCGCCGAATCCCTCAAGTAATCCGATCATGAACCCGGTTTCCCCCATGCTG
Source organism: Methanotrichaceae archaeon (assembly GCA_013178225.1). GTDB lineage: Archaea > Halobacteriota > Methanosarcinia > Methanotrichales > Methanotrichaceae > JABLXE01. The sequence goes on from JABLXE010000004.1 coordinate 90,583, forward strand.
GCCATGACCGGCCGGCCGTTCTCCTCGCCCGACTGGATCTTCGAGCCCAAGATAGACGGAACTCGCTGCATAGCCCAGGTTGGGAAGACGGTTCTCCTCTTCAACCGCAGGCAGGTCCCCATCACCTACCGCTATCCTGAACTATCCCGTGCGCTGAAAGAGATGGCCAGTGACTGTATTCTCGATGGCGAAATAGCGGTCTTCTCCAACGGACTGCCCGATTTTTCTGCCCTGGCCGAGCGGGATCATCAGATGGATAAAATGAAGATCGATTATCTATCTCAGGCCATGCCTGCCTCCTACATCGTCTTCGACATCCTGGAAGCTGACGGCCGGAATCTGCTGAACCTGCCCCTTCAGGAGCGAAAGGCAATCCTCAAAGAGACGATCTCAGGGGATGATCCGGTGACGGTCATCGACTCCTTTGCAGAGCGCGGCGAAGACTACTTCCAGGCAGCTTTGAAGATGGGAATCGAAGGAGTTGTGGGCAAGAAGCTGGACTCCGTCTACCAGCCTGGAGTTCGCAGCCCCGACTGGCTGAAGATCAAGAAAAGGCTCAAGTTCGACCTGGTGGTGGGCGGCTACATTCCCGGACAGGGTCAGCGGGCACCCTATTTCGGCGGGCTGCTCCTGGGCGCCTACGAAGGCGATCGACTGGTCTATGTGGGCCGGGTGGGCTCAGGCTTCTCGCAAAAGGAGCTTTCCGAGATAGTAGCCGATTTCGAGCCCGTTTCAGATTCTCCTTTCGTTTCGCCTCCCTCAACCAAAGGAGTCCGCTGGCTCCTGCCACGACAGGTGGTGGAGGTGGCAGCCATGGAGGTCACCTCCGACTACGGCCTGAGAGCCCCGGTTTTTCTGAGAAGGCGGTACGACAAAATTCCCCGGGAATGCACCATAGACCAGATCAGGCCGTGAAGGGCTGTGAGATGGGAAAAAATCTCAAGCGTACTCCGAAGCATCTCCATCTATCGATCTGAGGCGCAGCCTTCGAGATAGGCAGCCAGATCTTCGGGGCAATCTATCTTGATCTCAGTTGCCACAGCCTCGGCTTCAGAGACGCGTGTCATCTTAACCGCCCAGGTAGTCCCGCCTTTTAACACCAGCTGTATGTCCCCGCGCGCATTCATGGCCAGGTCGGTCTCATACCGGACCCAGTCCTTTCCCTCCCTGCAGACCTCGAAGCTTTCGCCGGGACCGCTGAGCCCGCCCCAGAACTCTGAGCCTTCCGCCATAATATAGAGGCTCGACCAGCCGACGGCTCTGCAGTACCGGTATCCCTGCATGGTTTCAACCGGTCCCTCCCAACCCTCTAAGCGTCTCATCGAAAATCTCCTCTCCGACCTTCATAGTAGCCAAGCCTCAACTATATTACTACCACCACTTTACTACCACCACTATTCCTCAGGCAAAATGGCTTGCTGCACATTTAATTAATCTTAAATAGTTTAAAATTGGAGTAATACACAAGGGGCCTGACAGAAGAAATCCCACCTCCATTTCACCTCGAAGGCTCCATCTCCCTCTATCTATGTTTTCGATGGACGATTTTCCTCGCCGAATTGAGGCTGGCGTAGCTTAAAGCCCGAAAAAAGATCCCCATCTTGTAGAAATTGTTATCTGCAAAAATCGTTTGTCAGAAGGCGGGGCCGGAAAAAAATTGTGGTGGCGAAGTCCTCGCCACCTATGCTACCTTGACGCCTACGATCTTGGAGCTGATACAGCCGTCGATGTTAGCGTTCACCCGGAAGGACTTGTCCCCCGCAACACCGAACACCGAGGTGAGCTGGTAGGTGCCGGGCGAGACTCTGGTCAGCCTGGCGCCAGATGATGCAGCGTCCTGGGGGCTCCAGGAGATTCCCACGTCACTCGGATCGGCCAGCTGTCCGTAGTTGTTGTAGAACTTGGCGGTCAGAGTGTAGGGACGGTTCGGCTTGGTCGAGCTGAAGGTGAGGACGATGTCGCAGCTCTTCAGCCCGGCCGGAAGCGCGAGCCTCAAGGGCTTCACAAAGATGTTCTGCCCTTGAGAGTCTTTGCTCGCATAAGCCACCCAGTACATGCCGTCGAGGCTGCTGTAGGAAAGCGACGACGCCGTCTGGTCTCCCGGACCTGAGGCTACAACTGTACTGTCTACAGGCGCCCAGTCCTGCAGGAACCGGTCGAGCACCAGGTCATAATTTCCCGGCTTCTTGGTGGCATAAAGCAGCATGAACTGGCCGTTAAGCCATTTGAGCTGCGGATAGTCCTGATCAGAGCCGTCTGTAGTCAGTCTCTTTTTCTCCAGGAAATTGAGGCTGCCGTCCAGCTTCTGCAGGAAGATGTCCAGGTTTCCGGTCTCCTTGGAGACATAGGCCAGATAGAAGTTGCCGCCTGCGTAGGCCAGCGATGGCCGGTCCTGGTAAGACTTCTGGTCTGTGACCTGGACTGTGCTCAGGGGGTTCCACTTCTGATCGAACCTGGTGATGAACAGATCGCCTCCGCTGTCTGAACCGCTGTCCCAGGACTGGTAGGCCAGGAAGAAGCTGTCGCCCGCTGCTACTAACGACGGTGAGTCCTGGTTGGTGGGTGAGCTGGTGAGCTGCTTGGTCTCGACCAGGTTCAGGCTGCCGTCGTACTTCTTGAGGAAGATATCCCGGCTTCCAGTCTCTCCCGACACGTAGGCCAGATAGTAGTAGCCCTGTGAAAAGACCAGAGACGGTGAATCCTGGTAGGCTTTATCCGAGGCCACCCACACATTCTTGAGACTGCTCCACGCGGGATCGAACTTTTGCATGGTCACATCTCCCTGATTGCCGGTGCCCTTCTCCCAGCTCTGGTAGGCCATGAGGAAACCGTCCCCGGTGAAGAGCAGGGACGGTTTATCCTTGATCGCGCTGCCGGTGGTGACCGCTCTGGCCACCAGAGGATCAAGCAGCTTGAAGGTCTGTCCCACCGCGCTATCGTATGCTCCCGTTCCAGCATGCTTTCCGTCTCTTACGTACACGTAGACCGTGTAGTCTCCGGCATCAGCCGCCGTGTTGCCCCAGGTCCACTGGTTTGAAGAGGACCAGTCCTGCACCACCTTCCAGGAGCCTCCGGTGGAGGGCCCCTTCAGCCAGAAGCGGTAGAGCAGAGGATCGCCATCCTGGTCTGAGGCCAGAGCCGTCCACTTGATCGAAGTGCCCGCGTACTGCGGGCTGGGCTTGTCTGCTGTCAGGGAGGCGGCCTTGGGGGCCATGTTGGGAGCTGTCAGGAGGACGTAAGACGCGCCCATGGCGCTGTCGTATCCTCCAACTCCAGCGTGCTTTCCGTCCCTGGCATAGACGTAAACCGTGTAGGCTCCGGAATCTGCGGCAGCGCTGTTCCAGGTCCAGGTGTTGGCGTATGACCAGTCCTGCACCACCTTCCAGGCATTATCCGTAGACGGCCCCTTCAGCCAGAACCGGTACAGAACCGGATCGCCATCGGGATCGGAAGAGAAGGCCGCGAACTTGACCGGAGTGCTTGCGTACTGCGGGCTGGGCTTATCGGGATTGAGAGCAGTCAGCCTGGGAGGCTCGTTGGGCCGCAGCACCGTGAAGAGCGCTCCGGCATCGTCGTCCCAGCCGGTCAGACTGGCGTGCCGCCCGTCCCTGGCCTGCACCTGCACTTCGCTGGTGCCTATGTCTGCCAACGACGTGGGCCAGGTCCAGGTGGGATCTGTGGACCAGTCGCGGACCATCTTCCACAGCCCTCCGGTGGATGGACCTCTCAGCCAGTAGCGGAAGAAGACCGGATCTCCATCGGGATCAAAGGCCGTTGCCATCCATCTGGCGGTCACGCCTACCTGCTGCGGGCTGGGTAGGTTAGCGCTCAGGCTGGTGATCGTCGGAGGCTGGTTCAGGCTGATTATGTAGTAGCTGCTGGTGGCGTAATCGTCCGAGCCGCTGGCTCCAGCGTGCTTGCCGTCCCTTACTGCCACCAGGACCTCGCTGTACCCGATATCCAGTCCTGTAGTTCTCCACACCCACTTGTTGTTCTTGCCCCAGCCGGTCTGGTCGATCCAGAACCCGCCAGTGGAGGGCCCTCTCAGGAAGAAGCGGTACTGCAAGGGATCTCCATCTGGGTCCGAGGCCAGAGCCGTCCACTTGACCCAGTTTCCGGCGTACTGCGGTGCCGGGCGGTCTGCGAAGAGCGACTTTAAGACCGGCCGCTGGTTGGGGCTGGTAAGCTCGTAGTTCTTGTACTCTTTCCGGACGTCGTACCCGCTGGGACCGGCGTGGTTGCCGTCCCTGATCCAGACCTCGATGTTGTACTTGCCTGGCAGGTACCCAACTGTGCTCCAGCTCCAGGTGTTGCTTCCCGAGTATCCGGTGTCTGCCCGGACTACGCTGCTGGAAGGCCCTTTCACGATGAACCTGTACTGCAGAGAATCTCCTTCCGGATCTGTCGCCCCTGCGGTCCAGACGATCGGCGTGCCCACCTTCTGCGGGCTGGCTTTGTTCGGCACCAGCGTGGGATCTATCGGCGGCAGGTTGTTGTTGCGGTTGCCGAAGTCCATCCCCTGCTTGTTCTGGCCGGCTGCGAGGGTGATCGTGTAGACCTGTCCACCCGCTCCCACTGCTGGTTTGGTCTGAGTCCAGCCATCCTCTAAAACCTCTCCCACCACGTAGCTTCCGGGTGTCAGGTTGAGGAAGGAGTAAGATCCATCCGAACCAGTGGTTGTAGTGGCCGCCAGGGTCAGATTAGACGAGTACTTGAGTTCGATTTCCCAATCCGGAAGTCCCGGCTCACCCGCGTCTTTAGCACCGTTGCCGTTCAGGTCGTTGAACTTGGTTCCCAGGATCGATGCCAGCTGTGGTGGCGTGACCAGGCGGTTTCCGAAGTTCTGGTTGGCCTTGTTGCTGTTGGTGACAGAGACTGTGATCTCGGTCGGAGTGGTCGGAGTCCAGCCCTGTCTCGCCAGCTCGGAGACCTTGTAGGTTCCCGGAAGGATGTTGGCGAAGGAGTAGGCTCCGTTGGAATCGGTGTAGGTCTGGGCCAGCAGCAGATCCGGCGCTGGGCCCGGGGTGACAAAGGTCAGGACGATTCCCCAGTGATCAATTCCCTGCTCGCCGGAGTCCTTCTGGCCGTTGCCGTTCAGGTCGTTGAACTTCACTCCCGAGATCTTGTGGGGGCTGACCGCCGGTACGTTTACCACCGCAGAGCCCGATGGGGTGACGGTGACCAGGATGGGGTCATCCACCTCGTAGTTTCCGGGCATCAGGTTGGTGAAGGTATAGCTTCCATCCTCGCCGGTGGTTGTGGTTGCGATCTCCTTTCCGTCCTTGGCCAGGGTCACCTGCAGCCCGGGAAGTCCGGGCTCATCCTCATCCTGCACCCCGTTTCCGTTGGCATCGTAGAACTTGACGCCCGATAGGGACAGGTCGGCACGGTTGCCGAAGTCCAGGCCGGAAATATCGGCGTCTTTTAGCTCCGCGCCGTATGATCCGCTGGCGGGAGCAGTCTGAGCCCATCCGTCCTGCAAGACCTCGGAGACTGTGTACGCACCCGGTGCCAGGTCTCCGAATCTATAGGAGCCGTCCTGAGCGGTGGTGGTGGCGTTGATCACGCTGCCGTCTTTGGATAGCTGTACGGTCCAGCCGGAAAGGCCGGGCTCGCCTTCGTCTCTGGCTCCATTGCCGTCCAAATCCTGGTACTTCATGCCGGATATGGACCACGAGCCGCGGTTTCCGAAGTCCAGGCCGGTGGCATCAGAGTCCTTCAGCGCAACGCTGTGCGATCCGCTGGCAGGAGCGGTTCTGGTCCAGCCGGCCTGTTCGACCTCGGTGATGGTGTACGATCCGGCCTCCAGGCCTTGGAACCTATAGGATCCGTCGGCCCCGGTAACGGCAGTAGAGGCCTCGCTGCCGTCTTTGGAAAGCTGTATGGTCCAGCCGGAAAGGCCGGGCTCTCCATCGTTGACGCCGTTGTTGTTCAGGTCGTTATACTTCATTCCGGATATGGAGTAGGTATTCAGCCGGTTGCCGAATTCCACTCCGGTGAGGTCCGAGCCGCCAAGCTCGACCGACTGCGAGCCGCTCTCGGGAGCGGTTGCAGCCCAGCCGGCCTGCAGCACCTCGGAGACGGTGTAGGCTCCGGCAGTCAAACCTTCGAAGCGGTAGGAGCCGTCTTCGGCGGTCAGCGTGCTCACCTGGGACCCGTCCGGCTTTTGCAGGTTGATGGTCCAGCCTGACAGGCCGGGCTCGTCTCTATCCTTGACGCCATTGCCGTTCCGGTCGTTGTACTTGAGTCCGGTGATGTTGCGAGAGGGAGCGACGATGCTGAAGTAGGCGATCTGTTCGCCGTCGCTATTATCCTCTGGCGCATGCTTTCCGTCTCTGATCCACACCCTTACCTGGTTCTCGCCAGTATCCGCAGCTGTGGTATCCCAGGTCCAGGCGTTCTGTGCCGACCATCCGGTCTGCGGCTGCCAGGAGTTCCCTGTTGCCGGGCCGCTCAAGAAGAACCGGTAGAGGATCGAATCGCCCTCTGGGTCGGTGGCGTTGGCGGACCAGGTAACTGATGTTCCCGGTGGCTGCGGGCTGGTTGTGTCCGGGACCAGAAGGTTCAGCACCGGGGCCAGGTTCTCCTCAACCGCGGGAGAAGGTGCCACCGGGGCGGTTACGTTCTCGGGGATGGTGACGTTTTCGATGGCTGGTGTTACCGGTGCGGTCACATTTTCCGGTGTCACCGGCTCAGTCACGTTTTCAGGTGCAGGAGGAGTCTCGACCTCTGGGGTCTCAGCAGCCGTCTCCTGGACGGGGGCGTTGATGGTGTACTCAGCCACCATGCTGCTGTCAAAGCCATCCTCGCCGGCATGTTTGCCGTCCCTTACTCTGACCTCGATCTGGCTGGTTCCTGCCTGAGAGGCAGTCCAGGACCAGACATTGCCGGCCGTCCATTCCGTGACCTCGCTTCCATTCAGCAGGAATCTGTAAAGCAAGGGGTCATTCTCGGGATCGGTGGCTTCAGCCGTCCAGACGACTGCCGTCCCTATCGGCTGCGGGCCGGGCTGGTCCGGGCTCAGGCTGACCATTGCCGGAGTCTCGTTTTCTTTTGCCGGGGCCGTCGCAGCAGCCTCTTGCTCAGCAGGTGCGACTATGTTGAAGCTTGCACTCCTGCTGTCGTCAAATCCATCCTGGCCGGCGTGTTTGCCGTCAATTATCCTTACCTCAACCTGGTGCTCACCAGTCTTGGCTCCCGCGGTGTCCCAGGTCCACTGGTTCTGGATAGACCAGTCGCTGACTGCCTGACCATCCAGGAAGAACCGGTACTGCACCGGTTCGTTCTCCGGATCGGCAGCTTGAGCGGTCCAGGTCACGGTTGCACCGACTTCCTGCGGACTGGTCTTGTCTGCGACCAGTTCGGTCAGAGCAGGCTTTTGGTCAGGTGCGGTTAAAACGAAACTGACCGAGCGGCTGTCATCGAATCCATCCTGGCCGGCGTGTTTGCCATCAATTATCCTTACCTCAACCTGGTGCTCACCAGTCTTGGCTCCCGCGGTGTCCCAGGTCCACTGGTTCTGGATAGACCAGTCGCTGACTGCCTGACCATCCAGGAAGAACTGGTACTGCACCGGTTCGTTCTCCGGATCAGAGACTTGAGCGGTCCAGGTCACGGTTGCACCGACTTCCTGCGGACTGGTCTTGTCTGCGACCAGTTCGGTCAGAGCAGGCTTCTGGTCAGGTGCGGTTAAAACGAAACTGACCGAGCGGCTGTCATCGAATCCATCCTGGCCGGCGTGTTTGCCGTCAATTATCCTGACTTCAACCTGGTGCTCGCCAGTCTTGGCTCCTGCGGTGTCCCAGGTCCACTGGTTCTGGATAGACCAGTCGCTGACTGCCTGACCGTCCAGGAAGAACCGGTACTGCACCAGATCGTTCTCGGGATCAGAGGCTTGAGCGGTCCAGGTCACGGTTGCACCGACTTCCTGCGGACTGGTCTTGTCTGCAACCAGTTCGGTCAGAGCGGGCTTCTGGTTAGGTGCGGTTAAAACGAAACTGACCGATCGGCTTTCGTCAAATCCATCCTGGCCGGCGTGTTTGCCGTCAATTATCCTTACCTCAACCTGGTGCTCACCAGCCTTGGCTCCTGCGGTGTCCCATTTCCACTGGTTCTGAGCTGTCCATTCACTCACAGCCTGTCCGTCCAGGAAGAACCGGTACTGCACCGGTTCGTTCTCGGGATCAGAGGCTTGAGCGGTCCAGGTCACGGTTGCACCGACTTCCTGCGGACTGGTCTTGTCTGCGACCAGTTCGGTCAGAGCGGGCTTTTGGTCAGGTGCGGTTAAAACGAAACTGACCGAGCGGCTGTCATCGAATCCATCCTGGCCGGCGTGTTTGCCGTCAATTATCCTTACCTCAACCTGGTGCTCGCCAGTCTTGGCTCCTGCGGTGTCCCAGGTCCACTGGTTCTGGATAGACCAGTCGCCGACTGCCTGACCATCCAGGAAGAACCGGTACTGCACCGGATCGTTCTCCGGATCGGCGGCTACAGCGGTCCAGGTCACGGTTGCACCGACTTCCTGCGGACTGGTTCTATCAGGGCCGAACTCTGTCAGAGCCGGCTTCTGGTTAGGTGCGGTCAAGGCAAAGCTGGCAGACCTGCGGTCATCGAAGCCGTCCGGTCCGGCGTGCTGGCCGTCTCTCACTCCCACCTCTACCTGATAGCTGCCGGCAGTGGCAGATGCAGTGTCCCAGATCCAGACGTTGGACCCGGTCCAGTCGGTCACCGGCTGGCCGTTTAGGAGGAACATGTAGTACAGCTGATCTCCTTCGAAATCAGAGGCTTCAGCCGTCCAGGTCACAACCGTTCCGGTCTCCTGGGGGCTCATCTCATCGGCACCCAGGTTAACTATGCTCGGTTTCTGGTTCGGAGCAGTTATGACAAAGCTTGCTCCTCGACCATCATCCGAACCATCCTGGCCGGCGTGTTTTCCGTCAATTATCCTGACCTCTACCTGATTCTCACCCACATCATCGGTGCCGGTCTTCCAGGTCCACTGGTTTTTAGTCGTCCAATCGGTTGCAGGCTGGCCGTTTAAGAAGAACCGGTAGCGAATGGGGTCGTTCTCAGGATCCGAAGCTTCAGCCATCCAGGTGATCGCAGCTCCGGCCACCTGAGGACTGGCTTTGTCAGCCCCGAGACTCTTCAAGGCCGGGATCTGGTTGGGCACGGAAATTGTGAACTGTGCAGACCGGCTGTCATCGAGGCTGTCCGGCCCGGCGTGCTGGCCGTCTCTTACCCGCGCTTCAACCTGATAGTTACCAGCTGGTGCAGATGAAGTGTCCCAGCTCCAGACATTGGACCCGGTCCAGTCTGTCACCGGCTGGCCGTTTAAGAAGAACATGTAGAGCAGCGGGTCCCCATCGGAATCGCTGGCCTGGGCGGTCCAGGTTATAGGAGTTCCGGCCTCCTGGGGGCTGGACCTGTCCGGGCTCAGGCTTACCAGCGCCGGTTTCTGGTTGGGGGCAGTGATCGTGTACTCTGTTGAGGATACATCGTCGTAGCTCTGACGCTTGGCGTGCTCGCCGTCGATCACCCGAACCTCAATCTCGTAATCGCCGGGTCTCACGCGGGACGTGTCCCATGTCCAGGTATTGGATGCAGACCAATCCTGAGCCGTCCTGCCGCTCAGCAGGAACTGAAAGAGCAGAGAATCTCCCTCGGGATCGGAGGCCTCAGCGGTCCAGGTCACAGCCGTTCCTGCCGTCTGCGGGCTGTATGGACTGGCTGTAAATCCCGTCAGAGAGGGAGGCTCGTTGGCCTCGACCAGCTGGGCTGGCGTTCTCCCAAACTCCTGCACTTGTTCAGGCATTTGTTGGGGTATTTGCTGAGACGCCTGCTGGGGTTCTTCCGCAGCAGCAGGAATCCCGTAAAGCTCTTCCTCTTGAGTTGGCGGAACAAATCCGGGCGTCTCCTGTCTCTTGGAATTTATGATGTAATCCTGAACGCTTGAAGCGTCGCTCCCGTCTTCGTCGGCGTGATTGCCGTCTCGAATCCAGACCCGAACCTGGTTGGAGCCTGCATCATCTTCTGAGGTCTCCCATCTCCAGGATTCGCTCCTCGTCCATTCGGTCATCTTCTCCCAGCTTTCGCCGGTTGAGGGCCCGTTCAACCAGAACTGATAGTAAATCTGATCGCCCTCCGGGTCTATGGCCTTCGCTGACCACCGGATCGTCCTTCCTGCATCCTGAGGGCTGGACCTGTCGGGTTCGAAGTCGATCAGCTGCGGCGGCTGGTTGCTTCCGCTGGCCTGGTCAAGGCCGGGCAAATCCCCTGAAAACGGATTTCTGGAAGAAAAGTCTCCGGAAAAGGGTTGCGCCTGAACCGAGGACGCAAGCAGCATCCCGCATGTAATTGCAATCGTTAGAAGCAGAACGAAGTCTACAAATTTTCGTTTTCGGAGCTTTTTAGAGCTAAGCTCCCTCACGGCGACGTCTATAATTTCCACATCCTCACTCTCCCTAGATTATTACTCCTCTTACTCTTAAATCACTTAAACCGGGCTCTTTGCCCCTCACTCCTCCAAGTCAGATTCAAGTACCTTGATTTTTACATTAAAGTCTATCAGGGGACGTTTATTCAGCTTTGTGTTCATGTGAACTTTTTCTAGGTGCCGTAGAGAAACCAAAAACGGCTCCCCATGCGACCGATATGATCATAATAGGCAGGAAACCAAGCGGTATCTTCGAATCCCTGATCAATTTTCCGATAGCTTCCACCTCAGGCGAAGGGGTGCTTTGCCGAATCCTTTTTGGCCAGGACGTCCTTGGCTGTCGGGCTTCCAGATACCGCGCGCTCAATTGCCAGCTTGGTGGCCCGATAATTGTAGTCGAAGACCTTTTTCTTATCGCGAGCATCCCATTCGATGAATACGGAGACTATTATGAACAGGTCGTCGGCTTTTTCCTCCAGTATCGTACCTTCGGCCACACAGTCCATGACCGCCTTGGCCACAGCCGCCTGGGCCGGCCCGAACATCAGCACGGCCTGAGATGCGCCTTTGATGGTCACCTTGTTCACCATCAGCGTGGACGGCTTGGCCGGCAGATTGGGCTCGAGAACCGCCAGCAGCGGAGTATGCCCTCCCGCCGGCGATGCCAGGGAGTTCACAAAGGCCTCTTCCACGGCTCCGCCTCTGGGTCCGATAACCAGATCTATGTGAGCGATCTCCGGTCCCTCTCCCACCAGGGCCTCTCCTACGAGCGTTCCCTGAAAGTGATGCAACATAAAACTAGTTTTGGCCACTTTGATATATATTTGTGAGCATCCCGCATTTCTGTCGCGACTGGAAAGTACGCCCCAGAGGTTCAGGAGCCCTTCAGCACATTCGCAATCCAGCGAACTCTGCGAATAGATGAACGGAAATGGGAAGAGAGCCATGGTCCAGGCCATGAAATTTCGTCCAAGCCATAAAATATATCATCACAATATCTATGTGAGATGCGATGCGCATACTAGTAGTCAATAATTACGGCCAGTTCAACCACCTCATCCGCAGAAGCATCCGCGAAAAGGTGGACACTGACCTGATCTCCAATGAGACCCCTCCGGAGGCAATCGATGCCCAGGGGCTGATTTTGGGAGGCGGGCCGACGCTGGATCGGGCCGGACGCTGTGCCGACTATCTTCGTGAAATGGATATCCCTATCCTGGGAATCTGCCTGGGACTGCAGGTCATGGGCACCACCTTCGGCGGAAAGGTAGCTCCCGGAACCATAGGCGGCTATGCGGAAGTGGATGTGGATGTGGTAGAAGAGGACGATATTTTAAAGGGCCTTCCTTCCAGGTTCAAGACCTGGGCATCTCATGCCGATCAGGTGGTGAAGCTTCCGCCGGACTTCGAGGTGCTGGCCCGGTCCAACGTTTGCGAGATCGAGGCCATGAGACACAAAACCCGGCCCCTCTATGGGGTGCAGTGGCACCCCGAGGTGGTGCACACCGAATACGGCCAGGAGCTTCTGGACAACTTCATCGCCGTCTGCAGAAAATGACCGTTTCCTCTAAGGAGGACACCATCGCAGACCTGGAGCGTGAGCTTCAGGCTGCCTGCGGCATCTCGGTTGGGGATCTGGCCTCCCGGATCGAGGAGATCGGCTTTCAGTGCCAGGCTTGCGGGGAATGCTGCCGGGGAGAAGACAACAGCGTTGCGGTCTTCCCTTTCGAGGTAAGACGAATCCTGGAGTTCTGCGGGAAAGAATGGCTGGAGGCCGTGGAGCCTCCCCAGGATGGCGAATGGGACCGCCAGGGACGTTTTCACACGCTGGAGTGGCGTCTCAAGAAGGAGGGGGGAGACTGCAAGTTCTACTGTGAACAGGGGTGTCGCATCTATCCGGCCAGGCCGTTCATCTGCCGCACCTACCCGTTCTACCTGGCAGAAGGAAGGCTCAGGTTCTCCCAGTGCCGCGGGCTGGGAAAAGCCATAAGCCCTCAAGAGGCGGCATCTATGGCCGTCCTGTTGAAGGACCGGTACCTAACCGAGCTAAAGGAAGCTCTCTCTTTGCTGCGAAATTTCCGGGACTTCGAGAGAGGCCCGCCGGCAGAAGGTGGCGAGTGCGTCGTTCACGACAGCGAGGGCGAGCACAGGATATTCGGAAGGCATCTATTCTGATTCGCGGGGGCCTTCCGGGCAGCTCTCATCTCAGCTCCTCATGTCTTCGACTTCGAGCCGGACCTGCTGGATTTGACTATCCCGTGCACCAGGGCCAGGCCGTCCTGCGAACGGAATACGGGAATCTCCCAGCTCTCCGAGACCCGGCCAAGGTTCCGGTAAACCAGAATTCCACGGCGCTGCCAGGCCGGCGTCTTGGCCAAATTGGTGCCGCTTGAGAAGACCAGCTCGTGTATCTCGCTCTCTCTCATTCCGCGGAGCCTTCCCATGGCCTCGGTGCGGCTGAGCCCTTCCTGCAGCAGGCCGAAGAACCCGTAAGAGAAGACGTGATTTCTCCAGGTTTCGTCCTGCCTCTCGGCCAGATATTCCGCGACCTCGGCATCGCAGACGGGAACGGCGCGGCAATCGAAGGAGACCAGCCGGCCAAGGCCGAGGGAGAGCGCTCCGGAGAAGAATCCCGCAATCAGGGAGTCTATCTTCTCGATCCGGCCCGAGAAAGGAGCCTCCAAAAAGAGCAGGCTTATCTCATCGGAGAAAGTGAAGCCCAAAACGGGGTCCAGGCCCGATTCGGTGAAAAAACGCGCCACCGACCCGGCCATCAGCCTGGCGAAATTGAGGTCGTAGGGTTTTTCGCAGTCTTCCAGGATCTTTCTGAAACCTCTGCCGTCTGCACGGACCATCAGGGGCCCTCTTGCCTTCAGCCCCGAATAGATCTCCCAGCTAGACGCCTTTTCGCGGAGCCTTTGCATTTCTGGTCAGATGCCTCATGATCACGATGTCGCCCACGGCAGTTACCCAGCGATAGGGTACAACGATCCCCTTTCCCTTGAAATCAAAGATATCGCGGTTTACGTCCCCCAGCGCCAGGGCGCTCACCATGCCCCGATCGGGATCTAAGACCGCGTCGTCAACTCTTCCCACGAAGATCCCCTTTTGGGTGTAGACCTCCAGGCCCAGGAGAGATGTGATATCTGCATGCATACAAGAATCCCATAAATAAATTAGGGTTCAGATATTAAGCTTACGATGATTGGGAAGCCCATCGCAGCCTTCATTAAGAAATAGATCAGGATAGATATATGAAAGGGATTAACTTGAATATGAAGGTTTTATTGCGGGAGGATCGATGACAGAAGAAGAAAAGGCAGCAACCAAGGCTCCGAGTACCCCTCAGTTCATCCCCAAGCTGAGAGGCAAAAAGGTCCTGATCCGGCTGGTCACCGGCGGACAGCCAATATCCGGAATAGTCGAAGCCTACAACCCCTATGAAATAATGGTTCAAACCACCAAAGGGCCGCTTCTGGTCTTCAAGCACGCCATAGCCACAATCGAGGTCACAGAAGAGTTCTCATGGCAACAATGATGGCAATAATGATGAATAGCCGGGACAGCCGGACCGCAGAGCCGGGCAAGGTGCTGTAAATGAGGATTGCGGGAATCTCCGGCAGCCCCCGAAAGGCCGGAAATTCCGAGTATCTGCTGGGTGAAGCCCTGAAGGTGGCGGAGGAGCGTGGCTTTTCCACCCAGATGCTGCTCTGCTCGGAGCTTCGAATAGGCTTTTGCGAAGACTGCGGGGCCTGCAGCAGAGGCCGGAGCTGTCAGCATGAGGACGACATGAAGGCCGTGCTGGCCGCACTGGAGCAGGCCGACGGAATGGTGATCGTCTCTCCGGTCTACTTCGGCTCCGTAACCGCTCAGCTGAAAGCTCTGTTCGACCGCACCATTCCCCTGAGGCGGCAGGGGATGAAGCTGAAAGACAAGATTGGGTGCGCGGTAACCGTGGGAGGTGCCAGAAACGGAGGCCAGGAGAGGGCCATAGAGAACATCCACTCCTGGATGCATATTCACGGAATGGTCATCGTTGGAGACAACAGTCACTTCGGCGGGATCGCAGTCCGGCCCGCCTCTGAGGACCGCATTGGGAAGAACACCACCATTGCCAGCGCCAACAAGCTTTGCGACCTTTTGGAAAGGATCGAGAAGAAAGGCGGTTGCTGGTCAGGGGATTAAATACCAAAAAAAAAACAGAAGAGATCAATGATATTTAAGAGGGGCCGATTCTCACTTCATTCTGGAAGGACTGAGTCACCTGGCCTTTGCTCTTAGACTTGATCTTGACCTTCTGCTGGAACTGGTTGTAGTCCTGATCCAGGGTCTGGCCGTAATTTGAGCCGGACTGCATTACCGGCTGGTTGCTCCTTCCTGCGGTCACGGTGGCCTGTACCTGCTGGTTGACCTGGTTGTAAGAGCCGGTCATGTATGCGGTGTTGCTCATGGTCTGGTTGGTCTGGTTGAAGGACTGAGCGTAGGCCAGGAGCCCCTGCACCAGTGTATTGCCGTCCCCGGTGATTGAGCCCGTGTTCCAGCCGTTCTGGAAGATATTTTCTCCGTATGCGGTCTGGCTCACCTGCTGGTTGGCGTAGTTGCCGTCGCCAAGAACCGCCAGAGCATTGGCTCCGCTCTGGGTGATCTCCGATCCTTTAGCCTTCTGGTTCACGTTCTGTTTGACGGTGTTGCCGTCACCCACAACCACCACGGCGTTCGCTCCGCTCTGGGTGATCTGGCTGCCGGATCCGCTCTGGGAGACACCCTGGCTGATGTAATTGTTATTGCCCGAGACCACGGCGGCGTTGGCCGCGCTCTGGCTCACCTGTCCGCTTCCGGACATGCTTATGCTCTGCTTCACCACGTTTCCATAGGCTGCTGCGGAAGAGACCGTAATCAGCAGCGCAGCTAAGGCAATAGCTAATTTTCTCATCTTTTTTCCCCGTCTATATTATTAATACAGCGCGGGGCCGGAGGGATCTGAAGAGCCCCGCGCCTTGGCGATAAATTCCCACTCTCCTACCGCCATGTCCACCATCCCGGCCATCGAATAAAACCCCTTTTTTCATGTAGGGTTGACATTGGACTGATCTAAGGTCAAAGTGAGAGAATGAGGTCCACGTGAGAGAACGAGGATTTTTCTGAAAAAATCCCAGAGCAGTCCAATCGAAGCCGATATCGGCAGCAGAAGCTCTGAAGATCGAGAGCCGGTGTGGATAGCGAATACAGGAAGTGCAGGATATGGCACCTCAGGCCAATGGAGAGGTAGAGATGTGGAGGCGATCACTGAGGGGATCACCCTGGGGCGATCGTCTCAGAGAGAGGGCCTCAACGCCACAGCTTATTAAGGGGAAGGTTCCAAGATACCCGACCTGATTGCATTTCAGGCCGAACTCCGGACCGCGAAAGGCATAGCTGCGGTCCCCGGGTTTGGCGAAGAGGATGACAAATGGCAACCATCGAGGAGCAGATCAAGGCGCTGGAAGAAGAGATCTTCAATACCCAGAAGAACAAGGCAACAGAGCACCACCTCGGCAAGCTAAAGGCCAAGATCGCGAAGCTGCGGGCACAGCAGGAGCTGCAGAAGATCAAGGGCGGCGGCCAGGGCCGGAGATACTACATAAAGAAGTCGGGCGATGCCACCGTGGCCCTAGTGGGCTTTCCGTCGGTCGGCAAGTCCAGCCTGTTGAACTACCTCACGGGCTCCAAATCGGAGGTGGCAGCCTATCAGTTCACCACGCTGGAGGTAATTCCGGGGGTAATGGAGTACAAGGGCGCTAAGATTCAGATCCTCGATATGCCGGGAATCATCAAGGGCGCGGCTCGCGGAAAGGGTCGGGGGCGGGAGGTCATAACCGCTGCCCGGGCAGCAGACATAATCCTGCTCTTGGGAGATGTGTTCAACTACCGCCTGGACATCCTGGAAAGAGAGCTTTATGAGGCCGGAATCCGGCTGGACAAGCAGCCTCCGAACATCCATATCACCCAGGAGCAAAAGGGCGGGATCATGGTCAGAAGCACGGTGCAGCTCACCCGCATGACCGAGCTGGAGATCGCAGAGATCATTCGCGCCTACGGCATCGTCAACGCCTCGGTGACCATTAGGGAAGACATAGACACCGACAGCCTGGTGGACTTCCTGGCCGGAAACAGAGTGTATATACCATCGGTGGTGGCCATCAATAAGTTCGATCTCAAGTACGGCGGCGTGGAGCAAAAGATTGGACATGATATCGGACGGGAATACCTGCCGGCCTCTGTGGCCACCCGACAGGGCTTAGAGGAGCTTAAGGACCTGATATACACCCGATTGGGGTTCATCAGGGTCTACCTGAAGCCCAAGGGCGGAAAAGCCGACATGGAAGAGCCGCTGGTGATCCTTGACGGCTCCACGGTGCGAACGGTTTGCGAACACCTGCATCGCGACTTTGTGGAATTGTTCCGGTACGCTCTGGTGTGGGGAAAGAGCGCCAAGTTCCCCGGTCAATCGGTAGGGCTGGATCATTCGCTAACAGACGGCGACGTCCTCTCAATTATCACCAAGAGAAGATAGAGCATCAAATGCATCGCGGTATATCAAATAGCATCATCTGGCCGATTCCCAGGCATGCAGGAGAGCGAGGAGGAGAGGCTCCTTGCATCCTGGAACGGCCGGGATAAGGGTTCCCACTCACCTATCCGCTAATCCCGGATTATCTGTCAAAGTTTAAAGCTCTTTTTTTCATGTAGATGCGATGTAGGTCTTATCTAGGTCATTTGTGGACATGGCCCGGGCCTTGAAATAGATCCGGCCATCAGAGCTATCATTCAAGTCTTCTAAATTATTTTTGATAAGCGAATAGTTTTTCTGCAATGGCTGACGACCTAGAGTGCGATGAAGAAACTGACTGCGGCCTTGATCGCGCTCTTTTGCCTGGTATGGACCTGCCAATCTCTCACCGACCTCGATTACCGGCTGGGTACCTCCAAACACGGATCTGCGTCTCTCTCCGATCTGGAGAGCTTTCACGGAGAAAATTCCGCCAGGCTCTCTGTGGATGAAGAGGGAAATTACATCCGGGTCAGCGTCTACTTCGATTATCCAATGCCTATCATTGATCTCGATCATCTGAGCATGTGGATGTATCCGCAATCAGGCAACGGAAATATCCAGATCGAGATCTTCCTTGATGGAGACGCCGATGGCAGCTACAACTCCAAGAGCTCTGACGATGCCAGGCTGCGCTCGGCCAAAAAATCCTGGTCGGAGATGAGCATCGAGACAGAGCAGTGGAACGAGCTGGATGGATTTGACCTCTGCTATGAGGAATACGGCGAAGACGGCCTGGCCACGCTGGATGAACGAGCGCATCAGCTACAAGGCCTTGATGTGGTCAGGATCTACATCACCATTTACAAAGATCCCGGCGTGGAGACGACATCCGTCTTTTTGGACTACATAAAAGCAGGGGACCAGATAATCAGCTTCGAGCCGCTGGAAGAAGAGGTGATCAAGAGCGGGCCGGCTTCTGCCAGCCCCGGAGGTCAGATAACCTACACCCTGACCTATGGCAACAACCTTCAAGAGCCGATAGATCTGGTGATAACCGAGTTCTACGATTCCCGAACCATCTTTGTGAGCGCAGATCCAGGACCTGACGCTGGCACGGACAACGTCTGGACCATTCGCAGCCTGCAGCCGGGAGAGCACGGCCAGATCGTGGTGAAGGTCAAGACTAACAAATTCAGCTGCAAAGCGGATATAAATGGAAGAGCCTCAGGAACGGGCTTCACATCGATTAAAAATATTGTGTCCAACGATCTGGAAAGCTATGAAATAACCAACACCGTGCGGCTCGCCTCCAGCGGATTCAATGCCACAGACACGGTCAGGACGGCCATCCGGCCGGTGGCCGGCTCGAGCACCAGCTTTAATCATCACGGCTATGGGGATTTTCGGTCACAAGGGTGGCTGAA
Source organism: Methanotrichaceae archaeon (assembly GCA_013178225.1). Classification (GTDB taxonomy): domain Archaea; phylum Halobacteriota; class Methanosarcinia; order Methanotrichales; family Methanotrichaceae; genus JABLXE01. The sequence goes on from JABLXE010000004.1 coordinate 108,974, forward strand.
GTACTCATCCAGCAGCATCATTCTGCAGCAGGCGATGAACGCCAGCCGGTCGCCGGTGCTGGTCAACCCCGGCAGCAAGACATTGACCTTTTGCGGCCACCTGTATGCCAGCAATGCCTTTCTCAGCCCGGCCAGGGAGATCTCCTACAGCGAAGAATATCGCTATGCGGATAGCCTGAGGCTTGACACAAACCTCCGTCTGAGCAAGAGCAACACCGATCTGCAGAGCCTCTCCTCTTTCTCCGGCTGGGCGGAGATCGCGCAGAAATGGCGGAACACTTCCTACATGCAGCAATACGTGGGCTCCTTTTCCCGGGATTTGCAGGCCCACACCAGGATAGCCAAGAAGACCAAGAGCAGAAGCGAAGATTCGCTGGAGTGCTGCTTTGCATCCCAGGATGTGGAACTGTGAAGATTATAGAACTGTGAAGAAGTCCGCGAATTCTCCGGGCTAAAGGCCCCCGGGAAAGTTGGTAGGAGCTGGGAGGGCCCGGAGGGGATGCCCTCCCGTTGGAGGTATAGCGGCGAGGTCCCACTCTCCTATCCGCCAAAATTACTTTGTTGTGATTATTTAAATCCCTATTTTTCATGTACATGTCATATTGGCTTTATCTGAACGCATAACCGTAAGCCTATTATCTTCGAAGCCGGGCTAGCTAGTATGGCCATGAATGTCGATCGATTCATAAATGACGCGATCTCCGAAATTCAGCGCGAGGTGAAGGGGAGAGCAATAATTGGACTGTCGGGAGGCGTTGACAGCGCCGTATGCGCAGTTCTGGCGCACCGGGCACTTGGAGACCGGCTGGTTCCTGTTTACGTGGACTCGGGTCTGATGAGGCAGTTCGAATCCGACCGCATTGAGCAGCTATTCAAGCAGCTGGGGCTGGTCAGGGTCAATGTACAGGACCGCTTCCTGGATGCTCTGACGGGAATCGAAGATCCGGAGGAAAAGAGAAAGATCGTGGGCGAGACCTTCATCCGCGTCTTCGAGGAAGAGGCCAGAAAGATAGGCGGCGACTGTCTGATCCAGGGAACCATCTATCCGGACCGGATCGAATCGGAAGGCGGGATCAAATCGCATCACAACGTGGGCGGGCTTCCGAGCACCATGGAGTTCAAGACCATTTTAGAGCCGCTGCGTGATCTCTACAAGGACGAAGTGAGAGAAGTGGCCAGAGCACTCGGCCTTCCGCTGGAGATCTCAGAGAGAATGCCCTATCCCGGACCGGGACTGGCGGTGAGAATTGTGGGCGAGGTCACTCGCGAGAAGCTGGAGATCGTGAGGCGGGCCAACGCCATCGTCGAAGAAGAGGTTATGAAGTTCAAGCCCTGGCAGGCCTTTGCCGCCATTCTCGGAAAGGCCACCGGGGTCAAGGGAGACAACCGGGTTTACGGATGGGTAGTCGCCGTTCGAGCCGTGACTTCAAGGGACGCCATGACCGCTGACGCGATGGAGCTTCCCTGGGAGGTCTTGAGGCGCATCTCCAGCCGCATAACGGGAGAGATACCGATGGTCGCCCGCGTAGTTTATGACTTAACGCCCAAGCCTCCGGGAACAATCGAGTTCGAGTAATTCGAGTAATCTTAGAGAAGCTGCATTAGAGGATAATCCTTTTCCGGATCGTATTCGAGCCTGGCCCGAAGGACCTCTCCCTGAAAATCGATCTCTACCTCTGCAGAGATCATCCTTCCTTGCAGCTCCCCGTAGCCGAAGACGTTCTCCTTGATCATCTCCCGGCTGATGCGCACCTTAACCGATGTGACGAACGGCTGCAAGGATATGCTCTCCTGCATGGCCCGCTCCAGGCCTTCGGCCGTGCTGAGGCTGACAGGCGTTCCCACGAATTGATGGTAGAGCGCTCCCAGCTTTATGCCGGCTTCAAAGGCAGCTATCTCTCTATTTTCGGGTATTTTATCACCACCGGACTCAAAATGTAAGCCAACGAGGCCGCTGCCAGCACTGCAGCGTAGCCTGACAGGCTGCCCAGGAAGAGCATGTATGCCGCAGCCAGGACCGCAGCTCCCAGCAAGAGCACGGCCTTGTAGCTGCTAACTTTGGGATAGGGGATGCTTGCCAGCATCAGAACCGACAGCAAGAGCAGCAAGAGCATCGTAAGCTCCGGCCTCATCAGGGGCACGCTTGCTGCGACCATTATTCCCGCAGCGGGAATGGGCAGACCCTCAAAGAACCGGCTGTTATTGACGGTCAGGTTGAACCTGGCCAGCCGCAAGGTTCCGCAGAGCAGATAAAGCCCACCGGCCGCCCAGAAGGATGGCGGCAGATCAAAAGCGCTCAAGGCCAGCACGGGCGGTGCCACCCCGAAGGAGATCAGGTCGGCAAAAGAATCGAGATTCTTTCCGAGCGGGCCCGACCCCATCCTTCTGGCCAGGCAGCCGTCGAGCCCATCGACGGCCATCGAAAAGATCAATAGCGTGATGGATAGCGATACCTGGCCCCGTGAGCCAGCCATCAGCGCCAGGAAACCGAATATCGCATTGGAAAGGGATAGTATATCGGGAAGCGCAACTGCTTTCAGTATGTTCATGAGCGCTTCACCGCAATCACCGTCTCCCCAGCCCGCACCCGATCGCCCTTCTTGGCCACCAGCCGGTAGCTCTGCGGAACGGTCACCTCCACCCTTGAGCCGAACCTGATCATGCCTATTCGCTCTCCCCGGATCACGCGATCTCCGGGGGAGACGTAGCAGATGATCTCTCTCACCAGAGTGCCGGTGATCAGAGCAAGCTCGATTCCTCCTTCCTCCGTGTCCATGGAGATCCGGTTCTGCTGGTTATTGCCGGCCTGACACAGGAAGGCCGGTCGATGTCCTCCCTTGATGTGCCGGACCCCGGTCACCAGTCCGTCCAGCGGAGCCCGGTTCACGTGGACATCACAGGGTCCCATGAATATGATCAGCCTGTCCTGATCGACCTGTATGATCCGCCCGTCTGCGGGCGCAATCATCCCGTCCCCCAGCGGCAGGCGGTCCGGGTCGCGATGGAAAAAGATCATGAAAATCGAGCCCAGAAGGGCAAGGCCGGAGATATACCAGCTTCCTAACGCCGCCAGCCCCGCGGTGAGGAAAATTGGTGCCGATATCCAAAGTGATGAGTTCCTGGCCAGCTTCAAGCCGTACCACCTCCGGGATGCTTGATCTCCGAGGCCAGCTGGTCAATGGTGGCCAGCAGCTCGGGCAGGAGATAAAACACCACGTAGGCGATGATCAATAGGGCAATGGTTGAGCCTACCTTGGCGATGACATTGTGGGCCAGGTTAAAGCTGTCTATGCCGAACCAGCCGTAGCCGTAGGCCATGAGAACGAAGGCGTTTCGGCCTATGTTCAGGATATAGATGGTAAGAGTGGACGCTGCCAGCGCAGCAGCCTTGCGAGCCAAGGGAGCTTTCACCGACACTATAATTCCGGCAAAGAGAGCAATGCTCTCGATGGCCGTGCAGGCCAGGATTATCTCCACCGACCGTCCGTTGAGGGACATGACGTTCCAGCTCTCCTGCACCACGGGGATGGACAGGTTCTGCAGCGTTTGTACCGTCAGCATGGTGGTCACGCCGATCAGCCAGTTCTGCAGGATGGAGATCTGGGCAAAGGGAAAATAGATGATTCCGCAGATGGAGGCGGCATAGCTCGCCCAGACGCAGGCCGAGGATTCGCAGTGCCTGAATGCGATCAACCAGCCCATGTAAAAACTGAGCAGGCCGGCTGCGATTGTCAATGCAGCATTGAAGTAGTCTTCTATGGCCAGATAATGTCCGGGCTGCCCCAGCCAGTACAGGCCGAAGAAGAACCATCCCCACCCGGCCAGAGAACTGCGTTTAGCAACAGCGGATGCGAGCAGCAATAGAAGGCCAATCCACAGTAGATTGGATAGCAGCCAGGGGGGGCTCATATCAACAGTAGATGGGAGCACAGGTTTATTTAGCATTATCTACCTAACAGCGGAGTAGTGTGATTTTCCCGAGAAAAAAGACATCTCGTTACGGATTCGGTTAGATATGATCAGACGATCTTTGTGGACATTATTTGTAGTACTCATCCTGATATTTCTGCTTCCGGCCGTCAGTGCCAGCGCCCGGCAGGACGGAATGCCGGACCACTTGCCAGCCGGTAACATGAGCGATGATGGAAAGCTTCCGGTCGTAGTTTTGTTCAAAGGACTGGACAGGCCCGATCTCAGCGGCGTGGATGTGAGATATCAATACCGGCTAATCAACGGACTCGCCGGACGGGCCGCTTCCTCAGACATCGAGCGCATTGCCGGGAGCGAAACCGTGCTGGGAGTTTATCCGGATGATTTGATAGATGTTAAAATGCCCGCTGACGAGACCTCGAACGGCCTGCTGCTTTGCCCGGCCACGGTGATCGGTGCCGAAAAGCTGTGGGAAAGGGGAATTGATGGTAGCGGAGTGGTGGTTGCAGTTCTCGATTCGGGCATCGATCGCAACCACCCAGACCTGGCAGGAAAGGTGATCGGAGAGAAGAACTTCGTCGAAGATGAGGCCTCTGCCGACGACCTGCTGGGGCACGGCACCATGGTTGCCGGGATAATTGCCGGCAGCGGCGCGATGTCAAGCGGGACTTATAAAGGGGTTGCCCCTGGCGCCGGCCTGCTTAACGTCAAGGTAATAGACAAGAGCGGAGACGGAAAAGTATCAGACATCATCGCGGGCATCGAATGGGCGCTTTACAGCGGCGCTGATGTGCTGAGCTTAAGCCTTGGTGGGGCAAACCTGGGCGAGACCAACCCGCCCATCACCATGGCAGCGGACAACGCCATGGATGCGGGCGCGGTGGTGTGCGTGGCTGCAGGCAACCGCAACAACACCAAGACCAACGGGGTCGCCCAGAGTGCGGGGCCGAATTTTGGGCTGTCCGGTGAGGACATGGTTAGGATCTCTCAGCGGAGCGACAGCGATGACGTTTTCCTGGTCCTGGTTCCGATAATACTGGCCCTAACTCCCGGGCTGATCGACTCCCCGGGCGACGGCGTAAATGTGATAACAGTGGGCTCCTCGGATTGTGCAGGGCACGTGGCCGGCTTCAGCGGCTCCGGACCCACCAGGGATGGCAGGACCAAGCCGGAGATCGTGGGGCCTGGAGTGGACGTGGTATCGACCGTTCCGATGGCCCTCGAGGATCTGAATTACATCGACGTCTATTACGCCAGGGAGTCGGGAACCAGCCTCTCCACTCCAGCAGTGGCCGGAATGGCGGCGTTGTTGCTGCAGGCTGAGCCGGACCTGACTCCGGCCGGGGTCAAAGCGGCTCTGACCAGGGGCGCTGAAAAGCTTCGCAATTCCCAGGGAGAGGAGTACGAGGAGTACTATCAGGGCGCGGGAGAGATGAACGCCGAGGGTTCCTACCAGCAGCTAGACCAGGATCTGTGTGCTGCGATACCGGATAAATGGGTCGCAGGAAAGTGGGCCTATCTGCCCGCCGGAAAAGGGCTTTACGTGGGGCTGGATGCAGGAGCAGACCGGCCGCAAAAGAAGCTGTATTCTCTGGCACCCGGAGACGAAGACTGGAACAACGAGTTCGTGTTCTTTACCGACAAAGACCGGGAAGATCTGCAGGTCTCGGCTGAGGGAGAGGTGGCGGACTGGATAAGCCTTCAGTCCCTGCCCCGTAAGGCGTCTGCCAACGACCAGGAGATATTCGGCGCTTCGCTGAGGGTGCCGGAGGACGCTTTACCCGGAACTCACAACGGCTCGATTATCATCAGTGAGAAAGGCCGGTCCATATTCACCATACCGGTGTCCGTGGAGGTCGCAGAGCCGCTGGCGATCTCCAGAGGAAGAGGATCTGCGACAGACATGCTTGCCGATAGCCAGTGGCACTACTATTATCTCGACGTTCCGGTTGGAACGAGCGAACTGAGATCTGTTCTATCGGCGAAGGGCACCTCTGCCAGCCTCGACCTGTTCCTGCTTTCTCCCACCAGCGAATACTATGCCGGCGAACTGAAAGGCTTAACCCAGGAGGTAAGCGTCGAAAGCCCGCCCAACGGACGGTGGCTTTTGGCTGTTCACAGCGAAAATCTGACCGCCCCGCTGAACTATAGCCTTGAAGTTGAGCGATCGCTAATCGATAGCTCTCCTCGGAGATGGAACCTGGAGGACGGCTTTCCCGGCCAGAGCGTGAGCAGCCTCTTTGTCGTCGAGAATCGAGGTCCTGCGCTGGAGAATTTGAGCTACAGGAGCGTCATCGAAAATATCACCCGCCTGGATCTGAGCGGATCTGTCGGCTCTAAAGAGGTCTGGGAGAGCACGCTTGCCGTCACCGACCAGACCAGCCGGCTGTCGGCCAGGCTACATTCTCACGACCGCAACAACAGAAGCGAGCTTCTCTTTCTCTTCGAGGACCCCGAAGGGCAGCCCCTGGACGCCGACCTGGGTAAGGGGGACCTGGGGCCTCTCGAGGTCTCCCGGCCTAAGCCCGGACTCTGGAAGATCAGGGTTTACGGCTATGACGTTCCCGGTGGGGGGCAGTCCTTCGATGTAGGCCTTACCGACTACGCTAAGGAGCCCTGGAGCTGGATATTAACGGAAGGGCCGGGTATGATCGAGAGCGAGTCAAACGGCACCATTAAGGCAGTTCTATCCATTCCCGAGAACGCCTCCTCTCAAAGGCTGGACGGGTACCTGGAGGTGTCAGCTGCGAACCAATCCTTTCAGATCCCCGTCAGCGTGACCGTGGCCGGAACGACGCTTGAGGGTCTGCGTGAGGCCAAGGCTCTTGATAGCAACGGCGACGGATACTACGATCGGCTCAGATTGGATCTCGGCCTCAACGAGACGGTTTCCGGGGTCTATAGCGTGGAAGGAGTGCTGACGGATTGCGCCGGAAATCGGATAGAAGACCTGAGCGCCACTGCCGGCGGGCAGATGGAAGGCCAAGTCGAGATTGAGGTGAACGGAAGCTTGATCTGGAGATGGGGAAGATGCGGCCCCTTGAGGATTGAGAACCTCGTGCTCCGCAATCCTCGCGGAGATCTAATCGACCATTATGAGGGAAAGATCACCATAGACGAAGATCCAAAAAGCTTCCAGCCTCCGTCCGCATTCTTTTCCGGAGGCTTCCAGAACCTGACCGGCTCCCAGAAGATCGCCATTGGAGTTAACCTGACGGTCATCGATCCTGGAACCTACAGGGTTGAAGGGTCTCTCCTCAACGATCGCGGCGAAGAGGTGGGAAAGGACAGCGTGGAGAAAAGGCTCGTCTCCGGCAATGTCTCCTTATCCCTGGAGTTCAACCCCACTAAATTCGAGATGTTTGGCAGAAGCTCTCGTTTGCATCTGGTGGACCTGGTGCTCTCCCGGGACGGAGCAGAGCTGGATCGACTGCCTGAAGCATGGTCTTCCGGAGTCATGAATCCCCGCGGCTTCGGACCTGCGGCCAGCTCTTCCGTCACATCCAACCTGACCCCTGAAGGCGGGAGGGGAGCCATAAGAATAGAGAACGGACGGGCGGTCATATCCTGATCCGCCGTTCGTTACCTGCAGGTCTCTTCCTTTAGCGTCTTTCCGATGCGCCAGGCCCGTCCCAGCTTTTCTCCCAGCCGCCAGTAATTGTTATCGTGCAGGGTTAAGGCCATCAGGTCCATCTTTCTGGGGTCCGGAAGGCCCTCCGACAAGAACTTCTCTTCGCTGTAGGTCTGCCAGATCTCGCCGATGAATACCTCATCCATCTTGAAGTCCAGGATCTGCAACAGCCTACATTCCATGCTCAAAGGACAGTCAGCGATCATGGGAGCTGTGTTCAGCTCGCCGAAAAAGACCTGAAACTGCTCCGACTTATCCGTCTCCCGTCCGGAGACCAGGCCGCAGTAGTCGGCAATGCGAACCATCTCCGCGGAGGGCAGGTTCACGCTGAAGGTGCTGTTCTCTTTGATGCCCGCGTTGGTATAGTGAGCCTTATTGAGGGCTACATAAATTATAGGAGGATGGGGGTTCATGATACCGCAGAAGGCGACGGTCAGAAAGTTGGGCCTCTTTTCGACCATTGCCCCCACCAGAGAAACCGGCATGGGATAAAGAAACGCGTCAGCGCCAAGCTTTGTCTTGTCCATGGTAAGGGTCATCTCCTCTACTTATCTTATATTGTAGCTTTCTGTATAAATAAATCTTCATAACAATTTGCACGCCGCTCAGGCCGGCTGGCCAGTATCTCAATAACCTTTAATTGCAGGGCGAACTAATCTTTAAGTTCATGCTGAACTTGGATGAAGGAAGGCTGGCTGTCAAGCTGGCGCGCCAGGCCCTGACCAGTTACATAGAGACGAAGGCCTACATCGAGCCCTCCCCAGAGCTTCCGCCGGTGTTCTCCGAGAAACGGGGAGTTTTCGTTACCCTGCATCAGGAGGGCGATCTCAGGGGCTGTATCGGCTATCCCCAGCCGGTCCTTCCCCTGGGACGGGCTATCATCGACTCTGCCATCAACGCCAGCTCTCGAGACCCCCGTTTTCCATGCGTTCGACCTTCCGAGCTGAAGAGAATCGAGGTTGAGGTCACCATCCTCACCAAGCCGGAGCTATACGATGTTCCCAAGAAGAGCCTTCCTCAGGCGGTGAGAATTGGCAGTGACGGCCTGATCGTCTCCCAAGGCATGCGCTCAGGGCTGCTGCTGCCGCAGGTGGCTCCCGAATGGGGCTTTGACTCTATGGAGTTCCTGAGCCAGACCTGTCTTAAGGCCGGCCTTGCTCCAGACGCCTGGCTCGACGATGACACACAGGTCTTCCACTTCGAGGCTCAGATCTTCGCTGAGGTGGCTCCGGAACGGGAAATATTCGAAAAGAGCTATGCAGATTCTACCTGCGGGACCTGAATCTCTTGAGGTGGGCGGCAGCAGAAAATCCGCTCTTGCTGGTGATTTCTGCTACAGACAAATACAAAGGGAATCATCCATAGGGAATCGGACCCTAGTTCGTCCGGGCCTTGCAGCTATCCAGGACATCCTCCAGCTCGGCCATTCGCACCGGCTTGCTGATGTAGCCGTCCATTCCTGCGTCCATGCATATCTCTTTGTCTCCCTTTATGACGCAGGCCGTCATAGCGATGATGGTCGGGCTGGGCCGGAACATGGTTTTGATCCTTCTGGTCGCCTCCAGCCCGTCCATCTCCGGCATCTGCACGTCCATTAGAATTAGGTCGTATGGTTTTTCTGACAGGGCCTGCAGAACTTCCGAGCCGTTGGCTGCGACATCGGCACGGCATCCCAGGTGCTCTATCATCCGCAACGCTACCTTCTGGTTTACGGGGTTGTCCTCCGCCAGCAATATTCGAAGCCGGGATCGGCGGTCGTCACGCGGAAATATGCCTGTCCTCTTTCCGGGAGACGGCGGCATTTTCGAACCGGGATCACAGATCTCTGTCTGAATGGTAAAATGGAAGACGGAACCTTTCCCGGGCTCGCTTTCTACCCAGATATTTCCGCCTAAAAGCTCTGTCAGCCTCTTGCTGATGGCCAGTCCGAGGCCGGTGCCGCCATATCTCCTGGTTGTAGTCGAGTCCAGCTGACAAAATGACTGAAAAAGACGATCCTGCAGATGGATGGGAATTCCAATGCCCGTATCCTTCACCGCAAAATAGACCTCACAATCGCCCTCAACCGTTCGCGAGGCGACATCTACTGAGATCTCTCCCTCTTCGGTGAACTTGACCGCGTTGCTCAGGAGATTGACCAGGATCTGGCGCAGCCGGTCGGGATCGCCCATTATCACCGGAGGAGTGGCGGGATCGATTCTGTAGCTCATAATCAGGCCTTTATCTCTGGCTTTGGCCGCAAAGAGACTTATACAATCCTCGATCAGATCCCTCAAGCCGAAGGGCTTGTTCTCCAGTTCCAGCTTGCCCTCCTCAATCTTGGAGAAATCGAGTATGTCGTTGATGACGGTCAGCAACGACTCTCCGCTGGTCTTGATGGTGGTCACGTAATCCTGTTGCTCGGCGGTCAAATCAGTGTCCAGCAGAAGCTCGCTCATGCCAATGACCGCGTTCATGGGTGTCCTGATTTCGTGGCTGGTGTTGGCTAAAAACTCGCTTCGGGCTTTGAGAGCAGCTTCCGCCGTTTCCTTGGACCGCAGAAGTTCAGCCTCGTTTCTCTTCTGGGCTGTGATATCCCGGGCATGTACTGCCAGCTTGGACACCCGTCCCTCAGAATCGAAGATTGGACATATGCTGTTATCGAATACCCTTCCCCTGTACTGGTCCTCGAAACGGACGGCCCGTCTCTCCTCGATAGCCTTCCTGATCTGTGATGTTCTTTCCCCGGCCAGATACGGCGGGAGGAGAGGCCCTAATCGGGACCCCAGGATCCGATCCGCATTGCTGCGCAGGCATCTGCAGAGGGACTCATTCGAGGCTATGATTCGCATCTCCCTATCCATCAGGAAGACCACATCTTCAGTAGCATCCAGGAGGGCACGCACCTCCCTTTCTCGGGACTGCAGGGCCTCTTCGGCCTCCTTTCGCTCAGTTATATCCCGAATCACTCCCACTACGAACCTTTCGCCTTTCTTGTCCTGCAAACGGGTCTTTTTGGTAATAATAGTCTTGAGATCACCGCTGGAATCAGTGATCGCCTCTTCATTGATATTTTCCTCTCCCGTCTCCAGAACACGCTCATCCATCTTTTGAAATACATCGACCTGCTCTTTGGGGAAGAAGTCGTAGTCGGTCCGTCCCAGCATCTCCTCGTGAGAACGGCCGCTAAGCCTGGCCAGCGCTTCATTTACCAGGACGAAGCGGTGGGAAGAGTCTTTTACGAATACGGGATCGCCGATGGAGTCCAGAATGTCCTGCAGAAATTCTTTTGATTCCTGCAGCTCTTCACCGGCCTCTTTTTGTGCCGTTATGTCTCGGACGGCCCCAAATATGCGCACAACCCTCTGCTTCTCTTCGTCCCAGACCGGCTGTTTGATGGAATGAATCCACCTGATATGCCCATCCGGGGTCAGAATCCGGCATTCGCATGAGGCCGACTGGCCTAAGAGAGCTTGCTCCAGCAAATCATCTGCCAGGGGCCTGTCGTCGGGATGGATGATGCTCCTCCAGCTGTTGCCGGATTCCTGAGGCGAGCGGCCGGTGATCCGGGAAACAGCGCCTCCGACCCATTCCTGTGATGTGCTCCCGTCTTCATCGACCCGCAGGGAAAATGCAAAATCCGAGGTCAGCCCCAAGATGGTGCGGTAGCGCTCCTCGCTTTCTGAAAGCGACTGCTCAGTCAGGCCGAACTCCTTGAGGTTCGACAGCCATAGCTTTAGCCTCCGGCCGGGCCCGAGTCCCCGGTCCGGCTCAAAATAAATGTTATCGAAGACCATATCGTCCAGATACACCAGCGGATGTGCGCAAAGCGCCTGCAGCAGCATGGCAGAGTCCAGCTTCCGCTGGTCGTACATACACAGACCGAGGCCAGGGCTATTGAAAAAGATCTCATTTACCCGGGATTCGTAGTCCAGGAACATGTCTCTACTGCGAGGCACACTATTCAGCCAGTTCGCCTCACCGGCAACCCGCATGGCAGAATATCCCAAAGAGAGAGACCTGTCGATCTCGGATCGAAGGCGGGAAAACATTCTTTCCATATCGAAATTGCCATCTGCATAGTAGATGGGCTCGCACGTCGAAACCACAAGCTGCCCGCATGATCTATAGGACCTCAGGTCCAGATCGGGAAGCAGTTCTTCTATCCGCTCGAAGCTCAAGCTGTCAGCGGCCAGTATCACTCTCTGGTTGTTTGCCAGACCTTGGCGGATGTAATTCGACAGAAGCTTCTGTTGTGCCTGATCCGTATCATAGATGAAGCATATGTGATTTCCCGGACCTATGTCGTCGATTCTTCTCGGTCGAGATATTTGGCATCCCGCCTGCTTGCTTAATATCTGGCTCCTGTCACAAATACAATATAGTAAATAAATTTTCCTGTTAAAATTTGGAGATAGTATCTCTTCGATGTGGCTGCTCTGGAGGAGACGAAGAACCCAAATACGAGCAGGATAATATTTCCAGCTCCACCAGTCCGGGGATCATAGGTCGTGGCCACGAATCCCGGAAGAGGACGGTCTTGAGCACATGGAGAAGGAAGACAGCGAAGGGAGAAGGACTACTGCCGCGCTGATCTCTGTGGCCTCAAACAGCATTCTGGTGATCCTGAAGATCGCAGTGGGCCTGGCCATCGGGTCGGTGTCTGTTCTTTCGGAGGCCATTCACTCCGGTGTGGACCTGCTGGCTGCGACGATTGCCTTTCTGGCGGTCAGAAAGTCCGGAAAGCCGGCAGACCAGGACCACCCATTCGGCCACGGCAAAGTGGAGAATATATCCGGAACCATTGAAGCTCTGCTGATCTTTTTCGCTGCCGGCTGGATCATTTATGAGGCGGCCAAGAAGCTGATCGAGCCCGGTCCCCTGGAAGAGCCGGGATGGGGCGTGGTGGTAATGGCGATATCGGCAGCATCAAACCTGGCCGTCTCCAGAATGCTTCTAAGGGTTGGCAAGGAGACGGATTCGGTCGCCCTGCAGGCCGATGCCTGGCATTTGCGTACCGATGTCTATACCTCTGCCGGGGTAATGGCCGGACTTTGCGTGATCTGGGCCGGAAGCCGGGTGGCACCAGGCATCAATTTGAACTGGGTAGATCCGGTTGTGGCCATTGCAGTGGCCCTGTTGATCATCCGGGCCGCCTACCGTCTGACCCTGGAGTCGGCGCGCGACCTGCTGGACGTGAGCCTTCCGGCAGAAGAAGAGGAGAATATCAAGAGACACATCGCCGCGTTCGCTCCGACAGTCAAAGGCTACCACCAGCTGCGCACCCGCAAGTCAGGTCCTTACCGCTTTGTGGAATTTCATGTCTGCGTTGATTCGTCCATGTCCATTGACGAGTCACACCGCATCGCCGACATGATAACCTGCGCCATCAAGCAGCACTTTCCGGGAACAACAGTTACCATTCACGTCGAGCCCTGCAATTGTTCCGCCGAAGAAAAGGATGCCTGCGGCTGTCAGCTGAGCGGGGGAGACCGGAAAGACCTGCTGGTGGTTTGCCACAAGAGCAGCCCTTCGGCGAAATCGAGGTCCCGCAGGCAAGATGAAATCTGAGGGAGGATGAAAATGTACCAAAAGATCTTGATCGCCATCGACGGTTCCGGCCCAAGCGCGAGGGCGGCCCGGCTGGGGATCGACTTAGCGAAGCTGTCCGGGGCAAAGGTGACGGCAATTTATGTGGTGGATGTGTTGAGGCTTTCTCACATGCCGGGCTATGCGGCCATGCCGGGAATCAAGGACAGCATTCTCGACCTGATGCTTGCCGAGGCGGAAAAGGCCACCGGCGAGATCGAGGAAGCGGCCCGGGAACTGGGCCTATCCTGTGACCGGCTGGTGGCGAGGGGAGACCCCGCCGAGGAGATAATCAGGGCTTCAGAGGGCATGGACCTCCTGGTCATCGGAAACGTGGGCCGAACCGGGCTAGCCAAGTTCCTGCTGGGAAGTGTTGCAGAAAAAGTGGTCAGGAACTCAAGAGCGCCGGTGCTGCTGGTGCCAAGTGTGGCCTAGGTCCGACGCCGGGCGATTCTAGCCGTGGAAATGTGAAAGATCGTCTTATGTGTAATCCCTCAATGGCCAGTTCACCAAAAAGACGCCTCCCACCAGAGAGCCCCGTACCTCGCTGACGGTCGCCTCAACCTCTTTCTCTCAATCCCTCCAGGTCATGGAATGTATGGCAAGGGCTCTACTTATTCTCATCAAATCGCCGGAACCGGCAAGCCCTCAGGACTCTTTGGGCCTTCTGCTCTTGGAACTTGCGCTCGCGTTTCATTTTCCTGTCTCTTGCTTCGCTCATAATCCACCAGACATTGAGGGTCAATAAGAATCTTTTTGGCAATGATTTATTATGATAGAAGAGAAACGTCTAACCCATGCCGGTTGTGTTGAGTCGGTCATTTCCAGAACTGCCACCAGCCCATTTCTCGATCTTCTCTTCGCCGGGCTTCAGAGCCGGCTGGCCGGCTCTTTTGGAGATTGATGGCGGTAGGATTAGGAGCAGCAAAAGCCGTTTCTATTGGGCCATGACTTTTCAGCCATGGAAATAGGCTTATCTTCAAGAACACATTTATTTTATAGTTGTCAAGATGTTGGCCACAGGTTATATGTACTGCAGCCAAGAAATAAATATTACATGAAACGCTTAATTGCAGTTGCGCTGGTTGCCATGCTTGTAGCAACGATGTTTGTCGGGGCAGCAAGTGCAGGCATACAAGAAGGTCCTGCACCTAATTCGGGCGACGGAGTTCCTGACGGTTCAGGAATGGACGACCCTCTTAATGAAAATCCTGGTGCAAATTCTCCGGGTCCCGCGCCTAATTCAGGCAATGGAGTCTCCGACGGCTCTGGATTTTAAATTTTTAGGCCACCCGCTATTTATTATCTTTGCCGGACCTCACCCACACAACTATCATCGAAGAGCCAAAAAATAATTTTTAGGTTCCTTCAACTTCAAGCCCCGCCCTGAGCTTGGCGTAGGTCTCTCGCAGGTGCTCCGATATGACCCGGCTGTCAGCCAGCACCGGCATGAAGTTGGTGTCTCCGTTCCAGCGCGGCACCACATGCAGGTGGATGTGGTCTGCCACCCCTGCTCCGGCCACAAGACCCATATTAATCCCTAAGTTGAATCCGTCCGGCCTCATGGTCTTGGTTAGCAGCGCTACCGCCATATCGGCAAGCTCCATCATCTCCTGCCGTTCGGCATCCGACCAGCCGGAGAGCGTGGCCGTGTGACGGTAGGGCACGACCATCATGTGCCCGTTGTTGTACGGATAGGCGTTCATGATGATGAAATGGTGTTTTCCCCGAAAGAGTATCAGGTTCTCCTCATCTCGGTTCTCTGCCGGCTTGTCGCAGAATATGCAGCCTGCTGGCTTTTTGCTCAGTATGTAGTCGATCCTCCAAGGCGCCCACAAGTTCTCCATTTGCGTCAATTCCCTCCGGCTTGATTCTTCTCGAACACCAGCTTTCTGCCAGCTATTTTCGGACGGCAGTCCAGATACATCCTGATGGCCTGAGGATAAGCCTCGAACTCAGCCTGCTGCACCCTGGCCTTCAGGCTGTCGTAGGTATCGTCTTCCCTGACCGGGACCGGGACCTGATGAATTATCGGGCCGTGGTCCACCTTTTCATCTACCAGGTGAACAGTGGTGCCGGTCCAGCGCACCCCGTAATCCAGCGCCTGCTGGAAGGCATTGATCCCGGGAAATGAGGGCAGCAGAGCCGGATGAATATTCAATATCCGGTTGTGGTAGTGCTTTACGAATTGAGGGGACAGAATGCGCATGTATCCGGTGAGGACCACCAGGTCCACGCTTTCCTTATCCAGCAGTTCCATAAGAACGCGGTCGTACTCCTCCCGGGACAGACCGGACGGGTCGGCAAAAATAGACCTGATGCCGTATTCATCCGCAATCTTGAGGGCCCCGGCATCTCCCTGGTCCGCCAGCACCACCACTACTTCCGCTGGCAGGCTTCCGGAACGAGTGGCTTTTATGATGTGGCGAAGATTCTCACCCCTTCCCGAGGATACGACACCTATTCGAGCGGTTCCTTCCTTCAACTGAAAAACTCACTTCCCAAGGGTAATTTCAATTGCCGATACGTTGGTCTCTCCCCGGTCGGTGTTGAGCGTCTCGGTCGAGATTCCGATGCCTTTCACGGTCACATCCGGCAGGAACCTGGACCTGGATACCTCAGCTACATCAACTGCTCGGGAGATGGCTCGACCTCTGGCCATTATCCTTACTTCCTTTGCGCCACTGTTGAACTGGGTAACCACCGCCAACACGTAGTTCATCACTGGTTTGTTGCCGACGAATACAACATCATCTTCTGCCATTGGCTTATCACCTTGGAATTAAATTTGTACTAATGTCTATTTCCTACATAAAGTTGCTGATGATGCTTACAAATATCTGCCTCGTGCTTTGATCTCGTCAACTCGCTTTAATACTGCTTCCGGAGCGGGGGCGGTCCGGGAGTAGCCGGCCTTGAAGGCCTCTACCAGCTCTTCGGCCCGGTCATGGGTGCTGTGAAGCGTCTGGAAGTACACATGGACATCGACTCCCTGGGCCTCAACCGAACTCTCGTAATATGACAGCCCGAAATCGATCAAGTATATCCGGTCCCCCTGCAGGATCATATTCGAAGTGGTGAGATCCCCGTGAACGATCCCGCCCCGGTGAAGACGTCCCACCATCTCGCCCACCCTCTCGGAAAGCTCAGGCGTGATCACGTCCTTGATCTTTGCCCCCGAGACGTACTCCATCTCCAGCTCGAAGCGGGAGATATCGCGGATGATGGGGGTGGGAACGCCGTGCTTCCTGGCCTCAGAGGTGATCTTAGCCTCCCGCAGAGTGCGCTCCTGTCTGATGTGCTGGTCCAGTTCCGCCTGCCGGTAGCTCTTGGCCATGCGGTACTTCTTCACCGTGCCCTCGTAGAGCGTAATTGCCGCTTCGGCACCTCTGCCTATCTCCATAGATCCTCCTTCCTGGTCCAGGCCTCCAGCAGGCCGATGCAGCCGGTGATCATCATATCACCGCCAGGCGCAGCAGCGATAGCTTCCGGGAGTGCTCCGGACTCAATGAAGGTGTGCCTGCGCGGTCCTGTCACTACCACCGATCGTATCTCGTCCGGCGCCTCTTCAATGTAGGCTCCGTGGCCCCCATCCTCGAAGACCTCCGAATTTTCCAGGTCTCCGTGGCATAATTTGTCCACAAAGAGGCGCAGCTTTTCCGGCGTCAGCTGGCCGGTGTGGTGCTCGAAGAGTCCGGTAATCCGGTCCTCGCACAGGATCGATGCCACAGTATGGCCGTTTCCGAAGTTGATCACCATCGCCGGCTGCATGCAGCGCGGGTCCAGCGCGGCTCCGAAGATCGCTGCGGGCCCGGTGTCCATCAACAGGCCGGAGAGGTCCATCTCCCGCAGGTAATTGCAGCAGGAGATCATCCTGGTCATGGCCTGGGGAGGCGTTCGGTAGGCAAAGGCTTCGATATTTCCTCCGGCTCGAATAGCCTCAGACATATGCTCGATTCTGACCAGCCGGTTGGACCTGGTGGGGCTGTATCCGTGATCCTGGACGGCCACCGCCACCTCTTTCGGAAGGCTGATGTCGAACTGTCCAAGCGCCCGCTCTATCGCCGGGATGTCGATATCCCCGGTAAAGATCACCTCGGCATCCTCCGGCGGCTCTTCTTGAATCCTAACCCCCAGGGCCGCCACCCGCTCCAGGTTGTCGTTTATGGTGGCCGCAGCAGCGGGTGTTGCGTAAACCTTCAGGCCGGCGCTCAGATGCCACCTGATGGCCGCAGTGGAGGCGCCTCCTCCCATGGTCGGCCCTTGCAAAAAAATGTCACGTCCCCGGGCCCGCGCTCGCTCGATTCTCCCGGCCACAATTACGGTCGGGCTGGGAAGGACCAGCTTGATTGATCCCTCTAATGCTACATCCTCCTGAAAGAGCAGCAGGTCCTGGGTGCCCGCACCTACATCGATTGCTAACAGCGGCATTTTATCTATTCCAAACCTCAAGGCCAATTGTTCGAAGACACGGAAAAACCTTATCCCTTCTGAGAAATGGTTGGGTCCATGATATTTGATGTCTTGGTCGCGAGCACATCGAGATTTAAAAAGCACGGCTCCGTGAGCCAGCCGGAAAAGGCCGAAGATCTATCCGGAAAGGTCATTTTGGAAAGGATAAAAGCCGCGGGACACGATGGCCGCTATCAGCTGCTGCCCGACGGGATTGAGCCCCTGCGGGAGAAAGTTCTGACCGGCACCGGCGATGTGGTGGTCGTTTGCGGTGGAACGGGACTCACCCGTCTGGACCTGACCCTGGAAGCGGTTGAACCTTTATTCGACAAGGCTCTGCCCGGCTTTGGGGAGATCTTTCGGCTGCGCAGTCTGGACGAGGTTGGAACCAGAGCCATGCTGACCAGAGCCGCGGCGGGAATAGTGGCTGGAAAACCCGTATTCTGCCTTCCGGGGTCTCCAAATGCCGCCCGGCTGGGAATAGATTTGATCCTGGCGGAGATAGATCACATCATCAAACACGCATCAGAGTAAATCAAAGGTAAATATAATAATACTAATCTAAATTATCATCGGGCCACAGTAGCCTTTTATATCTGTAGCTATCTGATAGATTATAGAGCAATCACGGAGCGTAATGGCGATGGAGACAGAGGTTCCAGTAAGGGATATCATGACCCGCCCAGTGATCACCGTTGATGCCGAAATAGATGTTTTGAGCGCTGCGAAGAAGATGGGATCGGCAAACGTGGGCAGCCTAATCATCGTGTCGGGGGATGAACCCATAGGAATACTGACCGAGAGAGACCTGGTCAAAAAGATCGTGGCCCAGGCTGCCGACCCGAAGTCGGTAAAAGTGGGAAATGTCATGAGTGCTCCTCTGGTGGCCGTCACTCCGGATGCCAGCATACGCGAAGCGGCCGGCGTAATGCTCAAGTCGGGCGTTAAAAGGCTCCCCGTTATACAGAATGGAAGACTGGTGGGAATAATAACTGATACGGATCTGGTCTCAGGATCGTCTTCTCTGGGGCTGTCCGATATACTCAGCCATCTCATGGAGATGCATCGAGACAGCATCCACTTCGAAGAGCCGAGAGAAGTCGTTCGCGGAATTTGCGAGGTTTGCGGCCAGCTATCCGATTCACTGGTGAGCGTAAACGGCGAGCTGCTCTGTTGGAGCTGCAGAGACGGTAACCGCTAATAGCTGCCGGGCGGCAGGGGGAGGTTTGCCTTATGTTAGTGGAAGATATAATGTCCAGAGATCCTCTCTATGTGGAGGACTCCACTTTTCTGACCAAAGCGCGTCAGTTGATCAGAGATTATCATGTACGGGGTCTGCCCGTAGTTGACCGCGAGAACCGCGTGCTGGGGATCGTCACCACCCAGGATATGCTGAAGGTGACGTCGACCAAATCCAACGTTACTGTGTCGGGATTCGTGATCCCCGTGCCCGTCCTGACCGGGGATGTGGAGATGATGGACGCGGCCAAATTGATGCTTCAAGAGAAGAGCACTCTGCTTCCGGTCGTTGATTCGCGTGAAAAGCCGGTGCTGGTAGGAGTAGTCAGCCTGCTGGATGTCTTCCGGAACATCGATCTGAATAAGGTTCCCAAAAGGCAGATTCGGGAGATAATGAGCACTAGAGTTGTAACTGCAAGCCCTGATGATCCCATCACCAAAGTATGGGATATGATGGTCGAGAGCGATTTCACCGGTCTGCCCGTGGAAAGAGATAGATCGCCGATGGGCATGATCACCAGATTCGACATCCTGAAAAGAGGCTGGGCGAGAATTAGCAAGGAGAGCGACACCCGTCCCTTTGATTCGCTGCAGCTTCCGGTCCAGAAGCTGATGAGCACTCCCATTTATTTCTTAACGCCTGATGAATCACTGGCTAGCGCCATTGAGGTGATGAGAAAGTACGATATTGGCAGGATTTCGGTAGTGGAAGACGAGAAGCTCGTGGGGATAGTAGATAGATACGATCTGATAAAAAGCTACCTTGGTGAGTGATAATGGAAAAAGGGCCAGCAAGCGGGAGAGATGCAACCCGGATACCGCAAAGAGACGAGAGAATGCCTATCATGCCCGGTTCTATGGATAGAGGGCCGCTTCAATTTCAAAGCCGGTCTGCCAAGCGCTCAGGAGAGGTTTTAGGAGTCGCCTCTCAGTCGGTAGTCTCCGTTCCGCCTACCACGACCATCATGGGCGCCATAAAAACCATGACCTACTATGGTTTTTCCAGGCTGCCGATAACCGATCCTGGAACGGGAAGACTGCTGGGCTTTGTGACCTCCGTGGACATAGTGGACTTCCTTGGCGGAGGGCTTCGACACAACCTGCTCAGCGAGAAGTTCAAGGGGAACATCTTCACCGCCATAAACTCGGATATTCGCGAGATCATGAGCACGAAGCTCACCTATGCGAGCGACAAAGCGTCTCTGAACGACGCCCTGCGGCTGATGTACGATAAGAACGTGGGCGGGCTTCCAATAGTTGACGAGGATATCCGGATCAAAGCCATAATCACCGAAGAGGATTTCGTCCACTTCACCGCCGGCCAGACGACCGGCCTTCTGGTAGAAGAATTCATGAGCCCCAATGTGGTCACCGCTCCTGCCCAGACCACCATAGACAAGATGACCCGCATGATCATCCAGAAGGGATTTCGCAGGATGCCTGTGGTGCATGACGGGGTGCTGATGGGAATGGTCACCGCCTCGGACATAATGAAATATCTAGCCAGCGGCGAAGCCTTTGAGAAGGTGGTGACCGGAGATATCGGAGAGGTCATGTCCCATCCCATAAAAGGCCTGATCAAGCGCGGACTGATCACCGTGGACCGGAAGGCGGACCTGGGCGACGCAGCACAGAAGATGATGCAGACGGAAATCGGATCTCTGCCAGTGATGGACAGAGGGTCCCTGGTTGGAATCCTGACCGAGAGGGACTACGTTAGAGCGATAGCTGAAAACCGAGGGATTCTATCATGAAGAAAGTCAAGGATTACATGAGCTCTCCCATTTACGTTATTGAGAGAAACGAGCCCGTTCAGAGAGCCCGAAACCTGATGTTCAAGTACAGCATAGGCAGGCTGCCGGTCCTGGATAACGGAAAGCTGGTGGGCATCGTGACCAAGCACGATATCACCAACCGGCTCAACCAGGCCGCCCCGGAGTGGAGAAGGCGGCCCATAGATAAGGTCCCCATACAGGTGGTAATGACCGAAGGTCCGATCACCATCTTTCCCGATGCCACCATGGCCCAGGCAGCAGAGCTGATGATCGAGAACGACATCAGCGGGATCCCGGTCGAGAGGAACGGCGAGATCGTGGGCATGGTCACGTCCAGAGACATGATCGTCTTCTTCTCCGAACAGGAGGTGAAGGCAAAGGTCGGAGATCTGATGTGCAAAGATGTGCTGACCGTTCACCGACATCACACCATAGCCCATGTGCTGGATGAGATGAACCTGCAGGGAAGCGGACGGGCGCTTGTATATGAGGACAACATGACTCCGGTCGGAATCGTCACCCGGTCCAGCCTTACCTTCTCGGAGCTGATGGGACCAAAGGATGAGATGGAGACCAAGAACATCAAGATGACCAGGAAGGAGAGCACCGCGGGCAGGAAGCAATACCGCTATGTAAAACAGGTGCCTCTGGTGGCGGAGGACATCATGACCTCCCCCATAATCACCATCGGCGCTGAGGCCCGGGCAACTGAGGCTGCCAGGACTCTGGCCGATAAGCACATAATCGGCATGCCGGTAGCCGAAGGAAACGATATCGTAGGATATTTCTCAGCGGATGAGGTAATAGCAGAGATCGCGAGGTTGGGATGATGCAGGTAAAAGACGTCATGACTGAGCCAGTGACTATCGACAAATCGGAGAGAATCGGGCACGCACTAGACCTTATGGAAAAACACGACCTGCGAAGGCTACTGGTCACAAACAACGGAAACCTAGGCGGGATTATCACTATCAGACAGATTACCAGGGTACTGGGAACCAGAAAGAGCCTGGGAATGCCGGCCTCATCTCTGCATGTGGCCGCCGCCACGCTGGACGCGGTGATCAAAGTGCTGCCGGACATGGAAGTTGATGACGCCATGGTCCTACTGCAGAAGACATCGGTCCTGGTGGCGGTAGACGGAGAGAAGATCCTGGGATGGGTGAGGCCCAAGGACATCCTCAAAGGATTGAACGTGAGCGGCATGGCCAGCGACGCCATGCGGGTTCCTCTGACCGTCAATCCCAAGGACCGTCTGGTCCACGCCCGAAGGATGCTCCTCGACCGCGATGTGGGGAGGCTTCCGGTGGTCGAGAATGGAAGCCTGGTGGGCATACTTACTGAGAGGGACGTGGCCCGGGCCTTCCGCGCCTTCAGGGATCTGAATGAGACCAGCAGCAAGCAGTATGCCAGAGTTTACAATCTGCTGGTGGAAGACGCCATGGCCCGCGACGTGAAATACGTCTATATGGATACGCCCCTGGAGGACGTCAAGAAGATCATGGTGTCCGGCTTTGGCGGCCTGCCGGTCTTGAACCGCAAAGAAGAGCTGGTGGGGATGATCACCAGAAGGGCTCTCATCGATTATCTGGTGAGAGTTCGATGAACCTGCAGAGGTTAGCGGACAAACTGAGAATCACTCCGGAACGGCTGCAAAGTCTGCAGGAAACGGTTATTAGGGAATCGAGCTGGCCCGAGCCCCGACTGCTGAGGTTTGATAAAACCGCCTCAGGAATCGAGGCCGGCACAGCGATTTTTGATAATGGAGACATAATCTTCGGCTATCCCAAGATAAGGCGCGCCCTGATGCTTCGACCCGCCTTAAAGAAACACTTCTCTGACTGGGTGACGGTCGAAGAGAAGATGAACGGCCACAACGTCCGCGTGACCTCGGTTGACGGGGATGTGATTGCCATCACCAGGGGCGGCTTTATCTGTCCCTATTCGACCGAGGTGGCGCGGAGGCTGATCTCCGAGGAAGTATTTCTGGACAATCCAAAGCTGGTTCTCTGCGGTGAGATGGTAGGTCCGGAAAACCCATACGTTCCCAAGGACATCTACCCCACGGAGTCCATGGACTTCTACCTGTTCGACCTGGCGCAGAAGAACTGCCGGGAGACCCTGGGGCCCAGAAGAACTCACCAGCTCGCGGAGGAATACGGAATTCGGGCCACCAGATTGTTCGGCGAATTTCCGGTTGACAGCGCCTACCCGGCGATAGTTGAGATTATTAAGGATCTGGGAAAGCGCGGACGGGAAGGGGTGGTCATAAAGGATTCGGAGAACCTGGTTTCTCCCATAAAATACACCTGCTCGGAGAGCAACTGCCGCGACCTGGAGGCGGCATTTCAGTACTACAGCGATTATGCGCTGGACTTCTTCGTATCCAGGGCGGTCCGGGAGGGCTTTCAGTCCGTGGAATGGCAGGAGGATGAAGAGGAGCAGCAGAAGAGGGCCCAACGAATCGGCCAGAGCATCCTCCTGCCCCTGGCAGAGACCGTAAAGAAGAAGATGGACGGAGAGCCCATCACCCAGCAGGTGCAGATCCGGGTAAAGAGCCTTCAGACTGCGCGGGAGTTCGAGTATCATCTCAGGCGAAGCGGCATCAGGACTATTTTCGATCAGCCTGAGCCCGACGACGATGGATATCTGGTCCGGATCACCAAGCTGGTCATGAGCACAAACGATAAGACCCAGGCGCTCATCGATGGAGAGATGTGGTGAAGGCCCGCTTATGAGCGAGATTGCAGAAATCGAGATGGAAGGCCACCTGATAGATTCGCTGATCCTCACCAAGGTACTGGACAAGATCATGGACATGGGCGGCGAGTTCGAGATTAAAACCTTCGAGATAGGCCAGAAAAAGAACGACACCAGCTACGTGCAGATTGCGGTTATGGGAGATGACCCGGTCCATTTGGAGCGAATTCTCTTAGAGCTTCATTCTCTGGGAGCCAGGCTGGTGGAGATCGAAGACGTTAAAGTCGGAGTGGCCCCGGCGGATATGGTCGTTCCCAGGGGCTTTTACACCACCACCAACCACCGCACCTATGTGCGGTATCAGGGAGGGTGGGTGGAGGTGGAACACAACCACATGGATTGCCTGATCGTCCTGGAAGACGGGCGGGCCAGATGCACTCCGATAGGCCATATAAAGAAAGGGGATCGAGTGGTGGTTGGAACCGGCGGCGTAAAGGTCGTTCCGCCGGAGAGGCCCCGGGAGAAGACCCCCTTCGGCTTCATGTCCAACGAGGTCTCATCAGAGCGGCCCAGCTGCGAGCTGGTAAGGCAGCTTGCAGCAGAGATCATTCGCACCAAAAGGGGAGGCGGCCGGATTGCTGTGGTGTGCGGTCCGGCGGTGATTCACACCGGTGCCGCTCCCTCTCTTGCCAAGCTCATCCGCGAGGGCTATGTGGATGCCCTGCTGGCGGGAAATGCAGTGGCAGTACACGACATCGAGCGGCAGCTGTTCGGAACCAGCCTGGGCATGAACTGCCAGGGCAGTGCCATCTCCGGGGGCCACCGCAACCACCTCTATGCCATATCCGAGATCATGGCCAGCGGGTCCATCAGAGACGCCATAGCGGAGGGAAAGCTGAAAGGGGGAATAATGTACGAGTGCATCCGCAAAGGGGTGCCCTTCATCCTGGCAGGCTCCATCCGCGATGACGGACCGCTGCCCGAGGTGATCACCGATACGGTGAAGGCCAAGGACGCCATGGACCGGATCCTGAAAGGAGTGGACATGACCATCATGCTCGGCACCATGCTTCATTCCATCGCCACGGGAAACCTGCTGCCCTCGTCAGTGAAGACCATCTGCGTGGATATTAACCCGGCAACGGTCACCAAACTCATGGACCGGGGGTCGGCCCAGGCCATCGGGCTGGTCACCGACATCGGCATATTTCTGCCGCAGCTGGCCGACGAGCTGGAAAGGCAGCAGGAGGAAGAGCAGGCCTCTTGCTAGCCCCGGATCGCAATGCTTAAATCGGCAACAAGGCAAAAAGCAGTCACCGGGCCGCCGTGGCTTAGCCCGGTTAGAGCGGCTGATTCGTAAGTACAGTGCCGAAATATCAGCAGTTCATGGGTTCGAATCCCATCGGCGGCTTATCATTTTCATCTCTTTCTTTTCAGCTCTTTTCCGGGAAAGATCGCTTCATATCATTCATTATATAACCGCATTCATGCTGTCGCTTCCCCGGGTAAAGGAGATGCGCACTGGTTTATCCGCGGCTTCGTCAGGGAATTCCGGCAGAATGAGCGGGCCGTTTCTGAAGATTTAATCAATAAAAATTTTAATAATATGATTCTCACCGAATTCAAGGTCAATGCCATTTCTTGTTATCTTTCTCGGCTAGACAAGCGATAGGTATGTCTGGGACTGAGCCCGATATATAAAGCTTAAATACTACTACTATATATACTCCCAGTTTATAAGGGTTGACCGGAGATACCTGAGTATGGAGTCCACAATAAATATTGAGAACGTGGTCGCATCCACCAAGCTGGCTGAAGAGTTCGATCTGCATAAGATCGAGGCCGAGCTGGAGGGGGCTGAATATAACAAGGAGAAGTTTCCCGGACTCGTCTATAGAGTCAAGTCCCCCAGGGCTGCTTTCCTGATATTCACTTCCGGAAAGGTGGTATGCACCGGAGCCAAGAACGTCGATGACGTTCGGACGGTCATCACCAATATGGCCCAGACCCTGAAGTCCATCGGCTTCGAGAACATCGACCTCGAGCCCGAGATCCACGTTCAGAACATTGTGGCCTCTGCCGACTTAAAAACGGACCTCAACCTCAATGCCATCGCCTTAGGACTGGGGCTTGAGAACATCGAGTACGAGCCCGAGCAGTTCCCGGGACTTGTTTATCGCATCAAGCAGCCCAAGGTTGTGGTGCTGATCTTCTCCTCCGGAAAGCTGGTGGTCACAGGCGGCAAATCTCCTGAGGAGTGCGAGGAAGGGGTGCGGATAGTGAGGGAACAGCTGGAAAATATGGGGCTGCTTTAAATCCCAAAAACTCCATTTCTTTTCTTCTAAAAATTTATCGGGCCTCTTCCGTCACGCCTCCGGAAGGTCTATGCTGCCTATCACTCTCAGCTTTCCGCCTTCGGGATAGGTGAGAACGCCCTTGGCTCCCGGCCGGTACACCAGGGTTTTGTCCAGCTTGAGGGTCAGCTCTGCCTGGTGCCAGTCGCCTTCCGCCTTCACGGATTCAATTCTCGCAGGGACGAACTGCATCCAGTATCCGATGTGCAGGACCATGCCCTCCTTTAGCGGAGACGGCCAGTATTTCACCACCTTGACCCTGCTCGATAGGGAAGAGACGGCCTTGACCGATTCGTCGCTGGTCAGGATGGTTCCCCGGTCAAGCTCCTCCACGTCGATGCCCTTGAGTGCGATGCCGGTTCGATCTCCCGCTCCCGCGCAATCGAAGTCCTCATCGTGCTTCTGGATGGACCTGACCTGGGCCGTCTTGTCGCCGGGCAGCACCCGCAGCTGATCATGCTTCCTGATGACCCCTTCGGTTACACATCCCAGGACCACAGTTCCGACCCCTCTCACGCTGAAGAAGTGATCCACTGGCAGAGTTCCAACCTCAGCGCTGCAGTCGGATTTCAACTTCGAAGCCTCCTCCAGCAGGCTCTCCCGAATTGCGTTCTTGTCGTCCTCCACGAACTGGTATCCTTCGACCACCGTCCCTTTGATCAAGGGCATGAGCTGGTCGCGACTGAGGTAATTTCTGAGAACCACTGTTCCGTTCCGGAGGCCGGCGCAGTCCAGCATGATCACGCATTCCCCAAAGGTGGCGTCTATCTGGTCGACGATCAGCAGGGCTTTCTGCGCCAGGGAGACTGTATAAAAGAGCGGCGCCAGCCTTTCCGGATAGCGAGTGGGCTCAATTAAGGTAACGGTATCTTCTCCTTTCTTCAGGTTGTAAAATGAGATGTCGCTGGCGGTCCCTTTCTTTCCCAGATCCTTGCCGTAATCCGCTGCTCCCAGGATTGCCACATTCAGGTTGGCCATGAGTGGTTTGGATTATGCCCTGGATAATAGGGTTTGCGGTGCATAAGGTCGCCTTTTATAGGGTGAGGGATCTGCGGTTCATATGTGTGGAGCAGATCTGTCCAGCCTGGAAGAGAATTCGAGCGGCGCTGAAAATGCCGGCAGGAGCGAGACGAAAGGGGCATCGGAAAAGGAGAATGTAGCCCTAGGCAAACCCAGGCAAAATAAGACGTCATTTTCGCGCTGAACTGATTCGTTTCAACTGAGCCGTTTCAACTGAGCATTCGAATTCTCTTTTTTAGCGTCGCGACCTTCCCTTCCCGGCAAGGGCTCTCCGGCCTGACGATTCATCAAGCAATCTATATTTATGGTATCTATCGCCATCAGATTTGTTTTTTCCCGTATCTCGGCTCTGGATCCTTCTTCTAAATTCGACATCTACCTCCGCTTTAAAGGGTGGCAAATCTTTAAAATATTTTTCATTATAGAATACAAACATTAAATAAATATGTTCAAAACGTTCTTATGTCATGATCCCACAAATAGTGTAGTTGAAAGCAAAGGACGGAATTCTTCGGGGTGAATCGAGTTGTTATCTGACAAAGATTTGGAGAACATGGGAAAAGCCATCGCCGAGATAGGGACCACAAAGACCTGCATTACCGAGGCGGTAATAAAAGAGACCAAGAAGCTCTTGACCGAAAAAGGAATCGATGCTGCCGAAGTTTATGCAGCCCAGCTTACAGGCAGCGACGAAAACACGGAGCTGGTCCGGGTGATGGCGATCTGCAGAAAGCACAAGCTGCCGCCGGAAGCAATAGCGCAGGTTCTGGACAAACTTGGGGCCATCGAATCCGGCAAATGGTAGAGGCCATCTCCTCGGGCAAACCTAAATTAGACAATAATATTTTTAATTTTAAGTATATTAATTTTTAAATTTATTAATTTCGATCATTTTCGATCATATCCGTTCTTGATTAACGTAGATCCCTTTTTCATGGCCTCAACAACCAGATCCGATCCATCTCGGATAAGCTTTAAATATAATGTACTAACTAGCTCATTATAGTACAATATTATACATTAATCACGGTGATGTCATGAGTTATCTGCAAAAGATCGTGGAGGGTCAGGACCTGACTGTATCTGAGTCTGAGGCCCTCTTGAGCGAGATCTTTAGTCGGGCCACCGATGCACAAATCGGTGCCACGCTGGTGGCTTTAAGAATGAAGGGCGAGACGGCAGAGGAGGTTGCAGGCCTGGCCAAAGGCATGAGAAACTCCGCCATTCACATCCGGCCTCAGGTAAAGGGCACGCTGGTGGATACTTGCGGAACTGGCGGCGACGGCTCCAACACCATTAACGTCAGCACCGCCTCGGCACTGGTCACAGCCGCCTGCGGAGTGCCCGTGGCCAAGCACGGCAACTACGCCGTAAGCTCGCAGTGCGGGAGCGCCAACGTGCTCTCCGAGCTGGGCGTGAATATATCCGTCCGGCCGGAGGAGGTAAGAGAGACTATTGAAACCGTAGGAATAGGCTTCATGCTGGCGCCCCTCTTTCACCCCGCCATGAAGCGGGTGGCACACATCAGAAGGGAACTCGGCATGCGGACGGTCTTCAACATCTTAGGCCCCCTCACCAACCCGGCAGGGGCGGAAGCGCAGGTGATGGGCGTCTATGATCCCCGTCTGTGTGAGAAGCTGGCCCGGGTGCTGGGGATGCTGGGATCAAAGAGGGCCCTGGTCGTTCACGGGCAGGGGCTGGACGAGATCGCCAATACCGGAGAGACCCAGGTCTCCGAGTTCTGCAATGGCTCGGTGAAGAGCTACGTAATTCATCCCCGGGACTTCGGCTATCCCCTGGCCCGCCCGGAAGAGATCGCCGGCGGCTCTCCTATCGAGAACGCGCAGAAGCTTGCCGCGATCTTGAAAGGCGAGCGGTCCCCGGCCAGAGACATAGTGGCCATGAACTCCGCGGCCGCCCTGTATGTGGCCGGAGCCGCGCCTTCTCTCCAGGGAGGAGCCGCCCTGGCTGAGGAAGCGCTGGACTCGGGACGGGCCCTGTCACAGCTGAAGGCCCTGGTACAGAGGAGCGGAGAGCCTGAAAAGCTGAGGCGGTTCCTTTGACCAGGATCAAGATGTGCGGGCTGATGGAGCCCGAAGACCTGAACCTGGCCCTCAAAGCAGGCGCTGACGTGGTGGGCTTCGTGGTGGAGATTGAGAAGTCCAGGCATTGCCTCTCCCGCCGGCAGGCCCGGTCCCTGATTGCCCGGGTGCCGGTCTTTACCAAGAGCGTGGCCGTGATCTCGCCGAAAAGCGTTGAAGATGCGGCGGCGCTGGCTCAGGATACAGGGGTGGATGTGCTGCAGGTTCATGGCGGGCTGTCTGCAGACGAGATCCGGATGCTCAAGAACCGGATACATCAGAAGATAGTAGCCGCATCGTCTCCGGATGCGGCTGTTGTTCGCCGCCTGGGTCAGGTGACCGATGCAGTTTTGCTTGACACCTTCAAGGACGGCCAGCTGGGCGGCTCGGGAGCGGTTCATGATTGGGACCTGAGCGCCTCTTTAGTCCGCGAGCTTTCTGTTCCGGTCATTTTGGCCGGCGGCCTCAATCCGTCAAACGTGGGAGAGGCGGTAAAAAAGGTCCGGCCCTATGCTGTGGACGTCTCCAGCGGGGTTGAGACTGACGGGATAAAAGATGCATCCAAAATGGCGGCCTTCGTTCGGGAGGTCAGATCATGCCTCTAGAGCCGGTAATGGTGGACGTCACCGAGAAGGTGAGCGTTGATGCTCCCCTCTCACTCTATCTGGCACTGAGAAGCCGTAATTACTCCTACCTGCTGGAGTCGGTGGAAAAATCGGGCAATAGGGCGAGATTCTCCTTTGTCGGTGCCGATCCGTCGGCCCTGGTGACCATCAAGAACCGCTATTTGAGGATGGATTTCTTTAACGGCGGAATGAAGCAGGCTGAAGAGCGGCTGGCCGGGCTAATCGATCTCAAGAGGTCGGAGTCCCGCCTGGAGGGTCCTATCCGGGAAGGCTTCGATCTGTTCGATGCCCTGAGGGCCGCGGTGCCCTGTCAGAGATGCCATGAGCCGAACTCCTTTGGCCGCCAGATCTTCCTGGGTGGCGGGATCGGCTACCTGGCCTACGACCTGGTAAAGGAACGGCTGGGGAAGAATTCCACCTCGGAGACCCCGGACGCCCAGTTCGCCATCGCCGAGAGCACCTTCATCTTCGATCACCTGACCAGGAGGGTCTTTTTCTGCCTGGCCCCCATCTTTCCCGGAGCCAAGACCGACCTGATCGAGATGATTGAAGGGATCGATCCTCAGGAGGCCGAGGAGTGCGAGCTTGAGGGCGAGCTGATCAGCGCGGGCGATCAAGGGGTGTACGAGGATTCGGTCAAGAGATCTAAAGAGCACATTCTGGCAGGAGACATCTTCCAGGTGGTCCTGGCCAGAGCCGCCTCTGCCAGGTGCAAGAGCACCGTCGGGCTGTACCAGAGGCTCCGGAGCATCAATCCCAGCCCCTACACCTACCTATTCGAGTTCGGAGATCTGGCCATCGTCGGTGCCTCGCCTGAGACCCTGTTCTCCGCTTACAGCGGCCAGCTAAAGGTGAATCCCATAGCCGGAACCTGTCCGAGAGGACGGACGGCCGAAGAAGACGCCTCTCTTGCTGCGGCCATGCTGCAGGATGAAAAGGAGCGGGCCGAGCACGTCATGCTGGTCGATCTGGGACGAAACGACGTGAGATCCGTCTGCCGCTCGGGCTCAATTCGGGTCTCGGACTTCATGTCCGTCCTCAAGTATTCCCACGTGCAGCACATCGAGACCACGGTCAGTGGAGAGCTGAGAGAGGAATGCGACCAGTTCGATGCTGCCAGAGCGGTATTTCCGGCCGGGACTCTGTCCGGCGCTCCAAAGCTGCGGGCAATGGAGATCATCGACTACCTGGAGCCCGAGCCTCGCGGGATTTACGGCGGAGGGATCGGCTACTTCTCTGTTGACGGGAGCGCAGACTTCGCCATCGCCATTCGCAGCGTTCTGGTCCGGAACCAGGTGGCCACGGTTCAGGCCGGGGCGGGAATAGTGGCAGACTCGGATCCCTATCGGGAGTACCTGGAGACTGAGCGCAAGATGGCGGCCATGAGGAGAGCCCTGGGGGTGGCTTAAACTATGAAGCCTATACTCTTCATCGACAATCAGGACTCGTTCGTGTGGAATCTGGTGGACTATGTGTCGCAGTTCTACGAGAATACGGTGGTCCGATCCAACAGCATAAGCCTATCTGAAGTCGAGTCCATGCAGCCCCGGGGAATCGTGGTATCTCCGGGTCCGGGGCATCCCGCCCAGCCCAGAGACATCGGGAGCTGTCTGGAGGTCATAGAGCGGTTCGGGAGAACTCCCATCCTGGGCGTTTGCCTCGGGCACCAGGCCATGAACCTGGTGTACGGCGGAACCATTGCCAGGGTTAGGCCGCTTCACGGCAAGGCCTCGCAGATATTTCACGACGGGCGGGGGATCTTCCGCGGGCTGGAGTGCCCTCTCATAGGAGGACGCTACCATTCGCTGGCCGTGGAAAAGCTGGCCCCCCCGCTGGAGATCTCGGCGAAGACCGAGGACGGGATAGTCATGGGCATAAGACACAGGGACCGTCCCCATTGCGGAGTCCAGTTTCATCCCGAGTCGGTGCTGTCACCATCGGGAAAGAAGATCATAGCCAACTGGGTCGAGGATGTTATAGAATGCACTCCCTGATTGAAGGCATACTTGAGGCCTCAAGGGCCCGGGGGTTCAGGGCCCCCATCAGCTGGGATTCTGAAGAGCGGCGCGATCTGATCGGCTCGGCCCGGGCCCTGAGGGCCAGGGGTTTTTTTCCGGTCATCGCCGAGATCAAGCCCAAGGCCCTTGGCCGGTCTCTGTTGCCGGAGGAGGTGGCTTCTTACGCCCGGACCTATGCCCAGAGCCAGGCCTGTGCCATATCCGTCCTGACCGAGCCCACCCATTTCAGGGGCTCTCTGGAAAACGTCTCCATCGCCCGCCGGGCCGGACTGCCGGTGCTGAGAAAGGACTTCATCTTCGATAAGCGCCAGCTCCCCGAGGTCCAGGCCGACCTGGTGCTGCTGATAGCCTCGCTGGGAATCGATCTGGAGGAATTCGTGGATCAGGCCGGGTCTCTGGGAATGGAGCCGCTGGTGGAGGTTCATACCGAGCCGGAGCTGGAGGCGGCGCTCAAGACCGATGCCCGGATCATCGGGATCAACAACCGCAATCTGAGCACCCTGGAGGTGGACCTGGGAACCTTCGAGCGCCTGGCTCCGACCGCCAGGGATGCAGGCGTGTTTCTGGTGGCGGAGAGCGGGGTTGTTTCGAGAGAGGATGTGCTGAGGATGATTCAGGCCGGCGCAGACGCGCTGCTGGTTGGAACCGCGCTGATGGATCAGCCGGAGAGGCTGAGCGAGATCAACTACCGGTAGCTCGCCCATTTTTTGAGCTGACTGCGATCCGGTCGTAACGAACGGAAGTTCAAGCGCAAATTTTATGAAAAGATAGGGCCAAATGAGCGATGAAATTCAGCCACGATAAAAGGATATCTTCCGGACCATTGACCCGAAAATTCGTGGCCTTCAGTCTCAGATCGCGGCTCCTGCTATGGCTGTAATAATGTGATTGAAATCAAGGATGTGATGCAAAGAATGACCAGAAAGATTGCCATATTCGCCTTCAACGGCGATCCCATGTACTTCTCCCACGTGATGCTCAACTGTCTGGACATGGCTGCCAGAGGGCATAATGTGCGGTTGATCATCGAAGGAGAAGCCACAACCCAGGTGAAGAACTTATACCAGGAGGAGTCGCCCTTCTCCAATCTGTACAAAAAGTTGAAAGATGCAGGCCTGATCGACTGCGTATGCCAGGCCTGCTCTGCCAAATTCGGGGCCCAGCAGAGCGCTCTGGACCAGGGGTTGCGGCTGTGTTCTGAGATGTCCGGCCATCCTTCGGTGGCCAGGTACCTGGAGGCAGGCTACGAGGTTCTGATATTCTAGGCCTTCTTTAAATTTTAAGATAGGCGGGACGATGGCGTAGCTTTGCGGATTCCACGCCCATTATCTCCAACACTCCCGAAGGACTCGCATTTATTCCTTTACCCGGTAAAGCCTATCAACGGCTACCGATGCGTTCTCTCCGTCCAAGAGATATATCAGTTCCATCAGGTCGCCGGAAATGAGCGTTCCCAGGGCATAGCCCTCTTCAAATTCGGCTATGTATATCGATTTACCATCCGAGCCGATAGCACCGGCAAAACCCTCGGTCATCTCAGTCTCGTTGTCCAGCTTGTATGTTATATTTCCCGCGAAGATGCGCCCCTCCTGCTCGACGAACGTAAGAGTGAGGCTGCCGTTTTCGGTTGTGGAGTATCCTATTCCCTCATCATACGCACTCCATGAACCAGTCCAGTTCCCCAGAAGGTCAGGAACTTCCGCCGCACAGATCCCCGTGGCCAGGAAGGTCAGGGCCAGCAATGCGAAACACCAAATCGCTTTCATGGATGACTCTTAGTCCGCCAATCCATTATAACTTTATCATAATGTATTGGGCTTTTTCTCCTGGCAATGATCAGTCCCGTAGCAAAGATCGCCAGGGCGGCCATGTCCAGTAAAATACCGCTTTCTTCGACCAGGCTGATCCGCGATATGCGTGAAGAGAGGCGATAGTATAATTTTGGTGAGGAAAAGCTTATTCCCATTGATTTATATCCTCCTTCCCCGTCTTTGAAATGGTGGTTATAGATGATTCTAGAACCTGAAAAGAGAAATATGGTCCTGCCGCTGCCTGTGGTCCTGATATCCACAATTTCAAAAGATGGCATCAGAAATGCTGCCCCCTGGTCATGTGTCATGCCCATCTTGCGCCCGCTCGATCTGGTGGTCATTGCCTCATGGCTGAAGCGGGACACGCTGGACAATATCCGCGAGACGGGAGAGTTTGTGATCAACGTGCCGCCCGTGGAGATGGCCGACCCTGTCATGATCTGCGCCAAAAACGTCTCCCCGGAGGTGGACGAGATCGAGATGGCCGGGCTCAGGGCCAGGCCCTCCAAGAAGATCAAGGCTCCGGGAATCGAGGGCTGTCTGGCCTGGATAGAGTGCGTTTTGGAGGAAGAGATCCTGAGAGACAAGTACGCACTGATCGTTGGCAGAGTGGTCCACCTTGAGGCAGACGACTCAATTGTAAATGATAGTGGGGAAATCGACCTGGAAAGGGCCCGGCGTCTATCGCAGGTGATCTCAAAAATAAGCCGTCCCTGAGATCCGGCAAGGCGAATTCGTGATTTTCCAGAGGGACATTTTCGCCTCTGGCCCAGATTTTTGGGATATTTAGATTTTCAAACCCTGCTCAAGCGATATAAAACTCAAACCTCAAACTCAAACAGGACGCCGGTTCATCAAAGCCGGAGAGCAGCTTGGGCCGACCCCTCGCAAAAAGGAGACCAACGCCTGATGCCTCATCGATATGCGTATAACGGTTTTCTCGTGCCCAAATATAATTCTGAAAGATATATCGGCATCGTCTACAGTCACCGTCTTGCCTGTTGTTGTGCGGGGAAATGTTTTTTGGCGGACAATCGTTCAGGGCAACAGTGAGAAGACTCTTGCTCTTCCGCGCATCAGCACGGATATCTTGTCCTCACGGCCGAGCCATCCAAGGGCTCCGTAAATCTCCTCGCGACTGAGCTTGGTGGCCTTCATGAGCTCTCCTACGGTGCTGGGGCCGTTATGGTTGAGTGCTTCCCATACGATACCGGCTTTTAGGCCGAAAATTGCGTCAACTGTTATTTCCGTCATATCGACTCACGCCTTCTTGAGGATTATTAGGTCTCTATTCATATAAATAAGATAACCATTGCCAAAAAAAGGGAAGAACAGTTTGATAGGTTGGACTTCAGAGCCAAAATGTCAAAGATCCAAATGCCAAAGAATGCCCTGGCCCTCTCAGCGGCTGTGAGGTTTGATTTTAGGTCTGAGGGGCAGTTGAAAAATGATTGAACAGATTGGGGGAGATGGGGAGAGAGCCAGTTTTGCACTCCAGCTCTCCGCGTCTAAGATTTAAGCGCTGACTTGAGTCTTTGCTATGTACTTTATCAGATCGGGAGCGATCCTGGATTTCATCTGGATCTCATCTGTGAGCTTATCAATTGGCTCACCGCTATCGGCCAAGGAGCGGATCTCCTTTATGGTAGCGTCGTCAACGGTGAAGTACTCATCCAGGTCTTTCCGGTGGCCCCAGACATCGCCCTCTAAAAGCTCGATTCCCTGCATGTCCAGAAACACCTTGATGGCATCGGAAAGGGTCCTCTTATAGGACGGAGGTGTCTGGATCACTCTCAGGCGGGGGCATCTCTGCATCAAGTTGAGGAAATCCACATTGGATGCTCTAAATGCCAAGTGTATTGCTTTCTCATTCTGGTTTAAATTCGAAATTTCGTCTCTTGCGCTAACTACTCTGAATCTCATTTTATCACTCACAACCATATAATCCATCATATTATTAATAGACACTTTAGCTATACACATCTGTTAAAATTTCGATCCCCAATCCCGGTCTCACCAGAAGCAGTAGTGAAGAGAGACGAAAATTCCAGGAGGATCCTACAGCAAGTGCCTCCCATTTGGTCCCCAAATCCGGCGCCATGATGCTCAGCTATGATGCTCAACCGAAAACTACTTGTATCAATAAGGGATAAATAGATAGTTTGCCGCGTTCTGCGCTGTTGAGGGCGAGAGCAGGCTTACCGGCTAAGCTCATAGGGATGAGGCAATCGGCAGGCGGATCCTCCGTGGACGAGCCTGAGATAGCCCGAAATGTCCCAAAGAGGTGCTGTGCGGCTCGAACGTGCAGCATTCGGTGACGCCACGGATGGTTTGAGGTCAAGCGGCCAAGATATATGCACGCCGTTACGGGCGTAGCATGCCACGGCTCAAGCCTTTCAAATCCGGCCCTCGCTAAACGGCCGGGGCGCGGCACAAGCTGCTGGCCGATAGGGCGGCGCTAGGCCCGAGATCCGGGTTCCTGTAAGAAGGGCACCGTGTTAAATTCCGGTGCTATACGCTCAGGAGGCGCAGCAGACTTTGTCGAGGCTCCGGGCGAGATCAGGCCATCACCTCAGGTGATAGGGCTCCTATGAGTAGGGCGCTGTGGATCGGTGCTGATCTCCCTGCGACTCGATTTCTCCTGATATTTTCAATTCATTTCCGCTGAGAAATTTGGGATCGAGCAGATACTTCCAGCCAAAAAACCAAGATTCAGAGCCTCTTCTCCAGCTCGGGCAGGAATAGCTCCATGGAAGAGTTCCACTGCCGGCGCACATTCAGCCCTGAGAACTCGAATAGCACTGCCTCCACCACCAGATACACCCCGGCTCTCTCCCTCACGCAGCCCAGCATCGCCTCCCGGCCTTTGCCCAGTGAGGAATGGATGTGCAGCCTGGGCCCTTCAGAAGATGGATAGATGGTGGCCATTCCAAAGACCTCCCAGCCCTCCCGGTACTCCTCCCAGTGGGGAACCGGCGGGATGGTGGGCTCTTCCGGCCCGGTCACGACCCGGCCTTCTTTTAGAGCGCCGATGAATAGCGCCATGCAGGAGGAGATCTCCATCTCGGAGACGAACTTCTTGAGCGAGGCGATCAGGTCCTCGCCGTCATCCAGGCGCAGGACGAAGATCCTGCCTATGCGGCCTTCTGAATACTGCATGGATGGTGCTTTTTCACCCGCACCGACTTAAATCTGCTGCCGGTCTCTGAAAAAGATGTAAAACAGGCTTCAATCAGGATAAAAGCTGGAACTGGTCAGAATCAGGGCTGAAGCAGGTAGGTCACAGTTACGTCCTTGTGCGCAATGCCCCTCTCAATCTCGATCGGGAGCACGAAGTCAGCCTGCCCAAAACAGCACATCGATTCTTTATCGCAGAAATAGACGACCGCGCGGATTCTGAGGCTGGTGCTTCCCTCGCCTTTGAGCTGCAGAGGTATCAGGTAGCTGAAGCCGTCCCCTGCACGCTTCGGGGCCGAGACTTCCGCCAGACCCGGATCTTCAGAGGAGACCTCCACCTGCTGCTCGGCCTCAGAATTCCAGCCGAATCCGCCAGGAAGCATCAGCTCGAAATCTATGCTCGCGACCTCAGGGGCAATGGTCCTCTGGGTGAGGATCACGGGTTTCTCCTCGACCGGCGGTGCGGCCGGCTTTAGCTGAAGGGTGGAGACCTCCCAGCTGACGGGATTAAATATCCTGATCTGGTGGTTGTTGGTGTCGGCGATGTAAAACCGGCCGCCGAGATAGACCACATCGTTGGGCTCATAAAGCCCGGCTATAGATGCTTTTCCGTCGTTTCTTCCGGCCTGGCCGGTTCCGACCAGGGTGCTGACCTCCCTGGTGCGAAGGTCGGCCTTCTTCAGCTTATGGTTGTAGCTGTCGGCGATGTACAGGGCGTGGCTGTGATAATGAATGCCGATTGGATGCTGCAGCCTGGCCTCGGGAAAGAGCCCGTCTGTATCGCCGAATACGAACAGCCCCTTGCCGACCAGGGTTGTCACAACCTCGTCCTCAATCATCCTTAAGGCGGAGGCCTCGCTGTCCAGGAAAAAAATGCTGCTGCCATCGGTGGTGATTCCCGAGGGCTGGGCCAGGGTGGCTTCGGCTCTCGGTCCATCGGCAATTCCCTCCTCTCCGGTTCCGGCAAAGGCTTCGATGCTGCTGGATTTCAGATCCATCCGCCAGATCTGGTGCCATCCTGCCATGGCCACGTAGAGCTGGTCCTCGAATATTATCAGATCCCAGGGCGAGTTCAGCCCTGTCTGCCGGCCGCTCCTGCCCTTTCCCGGCAGACCATTCTCCTTTGACCCGGCGATGGTGAAGACCTTCCTCTTCTCCAGATCGGCCTTTCTCAGCAGATGGTTCTCGGTGTCGGCTATGTAGAGACAGTTCCTCTCTTTATCGAAGGCCAGCCCCTGCGGACGGAAGAAGCAGCACTCTTCGAAGCCGCCGTCGTCAGATCCCTCTTCTCCCGAGCCTATGGTATCGATCACGGCCCCCTCCGGGAAGCCAGCCTCCGGCTTTGCCACCAGTATCCGGTTGTGGTTGGAATCAGTTATGAAAAGCCTACCAGTTGATGGATCGGCCTCGACCTTTCCTGGAAACCGCAGCTCGGTTTCAGGAGTTGATGACTTCAGCAGGTCAAAGGAGATGCGACTTTTATCCAGCCTTCCGGCCTTCTGGTAGGTATCGATCAGCGTGTTCATGACCGCATTCATTCGCTCAAAGATCCCCTCTCCCGAAGCTCGCCCTATGATCTGGCGGTCGGGGCCGATGAGGATGAAGGAGGGCCAGGCCTCGATGCCGTAGGTCTTCCAGATCTCGAAGTCGTGATCGACGATCACCGGGTGCTCGATGTCGTATCTCAGGATCGCCTGCTTGATGCCGTCCAGAATTCGTTCGTTGTGGAATTTGGCAGAATGAACTCCAATTACCACCAGCTCGGGGTATTTCTTCTCTAAAAGCTTCAGTTCCTGCAGGACATGCATGCAATTTATGCAGCAGTAAGTCCAGAAGTCGAGGAGGACGAACTTTCCTTTAAAATCTTTAATGGAATATCCTCTTTCGGCGTTCAACCACTTGAGATGAGGGGGAAACTCAGGGGCGATCATCACGAATAAATCGATTCTGTTGCTATTTATCTTTTCGCCACAGATATCTAGATGAATACTATAAGTTCGGATATTCGAATCACGATTATGTGAAAATTTTTTAATACGTTGCACGCCCTAGTAATTATTGAATGGACGAAGCCCTGGTGGTATTTCCTCATCAGCTATTCCGGTCCGCGCCCATCCTCAAACCGGATCGACCCGTATACTTGCTGGAGGACCCGTCATTTTTCTTCGGCCCCAACGGCGATATGAAGTTTCACAAGAAGAAGCTCCTGCTGCACCTGGCGTCCATGACGGCCTACCGGAAGCTATTGGCTCGCCAGGGCCATGAGGTCGACTATACCGGCTATGCCGAATTTCTGGGGGAGGAAAAGAGGCGCAAATTCTGCGAAAAACTGAAGACGCAGGGCATACGGACAATCTGGGCTGCAGACCCGGTGGAAGGCCACCTTCTGAAACGGCTGAAAGATTTGGCTAAGTTCGCAGGAGCGGATCTCAAGATCTGCGACACTCCGACATTTCTCACCACCCGATCCTGGATAGTCGAGTTCTTCTCGAACCAGGTCCATTACTCTCAGACCAGGTTCTATATTGCCCAGCGAAAGAGGCTGAACCTTCTGGTCGAGAATGGAAAGCCCGTTGGCGGGAAGTGGAGCTATGATCCCCAAAACAGAAAGAGATTGCCTAAAGGAATCACCCTGCCAGAACCGCTGATGTTTGATGCAGATAAGGTTGATACAGAAAAGTATGCGCTGGAGGCCAGGAGATACGTTGAAGAAAATTTTCCGGACCATCCCGGATCTTCGGAGGGTTTCTCATATCCTGTAACTCACGAAGGAGCCGGTGACTGGCTGGATGATTTCCTGAAGAGGAAGCTTGAGAACTTCGGACGCTACCAGGATGCCATATCCAAGGAAAGCTCAATCCTCTTCCATTCGCAGCTCTCGCCCCTTCTGAACATCGGACTCCTGACGCCAGACCAGGTGCTGAAGGCGACCATGTCATATGCTGCCAAAAACGAGGTGCCCTTGAATTCGCTGGAGGCCTTCATACGCCAGATCATCGGCTGGAGGGAATACGTGCGAGCGGTCTACATCCTCGCCGGGGAAAGGGAGCGCGGCTCCAACTTCTGGAAACACCATCGCCGGCTTCCAGCCTCATTCTATTACGGAATGACAGGCATTCCCCCTCTGGACCGGAGCATTGAGAGGCTCATTGATACCGGCTATCTCAACCACATCGAACGGCTCATGGTGCTTGGTGATTTCATGCTTCTCTCTGAGATCGATCCCAAACAGGTTTACCGGTGGTTCATGCAGATGTTCATCGATGCCTACGACTGGGTTATGGTCCCCAATGTCTTCGGCATGAGCCAGTATGCCGATGGCGGACTGATAACCACCAAGCCCTATCTCAGTTCCTCGAATTACATCCTGAAGATGAGCGATTATCCCAAGGGCGATTGGTGCAGGATCTGGGATGCCCTTTACTGGAGATTTCTTCACAAGCACCGGGACCGGCTGAGCGAAAATCCCCGCACAAAGCTGGCAGTGTCTCAACTGCATCGCATGGACGAAAAAGTGCTGCAAGAGCATCTGAAGGTGGCGAAGAGATTCCTGGGCAGCCTGTGATGAAACGGCGGAGGGTAGTCCTGCGTGCTATGAATCCCTCAAGATGATTTCGGCCCATAAAATCCTCATTCGGCAAATATTGGCGATCTCGTTCTCTTTTTGTCATCGAATTTTAGCTAATCAAGGACTGCTGGCCCATTGAAATAAAAATTCACCATGCCGCCGCCTGCCGAGCTCAGAGCTTACATCGATAGAGTAAAATGCTACATCTCCTAAATGAGATCTGATGCCAAACTTCACCGTCCTGCTAGAAGGTGCCTGGCTGGTCAGAGATGTCAAGACTGCCGATGATGCCATCGGCGTGGCCATTTCCGAGGCCGGCAAGCGATTGAACCAGAAGAAGATGGATTACGTCGAAGTGGAGGTGGGAGACTGGGACTGCCCGGAATGCGGTGAGCCTCTAAATGGCGTCTTTCTGGTGGCGGGAACGGCTCTGGTGGGCCTGCTCTTTGAGATCAAGATCTTCAACGCCGAGAGCGAGCAGCATGCAGGACGGATTGCCAAGTCGATGATCGGAAGAGCTCTGGGCTCCATTCCCTTAAAAGTGGTCGAGGAAACCAGGATCGATTAGTCAAACCGGAGGCCATGGCGGAGACATCCGGCTGTGGCATGCGGGCTCTTATCCTCGGGTTTTTGCCACCTGCAGCTGTCGTCTCAACCTCGTTGATCCAGCCCCAGCTCCTTGACCAACGCCTTCAGGTCCTCCGTTTTCCTTTTCCCTCTCGATCTTCTTTCTGCTCGTTTCTCTCTGGAGGCTCCGCCACTTTCCGCTCCTAAACTGCCTCCCCACTCCTTCAACCGGGCCTCAATCATCTGCCGGCCGCGAGCAGCATCCACTACCACCAGCTCGTCCCGGACCCACTGCGGCAGAAACTGGTTCACGCCGCCAAGAGCGGTGCTGCCGAACCTGCGGTCGCAGAAGAGCAGCACCCCTCGCTCGCTCTCTGCCCTGATCACCCTGCCGGCGGCCTGCAGCCCACGGTTAATCGCCGGGAGGGTGTAAGCGATCAGCATGCCCCTGACCTTTCCGTACTTGGCGCTGTAGTAGGCGTTTATCTCTTTTTGGATATCATCGTAGACCGCCAGCGGCAGACCGACCACTGCCACCGCATTCAGAGCCTGCCCCTTGTAGTCAATTCCTTCCGCCAGCTTTCCGCCGCTTACCCCCAGCAGCACTCCGCCTCCTCTTTTGCCCTGGAGGAAGAACTCTTCCAGGAGCTCCGGGACCTCTTCTGCGCTGCGGGGCTCAGTGAAAAGGCGCTTTTTGACCCTCCTGGCCGAGGCCAGACACAGGGGCCGGTAGTTGTTCATCATGGGGTAGGAGGTGAAGAAGGCGGCCACGTTTCCGGGGACGCACTCGATGACGGACTCCAGGTGCCCCCCAATCTCCTGCCGGTTGTCCGACTCCTCCCGGCTCTCCAGCTGGGTGGTGGCCCGTTCGGAGGCCAGTAGCAGCCGGTTCTCCCTGGGAAAGGGATTGGGTATACTGAGCTTGCGGGCTCGATTCTCTTCTCCCAGGCAGTACAGCTCGTAGGCTTCAAGCGGAGAGAAGGTGCCGCTGAGCATAATCGTGGCGTTGACGCTATCGGTAATCCTCCTGATGACCGATGCCGGGTCGATGTTGTTCACCTCCAGCCGGGCGTACTTCCTGCCGCCTGATCCGGATACCACCACCTTTCTCTGGTAGGACGGGTCCGTTTCCGCCTGCTCGGAGTCGCGCAGGAACAGCAGCACCAGCGCCAGGCTGGGCTGAAGGTCCCCTGCCAGGTTCTCTTTGTCGCCTTCAGCCAGGTTCAGCTCCGCCACAGCCACCGCCACGTCCGAGAAGTATGAAAGGGAGCTATCGATATCCTCGATCCCGTCGTAGAGGAAGCTTCTGAATAGATCGGCATCGAGGAGAGCTTCGCCTTCAGGCATTCTCTCCTGGCGGCTTTGCAGAAAGCGTCTCAGCCTGGGAAGGAGAGTCCTTATGGTGCGGATTCCCTCGCGCCTCCAGGAAGACTCGGACCGGGCCTCGTCCAGCCTGGCCTGGCCCAGCGTCCCCTCGAACTTCTCCACCTCGCGCTCGGCGAGATCGATCATTCGTATTGTCAGCACCCTGGAGCTCATGGCCCGCACCGCGTCTCCCAGGTTATGGGCCTCGTCAACGATCAGGGTCGCCTTTTCCGGCTCCATCTCCAGCCAGGAGAAGATTGCATCCTGAAAGTCTGGAGAGAAGATATGAGAATAATTCATGATCACGATATCGCTGCTCTTGGCATACAGGCTCATGATCTCGTAAGGGCAGATTCCCATGCACTCTTTTCCCAGCTCGGAGGGCGAGACTATCTTCTTCTTCAGGCTTTCCACCACATCCAGCGATTGGGCGGATCGGCGAAAGTGGGCTTTGCCGTTCAGGTCAAAGCTCTCCCGGCTCTTCAGGTAGTAAGGGCAGAACGTGCGGTAGCCGGGCTCTTCCTGGGGGATGCTGTCCCCAGACGGGTCGTAAAACGCCTCCCTTCCCCGGCTCATGCGGGAGGCGGCAAAATTCCGGGTCCATTCCCGCAGCCGCGAGCAGCCGGCGTAAACGCTCTCATCCCTGAATTCGCCTTCGATCGGACACAGCTTCTGCTTACCGACCATGTAGGCGATCTCGGGCTTGTGCCTGGTCCTGGACCATATTTTATTTATTTCGTCTATATAGATATCGATCTGCGAGACCGTCCTCACCACGACTATTATCTTTCCCGGAGCGGCGGCCAAAGCAGCGCTGATGCAGCTGGTCTTCCCCGTCCCGGTCGGAGCATCGATCATCAGCACCTCGTGCTGGCCCCGATCGACGACTTCGTACACCGCATCCAGCATGCGGTCCTGATGCGGCCGCAGCGATTCGTAAGGGAAGTAGTCCAGATACACGGTAGATGCAAACGGAGCTTAAAAGAGATAAATGCTATCCATAGCGGGAAATAGAAAACTTGAAATTGTACCAGCTCCTTCATTTCAAGCAGTAGCTACGAAGGTGGGGATTATGAGATATGTGATAGCAGTCCTTATTGTTTGCACAATTTTAGCCGCGGCCTTTCAGGCATCATCTGCCGCCGCATCCGCGGATTCCACTTCCGGCAAGGCCGGCGTCTGGTCGGCCGGCGCCCCCTCCAGCATGGAGAAGAAGCTCCTGGAGGCTCTGGAGAAGCTGAACGCCGCCAGCTCCTCCACCGCACCGGCGGAAGATGCAGCCTCGGATGGCCTGTCACTCAACAACTCGTCGCTTAACAGCTCCATGGACCTGAATTCCCCGGCTCTGAACTCCTCGCTCAATTTATCCTCCACAAATTCTTCGGCCATAAATTCCTCGATGATCGATGCCTCCGCCGGAGCAGCGAGCGGCTCGGCAGCCTCGCCAGCCGGGCTGGCGCTTGTTGCCAATGATTCTCAGAATCTGGGCTCGGCCAATAAAGGAGGCATGAAGGGATTTTACGGGATTGAGGCCTCTTCGAAGGGATTCGGCAAAAACGGAGTCAACTCCCACATGTATCTGAGCGGAGACTTCAATATCGACAACAATGTGAAGTTCCAGGACCGAGACTTCTGAGGGCAGTTTATGAGCGGAAGAAGGCTTGCGGGATGCATTATTCTGCTGACAGCGTCTCTCTTGATCGCTGAGGCATCGGCTCAAGTCCTCTTGCCGGAAGTGGAGTGGAACCGTACAGCGGGCTGCCCCCTCTCCGACGGAGCCTGGTCGGCGGCTTCAACTCGCGATGGTGGCTACATCCTGGCCGGCTACACCACCTCGCGGGGGCAGGGAAGCGACCTCTGGCTGGTCAAATTGAACTCCGAGGGCAGGGATCAGTGGAACCGGGTTTTCGGGGGCTCGGGAGAGGACCTGGGCTATTTCGTCCTGGAGGCTGACGACGGAGGCTACGTGATTGCCGGGACCACCGACTCCTTCGGAATAGGGGAGGAACGCATGTGGCTGTTAAAGACCGACTGCAATGGAAGCCTGGAATGGGAGAAGACCTTTGCCGGATTCGTATCCTCCTCCGGTGACGGTGCTTGGTCGCTGGACCGTACGGACGAT
The DNA here is from genome assembly GCA_013178225.1 of Methanotrichaceae archaeon. Classification (GTDB taxonomy): domain Archaea; phylum Halobacteriota; class Methanosarcinia; order Methanotrichales; family Methanotrichaceae; genus JABLXE01. Next base: position 152,978 of record JABLXE010000004.1, read on the forward strand.
GGAGGCTACATCGTCGCCGGATACACCAGGTCGTTCGGAGCCGGGAACAAAGACCTGTGGCTGGTCAGGACCGACTCCTCAGGCAATGAACAGTGGGAAAGGACCTTCGGCGGCCCCCAAGACGATGTGGGAATGTCGGTGGAAAAGACCCGGGATGGCGGCTATATCGTGGCCGGCCGGACTGCCTCCTACGGATCGGGAAAAGATGACATCTGGCTTCTCAAGACCGACGCCTCCGGGCGGGAGAGCTGGAACCGCACCCTGGGGGGACGAAACGACGACGTGGCCTTCCAGGTGGCCGAACTTGAGGACGGCTACGTTCTGGTGGGCCGAACCGAATCAAGCCGCCTGGGCGGAAAGAGGGCCTGCCTGATCAGGACCGACGTCTTGGGAAGGGTGGTCTGGGATCAGGCCTATTCTGAGGACAGCTCCGGGATCTGCATGCAGAGGACGGATGATGGCGGCTTCGTCATTGCCGGGAGCCACGAATCCGGAGTGGGAGGCCGGGACGTTCTGCTGATCAAGGCCGGTTCTTCCGGACGGATGGAGTGGACCATGCCGCTAGGCGGCTCTGGGGAAGAGACCGCAACCGCAATAGTACAGGCAAGCGACGGCGGCTATCTGGTTGCTGGAATCACCAGCCCCTGTGCGTCATGTGCCGAAGACCTGTGGCTGGTGAAACTGCGGGTTCCGGAACCGGCTGAAAATATCACCATTTCGGAAGGGCTCTTGATCGATAACACGACCGTCAATGAGATCCCGGAAGGAGTCTCCTCTCCTCAGAGCCCGTCCCTTTCACCGCTTACCTTCAGGCCAGACATTCAAAATAATTTTAAACATAGAGGACAGTAGCCTCCTGATGGCCCCGCTCGTCCGAATCTCCGATATTAGCCTGTACCTTCGCTGTCCGAGGTTGGTCTATTTCGATTCCCTGGGAAAGCTGGATCAGGCCGCGGACCCTGAGCGCCTGCTATTGCGAAGCATGATGCTCTCACTGGACCCAGCATCTGATCCGGCCTGCCAGCTAAAGCCCATCATGGACGATCTGCTGCAGGATCTGCCGCTGGTCTACGAGATCGATGGTGCGCTGCTGAACCAGGCTGCCGCCGGTCTGGAGCCGAAGCTGTCCGAGATCGCAGCCAATCTATCATGCTGCCGGGACCGCCTCTTTCCGAGCGAGGTCGAGGTGGACCTTCGGTCTGAGAAGCTGCGCCTCACCGGCAGGCTGGACCGGTTGATCTTTCCCGATCTCGTTCCATCATTAATCCGAACCGGTTCTCCTCCAGCGGACGGTGTGTGGAAGAGCGACCGCCTGGCGCTGGCAGGCTATTCGCTCATGCTGGATGAGATGCACTCCACTCGCGTTCGCCAGGGTCTGGTTGAGTACGCCAGGTCGGGCACGGTCAGGGAGGTTGAAATCAGGAGCATCGATCGAGCCCGGGCGCTGAGGATTCGCGACCGGGTCCGCCAGATCCGGGACGGCCAGCTACCCGACCGCCCGCGAGACGCGCGTTGCGATCAATGCCGGATGAGGGAGCGCTGTGAGACCAGGAAAACCCTGGCCTCCAGGTTCTTCTAGCTGCCGAAACCGGCTTCAACAAACGGGTTGATCTGATAGGCCTCCAGGAATCTGGCTTCTGAGAGCGCCTTTGATGCTTCATCGTTTCTTCCCAGTCCCTCCAGAGCATAGCTCTTTCCGTACCACGGAACCGGGTCCTCAGGGTTGATGGCAATCGATTTTTCATAGGACTGCACTGCCTCCCCGTACTGCCTCTTGAGGGTGAGAACAATTCCCCGGTAGTTCCAGCCTTCAGTCGACTGCGGATCAATCTCCAATCCTCGATCCAGCGCGTTCAGGGCCTGGTCCTGTCTTCCCGCCCTGCTGAGCGATATTCCCAGGTTCACCCACAGATCAGCGTTGCCGGGATCTATGGCCGCAGCCTCAACGAAGCTCTCGACGGATTCGTTGTATTGTTTCAGCCTTTGCTGAACGGTTCCCCTCAGCTGCCAGGCCGCTCCCAGATCCGGGTCGGACTCGATTGCTCGCCAGGAGCAGTCCATTGCTCCCTCCATATTTCCCATGTCGAAGAGGGCCAGCCCTTTGTTATACCACAACCCGGCCAGGTTCGGGTCCTGTGACAGCACTCGATCGTAATACTTGATGGCCTCCTCCGGCCGTCCCAGGTTGTAAATTGCCACGCCCTTGCCATACCAGGCCATAGACTCCTTCGGGCTCATGGACAATGCCTCATCATAACATTTAATGGCCTCCTGGTATCTCCCGAGCCGGTCCAGGGCCTGCCCCTTGTTGCAGATGACAGTCACGTAACGCGGATCAAGCCCAGTTGCCCGGTCAAAGCAGGTGAGGGCCTCTGCATACTTTCCCTGATGAAAGAGGGCCAGTCCCTGATTGTTCCAGGCTCCTGCATACTCGGGGTCAAGGCCCACTGCCTGACCGAAGTTCTTCAGAGCCTCTTCGTACCTTCCCTCCGCGGAAAGTGCCACTCCCCGGTTGTTCCAGGCCCGGGCAAATCCGGGCGCAACCGCCAGTGCGGCGTCGTAGGCTGAAACCGCCTCTGAATAGGACCCCTGGAGATACAAAATGTTGCCCTTGCCGAAGGAGGCGTTGATGTTCACCGGATTTGCTCTCAAAGCCTGGTTGTAGGCCTTGATGGATTCGTTGTAGCGGCCCAGCTGGCCCAGTATGTCACCCTTGCGGGAAAGAGCTGTGCTGTTATACGGATCGATATCCAACGACTTATTGATATAGCGCAGGGACATCTCGAATAGCTCGCTGTCATACAGCTCTTCCGTCTTCTCCAGCCAGTATTCTGCCAGGCCGCCTCTGCTGCTGGCAGGCACTAATAGAACAGAGAAAAGCACTATGAGAACTATGAGGGCAAGGCATTGTCTCATGATAACACTTATAGGGAGTTAACTATATTAAAATTTTATGTACATTTCGTCGAAGTTGTGAGGCAATTGCATTTTATAGACCACTTCCAATTCGTCCTCTGCTGGCCCTCGGGTTCTGGAATGCCTCCCGGCAGAAGAATTAATATCCAATCCAACCGGAGCACTGTTTCATGTTCAGTAAGAGGCACGTGCTCTCCATGCGAGATTTCTCCCGCGAGGAGATCGATTCCGTTCTCGATCTGGCGGGATCCCTGGAGCCTTACGCCCGGGGAAAACGGAGCGATATGCTCGCCGGAAAAATTTTGGCCCTCCTCTTCTTCGAGCCCTCCACCCGTACCCGCATGTCCTTTGAGACGGCCATGAAGCGACTGGGCGGGGGAGTGATCAACCTGGGGCCGGCAGAGGGAAGCTCCATCTCCAAGGGCGAATCTTTAGCCGATACGGTGCGGGTGATCGGCGGCTATGCCGACGCCATTGTGATCCGCCATCCCAAAGAGGGCTCCGCCCGTCTGGCCTCTGAGTTTTCCCCGGTTCCGGTATTGAATGCCGGTGACGGTGCCGGGCACCATCCCACGCAAACGCTCCTGGACCTTTACACCATCAAAAAGGAGAGCTGCCTTGAGGGCCTGAGCATAGCCCTGGTCGGTGACCTGAAGTATGGCCGAACGGTCCATTCTCTGGCCTATGCCCTATCCCTCTACGGAGCGGACATAACTCTGGTCTCTCCCCTGTCTCTTCGCATGCCGGATGCCATCAAGACGGACCTGTCCAATAAAGGCACGCGGGTGAATGAGACCTCTGATCTCAGAGAGGTGATCGACAATGTGGACGTGCTCTACATGACCCGCATCCAAAGGGAACGCTTCCCCGACCCGGTGGAGTACAGCAAGGTGGCCAGGAGCTACAGAATAACCCCCGAGTTCCTGGCCGGTGCCAGAGAGAACCTGATTATCATGCATCCTCTTCCGCGCGTGGACGAGATCTCGCCCCAGGTGGATGGGACCGCTCACGCCCGATACTTCGAGCAGTCCTTTTACGGCGTGCCGGTGAGGATGGCACTTCTCAAGATGTTGATTGGTGATGGCAGTGACTGAAGTGGAATTGAGGGTCAAGCCCATAGAGAGCGGAACGGTGATCGACCACATTGCCGGAGGGCAGGCTCTCAATGTGCTGAAGATTTTGGGGATTTCGGGAACCACAGAGGCCACCCTCTCAGTGGTCATGAACGTGGAGAGCAAGAAGCTGGGCCGGAAGGACATAGTAAAAGTTGAGAACCGGGAGCTGAAGGAGGAGGAAGTGAACAAGATCGCCCTGATTGCGCCCGCTGCCACCATCAACATCATACGCGACTTCAAGGTGGTCGAAAAACGCAACGTCGATCTTCCGGACGAGATCGTGGGTGTGGTCAAGTGCCAGAACCCTAGCTGCATCTCCAACACCACCGAGCCCATCCGCCCCAGGATGATCGTGAAGGGCAAGAACCCGGTGCTCTTGAGGTGCACCTATTGTGAGCAGCCACTTGCGGACCGGATAGCAGACTACTTAATCTAGAAGATTATCTGGGTGAGAAGACCTCTCAAGGTTATCCATGAGAAAATGATTGGGGAGACTTCCCCGACAGCCTAGGACGGTAGTGCAAGATGACGTTAGAAAATGGCGATTTCATCAAGATAGATTATACCGAAAGCGTTGACGATCAGGTGATAGCCACTACAGACAAGGATGTGGCTACGGCCAAGGGAATCTACGACGAAGAGAGTCAGTACGGCCCTCGCCTGATTGTGGTGGGAGCCGGCCAGATCACTAAAGGCCTGGAAGAAGATCTGGTGGGAAAGGAGATCGGTTATAGCGGTCGGGTGGAGGTCCCTCCTGAGAAGGCCTTCGGCATGCACGATCCGAATAAGGTGGAGACCGTTCCTGTTACCCGGTTCAAGGAAGAGAAGCCCGTGGTGGGCATGCGCGTGGGCACGGAAGGAAGATACGGCACAGTGATCCGCGTAATCGGCAGGAAGGTTAGTGTGGACTTCAACCACCCTCTGGCCGGCAAGACCGTGGTCTATGATTACAAGATCCTGGAGACGATAGACGACCGGCTGGAGAAGCTCAATAGCCTGCTCAAGACCTTTGCCCGGGCGGATCTGGAGGCCAAGATAGAGGACGATGTGGCGACGATCACCGTCCCCTGGGAGATGAGCTACTACAAAGAATGGTTCATGATCAGGCGCGGCCTGGCAGAGATGATGCTCCAGCACCTGGACCTGAAGGAAGTGGACTTCGTGGAGAAGCACACCGGACAGAGGGTCTCTGCAGAGCTGATATCTCCTCCGCAAAAGGCAGAGGAAGAGCCCTCGGCTCCGGCGGCCGAAGCACAGGCGGAATCTAGCGAGGGAACCGCCGCCCAGGAAGACACGGCAGCCGATAGCTCCTGAGCCCTTCCCTTCAGGCGGCCCGGCTTTTTTTCCTTTTCCTCTTTTATCCAGCAGAGGGGATCTCGCAGAGGGTCCCTGGCAAGGGGTTTTTATATGACTAGGGGTCTTCTTTGTCTTTATGTCACAAGAATCCTCTGTGTGGGATCGCCTTCTATGAACCCAGATCTTTGATCGGAGAAAAAGTCAGAATTTTTGATACCAGCCTTCGTGATGGAGAACAGACCCCCGGGGTCTCGCTCACCGCTGAAGAAAAGATTACCATTGCCAGAGCTCTTGATCGGCTCGGAGTGAACGTGATCGAGGCCGGATTTCCGGTATCTTCGCGGGGCGAGTTCGAGAGCGTGAGAAGCATAGCTCGCGAGGGTCTGAGCTCTCAGGTGTGCGGACTGTCCAGGATTATCATGAAGGACGTGGATGCAAGCCTCGAGGCTGAAGTGGACATGGTGCACGTCTTTGTGTCCACTTCCGACATCCAGATCGCTCACACCATCAAGAAGAGCCGTGAGGAGATAGTCGCTGACTCGGCCAGGGCGGTGGAGCACGTGAAAGATCACGGCCGCCTCTGCCTTTTCTCGGCCATGGATGCCACCCGTACCTCGCCGCTCTTCCTGAAAGAGATCTTCAAGGCGGTGGAGGATGCCGGGTGCGATATAATCAACATACCGGACACCGTTGGGGTGGCTGCTCCCTCCTCCTTCTACCGGCTGGTAAAGGAGATCTGCGACAGCACTAAAGGCATGACCGTAGACGTCCACTGCCACAACGATTTCGGCCTGGCTGTGGCCAACAGCCTCTCCGCGGTGGAGGCAGGGGCGCGAGAAGTTCAGGTGACGGTCAACGGCCTCGGCGAGCGTGCCGGAAACGCCAACCTGGCCGAGACGGTGATGAGCCTGCACTCCATCTTCGGGGCCCGGACCGATATTCGGACCGAGTACCTGGTGGAGACGGCCCGGCTGGTGGAGAGGCTGACCGATGTCAAGATACCACTCACCGCGCCAATTGTGGGCGAGAACGCCTTCTCCCACGAAAGCGGAATTCACAGCCACGGGGTGCTGGAGAGGAGCGACACCTTCGAGCCGGGGATCATGACTCCGGAGATGGTGGGCCACAGGAGACGGATCGTGCTGGGCAAGCACACCGGACGCCACGCGGTAAAACAGGCCCTGGAGGACGCCGGCTACCGGCCGACGGCCGAACAGCTTCAGGACATCCTGGAGAGGATCAAGGAGCTGGGAGACAAGGGCAAGCAGGTGAAGGATGCTGATCTTCAGACCATAGCCGAAGTAGTGATCGGCGATGTGGCCAGGGGAAGGCAGGCGGTGGTTTTGAAAGAGGTGTCGGTTATGACCGGCAATATTATCACGCCCACCGCCACGGTCAAGGCCATGGTCAGAGGCCAGGAAAAGGTGCTGGCCAACACCGGCGTAGGGCCGGTGGACGCCGCGGTGAAGGCCGTGCAGGGGCTGCTGGATACCGATACCTCCATCCGGCTCTGCGAGTTCAGGATCGACGCCATATCCGGAGGGGCTGATGCCCTGGCCGAAGTGGTGATCGGCGTGGAGGACGACCGCGGCCGGAGAGTCAGCGCCCGTTCTGCTCGCGAGGATATTGTGATGGCCTCGGTAGAGGCACTGGTCTCGGCTATCAACCGATTGTTGCTCTTGGAGGAGACATAAATTGAGTGAAACTGTATCTGGAGCCATAGACTCTCACTGCCACCTGGATTTCAAGCAGTTCAATAAAGATCGCGAAGAAGTCATCAAGAGAGCCCGCGACAGTGGCGTAGCGCAGATGATAAACTCGGGAGTGGATCTGGCCACCAACCGCCGCTCGCTGGAGCTTGCGGAAAGCTACGATTTTATCTACGCCACCTTGGGCCTGTCGCCCAACTCTTTGGATGAGCTGAGAGAGCCGGAACTCAAGGCGCTGCTGGCTCAGATGCAGGATAATGCGGAGAAGGCAGTGGGAATCGGCGAGGCCGGCCTGGACTATTACCGCTGTAAGGACCCCTCGATCCGGGAGCGCCAGTTCCAGGTCTTTTCCCAGGTGATCGATCTGGCAAAGTCAAGCGGGCTTCCTCTGGTCATTCATTCTCGCGATGCGGAGCAGAAAGCCCTGGACATGGTGAAGGACCTGGACCGTGTGGTCTTTCACTGCTACGGCGGGTCACTTGGCACCATGAAAGAGGCTCTTGACAGGGGATTTTACATATCCCTGGCCACCAACCTCTGCCGCTCCGCCCATCATCAGATACTGGCTAAAAACGTCTCCCTAGATCACCTGCTGGTCGAGACCGACAGCCCGTTCCTGTCGCCAAGACACGGGAGAAACGAGCCGGCCAACGTCTTGGATTCCATCTACCTGATCGCCAGGATAAGGGAGACGTCACCATCCGAGATTGCCAAAATTACCGCCGGCAATGCCCGGAGAGTCTTCGGCCTTCCACAGCCGCCCTAGCAATACGGAAATTATATGATGTAGTCCTGGCAATATCTAAGGGTTAACATGGACAGGATGCCGATACGCTTCGAACACATAATGAAGTATCTGGGCTCCAAAAAGGAAAAAGGCAGGAAGAAGATAGGTCTTCTTGTTGATGGCCCTAACATGCTGAGGAAGGAGTTCCAGATGGACCTTGAAGAGATCCGCGATATTCTGAAGGATTACGGGGACATCAAGATGGGAAAGGTCTTCCTCAACCAGTATGCCTCAGAGAAGCTGGTGGAGGCAGTGGAAAACCAGGGCTTTGAGCCGGTGATCTGCACCAGCGACGTCGATGTGCGGATGGCGGTGGAAGGCGTGGACATGATCTACAACCCGGTGATCGATACTCTGGCCATGGTGACCAGAGACGCGGACCTAAAGCCTGTGCTCCTGAAGGCCATGGAGCACGGCAAGGAGACCATCATCTTTGGGGCCGAGCCGGGTTTCTCGGTGGCGCTGAGAAACTCCGCCGATTATGTAATCGTTCTTCGCGACGGCCAGTATGTGACGGAATGATCTCAATTATAGGTCGTTTCGAAGGCGGCATTAATTTTATGAATTTATGGTGATAAATTGCAGCTTGATTCTAAAGAAGGCTTTTTAAACCCCAAGACCAGGCTCAGGCTTCTTATGAGGCCGGTGGGGAGAAGAGATGATTTTCGCAGAAGCGATGATTGGGATTCATGGACCCAGGAAAAGGCCGGCTGGAAGTCCCAGCTTCCCCGCAGCCTGCCGGTATCGTATTCAGGCATAATTCTTCTGGCCTGCGTCGTCGTATTCCTCTTAAGCCTGATCGTCCCCTACTGGGTCTACACCTACCTGGCCTTAAACACCCAGCTGGTCTTGCAGATGCCCTGGACGCTTTTAACCTACATGTTCGTCCATGCCAGCTTCAGCCATCTCTTCTGGAATATGCTGATCCTCTTCTTCTTCGGGGTCGAGCTGGAGAGACGTCTGGGTGGACAGAGATTTCTGGGAATTTACATACTATCGGGAATAGTGGCAGCTTTTGCCCAGATGGCCTTTGCCGGCGGGGTCATGGTTGGTGCCAGCGGGGCGCTTTACGGAGTGCTCGGGTGCCTGGCAATCATTGCTCCTGAGCTGAGAGTGCTGCTCTTCTTTGTGCTGCCCATAAGCATACGTGCAATGGTCGTCATCTATGCGGTCATAGATTTCCTCTCGCTTCCGGCAGCGGACAGCATCGCCCACATGGCCCATATCGGAGGGCTTTTGGTGGGACTGGCCTACGGCTATATGCTTGTCAGGAGGCCGAAATACTATTAACTTTTGAGAGAGATACATCAAAAGATGGGGAAGCTGGCAAATTCGATGGTTTATGATTATATATAAAATGAGCAGTTTCCCTCTGCGGCAAAAAATAAAAAGGATCAGCTCATGATAGCATAACCATGAGATTTTGCGGAGGTGCTCTTTGAGGTCGATGTTGAAGGGCTCGATTGGCACAATTGTGGGTGAGACCACGCCTCTGGACTTCAAGTTCCAGATAAACCGGCAGGTGGGCAGGGGCACCTACGTCAAGGCCAGGGCTGACGGGCGCGACTGGATACTGGCCCAGGTGGAAGATGTGAAGAGGTCCAACGCCGCCTACAGCATGAGCCAGCTGGGAGGGCATCAAAAAGACTACGTAGCTGTGGAGCTTATGATTGCCGAGGCCAGGGTGATAGGAATTGGAGAAAACGGTAGACTGCGGGCTCCCACCTGTCCGGCACGCCCCGGCGAGCAGGTCTTTGTGGCGGACGAGAAGCTGATAAAGTCCGCTCTGGGCCTCTCCAAGGGCGACCTTTACATCGGACTTCTCAAGGGCTACGATATCCGGGTGGAGCTGGACGCAAACAGCCTGGTGCAGAAGCACTGCAGCGTCCTGGCCAAGACCGGAAGCGGCAAGTCTTATACCGCCGCGGTGATCCTGGAGGAGCTGCTGGACAAAAAGGTGGCTCTGCTGATCATCGATCCTCACGGCGAGTACGCCTCGATGAAAGATCCCAACCGGGAGGGCGACTTCTCAAAATTCAAGGTCAAACCGTCCGGCTACGACGTGGTGGTGTACACCCCCGCCGATATGCTCACCAACCCCAGGGCGGACCGGCCCTTCCGGTTTGAAGGCCTCAACCTGAACGCGCGTGAACTGGCCAAGATGATCCCCCACGAGTCCAGCAGCGGCCAGCTGGGGCTGCTCTACGAAGCCATAAGCGCTCTCCGATCCGAGACCGACGCCTACACTCTGGAGGACATCATAGACCAGGTCGTCCGGAGCAACTCCAAGATCAAATGGAACCTGGTGAACCATCTGGAGTCCCTTATGGAGCTGGGAATCTTCTCAGGGACGGCGACTCCGCTTTCAGACCTGCTGCGCCCGGGAAAGGCATCGGTCATAGACATGACCGGAATTCTGCCCGAGCTGCAGTCGATGATCGTGGCCCGGCTGCTGTCCGAGGTCTTCGAGGCCCGCAAGCGCCGGCAGATCTCTCCGGGAATGGTGGTGGTGGAAGAGGCCCACAACTACATTCCGGAGCGGGGAACCGGCAATGCCGCCAGCACCAGTATCGTCCGCACCATTGCTGCTGAAGGCCGGAAGTTCGGCCTGGGGCTGATGGTCATCAGCCAGAGGCCGGCCAGAGTGGACAAGAACGTAATCTCTCAGTGCAACACCCAGATCATAATGAGGGTCACCAACCCCAACGACCTGAAGGCGCTGAGCAAAGGTCTGGAGGGCATGACCTCGGACCTGGAAGAGGAGATCAAGCGCCTTCCGCCGGGTGTGGCCATGCTGGTCAGCAACGAGATCGAGAGGCCGGTAACGGTCGCCATCAGGCCCAGAAAGTCCAGGCACGGAGGGGTCAGCACCAACATCGTGGCCCGGGAAAAGGCACCCAAGCCCGGATCAGGCGAGAGGCCTGCCAAGGGCACGGCCAGAGGGCGCTCTTCTGCCCCCAAGAGAAAGGACGGCGACGGGAAGGGAGGAGGAATCCTCAACAGGGTGCTCGGGGCCCGACAGGCCTGAGCATCCCCTGAAATCCTTTCTCCGTATACCTTCATCTTCCCGGGGCTGCAGCGCCAGGTATTTGTGGAACTTTCTCAAAATCCGAACTGCGAAGTGAACGGGTCTGGGGCCATGAACGGACGCCTAATTTCTGCCTATCAAAATTGGTTTGATTCCTATGTCAGCGGCTTTAACACAAACGATCCCCTGCTTCGAGCCAATCTGGACCTCAAGGCCGCGCACACTAGAAGGGTCTGCCGGAGCATCGTCACAATGCTGGCATCGCTAGGCCCTATGAAGGTAGATCGTGATCTGGCGTTCCTGGCGGCACTCTTTCACGATGTGGGCAGGTTCTCGCAGCTGCAGAGCTACGGAACCTTCAATGACTCGCGCTCTGAGGACCACGCTGCTCTGGGGCTAAAAGTGCTGGAGGAGTCTTTGGTTCTCGAAGGCCTGAACGAGGAGGACCGCCGTACGATCTGCAAGGCGATCCAGTTCCACAATAAATACGAGATTCCTGATGGCGATCCCGATTTTACATTGATCTGCCGCCTGCTGAGGGATGCCGACAAGCTGGACATCCTGGGGCTGATCACTGCCCACATGCAGAACCGGGATGAGACGCCCAATCGTGCGCTGGACTTCGGACTGGAGGACAGCTCCGGCATCTCCCGGTCAGTGCTCTCGGATATCTCGGAATGCCGGATGGCCAGAATCGGAGCCATGAAAAATCTGAACGACATGAGGCTCATGTATATCAGCTGGACCTTCGACATCAACTTCCCTCTAACCCTTTCGCTGATCCTTGAGAACCGGTATTTGGATAAACTGTTCCGGTGTCTGCCCGCGGGTTCGGAGAGGGAAGGAATCGAGCGCCATGTGGCTTCTTACATCCGGGAAAAGCAGAAAATTTGGATCTGAAGTCCAAAAATGATGGGTTGGAATCGTCCCCCCCTGGTTCTTGCCCGGAAGGCCCTGATTTGCTCCGTCTGATACGATTTGCTCAATCTAATATTGCTGACTCCTCCAAAAGCTTAATGTCCTTGCCGGGCTCATGATGGCATTCAGGGCAGAGGATATCAGGGAGTTAGAGTGCAAGAGGCATTTGTCCCTAAAATGCGTAAACCCGTCAGATAAATTCCCAACAAATGCCCGGCACGGGCCTGAAGTCCCAGGCACTGCCGAGATGGCAAAGCCTCCAATGGGTACAGCGGTTAACTGGTGCCGGAGACGGGACGGCTGCCTTCCTAAAAGAAAGGCATATCCCTTGCCCCTAGAGGTGATCACGAAATGAAATTGAGCATGCTCTTATTGTCTCTGGCGGTCCTCATATCGCTTGCCGCACAGGCATCCTGCGCGGATGATATGCTGAACCCCGCACCCAATCAAGATCCATCACTGGAAGCCCTGAAGGAGTACGCAAAAGTTGCCACTGACAAGGATACAAGCAGCGGGAAGGGCACCCCCTGGTCGACCTCCTCCCTCTCTGATAAATATTCCCAATCGGAGTCCACGGTCCTGGGCCAGGCTGCATCCTCCATATATGAGAACAAGGCCGATCTGTTCTTCGACGGCGTCTCGGCCAATAACGTTTACACAATAACCGCCCAGGATTTCCTGGCCGCCAAGGCTGCCGATCCCAACTGGCTGGTAGTGGACATGAGACCTTCCGAGCAATATGTGCAGGGACATATCCCCGGTGCCATGAACATTCCCTTCACCGAGCTGGTTCCTCTGATGGGAACCATTCCCTCCGGAAAGAAGGTGGCCGTTTACTGCGCCAGCGATATTAATGCCGCCTACGGCGTTATGACCCTCAGGGTGTTTGCCGACCTCGATGCCTGGCTCTTGCTGGGCGGAGTGCAGGCCTGGCAAGAGGCCGGACAGCCGGTGGAGTGAATCGCCAAAAATCCTGCAATGCTGCCGGCAAAAGGCAAGCGCCCATCTCTTTTTAATTTCTAGCTGGATCTTTCGATTGGGCAGATTCGAGCTTATGGAAGCTCTGATTCTCATTGATTCATCGGAAAGGATAAATCAATATGCCCATAGGAATAGTATTAGAACCTTAAATTTCACGCCCCCCGGGTGATCCTGATGTTCAACGCCAGCATGCTCATCAACGGAAGCCAGGTTCCTGCGCTATCCGGCCGCACCACAGAGATTAGAAATCCTGCCAACCAGGAGCTGGTGGCGGAAGTCCCCTCAGGCGGAAGAAAGGACGCCGAAATGGCCCTGGAGGCCGCCAAGAAGGCCTTTCCTGAGTGGTCTCTGGCCACCAGCGCTCTGCGGGCCGACCTGCTGCACGAGGCCGCCCGTCTGGTCCGCCAGCGATGCGAGCAGATCGCTCGGCTGCTCACCCAGGAGATGGGAAAGCCTCTCAAGTATTCCCGGCTGGAGGTCTTGTCCTCGGCTGACGTGCTCGACTATTACGCTGAAGAGGGAAAGCGCAACTTCGGACAGTGGATCTCTTCGCCTCGCAGCCGGTCCATAGTTCTCCGGCAGCCGGTGGGAGTCGCAGCGTTGATCACACCCTGGAACTACCCGGTGGACCTGCTGGCCTGGAAGGTTGGCCCGGCTCTGGCAGCAGGCTGCACAGTTGTCGCCAAGCCTCCCAGCATCGCTCCTCTGGCCGCCACAGAGTTCATGAAAGCGGTGAACGATGCCGGGCTTCCGGGGGGCGTGGTAAACGTGGTTCTGGGGCCGGGCTCTGAAGTGGGAGCGGAGCTGGTGGAAAATCCGATCTCCAAAAAGGTGGCCTTTACCGGGGAGACCGAAACCGGCAGGTGGATCATGGAGCACTCGGCAAGGCACCTCAAGCGGGTCTCGCTGGAGCTGGGCGGCCACTCCCCGTTCATCGTCTGCGAGGACGCCGACCTCGACAAGGCTGCGGCTGCAGGTGCCATACGCGCTTTTTCCAATATGGGACAGATCTGCATCAGCGTAAACAGGATCTATGTGGCCCAGGAGATCGCCGGGGAGTTCATCGAGAAGTTTATCGAGCGCGCCGGCCGCCTCAAGATCGGAAACGGCCTCGAACAGGATGTGGACCTGGGTCCCATGGCCAGCGGCTCCCAGAGGGATAAGACCCGCGAGCACGTGGCTGATGCCCTGCAAAAGGGAGCCAGGCTGCTATTGGGAGGGCGCGAGCCGGATGGAGCAGAGTATTCCAAAGGGTACTTCTATCAGCCTACTGTTCTTTCCGGGGTCGATCACGGCATGAAGGTGATGCGAGAAGAGACCTTCGGGCCGGTAGCTCCCATCACGACCTTTGAGACCGTAGACCAGGCCATCGGTCTGGCCAACGACTCGCAGTACGGTCTGGCCTCTTATGTCTATACCGAGTCGCTGGAGTCGGCAATTTACGCTGCAGAGAGGCTGGAGTCCGGCGGGGTGGGAATAAACATCAACAACGTGGTAGACATCCAGGCTCCTTTCGGCGGCTGGAAACAGAGCGGCTTTGGACGGGAGCTGGGACGCCAGGGTCTGGACAGCTACCTGGAGCTAAAGCATATACGCATCGGACTGTAGCCCCAAGTTTCCCCCCAGAAGCGGCTTCTCACGAAGAGCCTCGGCCCCTTCAGCCGCCAAAAACGAACCCCTGGCATAACGAACCCTGGTTTTGTCCTCCGAAGGATCTTGGAAATCAAGTTTCATAATCACGGCCAGCGACGATCCTCATTTCCGCTAGCAGGATTGATCCTCTCCGGACGAATGACTATTTAAGTCCCAAAAGAAAACCGGGATTTCGATTCGATGAGCCTTCCTGCCCTCTACTACCTGGTGCTTCTGGCCTTATCAGCACTGGCATCTGCTGCCATCGCTGCATTCTGCTGGACGCGCCGGTCTTCTCTCGGCACCAAGCCCTTCATCGTGCTCATGGTTGCGGTCTCGTTCTGGTCCTTTTGCGATCTGATGAGGCTCTTGAGCTCTGATTATTCCACAATGGTCTTCTGGGACAAGATGTCCTACCTGGGAATCGTACTGGTCGGGCCCTCATGGCTGGCCTTTTGCCTGCAGTACACCAAAAGAGACGGGCAACTGAACAGGCGGAACCTGGCTCTGCTCTCGATCGTGCCGCTGGTCACGCTGGTACTGGTATTTTTCAATGAACAATTCGGACTGATATGGACCGATCTGACCGTAGTGGATCTGGGCCAATTTCGGGACCTGGCTCACGGCCACGGACCGTGGTTCTGGGTCAATGTCGCCTATTCTTATCTCCTCATATTGACGGGAACGATCCTGCTGTTTCAATATGCTCTGCGATCCTCCAGCCTCTACCGGAACCAGGCCAAGGTGCTGGCGCTTGGGGCGGCCATACCCCTGATCTCCAATGCGCTGTACGTTGCCGGTGTAAGTCCGTTCTATCCTCTGGACATGACCACTCTGGCCTTTAGCCTCACCGGCCTGGTGGCGGCATGGGGGATGTTTCATTTCAAGCTCCTGGATATCGTTCCCGTGGCCTATGACTCAGTCGTCTCCAGCATGGCCGACGGCGTGGTGATCACGGACGCCAAAAACCGGGTGGCAGACATCAACCCCGCGGCCCTGAAGATGTCCGGCCTGCCTTCCCAGGAGATCATTGGGAGACCCGCTGATCTGCTTCCCATGTTCAAATCTGATTTGTTGCAGCGCTCTTCTTCTGCTATCGAATCCGAATCTGAACTGGAATATCCCGGTCCGAACGGGCAGAGGTTCTACGATCTTCGGATCTCGGTCCTGTACGATCCGCAGGGCGATCTTCTGGGCCGGCTGTGGGTCTTCAGGGACATAACCGATCGCAGACGCGCTCAGGACGAGCTTTTCCGGGCTCATCAAGAGCTGGAGAGACGGGTAGCTGAGCGAACTTCCCAGCTGGCAGAGGCTAACCTGTCTCTGAAAGAACAAATGGCTGAGCTGAAGCAATCAAAGAAAGAGCGCGAAAAGCTCATCGCCGAGCTGGAGATCAAGAACAGCGAGATGGAGCGGTTCACTTACACGGTCTCGCACGATTTGAGGTCGCCGTTGATCACCATCAAGGGTTTCCTGGGCTTTCTCAGGCAGGATCTAGCAAAGGGCTCGAACCTCCGGACCGAAGCCGATATGAAGAGAATTGAGGAGGCCGTCGATAGAATGGACCTGCTGCTGAGAGATACTCTGGCCCTCTCTCGCATTGGCCGTGTAGTCGATCCGCCACAATATGTAAACTTCGGAGAGATCGTTAAGGAGGCGCTGGATCAGGTCTCGCTGCAGATCCGGTCATCAAAGGTCAGGATAATTCAGGCAGAGAGCTATCCCGTCGTTTTTGTGGACCGCTTGAGGTTGGCAGAGGCGCTGGCAAACTTGATCGAAAACAGCATAAAGTACATGGGCCATCAAGCCTCACCAGAGATAGAGATCGGATGGAGAAAATTGGCGGATGGTACGGCGTTTTTTGTGCGCGACAACGGCATGGGGTTGGACCCAAGCCAGCATCAAAAGGTCTTCGAGCTGTTCTACAAAGTGGACAAAAAGAGCGAAGGAACGGGCGCGGGCCTGGCCATCGTAAAGAGGATAGTTGAAGTTCACGGCGGACGGATTTGGATTGAATCGGAGGCGGGAAAGGGTTGTTCGGTCTGCTTCACCCTGCCGCGGTCAGATTTGAGCGCCCCCAAGTCCGCGTGATGAAGGTCAGGTGACACCCAAGTAGATGTCCCCAAAGATCCCGACCGTGCTGCTAATTGAAGATGATCGCGATCATGCAGATCTGATCATGAGGTGTTTCGAGGATTTGAGAACCGCCCAGATTCGCTGGATGGAAGACGGCGAAAAGGCCCTGGACTACCTGCTTCACCGGGGCGAATTTGCAGAGGAAGAGACGCCGGATCTGATTTTATTGGATCTTCGAATTCCAAAATACGATGGCCACGATATCCTGCAGAAGATCAAGGATTGCGAAGAGCTGCTGACGGTCCCGAGAGTGATTCTCACAACCTCAGACAATCCCATGGACGTGAGGAAGGCCTACCAGAATCATGCTAACAGCTATCTCGTAAAGCCGCTTGGACTGGAAGAATTCAGAGATATGATAACCGAGCTGGGAAATTATTGGTTCAAATATAACGTTTCCTGCAGATGATGCCAAAACTGAACAGTTGATGTGAAGAAACGTTTATCTATCCTATTTAACGTAAGGAGGAAGGGAAATTTTAATGGAGTGGGTGGAAAGTGGATGAATCTGAAAATAGAGAGCATCCTCCCATATTGTTGGTCGAGGATGATGAGGCACACGCAGAAATGATATGCCGGATCTTTGAGGAGGATGGTCCTCATTGGTTGGTCAAAAGGGTGTGCGGCCTCTCTGAAGCCCTGAACTGGCTGGAAGATAATCGGTCAAATTTGCCCTCGCTGGTGATAGCCGATTACCGTCTGGCGGATGGAACGGGACTTGATCTGGCCAAAGACGCCAGAACCCCGGTGGACATCGGCTATCCGCTGATAATTCTCACTGGCGTGGGTTCGGAAAAGCTGGCCGTTCAGACTTTGAAGTCGGGAGCTATGGAATACGTGGTCAAGGACTTCGACGACCTCAAGAATTTGCCGAGGACTGCCCACCGGGTGCTCCGTGAATGGGATCTGATCTCCGGAAAGAAGCGGGCGGAAGAGAACCTTCGAAAGTATATCGATAACCTCGAAGAGGCTAACGGCAATCTAGAAGATTTCATGGATGTAATCTCCGATGATGTGGCGACATTTCTGTCTTTGATGGCTGAACTGGACAAAACCCTCCATGAAAAATACTCAGACCGCCTGGACCAGGATACGCTCAACTGCCTTCACAAGGCAAAGGGATCGGCGGAAAGAATGGGCGCTTTAATCGATAATCTGCTGGAGTATCTGGTTCCTGTCTACCTGGATAGCTCTATCATCAGGCTCTATGGTGCCAAGATGCATTTCCTGGAGGAGAGATATCGAGCCACACAAAACGACAACTGCTAGACTAATAGATCCTGCAGATCCTGCCCAACCTCGATTGACTGGCGCGGGCTTTGGGGGATGACGGCTCGCGCCGCCCTGGCCGGGCTGACGAAAGAATAAAATCCTTGAACATCTTTGCCCATACCAGAAGTGAAGATCATGAGAGTTCTTGTCACCGATTCATTGGCTGAGGAAGGAGTAAAGAGGCTGCAGTCCGGAGCTGAAGTTGACGTCATGACCAACCTCACTCCCGAAGAGCTGGTTAAGAAGATTGAAGATTACGACGCCCTGGTGATAAGAAGCGGGACCAAGGTCACTGCCGATGTCATCAACGCTGCCAAGAACCTGAAGGTCGTGGGGCGGGCGGGCGTCGGCGTGGACAATATAGATGTTCCTGCGGCCACCAAGAAGGGGGTAATTGTGGTCAATACCCCTGGCGGCAACACCATCTCTGCTGCAGAGCATACCATCGCCATGATGCTGGCCCTGGCCCGCAATATCCCGCAGGCCCATGCCGCCCTGCAGCGGGGAGAATGGAACCGAAAGAAGTACACAGGCGTAGAATTCTTCAACAAGACCCTGGGCATCGTGGGTCTGGGCAGGGTGGGAGTTGAGGTCGCCTCCCGCATGAAATCATTCAGCATGCAGATTCTGGCCTTCGATCCCTTTGTAACTGAGGAGAAGGCCCAGCAGATGGGAATCAAGCTCGCTCCTCTGGATACCGTGCTGCGAGAATCGGATTTCATTACCGTTCATACTCCGCTCACCAGCGAGACCAGGAACCTGATAGATACGGCTCAGTTCGATATCATGAAGTCCGGGGTGCGGATAGTAAACTGCGCTCGCGGCGGCATCATCAACGAGGCCTCGCTGGCCAAGGCCGTGGCCGAAGGCAAAGTGGCCGGTGCGGCCGTGGACGTCTTCACTAAGGAGCCGCCGGTCGGAAACCCTATGCTGGAGCAGGACCGCATCATCACCACACCTCATCTGGGGGCCTCGACAGCAGAGGCGCAGGTTAACGTGGCTCTGGCAGTGGCAGACCAAATTCTGGCCATAGGCCGGGGAGGGCTTCCCACCAACGCCATAAATATGCCCGCCATCTCGCCGGAGATGCTGGCGGTCATGGAGCCGTTCATGGACCTGGCAGAGAAGATGGGACGCCTGGCCGGGCAGCTATCCGGCAAGAGCTTTGAGAGCGTGGAGCTGATCTACGGCGGCTCGGCAGCCGAGAAGGATACCCGCGCAGTCACCATCTCCGCCGTACGCGGGCTTCTGGCCGCTGCTCTCGGCAATGAGAACGTGAACTTCGTTAATGCCCTAAGCCTGCTCAAGGAACGGGGCGTGAAGCTGACCGAGAGCAAGACCGAGTCTGTAAGCGGCTACAGCAATGCCATTACCCTCAAATTGGCGAACAAAGGCGACACGATCCAGGTGGAAGGAACGGTCTACAGCAACAAAGACCGGCGCATCATTCAGCTGAACGAGTACCATACTTACATCCCCACCGAGGGAAATATGGTGATAGCAGAAATCGAGGACAAGCCCAACATCATAGGTCCGTGCTGCGTGGTTTTAGGCGAGGACCGGATCAATATCGGTGGAATGCATGTGGGTCGAACCGCTGAAGGAAAGCCCCAGCTGATGATCTTGAGCGTAGACCACGCTGTTCCCGGGGCCACCATGGACAGGATGCAACAGGTCTCCGGCGTCCTGAGCGCCAAAATGGTAACTCTCTGAGATAGATGTTCAGGGCGGGCTTTTCCGCTCGCCCGGCCGGTTTTTTAAAAAGTGATTTTATCGGGAAAATTTTATCGGGAAAGCTCCTGTTTGAGCCTATCCACCAGATCTGCTTTAATGGATCCGTTTCGATCTCCACCGCACACTATTCCCCGCACGCCCAGGATATCGGGATCAATCGATTTGATCAGGTTCAGGTGCTCAAAGCCCACTGCCCCTGCAATGGCCACCTGAAGCCCGCAATCGTGGCCGGCTTTGATGAAATCACGAAGCTCCTGCTCGCTCATGAACTCGAATGTCGATCTGCCGTCCTTTATGGCAGTATCAACCATCACCAGATCGGCTCCAGATGCAGCCGCAGCCTCCGGCAGGAGCTGGGGGGAGATCGATCCGACCCTGGCATGGTCGGCGTAGCCTGCAGCCACCACCATCTTTCGTCCGTCCAGGTCCTTGACGGCTTTGACAATGCCGGCCAGCATCTCTTCGGCCTGGACTTTCTCTTTTACGCCCAGCAGCCCGGCCTTGATGAAATCTGCTCCCGAGACGGCAGCTCCCAAAGCGGCAAGGCTGGCGGTGCCGGGCTTGAAATCTAGATCTCCAATAGTTGCGGAGACGGGAATCACCCCATTCGCCATCTCCTTTACGGCTCTGATGGCCCAGGGGAAGTTCGCTCCCAAAGAGCCCTCTTTGGGATTCTTGACATCCAGGATATCTGCGCCACCGTCCAGGGCGGCCTTTGCCTCCTCAAGGTTCATAGGACTTACCAATAATCTCATATCGCACCAATCCCAACAGGGCACAGGTGCGATGCATCTTCGTCATGGATATACTTAATGGTAGGGTGGTTCATGCCGTTCGAGGAGAGCGTAGCGGTTACCGTCCCATCGATCAGTCAAGCGGCATAGTCACGACCTCAGATCCTCTCGGAGTGCTGGACGAGGTCTCCCCAAGAGAGGTGTACGTGGCAGACCTGAACCGCCTGACGAAAAGCGGCGACAACCTGTTGACAATTGAAGAGATCTCAAGCCGGGTCAGCACCTGGGCAGATACCGGAATTGAGAATGCTGAGGATATGAACTGCCTGTCGGAGGGAATCGTCCCGGTCCTGGGGACGGAGACCGTATCCCTGGCGAATCTGGAAAGGGCAGCATCCGGGAGGGGCGTGGTGGCCAGCGTCGACATGAAAGCCCGAAAGGTCCTGGCCAGGGATCGAGAGCTTGCCGCACTTTGTCCTTTGAATGTTATCGAGAGGCTGAATGCCCTGCCGCTGAAGGCGGTGATCCTGCTGGAGCTGGACCGAGTGGGGACCTCCTGCGGGCTGGACCGAGACTTCTTGCAGGAAGCCGCATCCTCCAGCCGCCACCCGCTAATTCTCGGCGGAGGGGTAAAAGACCTCGATGATCTGCGGGCACTGGAGGAGATGGGCTTTGATGGTGCCCTGGTGGCAACAGCGGTGCACAACGGCCGGATACCGCTGGAGATGGTGCGCTCTCAGATCGATTCCTGACGGAGGCCAGAGGGGCAGATCTGGGCAGCATATTTCCAGGAGCATTCGGGAATTGAGCATTGTTGCGGACATGAGGACATTTTCAGAGTCCTATCCCGATGAGGCAATAGTCCAGCAGCTTGCTGGAAAATTCACTGTTTCATAATTTCGTCCTTTTGGATAAGGTAAAATGCCCTGAAGAGCGCATCTGGTATATCTGCCAGAATATCTCTCGGTGATGGAGCAGGAATGTTCTAATCCACCAGATCGAAAAGCGGCCTTTACGAAAGGAAGGTGCGGGGCGCTGGTGAACTTGACCGAACTCTGCCTGTTCCACAGTCCGAGCTTGCCAGGCAGATCCTAAAGATCCGTACAACTTCGATTTTCTGACAAGCCGCCAGGCGAGGGGAAGATCTGGGTCTATCAGAAGCGGAGCTTGCCTTCTGGGATGCTCTGGAAGTAAAGGATAGTGCAGTGATGGATTTGGGTGACGAGACTCTCCGGCAGATTGCCCGCGAGCTGGCTGAATCAGTTCGCAATAATTTATCCATCGATTGATCGATTAGAGAGTCATCCCGAGCAAAGCTGCGAGTAATTATCAGGCGTCTGCTTCGCAAACATGGCTATCCGCCGGACAAGCAAGAGAAAGCAACCCAGACCGTTTTAGAGCAGGCAGAATTGTTATGCAAGGATTGGGTCGGCTGAAGGATCATAGCGCTTGAGGTCTCTTTTATCGTGAGGTCCGACAGGAAGCATTAAATACCAGTAGCGTATAGCTCTTAGTAAAATAGTTAAATGAGTTGGCACCATGAGACACGCGATAATTCTGCTGCTATTGGCGGTTTTGGCTTCTCCCGCTATGGGGGATATGAGGTCCGATCTCCTTAATCAGCAAAATGCGGGAATGGGCCAGCTTGAGCTGTCTTCGGGCACGATCTATTTTCCCTGGTCCGAGCAGGAGAACAGCGCTGCCCGGCCGTCGTCCTGCGGGGTCATGCCCACCTGCTGTCCGACCAAAGTGAACGTCTTCATGGAAGGAGCGCGGTCGCAGGAGCAGGTTTCAGACCTAAAGGCTTTGAACACGGTCAAAGAGAGAAACATCATTTACGATGAGGCCCAGACCCAAGTCTCTGGGGAAGGGGCCGGAAACTCTATGGAGATTTCTGTTACCGGCAAAGAAGAGAGCTATAAAGGCATGGACTTTGGCGGAGATTGTGGCGACTTCGGGATTGAGAACAGGATTGACGAGGTCCTGACATCAGACCCCAGCAGCCGCAGCTCCAGGTCCAGCTTCGGACCGCAGGACCAGAGAAATTACATGGACATCGATGTAAGCGGGATAACTGTGACTGCCATTAACACCGTTCCCGACGGAAGTGCAGTGGCCACATCCAACATCATCATAAAGCCGGTGCAGATCATCGAGTCGCCTTCTGAAGCGGCCGAGAAGCTGAGATAAAAATTTCTCTAGCTTCTTTTATCTCCTCTTTATCTCCTCTTTATTTGTAATCCTCCCTGGGAGGAGAAAAGGTATCTACCACCCTGGCTTTCTCCAGAACCACGGCCCCATGGGAGACGCCTGCCGGGGCATAGTAGCAATCTCCAGCCGACAGCTCAGCGCTATTGTCTCCTACGGTAATTATGAGCCTTCCTGAGACCACATATCCCAGCTGTTCCTGGGGATGAGAGTGGCTG
This sequence comes from Methanotrichaceae archaeon, assembly GCA_013178225.1. GTDB lineage: Archaea > Halobacteriota > Methanosarcinia > Methanotrichales > Methanotrichaceae > JABLXE01. The sequence continues at coordinate 175,662 of JABLXE010000004.1, forward strand.
GGAATCTCAGCTCCCGTCTCCAATATGAATTCGCAGGTCATCATCTTCCCGCCCTCGGCAAGCGTCCTTCGCACCAGGCCGGGCACAACTTGCACGGGAACGGCATCCGAATATCTAAAGAACATAGTATTGGGCCCCGCAGCTCGAATCAAAATGCTCGATCATTATTTCGATCTTGCCGCTCTTCTCAAGCCTTCCACTTGATGATATTGCCTTTGATCTTCAAGACGCCGTTCTTCTCCAGTATTTTTGCGAGATCTTCGGCCACATCACGTCCATCGATATCTAATTGATTGCCATTTTTCTCGAATTGCATCTGGCAGCGTTCGGCAAAATCGTCGATCTCAGTCTTCCCCCTGCCCGGCTCCTCCACCATATCCTTCATCAGGAAGCCCATGGCCATGATCTTCAAGCATTCATCCGGAAAAGCCTCCCGGAAATCATCCTCTATCTCCTCCTCCAGGGCGGCCGAGAACTCGTCGATATAAACTCCATAAGTTTTTTCCAGATTTAAAGAGAGCGTGCTCCTGGAAAGACTGCTGTCAGGGATCGAACCCACAGAAGAAACCGGAATGCGTAGAAGGGGATCCTCGATTTGGACGCTGGATTCTTCTATTTTTATATCATTTCTTTGGAAAGCATCATCCACGAAGTCTATAATTTTGCTGGCTTCTAGAATTTCCTTCAACCGCAATAGGATATCCGTCAGGGGCCGTTCTTCATCGTCATCGTCAGAATTCGCCTCATGATTTTTCTTGAATTCCTCGATCTGTCCCGTGAGCAGGCTCCGTTTTTCGCTCATTAAGGGATCGATTTCCAGCAAGAATTTTTCTTCGAACTCCTCTGGCTTGACTCCTTTGTCCAAGAGGGATTGGGCAACCCTGAAATAACGTTCGAACTCGTCTATGTTTTCGGTCTTTCCCTTAAGCTCGCTAAGCCTTCCCAGCAGATAGTATTTGGTTTCTATGCTGCTGTCGATAAATGCCTTCAACTCTACCTTCATCCCTGCATTCTTGAGGTGCTTTGAAATCAACTTGGCATCCTCTTCGCAATACTCTCCCAGCTTAAGCATAGAAAGGTGCTCTTGCAGCTTGGAGGATAAGAGCCTTTACATGTCAACAATTTATCTGAAGACAAGACGGAATGCGAAAGGGCCATGCCAGGGAATCTAGATTGCTTCTGATTTGAAATGATACAGTTGCAAGAAAACACAATTCGAGGAACGGATCCTGGTCGATTCAAGGTTTTTATATTTCACTTTTGTAGTAATTTAATTGACCTGCCGATGGCGTTCTCGCGATCTGTTCGGATCCGTTGGTCGCAGTCGTCTATATAATTCAATCATACAACTATAATATTGAGGGCGATCTCATGGAAGTTTACATTTTCGTTCTATTGGCCGTCATCTTGGGCATTTTCCTGTGGTGGTCCATCCTGGCGATATCCGGATTGCGAGACCGGACGCTGCCTCCCCGCTAGGCTGAAACGATAGGGCATTTTCTCTTTCCCGCCCCGGCATCTGCGCATCATTCCGTCATGAGAATCCTTCCGTTCCTGCAGAGTCCCAACTATAAGTGCTAGATGCGGTCAGTTTTCATAGACCGGCCCTGGCAGAGTCGCTTTCCATAAAAGGGCCCAATCTGAGTGGCGCTGGTCTGCCCGGCTCAAACCTCAAAGGATCTCGATTAAACGATTTGGATTGCCAGATGCAAATATTGCCGGCGCTGACCTGAGCGATTTCAGAGTTATCGGGAGCCAATCTATCGGGCCCAGATCCCACTAAAAAAAACAGGCTTGCCGGATCTGGCCCGGCTCTTGCAACTTTAAAAGGGTTCCCCTTGCCCTGCGCCCACCTGATAGGAGCCCGCCTCAATTGGGTTGACCTGAGCGATAGCTGCATTTCCGATTGCCAGTTCTCCAGGACAGAGTTCTTTGGGCCAACTTAAGCGGATCTGGCCTTAGCGGATCGGACAGTGGGACCAAGTTCTTCGCTTATGGATTTTTATTTTCTGGCGAATTCTCCCGCTCCATTTTATGGATTCGAGCACGAGCGGTCCAGATCACACCCAGGAAATAGGCGGTCACTCCAAATACCAGAGCGATTCCTGCACCCAGCCACAGTATGTTTATGCTGTGGTCCCAGGTGACCACATTGCGCAGGAATATCACCACCAGCATTACCGAGATCAGAGTCAAAAGGCGCTCTTTGAGGTCGTCCAGCGTATCTATATGAAGCCACCGGGGCATTTCAAAGTCGCTGTTGATGAACAGCTGGTAAAGACCCAGGGCGATGATGTACAGAACGGTTCCGAGAAGCAACGAGTCTATCAGCTCTATGACATCAACATATAAGAGCCTCGATGTATTGTCATTGTGATAAGGATAACCACCAGAAAGAAGGCTCACCAGAATATTGACGACTTCAAGTCCGGACAAGAAAAGTGCCGTCACTGAAGCCAGGAGTGAGCCTATAACCGCGATAAGTATTAGACACGGACTTTTAGAGAGGACTCGATCTAATAAACCTCTGGTTTTGCGCTCGGTCATGATATCACCTCTTGAGGAACTAAATTCAGCGATTACACCTTCCCCAAAGTCGGCCTGAAGACGGCGATTCGAGGCGAATCAATTGTCTTTTGCAGATAATTATACCAGATGGCCTCCCCTGAGAATATTCGATCAATTCCTTCAAAACTCCCTGGCAACTACCGCAACCTGTTATTCCTGGTCTCATTCTCCCGATGGATGGAATAAATTAAACCTTGATCTCGTACCATCACTGCTTATGTTTAAAAGGTTAAAATATTTAGAACTTATCATGCTAGTGGTGGATCATGTGCTCCAGGAGACGGGCAAAAGAATTAAAATATATCTAACCGACATATTGCAGGCGTTGCACCTGGCATTCGCCAGGGGAGAATGGAGGTCAGATTTCCTATCCACAATGATTGCGTATAACGATTGCACATCAACAACTGGAACAATCCGGACAAACCCAATAGCTCGAGCTGTAATGAAAGCGAAGAAAGCGAAAAAAGGAGATGCAATACGATGATGATTAAGATCTTAACGGCGACGATACTCATTACATCTTTGCTGGGGTGCGCCTTGGCAATAGATATTGAAAATGGTGTGGAAATGAGGTTTGGCGAAGCAGCTGCCGAGAGGCTATTCGAGATGGGAATTGGCGAACCTTGGGTTGGCGGCAATCCGCCTTCCTACGACGAGTATTACTCATTTAAGGGAGAGAATCCCAAAAAGCACATCGAAATCCCCAAGAAGCATGAGATAAAAGGCCAGATGCCAAGCACAGTTTATTTCAGTTACAAAATGCAGTCTATACCATACTCGCAATATCAGACCTATTCTGCATATACCGAAGCCAGCTCGCTGTGGATAGCAGGAACCACAAGCTGGACCCAATATGCTCAAGTTCCCCAGGGATCTGTTCTCACTCTCCTGGCAAATGCTCGAACAGGCGGCAGCGGATATCTCTACGAGATCGCCCCTGATGGAAAGCTCTCCAAGAACAGCTTTTACTTCTTCCCTGGAACCAGCCAGATCAGCTTCTATTCAGACGCAATCGGACAGCACGTGCTGCTCTTCGTGATCGGCAGTCAGGCCAGCAATGCAATTGTCATAGATGTGGCAAGCAATTATCCATCGCCAATTGCCGTCTATTCACCCGGGCAGATTTATCCTCCTTCAGCGTCTCCATCAACTGGCGACACGCCGGTGACAATCAGCTCACAGGCCATGAGAGGGTATCAGGTGTTCTTAGATGGAAACTACATCGGCACTGAAGGCACTGTCGGCGACACCCCGGATGGAAAATTCAGCTTCCGGGTTGTCGGAAACCGAAATCACGATATCAGGGTCTACGACGGTCAGTTCAACTACCCCAAGACCATGTACTTTGAGAGAGGGATACTAAAGATAATCTACGTGGAACCAGGGATCGCGGTCTACAACTGACCGGAAATGCTGATCTCAATTTTTCTGAGATCGGGGTGGAGCAGTTCACGGAAATTTAGCCACCTGCCAGGCCTTCAGCATTTTGATCGAACGGACTGCCAACCCCAATAATTTTTAGTGAGATGTACTGCTGCTAAAAGACAACTCAAGATCGAACCGCCGAACTTTGATCTCTATTCGATTCGCCACCTTTTTACCTCCTTCTCTCCTAATTGCAGATGATGACCAGGATCTACATGGACCATTCAGCCACCTCACCCGTGGCTCCCGAAGTGCTGGAGGCCATGCTCCCCTATTTCAGCCAAAAATTCGGCAACGCCTCTAGCCTGCACAGCTTCGGCCTGGAGGCCAAAGAGGCCCTGGAAGAGGCCAGGGAGAAGGTAGCAAACCTCCTCGGTGCCGATCCCGAGGAGATCATCTTCACCTCCGGCGGAACCGAGTCCGACAACCTGGCCCTGAAGGGAATCGCCCGCCTCCACCGCCAAAAGGGAAAGCACATCATCACCAGCTCAATTGAGCACCCGGCCATCCTGGAGGTCTGCCGCATTCTGGAAAAGGAGGGCTTCGAGGTGACCTACCTGCCGGTGGGCTCCGAGGGCCTGGTCGATCCCGCAGCCCTGGAGGCGGCAATTCGTCCCGATACCACCCTGATCTCGATAATGCACGCCAACAACGAGATCGGCACCATCCAGCCGGTAGAGGAGATCGGCAAGATTGCTGCGGAAAAAGATATCTTCCTCCACACCGACGCCGTCCAGACCGCCGGCAAGATCCCGGTTGACGTGGACCGGCTGGGGGTCGATCTGCTGTCCCTATCCGGTCACAAGTTCTACGGCCCCAAGGGAGTAGGCGCTCTTTTCATCCGCAAGGGCACCAAGATCGAGAGCATTGTCCAGGGCGGCGGGCACGAGCGAAGCCTGCGCTCGGGAACCGAGAACATCCCCGGCATCGTGGGCCTGGGAAGGGCTGCTGAGCTGGCCGGGCAGGAGATGCCGCAGGAGATGGAGCGGCTGACCGGGCTGCGAGACCGCCTGGCCGGCTACGTGCTGGATCAGGTCCCAGAGAGCTGGATCAACGGCTCCATGACCCACAGGCTTCCCTTCAACCTCAACTTCGGCTTCAAGTACGTGGAGGGAGAGTCGATGCTGCTCTACCTGGACGCCAAAGGCGTGGCCGTCTCCACCGGCTCAGCCTGCTCCTCGCACAAGCTGGAGGCATCGCACGTGCTGCGGGCGCTGGGGCTCGCACCCCAGGACTGTCACGGCTCTCTCAGAATCACCATGGGCAGGTCCAACACCTCCGAGGACGCAGACTACGCCGGCCGATGTATCGTCGAGGCCGTACAGAGGTTCAGGGGAATCTCCGCCCTGGGAAGATGAAAGGGCGAAAATGTAAGCGGGAAGAAAGAAGGAGACGAGAAAAAGGCAAAACAAAAAGAGGCATCAAAGCTAATCTTCTGCCGCCTTGCGGGTCTGGACCGCGGCCCCGCGCCGGATCTGCAGCATCTCTTCAGGCGAGAGGGCCGCCCGGCCGGTAGCCAGCAGCCGGTCCTGGCCATCCACCACCAGCAGCTCCTCGCCCGCCCGCACCTCGGGGTCGACAGCTACGACGTGACGGGCGAAGACATTTCCCCCCCTGGCAATGAAGGGAGCAGCCTCGTCGGATACCACCACCCTCAACCTCGGCGCCGGAAGTGCAGAATGAAGCCTCTCTGCACCCAGCATGCTGAGCGTGAGCATGCCGTCTCCTGCCCGGACGGTGGCCAGCCGTTCTTTTCCAGCATAGAGATATCTGAGCCTGCCTGTGCTGGAGAGACCAAAGGTAGCATCATCGGGAAAGAGCGCCTCTCCTGCACCCCGCCCGAACTGAAGATCGGCAATCAACCTAGCGCGTTTCAGCATCGTCTCTCCTGTCTGAAGCGTGAATTAGAAAAGTCTTATGGTGATTCAATCCACCGGAGTCCTGGAAGGCTCGCCGGGGAATAATTCAATTCCTGCCGCCGCGAATCAGCCGCTCCTCCTTTGCGGCCCGCCTGGATGCATCCCGCCTCTTGATGAACGTCAATATGATAATTATGCCTCCCGCGAGAAGGGAGCCGAAAATGAGGGCCAGAACAGACAGTATTTCGAACAGGAGATTACTGAAGAATACCTGTCCAACCGCCAGCACTGCATCAGGTCCCTCGGAGCCCGGAGGATACGAGGCCGAGAGCAGATATTCTCCTGGTTGATCGATCTGGAAGGCCAGAACGGACTGGCCAGAGCGGCCCCCTAGGTCATAGCTCATCTGCGAGAAGGGAGGATAAGTGGGAACCAGGAAGCCTTCCGTCTTGTTTATGATCCTGATCTCCAGCCCGGAAATATCATCTCCCGTTGAGTAGATCCGGCCCTCGGCCGCACTCAGGCTCTCATAGAAGATGGTGTACTCGCCTGCAGCGGGAAGATCAAGGCTGCTTTCTCCGGGAACTATCACCTGGGTCAGGCCTTCGGTGATGCTGCCAAGTCCAGACATCAGCAGCTGAAAAGACATGGCCGTCCCGGCAATAATTATCAATGCAGCAAGCGCATAATACCAGGGGCTGGGTTTAATGCTGGAATCAAACATCCTCTTTTCCACCGGGGCCATTGAGCCTAGAATTCAGATCCCCTTCATGATTATAAATTCAACTGCTCGGAAAAGAATGAGGCCCGGATCATATTGTTGGGTCCCAAGTCATCGACAAAAGGATAAAGAATACCATAATCTATTTTGCTCACCTCATTACATCTCCACCAATCTCGATCTCATAACGGTGATTTGATTGCAACCCCTAGATGCCGTCGATCCTGAAATTGCGGCCGCCGTCCAAGGAGAGCTGGAGCGGCAGCGCAACAACCTCATACTGATCGCCTCCGAAAACTTCGCCAGCCGGGCAGTTATGCAGGCCCAGGGCTGCGTTATGACCAACAAGTACGCAGAGGGCTATCCTGGAAGACGCTACTATCGCGGCACCAAGTACGTAGACGTGGCCGAAGAGCTGGCCATCGAACGCTGCCAGAAGCTCTTCGGTGCCGAGCACGTGAACGTTCAGCCGCACAGCGGCACTCAGGCCAACATGGCCGGCTACTTCGCGGTTCTAAAGCCGGGCGACACGGTCATGGGCATGAACCTGGCCCACGGGGGCCATCTTTCTCATGGCAGCCCCATCAACTTCTCGGGCAAGATGTACAAGATAGTGCCCTACAGCGTCTCCAAGGATACCGAGATGCTGGACTACAGCGAGATGGCGGCCATCGCCAGAAAGAGCAAGCCCAATATGATTGTGGTGGGAGCATCCGCCTATCCCCGCTTAATCGACTTCAAAGTAGTGCGTGAGATCGCCGACGAAGTCGGAGCCCTGGTTATGGCCGATATCGCCCACATTGCCGGACTGGTGGCAGCGGGAGTTCACCCAACACCGGTCCCTTACTCTGACATCGTCACCACCACCACCCACAAGACCCTGCGGGGCCCCAGGGGCGCGCTGATCATGTGCACCAGCGAACTCGCCTCTGCCATAGATCGCTCGGTCTTCCCCGGCACCCAGGGCGGCCCGTTCATGCAGGCCATTGCCGCCAAGGCGGTGGCCTTCAAGGAGGCTTTGACCCAGGAGTTCAGAGACTATCAGGCGCAGGTGGTCAAGAATGCAGCCGCTCTGGCGGACAGGCTTTTGCAGAACGACTTCAAGCTGGTCTCAGGCGGAACAGACAACCACCTGATGCTGGTTAAGCTGCTGAAAGAGGGAATTACCGGAAAAGAGGCGGACGAGACCCTGGAGAGAGCAGGGATCACTCTGAACAAGAATATGATACCCTTTGACCCGGCAACACCCTTCGTTACCAGCGGGATTCGCATCGGAACCCCGTGCGTCACCACCAGAGGCATGAAGGAGCAGCAGATGGCGGAGATAGCGGACCTGATAACCAGGGTTCTGCGGGATATCAAGAACGAAGACACCATCGCCTCCACCAGAGCAGAGGTGAAGGCGCTGTGTGACCGCTTCCCGCTGTATCCAGACCTGACATGATAATCGATGGCAAAGCGCTGGCCTCTCAGGTCGAGGAGGAGAGCCGGAAAAAGATCGAGGAATTGGCCAAGCTGGGCATCGTGCCCGGCCTGGCTACAGTTCTGGTAGGAGAAAATCCGGCCTCGCAGATGTACGTGCGCCTCAAGCACTCGGCCTGCGGCCGGGTGGGAATCCGTTCCGAGAACGTCCTCCTGCCGGAGGATGCAACCGAAGAGGAGCTTCTGTCCAAGATCGAAGAGCTCAACGGGCGAAAGGACGTTCACGGCATCCTCCTTCAGCTTCCGCTTCCAAAGGGTATCGACCCAAGACGCGCCATGATGACCATCGCCCCGGAAAAGGATGTGGACGGTTTTCATCCCCAGAACATGGGTGCACTTCTCCTGGGCGCGGAGAGGATGGTGCCCTGCACGCCTAAGGGGATAATCTATGCCCTGGAAAAGCTAGGGAAGGATCTGCAAGGCGCGGAGGTGGTAATCGTCGGCCACAGCAACGTGGTCGGAAAGCCTCTGGCAGCCATGATGCTCAACCGCAACGCCACCGTTCAGGTCTGCCACGTCTTCACCAAGGACCTCTCGAAGCACACCAGAGATGCTGAGGTGCTGGTCGTCGCAGCAGGCGTTCCGGCTCTGATCAAGGCCGATATGGTCCGGCCTGGAGCTTACGTCTTCGATGTGGGCATCAACCGGGTAGGGGACAAGACTGTTGGCGACGTGGACTTCGAGGCGGTCAAGGACATTGCCGCAGCCATTACCCCGGTTCCGGGAGGAGTTGGACCTCTGACCGTGGCCATGGTGGTCAGCCAAACTGTGCAGGCGGCAGAGGAGCAAAGCCAGGAGGTAGGAGGCAACTGTCGCTGGTAATCGCCTTCTGCACCGCAAAAGGAGCGGTGATCGGCGGTGACAAGAGGAGCATAATCTTCGGGGACAGCTCTGCGGATGCGGCCCTGGAGGAGGAGCTCTACTCAGGAAAGATCGGTGATGACCGGAGTCTCTTAAGGAGGGCGGAGGATTTGGGGGCCTGTTGCCAGATCAGCGACGAGAGAGAGAAGGTATGGCAAAAGGGCGATGTTTTAGTGGGAGAGGTGGCCGAGATCTCCCTCACCACCCAGCGTCGGCGCCGGATATACCTGACCCGGGGGGCCTACCTCCTGGTCGAAGTAAACGGCCAGGAGGCCGTGGTGAAGGGAAAAGGCCGGTCCGGATGGGTGGTCCTGGGAAATAGATTTGCCCAGAAGCTGGCCCATGACTCCATTAGAGATGCCGGGGCCAGGCCGGACCAGACCGTCATCGAGAAGGTTCTGATGCTGGCCGGCACCAGGACCGCATCGGTCAGCCGGGATTTCACCGTCCTGAACCTGAACAGCAATCCATCCGATCACGGTCAGTCCGACCCCGAAGCCCGGGTAGAGAAGGCCTTTGCCGAAGACTGCCGGGAGCTTGGATGGAGCCTATGCGCTCCGCAGTGATTCTGGTTGGCGGTGCAAGCAGCAGGCTGGGCTCTGATAAGTGGCAGTTGCTGTTTGATGATAGACCGCTCATCTGCTGGACGGCGGAGAAGCTTCTGATGGTGGCAGATGAGGTGGTGGTGGTGGCCAGAGACGACTGCCAGATTGAGCACCTGGAGAGGCTGGTGCCGGGTGCGGAGTTCTGCAGAGATTCGGTCACAGGCTACGGCCCGGTGGCCGGGCTGGAAGCAGGATTGAGATGCGCGAAGGGAAAGCTGGCGTTTGTTGCCGCCTGCGACCTGCCGTTTTTAAGCCTTCCGGTGGTAGAGAACCTCTTTTCTTTAGCTGAGGGCTATCAGGCCGCAGTTCCGGTGTGGGAAAACGGGATGATGGAGACGCTTCATGCCGTTTACGAACGGAAGAGCATGGCTTCGGCCTGTGAAGGTGCGTTGAAGCGGCAATTGCGCCGGATCATTTATCCGCTGCAGGATTTGCGGGTAAATCAGGTGCCGGTTGAGATTCTGCGCTCAATTGATAGGGATCTTCTGACCTTCTTCAACGTGAACACCAGGGAAGATCTTCTAAAGGCCAGGAGCCAGTGGAGCCAGACCGCAGGGGAATCGCCTCCAAGCTCCCCAGCAGGGCCTCAAATTCTGGACCGGAGCAGGATGTAGATTATGTACACCATGGCCGCAAATATGGCCACTCTCACCAGTATCCAAAAGGAATTCCATAGCAACAAACCAATCAGGATCGCCAGGAGTATCAGCACCAGGTTCTTTTCACGACTCAGGTGCGGCGATGCCTCGAACATGCGACGGTGCATAATAAAAAGATCTCAATATCAGTAATTAACTTTTTCCGTCGCCCGCACCTTCGCTTCCAGTGGAAACCTGGAAATCAACGTTAATTCTAAGGTAGAATTGAAGGATTTCGAGGAGGAACCAAAAGCATTATACCCCCCCATTCCTCTGCTGTTGTGGTGAATGTTCTTTGGACAGGCTTGAGCTGGTTACCCGGAATACGGAAGAGATTGTGACCGTGGAAGAGCTGAAGGCTCTATTGGACAACAAGACGCACCCTCGCTGCTACGTGGGCTACGAGACCTCCGGAAAGGTGCATCTGGGGCACATGCTGACCGCCAACAAGCTCCTGGACCTGCAGAACGCGGGCTTCGACGTGGTGGTCCTCCTGGCAGACCTGCACGCCTTCCTGAACGAGAAGGGCAGCCTGGAAGAGGTGCGAAAAATCGCCGACTACAACCGGGACTGCTTCATGGCCCTGGGACTTGACCCTGAGAAGACCGAGTTCGTCTACGGCACAGACTACCAGCTCCAGCCGGAGTACATGCTGAAGATCCTGCAGATGGCCAGGAACACCACGCTGAACCGGGCCCGGAGGAGCATGGACGAGGTTTCCAGGAACTCTGAGAACCCCATGGTTTCGCAGATGATCTATCCCCTGATGCAGGCGGTGGATATCGCCGACCTGAAGGTCGATCTGGCCGTGGGAGGAATCGACCAGAGGAAGATCCACATGCTGGCCCGCGAGGAGCTTCCGCGCCTGGGCCTGCCGGCTCCGATCTGTATGCACACTCCGCTAATTCCCGGACTGGACGGGCAGAAGATGTCGTCCTCCAAGGGAAACAACATTGCCGTGGACGAGCCTGCCGAGGAGGTGGCCAAAAAGATCAAGAACGCCTTCTGTCCGGCCAAGGTGGTGGAGGACAATCCGGTCCTGGCCATCTGCAAGTATCACGTCTTCCCGAGAATCGAGGGCGGGATGACCGTCAAGCGCCCCGCCAAGTTCGGAGGCGACGTGAGCTATCAGAACTACGAGGCGCTGGAGGCCGACTTCGTGTCCGGGGCTATGCACCCGCAGGACCTCAAGAAAGCGGCTGCCGAGTACATGATCGAGATACTGGCGCCGGTGAGGGAGAAGATGGCGTAAACTTATTTAGGATTCGCTTTTGTCTTTTTAGAAATGGCCATTTTGATCTCTGATGCTTCCTGATAATATTTCTCGGCTTCATCGAACTTCTCAATTTTGCGGCAAAAATCTGCAAATCCATCCAAGGTTTCGGCCAAATCGGATCCGAATGCATCGAAACTTCTCTTTGCAAGCTCTCGCCCGATCTTCAGAGCTTCAATATAGTAATTTTCAGCATCTTCAAACTTCTTGGTTTCGCGGTATAGAACTGCGAATCCGTTTAGGGTCTCGGCCAAGTCAGATATGAATGCATCAGGATTTTTCTCGGCTAGCTCTCGCCTGATCTTCAGAGATTCTTGATAGGCATCAGCTGCTTCTTCATATTTCTTCAAATCCGTGTATAACTTGCCGATGTTATTCAAGCTATTGGCCAGGTCAGGCCTGATCGCATCGGGATTTTTCTCGGCTAACTCTCGCCTGATCTTCAGGGCTTCAATATAGTAATTTTCAGCATCTTTAAACTTCTTGGTTTCGCGGTATAGAATTGCGAATCCGTTTAGGGTTTCGGATAAATCAGACCTAAACGCATCGGGATTTTTCTCGGCTAGCTCTCGCCTGATCTTCAGAGATTCTTGATAGGCGTCAGCTGCTTCTTCATATTTCTTCAAATCCGTGTATAAATTGCCGATGTTATTCAAGCTATTGGCCAGGTCAGGCCTGATCGCATCGGGATTTTTCTCGGCTAACTCTCGCCTGATCTTCAGAGATTCTTGATAGGCATCAGCTGCATCTTCGTACTTCTTCAAATCCGTGTAAAAATTGCCGATGTTATTTAGGCTATTGGCCAGGTCAGGCCTGATCGCATCGGGATTTTTCTCGGCTAGCTCTCGCCTAATCTTCAGAGATTCTTGATAGGCATCAGCTGCTTCTTCATATTTCTTCAAATCCGTGTATAAATTGCCGATGTTATTCAAGCTCATGGCGAGGTCAGGCCTGATCGCATCAGGATTTTTCTCGGCTAGCTCTCGCCTGATCTTCAGAGATTCTTGATAGGCGTCAGCTGCTTCTTCGTACTTCTTCAAATCCGTGTACAAACTGCCGATGTTATTCAAGCTACCGGCCAGGTCTGGTCCGAACGCATCGGGATTTTTCTCGGCTAGCTCTCGGTAAATTTTCAGAGATTCTTGATAGGCATCAGCTGCTTCTTCATACTTCTTCAAATCTTTGTACAAACTGCCGATGTTATTCAAGCTACCGGCCAGGTCTGGTCCGAACGCATCAGGATTTTTCTCGGCTAGCTCTCGGTAAATTTTCAGAGATTCTTGATAGGCATCAGCTGCTTCTTCATATTTCTTCAAATCCTTGTATAAATTGCCGATGTTATTCAAGCTCATGGCGAGGTCAGGCCTGATTGCATCGGGATTTTTCTCGGCTAGCTCTCGGTAAATTTTCAGAGATTCTTGATAGGCATCCGTTGCTTTTTCATACTTCTTTAAATCCATGTATAAATTGCCGATGTTGTTTAAACTACCAGCCAAGTATGGTCCGAACACATCGGGATTTTTCTCGGCTAATCCTCGCCTGATCTTCAGAGATTCTTGATGGGCTTGATCTGCATCCTCATACTTCTTCAAATCCCTGCATAGATTTCCGATGTTGTTCAAGGTCGTGGCTAATTCACATTTATAGGCGAATCTATGTTGCCTATTTAGATGTCTATAAGTGATCAGAGCCTCGCCCAGTGCCTTTCTCGCATCATTATACTTATTTAAATCGGAGTATAAATTTGCAATTGATACCAATATTGCAGCTCTTGCAGCTTTCTCTTTTCTAAACGAAGCCTCTAATTGTCTCCCCACTTCAATCATTCGCTTAAATCCATATTGACTGGGCCTAATTTTATTGCATAGGTTAAAGAATATATTTAACGATTCGTTGTCAGGCTTGACCTTTGATTGGTGAAAGAGCGATTCTATTTTATCTGCAATACTGAATTCGCAATTCGGTTTATTTTGATAATACCTAATAACCCACCTATGATGATCCTTCTTATCTTCTCTTATGATATCCTGTATATGTTTGTATGAAAAGAAAAGGAACTCCCCCAATCCTGTTTTCTTGCTGAGCATACCAGTATCCAGCAATTCGTGCAAGACTATACCCGATCGTTCTCCTTGAATGCTTTTAGCTACATTTGCATCAATATTGCTTACAAGTTCAGTATTAATAAGGGACAATCGCTTAAGCAATAGGAAAGCTTGGTCATTTAATATTTCTCGTATCTCTCTAGTCAACAACTCTTCACTATGCTTCGGGTTCGATATATTCAATCCTCTTTTAAAATTTTCCAAATCCTTGAAATTAATCCGTTCATAGTTTCGAACAAGAATCTCTGTTGAGACAGGATGACCTTCAGCTACTCTCTCTATTTTCTCTTTGGCAAATGGATCGAGTTCCTTATGGAACCGCTTTGCAGATAAATTTATAAGATCTGATCTATCTTCTTCCTCTATTCCTAGAAGTGGGATTTCGTTTCGTGCCAGGCCTATTTTCTTTTTTGAGGCTAATACGATACTGCAATGCGCACGATTGACGAGCGATTTTATGCTATCATCTGAAAGATGGAAATCATCCATAAACAAAACAATATTCCTTTTATTAATGGTATCCAAAATTATATTTATCGTTTCAGCATTATCCTTGCCTAATATGGTATCTTGAATTTTTAGAGCAATAGCCAAATCTTCGAGTGTAACCCTATTTCCAATTACTTCATAGATCTCTTCCGCACACTTATTTCTAAAATGCCTATAGCCTGATCCCGTTAGGTAAGATTGCCTCATTCCAATGGCAATAATTCTTTTTCCTTTCAGTTTTTGGAGCAGCAGAGCCACCTGGATTAAGCTTGTCTTCCCTACACCACCTACTCCGTAGACCTCTACGCTCTCTTCCATCTTTTCAAACAATTCTTCTAAGGGTGCTCTTCTGCCGCAGAAATCAGTAAGATCGATTTTCTTCTCTTTATACCACTTCACAATATTGGTGGCCAGATCGGAGGTTATTCTTTCTATGCCTGTAATCCATTGGCCCATTTCTATTTCTGCTTCATCTCTAAAAGAAGAAACCAAATCTGCAACTGCATGAAAGTGTTCTATCTCATCTCTATGATAATTCTCAAAAATTGGATTTTCGAATTCATTCCTCCAATCTATATCCTTTTTATTTTTAAGATAATTTATAATTTCCCAATCTGTATTCACAAGATATACTTGATGAGGCTTGTTTTCGGAAAGGGCTATTTTATACTCGCAGTGCGTATAAGAAATGTTTCCACTTTGAGTTTTCATTGGACAATCAGCTTTGCAGTCCTCGATTTTGCATTCTGATATTTGGGTGCCATAGTATGGAGATATCAGAAAAATGACAACATCGCTTTTTCTCAAATTTTCTATACTAATTTCGTGCGATGTTCGACCATCCGGAATAAAGTTCTCCATTCCGACATCGCTGAGCGCTTGATTAAGATTATCAAGAAGCTGCCTTCTTTCCCCTTTAAGATCTCTAAATGTAGAACTCAAAAAGACTCTTAGCATTATCCCTCCGCAAGTAACAGGCCTTTATATCCATCCGAATGGCGAGTTTGTTTCAATAGTAATAGAGTTTTCGACTGCGGAAAATAGAAATGAGACGAAGGATATAGCGAACCTTCGTCTTGTTCAACTTCATATCTTGGATTAAGTGTCCAAGCTTAGATGGGAGGCGACATAATTTTTGGACACTACAATGCTTTTTCAGCCAACCTTATACCCTGCTGCCTCCACCGCTCGCTTGAGGTCCTGCTCGGTGAGCTTTGCCGGATCGTATTCCACATAGGCGGTCTTCCGGCCCAGATCGACCCTGGCACTGCTGACGCCGTCAAGCCCAGAGAGGGCCCTTTCCACCGCTGCCGAGCATCCGGCGCAGGCCATCCCGGAAATCTTCAGCTCGGTCTTCTTAGTCTCCGACATATCAAATCAGACCTCCTTCCTGGTTCCCGTCAATTGCGGCATGATTGCTACTATTATTTGCACCCCTGCTCACACCCGCCTTTGCTGCTGTGCGGGAGGATTCAGGAACATCTCCCTGTAGTCTGCATGCCTCCCGGAAAAGGACGGATAGGTGAAGTGCAGACCCTTGTGCCCAAGAATCGCCCCCAGCGGCCGGGCTTTCTCAAAGTCCATCTCGCCCTCGGAATTGAAGAAGCGGTCGTCAGCCTCCAGGTGAACCACCTTTCCGATCACCAGCACGAACTTCTCCCGTGCGATCTCCTCTTCCAGGGTGCACTCCGCCCAGGCCAGACAGCCTTCGACTCCAGGGGCCCTGACCTTCGAAGACTGATGTGGCAATAGCCCGGCCTCCTGAAACTCGTCCACTTCCGGGGGGTAGTTCCTGGCGGAGACCATGACCGCGTCCTCCATGCCCACAGGGGGAACGTTCACCACAAACTCGCCCGTCTGGCGGATGTTCTCCAGGGTGTCCCGCTTAATCCAGGAGGCCAGAACCACTTCCTCCAAAGGCCGCAGAATGGGTGTCAGGTTGGACCAGGGGGCGACATTTCGCACGCCCTCAGCGGAGACCGTGGAGATTAAAACTACCGGCAGAGGGAGGATCTGCTCCCTCTGGCTTGGCTTGAGGATCATATTCAGCCTCTCAATTTAAGCCTGTTATCATCTCTATTCTCAGGCGACCAGCAAACGGTCCACTATCCCCTTCACGGCGTCTATTTCCGGAACCCGCTCTCCCTTGAGACAGGCCCGGAAGACCTCGCGGTCGAAGGGAACCTCTCCCACTATCTTCTCCCTGTCCACCAGTTCTATAAGCTCTCTTGAGTCCTCATTCATGCGGTTGAGCACCAGATAGACCGGCTTTCCGATCTTTTCGCCCATCTCGGCGATCTTTGCCGAGAGCTGCACCGACTCGAAGCTTGGGTCCACTACCACCACGATCTTGTCGCATCCGGCCTCAACACCACGGCCGAAGTGCTCGATCCCGGCGTCCGTGTCCACAACCACCTGCATGTCGCCGGCCTTGAGCTTCTGCAGGAACTCTCTGGCCAGAGCGCCCATAGGGCAGGCACAGCCCTCCCCGAAATCGTGAATCTTTCCGATGGCCACCAGCTTGATTCCATCTTCGCCCACGATCATCTCCTGGGGTATATCCGCTAAGGAGAACTCCTCCAGGATGGACAGCTTCTCCCGGCCCTCAGACCTCATGAACTTCATAAGCTTCTGTGAGAGCCCCTTCTTTCCCCCCAGCGAGTCCATGAAGTCCTTGGGCTGCTCAAGCCCCAGCTGCTTGTACAGCCCGAAGTTGGACTCGTCGGTGTCCACCACCAGGACCTGGTTTCCTCTCCGGGCCATCTCCATTGCTAAGAGCGCCGATACGGTGCTCTTTCCGCTTCCACCTTTTCCGCAAACTACCAGTTTCATCTCGAAAATTCCTCCTGCTAAAAAATGACCGGGCCCCAAGTAGCGGCCTTTTCCGCTATTTTGGCCCATCGATTGCGCTTTTCCTCCATCCTGATCTCTACTTCACGAAAGACAGCTTGTTCTGGGCGATGGGAATTCCGTTGGCCACTCCTTGCTTGGTGTAGTACATATCGATCTTTCCGTCGTTCGCCCAGTAGGAGTCGGCATAGTACAGCGGCAGCGCCGGCAGATCCTGGGCAAAGAGCACCTGGACCTCGTCCACCAGCTCTTCCCGACGGTTGGGGTCCATCTCCGAGACCTCCTGGCTCAAGAGGTCGTTCAATTTCTGGTCCGCAGAGTATCGGGCGCTGTTGAAGGTGTAGCCCTCGCCGATGAATCTCTTCAGCATCTCAGGGTCGGCACCCATTCCGCCGTGGCTGTTCAAGGCCAGATCGAAGTTCCACTCGCCGACCAGGCTGTCCAGAGTCTTGGCATCAACGCTTCTCAAATCAACCTTGAATCCGGCATCCTCCAGCTGCTGCCTGATCATCTCTCCAGCCCGCTCGGTATTCGAGGTGATCAGCATCTCGATCTCCAGAGGCTGGCCGCCCTTGGCGAAGTACTGTCCGTCTTTGGCGTAGCCCATGTCCTCCATGAGTTCCTCGGTCTTGGCCGGATCGTATGCGTACTCCTCCACATCGGAGTTGTACCAGTCGTTGTCCGGGGCCAGGAAGCCAGGACTGGCAACGATGCCGTAGCCTCGCAGGACTGTATCCACCAGAGCCTGGCGGTCAATGGCGTAATAAAGGGCCTGCCTGAACCTCACGTCCGAGAAGGGCTCTTTCTTGTGGTTGACCATGATCTTGGTGATTGCGTCGTGTGAGCCCTTCAGGACCGTGAAGTCCTCATCCTTCAGGCTTTCAACCGTCTCCGGGGGAACGGACCCTGCATCAACCTCGCCCTTCTCCAGAGCTGCGGGCGTCATTTCCATGCTGACCTTCACGAACCTGAGCTGCTTTACCTTGGGCGCTCCCAGATAGTAGTCGTCGTAGGCCTGGAAGAGATAGGTGCCCTGAGCCTGATCGTAGTCTGCGAGCGTGTACGGCCCGGTGCCGGTCAGGGCTTGGTCATCCTGAAACTCTGCAGGATCGTCTATATCTTCGTAGATGTGCTCGGGAAGAATGGGGAGCGCACCTGCCACCATGTCCAGGAACGGGGCGTAAGAGCCGTTCAGATCGAGCCTAACGGTATAGTCGTCTAGGGCCTTTGCAGACTTCACGATCTTTGAGTCCACCCACTGGTACGGATGTTCCTTGATGTAGTCGAAGGTGAAGACCACGTCATCGGCAGTGAAGGGCTCGCCGTCATGCCAGGTCACGTCCTTCCTCAGGTTGAGCAGGTATGAATCGCCGTCCCTCTGCCAGCTCTCTGCCAGGGCTGGAACGTAAGCATTCTCATCCTTCCAGACCAGGGTGTCGAAGATCATGCTCATCCGGATATAGCCCGGGCCTCTGGAATAATGGCCATAGGGCGAGGGAAAGCCCCAGTCGCCGGTGTAGTCGGCGATGGTGAATGCGTCCACGCTTTCATCTGCGGCCAGAGAGGAGCTGCACAAAAGGAGAAGCAGCAATCCTCCGGCCAGGCACCCGCCGGCCAGAAGCTTGGAAGTATGAGGCATCTTCATGCGATCACCCGCTTGTTGCTGAATTGATATTTCGTCTTTACCGGTTTCATCAAATTCTCACCAATAGTCTTACGAATCGACGACCTATATTATGAACTTTTCCGGTATTAGTATTCCTAAAAGGCTACCCCTACAATTTTCTAACATGTTTAATCTGATTCCTGATGGTGGCTCGGCCGTTCCGGTTCGGCTACATCGAATCGAGTCATCGTACGGTTTTTCGGGTTGGTGTCACTGAAATCCGCATTGACCCACCGGCATTTCAATTGCAGCATCGAAACTGATATCACTATGGTCGATATCAATTTTGTTCTGGTCTGCGAAAGATTATACTTTTAACAGAAAAGTTAATAAAGATTAAATCCTGTCCAGCCATCCAAATACCATCGGCATCGTATTTTCAAGGTCGCCATTTCTGGATCGATTGCCTAAAGGGCATCGGAAAAGGCGGGATCTGAAAGGAAAGCGATGTGAAGAGGTATGAGGACTTAGCTGTCATAGATCACTGGCAGCGGAGAGGATTATGGATAGCGAGAGCACTACATATCTGGCGGAGCACTGGAGGAGCCTCTCACAGAACAGGAGACGCGGTCCCCAATCCGCCCTTTTCTGGGACCGGAGAGCTGAAGGCTACTCCCGGAACATATCCGGGCAGAGGCGGCAGAAGAGGACCGAAGAGGTCTTCGAGCTGATAAAGACTACCGGCATCGAGCTGCACGGTGCGGAGGTGCTCGATATCGGCTGCGGTCCAGGGACCCTGGCGCTGCCGCTGGCCAGAATGGGAGCCAAGGTAACAGCCGTGGACATCTCAGCGGAGATGCTGAAGCAGCTGCAAAAAAGGGCTGCAGAAGAGGATCTGGCCCTGGAGAAGACGGTTCTCTCTTCCTGGAGTGATATCGATCTGGATGCTCAGGGATTCAGGGAGAAGTTCGACCTGGTGCTGGCCTCAATGACCCCCGGCATCGACGGCCCCGAGGCCTTCGAGAAGATGATTGCGGCCTCGAAGAACGTATGCTATTACAGCAACTTCGTGGCCAGGAAATGGGACCCTTCCTATTACGAACTTTATCGGATGCTCTTTAGCGAGAAGTTCGGTGAGGGAGGCTACGGCTTCCCGCTGGCGTTCATGTATCTATACACCCTGGGCTACCGTCCCACCATTAAGCTCTCCAAGAATACCTGGAGTAGCGATGATACCGTTGACGATATGGTTGAGACTGTATCGGGATTTTTCAGCGGCCACAGGGACATAGACGACGAGACGAAGGGCCGAATGAGAGAATACTTCCAGGAGCGGGCAAAGGACGGCCTCTACCACAACACATCGGATAACATCACTGCAATGATGGTCTGGAGGACGTCCGAAGAGTGAGGCAAAGAGTTAATCCCACCCGCCCAGCCACAAAGCCAGCATCTCCTCCAGCTCTTTTTGCCGGACCGGCTTGGCGATGAAATCGTTCATCCCGGCGCGCAGGCATTTCTCCCGGTCTCCGGACATGGTGGCCGCGGTCATGGCAATTATCGGAATGTGGCGATTCAGGACCACCGAATCCTCCCGGCGAATGCTGCGCGTGGCCTCGAAGCCGTCCATCTCGGGCATCTGGCAGTCCATCAGGACCAGGTCGTAGGGTATCAGCTCCAGGGCATCGATGCTCTCCTGGCCGTTGGCCACGATGTCCACCTGGTAGCCCAGCTTTTTTATCATTGCCTTTGCCACCTTCTGGTTTACCACGTTGTCCTCAACCACCAGAATACGGAGGTTGAGCCTGGCTGCGTTGGGAGCCGCCGTCCGGATGGGATCGTGGGGGTTTCGAGCCGGAATGTCAGGTCGGTCGGGCCGGTCCTGCCAGTTCACATGCTCCCCAGCTGGGCTGGCATTCGGATCGGCATCTCGCTTCTTGAACCTGGCCGTAAACCAGAATGTAGATCCCTGACCCGGGGCGCTTTCCACCCCGATCCGGCCGCCCATCAGCTCTGCCAGCTGCCTGGAGATGGCCAGGCCAAGACCGGTTCCGCCATACTTGCGGGTGGTGGAGCTGTCCACCTGAGTGAAGGGCGAGAAGAGAATGTGCAGCCGGTCCTGAGGGATGCCAATTCCCGTATCGCTGACCGAAAAGCGGAGAGTTACCTCATGATCTTCTTCGAGGCCCGGGCCTTTTCTGTCCCTGGAGACGTGGATCTCTATCCGGCCTTTGGAGGTGAACTTAACGGCATTGGATAGCAGGTTGACCAGAATCTGGCGCAGCTTTCCCTGGTCCCCGGAAAGATGCAAGGGAACATCCGGGTCTATTGCGGATGACAGCTTGAGGCCCTTCTCGGAAGCGGTGACGGCCAAGAGTCCCTTGGCCTCCTCCAGGGTGGAAGACAGATCGAAGCCCAGGATCTCCAGCCCCATCTTCTTGGCCTCCAGCTTGGAAAAATCGAGGATCTCGTTGATCAGGGAGAGCAATGCCTCTCCGCTTATGCGCACAATTCTGGTGTACTCTCGCTGCTCGGAATCGAGATTCGTGTCCGCCAAGAGCCCGGTCATGCCGATGATGCCGTTCAGAGGAGTTCGGATCTCGTGGCTCACGTTGGCCAGGAACTCGGACTTGGCCCGCGCGGCCTCTTCTGCTGTCTCCTTGGCCAGGATCAAGGCCTCCTGGGCTCTCTTTAGCTCCGTGATGTCGTCATAGATCATGCAGAACCGCTCCGGGGTCTTCCAGGGGCGGTAGATGTGACAGTGACAGTACTTTCCGGTCTGTTTGAGATAGACATCGAACGTGACCGGCTCGCCGGTCAGGGCCGCCTGGGAGTAGTTCGCAATCCACAGCGGATCGGTATCCGGCCAGATCTCATGCACCGTCTTTCCCAGAACGTACTCCGATCTCACCCCAGCCAGCTTTTCATAGGCATCGTTGATGTACTCGAATCGATAGCTTCGGAATTTGCCGCTCTCATCAAAGATCGACTGGCAGACCACAAAGGCGTTCATCATGCTGCGAAGCATCCAGGCAAGGTCCTCGGACCTGGCCCAGATCAGCTGCCTCTCTCTTTTTCGCTCGGTGATATCCGACTGGGTGGCTATGAACCGTAGCGGCCTTCCGTCATCCGTTCGCATCATAACCCGGCCGCGATCAAGTACCCATTTGTAGCTGCCGTCTTTGCACATAACTCGATGCTGATGGTGGTAAATTGGCGTCTCGCCGCGCAGATGCCTCTGCAGCTCGTACTGACAGGCCACCCGGTCGTCAGGATGCAGGCGAGAAGACCACTCTTCCAGGGCTTCTCCGATCTCCTGTCTCTCATATCCCAGCATGGAGGCCCACAGGGGGGAGAAGAACACGCAATTGGTCTGCAAATTCCAGTCCATGACGCCGATTCCCGTTCCTTCCAGGGCTAGCCGCCAGCGGGCTTCGCTATCCTGTTTTGCCCTGCTCTCATTCTGCAGATGCGTGATGTCGCTGGTCGTTCCGTAGATCGTGACCCCGCCGTCTTCATCACGACGAGCCCGGCATCTGGAACAGACCCAGAGTATTCCCCCACCTGCCTTTCGAAGCCTGTATCTCAAGGCCATATCTTTGCCGGGCCCCTGCGCTGCCTGGGTAAAGAACTGCTGCAGAGCGGGCAGGTCATGGGGATGAACGCAGCGAAAGTAATTCTCAAAGCGGTTTTGGATGCTGTCCTGGGGAAGGCCCAGCATCTCTTCTGCGACCGGGGAGACGAAGGCTCCAATGCATTCTCCCCGGGAATCGAGTTCGTACCGCCATATGATATCCGGGATGTTTGATAGCATCTGAAAGAGCTCCGCTCCATGAGCTCTCGCCGCTTGTGCCTCTGGAGGAGAGTTTACTTGATTTCGGTTATCAACATCTTTCATCGTTATCACTGGCCACTGGAGCAAATGACCGGACCTGGGGCAATAATTGCAGATTCGCAGCCAAGGGTCTCCTGGGACCAAATTCGGGCCGTGCTGCAGGCAATCGAGGTCTGAGATTCGTTGGCTTGAATTTCGTCTTGGAATCTACTTAGTAATAAATCTTTTTGCTTTATTAATACGACTTTGGAAGAAATTTATGCAACAAAACGGAGGCCAAATTAAATTACCTTTGCCTGAGCCGCTCATATCAAGGCTCTGCCATCTCAGATGCTGCATTTCAATTTCGAACACCATAGGCATGAGACGAAAGCATGAAAGTGCTCAAAATTCAGATGGCGATCCTTGTCCCGGCAAAATTTCACATGAAATCGGCAAGGCCCGTCTGCTTGGACCGGTCGTTCTTGAAGATGGACTCTATCTCGATCTTCAACAGCTCCAGCCTCTGTTTGGTATAGCTGGAAACTCCGTACTCCTCGGCCACCTTCATGGAGACCTCCAGGTACTTCCTCACGCTTCCCTCATGAACGGTGAGAATTATCCTGCCTCCACACTTAGGGCAGACCTCCCGCAGAGGCGGCCGCCTGAACTTGGCTCCACACTTGACGCACCTCACCTTCTGCTTGGAGAACGCGTGCAGGTTGCCGATCAGATCAGGCAGGAAATGAGAGTTGATCACCCTTTCCGCCACGTCTTTTTCGTCCACTGCCCGGATCATCCGGGCCAGCTCCAGCTGGGCATCCATTTTGTCGATCATGGTCTCCAGGGTCTTGTAGGCGCTATTCCGGGGCCCGGCGGCGATGTCCGTGGTGTGATGGCTGAACCTGAAGCCCTGGTACTGAGCCTCCGATCCCAGGCGCTTGGATACCAGATCGAACCTGGACTCGAGGTCCTTGGGGCTGGAGCCCTTCAGAGTGGCCTCGTAGAACTCGAGCGGATAAATCTCGGTCAGATCCAGGTTGTGGGCCTCCTTGTCCACCTCGGCCGGGTTCAGCCTGGTGGTCATGACCAGCGGTGCATCCATCTTTCCGCCTCTTCTCTCCGGCAGGTAAGACATGGAGAAGTTCAGGAGAGAGTCCATGAGCAGCATCACGCAGTCCTCGTCGCCGTCGCAGTTTCGGCGCTTGGCAGCATGGAAGAAGGGATGCCCGAACCCGGCCGAGGCGGTTGAATATCCTATCAGCCGGCAGAGCACTCCTGCCGAGGTGTGGGGAGCCAGAGCCACCAGCAGGGTTCCTATCAGGTCCTGGGGCGATTCGGCATTGTAATAGGTCTTCAGCCCGTAGAACTTAACCAGCAGATCATCGACGAACTGGGCCACCTTGAGCAGATAGTCGCCCGCATCCCTGGACAGTATCACGTCCTGAACCCTCAGCTCGCAGATCTGGTCCTCTAGGGTCAGGGGCTGTCCGTTCCAGTCGTGGGTGTACCCAAGCTCTGTCAGCTTCTCTACGCTGGTTCCCATCTCGTCCGGCCGGAAATGGGTGAGCGGCAGATCGGTGAGGTCGTATCTCACCGTTCCGTCCTTGAAGATGTTCACCCCGTGCTTGGCTCGAAGAATTCCTTTCGCCAGGGCCTCGGGGGTCTTGTCCCGAGAGGTTAAGCCCATCACGCCCTTCAGGTTCTCCGGCTCGCGCTCCTTCAGGCTTTCCAGGGCTTCGAGGTAGACCTTTTTCACGTCGATGTGCATCCGGGAAGCAGCCGTAGTCTCCTCCCCGCACTTGGGACAGCGCTCTTTGGCCGGGATGTTGCACTTGGGACAGGATCGTTTCTTATCGGTCAGGCCCCCGCACTGACAGCGGAAGGAGAAGCCCTCCCGGCCGCACTCACGGCACACTCTGCGCTCGATCTCCACGTCTATTGCGCCGGTGGCGTTGGCCTCGAAATGCTTGGCTGCCTCGAGAACGGACCTAGACTTGCCGCCGGTCTCGCCCACCGGGAATAGCACATGCGGCGGCGGCCTCATCAGCCTCTTATCGGACTTTTCCGGCCGGCCCATGCGGGCACCTATCCGGCTGGGGGCCCTGGCCCGGACCGGCAACCCAGCCAGGCGGTTGACCATATCCAGGGTTGAGCCCTCAACCTGATCCCAGGTCTTCTTCAGCTGGCGGCCGTCAGCCTCGAGCCCCAGACAGAGGAGAAGCGGTTTGGGGTCATCGACGATTATCAACCCCTCTCTCACCTGATGGTGCACCAGGAGCGTCTCCAGGGCCTCCTTGGTCAAGAGGGGAAGGTACAGCTGTTCATTCTCCAGGTATCCGCTCTGGGCGGCGGCCTCCGTCAGGGAGGTGAATTCGTCGGCCGAGAGGTCATGCCAGAGGTGGGTGTGAGCGGGATGCAAAGGAACTCCCAGCTGCCGGGAAAGGGCTATGGCCTGCTCGCCCGATATAATCTCAAGGCCGCTTCCGTCTCCGCCTGCTCGCTTGACCTCCTCAGCCCACCACTCGAAGGTGAAGGAGGCCGGAGCTAGAGTCCGGTTGTTCTCCAGGAACTCGCCGTAGCTTATCAGGATCTCGCCCAGGTCCAGTATCTTGGAAACGTGCGCCCTCAGAGCCGCGGCAATGGACCTCGGGTCCTTGGTGTGAGGCATCCAGGTGAGCACATCCTGCGGAGAATCGATGCGGATCACATCGCCGTTGAGAAGCCGAACCGTCGGCCCCTCAATAGAGCTTACCGGGGCTACAGCCGCTGCTTTTCCGGGCTGCTCCACCTTGATCTGCGTTCCTGGGGCCATGAACTCACCCAGCAGCAGCATGGAGGCCGGATTGATGCCGGCGGCAGCAAGGCCGGTGTTCCTGGCCCGTCCGTAGCGAAGCCTGAACCCGCCCGGGCGGGAGGGGTGGGAGAATACCGGACGGCCGGCGATCAGATCGCGCAGGAACTTGGGGCCGGAGTCTCCGCCCTCTTTTTTGCCGCTGGCCAGGCTGTCCAGCCACTCCCAGCCCTCTATCTTCAGCTTGGAGACGTGCTTCTTGAGCTTGGGCCTCTTCAAGGCGATTCCCTCTGCCGAGACCAGGGCAATTCCTCCCCTCACCCGGTTGGTCTCGATGCGGGGCAGGTCGCGAAAGCCGGAGACCTCTTCCTCCTCGGTGGGCTCGCCTTCTATGCAGATCGGGCAGTTCCTGACGATGGTCCGGATCTCGTCGTCCGAGGGGGAATACTGCAGCCCTGCCACCCTCTTGTACAGTCCGATCTCCTCCACGTACCTCTCCACCTCCTCCGGCCTGGGCTTCCAGGGAGCGATTCCGACGCTTCTCCGCACGTAATCGGCCACCAGGACCGAGAGCGCCTGGGCCGTGCCTCCGGCTGAGCGGATGGGGCCGGCGTAGTAGACCTTGAGGTAGTCGGTGCCGTCATCGTTCTTTCCCAGGTCCACGCGGGCGATGCCCTCGATCGGCGCTGCCACCACGCCTTCGGTGAGAAGTGCGACCGCGGTCCTGATGGCGTAGTCCACTGATTCGATCTTGGAGAGGCCCGGTCCCAGCCTTCCCTGGGCAAAGTCCACACCTATGGATAAAGCGGCCTCTTCCCGGCTCTGTCCTTCCACTTCCAGCTCTCTCACGCGCTGGGCGATGCCCTCGATCCCTATCAGCTTCTCCACCCGCTCGGCCAGGTCTACTGCCAGCGGTATCTCCACCTCGGTCGAGGGGTCCCTGCCCTGTTGCCGGGCCTCCTGAGCAATGCTCATCGCATCTGCCAGGCCCTGCTCCAGCAATTCGAAGTATTCTTCGCTCTTCAAGAGTTGCTCCAAAGATACAGATCGGTAATAGGGTCGTGCCTTCTTATCAGGGGTTCGCCTGAAAGCTCCTGCAAGAAGATCTCGGCTGCGAACACCGTGCCCGACGAAAGGTGGCCACCGACCACGTTGCCCAGCGAGTCCGAGAGGGTTGCATGGGCATGAACAAACGGTCGTTCGTCACGCATGGAGATGTTGCCGATGCAGCTCACGATCTCTGCGGGGCGGTCCACCTTTATGGTCTGGTAGCGGTGGGCTGCCTGATCGTAAAAGGCCAGCTCGGCCCTGCAAAGCGCTCCGATGATGGTGAAGACCCCGGTCCGAATATCATTTTTCTCTGCCAGATCGACTATCTGAGCCACCATCTCCTCTCCGTGATCAAGCCTTGACAGCAGCACCCGGCCAACTTTGAACTCCGTCATCTTTTCCCGGCTCCTTTCATTTTTCTTCGCGAAAACCTCTGCAAATCTATGGGACAGCAGAACGACCGATACGGTTTGTGGTCCAAGGTATTGAAACCCCTCGCCTCTCCGAGGGCAAGAATTATAAAGAAAGTATATCGTGTTGTCCTTGAACTTGAATAAAAAACACGAATGATTGAGACAGTTTCATATATCTTGCTTAAAAAAATTATACCTTAACCCCCTTTCTTCGACTGAATTGAACCTTATCTACAAGTTGGTTCAGTCGTGAAAAAAGCGATAATCATAATAATATAGTTTTTACAGTTTGAGATTTTCGATATCGGTTAAACCTCTTGAATTTTGTAGGGCCTATTTTCCACTGGAATCAAAAGATCTATGCAATGATCAGGAAGCTCGAACAACTGAAGAAGCGAAAGCTCAGCGTCATCTATTTTTGGCAATAGCCCGAATGAAAGGCGCGATGAACATCGAGTCTCTGGCAGCCGAACTGCGCGCATTCGTGGGAATTACCCGCAAAAAAGCTATAGGCGACCTGATGCAGTATTTCCCCATCGACTCTGGGCGGATCATAGCCTCCTTTGGCGAAGATGCCGCGGTTATAGACGATGGCGATGAGGTCATGCTGCTCGCCGCGGACGGCATCTGGTCGAAGCTGATGGAAGCGGACCCCGAATGGGCAGGCTATTGCTCTGTCCTGGTGAATGTGCACGACATCGCGGCCATGGGCGGGTGGCCGGTGGCGATGGTCGACGTCCTATCTGTGGCCTCCAAAGAAGTAGCGGACCGGGTCCTCCTGGGGATGAAGTCCGGAATAGAAAAGTTCGAAGTGCCCATCATCGGCGGCCATCTTCACCCAGACACTCCATATAACGCCCTGGACGTGGCCATCCTGGGCAAGGCCCGGAAGGACTCGGTGATCCTGAGCAGCACGGCAAAGCCGGGGGAAGTCGTGATAGCTGCTGCCGACCTTGACGGAAGGGCGCACCACAAGTTCGAAATCAACTTCGATTCCACCAGCTTCAAGGACAAAAAGACGCTTCAAGCTCAGCTGGGCTCGATGCGGGAGCTGGGAGAAGCGGGACTGGTGAAGGCCGGAAAGGACATCAGCAACCCGGGCCTCTTGGGAACTCTGGGGATGATGCTCGAGAGCAGCCGGGCAGGAGCGGAGGTCGACCTGGACCAGATACCGGTTCCGGCAGGCCTTTCGCTATTGAGCTGGCTGAAGATGTACCCAGGGATGGGCTTTGTGGTCACAGCCCGACCGGAAAACGTAGAGCAGGTCTTGAGCATCTTTTCCCGGCGGGGCCTGACTGCGTCGCCAATCGGCCTGGTAACGGAGGAGAGGAGACTGAAGATCAGGTCAGGAAAAGAGCAGACCGTCCTATTCGATCTGGAGACCGAATGCGTCACCGGCATCAGGTGATGCAATGGACGGGACCTTCGTCCGGCAGCTCGAAGATCGGGCCAGAACAAGGCGCGCTCGCATCGGAATAGGCGTCTGGAAGGCTAATCCGGAGCTGACGGCCTCCCTTTTGCCGGCCCGGCAGTTCGCCGATCTGGTGGTGGTAGGGGAGGCCAATCCTGACTGCGGGCTTGATGTCATCGCCTCCCAGGAGCCCTGGAGAGACCTTCCAAGGCTCCTTTTCGAGGGCCAGATCGACGGGGCGGTGAGAGGAAACCTGCCCGCATCTCGCACCATGAAGGCGATCTCAGAGCAGTTCAGCGTGAAGGTCAGGCGTCTGGCTTTGATTGAGCTGCAGGGCTGGTCGTTCTTCTTCGGCCCGGTGGGAATTGACGAGGGTGAGAGCATCTCCGATCGACTGTCTCTGGTGCTGAAGGGCACAGAGTACCTGCGAAGTCTGGGAGTATCGCCGAAGGCGTCGGTTCTCTCCGGCGGGCGGATGGAGGATCTGGGAAGATCCGAGCGTGTGGATAAAAGCCTGGCTGAGGCCGAGTTCATCGCCGCCCGAGCGCGGGACCGGGGAGTGGAGGCATTTCACAAAGGGATTTTGATTGAGGACTGCCGGGGAGATGATCTGATAATTGCGCCGGAGGGGGTCTCAGGAAACCTGGTCTTCCGCACGCTGCTGCTGCTCTGCGGTGCTAACTCCCTGGGGGCACCGGTGATGATGGAGAAGGTCTTCGTGGATTCGAGCCGGGCCCGCGGGAACTTCAACGGGCCGGTGGCCTTGGCCAGCGCTCTGGCAGCGATTAGAGAGTAATGTTTTGGAGAATTTTATCCTGGCCCTTCGCCCTGTGTTGTCTAGCGAAGGGCCATTTTTTTTGCCAAATAGTCTTTTCTCAGAATTGTCCTTCTGAATCTGAAGCCATCGCGGGCGGTCTTCAGCATCAGCGTTTCGGTGAAGTCTTTGGTGAGCTGAGTTCTTCAGCCATCTCATCGACTTCCTGAGCGCCTTCCGCCAGAAAAGCGTCCTCGTCAGCGGCGAGGATGGAGAGGAGTCTTGCGAATTCGCCTGCATGTACCCGCTCCTCATTGGCAATGTCAATCAGCACTTTCCTGGCCAGCGGATGATCGGTGGCTTCGGCATGGGCCATGTAAAGATGGACCGCCTCGTGCTCTGCTGCCAGATTGAGACGGATCGCCCGGATCAGTTCTTCGGAGGTGAGCTTTCTTTCGGGTATCTTACCGATGAATGGGTTGGTAAATTCCGGCATTTTAATCTCCTCAATCAATTTAAATATCGACGCCCGGACCAGGGATCAGATCAAGTCGCAGGCAGGGGAAAATGGTCCAGCATAAGGATCCTGGCCGCAATTCCCCACTCTAAAATGGGTCTCTAATCTAGATAATATTTTTGGTTTTTTTTCAACTCTTCCCGGAGGCCGTCCTGGAAGGCCCAGCCGGGATAAAGCTTTATCTTCCATTGGTGGAAGCATTAGTGACTGATGGTGATGAAGCGGATCCGGGACCTCTTCAGCGGAAAAGAGAGCTGCGAGAGCGATCCAAAGGACTTCCAGTCCTGGTACAATAAGGGTGTTGAGCTGATGGGAAAGGGCAGCTTTGAGGAGGCCATAGATAGTTTTGACCGGGCCCTTAAGCTCAATTCCAAAGACGCTCAATCCTGGAACAACAAAGGCATATGCTTGCTCACTTTAAACCGACTTGAGAAAGCCCTGGACTGTCTTAGCCGGGCGGTTTCCTTGGATTCCAGAGGAGCTTTCTTCTGGTACAATCGGGGCATCTGCGAGCAGCGCTTGGGCCAAACGGAAGAGGCCATGGCCTCCTATGATCGGGCAATCGAGATTCTTCCCAAATATGCAGAGGCCTGGTTCAACAAGGCCGCGGCCTTAGAAGCCGCAAACGATCTACAGGGTGCGGCAGAAGCCTGGAGGAGCTATATCAAAGTGGCCGGCGGGAATAAGCGGCAACAAGAGGGAGTGGCCATAGCGGTGGACAGGCTGACCCAACTGGGGCAAAAATAGATCGGAAAGAAGGTTCGGCATCAAACCAGAGACCGACCTACCACTCCCATTTGGCGTCTTTTATCCCCTGAGCATTCAGCTTTTCCTTTAAGGCCTTGCCTTCTTCTTCGGTCTTGAAACTTTTCTCGACTTTCTTTCCGCTCTTGTCCGTGTAACTGACCTTCACTCAAATCACCTCAAAATGGGCTTACAATTGTCAATACTATTATTATATCCGGATTATTAAAAGTTTTTGCTTGAGAGCCGGATCGCGAAGCCCTCAACCGGAGGTCAGAGGTTCGAGAAAGTATGAGGAGCCAGGGCTGATTCACCCATTCCGGAAATCGACGACGTTTGAACCGTCTCCCGGGCTGCAGAAGCAGCATGGAGATCATCTGGAAGCCTGCACTATTTCTATGGTGCGAATCAGCCTTTCTGTGGCCTCCGGCTTGAAGTTCGATGAGATCACCGCCACTGCACTTGACAGCAGAGAGCCTCCGGGGCCATCATAGCAGTAGTCCACCGGAAAGGCGGCCACATACACGGCATTTCCGTCTGAGCACCTCCTGCCCACTACAAGAATGCCTTTCTTTCCGCAGACGGCTATTTCGTTCAGGGTATTTTCTCCGCACACCTTTGACTTGACCAGGGTATCATTGGCCAGTTTCTTCAAGCCGGCTATATTGGCCAGCGAGTCGTCCCTCTCGGAATATCTGCTGATGGCGATCTTTAATACCTGGTCCGGATCGCAGGCTGATGTGAGAATCAATGTGTCCGTGGTGATCTTGACCCGTCCCGCCTGGTTATCTGAGTGGGACAGGCTCTTCTTGCAGTCGTCCATGTCCGACCAGTCGAAGCTCGCCGTCCATTTTCCGCAGGCCAGAGAGACGCGGGAGACGCTCATATCATCAACAGCTGCCAGCGCCTGAGGTAAAACCAGCAGAACCGCCGCACACAGTGCGATAATCGGCTTCATATTCCTTCCTACGTTATTTTTTTTTCGTCGTATAGCTAAACTTGTATTTAGGTTCATTTGCCTCTAATTCTCCCATCAAATAGGGCTCAAATGATAGCGCTCAGACGAATTGCGACGGAATTCTCGCCAGGCTAAAGCGCTGAGAATCATTCCGATCCAGTCATTATGAAAACCATGGCAAGGTATCTATCGTACAGATCCGGGAATCCGATCAATACGACCAGATGATTCCAGGTTTTTCAGAAAATGGGGGGCGTGCGGCCCGAAGTATGCCTCTTCCTTTTTAGCCGGGTGATCGCGTGCAGCTTGATTTGGCCTCTATAGGGCTCAATTTTGATGCCAAAAGCTTAATAATACTATGGCCGATATGGCAAAGTGGTTGCCGAAATGTACCGGAAGGTCTATTCGAGCAGACAGAATATAAATAATTTTCACCATCTGGGGTCAAAATGGATGCGCAATTTGAAGATATCATAGAACAGGCACGTCGGGAAGGACGGACTTTTCTGATGGAGCACGAGAGCAAGGCCATTTTGGACAGCCTGAACATCGCCAACACCGGAGCCGCCCTGGCCAGGTCTGAGAAGGAAGCCGAAGAGCTGTTCCGGTCGATCGGAGGCCCGGTGGCCCTGAAGGTGGCCTCCCCGGAGGTGGTCCACAAATCCGATGCAGGCGGCGTCAGGCTCGACCTGAACGACGCCGAGGAGGTTCGTCAGGCATTCCGGGAGATGGCCCAAACCTTCCGTGACAAGTCTATGCTGGGCGTCACCGTTCAGAGGATGGCCGGGCCGGGAATCGAGGCCATCATCGGCGTGGCTCAGGATGCGACCTTCGGACCGGTGATCATGTTCGGACTGGGAGGCATATTCGTGGAGGTGCTAAAGGACGTCTCCTTCCGGTCCATCCCCATCACCGAATCCGATGCGCTGGAGATGATAGAGGAGATCCAGGGCCACAAGCTATTGCAGGGCTACCGGGGCCACTGTGCCGACCTGGCGTCCCTGAAGGGCCTGCTGTTGAAGGTCTCAGACCTGATCGTAGCCCACCCGGAGATTGCGGAGATGGACCTCAATCCGCTGTTCCTCTACCCTCAAGGCTACATGGCGGTCGATGCCAGGATAATTCTGAGAGAAGGCCGCCCTGCGGCCCCGGCTGCGCCTGCTGCCGGACAGGACCTGCACGATCTCTTTTATCCCAAGAGCGTGGCGGTCATCGGAGCCTCCGGCGTTCCCGGAAAGCTGGGCTGGAACGTCTTCACCAATCTGGTGAGCCACAATTTCAAGGGCCAGCTCTATCCGATCAACCCAAGAGCTGAGGAGATTCACGGCATCAAGGCCTACAAGAGCATCAAGGACGTCCCGGAGAAGGTGGACGTGGCCATCATCCTGGTCTCGGCCAACATGACTCCGGATGTGGTGGAGGACTGCTGCGAGTGCGGGGTTCGCTACATCGTGGTCGAGTCCGCGGGATTTGCCGAGATGGGCGAGAACGGGGCCCTGATCGAGGAGCACATGAAGAAGATTGCCGATCGCTATGGCGTCAGGCTGCTCGGTCCCAACTGCTCCGGCATCATTAACACTCACTGCAGCATGGTTCAGTCCATAGGCATCGTGGATGCCCTTTCCAGGGGAAACATCGGACTCATCTCCCAGGCCGGGGTGTGCGCTGCCGGAATGCTGTGGGGGCTGCGGCACATCATGGATTTCGGGATCATCGGCACCATCGGCAACAAGCTGGACATAAACGAGACCGACATGCTGGAGGCGGTCAGCACCGATGAGAACGTGAGCGTCATCTGCATGTACCTGGAGTCGGTGAAGGCCGGGAGAAGGTTCATCGATGTGGCCAAGCGGGTCACCCTGGAAAAACCGGTGGTGGTGCTCAAATCCGGCCGGACGGAAGCCGGAAAGAAGGCGGTGGCCTCTCACACTGCATCGCTGGCAGGAGACGACCTGATATTCAGCGCCGCCTTCCGGCAGTCGGGAATCATCAGGGCCCGCGACTACGAGCACATGTTCAACCTGGCGAGGGTCATATCCAAGCAGCCTTTTCCGCAAAAGGAGGGTGTCTTCATCATCACCTATGCCGGCTCGCTGGGAGTCATTGCCGCCGATGCCATTACCGACAATGGAATGAGGCTGGCCGAGCTTGAACCTCCGCTAAAAGAGCGCTTGAAGAAGCTGCTGCCCGATTACGTCTGCGGGATGAATCCGGTCGACTACACCTTCAGCCAGAACTCCGAGATAGTGAAGAAGACCATCGAGATCGGAGTTGAGAGCGAGGACGTGGGAAGCATCATCGTGGTCCTGCAGGCCGAGATCCTGGACAGCTATGCCGAAGGGTTGAAGGGAATCGACTTCAAGGGCAAGCCCATAATCGCCTGTGTGGCCGGAAAGGAGTTCGCCATGGAGGACGTGATAAAGATGGAGAAGATCGGCATGCCTATCTTTTCCACACCGGAAGAGGTAGCTGACGCCCTGGCCATCATGTTCCGCCATGCGAAGAGGGTGAAAAGAGAGAGGCAGAGCTGAAGGCTTACCTATACAAATTTTTCCCCATTAAAATTCGCTGACGGGAGCGGCAGCCTGCTGGCCCGATCTGAAAGAAAAAAGGATTTTTTCAGATGATCTCTCAGATGATCAGCCCGGACGGGCGAAGAGCCTGCCAGTTCCCACCGTCGGCCACCCGCAGAGACGACCTGGAGGAGGCATAGACCAGGTTGTTCTCCAGATTTCCGCTGAATGTGACGGTTACAGGTACCGAACTGGGCTTTGTCGTGGTGCCGATCTGCAGGGTTTGGCTGGTGTTTCTCATCTGCACAGGAAGAGCGTTTTTGTAGAAGGTCTCTCCGAGCAGCGGATAAAACGGAGCCTGAATGATATCTGATAGCGCCAGGCTCACCGGCTGGACGGACGATGCCGTGTATCGATTGCCGAATTGGCTAAAGAACATCGGGTCGTCGTACAGCCACATGGTCGCACCAGCAGTTCCTGCAAGCACGAATAGCATGGCCAATGCGATTGGGTATTTGGTCATGAGTTGAGTCTCCTGCAGGCATTAGCATTTAAAGCTATCTGCCGAGGTCTCATGGAGGATGCCATATGCCTCCCTGATAAACCATGAAGGAGGATCCGCTTCGGGCGATCTCCAGCGTTCGTCCCAAATCCCTATGAGTTCCCACCCACCAGACGGAAGGATAAGGCTGGGCCCAGAACTCTGGGTAGACCGGAGTGGGATTTGTGGCATACCAGTAGGACGGGAAGTAATAGGGAGACGAGTAATCGTACACGAAGAACTTTCCAAATCCTGAAAGCGGATCGTAGCCATATGGATAGTAATACGGAGTCGTAGCGTAGATGGGACCGGCGCTCAGGTAGTCCTGAGATGACCCAAGGTCCCACAGCTCCTGGCAATTCGAGGCACCTGTCAGGAGAAATAGCATGAGAAGGGAATAGCACAACTGTTTCATTCCACCCACCGCCTTAACCTAGTATCTCTAATGATTTATATCTATTCAGGCTGACTGGAAAATGACGGGAAAACGGAAGAACGGGCTGCTTTTTTATTACTACTCGTACTACTTATATATCTTCATTATACATCCGTCTTCGGTCGCCTCGGCCTCCAGCTTCAGCCCCAGTTCTGCGATCACCCGCTTCCAGTGCGATTCGATGCAGGTCTTGCAGTGCTCCTTGGCGATCAGGCTGGCGCCGATCTTGGCAAACGACTTGGCACCCTGCATCAGGCCGCAGCGTTCCCGCCGGATTTCGGCAAAGCCATCTCCCTCCACCACCGTCACCAGGCTTCCGAACAGATTCTTGTCGTTTATGGCAATTGCCAGCGCTATGTCCCGGGGCTCGGAGAGCCCGATCTTCTTGAAGGTGGCTGCCACCTGCTTTGCTCCCAGCTCCTGGAACTCTTTTAGCCCCTTCTTACCCAGCCTACGGCCGACGTAGCCGCTGCTGCCGTAGAAGCTTCCCATCCACATAGCCACCACACGCTGCTGAATCTGCTCCAGAGGAAGATCGGGAACGTCTGTCATGTGACTTCAGCTCCCTACGTGGTGAGGGATATAGTTTTTGCCGCAATCGAATGTTGATTTGAAATAATTATCCAGGTCTTTACGGATTCAAGCAATGGAGGACTGTCGACGCCACTTCAATTGAATTAACATGCAAATGGGGAAATCTATTTGTACAGATAAAGCCTATATTAACAAAGAAACTAATAGACTATGAGGACTCATGCTTTCTTACCAATTAGATTCTATTTTCTATTTTATTGGAGAGACTGTCGTCATTTTGGGGCTGTTTTTCTTGCTCAGTGCCATTATTGGCTCCGTTCTGGTCATCTATTCCTATAAGACAGGACACTTCGTTGCTGCTGGACTGATGCTGGTGATCGTGAGCGTTTTGGAGAGCCCCATAAAATCCGTCCTCAAGCTGACCAAGATCAATGAAGATATCGTTGACGATGTAGGCATTCACCTCAGAAATTACATCAACCGAAAGAAATTCCTTCGTGTTCCCAAAGAGGAACGGATCATATTCATCCCGCAGTGCTTGCGCAGCACCAAATGTCCGGCCAAGCTCACGCCGGAGGGAATAAAATGCCTTAACTGCGGCCTTTGCGGAATTGGCGAGGCCAAGAAATATTCCGAAGATCAGGGATATAAGTTCTTCGTGGTTCCCTGCTCCAGTTTCATAAAGAGGATCATCAGGAAATATCATCCGAAGGCCATCGTGGGAGTGGGCTGCCAGATGGAGATCAAGGAGGGAATCGACATGTGCCACGGCATAGGCTTGCCAGCCATAGGAGTTCCGCTCTCAAAGTCCGGATGTGTGGCCACCAAATTAGACTGGGATATGTTCAGAAGGATAATTTCGGAATGACCGGCTCCAGGATCGGCCCGGGAATTCTCCCTGATTCAATTGAGGAAGAGGGGCGATTCGATCCCAGTATCTCGTCGTCCGCCATCAGAACAACCTCCAAAATAGGAAAGTTTTCGTACAGCTCTAGCAGGCAACTTGATCAACGCAGACTATCTTCTTAAAACACATTTAAAGGTACCCTAGGCCATCTTCGCGAAGAAGCAACTATTAACTCATTGCAGCGATAATAAGCAATTAAGCGCATGCAATCATAGCGCCGTATTAACGAGAAAATTATAAATCAAATAATAGCAAAATTCATATTCCGAGCAAGAATGATTAAGTAGGTCATCAATCGCATTCGAGCTGACCCCAACTTGCAAAAAAAAGTTGGAAATAAGGGAGATCGAGCAATTGATCTGAGGAGTTCCATGACTGAAGAAGGTGCCCAACAAGAGCAGGATCTGGAATCCACCATAAGTGAAGAAGGGAGAGAACCCGAAGAACAAAATGAAGGCCTCGCCGCAAAGCCCGAAGAAGAGCCAGTAGCCTTCGTCGGCATCGGAGCCTCGGCCGGAGGCCTGGAGGCGCTGGAGCAGTTCTTCTGGCACATGCCAGCCGAAAACGGCATGGCCTTTGTGGTCATCCAGCACCAGGACCCGGCACAGCCCAGTCTCCTGCCGGAGATCCTGCAGCGCTTCACCAAGATGCCGGTGGAGTCGATCGATAAAGACGGCCTGAAGGCCCGGCCCAACACAGTTTACGTCAAACCTCCCGACTATGACCTGTCCATCCTTCAGGGCAACTTCGCCCTGCTCAAGCCTACCGCAACAGTCGGTGGACGGATGGGAATCGATCAGTTCTTCCGACACCTGGCCGAGGACCAGGATGGAAAGGCGGTGGGCATCGTCCTGTCGGGAATGGGCAGCGACGGGACGCTCGGAATCCGGGCCATAAAGGAGCACACGGGCATGGTCATGGCCGAGGAGCCGACTTCAGCTAGCTTCGACGCCATGCCCCAGAGTGCCATCGCCACGGGTCTGGTGGACTACATCGCCCCTCCTGAGAGCCTGCCGCAGCTGCTGGTAGACTACGTGCAGGCCAGCTCCGAACTGAAGGTCAGGCGTGTTCCGGCAACTCCGGCGGTAGAAAGTGCTCTTGCCAGGATATTCATACTAATCCGCACTCGAACCGGCAAGGACTTTTCCATGTACAAGCGGAGCACGGTCATGCGCAGGATCGAGCGCCGCATGGGCCTGCACCAGCTAGCCCATCTCTCTGACTATATACGATACCTGCAGGAGAACCCCCAAGAGGTCGAGGTCCTGGCCAAGGAGATGCTGATCGGAGTGACCCAGTTCTTCCGGGACCCGGATGCCTGGAAGACGCTTCAGGAGAACACCCTTCCTAAGCTTATCGGCTCCAAACCGGAGGGCAGCACGCTGCGCATCTGGATCGTGGGCTGCTCGACAGGCGAGGAGGCCTACTCCATGGCCATGGTGCTCTTTGAGGCGCTGGAGGGGCTAGGGCGAAGCGGTGACGTCAGGTTCCAGATATTTGCAACCGACGTGGAGAGCGAGTCCATCGAGATAGCCCGGACCGGCCTGTACCCTGCGAACATCGAGGCAGACGTCTCAGCCCAGCGGCTGGAACGCTTTTTCATAAAAGAGAACGGGAACTACAGGGTAACCAAACAGCTTCGTGAGACCGTGGTCTTCGCGATACAAAACGTCATCCGGGACCCGCCTTTCACTCACCTGGACATCCTGTCCTGCCGGAACCTGCTGATCTACCTCACCCCGGAGCTGCAGAAGAAGCTCATACTCCTGTTCAACTTTGCCCTGGAGCCTGAGGGGATACTCTTCCTGGGGGAGGCTGAGTCGGTAGGAAAAGATGATCTCTTCACCACTCTGGACCGAACCTGGAAGATCTTTCAGCGGAGGTACGGGTCCACAGAGGAAGCGTTGCACGAAATTCCCCTGGTGTTCGAGACTCCGGCCTATGCTCACGGCCGAAGGCCACCGGATCTGAAAGAATCCTCCATCATATCCCTGGCTCAGGGAAGGCTTCTTGACAGGTATGCTCCGCCGGCAGTCATAGTTACTCTGGACGGCGACATCCAGTACGTCCACGGCCGGACCGGCAACTACCTTGAACCATCTCAGGGCAAGGCGAACCTGAATGTGGTCTCGATGGCCCGAGAGGGGCTTCGCTACTCTGTAACCTCGGCTCTCCGTAAAGCAGCCGAGGAGGACCGGGAGGTCTGCGAGAAGAATGTGTTCGTGCGGACCAACGGCAGCTCCAAGAGGATATCCCTGACCGTCCAGCCCATACATCGAACTGCAGGCATGCAGGACCTGTTCCTGGTGGCCTTCGAGGAGATGCCCGAACTGGAGCTGGAGTCAGCCGAGACGGCTCTGAAAACCGAGCCCAAAGGCCCAAGAGACGTAAGCGTGGAAGAGCTGAAGCAGGAGCTGAGAGACGCCCGAGCAGAGCTGCAGCATATGATGGAAGAGAAGCAGGCCTCTCAGGAGGAGCTGACCTCCATGAACGAGGAGCTGCAGTCTGCCAACGAGGAGCTTCAGAGCACCAACGAGGAGCTGACATCGAGCAAAGAGGAGCTGCAGTCCATAAACGAGGAGATTCAGACCATGAACGCCGAGCTGCAGTCCAAGATCGAGGCTCTGTCCCAGAGCCACGACGACATGCGCAACCTCTTGCAGTCCGCTGACATCCCCATGGTCTTTCTGGACGGCGACCTGAAGGTGAGACGGTTCACGGACGCCATAAAGCCGATCGTTACACTGAGAAGCAGCGATATCGGCCGGCCGGTCTCGGAACTAAAGCTGAACCTGGTGGACGAGGACATCGTCAGAGACGCCCAGGACGTGCTGAACACGCTGCAGTTCAAGGAGAGGCGGGTTCAGACCGAGGATGGAATGTGCTATAAGTTGCGGCTCATGCCCTACCGCACCTCCGATAACAAGATCAACGGCATAACTGTCACCTTCCTGGACGTAACCGATCTCAAAGAGCTGGAGCAGTCGCTAAAAGATGCCCGGGACTTTGCGGAGAGCATAGTGGCCACGGTCCGTGAGCCCCTTCTGGTGCTGGACTCCGATCTGCGGGTGGTCAAGGCGAACCAGTCGTTTTACAAGACCTTTGAGACCAAACCCCAGAAGACCGACAGAAGGCTGCTCTACACCCTGGGCGACAGCCAGTGGGACATACCGGAGCTGCGCCGGCTTCTGGAGGAGATCCTTCCCAAGAATACCACCTTCGAGAACTTCGAGGTGACACACGATTTTCCGCAGATCGGGAAGCGTTCCATGCTTCTTAACGCCCGCAAGATCCAGTCGCAAACCGGCCAGGACCTGATCCTCCTGGCCATTGAAGATATCACCGGTAAACCAGCCACCGGGGGGGGTAAGTCGAGGGAAGACGGGTAACGGAGGGATTCAGGATGCAGGACGACAGTAGGACAATCACAGCCGAAGACCAGTCCCTGAGGCAGCGCGCCGAAGGCATAGCATCGCTGAGGACGCGATGCGAACACCTCACCGAAGCCGAAGTGCGATCACTCTGCCACGAGCTGGAGGTTCACCAGATCGAACTGGAAATGCAAAACGATGAGCTGAAGCGGGTGCAGGCTGAGCTGGCAGCGTCCGAAGAGAAGTACCGGGACCTCTACGAGTTCGCGCCCATCGGCTACCTCACCTTGGATGGCTCGGGAAGAATGCTGGAGGCAAATCTCGCCGCGGCTCATCTGCTGGGAACGAACCGGAGCAGGCTGGTGAACTTCGATTTTAAGATGCACCTGGCAGATGGCTACTATTCGAAGTTCAATGCCTTTTGCAGCCGGGTGATGCAGTCGGAGGACAAGGAGAGGGCCGAGTTCCAGTTGAAGGGCACAGCGAAAAATCCCTGCTGGGTGATGATCGAGGCTCGCTCCATACGAGACAGCGTTCATCACGGCTCTCGTATGGCGATCATCGACATCACCGAAAGAAAGCTGGCCGAAGAGGCTCTGGCCAAAGCTCGTGACGAGCTGGAGCAGAGAGTCCAGGAGAGGACTGCCGATCTGGTCGAGGCCAAGAAGGCAGCCGAGGCCGCGAACATCGCCAAGTCCCAGTTCATGGCCAACATGTCTCACGAGCTACGAACGCCTCTCAACGCGGTGATAGGCATGACCAGCCTGCTTCTGATGGAAGACCTGAATGAGGAGCAGAAGGACTACATCGAGACCATCAGAAACGGAGGCGAGGCCCTGATGACCCTCATCAACGAGGTGCTGGACTTCTCCCGCATGGAACGGGAGAAGATGAACCTGGAGGTGCACCCCTTCGACCTGCGCCATCTGGTGGAGGAATCGCTGGAGCTGGTGGCCGTCCAGGCAGCCAGTAAAGGGCTGGAGCTGAACTACATCTTTGATCAATCTACCCCAGAGGCGGTGGTGAGCGATCCGGCCAGGCTAAGACAGGTGCTGGCCAACCTGCTGGGCAACGCCGTGAAATTCACAGATTCCGGTGAGGTGGTCCTATCGGTGTCCCGGGAGGACGATATGATTCATTTCGCCGTTCGGGACACCGGCCCAGGCATACCGCCGGGCCAGATGCACCGCCTCTTCCAGCCATTCAGCCAGCTGGACATGTCCATTTCCCGCAGCTACGACGGAGCGGGCCTGGGCCTGGCGATTAGTAAGACGCTGGTGGAGCTCTTGGGCGGCCGGATCTGGGTAAGGAGCGATTTGGGCAAAGGCAGCACGTTCTACTTCACTATTAAGGCGGAGAAGGCTTCCGCCGAGCCCAAGCCGTTCCAGGCAGGAGTGCAGCCGATGCTGCAGGGCAAGGCGGCGCTGATCGTAGCCGCCAATCCGACCCTGCGGCGGTTATTGGTTCATCAGATCAGCTGCTGGGGAATGAACCCGCAGCCGGCAGAGTCCGCCCAGGAAGCCTTCAAAGTCATGCTGGCCTCGCCACCGCTCGATCTGGTAATAGCAGACCTGGGAACGAGGGACGCGGTGCCCATGCTTTCCGAGATTCGGGGCTTTAACGAAGATCTGCCGCAGCTGGTCCTGGTACCCCCAGGCCAGAAAGTGCCGCCTGATCTCTCGGCTATTGCGGTATCAAAACCTCTCAAGCCCTCCCGTCTGTACAAGGTCCTGGACGGGCTGTTTTCGGAATCGGTAAAGGAGCCGGCAGGGGTCGATCTCAAAGAAGAGGGCGACCTCGCTCTCCGCATCCTGCTGGCCGAAGACAGCCTCTCCAACCAGAAGATGACCCTGCTGATGCTAAAAAAGCTGGGTTACCGGGCCGATGCCGTGGCCAATGGTCAAGAAGCACTGCAGGCCCTGGAAAGGCAGCATTACGATGTAATTTTAATGGACGTGAAGATGCCGGTGATGAACGGCCTGGAAGCCACCAGGGCTATACGGGAGAGGTGGCCGGAGGACGGTCCGAAGATCGTGGCTCTCACGGCTTATGCGCTGCCGGGCGACGAAAAGAGATGTCTTGCTGCGGGCATGGATGCCTATCTCAGCAAGCCGGTGCAGATGGGCGATCTGGCGGAGATGCTACATCGATATGATCCCGGCAAAGTGATTTGAATTAAATCTAAGGGGGGCGGGGCGGGCACTCAGCTCTATTTTCACGGTTGATTAAACATATATTTGATGACCAGGCGACTTATATGCAGATGACCCGGATGCACCATGAGGCCGCCCAGAAGGAGAGAGAACTTCGCATAGTGGCTGAAGAGGCCGAGAGGAAGGTCCGCCGCCAGAACGTGCTCATAAAAGGGATGAATAGGATCTTCCAGGAAGCTCTGACCTGCGACACTGAAGAGCAGCTTGGGCGCAGCTGTCTTGAAGTGGCTGAAGATGTGACGGGGAGCAAGTTCGGACTTATTGGAAGGGTTAATGCCAACGGAAAGCTGGACGATATTGTCATCAGCGATCCTGGTTGGGCTGCCGGTCAGATGGACAAACCCCCAGGACAAGGTTTCGATGTTCACGAAATCTTCGGTCGTGTCTTGACGGCTGGAAAGGGGTTCATCACGAACGATCCCCCAATTCATCCCGACAGCGAAGAGAATCCAAAGGGTCGCTCACCCCTGACAGCCCTAATAGCAGCGCCCCTTGTAAACGGCAAAAAGATTGTGGGAATAGTCGTGCTGGGCCATAAGGAAGGCGACTACAGCCCAGAAGACCTGGAGGATCTGGAGGCTCTGACGCCAGTGATTGTTGAGTCTTTGGAGCACAAGCGATCTGAAGAGGCACTTCGCAAGAGCGAGGAGCGTTTCCGCGCTTTCTTGACAGCCAGCTCGGACGTGGTATATCGCATGAGCCCGGACTGGACCGAGATGCGCCATCTGGATGGCCAGGAGTTCATCCCAGACACATGCAGCCCGAGCAATACCTGGCTTGACAAGTATATCCATCCGGATGACCAGTCGTATGTGCTGTCGGTTATAAACGAGGCCATCCAGACCAAAAGAATCTTTGAGCTGGAACACCGAGTCCTGCGTGTAGATGGCACCTTAGGATGGACGTTCTCTCGGGCAATCCCATTGCTGGATGCGAAGGGCGAGATCGTCGAATGGTTCGGGATGGCAAAAGACATCACCGAGCGCAAGAAGGCCGAGGAGGCGCTACGGGAGAGCGAAGAGAAGTACCGAACGCTCTTCGACACGATTGACGAAGGCTTCTGTGTGATCGAAGTGTTGTTTGATGAAGCAGACTGCCCGATTGACTACCGCTTTCTGGAGATCAACGCCGCTTTCGAGAGGCAGACTGGCATCAAGAACGCTGTTGGCCGACGGATGCGAGAGATCGCCCCCGAGCACGAAGAGCATTGGTTTCAGATCTACGGAAACGTCGCCCTAACGGGCGAGCCCCTGCGCTTCGAGAATCCGGCTCTTGCTCTCG
This sequence comes from Methanotrichaceae archaeon, assembly GCA_013178225.1. Classification (GTDB taxonomy): domain Archaea; phylum Halobacteriota; class Methanosarcinia; order Methanotrichales; family Methanotrichaceae; genus JABLXE01. The sequence continues at coordinate 218,398 of JABLXE010000004.1, forward strand.
GTCACTATTATGACGTCTACGCCTTTCGTACCGGCGATCCCGGACAACGGCGGGTCGGCATTCTCTTCAATGACATAAGCAGACGCAGGCGGGCCGAGGAGGCTCTGCGGGAAAGTGAAGAACGCTTCCGAGCGGTGCAGGATAACTCCCTTGATAGCTTCACGATTCTCAAACCTCTCTACAATGACCAGGGCGAAATCATCGACTTCACCTACATCTACCAGAATGCTCGGGCTGCCCAGACCACAGGACGTAGACCGGAAGAGCTTATCGGCCGACGCATGACCGAGATCTTTCCTACCTTTCCGCAGACTCGCTTCTTTGCGATGTACAAACTGGTAGCGGAAACCGGGAAGGCGACGGAATTTGAAGAACACTACCATGCGGATGGGGTGGATGACTGGTTCCTCGCTATGGTCACTCCGATCCCGGACGGCATTGCCGTCGCAACGCAAATTATCACCGAGCGCAAGCAAGCCGAAGAGACGCTAAGGGAAAGCGAGAAGAGGTTGTCCGTGATACTGGAGAATCTGCCTGTCGGTATATGGATAGTGGACTCGACGGGCAAAGTGACCGCGAAGAACAAGGCTGCCGACATTATATGGGCGGGAGACGCTCCGCTCAGCAACCGCCCGAATGATTACGCCGAGTACGTTGCCTGTGACATAGAAACCGGGAAGAGGTTGGAGGCGGATGACTATCCATTGACGAGAACCCTGCGGACCGGCCTTCCCATCACCCCCGTCGAGTTGCGCATCCGCCGCTTCGACGGCACGGAAGGCGTCATCATAATGTCGACCGCACCCCTCAAGGGTCCTGATGGGTTACTGGCCGGCGCAGTGGGAATCAATGTCGATATCACCGAGCGCAAACGGGCCGAGGAGGCGCTCAGGAAAAGCGAGGAAAGGTTCAGTCAATTCTTCGAAGACGATCTAACTGGAGATTTCATCGCCTCTCCCGAAGGCCAGATCATTATCTGTAACTCTGCTTATGCAAAGATCTTCGGCTTCTCCAGCCGTGAGGAGGCGGTCGGCAGCAACATTTCTGATCTACATATCCACCCTGATGGATATGCAGATTTCATCAAGCTCCTGTGTGAGCATAAAGTTTTGAACCGATATGAGTGCGCCCGGCGTCGGCATGACGGGATCATCATCCACGCCATCGAGAACATCGTCGGAACCTTCAACGAATGCGGCGAGCTTGTCCAGTTCAAGGGCTATGTTATCGATGATACCGAGCACAAACTAACCGAGGAAGAGCTGCAGAAGTCGAGAGATGGATTGGAACAGAAGGTCAAGGATAGAACATCGGAACTGAATATAGCCAAAGAGGCCGCTGAGGCCGCTGCACGCGCCAAATCCGAGTTTTTGGCCAACATGAGCCACGAGATCCGTACGCCGATGAACGCCATCATAGGTTTTACCCAGCTTCTCTTGGATGAACCCCTCGATGCGATTCAAAGGGAGAACCTGGAACTAATCAGGACCAATGGCGATGCCCTTCTTACAATTATCAACGATATCCTCGACTTCTCCAAGATGGAGAGCGATAAGGTCGTCCTGGAGATGTATGAGTTCAAGCTGCTCCAGTGCGTTGAGGAATCGCTTGATCTGGTGGCGATTAAAGCCGCTGAGAAGGGCCTGAACCTGGCCTACACTATCGATAAAAACGTGCCGGGTACAATAATCGGTGATTTCGGTAGGCTTCGACAGGTCCTGGGCAACCTGCTCTCTAACGCCGTCAAGTTCACAGATGAGGGTGAGGTTACGGTTGCCGTTTCGGTTCGTGGGCCCAATGAAGTTCAATTCACCGTTCAGGACACCGGCATTGGCATGGCTCGGGGCAGCATGCACCAGTTGTTCCAGCCGTTCGACCAGATGGAGCCATCGACTGCTCGCCTATACGGCGGAACTGGCCTGGGCCTGGCCATATCCAAGAAGCTCGTAGAGCTGATGGGCGGCCGAATCTGGGCCGAGTCCTCTGAAGGCATCGGCTCGACCTTCCACGTCACAATCAAGGCAGCTTCAGGTCAGGTCGAACCTGCAATCGTTTCGCCTCAGCTGTTGGGCAAGCACGTGCTGATAATTGAGGACAACAAGACCAACCGTCGCATCCTGAGCAAACAGGTTTACAACTGGGGTATGGTACCCATGGCTGCCTCGTCGGGCCAGGAGGCGCTCAGGTACGTCCAGAGAGGCGATAACTTCGATGTCGCCATACTGGATATGGATTTGCGGACAATGGATAGTCTTGAGCTGGAAGAAGAGATACGCAAGTACAACAAGGCACTGCCGTTGGTATTGCTGGCATCTCTTAGGGGACGTATACCCCCTGACCATGCTTATCTGACCAAGCCTATCAAGCCATCACAGCTGCATAAGGTTCTGACAGAAATTTTGCCGATGCAACCACCCCAGATGCGGTCAGGACCATTCAAGATTAGCCGGCCCGTGCAGAATAGTACCCTGAGGGTTCTACTTGCAGAGGACAACGTATCCAGCCAGAAAGTCGCTCAGCAGATGCTAAAGAGGCTGGGCTACAGGGTTGATATTGTTGCCAACGGAATGGAGGCACTGCAGGCCCTGGAGCGCCAGCATTACGATGTAGTGCTCATGGATCTCAAAATGCCGGTGATGGACGGCCTCGAAGCTACCCGTATCATCCGCGAGCGCTGGCCTGATAACGGCCCGAAGGTCATAGCCATTACGGCTTATGCTCTGGAAGGCGACCGGAAGAAGTGCCTGGAAGCCGGCATGGATGACTATATTGCAAAACCTGTTCGGGTGGAGGACCTGGCGCGGGCTCTAAGGGATATTGATCGGCTCTAATGGGCGGTCACTGCCATTAGGCCTGAGACGTGATATGGCCTGCATGATATGTCTGGAGGCCGTTATGGACGGAACTATACGCAAAGACCCGCATAAAGGCATGGGGCATTGCGGAAAGGCGAATCCTCCGATGAGAAGGCCAAAGCCCTAGGGGGATCAGGAATATGATCACAACCAAAAGGCATATAATCCTTAATGATTAGATAGGTAGAATGCCGCGAGATGGGGCTGCAGCCGATTAGGCTCCGAGGGCCGTATGTCACCACACCATGGAGCGCCTCGCTTAACTGCGAAGTCTTCGGCGAAAGCAAATTAAGGCATACATCATTCTGCCATTAGTACAAAGCGCGGCGAGTAACGCATGTTTGCGGGCGAAGCGAGAGCAGGCTCTCATCATCGATGAACGGGTCCCCGTAAAAAGGGCGCTGTGCCAGATACCAGTGCTGCCTCGTGAGTAGTCTGTGTGATGGTGCGAGGCGGGCTCAAGGCCGCCACTACGGTGGTTGGTCCCTCCGAGGGAGGGCGCTGCGGATCGGTGTTTGGCTCGCCGAGAACCTCACGATAATTCGTTATTTTCTTACTTCTCTATCCGATCGGATCTCTGTAAGCGAGTTGCGACGGGCCGCTAAAGTGCGAGATGATGTGCAGGAAAATTTTCTTGGCGGACGTGTGAGGTGGGAGAGGACGGAGGTTTCGCCTCACTTGGGAAGGCGAAACCGAGCCCGATCCCGTTATGTTAGCGAGAAACGCCTAAGCAGGCTAATTGTATTGGATTATGCGCTCACCCAGTTTTCTCGATACGTTCGATAGATCAAACTGTTTTGTCTTGTTTTGAACCTCTTTCGCGATTCATCCATCCGACACCGTTTATAGCCAGTATATCGGTTTAGCACACATCGAAATATACTTTTTCGCCATGTCCCTTAGTTCGATGAGATGCAGTTTGACGTGGCATATAGGATTGCATTAGCGTCCTTCAATTAGGTTTGCAACTTCTAGCGAAAGATTAAAATCTAATCTATCACGTATATATGTTAATTAATATGAGGTGAATACATGTTATTTGTATTATGGTTTGAATGGAATCCTGAGAACACCGATAAACTCTTGAAGCTCTGGAAGGAATTCAAATTTCCCAGTGAAGTGAAGTTAATAAATCGCTATCTAATGATAGGCAGACATATGTCAGTAGCGATATTCGATGCTCCCAATGAAGAGTCGATATTGAAGATAACGTTCCCGTTCAAAGAGATAGGAGTACCTCACCTGGCTCCGGCATTGCCACTCGAAGACGCATTAAAAATGATGGAGAAGATGTAGATAAGGGCATGCACATACCATCTAGCCATCTATCCTATTTTGTACTTGAATCAGACTCTTACAAAGAACTCCATAATCGCTCAGGCAATTTGGCCTGCCATGCAAATCGATATAGGTCTCTTTGATATTATATATACGCTAATTAGATATACCGTCCTTAATAACGGCGGCGCAAGTGCAAGATCGATCGATTTAGGTGGCGAACGTGGACATCGAATCTGTGAAAAGAAAATATGAGGGACGGCTCATGGGTCTGCCCAACGTCAACGGCGTAGGCATTGGAGTACGAGAGGGAAAAGAGGTTCTTAAGGTCTATGTGACTCAAAAAGTTCCTGAATCTCAACTCAAGCCTGAAGAGACTATTCCCAAGATTCTAGAGGGATTCGAGGTTGATGTTGATGATATTGGTTTAGTGACTTCTCAAAACCAAGAATTGTGAGGAGCGAAGAAAATGAAATCCGAAAGCAAAATGGTGCTCTCTGTACAGGCTCTCTCGAGCGTGCAGAAAGTGCAAGCTATGGCTGTTGCCGAGATGATGAATCCTTTGCAGCCTCTCTCCAATGTCGTGGGTGTTGCCAGTGGAGTGAAATGGTCTAACGGCAAACCGACAGGAAAACCTGCACTTATCATTTTGGTCACCCAAAAAGTTGAAGAAAGCCGCCTGGAATCTTCGGATCTAATTCCCAAAGAGATAGAGGGAGTTCAGACAGATGTCTTGGCGATAGGATACCCATTTGCAGGGGGATGTGAACCAGCTGGTGCTGGGATTCAGATATTGGCGAAAAAAGCACGTCCCGCAAAAGGCGGCTACAGCGTTGGGCATTATAAGATTACGGCCGGGACGATCTCGACAGGTGTGTATGATATTCTCCCAGGAGGAACGATAAGCCCACCAGCACATGGAATTGGCATCCCTGCAAAGACCTACATCCTGAGCAACAATCATGTCCTGGCAAACAGCAACGACGCCTCTATCGGCGATCCCATACTTCAGCCCGGACCATATGATGGCGGAACAAATCCTGCAGATCTAATCGGCAATCTGAGCAGGTTCATCCCCATAACGTTCGAGCCGCCTACGCCGAAGGCACAACATAACAATTTAGTTGATGCAGCCCTGGCAGAAGCTCAATTTCATGATATCGACAGAGAGATTTACTGGAGTGGAGAGGTTCGAGGTTGGCGAAAAACTAGCGATGTGCCCGTCGGTACGATTATCAAGAAAACGGGGCGCACGACGAACTTCACAACCGGTAGGGTCGTTGCCATCAAAGCAACTGTTGATGTAGGATATAGCAGCGGAAAAACTGCAAGATTTAAGGATCAGTTCATTGCTACCGGCATGTCCGCAGGCGGAGACTCCGGATCGCTGGTCACTACCCTGGATAACATAGCAGTTGGACTGTTATTCGCAGGCTCAGCGACGTCGACTATCATGAATCCAATTGAGGCAGTTCGTTCTTTGTTGAATGTGGAGGTGGCCGAGCAAATTCTGTGATTTAGTGGTAAGATGACAGAGCACTAATGATTATCTGGCGGTCAGAAAATTCGGAGGAGTGGCGCGAGGCAACTTTCGACTTAATCCACATTGGGCGAGGCATCGCTTTAATAGCAAGAATTCCAAACTTCTTTGATCAGGCCACCAAGCATTGCTTTGGTTTGGGGGAAGCAGTCTAGCTTGTTGCCGGTCTCTTCATCCATGTATAAGGAACGGTTTACTTCGATCATAATGGAGGAGATCCTCTTGTCTCGTCCAAGATACTTTAGGGGCACGTAGGTTCCCCTGAAGGGCTTATCGAGAGCAACTGATATTCTATTTGCTTCACAGAAGTGCATAGTGGAGGATATTAGTTCTGTGGGAGTGTGGACGGGATCGGTGCCGATGCAAATGTCCGGTCGGTTCGCGGATTGGTCCAATTCGTATGGGAGCGGTTTTGATGGGAATGAGTGGCAATCTATGATCAGGCATCGCCCAAATTGTTCGAGCATTTTTTGCACTTCATTATCTAGGGCTGTGTGGTATGGCCTGAAATAGGTGGATAGAAGCGCCTCTCTTTCTTCTGCCGTTGGATCTTTTCTGAGGACTTGTTGGTGTGCAGTTTTGGTGTAGATGGAACCCATTCCTCTTGAACTCATGATTTCGTCTTCGTCATTTTCGAATCGCTCGGGATCGACTACCAGCCTACTATGGTTGTTTATAATGGATAGGCCGCCGGAGGCGGTTATGCATTCGAAAAGCTCCGGGGTGTAGCGGTCGGTCATGAGGATCAATTCTCTAGCGAGGTCGGCGTCGCTCAGCACAATAGATTTCCGGACATCTTTGGGGATGAAGACAGAGCCGTGCGGCAGATGAGCTAGCACGGAGATTTTCGGAACTCCTTTCGAGATTTTAGTAAACGATTTCATAACTGGTCTGGGCCAGAATGCGGCATTCCTATATTGATTTCGGTTTTGGGGAAGGAAGATTTTCGATACGGGAGTTTTAACATCGGCCTAAATTTGGAACGAGGTGCATTTTCTAACCATATTGTGCGTGTGCGAGGATTGATATGGGATATATGGGCTATTTCTCTATTTAAGGGAAGAATTTGGACGGCTATAATATTATAAGGGCAGGAGAAATAGCCTATATGACCAATGCACTTAGATTTGAGCAACTGTGTTTGCTCCATGAAAGAGGCTATGTGAATTGGTGATAAACTTGTAACCTCATGGCATCTTTTGGGATACTCATCGCGAATTTCTGGCATCATGGTTGAAGCTAAAAACGGTGGTGTATCGATAGCTAAATAAACAAAACCAAATTAAACTCCCAAAAAATAGAATTTATGGATAATCAAAGAAGTGGTGGTTTGCCCGCGTGTAATGTACCTTTTAGGTCCCTAAAAGGTTCAATATATTTTGTATAACCATTTCATCTATGGATAAATGCATTTTTGATACTTATAGCATAATCTTAATTTAGGTTCATTAGATTTTTATGGTCCGCTTAACCTAATTTATTTTACTGAATTGATAGAATCGAATGGAATTGGCGAAACAACACCTGGGAGGCGAGAACTACTATGAAGAGGAGCAAATACGAGATAGTATCACAAATCTTGAACATATGCAAAGGTGGAGCCAACAAAACCAGGATCGTGTATCAGGTCAATTTGAATTTCAAAACGGTAAATCCTTATTTGGATTTATTAGTCAAAAATGATCTCATAAGTTCCAAGCAGAATACAACCATCGTATATGAGACAACGGATAAGGGATTGGATCTATTAGACAGTTATGAACGAGTTCAAAACCAGATAAACGATATTTAAGGGAAATATTTTTTTAATTCTGGAATTCTATTTTTGTCGCTGAACATTTGCAAACTGCTTACTTGCACAATCTTTCCCAACTATCCTTGTATTCCCAGTTCCAGCCGAATCTTAAGATCATCAGGGTCTCCCATCGCCAGATGGAGAGCTGCATTGAGATTGCACTGAAAATATCCGTAATGGCATTCGTTAATTGGATCACATTATAGTGGTAATCGTAATGATTAAAAAAGATTAGCCGGGATTGTCCGGTACCTTTTGCCGCAATCGATAGATAGGAACCCTTTAATCTTCCAATGAATATAATAGGAAATTCAAGACATTAATAGAATATGGATAGAGTTAAATATCATAAAGGATAACGTATGGATTAGTAGGGACTTCCTCTACAGCGGCCCAGGGTGCTACATTGCCCTCAGCTTCACTAAATCCTGGGCCGTCAATCCTCTAAGTTGAATACTTTGCTAGGGTCTTCTTGCGGCGTGCCCATCTCCGGGATTCTCGCTTCAAATCCTCTTTCTCGATGGCATTACGACCCGCTCGTCCTAATAGACCGTCCCGGTTCTTCCTTGGACGCCCCACGGATTATCCCTCCAAGGATTCTACTGCATCAAAATGTTAGTACATTAATAATATAAAAATCTAATGAATGGATGGATGGATTCCAATATCGAAAACGAGTTATATCTTGGCTTTAAAGAAATTATTTATATGATTATGTCCATTTGAAAAATAAGGAGGGAGCTGTCATGAGAGACGTTGCTATTGAGGTTGTAGGTGAGAGGGATATGGAGTTCGTCGAGACCTTGCGGAGTATTGGTGCACACAGAAACGTGGCTAAGATTATAACCTATTTAAAAGATGTTGAGAGCGCATCTTCGCGTGATATAGAGAGGGCCACTGATCTTAGGCAGCCAGAGGTCAGCATTGCCATGCGGACCTTGCGTGAAAACGGCTGGATAGAAGAGGCCGACGTTAAGGGAAACGGTAAGGGTAGACCGCTGAAGATCTATTCTCTGCGGGTGGGCATGGACGAAATCATAAGGTTTTACGAAGGGGAGAAGAGCCGAGAAGCATCTCGGGCTATGGGGGCCATTCAGAGGCTTAAGGAGCTGAGTTCCGTTTAATCCAACATATTCGCTGATGTGAAACAGTATAGCCAAAACATCCCAGATTATTGAAGAGACGATCGGGCAAGTGGTGAAGATTAGAGGTCGAATTGCACGATCGTCTCTATCCGATCAAAACGGATTTTCTCCTTCATAAATTCTTACACCTAAGCAAATCGCTTCCTCGACCACTGCAAGGTCCTTCATGACGAACAATCGATCGGAAGTGGTCTCCTTCATGGCAAGGAATTCTTGAGGATCTGCGCATACTTGGAAGATTTAGGTAGCTGGACCACATAACCAGTCAAGTCTTCCACCAGATCGTAGTCAAAACCGCTTCGCTCCAGAAGCTTGAGGGCATTGTTCCGAGTGCCGGCGGATTTGAACTCGAATCGATACCGATCCTTGTTGTAGTTGCCCAATAGCGTCGTGTACAGCTGCCTTGTCTTCAAAGAACTGCTTGAATACCCAGATCTTGCCGATCTTGAATACGTTGATGTGCTTGCGTTTGGGGACTACATCGAAGGTGGGGGACATTGTTCGGAACAAAATATGCTAGAGAACTGGCCTTTAATATTCCCTTCGGCATGCGGACAAGGTCGGGAGGACGGAGGTTTCGCCTCACTTGGGGAGGGCGAAACCGGAGTCCGATCTCATTGAGCGAAGTTTAGTTAGCCAATGTGCTGCCGCCTTGATTTTGGGCTTTAGGCCGTTACTTTGGTTCTTGCGATGTATTTGATGAGATCTGAGCCGAGCTTAGTCTTCTTTTGAACCTCATTTGTTACATCCTCCATGCCGACACCGCTTGCCGCCAGTGTGTGGATCTCTTCCATAGTGGCGTTATCAACAGTGTAGTACTCGTCTAGGTCCTTTCTGTGGCCCCACACGTCTCCTTCAAGCAGTTCTACCCCCTGCATGTCCAGAAATACCTTGATGGCATCGGACATGGTCTTCATGTAGGAAGGAGGCGTCTGGATCATTTGTAGCCGAGGAGCTTTCTGAAGAAGGTTGAGGAAGTCCAGGTTGGATGCTCTGAATGATAGATGGACGGCCTTTTCATTCGGTCTAATCGAATCGATTTCCTCTCTTTTGCTGATTACTTTAATTTTCATGAGATATCACCTACTTGAATTTCTTATACGACATTCAACGTATATAAAATTTTCCAATTAAGGCAAATGACTATATTTCAACAAACCATTGGCTGCACAGAGCAGCATTAGTGTCTGGTGAATGCCAGCTGATCGATGGTGCACTCTTCCGGAGATTTATCGGTCCTTCTTCTGAGGAACACGGGAGCCCTAAGGTGGCCCCTCTTGGAGACCTCCATGGCCACTACCTCGACCCCGAGTTCAGGTTTCAGCCATTGCACATCTTTCCGGTCAGGAGGATTGTGAAACGGAGGAACTTCTGATGCCCGGAACTCACTGGATATCTCTTCCAGCTCCTGTTGCGAGAACCCGATCCAACCCGTCCCATGTACACCAATTTCCCCGAGTCATAGGCACCAACAAGCAGGCTTCCGAAGAACGGTTCTCTCTGCCCCTGGCCGAGCATGTACCCGCCAACCACCAGGTCCAAGGTTAAATGCCTCTTTATCTTGACCCAGTCCCGGCTTCTAACCCCCGGCTGATAAGGAGACGCCAGCCTCTTGGCCATAATCCCCTCCAGGCCTCTTTGCAGAGCGGCCTTGAAATAGGCCTCACCGTCACCCTGAAGGTAATCGATGATGGTGACGAGGTCGTTCTCCTGCAGTTCCTGTTTCAGTATCGCTTTGCGCTCGACTAGAGGCCGGTCCATCAGGCTCTCAGGGCCTCGGTAGAGGATATCGAACACTATATAGCTGGCAGGCAGGGCTTTGGATAGGTAGTCGATCCGAATGGGATTGACCTGCTGTTCGCGTACTTCCAGTTACCCGAAATCAGGTATGCCCTTGGAGAAGACGGCCAGCTCACCGTCCAGGATGCAGTTGCTTGCGGCCGTCTGCAGCGATCCGGTGATCTCAGGATAACGATTGGTGATGAGCCTCAGCCTGCGGTTCTGAAGCACTACGGTGCCGTTGGAGATGTGAGCGAGGCACCTGGTCCCGTCCTATCTTGGGCTAGAATATCCATTCGTTGCTGGAGAATGCTTGGCCTTGATGGGATTCATGATCACTTCAGCGATTCAGCAGTAGCTCTCAGCTCGTCCATCAGGTTCCTGGCCTCGGGGCGGACCGCCTTCTTCTCCAGCTGGACGACCTCTCCCTTGATCTTGGACTGGACCATGGCTTCTATTCTCTCGCGGTATGAATCCTTGAACACCGTGATATCGAGATCCTTGGTGAGCTTTTTCACGATCTCCAGGCCCAGAGATATTTCGCTCTCGGAGGGTTCAGGAAGGTCTTTCAGTGCACTGGCCTTGCTGGGGTCCAGCACTTCATCGCTGTATCTCATCAGCGTGGCCACAATGGCCTCCTGGTAGTAATGAACCAGGACGATGTGTTCCTTGGACCTCATGGTCATCAGACCGATCGCGGCCTTGCCGGTCTTCTCCATGAGCTTCCGGAGCAAAGAATAAGCTCTCTCCGACCTGTCGGGAACCAGGAGTAGGGTGTTTTCGAAGTAATGGGGATCTGCCTGGAAGAAGTCCACGAACTCCTTCAGATCGATGATATCGCTTGATTCAGGTTTGGCCGCTTCGATCTCTTCGTTGTTGAAGATCACGTACTTTTTGTGGCCGAGGGCATAGCCGTGGACGATCTCTTTAGTCTGGACCTCCTCACCCTCCTCGCAATACTTCTTGTAGTGGATGGGAGTGCCACAGGTCTGGTGGATCATCTTGAAGCTTACCCTTTTGTCCCTGGTAATTGGGATGGCCTTTACCGGGACATTCACCAGTCCCATGCTCAGGCTGCCTGACCAGATGGCTTTGGGCAGGATGAGTTCTTCCTCCGCCGGTCCCTCTTTTGCCTCCTGTTTCTCGGAGAGCTTCTGGGACTTTTTCATGATTTATAGTTGGTGTTCTAAATACAAAAATTTATCAGCAAGAAATGCCCTCGGATGATTCTTTTGCGAAGAGACTCTTAATTACCCATGTGTCGCGGTTTTCAATCAAAAGTTCAAATTGGATGAACGCCAATAAGAAGTCAAGGGGATTTCAAATATGGCAAACGATACTTGCAAAGCGGCAAAGACCGAGATAAAGAAGAGGCTGAGCTGTGTGATCTTATTGGTCATGCTTATGGCCATGATGCCGGTGGCTCAATGTAATGGAGATTACCTAAGGCCGGACATGGGCCTAAAGTATCCGGCAGATTGGCTAGAAAGCGGATATTCTTCGGTCCAGGCAACATCTAGCGATAGGGTATCCGCTGCAGAATCCGATGCAGATATGCTCTTCATGCTACTTCAGATTCAGGCTGATGTGCAGGGTAATCTGACCGATTCGGATTCAGCTTTGGCGAATGCCGCCCAAGAACTCTCAACATTGGGATTGGAAGGAACCGCTGCCCGTGAGGTTCTTCGCAAGTTAGTAGAGACTGATGCGAATCTGGTTTCGGGAATTATATTTAGCAAGGATGGCAAGATCACCATAGCTGCGGGTAAAGGAAGCGAGAATGCCGTAGGGGCCGACATAAGCGGCCAAGAACATATTGTCCACCTATTGAAGGCCAAAACACCTGTTTTTAGCAAACAGCTGCTTCTGGTGGAAGGATATAATGGCACTGCTATTGCATATCCGGTATTTTCTCCAGAAGGCGAGTTCATGGGAGGCATTAGTGCGATCATCGCGCCTGATAAGCTGCTAAATTCCGTGGTAGCTCCCCAACTCCACTTTGATATATCGAGTAGGAGCAACATTACCGACTATAGCTTCTGGTTAATGCATCTTGACGGGCTTATTGCCTACGATCGGGATGAAAGCCAGATAGGGAAGTACCTTTTCGAAGACCCGCTTTACCAGTCGTACCCAAGCCTACTGGAACTGGGACACAGGATCGCTGCCGAGAGGTCGGGCCATGGGTACTATAGCTTCCTGGAAACTGAAGGCGATGAAAAGGTAGTTACCAAGGAGAGCTACTGGACAACGGCAGGGCTGCATGGCAGGGAATGGAGGCTTGTCGTGACCAAAATAACGCAATGAATGCGGTGCCGAGTCTCTCCTCTTCCTGATACGTTGTTGAGGACATTCTTGCGGCGTATCATGGAAGTGAATTTGTGCATCTGATGTGCTAGAGAATGTTAGGCAATATTTCCTCTTGAACGTGCGGAAGAGGAGAGGGAACTTGGGATGATTCGGCATGAGCCTCAATGAAGACCGATTACTATCAGCATGCGAGATGGATATGGGCTATATGGTCTATTTTCTATTTAAGAGAAGTGTTTAAAAAAGATAGTACTAGAAGAGCGATAAAAACGACCCATATGACCAATCTGCCTTGGATTATTGGATACCGACCTACCCGATGACAAAGGATCAAATCAAAGTAAGGTTGATATTGCAGATCAGATATTTTATTAAGAAATGAGCTTGATTGGTCCACCGAGGAGAGTTTCGAAAAGAATGAGAAAGTGCTTGAAAAGCTCATGGAGGGTCATTCGTTGAAGCCTCCGGGATTTAAGGAATAAGTTGAGTTTCGACCATATGGGTCATATTGGTCATTTCTATAACCTACTGCACAACAAAGAAAAATGAATTGATGAGAATAATAGAAAGAATAACCCATATAGCCCATCTGAATTAGATCACCGGATCTAAACACAAGATGTGCTTCAGGTGACAGGATTCTTTTTAAGGTATCGGGAAAGTATTTGTACTTGTTTCGAGTAAGAGTATCATAGAAGCGGCAGTGAAATTGGGCCAAAACCGATAGCGGGGTTTGGGGGTCCGCAGACCCCCGACCGGGGGTTGCCAAGCCAGGTCAAAGGCGCAGGGTTGAGGGCCCTGTCACGTAGGTGTTCGCGGGTTCGAATCCCGTCCCCGCATATTGTTCGCCTGCGGGCGAACGTTTTTTGCTTTGCTATATCTCCTGCTTTATAAACCTTAATTTGTCCTCTGGAATATATGCTTTCCTGAGGATCGGGCATAACCCTGTCACCTTATTTTAGGGCCATGATATACAACCCTGCGCCTTTGACGGCTGCTGCGGCAGCCTGGTCGTCGGCTGCGGCCGACTCCCTGACCTGGGGCCTATTTATATATATCTCCGAATCTTTCGGCGAAGCCGATCTTGGAATCAAAACCGTAGCATCTTCAGGATCCGCTCCTGATAGGCGGCCATCTCGTTGCAATTAAAGTTATCCTGATCGTAGCTTTTCAGGAGGCTCTGACCGATCAGAGTCTCAACACCATTGATGGAATGATCGAGCCAGGGATCTACTTGAAGCGTAAAGCCAAAACCCAGCCAGAGATTGTGGAGTAGAATGACTAAGGAACCGTCTGAGATCGATGTGATTGGGGGAGCTGCGGGCCTGGCCAGCTATCAAGCCCCATCACTCCGATCTTTTGCCTCCTCCTTTCTATAGCTGGCTTTCCGGGCAATTGGGTTTGCCAGGAGGAGATATTAAGGCTTGCCATAAGCATCAGCGCTGATATAACAAGCTTCAGGAGGATGGTTCAGCCTGATCCGAGTATTGGATTAGAAGGAGGGAGGCAAAAGTCTCGGGTGTAGGAGGGGGAACGAAAATCGATCTTGACTCTTGCCAATGCACCATACGTCGATTGCCGAACATATATAGTTTGCGCCATTGAAGCATAAATCAGTAATCTCCAAAGAAGCTCTGATAAAAGCAAATCGAGTTGCAGGCGGGTCAACGCCGATCCACAGCGCCCTCTTTTAAGGAGCCTTTCACGCGGTGGTGAAGGCCTGACCCCGCCCGGAATCTCGACACTCGCTGCGCCAGAAAGGCAGCACAGCACTGGAATTTCACACAGCGCCCCTCTCACAGGGACCCAACATCTTCTCGATGCAAGGTCTGCACCATGGCTCTTGGCCAACAGCTTGTGCCGCGTCCCGCCCCAAACTGCTTTGCGAGGGAGTATCCCGGATCCAGGGAATGAGCAGCGACATGCTACGCCCGTAACAGCGTGCATTTATCTGGTCGCTTGATACTCATCCTCCCCGGTGGCTTTCCGGATGCCATGCTTTCGAGCTGCACGGCACCTCTGAAGGCTTCTTGGAACACCCAGGTCAAGCAGATTCACGGAGGATCTGCCGGGCCGGATTCCTCATCCCTTTCGAGCTGGGCCGGTGAGCCTGCCCTCGCCTCTACAGCGCAGAACGCGGCAAACTATCTATATATTCGTTATAGATACAAATAGTTTGCGGTTGATCGATAGGACGAGAGAGATTGTCCGAATAGAATTCAAAGCAAAGGATTTGATCGCCACGCATTTTGTTGAAATTTTAACAGATGTGTATAGCTGGAAGTGTCTATTAATAATATGAAGGATTTTACGTGCGTGAGTGATAAAATGAGATTCAGAGTAGTTAGCGCAAGAAATGAAATTCCGGATTTAAACCCGAATGAGAAAGCCATTCACATGGCCTTCAGGGCTTCGAATGTGGACTTCCTGAACCTGATGCAGAGATGCCCCCGGCTGAGAGTGCTCCAGACGCCTCCTTCTTACAAGAAGACCATGTCCAGTGCTATCCAGGTATTCCTGGAGATGCAGGGCATTGAGCTGCTGGAAGGCGATGTGTGGGGTCACAGAAAGGACCTGGACGAGTACTACACCGTGGACGATGCTACAGTTGAGGAGATTCGCGCCCTGGCCGATAGCGGCGCAAACCTGGATGAGGTCGCAAGTCAGATCCAGGCGAAGTCCCGGCTGGCTCCGGACCTGGTAAAGTACATCGCCAGAACCAAAGCCAGCGCTTGAGCCGGACCGCCCCCTCCCGGAGCCAGCGCAAAAGCCGGCTCCCCCCTTTCCTGCATCACTTTTTGGTCGCTGCCATCTGCGAAGAATTTAATAAGTTAGCCTGCTATTATTAGCGCAAACTTTTACTGCACCTTTGACCTTAGGCAGGGGTCCCGGTCCTGAGTCGGGCCGGGATGGAGATGGGGAAATTTGGCGAGAAAAGCTAAGAAGAATGACGCCGTCATGACCGGCATCCTGGTTACCAGGTTCAAGATGGGGTTGATCGATGTCGAGGACCTGGAGCACATGGCAGAGGACCTCTCGGGTTCGGAGAGGGCCTCGGCGGCGAAAAAGGTGCTGGCAGCGATCGAGGATTCAGCCTGATCTTTCACGCCAGCATTGACCTTTCAATCCGGATTATTGTTGCTAATGGCAGGCTTCAGAGTTCCAACGGCTTCTCTGTGCCCGTTTTCTTCACCTGCAGCTTCCAGATCTGGTTTGGCATCCGACAAGATCTCCGTGGAGATGCGCAGGAGGAGTGACGGCTTTTCCGAAGGTCTTGAAATAATTAGTGCTCCGGCTGAATCTTATCATCACGCCATTTTTTCTGGACTGTCACAATGTGTTCATCTTCGCTGCCGAAAAAAGATAGCGCGCGGAAGCGCGATAAAGCACCATCAGAGAACAATCGACTCCTCGCCGCCGATAATATCAACATAGTCGTAGGGTGGATAGGATTTCAGCTCCCCAGTCCACTGAGCCTCTGGAACGTGACCAGACACATTGCCGTAGGCAATCACCTTGATCTCCTTCCCGGTCAGTGGCTCGTCAATGGCCACCTTCCAGCTAGCTCTCTTGGTGGATCCCGCAGTCATGTCCCCAAGCGATACTGAGCGGGAGCCTGAGGTGAGCCTCATCCCATCGGGCAGGGTTATGATAGCTCTTGCCTCTCTGGCAGGGAACAAGGACGGATCGAGAGGCTCCGGGCACGGGTACGTAATATCGGCAGTTAGCGTCGCTGTAGAGCCGGGCTTTAGCTTTCCCGAGGCCTTGACGTCTATATGCCAGGGAATCATCACCATACCCCAGTATGGATGATCTTCACCCTCTGCCGTATAGTCCCAGCCGCTCTGAAGCTCCTCGTAAGTCCAGGCGGTTATACCCGTCCAGTTTGTCTGATGGTTCTGGTCCCGTCCCCAGGGATCGCTGAAGTAGACGATGCCTTTGGAATCATCATAACCTATTGCCGTCCTGTAGTGACCTCCTCCGCCGTCAGGCTCGAATGTCATGAGGAGTATGACCGGGATATCGGCGGCTATGAGGCTCTTAAGGTTATCAAGCCAGAAATCGTCGGATGAGTACGGGAATGAAGCATAACCCAGAGGCCTCTCAGGGTACCCGGCGATTGGAACGTCATGCGGGAAAAACCTTCCCTGGGCTGAACTCAAGTTACTGAAATGGCCTGCCCGGACCATGTCAAAGGACCAGGTCCCAGATGAGGAGCTTCTGGCAACATCGGCGATCTGCTTTTGGTCTATGTCGGGACCCCAGTAATCATATACACCTTCCAGGACACCCTCACCGCAGAACAGGCCGTTCATCTGCTGATGCCAGGGGACGTTGGCGATCATATGGGAAGAGGGCAATCCCTTGCCCGTTTCTGCCAGGGCCACTGAAAGCATGGATAGGGCCAGGAGAGCAGTTATGGCTGTCTTAGTAACCTTTTTCATATATAGCTCCTGTTTCTGGAGGCATTGGTTACTTCGGTATTTATTTTTTATCTACGGCACTCTCCGATCCTTCGGAACCTGAGGGCGGCGTTTTCGAAGCAATTTTTTGGAAGCAATTGGAGTCAGCCTGCAAGAGTCTGCAAAACTCCTTTAGATCGATGGTATCGCCAGATTCGGGTCGGGCCGCTCCAATCTCTTTGTTGATGAAGATCAAGTAGCTTTCGTGGCCGAAAGCAAAACCATGGACGATCTTTTTGTCTGGCCTCTTCTCTCCTTCACAATACTTTGTAGTGGATAAGGGTATCATAGGAGTGGGAATTGATCGTTATTGATAGGCGAGAATGCCGGATGTTATTTATTTTGGCTGCATTCATCGGCCTTTCTGAAGCTGCATCGGCAATTGATCCCAATGAGGTGATCGTATAGGAACACTTTTTCATCCTCCGAGACATTTATATTTTCAGGATTGCACTAAGCCAATTAATGTTGCCAATGCCGGGGATTCTGATAGGAATCGTGCTGCTTTCCTTAACCACCTCTTCACAGGCATCCGTCATCACAGTAGGGCAGGATGGGTGCGATTTCTACCGACTGGACGCTGCTGTCGACTCGGCCAGTCCGGGAGATGTGATTGAGGTCCACAGCGGGGACTACTTCGTCAATCTGAATATAACCACTCCTTTCCTGATACTCCGCGGAAAGGATACAGGCGGAGGCAGGCCGGTCCTGGCGGCAGGAAGCTCCACCGCAAACATCGAAGAGAGCGGCACTGGCACAACTGAAATGGTTGTGAAATCCGGAGGAACAGCCATAGCCATTCGAGAGTACGGGTGCACCGTGGAGGGCTTCGACATTACCGGCGCCACCTGGCCGGTTCCCTACGGATCTGGCGAGCACAACGATCTCATCGGCGATGCCGCAATCAGGGTTTACTCCGACTTGAATACGATAGCCAACAATACATTCTACGGAAACGACCTGACGGCCATAGGGCTGTGGAATTGCAGCAGCAATAAGATCCTTAATAACACCATAAACGACATCCCATACGGTTATGCCATCAACCTATACAACTCCCATAGCAACAGCATTGAGGAAAACCTGCTGGTGCACAATGATTGGGGGATCGAGATGCAGCGAAGCGATTCGAATATCGTTCAAGGCAATGAGATCCGGGACAGCATCAACGATGCGATAACCGCCATGAAATGCAACTATTCCATAATTTCGGATAACATCCTGGTGGGAAGCGGCCAGGAGAGCCAGTTTGAGGGCAACGGAAACGGCGTGTATCTTGTCGGGTCCATGGGCCTGATTGCCGACAATGTCATTACTTCCAATAAAGGGCACGGCATATATATTCAAAGCATCTTCTGGGACAACTATCCTGCGGACGAGTCCTATGATAACATAATCGATAGAAATAAAATCCGGAGCAATGGAAAGGACGGCATTCGCCTGGAAAAGAGCTGGATGAATTATCTGTGGAATAACAACATCACTGCAAATCACGGGGATGGCATCCGCTTCATATTCAGCCATAACAACACCCTAGAGTCCAACAACATCAGCAAAAACGAGCAGGGAATATTCCTGGATCAATCCAATTACACCAAGATTGCCAATAGCACAATAGCGGAAGGGGAGAAGAGTGGCATCCACCTCTGGCTCTCTAAAGAAGCCTCAATCGAGAGCAACTCCCTGCATGGCAACGCCATTGGCATAATCCTGGAAGAGTCCAGCAGCAGGAACACTTTAGCCGCAAATAATATTACAAACAGTACCGAGGGGATAAACATCTCCGGCCTCAGCACTGAAAATACTGTCAGGTCGAACAAGATTTCATTGTGTCAGATAGGGATAGCTCTGGCCCGGGCTGGTGGAAATGTGCTGAGGGCAAATGAGGTCTTCGGCAATCAGAGAGGCATACTTGTAGATCTGAATTCCAGGGGCAATGCCATTTATGGGAATAACGTCACCTCAAACGTGGATTCTGTGTTTGACGAGGGAAGCAATTCCTGGGATGATGGGACCATTGGAAACTATTACGACCAGGGAGACTGCAAGGATGCCAATGGCGATGGCATCTGCGATTCGCCTTATCCTATTTCAGGCGGCTCTAACGTGGATCGTTTCCCTCTTGCGGGCTGGAAAGCGTAATGAATGAGAGTGTTATGTGCAATAGGTTAGCGGCTGTACAAGAAACCCCTGCATCAAGCCTAAAATGAGATTAGGGCATTGCCTCCCAGTCTCCTTAATTTAGGGTGTGATATGCAGCCCTATGCTCTGGATGGCATCTGCAGCAGCCGGACTTGGCTGGCTGGCGTCACCAAACAAAAGGCAGCAAACGATAGCGTCTTTCCTGGCAGTACTTGCGGTATCCGCGCAGGTCTCTCAATAGCACCTTCTCCTCGGCCAGAATCCGCCAAACCAGGATTGGAATAAGCAGAGAGAAGACCGGCACAGCCCACCAAGAGCCGAGGGCTATGGGTGTGAGCAGGTACATGATCAGGACCCCGAGATACATGGGATGGCGGACTACCGCATACGGTCCGGTGGTGACAACTTCCTGATCCTCAACCACTTCAATGGTACGAGATGCATAGCTATTCTCTCTAAAGACCCAGAGGACAAGGCAATATCCGATGAATATGCCAGCGTCAGCGGCAAGCACTATTGAGTGAGGGACCTGACTGAGGCCGTGCCGCCTCAGATCAATCGCAATGGCGATGAATCCCAGGAAAAAGACAGCATTTCCCGCGCTGATGATTGCTCGTTGTTCTTTTTCTTTCTCCTGGAACTTCATCCTTCGTTCCAGCAGCTCTGGATCGGACTTTAGAAGATAACTTACAGCAATAAGCATTGGAATGACCAGGACTGCCCAATAGAGCCATCCTTGCCAGTAGTAAATGGTGCCGGCCAGAGCAAGAAGTATGATCGGGATCAGGACGGCCGCCAATCCAAATCTGATGATCACCTGCTTCCTGAGCGCATTCAACTTCTGCTGATCAATAGTTCCTTTCACCCCAGCTATGATAACAGCTTCTTGAATATGAATATCACTATTGAGAACTGCAGAGGCTATATTGAAGACCTTTTCCAGCTCGCATGCAACAAGACGTTGCGCAGCATGTCAAAACCGTTAGTCACGATGGCATCTGCCATGACCTCTAGCGCGAACGATGTGATTCCCTCAAATGGCTTCGTTGAAAGAAAAGCTGTGAACGCGTGGCAGTCCATAGCAGCGAATTCCACATCCTCAAGTGTGAAAGGGGCCCGTCAGTTAAATAAAATTAATGGAATCGATGATCTCTAGTTGATCTTGCCCATGGCGATTCCCTTCCAGGGCGTGTAGCTGGTGCTGTAGCCGTGATAGTCACCAGATAGTGATTTTCTGTTCATGGTCAAGGAAAGGCGGAAGAGCGTGAGATCGTCGGTGAGAATGTCTAAGTTCACCTTATTTCCATTGACGGTCCCGGTAGCCGTGGCGTCTTGAACCGCTTCGCCTACGGCAATTGTTCCCCTGCCCCATATCGCATTCTGCGACTGGCTCATCTGCAGCATGACCGCTCGCTCCTGGTTGTCAATCAGGTTGAGGCTCCAGGCATTGGTGGGGCTCAATAGCCGCTCTTGGGGCTCTGGAGCATTCACGTCTATTGATGCGGCAGGAAGGTTCTTCCCGGTTACCACCGGCGTGGCCTCGCCCTGGATATCCTGATTTGTCTTGAAGATGTCCTCGTCCATAGTGGCGCTGATGTCTTCCTTTGCAGCAGCGTAATCGGGGCTCAGCGGGTCGCTCTCTGCCATTGCCGGCCATATCAGGAACCCAAGCAACAGCACGGCAGCAATTAACTTCATCCCATTCATTTCATCCCTCCCAACTGGCGGATCTGGTAGTTCGACTAACCGAAATTGATCCCTGCTTTTATGTTTTGGGGAAACATAAGTCTTGCGCCTATGAAGAATGAAGCAATATGCAGCGAACCGTTCCATTTGTTAGATGAGGTTTTGCTTCCTTTGCCTTAGAAGCCTGGCCTCTTTTATAGCGCGGGCATACATTCGCACACATCAGCCCCTATCCAGAAAGCGAAATCTCTTCTGGCGGTTCGAGTCATATTCGAGGCATTATTGAATCAAATAGATCCGGTGAATCCACCGGATCTTTCCGGAAGAGCCAGACCCGAGACCCTCACCCCAACCAGCCTGACTTTGCGCCTCCCTCGCAGGAAGGGATGAATCAGCCGCCGCGAATTGTTCTTGAGGATGTCCAGGTCATTGGTGTAAAACAAGAGCGATTTCGACCTCGTATGCGTATCGAAGTGCTGGTATCTGATCCGAACGGTGATGGTCTTGAACCTGAATTCGTTCTCAATTACATCGGCATGAACTTCTTCTGCTAGCTCATCCAGGACTCTGAGAATCTGCTCTTCATCGTCCAGGTCCCTCTCGAAGGTGGTATCCCTGCCTATCGACTTGGTTTCGTATTCTTCGATGACTTCTCTATCATCGATTCCGTTGGCCAGCTGGTGCAGCCTGGTGCCCCACACGCCGAATTGTCCCGTCAGGGTCTCCGGCTTTGCCGACGCCAGATCACTTATGGTTTTTATTCCCATCTCCTTCAGGGCGCGTTCGGTCTTTGGGCCCACTCCGGGAATCCTTCGCACATCCAGCGGGAATAGAAATCCTCTGACCTCTTCTTCGCGGACTACCGTCAAGCCATACGGTTTCCTGTAGTCGGAGGCGATCTTGGCAACCATCTTATTCGGCCCGACGCCGATCGAGCAGGTCAGCTTCTCCTTCTCCAGGACCTCTTCCATCAGACTCCCGGCGAATTTGGCCGCCTCATCGAAGTCCTTCACTTGATTGGATGTATCGAGATAGGCTTCGTCTATCCCGCCCTGCTCGAATCTATCCGCATGGTTTCGCAGAATCCTCATTATATTTTTGGACGCAGGGATGTAGAGATCGAAGTGAGGTCTCAGATAGACGCCATCCGGACATAGCTTCCAGGCACGAGATATGGGCATGGCCGATCGAATGCCGAACTTCCGGGCTTCATAGGAGGCACTGCTCACGACTCCTCTTCCCTTGCCTCCTTTGGGATCGGCTCCGACTATCACCGGCCTGCCCTTCAGCTCTGGGTGCTCTCGAACTTCCACTGAGGGAAAGAAGGCGTCAAGATCGACGTGCAGGATGACTCGCATTGAGGACCGTATGATATTGTCTCGCAGCAAGGATATCGCACTTGCGATGGATAATGATCGCGGATACAAAGATCCGTGCAAAACTCGGGGGGCGCAAAGCGTGGGATTAGCTCCGCATTGTGGATACAGATTTGAATTTGAAAAGCCCCATTGGCTAGCAACAGGTCGTCGCCAAAGGCATCGGCGTTCATGAATTTTCGGCTGAAATTGGCCTGAGCTGCCTGGTATTTTGGATCGATTAGTTGTGACCGATCATGATCTCGGCAAAGCGGTCAGCTCCAATCAGAAAAGCCAATGCGGAAAAATCTGCAGAAAACTCAACCGCTAAACTACAAATATAATAAAAAATGTTAAATTTTAATTATCCCGGAATTATTCTTCCTTCTCGTACTTGAAAGAGACTCTCACTTTGGCGCGGTATTCAACGATCTTTCCGTTCTCCAGCTTGACATCCAGCTCTTTGACCTCTGCCACCCTCAGGTCTCGCAGGCTCTTTGAGGCGGTATTGACAACGTTCTGCGTGGCTTCTTCCCAGCTGGTCTTGGAGCTTCCGACTAATTCAATTATTTTGTAGACGCTTCCATCCATCATCTTTACCACTCCTGATTTTATTATATTAATGTCGTTTCTTATTGATATAATTTTCTGAGTTAGCGGAAAAAACATTTGAGCAATCTAGCTGTGATGCTTATGAGCCTGCCAGAGATGGATCAGCCAAGGAATTGAATATAGGGATAGCAAAATCCTGAAATATCATTCACTCCAGCAACAGATCGAGGAGATGGCTATGGCGAGCGAATTTCCGGCAGATGCTATCGGAATAGATGATTTCTCAGTTTATGTGCCCAAACTGTACATCCCCACAGTGGGGAAATTTGCCATCAGCAGGGGAATTGAGCCTGCCAAGCTGGTGAAGGGGATAGGCATCGAAAGGATGGCTATTCCCGATGCCCATGAAGATGCTGCGACCATGGCCGCCATGTCGGTTCATGAGCTGATGCAGAGGAATAGCTTGCGTCCGCAGGATATCGGCAAGATCTACATCGGCACCGAGTCCGGCGTGGATGAGGCCAAAGCCATCGGAACTTACGTCATCGGCATGCTGGAGCAGATTTACGGCCCGGGCTCCTTCCAGGAATGCTTGACGGTAGAGCTCAAATCCGCCTGCATTGCCGCGAGCTACGCGCTGGAGGATCTGTGCTGCTGGGTCGCGGCCGGGGGCGATGAAGGCCGGGTGGGGATAGCAGTGGCCTCGGATGTAGCTCGGTATCCGCTCCGCTCAGGAGGCGAATATACCCAGGGCGCGGGATCAGTGGCGCTGCTGGTCAAGAGAGACCCCCGCCTTATTGCGCTGGAGGATATGATCGGAGTATATACCAGGGACGAAAATGACTTCTTCAGGCCCCCGGGTTGCAGCATGGCGGTGGTCAACGGCAAACACAGCAACGACTGTTACCTGGATGCTGTAGGGGGGGCGTTTGCCAGCTTCGCCAAAAAAGCGATCCGCCGCGGAAAATTGCAGCTGCGAGAAGGCGAATGTGTATCCGATCACGTCTCTCATTTTCTGTTTCATATCCCCTATCCCAGAATGGTGGAGTATGCCTCGGCAGCCCTCTTCAGGCAGGAGTGGAGAGGCCTTCCCAGGTGGAAAGGAGTGGAAGATGAGCTGGGAAGAGAGCCGCGGGCGGAGGATTTTTCCGATCCCGGCGAGCACCAGAGAGCGGAGGCGGACTTCAGCAGGAGGTTCTCCAAATCGGATGCCTTCAGACAGGCCTTCTCCTCCAAGGTTGGCGAGTCGGCCCGCATATCCCGCCAGGTGGGAAACATATACACCGGATCGATCTACCTGGGGCTTGCCAGCTTGGCGGAGCAAAATCTGCTTTGCCCGGGCCAGAGGGTGTGCTTCTGTTCATATGGCAGCGGCTGTTCAGCTATGGTTTTTTCGGGAATCGTCCGGGAAGAGGCAGATTGCCCGCCGGGAAGAGACATTTTCAAAAGGCTGGATCAGCGCTGGGAGATCTCCCTTCAAGAATACGAAGACCTCCATGAAGGCGGGCGGAAAGAGAGCCTGATCTTTCCGGAAAGAGAGTTCGCCAGGCTTTATATCGACAGCCAAGGCTACCGCCATTACGGATACGTCTCTCAAGCGCCATAATGGAGCAGAAACGGGAATACTTGACGGGGGCCATGCTCAGAGCACGAATAACCGCCGGGCGGGTGCTTTGCGTGCCTCTTGGCCCCGCATGCATCTGCTTCACTCAAAGTTCAGGGCCCCTTTGGGACAGGCCTCGATAGCATCGACCGCATTTGATGCAGTCAGGCTTATCGATTGTCTCGTTGACCGGAAGCTGCATGGGACAGACCTTCCGGCACATACCGCACTCTATCACACTTCTCCTTGTCCACCTTCAGCTGATGCCGGCTTTTCTCCAGCGCCCTCTGTATCGTGCCCACAGGCCAGAGGCTGCACCAGGTCTAGCGGCTCTAGTTTTCAGCTGTGGTTGTGGTGTTGAGCTGTCTGGACCGTCCTTAACCTTTTATTCTTTGACTCCTTCTTGGGAGATCTATGGTTAAAGAAGTTCACGCCTGTCATATTCTGGTCAAGAACGAAAAGAAGGCCCGGGAAGTCACAGATAAGATCAGCAAGGGGATGAGCTTTTCTGAAGCTGCCAGAAAATACTCCGATTGCCCCTCGGGCAAGAGCGGCGGAGATCTGGGGTGGTTCGGAAAGGGAAGGATGGTTCCCGAATTTGAGACGGCGGCCTTCGAGGGAGAGAAGGGCAAGGTCTTGGGCCCGGTCAAGACGCAGTTCGGCTATCACCTGATCAAGGTCATTGACAAGCGGTGATCGGCGATCTCGCAGGTCCAACGAAAATATCCGGGGTGATGAAGGATGCCCTCAAAGGCTTCAGACTGGGAAAAGTGGCTGGCAGAGGCTAGGCTGCTTTACAGCGAGGCCGATTCCGCGCATGACTTCTCTCATATCGTGCGGGTCTGCAGCAATGCCCGGCAAATAGGCGAGAGGGAGGGTGCCAACATGCGAGTCCTGATGCTGGCAGCGATGCTGCACGATGCCGGATCGCTGCCAAAGGATGCCGGGCAAAAGGAACCCGGCTCTGTAAATCTAGGGCCGGCAGAGGATTTCCTGAGGAAGAAGGGGATCGCAGACGATGAGCGGAGATGTGTCCTGTATGCAATTGACGTTCACCGCTTCTCCAAGGGCGTATCTCCCGTCACGCTCGAGGCCAGGATATTGCAGGATGCCGACCGCCTGGATGCGATGGGCGCTATTGGAATTGCCCGGCTCTTTCTGACCGGTGGAGCCATGAGGCGGGAATTTTACCACCCATCGGATCCTTTCTGCAAGTCCAGGGAGCCGGATGACCGGAAGTGGGACCTCGATCATTTCTTCGCCAAGCTGCTGCGGCTGGAGTCGGGAATGCACACCGAGACGGCAAGGGCTATGGCAAAGAGGCGGGCTGAGGTGATGAAGAAGTATCTCCAGGATCTGGAAATGGAGATTCAGGGTTGAGGTGACGGAAATTGAAATATGTGCTGCATCCCAAATCGGAGATCGACTCCAGAATAAAGAAGCTTTGCGATCAGATGGACGGAATGGATGGGGCCATTCTGTTTCAGTCTGCCGACCTGCTGTACTTTTCCGGCACCGCCCAGGACGGGCTGGTATACATATCCCGTGACGGCGAGGCCACGGTTATGATCAGAAAAAGCCTGGAGAGAGCCCTTGATGAATCTCCGTTAAATGTCCGGAGGCTGAAAAGCCTGAGAAGCCTGAAGGACGATCTGGGAATTTCCTCCGGCTCTGTGATCGGGCTTGAGCTGGACGTTCTCCCCTACAACAACTACATGCGGCTCAAAAAGATTCTTCCCGATACTGACTTCATCGACATCTCCGAGAGGATCAGGCATATTCGCTCCGTCAAATCGAATTTCGAGATAGAGCTTGTGAGGCAAGCAGCTCAAATGGTAGATGCCGGAATCGGATCGGTCCGGGATAATCTGGCAGAGGGGATGAGGGAGATCGATCTGGCAATCATTGTTGAGAGCGAGATGAGACTCCGGGGGCACCAGGGTCTGGTGCGCTTTCGCCGGTTTAACCAGGTCCTTCCTCTGGGACATCTGATGGCCGGCGAAGGCGCAGCCTATCCGAGCTTCGTGTCTTCGCCCACCGGGGGAAAAGGGCTGTCGCTGCTGCATCCTCAGGGCCCCGGATACCGGAAGATAAAGAGGAATGAGCCGGTGCTGGTGGACTTTGCCGGCGTGTACAACGGCTACACTGCGGATGAGACCCGCATATTCTCGCTTGGGCCGCTCTCCCGGGAGCTCGAGGATGCTCACCTGGCCGCCCTGGAGATCGAGGATGCCATTACCGCGAAGCTTCGTCCCGGGGAGACGGCTCAGGAGATATTTGTGCTGTCGGAGGACCTGGGAAAAAGGCGGGGCTACGAGGATCACCTGGGCGGGCCCCCAGCAGCCAAATGTGGTTTTGTGGGCCATGGAGTGGGACTGGAGATAGACGAGTACCCGGTTCTGGGCCCGGTTGATCATGTGATCCAGCCCGGCATGACCGTGGCCGTCGAGCCCAAGATGATTTACCCCGGCCTGGGCGTGGTTGGAATCGAGGACACCTTCCTGACCGCGGACGGACCGGCAGGGAGGCTGACATCTCTTCCCAGGGAGATTTGTAGGATATGATCCTGGCCTGAGACTGATCGGATAATTGGGCCGCTTTATGAAAGTTAAATCTGCAACAGCCGTGAGGATGGAGGAATTTTTTGGGATATTCAGAGATCCTTGAGACCTACGAGGGGATAATTGAGAGTGATCTGAGAGCGCTCCTTGATCAGGAGGCCAAGAGGGGAGGGGATTATCATCCCTTCATCGGGCACGTCTACCGGTCTCTGCAGGAGTTTGTGGAGAGGCGCGGCAGGAGGCTCGCTGCCTCCAGCACTCTGATGGTCTACAAGGGGTACACAGGCGATATAGATCCAAGGGCAGTCAGAGTCTGTTCCGGAATAGAGCTTTATCGACACTCCATTCTGGTCCACGACGATATTGTGGACAACGAGACCATGAGGCGGGGCGGTCCTGCCCTGGATTGCGTGCTGGGGAATAATTACGACAGTCATCTGGGCCAGGGCTCCAGCCTCTTTGCCGGCAACATACTGTACTCCATGGCCTTAGGTGCCGTTCTCGAATCGGGGTTCGACTGCCAGAAGCTCAGGAAGGTGATGGACCTGATGTGGTCCGAGTACAAGGACCTGAACGAGAGCCAGATTCTGGATATGCTATTCGAATATAAGGAGCCTGATGTGGCGGAATGGCGGGCTATGGCCAGCAAGAGGGCCGCTTCTCTCTTCAAGGTAACCTTCCTGACCGGCGCCTTCCTGGCTTCTGCCGGCGAGAGGGATATTGGCATTCTGAGAGAAGCTGCAGAGCACATCGGCTTTGCCTTTGATATTCAGGATGACATCATCGATACCTTTGCCACCAGAGAACAGTACGGGCGGGATCCCTGTGGCGATTTATCGAAGAGGAAGAAGCCTCTGCATATTGCCATCGCACTTTCCAGAGACCGGAGACTGGCAGCGATCATGGAGTCACCTCATCTGCTTTCCGAAGATGAGGTCGAAGAGGTGCGGGAGGCGATCAGGAAGTGCGGAGCGCTGGAAGAGGCCAAATCAATCTCCAGGGCCCATGCCAGGGAGGCGCAAAGGCTGATTTCGGAAACGACGATGAATGGGGAGGCGAAGGATTTCTTCGTGTCTTTCATCGAATACGTGGACGAAAGCCTGGATTGGTACAGGTGATGGAGGGTGGATCGAGCGAAGGCGGTCGCTGGAATAGGGCAGAGAGCCATGTCGCACGGACTCCGATTACCTTGAATATTGGTTCTTGCAGAATCGTGTGGGTGAGGTCCGGCAGAAGTTATTGCCTCCACTCTTGTCGTCTCTGCTTTTCGAATGGGACTGTTTTATGAGTTCATAGCACATCGTAAGCTATGCCTTTCTCGATAGGTATTCTTTTTCAATTATCTTGTCTATACAAATATGTGTCTCCGGTATCTTCATATAATTTTTTATAGATTGGATTTAAAATAATTTCCCCTCTCTCATCGAATGCCGTCAGAAATTTGAATGTCGAATTTTTCATAATGACTTTGTGACAGACTGGATTTCTATATATAATTGTTATGCTTCGAGGATTTCTCATAGCTGAATCACACAGGTTAGACATCACCTCTTCCATCACTTGAAATTTGAACGGATTAAACATATAGATATAATTGAATTCATCTAGATCAAGGAAATTCCCTGCATCGCAGCAATACAGTTCAGTATTATCTATTCGCAACTTTAAAAAATTATCTTGTGCGACTCTTATCATGTCCAGAGAGATGTCCAAACCTGCAATTTTTCTAAATGGAAATTTGGCAAAAGTTATAATTGCACCGCCCTTGCCACAGCCCAAATCGATGATCGAGTCGGTTGGACCAATCCCAAGTTGATTTAGAATAGATTCAAGTATGGGGCCACCTGAATTCTCCATCCATATAGAACGCTTTTCAGACAATCCCAAGTCCTCTATGCTTACATAATTTAAATCGATCCTGTGAACTAATAAATTTATTTTAAATAGTAAATATCTCCAGATTATTCTTGAATTTCCATTAAGAGCTTCCGATATGCTATAGCCAATTAAACGCGCGACTCTCGAAATCCCTTTTCTCACATGGTTCATAATTTTCAATCTCTTCTGGAGTTAAATTTGCTTATGCTCTATTCTGCAAATTTGTGGAATAAGCAGTCCTTCAATTATTTATCCGGCCTCCTCACGATTTAAAGCAATTGCATATTATTTTATGTCTATCAAAGAAAATATAAAATACTAATATATTAAATTATTTATGGACGGCACCTTAAAATTTTCTAGCATAAAGAAATATTATTGCTTTCGAATACTAAATTTGTCTCGTAACTGTCTACTTTTCTTAACGAGATTCCTACCCAATATATACGCACCCCCATGGAGATAAATGCTTCCTTCGATCAACTCTCCGCCCCATTTCTCCTTGAATTTATGAATTCCGTAATGAGGTGAATTCTGATCCGGCCAGGTATCATCCAGGTCCAGAATTGAGAATCCGTTCCAGTTTCCCCACATTATGGCCTGCCAGAATATCAGATCGTTTGGAGCAAGGCGGATGTACGAATCATCAGATGCTCCGATATGATACGACATCACTCCTTTATAGCATAGGAACAATGCTCCTGCGACCAGCACATCGTTGAAGAGGGCAATGAATAACCTGGCCATGCCTTTCGGCAGAAATTGCCGATATAAGCCCTGAAAGAAGGCTAGATTTTGGGCAGGAAAACCTTTTCGTTTGCTATGATCGATATGAATTTTATAAAAATCCATCCATTGAATCCACGATTCCGCTTCGATTATAGATATGCCGCTCTTGGAGGCTTTTTCAATTCCCCTGCGGGCGTTCTTCTTTAGACCTTGCCAAATTAGCTCTTTCTTTCTCCCGATATCTACCAAGATGAAATTAACAGGCTGTCTTACGAAGCCTTGATCGATGAATCGTCCGTTCAATCCGGGGAATATTCCAGGCCTGATTCGGAGATAAATTGCGGATCTTGCATTGGACCGCATGTGATTGATGAAAGACTCCTCCACCAGCTTGGGCCGGGCATGGAGGCCTAATGGCCCACCGAGAGATTTATAAGAGTAAAAATATCCTAATTCCTTTTTTCCAAGATAGAGCTGAGACCCACAGATATCCTGCCCATCTCTGGCAATCAGGTAGATCGGAGAATATCCATAAGCATCCCTTTGCAGTTCTGCCCATTCACAGGTCTGGTATATATTATATATATCAATCCTGGATCTCTCGAGCAAATCATTCCAAGACGAGTAGTCTGTTCTGCGGGATTGCATTTCGATTTTTATGGTCATATTATCGAGCCTATCTGCTGTGTTGATTAACTATTAATACTTAATCAAAATATTAATCAAGCATGGTTTATGAAGACAAACGAAATTGGCCGGAATATAATGAGAAATTGGTTAGAAGGGGCTGGTTCTACCTCTCCACTGGTTTTCTGGAACATTGGGATAAAGAATTAGAAGATATGAATCGCGGCAAAAATGGCCGTCCTTTTAAGTATCCAGAGACGTTCATCCAATTCAGTGGTCTAATGTACACCTTTTTGCGTCTTCCCTACAGCCAACTAGAGGGCTATCTGCAGGCATTAAGTGGATTTATTCCTGAATTGAGATCCGCCGATTATACTTAACTATGGCAGAGGATCACGAAAATGGAGCTCAATGTCCCGATACCTGAGAATGATATTTTTGTAGCCGTTGATTCAACCGGTATGAAGGTTACCAATAGAGGAGATTGGATGAGAGAAAAGCATGGCGTCGAACGCAGAGGTTGGATTAAATTACATATTGCAGTGGACGTCGAAACGAGAAAGCCGGTAACCTTTGAGATAACTGATGAGAGGACTGCCGATCATGAAATGGCAAAGCCGCTTCTCGAAAAAATCAACCTTGGGGATCTCTGATGGATGGAGCTTATGACAAAGAAGAGGTGTTCAAATTCCTAAAAGAAAAAGGTGTGAACCTCCCAGGAATAAAAATAAGAAAGAACGCTATCGCTAAAGCCGGATCTGAACGGGCTGAATCGGTTCTACAGTTCAAGAAATTTGGATACAATAGCTGGCGGATAGTACATCAATATGGAAGAAGATGGGCTGCAGAAAGCGTTTTCTCGGCAATCAAGCGAATCTTTGGCGAAACTGTGAGAGCCACATCCACTGAACAAATGTTCAATGAAATACGGAGGATGCTCGCGTTTTATAGTATAATTTTGAGCGTATAATTAACTATGAATGTCCTATAAAAAATTTAATTTTATTATGAAAATAGGATTCAATTAATCAACACAGCAAGCCTATCTCAAATATAACAATCTCTGGGTAACGAATCTTTACCAAATGATTAATTATCGCAGCCGAAAACTAATATTAATAATGTGAATTGAGGTTGTTAGGTTTTTCCACAATTGGACTTCTCAAGAATCAATAGGGTTCCTGGGTAGGAATTATGAGGGCAAATCTGTCAGAGACTTATTGAACCTATTAACGACTTTGAAGTCGCTAACAGGAGGTACCCGACTAATTCTAATTCGAGGTATAGAACACAGGCACTGATTGTTGAATTCTTGGCTTTTAGATAGGAGATACCTTCCATCTTTAGTTTTTTTATAGCATTTTTTTTTAAAGTTATGATAAACCCATTCACTCGCCTTTCCTGTGAGATTCTTTTTGGAGATGCTGAAGTTGACTTCTATAGAAGGATTAAATTTTGCTTTATAAGTGGATATATTTCTTGAGTTTGCTCCGACAAAATCAAATACCTTATAATCCTTTAGCTTGGCTTGCTGCAGCAGCAACCATTCCATATGCTCATTGACCCCATTTATCGATTTTGCGCCCCCAATCCAATCTAGAAACCTAATCTTGTATTCCTGGGTGGCAGTTCCCGTGACCGCTCTACCATTTTCGTCGAGTATATAATAAACATGAATATTATCCGGATAAGCCTTCATTAAATCATCGAGGAAATCCTTGCTAACTATAGGCAGTGAGAGATTCTGTTCATTGTACCTAATTTTAAGCATATTATAAAGATCAGATATATTATTGCTTTTGATGAGCTCATAATTTTTCTTTTCAGCCATTCGGAGCTTGCTCTTTAATCCCTTTGTGAAATTTCCATATATGACGTCCATTGGATCTCTCAGATCAATCTTAAAGGTATGGCAGACCTCTACGCTATAGTTATTCCATTTGAACGGTCTTATATCGACGAATTCAGGCGTTAGATCGAAATGAGTGTAAATAGAGGGATTAATGTAGCATTCTCTCTCCATCTCATCGGCCATTTGGACCAAATACTTCTCTTTTTTGGATTGCTTTAGATCGAAATGCTCACAACACATCACGAATCCAAGGTAAGGAGTAACCATTTTTGGCGGTGGAGAAAATGAAATATTCATGCCGAATAAATTTTTACGAAATATCGGCAGCACACCTATCAGGGAATCCCGGTTGTAGATGCCGTAATTAAATAACCTGAAACCTGAGTACTTTTGCATAATTTTTAAATAATTCCATTTATGAGCTAACATCCCACCAGGGCTTGAATCAATAAATTCATCCCATGATTTAGAGTCGTCTATTATTTCAATAGAGATATGTAATCCCTCCTTCTGAATGTATGTCAATGCAATGATATTAATAAAAAGTTTAATTAATCAGATGCTAATCAGCATATCCCAGCTTTTTAGCTGTGAGCATTGCTCTTTTGGATTCTTCATTCCTGCCGACGGCCTGCAATGCCCGGCCCATGCTGTTCCAGGCATCGGCATGGCTGGGATCGATTTCTGTTGCCTTCTCATAGTTCTCAATGGCCTCATCAAACCGGCCCATTTTTTGCAGAATATCTCCCAATAGGTTCCAGTTATCCGCATTTCCTGGGTCCAGATCGGCGGCTCTCTCATAAGAGGCTAAGGCCTCCTCATAATTGCCAATGGCTTCCAAAGCCCAGCCTTTCATGATCCAGGCACTCTTGCTATTAGAATCCAGATCGATTGCCTGCTCATACGCCGTTAGTGATTGGTTATAATTGCCCAGGCTCGCTGATACATCACCTTTCATGATCCAGGCGCTCGGATTGTCGGGCTCGATCTCGATTGCTTTCTCATATGCTTTCAACGACTCGTTGTACTGACCGAGCTTTGCTTGCGCCTTACCCTTCATGATCCACGCGCTATAATCATTGGGGCTTAATCTGATGGCCATTTCATATGCATTGAGCGATTCGTTATATTCGGCCAGCTCCGACAGCACTTTGCCCTTCATGATCCAAGCGGTCGAATCATCCGGCCCAACTTCGATGGCCTTTTCATATGCCTGCAGAGA
The DNA here is from genome assembly GCA_013178225.1 of Methanotrichaceae archaeon. Taxonomy (GTDB): domain Archaea; phylum Halobacteriota; class Methanosarcinia; order Methanotrichales; family Methanotrichaceae; genus JABLXE01. The sequence goes on from JABLXE010000004.1 coordinate 251,770, forward strand.
TTCGAGGTAGTCGCCATTGTCCTCAAGGGCTTTTCCTTTCATCAGCCAGGCATCTGGATCACTGGGATTTAGCTGGATGGCCCTATCGTAGGCCTTCAGCGATTCGCTGTAACGCCCCAATTCGCTCAGTACATCACCCTTCATGATCCAGGCATCTGGATAATTTGAGCTGGCAGCGATAGCCTTTTCATATGCGGAAAGGGCGCCAGTATAATTGCTGCGGCTCTCTAGAGCCTTTCCCTTCATCAACCAAGCATCCGGATTATTGGGATCTATCTGGATGGCCTTCTCGTATGCCTGCAGTGATTCGTTGTACTGTCCAAGCTTTCCCAATGCTTCACCTTTCATGATCCATGCGCTGGTATCATTGGAGCTGATCTCGATGGCCTTCTCGTAGGCTGATAGAGAATCGTTATACCGGCCAAGATTGCTCAGCGTTCTCCCCATCAAAATGAGTGCACTGGCATATTTGGGATCCACTTCAAGCGCTGCCTCGTAGGCGTTTAGAGCGCCAGCATAATTGCTGCGGCTCTCTAGAGCCTTTCCCTTCATCAACCAAGCATCCGGATTATTGGGATCTATCTGGATGGCCTTCTCGTATGCCTGCAGTGATTCATTGTACTGTCCAAGCCTTCCCAATGCTTCACCCTTCATGATCCATGCGCTGGTATCATTGGAGCTGATCTCGATGGCCTTCTCATATGCTTTCAGTGATTCGATGTAATTGCCGCTTTCATCGAGGGCCTTTCCTTTTGCTATCCACATGCTCGGATCACTAGGGTTTATCTGAATGGCCTTGTCGAAAGCCACTAAAGATTCATTTTGTTGCCCGATCTTGCCCAATGCATCTCCCTTCATGATCCATGCGCTCGGATTATTAGCGTTTATCCTTATGGCGGTCTCAAATGCTTTTAGGGCATCCTTATAATTGCCCTGGCTTTCCAGTTCCTTGCCTTTCATAACCCAGGCGCCATAGCTCTCGGGATCAATAGCTATAGCTTTTCCATAGGCCTTCAATGAATCAATAGACTTGCCCATTTTGCTCAGAATTTTACCTTTTAGTATCCACGGATCGGGATCTTTGGCATCGAGTTCGATGGCCCTTTCAAGCGCCTTTATAGCGATATCGAATTTTCCTTCATCTGCAAGGTCGTTTCCTTTCCTTGTCCATGCCTTGGAGTCTTTGAGATCAGTGGTATATTTAGGATCGGCCGCATACTTCGCATCTATTTCCGACGCTTTTTCATAAGCTTTCTGGGATTGTTCGTATCTTCCTAATTTTTCAAGAAGCTCGCCTTTGCTTATCAATGCCAGCGCAAATTTCCCATCAGCGTCCAAGGCCTTATCGTACGATTGGAGGGCAGCATCGAAATTGCCCATTTCCTGGTAAGCATCTCCTTTATTTTTCCAGGCCAGGGCAAGTTTTGAATCAAGCTGAATGGCCTTTTCATAGGCCTCAATAGATTCGTTAAACCTTCCATTTTTTCTAAACGTATCGCCCTTGCTTATACATATTTCAGGTTCGAGTTTAGAGTCCAGTTGAACTGCCCGGTCGTAAGCTTTGAACGCTTCTTCATAATTGCCCAATTTTTGGCATGAATCGCCTTTATTGATCCAGGCTATAGCTAAGCCCGGGTCCAGTTCAAGAGCCCTGTCAAAAAAGACAATTGATTCATTGTATCTTCCCATCCCCTGAAATGCATCTCCTTCCCCGATCAGAGATGAGATGGTCAGGTTCGAGTCTAGCTCTTTAGCTTTTTCATAGGCATCAATCGATTCCTGATAAAGTCCCAGCTCCTGAAGCGTGTCGGCTTTATTCTTCCATGCTAACGAGAATTTGGGATCTATTTTAATCGCCTTGTTATAGGCCTCGAGGGCTTCATTATAAGAGCCTCTTTGAAAGTACTGATCTGCAATTTTCATGCGATTGGCAACCAGACTTTCCTCTCCTATCGCCAAGATAGAGCTTACCATCATTGCTGTCAGAATAATAATCAGCACTAGTTTCATTTTTCTCCACCAAATTTTTTTATTCGTACTGGATTGATCTATGTCCCCAATATCTCGGATCATTGGCTATCAACTGCCTAACTTTCAGATACCGATCGCCTATAGACACCTCAATTCTTCTGAACTCAAATAAAATTTACCATTACAGATATTATCCTTAATTGTTTCATCACCGATTTCGATTAGCTGGTCGTATTTACAGTCATAAAATTCATTTGAATGAATATCATAAATACGTCCTTGGCCTGCAAGTATGTGGATTCCTATGCCACAATTATTAAATTGATTAATAAAAATGTTGCTATGGCCGTTGGTGATCTCTATCCCCTTATCGCAGAAGCTAAATTTGTTATTTGATATGTTAAGTGGCCCCATGAAAGGCTCATGAGTATTGATTGCTTCCTGGGTGCTATTTTCGAAAGTATTATTTGATATTTTTATATTTCTCCCAAAGCCGCCATCAGAATGAGTTCCATGACTGGCTGTGCACACTATGAAGTGCCTTCCTTTTCCTGAAAATCTATTATTTTCCACAGATATATTTTCACAGGCGTTTTCAATGGAGATCGAATAGCCAACCCCATCCAAATATACATCTCTGAACTGGTTTTCACTCAGGATGCTATCTCTCGAATCAATCAATCCTACCGCAACCTCCCCGAAGGATTCTACTATATTGTTTTTGAATGCGAAATTCTTCTGTAACACCAGCTCCATAAGCTGCTGATGAGTATCCATTCCCGGGCCTATGAATTCGATACCTTCAATTGTTATATTTTCAGTAAGTATAATTTTACGAATATTAGCATGTCTGCTGATGGTATAATTCTCCCTAATATGATTATCCAGGAAAATCGTATTTTCGTGTATGTTCGATATCTTTAATATTTCACCATTTTGGAAGTTCTCTGCTAAAGGACCAATCAGGAGATCATCGCTAATTATTGAAAAATCATCCACTATTTTGATAAAATCGCCATTCTGGAGATTCGAAGCATTTTCAACGATTATGGTATCATTTCCAGCATATGCATCCTCTACGAGATTGATCGTTGATCTTGAATAACCGCTATCGCTATTGGCGAGGCATAGAGATTCTATTCCAGTGCAGTCAAACCGAGTTTTCCCCTTGAGGCCCTGCAAATGCAGATCGGATTTCAGATTATCTACGGCCGAAGTTATTTTGAACGTCCCATCGAAGAGGATAGTGCCATTTTGCAGAGAATCGATTGCGTCCCTAATGATTCTTGAATCATCGGCCGCAGAAATGCCTCTAGAGATAACATCTCCATTATTATTCTCGACAATAATTTCGGATCCATGTTTATATATATAAAGAGAATAATTTTTTCCCATCTCGTTTTGATTATTTCCGTCTCCAGAGAACAGATATAAGATTATCAGAAATAAGAACAGAGATTCGCATAATATCCCAATATGTTTTTTCATAATTGATAGTCCCCATGATAATGCAAATGCTTGAATTAAACGAGTTTAGATGGAATTCGTCAGCCTAAATCGGCGGCGAATGAAATCACATATGAAAAAAAGATCTATTAGTATATTAGCATTTCGGCAGGCGGTAATTTATGTAGAGTCCTAGAAGCTTGGCATTTATATACCCAGTCACTCCCAATGATACGGGAAAAGGTAGAAGAAACATAGTCTTGAAACTGACTCCTGCCTGGTCAAATATATCATCCGAGCAAAAACTGATAACGTCAGCTCCAATCATAGTAATCGAGAAAAAAAGAGTGCCCGCAGTGAATAGAGTCTGGGGGCATTGGATGAGAAACAAAGAACCGTTAACGTCAAGGATTCGGTCGTCCCAAGACCCACCTTCAAGAGGTGATAGACTCTCATTGTACAAATCCACAAAGAGCAAAATTGTGGTGCCAGGCTTCTCGAAAAAGGGCACTATCTAATCAATAAGTGATGTTGGCAGGGGGCATGATATCACATAATTAATATCATATGAGATACATGTCCCCTGTGCGACCCAACAATGACTGAGATACAGTTAAGCCTGATAAATTTTCC
>JABLXE010000005.1 GCA_013178225.1 Methanotrichaceae archaeon
TGTGGTTTATTATTTCGTCGTAGATCGGTTTGATTGGATTACGGAGAACGGTTTTTAACCACAAAGAGCACAAAGATCACAAAGGACCCGCAAAGGGTAATCAGGATCTCGATAACCCGACAAAACCCTGGTGCGGGTTTTGTGCCCTTTGTGAGCTTTGTGGTTAATTTTTGCGCGTAGACGAGATAATTTAGCTACTAACTTCGAATATTAATAATAGTATATGAAATGCGTCATCCATTGACGAGTCTTCTCACCCCATCTCTCAGCACCCTGACGTTGAAATTTATGAGCAACCCAAGCCACCTATTTCTCAATTTCAGGTAGGTCAGAATCTGCGCCTCGTGGACGGGAACAATTTCCTCCACCGCCTTCAATTCCACGATCACCAGATCCTCCACCAGGATATCAATCCGGTAGCCGCAATCCAGATTCAGGCCCTTGTAGCTCAACGGCAGTGGCACCTGGCGTTGGAAATTGATCCCTCTCAGACCCAGCTCACAGCAGAGGCACTCCTCATAGACCGATTCGAAAAGCCCAGGGCCGAGGTGGCGGTGAACCTCGATGGCTGCGCCAATGATCTCTCGGGAGAGCGCATCCGCCTTCAGCCTCTCGGGAGATGACTGCAATTCCTGCACCTTATCGGTCAATCTCTTATCGCCATCTGATATTGGGATCATTATGAGCTTAATGGTTGCGCTTTTACGCTGTAAACAGGATTGATCGAACTTGGTTTAACGGATATTAACAACAAAGAGCACAAAGATCACAAAGGACCCGCAAAGGTTAATCAGGATCTCGATAACCCGACAAAACCTTGGTGAGGGCTTTGTGCCCTTTTGAGCTTTGTAGTTTATTATTTCGTCGTAGATCGATTTGATTGGATTACGGAGAACGGTTTTTAACCACAAAGAGCACGAAGATCACAAAGGACCCGCAAAGGGTAATCAAGATCTCGATAACCCGACAAAACATTGGTGAGGGCTTTGTGCTCTTTGTGAGCTTTGTGATTTATTATTTCGTCGTAGATCGGTTTGATTGGATTACGGAGAACGGTTTTTAACCACAAAGAGCACAAAGATCACAAAGGACCCGCAAAGGGTAATCAAGATCTCGATAACCCGACAAAACATTGGTGAGGGCTTTGTGCTCTTTGTGAGCTTTGTGGTTTATTATTTCGTCGTAGATCGGTTTGATTGGATTACGGAGAACGGTTTTTAACCACAAAGAGCACAAAGATCACAAAGGACCCGCAAAGGTTGCTTTTCCTTCATGAAGATGCGAATTAGAGTGAATTTGCGGGCTTGGCTGGAACCAAACCACAGAGGCGCAGAGGCACAGAGAGGTCCTGGATATTATTTCGAGAAATGGCTCTATGCTAAATTGTGTGTAAAAAGCAAAAGTTGGATATTACTGTCGTATCGGCTATGAGCAGAATCTTTTAAGCATCTCTACTTCAGCGGTAACATCTTCTTTGGAAAGAGACCTGATTGGAACCCCTGCTATCTGAAGCTCCCTTTGAAGCTCAATTCTTGAAAGCCCCAGGAGTTCAGCAGCCTTGGAGAGGCTGATCTTGCAGTCGATATAGGCTATTAGCACCAGCGAGCGAAATATCTCAGGCCTCTGATGCTCTATGTCTCCAAGAATTTTTTCCAGGGCATCGGGTTTGATCTCCCCCAGCTTCTGGAGCCCTTGAATCATCCATTCCATAATATTAGAAATACGGTATTCCTCTATTTAAGGAGAACGAAGAGACGAATTTAAACTTCCCTTCACTAAATGTCCCAAATGATCAAATCCTCGACCCTCTTGAGCGACCGGTCGATCAACCTCGAAATGGTGAACAATCCCAAATCGCCAGAAGAATCATTAGTGAGCTATAGCCGATCATCTTCCTAGGCCCTGGCAGCCAGAACTGCATCTTGGAAGCGTATGGAATGTCTTGCCGCCATCTTTCGTGAGAATTTGTCCATCTTCTCGTCCAGATCTCGGAACTCGTTCTCTATTTTCATTTATTGACTGCACCTCAAGAGGAAAAGCATCTTTGTCTCTGAAACGGGCCTGCCGGATGATTCTCTCAGTCTCTATAGGCTCGATCTCTCATCTCCCTGATGATTTCTGTGGAATCGGCATTCTCAGAGACATGTTCACCGATTTCAGCGATTACGTCATCCAAAGAAACCTTCTCTCTTCTTCGCAGCTCCGGAAATGAGGGCAGCCTGGCCGTCAAGCCTAGACCTTCTCCATCCTTTCCGTCACATAGCACGTCCAGACAACCCTGTATGGCATCCTTGATATTTTCCAGGGCCTCTTCAACGGTTCTTCCCTGTGAGACGCAACCTGGCAGAGAAGGACATTCTACGACGAGCCACCCATCTTCACCATTGCTGATAACGACCTTAAATCGCATACGACTCCATTGTTAGCAGGATTTAAAATGCTAAATGTCTTTCTCGCCAAGGACAAAACATCTCAAAGATGATCCATCTGACGAGAGCGGAAAAGGCTAGTGTGGATCACGCTGTAGTCCAGGCCGCGTCGCTCGCATTCGCGGATCACCGGAGCCATCTTGATGATCTCCGGCCGGGTCCCGAGGATGATTGCAATGGTCATGGGTAGATCGTCGCCTTTTGGATGCTTGATAATCTGGATGATTTGATTCCCGTATAACGGAATTTAACCACAAAGGGCACAAAGATCACAAAGGACTCGCAAAGGTTAATCAGTTCTTGAAGGCCCAACAGACCTTGGTGCGGGCTTTGTGCTCTTTGTGTGCTTTGTGGTTTATTATTTTGGCTAAAAATTGTATCAAATAAACTGCATATTTCAAATATTAATAATATTATATGGAGAGCATCAATCGCCTCGTTTCTTTAAAATCTTGCGCTGAAGCTCGACAGAAGAACACTGTTCTCCTAGATCCTTAAGGGCCCCTTCCCAGTCGAAGGCGGGAATTTTACATCTCCTTTTGCCCTCGGTCAGTCTCTCCTTTGACCTTAAACTTTCCGATTTGGATGTTTCCGCCATGAAAGAGCTGCATCTCCTCACTTAAGGACTGTCCCTACAGCCTCCGCACGCGAAAACCGGGCAACGCGCGCGGCAGCCCCTAAAAGAAAGCACAATTCCATTCAAACGCTCTCGCTGTCGTTCAGCATGCTGCAGCCTTTTCTGCAAACCTCTTGGCCGCAATTATGGTCAGACCGGTGAGCTCGCCCTCTTTATCGTAGTTTCTGATGATCCCAGCTTCATCCTCCTCGTGTTCTATGGCATTGGGGGGATAGACAAAGCTGATATAAAGCACATCAGCCTCTTCATCATAGTCAATCCAGACCTTCTTCTTGGAGGATCTGACCACGTGAGGAATAATCTTCATTATCTCTGCTTCGTCCATATTATTTCTCGGGTCATGAGCCTTCTGACCTTAGATGTTTTATATGCGGTGATAATAAATCCATCGTTCGGATTCAGTTCCTTATAGGCAACCATGAGATACTTTGGTCCCAGATGAGTGCGAGGAAAAAACCTGATACATCGCATCTCATCAGCAACTCCTTTTATAATGGCATCTGGATCTTCGATTGTCTTGATAAGCTCCAGAATATTCCCATTCATGTCTGTATGGGATGTTACAATATGCAACCATCGTTCTTCTGTCAATCGGATAGGCACTTGATTCTTAGACTTCGCTGTACATCTATTCTCCATGATTCGTTCCTATGGACAGAAGATAGTCGTTTAGAAAGAATGACATGGCCGTTACCTGTGCATGTTCCCCGTGGCCACAGGGTCAGGGGGGCCGTCCGGCCCAGGAAAGACTCCCTCACAGACCCCCGCGCAAAAAACGGGCAGCGCGCGATAGTTCCTGAAGATTTTGCACCTTTATTAAAGTCTGCAGTTTGCGGTTAATTCTCAAAATAATCAAATAGTAAAACCATGGGATGGAATCGCAAATCCCAAATGGTCAGCCGATCAACACAAAGAATTCTTGGCTCTTCGCTACTTGCTATGGGTGAACTTGAATCAAATTATTCTCTCTGGTCTCTGCGCCTCTGTGGTGAACTGCTATGCTCTAATCGAACCACAGAGACGCGGGAGGCAAGAGAGGCAATAATTTCTTCCTGACCTCTCCCACACAATTCAGCGAAGAGCCTTTTATTGTCTTTTAGATTATTCCTTTGGCCCTGAGAGCAGCTTTTACCTCGGCCATATCGCTCTTTAATTCGGAGATATCCTTTTCAGTTACCCGGTCAAGCTTCCGGTTCACGTCTCTAACCTCGTCTAAAAGCTCGTCTTGCTTGCCCAGCATCTGATCCATCTTGCCGCCAAGGTTCTCATTCATCCGGTCTATCTTGCTGCCAAGGTTTTCATTAATCTGGTCTATCTTGCCGCTCAGGTTCTCATTCATCCGGTCTATCTTGCCGCTCAGGTTCTCATTCATCCCGTCTATCTTGCCGCCAAGGTTCTCATTCATCTTATTGACCGCAGAGATGAGCTCTTTTAGATGTTCTGCCGCAGTGTCCAGCCTGGTGTCGGTCTCGCCCTTTGCCACCAGCTTGCCGAACTGGTCGAACTCACCGCTTGCAGAAGAGTAATTCTTTTCAATCGAAGAGACGTAGATCAGGGCATTTTTAATGTCTATTGCGCTCTCGAACCATTTGAGCTTTTCATCCTCGCCCTCGGCTACTATCTTCACCCGGCCATCCTTCAAATTCACAATCATGCCCTTCAGGCCCAGAGCAATGGCCATGTCGATTACCCTGGCCCGATAGCCGACCTCCTGAACTCTGCCGGATACAAATGCCGTGAGCCTTATCATCATCTACATTTCCACGCTCTTTGTATTTGGTCCTATCTGCGAGCGCTTTTTCCAGGCCCGTATTGCCCGGTCTGCTGGCAGTGATGCGCCGATCCCACATTCAGGTTGCGCTGCGGCGGCAAGAGTTCCAGCGGCTCGAAGAATATCCGGTCCATCTAGAAGGAGTAGTGCTGGCCGGTGTGAATCACGCTGTAGTCCCAGGCCCCTTTTCTCGCACTCCCGATCACCGGAGCCCATCTTGATAATCTACCGGCCGGGTCCCGAGGATGATGGCAATGGTCATGGATAGTTGTTGCCCTTTGGATTAATGAATAGAATTTATTGGACGCCTGCATAACGAAATTTAACCGCAAAGAGCACGAACGGCCGACGGCCGGAAGTACTCCTCCCTCACACCTCTCTCGCGCGAAAACCGGGAAGCGCACGCGGCAATCCAGCAATAAGCGTGAAAGCTTCTTGATTCTTTTATTCTGCATCAAATACCATCTTTCAGATATCTTGCTAATATTTTGTCCTTATTTTTTATGCAGGTGTTATCCTTGGCCTCAATCTCTCTGATAAACGAAATCATCTCGCTGTATCCCAAGACCTGCTTTATGGCCAGCAGCGTTAGGAGATCCTTCATATCCAGAACAGCAATACCGTTCCTTTCCGCAAATCGAATTACCTTCCGGTCATTGGTCAAAAAGGTAGCTTTCTTTTCCCGACAAATGCTCAAACCCTCTGCCTCGCCATAATGCACACTGCGGTCCGTTGAAATATCGTGAAACGCTTTGAGATCATCGCTGTCCATTGTGATAACTGAAAGGTGATCGAAGATCCTATCAGGAAAGGAATAACCGGCGTTTTTAGCCCTCATGAGCTCCACGTAAATTGAGTTGGTTATACAGAAGTTCGCACCCGGAAGAGCTTTGCTCAAAATATCGATGCGATTGACCTTGGCAAGTGTGCTTGCCACATCGCAATCGATAATTATCATCAGCGTCATATGAGGCCTAATCTGGACAGCCGCGCCAGGCTCTCCTCATCGGTCCCGCCTACCTCGATTTTTATAGACCTGGAGGCCAGCAAGTCCTTGAACTCCTCCATGCAAAGCCCGGCGATTTCAGCAGCCTTCCACAGGCTGACCTTCTCATTCTTGTAAAGATCTATGGCTATCTCGATTCGGAGGCCCGGCCTCATCGATAATAGAGCTCTTAAGGCATCCGTTATTAGCTCCTCTCGGGAATTATAAATTTCAGCTCGCACCAGAGCATCAATTTCATCGTTCGCAGATGCCATTATCAGGAACAACTCCATGCACGAATTCTGAGACGTTCAGGTGAGACAAAACTCACTTCAGCCTATATGATCGATTTAATCATTTATAAGGTTGAGGCATCGATCAAGGGATTTCATCCATGGCATGAGCGACATCTCCTCACTGGTGTCCCCCGTGGCCACTGGGTCAGGGGAGCCGACGGCCGGAAGGACTGTCCCTAAGCCTCCGCGCGCGAAAACCGGGAAGCGCGCGCGGCAGTCCCCTAAAAGAAAGCACGAAAACCAAGCCAGAAATTTCGATGTATCCTCAGTTACGCCGCTTAGATTATTCCTTTCGCCTTCAGAGCTGATTTTACTTCGGCCATATCGCTCTTCAGCTCCACAATATCCTTTTCCTGCACCCGGCCGAGCTTGCGGTTCGCATCCCTGGCCTCATCAAGGAGATCATCCTGTTTGCCGAGCATCTGGTCCATCTTGCCGCCAAGATTATCGTTCATGCTCCGGACTTCATCGAGAAGCGAATCCTGCTTGGTTAGCATCTGGTCCTGTTTGCCAAGCATCTGGTCCTGTTTGCCGAGCATCTGGTCCATCTTGCCGCCAAGATTATCGTTCATGCTCCGGACTTCATCGAGAAGCGAATCCTGCTTGGATAGCATCAGGTCCTGCTTGCCGAGCATCTGGTCCATCTTGCCGCCGAGGTTATCGTTCATGTTGTTGACCGCAAAAACAAGCTCCTTCAGATAGACTGCTGCCGTGTCAAGTCTGGTATCGGTCTCGCCTTTCCCCACCAACTTCCCGAATTTCTCGAACTCGCCGCCGGCAGGAGAGTAACCTTTCTCGATGGATGAAACAACAATCAGGGAATTTTTGATATCAATTGCACTCTCGAACCACTTGATCTTCTCTTCTTCGCCCTCGGCAATGATCTTCACCCGGCCGTCCTTCAGGTTCTCGACCATGCCTTTGAGTCCAAAAGCAATGGCTATATCCATTACTCTGCCCCGATAGCCGACCTCCTGGACTTTGCCGGAGACAATTGCCGTGAGCTTCATCGTCATTATAATTCCATGCTCTTTGTATTTGGCCCTATCCATGGCCGGAATCTGAAAACCATATTTTCCGCCATCATTTGCCAGGAAAAACGCGAACGTCGAATCTCTCGATCCCTAATCTCAGTTATCCCTAGCCGGCTTCCCAACCGGCTGGCCCAGCCCGCTGCCCATCATTCCGACCGTCACTTGATTATGCACGTGGCTGGCCCTTCCCAGCGTCACCATCTCGCTTTTGCACTCGTACATTATCCGGGAAATGGAGTGCAGAATTATTCCGGTGAGCGCCATGAACGAGCCCACCAGCGTCAGCAAGACCATGAACAGAGTGGGCGCATACTGCAGGCTCCCGCCATGGGCGAAGATGCGCAGGAACTCAAGTCCCATAAAGATCCCGGCCCCGGCCATCACAATTCCCGGAGCAGTAAAATAATATAGCGGACGGCGCAGCTCCATGTCGTGCAGAATCTTGAGCAGCACCCGCACGCCGTGAGCCACCGGGTGCTCAGATGAGCCGTCAACATCGTAGCGCACCCCGATCTCCACCTCTTTTATCCGCAGGCCTGCGGCAGCAGCGTCGGCCAGCATCTCGCTCTCGATGGCCAGACCATTCTGCCCGAACTTGAATACATCTTTTATGCCCGGATTAAAGGCTCTAAAGCCGCTCTGGCTGTCGGTCACGTTCAACCCGCTCTCCAGGTTGGTGGCGGTGTCCAGCACCTTCTGGCCCACCCGGCGGTAAAGGGGCGTGTCCTTCTTGTTGCCGTTCAGGTAGCGGCTGCCGTTGACCATGTCCGCCTCGCCTCCCAAGATGGGCGCTACCAGCCGGGGGATATCGGCGGGGTCGTGCTGGCCGTCGGTATCGATGGTCACGACCACATCTGCGCCGTTAAGCGCCCCGAACCCGGTCTTGAGCGCCGCCCCTTTTCCTCTGTTCTGAGGGTGACGTATGACCTCGGCCCCTGCCATCTCCGCCACCTCTGCCGTGCGGTCCGCGCTTCCGTCGTCCACCACGATTATCCGGTCTGCGTACTTCTTCGTCTGCAGGACCACGCTGCCTATGGAGACCTCCTCGTTATAGGCCGGCAGAATGGCCGTAATTTCAGTCAAGCCAAACCCACTCCCAAACTGAAAACCAGATGATAATGAGCTACTGAATGAATGCGACGGTTGCGAGAGCAGCCCTTGCTCCCTCCAATGATATGGCCTGACTCTGCGGAAACAATGGCACCCGCCTCCGCCCTCTCCACCGTAGCGTCAGAGCTGCCGTCGTCGACGACCACCACCATATCCACGTGGGGTTTCGCCCCCTGGACCATGCGGGCGATGTTGCGCTCCTCATTATAGGCGGGCATGGCCGCGACAGTTAGGCTCATATTTTTCCACTACCTCGCTCTAAGGAATTCTATCAAATCGTCATGGGCGACAGTCGCCTTTGAATTGCGTGAACAGGATAAAATGGACTCCAGCACACGAATTTCTAGCCGCAAAAACACGAAGGCGGCCTGAGTTCCGACAGGCCTTGGTGCAGGGTGCGAAAGCCGCAGCGTATGCCGCAGAAACCCATAGGAAAGCACGAAACCCAGGTTAAACGCAGACAATCAGGCTACTTTAGCTTTTATCTCTGATAGGGTTGCCTTAATTTCTGCAATCTCTCGGCACAACTCCTCATACTTCTCATAGAGAGATTCGGAAGTATCCTTTCGGAGAACAGAAATATCCTCCTTTATAGCGGAGGTGTCTTCTTTGACTTTTCTTAGAACGCCAATAGATGTTTCTTGGCTCTGAATCATGGCGTCTTGCTTCTCGATCATGACGTCCTGCTTCTCGATCATGATGTCTTGCTTTGCCAGCATTCTTTTCTGGTCTTTGCTAATTTCGATGATATAAGGCACGGCCTTGGTTATCTGCTCAAACTGCAACGATTTGTAGAACTCGGAGGCTTCCATTATTTCGCCTTCGAAGGCCATCTCTTCTACAGATGCCACATCGGAATGCTCCGCAAAATTGGAGCGGATAAAATTTATGTATTCGCGGGCTCGTTCCTCTTCATCACCCACTAGAACAACTACCATCTCACCGTCTTTGCTCATGTTGTAGGCATAGAGGCTCTTGATGCCAATTTTCATGGCATTAACGGCAAGAAATGGCCTATAACCTATATCTATTACTTTTGGACCTCTGATGATGACCTTGAACTTCCTCATCATGGCGTTCTTCTCTCTATTTCTATTTTAGCCTACTTAAAAGTTGCTAGATTTCGAACTCCTCTGGCAGAGGTCTCCACGCGAATATTCTATCAGTTCTTATGCCTTAATTCTAGACCATGAAACGAGTGAGTAATACTTACAGCCAGGATAAGAGCTGCATCTCCTCACTTCTATCCTCCGCGGCCATAGGGCTAGGGGGCCTGACGGCCGTAAGGACCCCCCTCACCCGGCAACGCGCGCGGCAATTCAAGAAGGATGAGAAAGAATTAAAGCCTGGGCTGGACAGGCCAGCCCCTCTTATCACAGACCGGTTTCGTTCGCCTAACCGGAGCCTCGATTGCCATCGAGGCCATCAATTCAGCAGCTCGCCTCCAGCAGCAATTACCCTTATCAGTAGGAGACCTGCGTGCCTAATCGCATCAGATCCCCGCATGTTTCATTCTATCATTTTAATGGAAATGAAAAGGTTTGCTAAAAAGGTTGCGGGAAGATTAGTAAGGACTTATGATAAGTAAAATAGATCAGACAGCTTGGCTAACAATCGGTTATATACTGGCATGATCGCACGGCAATAGGGCATTAAGAATCATTATCAACTGCAACCTCGCTTCGCCAGAACTCCCAGACCTGGACCTCATTTCGCCACGATGGGCATCCCGGCCTGCAGGAAGTTTTAAAATTTTTATATTGGGATAGATTAATCCCTATCAGATCTAGCGAATAATCTGCCGAAGACCACCATGTTTGTGCCCAATCGACGGAAGAGAACTTTGCACCCGGCTTACAACTCCCGGGAAATAAAGCCCAGAGTCCGCTACATCCAGCAAATCCTCCTGGCCAGAAAGTGTAGTAAGATACATTTATATGGAATAGTTTACCTTAGTATTACTACTTACTTTCTATAACCGGTAAGATGGGGGCCAGAAGATTAGAGAGCGCAGGAGCAGAGACCAGATCATACTGGAGATACTGAGCATTTGCGGTGAGGGAGAGAACATCACCCGCGTGGTCTACCGGGCCAACACCAACTTCACTACCATCCGCTCTTACATGGACATGCTTATAAAAAACGGACTGATCGAGGCATTGCCCGGCTCACCAGTGATTTACAGGACCACCCCCAAGGGCCAGGCCATAAGGAGCAAGCTTCGATCACTTCAGGAAGAACTGGACAAGATATGCCTATAGAGATGGCTTCTTTGAAATTTTTGGGTTATTTTGGAAATAGGGAGTCCTCATTATATAATTCTACGGGCCGGATTCTGAGAGATCAGGGAAACGAATCACATGTTTCAATATCCAAAGCACGATGGTATGCGGTTCGAGAGTATTGTCGCCATGCAAAATATCGGAGGGGCTGATAGCGTCTCATCGACTCAGTTGCCCTTGTAGCAAGTGCAATCAAAGACTCCGCCGGCGTTCTTGCCAAAGCCCTTTTGATCGTAATACAACATGTCATTCCAACCGCCATAGCAGCAGGGGAGCCAAGTGTCGCCCTCCCGCTTATCCAGGTAATAAAAGTCGTGCGAGATCCTTTTGCTGATGGAATAGGTGCCAAAGTAGTCCTCGTCGACCAGGGTCTTCGCCTCCTGCGGCACCCTATTCAACTCCTGCACCCTGATGTGGCCCCTGCCGGTGAAAGCCGCATCCAGGTTGAACTTTGTTTTGCTGGTCTTCTCATCAGAATAAGAAAAAGCGGAATATGGAGTGGCAGAATCATCATCTTCCAAATCCGTCCAGGCCAAGCTCAATGAGATATCCTTGCTGATAGAATCCAGCGAGTCAAAGAGCGAACTTATGGACACATTGGAGCCGTAGTTTCTGAGACAGACCTTTTCTGCGCCCCTAGAATCAAAATTCCCCAAGATAAAGCTCTTGCCAAATCGGAAGCTTCGGGGGCTGTAGGCATAATCTGCGCTCTGAATATATGTGATGTTGCTGTCGGTGCTTTCATAAGCCCTGCCGGTATCCTCGTCGCATTCGGCACGTGATTTCACCAGAGCATCACCCCTGTAGCTTCCGCTGCCGTGGGCTCTGCTCACCAGGTTGAGATGGCCGGCAGTCACGTCCTGAAACGAGCTGAAAAATCCATTTCCATCGACCTCCTGGTTCATCTTGTAGACCAGATAAAATTCAGTAGTGGTTTCGTCGGCACCCGCTGCGATTTTAAATACTGTAGCAACCAGCAGAAGTATAATCAGCGAACTCCACTTACTCAATATAGATAGCCTCCTGATAAAGCTGGGCATTTTTCTGAAACGGATTGATCACAACTCTGTATTGTACATACAAACTGAAAATTAGAATATAGCCGAATAAAGTGTAAGGATCAACAACAAGATTCTAAAATAGGGATCAAATTTTGAAATATAGTATCTTCAAGAGATCGAATTTTTGCATCGACCCGGATTGCAGCCAAAAGCATATGCATCAGACCGACAATATGGTTGACCTTAAATCGTCTTTGACAAAACACTACTCCTGGAATCGAATTCCAAAAGTAGCGCTGACGTCTTGTAGGCCCTGGCAATAGCCGAATTGAGGAAAGAAATAAATATAAAAATAGAGGGGACTTATCCCCGAGTTCAGATGTACACTCTCGGGAACTGAGCTGTGGTCGGGGCCTTGTAGCATGTGCAGTCAAAGACTCCACTGGCGCTCTTGCCAAAGCCCTTCTGGTCGAAGTACATCATATCGTTCCAGCCGCCAAAGCAGCAGGGAAGCCAGCTGTCGCCCTGGAACTTGTCCAGGTAATAGAAGTCGTGCGTGATCCTCTTGCTGATGGAATAGGTGCCGAGGTAGTCCTCGTCAATGAAGGTCTTCACATCGTGAAGCGACCCGTTCAGCTCCAGCACTCCGAGGTGGCCCCTGCCGGTGAAGGCCGCATCCAGGCTGAACCTGGACTTTCCGATCATTTCACGGGAACGAGAGAATTCGCCGAAGGGATTAATGATATCATCGCTGGTCACCGATTTCCAGTACAGGCTGGATGTGATGTCCTTGCTGAGGGTCTCCAGAGAGTCGAAGCGCGAATTTATAGAGATATTGGAGCCGTAGTTCTTGAGGCAGACCATCTCCATCCCCTTGGAATCGAATGCATCCGATCTGAAGCTCTTTCCAAAGTAGAAGCTCCTGGGGCTGTAGGCATAGTCCACGCTCTCGTTATAGGTGATCTCGCTATCGGAGGTCAGTACGGCCTCGGTGTACCTGCTGTCGTTTATGGCCAGATTTCTCGATTCCAGCAGAGACTCGTCGCTGTAGCTTCCGCTGCCGTGAGCCAGGTTTCCGAGGTTGAGGCTGCCTGCAGTCACGTTCTTATACGCACTGAAAAAACCGTTTCCATCCACTTTCTGTTCCATTTTATATACGTAATAGGCCTCGGTGCTGGTATCGCCGGCAGCAGTTCCGATTATGGCGGCAAAGATCAAGATGACAACAAATAATTTACCAAAGCTCACTAATGTACCCCTCCTACGACTACGGACACGCTTTGAACCTCTTTAATTACATCTCTAAGATTGTTTCCACATCACAAATTAAAAGATAACGGAAAAAGGTGTAAGGAATATAAGTAAGAATTTGAATTCCTTAAAGGGCGACCTCGCCCCCTGGCAGCCTGAGACTTTTGAGAGTTGTGAGGCTCTGGAGGTTCATTTCGCTCAAGGGATCTTTCGCCAGCGCGAAGCCCTAGTTGAGGGGAGATTGCCTCCAAATCAGATAGCCAAATTCGAAAAAAAAGCTCGGGCGCTCCCCCTGGTGGAGCGCATAATTTTTGCACTCAGTCTGCCGTCCTCACAGGCAGGGCAGCCAGTCCACGCTTATGGCACCGCAGGTGGAGTTGCCCCAAAGCTGGATGAACTTCTCGATGGAGAAGACACCGGTCAGATCCTCGACCGATCGCCCGTACTCAGCATGGCGTCCCTTGAGGTTCTTCTCTGCCAGGGGGTCCCTGGACAGCCAGCCGATGTGAGCCACACCGATCACATTGCTGTTCAGGTTGGCCTCTAAAACCCCGGTACAGCAGGGATAGGGCAAGCCTTCAAGATTCAGATCGTTGGGGATACAATCGCACCAGCCGTACAGCCTGGTCTTGACCTCGGTGGTCTTCTGCAGGTGCTCAGCGTGAGTGTACATCTCGGTCAGGACTGCGCCGATCCTGTAGTTCTGCACGCACAGCTTCTCCACCCACTTCTGGTCGTAGGTGCCGGTCTGATAAGAGACGGGCATGTACTCGAACTCGGCTTCTTTGGTGAAGTTGATGTAATCCATATCCGGAACGCCGGTTGGGTATTCGCATCCATACTCACAGGCCATGCAATCGTAGTTGTTGAAGAGCTGCCTTTCGGCCTCCAGCTCGGTCCTCTCCGCGATCACATTTCCGGAGCCGGACTCCTTCTCCACCAGCTTGGCTCCCGAAAAGCCGTATTGCGTGGAGACGATCATCTCCACGTTCTTGTAGCCCACACCCTTGACCGAAGCCTTCTCGTACATGTAATTGGCAGCGCCGGCTGTGGCGATCATAAAGGCTACTACTAAAAGTACCGTCAATCCACTCCTCATTCTTGCTCCTTCCTCCTTTGGCTGCATTTAATAAATAAGGGGTCCAGCCATAACCCTCCAATATGGACTAAAAATAACGATATAAATAGATTTACATAAGTCGCTGCATACCGGAGATCCCGGTCCCACCGCTGAATCCAACCATTGAAAAAATGAGTTTGCAATCAATTGACAAATTGAATGGATCGGGAAGTAGACTTGCATCATCTTTAGATGGTACTACTGGATGCTCCCCAGAGAAACCTCATCCAGCTTGAAATAGCCGTTCTCTGTCCGCGCGCCTACGGTGCAGTTGCCTGACGGAAAGCCGCTCAGGTTGAGTCCCAGGTTGAAACGGCCGTCGATAATCAGCTTCTTGACCACCTTCAACTCAAGCCACACCTCTGTTGCATTATCAGCAGCATCGCCGAAGATCTTGAAATGATATCTGCCCGGCGATATTTCGTCATTTTTCACCGTCGCTACGCCGTTTTCTCCCGCCCCGGCCCTGATCGAGACCCATGATCTGGTGACCTCAACCCCTGCTCCGGCAAACTCCCTCCGGACCCCGACGTTCAGATCCTTGGCACCACGGGCAGTTACCGAGAAGTCATTGGGTTTTTCCGGCATTAGGACCCCAGGGAGACGATAGGTGTAGCCGTTTGCTGAGCCCTCAACCGTCCAGTTCGAGGAGATCGGCGGCATGACCACATCCACAATATCGAGGCTGTAGCGCCCTTCGAAGGCCGGAAGGCTCTTTTCCAGGGCGATGGTGAGGAGGACCTCACCCTTTCCCGAACCTGAGATCGAACTATCCTGGCGGGTGGGACCCACGAACTGCGAGCAATTGTAGGGCCCGGTCGAATAGGCCATCATCCGGCCGTCTTCACACTCCAGACCTTCGACATAAGAGTCGCCTTCCAGCAGGGTAAGGTTTTGCAGATAGTAGGGGCCGTCAGCCTTGCTGCCCCATAAGAACTTCCCGTCAAAGTCCAGAGGGATAATATGGCTTCCGGGCCGGAACCAGCCGCCTCCCATAGCCCAGACCAGCCGGGTGCCGTTGGCCGATGTCAGGAACCCCTGAAGGCTGTAATTGGCGGCGCGAAAGACATCCAGCCCCACTTCAACGGCAAGATAATCGTAAAATCCGTCACCATCGATGTCCAATCCGTAGTCGCGATAAGATCCGTTCAGCCGGGCGCCGCTCTCGCGCTCCTGGCCGGACTGCGCGCTGCTAAGGGCATTTAGAGTCCTCTCCTCTGATGACCGACCGATCTCGCGGCCGTCTTCGTCCCGCAGGACCAGATCCGTTAAGCGGTATGCACAGGAAATATTTGGGCGGTCGAGACGCAAATAAATGGTCTTTGAGCCGAAATTTAAGTGGGACTCGTTATAAAGAGAGATCTTGCGGCCGGTCTGGCCGTCGATCAGCTGGGCCTCGAGTGCATAGATGCCCCGATCGAAGACTCTTACCCCTACCGCCAAGACCAGGCTGCCGTCCATGCCGTCCCCATCATCGACCCGAAAGGAAAAGAGGCCGTTTAATTGGGCGCTCGGAAGCTCCATGGAAGAGGCGTTTTCCAGCTTCACGGATAGACAATAATCCTCCACATCCCTCTGCAGATTGCCGGACACAACCGCGGCTGTCCAGTATCCTTCTTCGGGATCCGTGGCCCAAAAATTGGCTGACGTTTCATCCGCCAGGTAACCGGGAGACGCCGGCCCCACATTCCGGCCGGAGGGAGATTGCATGCGAATCTCCATCGGAGACCCGGCATGTTTCCATTGCAGGGAGAAGCTCGCTTTGGAGACTTGCGGACCGATGTAAACGCTGTAATTGGCCGTGGTGCTCGGGCCGATATGACTGCATAAGGCAGCACTCGGATCAAGCTCAGGCCTAGGCTCCGCACCTGCCGAAATGAAAAAAAAACAGAGCGACAGAGCAACAATTACGGTGGCAAGCGGACCGGCTCGAAGGATCGTGGCTTGGGGCGAGCGGGACTTCATGATTTTGCTACCTAGCCATCCTGGCTGCACTCCAGACAGACTTCGGAGGACTGATTCTCTGCGGCATCATCGCTAGAATCGTCTGTCGGTTCGGAAGCGGTCTCCTCCAGCACCACCAGACAGCAGTCCATCCCGCCCTCAGGAGCAGTCCTGGCGAAAACGTCCGCCCTCCATTCTCCGGGCTCGGGATCGGGGATTATGTAGTACTGCAAGCTCCTGTTCCTCTGAAAGACCACAGGCAAATCAGCGGATGAATTAACGATCGCACCATCGGGCTTTCTCAGGGCCATCATCAGATCGAAGCTCGCATTTCCCCAGGTGAGGATAAAAGACACAGAACTTAAGTTGGGGGTCATAAAATGATCCAGCACCTGCGTCTCGGATGCATTTATATGACGGCATAAGGGAACGGTCACGCCTTCCGGAAGAGCACCCTGTTCTGCCTGACCGGAACAGGGAAAGCTTAGAGCCATGAACACAACAATCAGGGCCAGAATAACCGATTCAGCTTTTATCATAGTTGATCAAATCCAAATATAGTCAGAATGTAGTCCCTAGGCCTAAGCAGGAGGCAGAAAGGGGGCCCGGTTGATCGTGTCCCTGTAATGCATGGCTTGCGTCTTCCTGGGGGTCCCCGTGCCAGGCTCAGTCCCCTGCGGGTTGGGCCCTATCAGGGCAGAGGTGGAACGGTGTAGAATTTGCTCTCATCTAATTTGTAGGGCGTGCACTTCTTATAGTTCGCGACCTTTTTAGGGTATGAGTCTCCAACTTGGGACCAATCTCCACCGTTGGCACATTTGCACAGCTGGACGCAGTCCTTATAGTAAGCTCCCTCATCGCAGGTCCTGCATTTCACACCATAGAGCCTGTATTTCACGCCATCCAGCCAAAATATACACAAGAGCTGCGGATTCTTGCATTCCTCCACATCTTCATTCTCCAAAATCAAATATTTATTTTTTTGGCAGGATTCTTTGCAGTTCGTCGCAGCGCCGCCGGCCGGACCTGGCCCTATGAGAAAGACCAATAGCAGGGCAAGAATCAAAAAAACCGCCCAGCGATTTGACG
This sequence comes from Methanotrichaceae archaeon, assembly GCA_013178225.1. Taxonomy (GTDB): domain Archaea; phylum Halobacteriota; class Methanosarcinia; order Methanotrichales; family Methanotrichaceae; genus JABLXE01. The sequence continues at coordinate 16,950 of JABLXE010000005.1, forward strand.
CCACTCTCCATCTACCTGATGATGACATATTAATCACCGAATTTTGACCGACATCCAAGAGGGCTCTTCGCTGACATGCACCTCTCACGAAATGAGCCGCCCCCCAAATCACCTAACCATAAATAATGCAGGCCAGTCAGTAATAAAAGTATAAATAGGTTTCTCAGCCCTTTAATAGAAATACCTATATCAGCAGGCGCTGCCATTAAACATTATTAAGAATCATTTTTTAGAAGCTGAAAATCTTATCCAAAAATATCATGCACAGTTTTCCAGCCTTTGAGCTGCGGAACTCTCGCGAATATCCCAAAAACATCATTCGCAAGTGCTTGCTTCAACGCTCACTAAAACATTATTTCGATACCTGTACAGGAGATTGTAGCAATAATGCTCGATTATATAGGATTGACTTCCTGGCATTGACTCGAATGGTTGAGAGAAAGAAATTATATATTTTAAATGGCATGATGTCATTTTTCAGAAATCCCAACAGGATCCGGCCGCACAGTTTCACCGCTTTTCTGTCAGGAAAGGATATTTCGCTATCCGCAACATGGTTCATGGCCCCAGCAGTCGGCGCTGCCCGAACTCTGCCAATCTATGCCAGAGGAGAAATCTATTTATAGCATATGGGAAAGAATGTGAAGAAGATAAACTTAGGAGGAGGAGCAAATTGCTATCATCTATGCTGAGCACAGTCAGCAGCACGTTAAGCACGACCAGCACCCTCAGCACTACCTCGACCGTAACTTCTTCGGTCGTCAGCATGTTCGCCACCATCGGGGTATCTGAGATAAGCATCATCACCGTTATCTGTCTCATCGCTCTGCTCAGCGCCTCGGAGATCCTTTCCGCTTCCTCGCTGTGGAATCGGCGGCTGGCCACCATGCTCAACCTGGCCATTTTCCCCATGGTCATAACGTTCTTTGCCATAGTGCTGTTCAAGGTCGTAGAAGTATTGAACCAGTGATCGGGCTGCCTTTTTTGGCCTGCTCATTCTCTAAGCTACTTTTAGGTTTATTCCTTAAAATTGTTAGCATTTTGTTGAGCTGCCACAAGGAGCCTAAGGTTCATTAAAGCGATTTTCTGAAATCGATTCCGGGCGGAAGCCGCCCCAGAAACGTTGCCAGAAATACAAACACTAATCCAGAAGCCAGGATGATGTCGATCAGCATTTCAGGAAAGGCGGGCGAGACCAGGAACAACGAGACGTTGGTCAGCCCGTGGGCCACGGCTAATACCGGCAGGCTCCTGGTGATCCAGAACAGCACGCCAAACACCACCCCGGCCAGCGATACGTACAGGAGCTCCAGGGGCAGGTGATAGCCGGAGTGCATAAACCCGAAAAGGACCGATGCCATCAACAGCCCGAGGACCGCTCCCAACCTCCCCTCCATGACGGTCTGCAGAGCCGAGCGGAAGACGAACTCCTCCACCAGGCCCACGAACAGGATCATCGATAAGGAGAGCGCCAGGACGTTTCTCACGCTGAAGTCGGGTATCAGCACCCCGGTGCTGAGCACTCTGTATTCACCGTAGCCCAGGGAGAATCCCACTGCCACGGCCAGAGGAAGGTAAAACCAGAAACCTTTCAGCGTCAATCCCAATTCGGAATAGGTAAACATCTTCTCCTTGATGATGAAGTAGATGGGAAAGAACATCGGAGCATACACCAGAGGATAGGAGTAAAGCGTCAGCTGAAAGAAGACCGGCATGGCCACGTTGAGAAGCCTGAAGAGAGGAAGCAGCATCAGCGCCGCAAAAATTCGCCCCTCCAGGTACATGGCGGACAGGACCAGCAGGGTCAGGTTGAAGGCGTGAATGATCATGGCCGCCTCCATATATCCGAAGAAAATCAGCATCTCCGCCAGCACAATGAGAGAGACCGGAATTAGAAGGTCTAGACTGTATTTATTGATGTAGTCAGCTCTCATCTCCGGCACCTTTCAAGTTACATTCGCAAAGACCATAAATAGCTTCCCATCACCACCATCCGGCCGCTCCTTGCACTCCGGGCTTGTGGGGATCAATGTAGTTATGGATAATCATGCAATCGTCAGCTAAATTAAGGGTATATTGGCGCGGAGAAACTCATAAATACTTTATTCAGTGTCTATCAAGCCATGAGAAAGCAATGGCTTTTGTTTTTTACGATCTACATTATTTCGTGCGCAGCTTGCGGCCTTGAAGCACTCCCAGCAAACGATGCTTCTCACAGCGATGAAGCGCGGATCACGCTCGAAGGCGGTAACAGCCTGATCATCCCCCAGGTGGGACTGATGCAGCCAGACCGCCAGTGGACCTACCCCTTTGGCAGCTATCCGATAATCGCCGAGGGCAGCAACATCTCAGCCGCCTTCACGAGCGGCCAGCAGCTGTCCGGAACCAGAGTGAGCCTGCTGGTCTCGGGCTTCAGCATCTCTGACTTCAGCAGCCCCCAGATGGCGCTAAACCAGAGCGCATCACCGGGGCAGGAGGCAGCGATCTCCCTGGACCGGACCGGAGACGGAGCTTTCGTTCTGCCTGGCCTTCCTGCAGGTCTGTTCAGCCTGTTTGCCCTGGATAGAGCGAATAGAACCGTGCTGGCGGCCCTGCCGGTGCTGGTTACTCCGGGACAACTGCAGCTGGAGATGGATGGCAACGTGACTGCTGGCGATATTATAGGCCTTCGCGTGCGCGATCAACCTGGGAACGAGAGCCGCATCTACGGGGCAGTTATGGTGTCTTTGAAGGACTACCGCAACGCCAGCCTGAAGACTGCGACCGACGGCCAGAACATCACCACCAATATCACCCTGGGCCAGAACTTCATGCAGATCCAAGGGGTGCCCGGCTTCTCGCGCGAATTTCTCCTGAGCCTGTTTTCGCTTCTGCCCGGAAACAGCGCTGTAGCCATGGTCGAGTCAAACCAGTCTGAGGCTACCTTCAACCTGATCAGCGACCGGGAATGGGAGACGGGAAGCTACATCCTCACCGCAGCCGTCTACTCTCAGGGCCGCGTCTCCGGCATCAAACAGGAGATAGTTGAGGTCCGGTGATGAGAGCAGCACTAAACCTGCTGCTTTTCATCTCCTTTCTGTTCGCGGAATGCTCGGCCTTCGAGGTCTGGCCTGAAAATCCGCAGCCTGGCGACGTTCTGACCATCTCCGGGTCAGCCTCACCAGGAGAAGAGATCGTTTTGCGCTCGAACTTTTCCATGCAGCTTCCAGTGACCGCAGGCCGGTACGAATACCAGGCCCGGGTGGAAGTCCCGCGAAAGCCCAACCGTTTCGCGGTCACGGCCAGAGGCGTGCAGGACATGAACCTGGGGGTGAAGATGGGCCTCTGGATCACCAAGAGTTTCTCAGCCTCCAGCGGAAAGGCCTCGGTATCGCAATCGGATATTCCCCCCGGAAACTATGAGCTGAAGGTATTTGGACAGGCTCTTTCCGGCGCTTCGCAGGTGGATCTGGACGTCTCGGCCGAGACGACGGCTGTGGCGGACGCCACAGGACAATACCGTCAGGAGATCGACACCACGGGAATTCCGGCCGGCGACTATCGAATAGAGATTCTCGGGCAATCCAGGACCGTGCACCTTGGCTCTTCAGAAGATCGCGATTATCCCTCAGAATCCGACTCCGGCCGGAGAGACCATCAAGCAGCCGGCCTTCCCAGGCCCGCTCAAAGGGAGATTACCCCACAAGTCGTTGCCTGGTACGCCGGGCAGATCGGCCTGGACCCCAACGATCCGGAACAGCATGAACTGGCCGAAGAACGCCTGAGAATCCGCATCAAAGGAGACTACTGGAGGGTGATTGCCCGCGGAGATCCTCTGACCGAGCAGGCCGGAGACTGCGAGCAGGACTACTGTCTGGTGAGGGGTACAGACGCCTGTACGGTGTGCCGGGAAAAAGAGATGCTGACCCTTGAACGAGCGCCCGAAAACGAAATTGTTGGCGTAAGCTCAGCAGTCAGGTATAGCGATAACCTCAGCAGCACAGGCCCTGATGATGAGGAGGCATCTTTCGGAGAAAACAAAGGATTTATCAGCAGAATTGTCGACTTGATCAGGGTCATGCTGGGGGGCCTGAACGGAGGATGAAGTAGATCACAGGAAGTCGACCGGATGAAGAAGATGATGCGGGATCGGCTCTGGCTACGGTTGGAGAGCGGAGCCCTCGGCTATACGGGCAACGGGAGATCATAGCGGCAGACCTGCTCCTGGCCATACTGCTGGCCATCTTCACTTTGCTCTTCACCCTGGTCCCCCAGCTATCCGATCTTCCGGTGCGCGTGCCTCTCGGCCTGTTGATGGTGCTCTTCGTGCCGGGCTATACCCTGATCGCAGCTCTTTTTCCCAAGAAAGACGACCTTGACGGCATTGAGCGGGTGGCGCTGAGCTTCGGGCTCAGCATCGCCGTGGTGCCGCTAATCGGCCTGGGCCTGAACTACACCCCCTGGGGAATCAGGCTCACCCCGGTGGTGATATCCCTGGCCATCTTCACCGTGGCCATGGCTTTGGCAGCACATCTGCGGCGGCGCTCGCTGCCTCTGGAGATGAGGTTCTCAGTGGAGTTTCGAAAAGGCGTCGATTCCGTTAAGGAGGAGTTGATGGCCGACAGCCACAGCCGGCTGGACAAGGCCCTCACCGTCTTGCTGGTTTTATCCATCATCGCCTCGGTGGCAGCCCTCGTCTACGTGATTGTGACCCCCAAGCAGGGGGAGAAGTTCACCGAGTTCTACATCCTGGGCCCGGGCGGAATGGCCTATAACTATCCGACCGCGGTCCAGGCAGGAAACCAGAGCACGGTAATCGTGGGGGTGGTCAACCACGAGTACGCCCTGGTGAACTACACCATGGATATGTCGGTTAACAATTCTACCATCCTGCAAAGAAAGATCGCACTCCAGCACAACCAGACCTGGGAAAAGCCGGTGACCTACGTCCTCAACCGCCCCGGGGACAGCCAGAAGCTTCAGTTCCTGCTGTACCGGGAGAACAACTTCACCGCCCCCTACCGCGACCTGCACCTGTGGGTGAATGTGTCATCGAAATCAGACGGTGAATACCAGAAGACTGGATCAGCCATTCCTCCTCAAGCAATGGAATGGTTTGCTCGCTATCGAGGCCTTGATCCAAACGATCCCCAGCAATATGAAAAAGCAAGAAGCGAGCTGGAAAATATGCTAAAGGAAGATTATTGGAGAATTATTTCCCGAGGAGAGCCATTAACTGAGGAAGCGGGAAATTGTGAAGACGATTATTGCCTGGTTAGGTGGAGGGGCGCTTGCGTGTCTTGTCGCGAAAGAGAGATTGAATTCCTATCTCAAAATTCACCATCATCCAACCATACAGCCTAGGATCCAAATTTTAAGCGATTTTGTGGACGGAAACTCTTCGGCCGCTGCACTCTGCACCAACAACTATGGCCGCCTAACCTCTCCAACACCCTTTGCTTCTGCCGTCCATCTCTCAGTTCACCCAAGACATCCCTCCACTCCAGAAGATCTTCAGAGCATCCCGGAAAGACAACCATTTCTGCAAATTCTGCAAAAATTCCATAAAGATATCACGGGCTCTTGAACAGCATCTGCAAGGCCATGCCTGCGACCTTGCGGGATTGCGCCACGGCCTCGGACCAATGTTCGCGCAAGAAGTAGAGGAAGTAGACCAGCCCCAGGCACTCCGGGATCAGCACCACCGGATTCGCCAGACCGTGGAGCAGCATCTGCAGGTAGCTCACCGGGTCCATATATTCCGCCTGAGGAAAGCCCCCCAGGAGAGGCCAGAAGAGGGTGACCGGAGACCGCCACATGAAGTCCAGCGCCAGATGGGTGAAGACGCCGAAGCACAGGGAGGCAATTCTCATATCCCTCAGGTAGACGGCCAGGGAGATCAGAATCAGCAGGAACAGGAGGGTGTGGGCAAAGGTCCTGCCCATGGCCGGCGTCCCGAAGACCAGCTCACCCAGCGGCTTATCGATCAGGTCGGGAAGCATGGAGCCCAATAGAACGAACCACAGGTTGAGCCTCCTGCTCGGGCTGGCCGCCGCCAGCGCAAGCCCCATGTGGGCAAAGAGAAGCATCTTGATTTCCTCAGCCTTGAAATGTTGCCGGCGAAACTCCTATTTTGTATTTACAGAGATCAATTATTGGGCTAAGTTATTGAGCAATGGCTTTTTAATATTTTTGATCGATAACCAGATAGTCCAGAGTCGTTTCACATGCCAAAAAAATTCGTCATCACTGGGGGAGCAGGGTTCATAGGCTCAAATCTGACCCGGGCCCTGGCAAATGAGAACGAGGTAATAGTAATCGATGATCTGTCCGCCGGAAAGCGGGAGAACCTGGAGGGAGTCGAGGCTACCCTGGTAAAGGGGTCCATCCTGGACCGGGAACTCCTGAAAGACCAGTTCCGGAAGGCCGATCTGGTCTTTCACCTGGCGGCCATCGCCTCGGTTGAGAGAAGCGTCCGGGACCCGCTGCTGGTAAATGAGGTAAACCTGAACGGAACGCTGAACGTGCTGGAGGAGGCCCGCCTGGCAGGGGTTCGAAGGGTGGTGTTCTCCTCCACCGCAGCCGTCTACGGTACTTCGCCCGATCTTCCCAAGAGGGAAGACATGACGCCGGACCCTCGCTCGCCCTATGCCGTGGCCAAGCTGGCCGGCGAGCATTACTGCCGGGTCTTCTCCGAGCTTTTCGGCCTGCCGACAGTCGTCCTGCGGTTCTTCAACGTCTTCGGACCCCGCCAGGACCCGGGCTCCGAGTACTCGGGGGTGATATCGCGCTTCATATCCGCGCTGCTGGAAGAACGAAAGCCTGTGGTCTACGGAGACGGCGAGCAGACCCGCGATTTCGTCTATGTGGCCGATGTGGTCCGGGCCCTTATCCTGGCTGGCGGCTGCAGCCGTACAGGCTCGTTCAATGTGGCCCGTGGCGAGAGCACCAGCCTGAACCGCCTCCTGGAGATCCTGGGAAGGGTCACCGGAAGGGACGCCATCCCTCAATACCGGGAGGCCAGGCGAGGAGACATCAGGCACTCCCTGGCCGACGTCAGCCTCTACCAGGAAATGGGATATCGCCCGGAGTACAGCATTGAAGAAGGCCTCAGGAGGACTGTAGACTGGTTTTCTGAGCAGAGGCCAGGATAAGCAATAGAGTTGGGAAATTGGGTTTTCCGATGAAGGACAGGGCATCAGAGATCGCCAGGCTGCTGAGCGAGGATGGGATGTTTCAGGCCCTGGGGCTGGCGGCCCTCAGGGCGCGGGCCAGAGGTCTTTCTCCCGGAGAGATAATCACGATCTTTGGCCTGGAGATGACGGTGCAGGAAGACGAGAGCGGAGACGGCATTGTGGTGCAGTACATCTGCAGCCGAAGCCGCCTTGAAGGCCTGGCCGAAGATCTTTCCAGGGATAGAGGCATGGATCTTCAGGCCAAAAACGATGAAGAAATAGCACAGATGAGGCGCAAGATCCTGGCCGAACTCTCGCAGCTGCTCCAGCGCTGGAAGGGGATCAGCACGCAGCCAGGACCTGGCGAGAACCTGACCTTTGAAATGGCGGTTTACAGAAAGGACGATTCCTGGAGATGATACTCAGGGGCCGGGACCGGGATTCGAACCCAGCTTGAGGGATCCACAGTCCCACAGGATAACCACTACCCCATCCCGGCGCGCCAGGACTAGGGGAATGGCTACAAAGAGATAAAGCTTTCCCCGCCGCCGTAGGCAGCTTTTGTGGTATCGATCACCAGCGACAGAAGATCCTCCAGCCGGTCGATGTAGTAGACCCGGCCCAGGGATTTCATGGCCTCTTCCACGTAGCGGTCCTTTCCCGCTGGATCGATGCAGAAGAGCACGAAATCGCAGATCTCGGAGGCTTTTTTCAGGCACTCCCATTCGGTGTACAGGTTCTGGATGCGGGTGTCGGTGATGCACAGGACCAGACAGCCCTCCCGCTCCTCTGCCAGCCTCAGGATCTCCTGGCCGGGAATGTGGGTGCGGGAGCAGAGATACTCGACCAGCACCTGCTCCACCCGCCTCAGATCGCGGGTCCAGGGCGCGACTTTGCATCTCTGGCTGAAGTTCACCGCCGCCAGCTCCGCACCCCGGGAGTGCGCGTACTGGCAGGCCTTGAAGGCCGAGAGCGTGGCCCGGTGTGTCTTGCTGCCAGGATAATGCCCGTCCATGGAGCGGCTGCTGTCCAGCACCACCAGCAGATCCGGAACCTCGTCTCTTCCCGGCGCGAGGGTGCAGCTCTCCGGCTCGCGTTTGTAGGTGTTTACCCCTGGAATCAAACACGGTCCTAAAGAGAGCGAATAGGGCAGGTCCAGCTCGCTTAAGGGATCGGTAGGCCTCCATTTCACGAACCCGGAGGGGTAAGGCTCTCGTCTTTCCCGGCCCCGGCCCCTGATCTCTATGAAGTAGCTCTGATCCCGGTACCAGCGGGCCAAATCGCCCTCTAGCCCCAGCACCTGCAGGGCCAGGCAGAAGTCCTCGGGCTCTAGCTCTGCGGCCAGAGAGGGGATGGGAGCCGCATGAGCGCTGCCGTTCAAGATCTCCAGAGTGCGCATGCTGCCCCTGCCAAGCTCCCCGAAGGAGAAGGGCTCCAGGATGCGGGCCATCTCCTGGCACTGGCGCGGCCACAGGCTCTGGACCCTGACGCCCGGCGAAAAGACCTGCAGCAGCAGATCCACCTCCGGCCGGTCGCATTCCGTCAGAGAAAAGCCCCAGTACTCACCCAGAAAGCCTGCCACCACCCGGTCAAGCGTTGACAGATCCCGGCGGCAGAGCCGCCTCCAGCCCAGCCGTACCCGGGCCTCATCCTCCTGGCTCCTCTCCAGCCGGAAGGAGTCAACGATGATGTCTGAGAACACGCTGACCATGCGCCGCGCAGGACCCGGACGCTTCATGACCCTGGCTGAAGCCAGGGCTAACCTGCCGGCCGTCTCCAGCGATCGTGGACAGAAGATGTAGTGCACTATCAGGTGGTCGAAGAGGTTCTCCAGGTAAAGATCGCTCAGGAGGAGCGTATCCCTGTCCAGGACCAGGCGGTAGTTCTCCAGCGGATACCCGCCCGAGGTCCCACGCTCGCCAGGTACCGGCCGGGGAAGCTGAGGGAAGTGCCAGTTCTCCCGCGATCGCTCCCAGATCTCAAGGATCCGGTTCCAGGATGGATCCTCCGACCGCACCTGATCCTGCCTCCGGCCCGAACCCTTTCGCCCTGATCGTCCCGCCCTTCATGCGCCATCCGGCCCTCCTGCCGGCGCGTCCCTTCACCCGGATCTCTCCGCCGCTCATGAGCAGCCCCAGGTAGTCTCCGGCGTCCCTGCCGATCCGGAGAGACCCCCCGTGCATCAGCCAGCCGGCACGCTCACCGCAGCCTTTGCGGACCACGATTCGCCCTCCGCTATTGCCAAGCCCGGTACAGCTGCCGGCCCCTCCCAGGATCACCCCGAAGCCGCCCCGCATGTTGCGAAAGGCGTAATTTCCGCAGGACTCGGCCACTATTCCTCCCCCGGACATCTCCTGGCCGAGATAGTCGCCTGCCCGGCCCTCTATCGTTATTCGCCCACCGCTCATCCGCTCCCCCAGGTGACTGCCGGGCCGGGCCGCGGGGTCGAGCACCAGCCTTCCAGAGCGCATCTCCAGGCCGGCGTAGTCGTGCCCCACAACCCGCAGCCGCTCTGGGCTTCGCTCTGCGGCCAGGCCGGTGAGAATCCCCCAGGCCATGGCGTGCTTCTTCTCCGGCCGGCCCCCGATCAGCCGCAAGAGAAGCGTCCGGTCTGCGGGAGCGATCTCCTCCACCTGCTCTCGCGAGGGCCTGGGGCCCACCCGGTCCGACAGATCCTCCAGGCTGAATATCACCTCTCCCTTCCGGGTCTCAAGCTTCCGTTCCCGCGCCCGGCCGCCGTAGGCCTGATCCATGAAACGCCTGAGGCTCAACTAGCTCATCCTCTCCAGGGCGGGCAGAAAATCCAGACGGACGATGGGGTCGTCGTAGTCCTGCAGCTCCCCTTTGGCCTGCTGTGGCGATATCTCTCCATCTACGGCCCGGGAGAAGATGGTGTTCATCTCCCCGCGCTCGTTCAGGGTGCGGTTGATGGATTTCTCGACCATATCGGCGACGAAGGCCAGCTTGCGAGCGCCGTAGTAGGGAGGCCGGTCCAGCAGAGAACTCTGGGGCGATACCCGGTGCCAGATGACGTAAGGGGCAATGGCCCGCAAAAGCTCGACGTCGGCCTCCCTGCGCAGCAGCAGGGCCATTGCCCGGGTAAAGTCGCGCAGGTCCTGCCGGACCCGGTCGGAGAGACCCTCGTCCGCCTGCCAGCACAGCGCCTCGGGATTGTTGAAGTAATGGCAGCCGGCGCAGAGGCCCCGGCTGGGCTTGGTGCCAGAGAGCTGGGTCTTGTCGTATCCCGGCGAACGCTCGCAGAGGGTAAAGTCCCGCAGCAGACAGATCACCGCCAGCTCGGCCGCCGCGGACAGGTCCACCTTCGCGACCAGGGCCGGGAGAGCCTCGAAGTCCTGCGGCAAGAGGACGGGAAGCTCATCGGCCAGCTGCCGTATCTCTCGGCTTCTCTCAGAGAGAGAGAGGCTTCCCAAAAAGTCGGGCTGTGTTGCGGGAACGCAGGCCGAGATCCGGTCCAGGAGGGCTTCATCGAGCGGGTAGGTCGCGGAGAAGTCGGGGTTCATGGTGGCAAAGTAGCAGGTATCGCCCGGCTCCAGCACCGATCCGGCATAGCTTATCTTCCGCTTCTGCAGGATCTCCAAAAAGAGATTCTGCTTCCCGCTGGGAAAACGGTTGATCTCGTTTATGACCTTCCAGCGGGACCGGGCCCAGGGAGTCCACAGCACCTGAGCCTCGGCCCCGTCAGCGCGGCTCCACTGGCGCGGGTCCAGAAATCCCACTATCTTCTCCTCGGTCTGCTCCGGGTGACCGGAGAGCATCACGTTCTCCACCTGGTCAAAGGATCTTCCCAGAAAGGAGGAGCCCAAAAGGTTCAGGAGGGTGGTCTTGTTGGCCCCCATGCCGCCGTAGAGAAGAACCGCCTTGTTGCGCAGACAGGCGTTGGCCAGAGAGAAATACAGCTGGGCGTTCAGGCAGGTCCCCCCGACGGATAGATCCCTGACGCCGATGTGCAGCCGTAGCTCTTCCAGGGATTCGGCCAGCGCCTCGATCTTGGACAGAGGATCAGGCATAATTAAAGGGCTTGGGGCAGCCCTATTTAAAATAAGCTGATCGAGAAAAGGAGGGATAGCAAAAGTCATTGATGTAGGAGGGATAAAAGCGATTGACTTTTGCCAGCCAATAATACGACACTCGACGATTATAAACTTTTCGCCTAAGGCGATCAACGAAGGTCAGTGGCAGGTCACAGGTCGCTTCCCGGTCGGGAGATTGCAGCCTTGAAAAGGAGGGGAGCAAAAGCCGATTATGTAGGAGGGATTGATGGTGTTCGACTTTTGCCAATAACCGCTTCGACATTTACCGAATATAAGGGCTTCGGTCCGGAGAGAAATAATTAGGAGGGAGGGCAAAAGTCGGTGATGTAGGAGGGAGTAAAAAGAGGGATCGACTTTTGCCTGTAGTGCCCTTCGACTTTCGACGATAAATATCTTTCGGTGAAGGAGAAAATCGGTAGCACTTGTGGACTTATCGATAATTAGGAGGGGGAAGCAAAAGTCACAGGGAATAGGAGGGATTGAGATGGATTGACTTTTGCCCTGAAGCCTTATACGACATTTGGCGAATATATAGTTTTCGGCATATGACGATTTGCATCCCTGCCTGATGCTGCAACGGGGCAAATTGCCGGAACGACCAGGCCAGCTCAAGGCCGTTCAAGCTCGACTGCAAAACGGCAGTTCGCCGGCACTTCGTTCGACTTCTGCCGAATTTAAATATATACCATATATAATATTATGATGACAACACTTGCAAATATTTTTTATCAGCGACAAAAGAGTATTAAAATCGAGACGCATAAATGTCAATTATGATTTACACCATCACCCTCAACCCAGCCCTGGACCGCACCATATGGATAGACCGGATCCGGGACGATGTCGCCAACCGCATACTGGAAGAGAAGAGCTATGCCGGAGGGAAAAGCGTAGACGTGTCCAAGGTCTTGAAGAACTTCGGCGTAGACAACATCGCGATGGGGTTTGTGGGAGGATTCGCGGGCCGGGAGCTGGAGGGAAGGCTGCTCAACGAAGGCATACAGAGCGATTTCGTTCGCGTGTCCGGCGAGACCAGAACCAACATCATAATTCATGAGAAGGAGACGGGAAGGCAGCTCTCATTTAACGCCCGCGGCCCCGAGATCCGGCCCAGCGAGATCATGCAGCTGATCGAGCACCTGGAGATCTCGCCCTGTCCCAGCATGGTGACCATAGGAGGAAGCCTTCCTCCGGGCGTGAGCCCCGAGATCTACCGAAAGATCATCTCGCTGGTGAAGCGCTGTCAAGCGCGGGTCTTTTTGGACGTAGACGGCGAAGCCCTGAAGGTGGGGATCAGGGCCAGGCCGAATGTCATCAAGCCCAACATCCACGAGCTTTCCGAGCTGGTGGGAAAGGAACTCAATGGAAGAGACGAGGTGCTGGCGGCAGCAAGGGAGATCAACCACCAGGGGGTGGAGATCGTGCTGGTGTCCATGGGTTCGCGCGGAATCCTGCTGGTGACGGAAGGAAGGGAGTACCACGCCATTCCCCCGAAGGTCGAGGTCCTGGGAACCATTGGTGCCGGAGACTCCTCGGTTGCAGGATTCATCTACGGCCTCTCACGCGGCAAAGACCTGAAGGAGTGCCTGATCTACGCTGCTGCTGCCGGGACGGCCACCACCCTTTCTCACGGAACCGCCCTCTGCCAGAAAGAGGATTTCGAGACCCTCGTTCCCCAGGTCAAGCTGGATGTAATATTCGATAAGAGACAGCAATAGGAGGAGAAACCATGTCCGCAGAAGTGATTGTCCCCCTGGACGTTCCAGGAGAATGCCGGCATAAATATATCGACAACTACCTGAAGATCACCCGGGATAGCGGCCGGTTGATGCTCTTTGCCGGGGACCAGAAGGTTGAGCACCTAAACGACGACTTTTACGGACCGGGCATCGACCCCCAGGACGGCGACCCGGAACATCTGTTTCAGATCGCCGCCGCATCCCAGGTGGGCGTCTTCGCCGCTCAGATGGGGCTTATAGCCCGGTACGGCATGGATTTTCCCGAGGTCCCTTACCTGGTGAAGCTCAACTCCAAGAGCCATCTGATCAAGACCTCGCAGGCAGATCCCCTGAGCACGCAATGGATCGACGTGGACCAGGTGGTGCAGTTCAAAGAGAGCAGCGGCCTGAACATCCTGGGAGTTGGCTACACGGTATATCCCGGATCCGAGCATGAGGCGGAGATGTTCCGCCAGGCCGCCCAGATAATCTACCAGGCGCACCGCCACGGATTGGTGACCGTGCTGTGGATGTATCCGCGAGGAAAATCGGTGAAGGACGAAAAGGACCCCCACCTGATCGCCGGAGCCGCCGGAGTGGCTGCAGCGCTGGGAAGCGACTTCGCCAAGGTGAACTATCCCCGCCAGGATGGAAGATCGTCCCCCGAGATCCTCAAAGAGGCAGTACGGGCGGCGGGAAGAACCAAGGTGGTCTGCGCGGGAGGAGAGCGCCAGGACGTCAGAGGCTTTCTGGAGACCCTCCATGATCAGATCCATATCAGCGGAGCGGCTGGGAACGCGACCGGAAGAAATATTCATCAGATGCCGCTGGACCAGGCGGTGAGGATGTGCAACGCCATCTACGCAATAACCGTAAACGGGGCCAGCGTGGATCAGGCCTGGAAGATCTACTCCGGAGTCTAGATGCCGGAACTGGTGCTGTTAAGACACGGCCAGAGCATCTTTAACCAGGAGGGGAAGTTCACCGGCTGGACGGACATCGATCTCTCTTTACAGGGGATCGAGGAGGCCCGGCAGGCCGGACGGGTTCTGCAGCGCGAGGGCTATACCTTCGACCGGGCTTACACCTCGGTTCTGAAGAGGGCCATTCGCACCCTGTGGCTGGTGCTGGATCAGATGGACCTGATGTGGATCCCAGTTTCCAAAAGCTGGCGGCTGAACGAACGCAACTACGGGGCACTGCAGGGCCAGCATAAATCGGCAATAGAGAAGGAATACGGAGCCGTTCAGATACACCGCTGGCGCCGGGGATTTGAGGACCGGCCCCCCATGATCCCCGAAGGTGACTCTCGCAGTCCATCTGGTGATCCCAGGTACGCGGATCTGGAAGCCGAACAGCTGCCTCGAACCGAGTCGCTGCGGGATACACTGGAGAGGATGCTGCCGCTCTGGCAGCAGGAAATCTCGCTGGAGCTGTTGATGGAGAAAAAGGTGCTGATCGCATCGCATGGAAACACGCTGCGGGCCCTGATCATGCATTTGGAGAATCTTTCGGCCCAGGAGATCGAGCAGGTCGAGGTTCCCACCGGAAGGCCGCTGGTGTACCGGCTGAGCCGGGATCTGGAACCGGTAGATCACTTTTACCTCCCGCAGTCCCCCCATATGAGCCGCAAAGTAGATTCAGGAAGCCGGTCAAATTAGCCAGACATATAACGAGAATTGGAGGGATCCAGACCTTGACCTATTCCGTGCAACTCATATCCCAGGAAGAAAAAGAGGAGCTGGCCGAGCGGTACGGCAAACAGGTCCTCTTCGAGATCAAGTCCGACATTTACGGCTGCTGCATAAAGCTGCTGACCGGGCAAAGCTCCGCCAAGAGCCGCTGGGAGGAGAACTTCTACGGGGCAGCCTACAACATTCGCTCTCACGGAAGGATGTACGTAATCAAAGACCCTGAGCTTGGAGAAAACCAGGTCCGCTATGATCCCCAGTCCAAGACCTGCTTCCTGGTGAACATGGATTATTACGGCTGGATCAAATCCCTGGCTTTAAGCCTGGCCGGCGACATCCTGGAGGACGAGCACTCCATTTACTCGGTTCACGGAGCCTGCCTGGACTTCTCTGGAAAGGGGCTGTGCATCCTGGGCGGATCAGGTGTCGGAAAGACCACCCACACCTACGGCCTGCTCAGGGACCCCAAAGTGCGGGTAGTCTCAGATGATTGGTTCTTTGTGAGAATTTTCGGCCAGGATCTGCTGGGCTACGGCTCGGAGAAGAACTTCTACATCCGCGCCGACTTAGCCGATATATGGACGGAGTTCTCCGACCTGGTGAAAAAGGCCTCCTTCGACCAGAAGGGAAGGGCGGTGGTGGACCTCAGGTGGGTGATCGGCAAAGGCCGCATTCTGCCCCTGACCACGCTGGAGAACTTGATCATTCTCACCAGGAACCAGGAAGAGAAGGAAATGAAACGGGAACTTGAGCCATCGGAAGCCCTTCGCGCTCTGGAAGACAACGGCTATTTCAACCCCCATCTGCTGGTCGAAAATGATTTCAAGGACAACATCAGGAGAAGGTTTTTTGCCGCCTTGCTCTCCAGAACCAGGATATGGCAGATCAATACCGTGGGAAGTCCCGATGAGAGCCAAAGGCTGATCAGAGAATGTCTCAAGGACTGAGGTCTGAGATAGACGACGGCGGCATTTCCTTAAATAAAATTTTCTGAGTTCACCTAAACCAATTGGAATACGAAGAAACCTATAAGACTTGAAACTCCAAGTTACAGAGAAAACATCGATCAAGACACACAGAAAGACAAGATCGGAAAAGAGAAGACGAATGCCCAGCAAGACCACGACCTGAGCCAAGATTTTCATATCCATGAGGCGCGACAAGCTAAAAATAATATTAGATATCTTGGATATTTGTAACAGCAGCGCGAACAAGACCAAGATCGTGTACCGGGCCAACCTCAACTTCAAGATGGCTAACCTGTACCTGGAAATAATGACCAAAGAAGGCCTGCTGGAAATCGATGGCGGCGATTCGGGAAAGCTGTACAGCACCACCACCAAGGGCAGGGAGCTGCTCTCAGACGTGCGGCAGATATACGAGCGATTGGAGCAATATTCAGCAGAGTCCGAATGAGATAGCAAAAAACCTCAGGCTTTGCTTCGCGCAAATTGAGCCTCCAGATAGATGAAGATTGATGAATAGCATATCCTCAGGCTCAATTGCTGCCCCGTTCAGGTTTTTTCTGCGGCATCTTCTTCGATGATAGCGCAGAGCCTGAAGATCTCTCCATGATGGTGCTTGAACTCGCTCATCATAGCCAGTCCGCGTTCGGTGGTCCGGTATTTGGGCCTGGAACCGGAGATGATCTCCAGAAGGCCGCTTTTCACCAGCAGGTCCAGGTAGGGATTGATGGTTGTGAAATTGAGGTTGGAATGATAGACTATCCGGGTCTTGCCCGCGCCCCCGGTGCAGGCTTCAAGGATCTGCGTTACAATCATGTCACTGCTTCTCTTCTTGCTCATGCCCGTCCTCCGAGAAGGATTTCTCGCCCTTAGACCTGAAAATTTCAAACTGAGATCTGACCCGAGGAAAGATCTCACCTATATTGGGTTAGAACTTTAGATTCTTATAATACTTTCTAATCTTAAGTAGCCCTATAGAGGCACATCAGATGCCGAAGTGCAGCTACAGAGGGGCCAACCGGTCTCTGTATTCAAATGGTCATCCTGGTAGTACATCTCAAGACACGGGCTGAGGTTTGACCCCGCCTGCAGGCAGGCGGGAGGACTCCACCCGCCACCCACGTATCCAGCGGCTTCTTTTTGGCCAGACGGATCATCATTTAGGGGGAGCCGGAATATCCCGGTCGGGCAGGATGCGCGTGCCTCGATCCAGCGTCCTTCATGCTGTCCTCTCGCCACAACCTGGTTGGCCGATAGCTCATAAAGACCGTCCCAGCGGGCATACAGATCAATTGTATAGGTGCGCCCGATGGGAAGCGAGAGCCAGGACCAGCTCAGATTGTGCCCCTCCACCTTGGGCCTGAGAGTCGAGTTTAGCAGGGTCAGCCCCTCCGGCATCAGATCCACGACCTCAACCGGCGCCAGGGTCCGGTTGCCGTTATTGGTGACATTGATCCGGAAGCGAATCGTCCTCCCGTCAACCCAGCATCCCCTCTTGCTCACGTTCAAGTGCGGCCCCAGGAATCTAGGGATATCGTGCAGGCTCATTGCCAGGTCCATCCGGTACTGGCCCCTGAACGACTGGTCTAGCTCGACATGCTGTGGAAGCGATGAATCACTGACCGAGGACTCTATCGACCCCTGTCCAGCGAAGCTGCCGCTCCAGGAAAGGGTTGAGCTGTCTGCCATCGACTCATGCCGCAGGAAGTCGGCGTACCTCACGTCCACGCCCATCTCTCTGGACCGGGCGGCATCCTGCACTGCCAGGGCGTGGCTCCATTTGGAGGAATAGCTGGCGGCAAGGCTTCCGAGCGACTGGTTGAAGGCAGAGTGGTCTAGGGTCATGTTCTCGAAGAGGGATGGCTCGTTGCTGCCCGCTTCGTAAAAAGAGAAGCTGCCGCTTCCGTGCCCCAGGGAGGAGATGCGTCCGTCGGCTGAGCCCGAGATCTCTTCCTCCCAGGAGGAGAAACCCTGCCCTGAGCTTTCGCGACCGTATTTCATCCCCCGGCCGTAGGAGTCCAGGAAACGATTTCCAGAGACGTCTCCCGCATAGCTCTGATAGATTCTCGTCGCACCTCCTCTGGCGGATGAAAATTCCCACTCCATCTTCCCTCCGGAGATCCGGTCCTGACAGAAATAGGTGGTCTGGTTTCTGTCCATCAGAAGAGATCTCTCCACCTCCATCTGCCGCAGGTACTGGCCGCTCTCGTGCAGTCCCTCGTCACGGAACCGGTTTTCAGCTGAAAGCCTCCAGCCCCAGGGCTGCCCCAGGCTGGCCACAGCTTCATCTGCCGGAGAATAGCTGGCTGAAAGCCGGTCTTCCACTGCGATCAGTCCCAGGCCGGAGTGAAAATCCAGCGTCTGCTCCCGCTTGATCCGGCCGCTCCCATGCTCGGCAGCCTGCAGTTCCGTTCCGGCCGCATCTTCCAAGATCACCTCCGCGGTGCTCGAGTCCTTTACCTCGGACTCATTACAGAGGGCGGTTATATTGGCATAGTTCACCACCACCGGAGGGTCTCTGGAGGTGGATAGCTTCTGGCTGGAGGAGACGATTCCAAGACCGCTGATGCGCTTTTCCTCCCGGTAGACCATCTCCGGCTGCTCCTTTATCCTGGCCCGCAGATCTATCGAACCCTGGGCCCCGGGTCCCAGAGTTCCCAGGTCCCACACCAGAAGGCGGCCCTGCACCAAACTGGGAGAGGGGTCTGCACCCAGATACTCTGCATCCTCCGGAAGGACGTCGATAAGCACTGCGCCCGTGACGGGGAGCAGTCCCTCGTTTCCGTAGAAGATGGTGTAGTTGATCAGCCCTCCTCGCGAAGAGCTGACCCGATCGGCTTTCTTTCGCACGAAGATGGAGCGGACCACAAACGTCTCCAGCGGCTCCGCCTCCCCGGAGGCCTGATCCGAGGAGAAGCTGCAGAGGTTGGTGATCAGCTCCTCAGAGGCCTCCGAAGAGGGAAGGCTGACCTCCAGCGAGACCTGCCTGGACTCGCCTGGCTTCAGCTCCTCTGCATCCAGAGACTCTGCATCCCAGCACAGATGAAAGCCGCCGGCATCCTGCCAGATAGCGCTTGGTTCGGGAGACGGGCCTGATTGGGGATCAAAGATCAGGCGGTCGTCAAGCAGGTCCTCGATGGAGACATTGCCTGCCACCTCAGTTCCCCGGTTGCTGATGGTCAGGGTATAGTTGAAAGAACCTCCAGGGCCCAGGAGATCGGATGAGGCTTCCTGCACCAATAGCAGCGAGACGGGGCTGCACACCGAAACGGTGCAGGATGCCTGGGCCTCGACGATCCCGGCCGAAGCGATCTCAACCCTGTTTTCCAGCTCCTGGCCGATGAGGGACGATTGGTTTACTTTGGCCGTGATCTTTATCAGTCCAGCTTCGCCCGGGAAGAGACTGCCCAGGGTCCAGCGGTCCTGGCTCCCGGAATCAGGTTCAGGAGAAGCGGATACAAAGCTCAGGAGCGGATCGCAATGCTCCTCTACCACGATATCGGATGCATTCGCTGCCGCGCACTCGTAGCGAACCGTGTAGTTCACCAGCTCCCCGGGAGGTACGCAATCGCGCTCAGCTTCCAGGCTTATGCTGAGGTTCGCCTCTCGCAGGAGAGCCGGCTCAGCCGAGCATGCACTCCGGGAATAGATCCTGCCGGGAGATGTTTCAGGAGTGCTGGAAAAGGTGAGAGCAGCGCAGCTGTGATCAGGCTCTGTCGTACTATCTACAGCGTTACCGGCGGCAGATGGTTGGAATAGATACTGAACCTCAATCTTTTGCCATTTGGTCCAGGAAGGGTTCACTTCAGCAAAAGCCCATTTCAGAATTCCTGAGCCGGATGCGGACATCTCCGCCCCGGGCCCGGAGAGAACCTTCATGGAACCGGGAACGTAGGCCAGCCCAGGGCCGGGACTCTCTACCAGCTCGGCCTCGTAAGCTGAAGAGGTGCTATCTTCAGAATGATAAATGGAGAGCGAAACCGTACCACAGGATCCCGCGGAATTTACCTGCCTCTCAAGAACCAGATCGGGCTCCACAATCATGATTTCATCGCTTTTTCCCGAGACGGCGTGAATCACGCCCTCTTCGTCCCTCCATCGCAAAGCCGTCCGGCAGGGGGCTATGATAGTTCCCGCTCGATTCTGAGAGATGTCGGCTGCCAGCAAATCGAACTCCAGCCTGAGGTCCTGATCCTGGATGTTGTCTATCCGGTCGATCGCCCAGCTTATAGCGGTCTGGTCCGTTCCATCGTTTGCTCCGCGTGCTGACTCCGCAACGGTCCGCGATTCTCCATTGACAAGCAGGCTCTCCGGCCTGTAGTGCACGCCCACAGGAAGATCCATAACCAGCGCAAAATCGTATATCATCTCTGCAGGCAGGTCTACATCAATTGCGAACCGACCTGAAGAGGCTGTATCCGCCTCGTTTGCCAGGCAGCCAGGGAGGGCAAGCAGTGCAATTGTCAGAGGAAAAATCCACTTCATGTCGGCTCGGGCTAATCTGCGGGAACCGCAGAAAACAGCAGATCTATTCGATAGACGCGCCCGTAAGGCAGGGGCTCATCGTTCCAGCTTACCTGCTGCGATAGGGTCAATTCGATCGCCTGGCCGGCATCACCGGTCTTTTGGCCGTTGATCACGCCGCCACCAGAAGAAAGCTCCACATTCTGGCAGCCTTCAGCTTCAGGCACCGGCCAGACCTGCACGGGATTATGCAGAGTCATCCCTGACGGGACGTACTCTGATGCGGCCAGTTCGTATTCGGCCATCCTGCCATCAGAGCGGCTCCACGAGGTAGTGATCGTCCAGGGAGAAGTGGCCCGGACCGTGAATTCTATTTGCTTTTGCGATGGTGTATCTGATGGCACCAGGTACCACTCAGATACGGATTCAGGTACCACGATTGATATCTCCTGAGTGCTGTCTGCCCCCATCGTGATCAGGCCCGCAATGGACTCGCCCGGTGCTGCTGCTATGACATCGTCCGCAGCTGATAAGGCGCTTAGGAAAAGCGCCGGTGACAATGCGCACAACGCGATAAATGCAGCTCGAGCTTCGAAGGCGGACCTGGTTGCCACGCGGTTCACAACTCTTGGGCGGAATATGGTACGTCTATCCTCTGAGGGAATTGTCCTTGCTTTTTCCAGGCACATCGGATCTTCAACGAGATCTATTTCCAGATCGCATATTGGGATCTCATTCACATCTCAAGCGTCCTCTGGTCCAGGATGGTACCATCTTCTGTTTCCACAGCCACATCAATCGCCCGGATTTCGCTGATGGATCGGTTTTCGGCCGCCAGATTCAGCCTAAACCGCCTTGAAGCACCGGGAATAATATTGGAGCTTAACTGAGAGGAACTCTCTGCCAGTACTGCGTCGTCCTCTCCAATTGCCTGGCATCTGGCAAGGGCCTTGAAATGACAGTTTCCAGCATTGTTGAAGACCAGGGACACGTTGCACAATCCTGGTGCCGGAAGTTCTCCGACCTCAACGGACTCAATTGTTCCAGAGCGGTCCAGTGTTGTGCCGGAGACGATTATGCGAAGTATTGACGTAACCGCGACCGCCAGTCCCACGCTGCTCTCCTGATTTTCATCTGCTCTATCCAGAGGAAGGCCGTAGATTGTAACCAGAGCATATCTGCCCCCAGAGCCGATATCGATAGGAAGATCGCCTTCCACCATCACGATCTGAGACTGGCCCGGCTCAAGGCGGAATTCTGAAGGAGAGACCCTCAAAAAGTCGCGGGCAGAGTATGGACTCGATCTGTTCGCTATGGCGTGGTTGACCCCATCCTGAGACTGGCCCCAGTCTTCTACATCCACTTTGAGAACCATCGGAGCCTCATTTTCGCCCAGTTTCACTTTTATCTCATGGCTAATATGCTGGCCGGGCGATATCTCCGCATCGAATATAACGCCTTCAACTCCCAAACCCGAAGATAGCGATACCATGGCCAGAATTGCAATTATAACGGCTGTCGCTAATTTGATCTTCAATCTTGCACCTCAATTATGAAATTGTCATAGGTAATCATAGAGGTAATATTCTAAAATACACTTTTATATTATACCGGTCAGGAACGTCGGTCCAATCGAATTGCTGCCTGAAATCTACCGGAATAACTGCTTCGCCCGGACCGCCGCGGAGATGCTGAACGTAGCTCCCGGTGAGAGATACCTCTCCCCGTGAGGAGGCAACGCATGAGGGCAGATCGGAATCCAGATATAGGATGCGCAAAGGATTTTTCAGCTTTACAGAATTATTGCTCCGCTGCATCTTGCTGGGGCGTGCCATAGCCTGCAGCTCCCAGTCCACATTTGCCCTTATGATAATGGTTCCCACCGCAAGCCCGTCCCGTCCGGGAGCGGCTTCCTCCAGATCCAATTCATTCTGCATGTCGAGAACCAGCTCCACGTTGCTTCCGTATTCAGCCAGCAAGTTGGCAGATTCGGCAAATTCCGCCTCTGCATTGCAGCTTAGTGCCACAACGGCCAGGAAAAGCAGATACAGGCGGAATTTGGCGCTCAGCTTCATATTACACCCCATGAGAACTTTGGAGATCTGCTCCAGCTCGGCCCAAGTCCCTCATATCTCATGCCGGACCCACAGTGAAGGTCACGACCAGCCCGTAGTCCTCATTGCCATAATCGCCCCATTCGAAGGGCTGCTCAAATAGAAGGGCGATTATATCCTCACCGGAATAGTCCCCTGGGGACGTTCCAGAGAGAAGAGACACCGCCGAGGGATCTGAATCGGTTCCCGGAATGGTAACCGGTCCGCCCAAAGGGGCCTGAGACTGAATATTCATGGGACTGCGAAGTTCGTGAGGGGGAGAGCCTGTGCTTCCTACCATGTGACCGCTGGCGGTGTCTGCCGATACGGTGAGGCTCCAGTCGACATTAGATTTGACCTCTACACCACCCTCGGCCGAGGCGGTCTGCGAAGGAACGCAGTTCTGCAACTGCAGATCTTTGAGATCTTCGGGAATGAGGATCTCGATCTGAGTCGGCAAGTTGGCATAAATCTGGGTGCTGTCGCTCGCGGACTGAGCCCCGGCCACCATTAGAACGAAGACCGATAGCCAGAGCTCGATCAAAGGCCTGCAATTTAAATGCATCAATTCGATTTCACCGTCCACTAATACTTAATTTAAATATATACTCAAGCATTTTTATTGTATTTAAATGCGGGATGACCATCCGCGCCTTGGCGGAAGCCATCAACAGACCAACAATTAGAGTCCAAAAATGTTATAAATATTTAGGAAGTTTAGATCCTAATTAAAGTAAGGATTTTAGATAAGTATTTTTGTGCAGAAGGCCTAATATGCAGAGGAGGATTGATATCGATATCTTCTCCGAAATCAATATATCAAAATTTTATATTTTTATTTGCAATGATGCATACTCCTGAATTTTCCAAAATATTTTTATACCTGAGCCACGATCTTCAATCAGAAAAAAATAATATTGCTGCACACCTATAATTATTCGAGAGGCTTCATGAGAGGGCAACTAAACCTGTTCACGCTGCAAATGAAGAACGACCACGCCCAAACCGCCCCCCAAACCACGCCGGAGGCGACGGGGAAGGCCTGGGCAATGCCACAGACGCCCGCAGAGCAACAGCCCTCAGACCTCCCCGAGAGCCTCAAGGCCTCTTTTTCCGGCCGCCTGCTCCTTCACGTCCCCTAGGCGGACGGGCAGGAATCAAGCACCTTTTGCCGCTTCCGATCAGGTCCTGCCGCCCGGCCAGCTCCAGACCTTCTCTTACCAGCCTGTAGTTCCTGGGATTCCGGTACTGCAGAAGCGCCCGCTGTATTCTCTTCTCACGGCCTTTGGGCACATGAACCGGCTGCATGGTGAAGGGATCAAGCCCCGTGTAGTACATGGCCGTGGAGAGGGTTAAAGGAGTGGGGGTGAAGTCCTGCACCTGCTCAGTGTACATGTGATGGTCCCGGATGTACTCGGCCAGGGCTACGGCGTCCTCTACCGTGCAGCCCGGATGCCCGGACATGAGATATGGAATCAGGTACTGCTCACGTCCCAGTTCCCGGCTGATCTCTTCAAACCGAGCCCGGAACTCCTCCAGCACCGCCACCGGCGGCTTGTGCATGCACCTGGTGACCGAATCCACCACATGCTCCGGCGCAATCTTCAGGTGTCCGGATACGTGATGCGTGCATAGCTCTCGCAGATAGCCTGAGGTGTCCCGCAAGGCCAGATCGTGCCTGATGCCCGAGCCTATGAAGACCTGCTTTACCCCCGGAACGGCCCTCAGCCGGGACAGCAGCTCCACCTGTCGGCGGTGGTCCGCCTCCAGGCTGGGACAGTTCTCCGAGCACAGGCGGTCGCGGCAGGCTCCGTGCTTCCAGCGGGCACAGGTGAGCCCGTACATGTTGGCCGTGGGCCCGCCCACGTCCTGGATGATGCCTTTGAAGCCTTTCATCTTGGTCAGGCGGACCGCTTCGCGCAGGATGGACTCCAGGCTTCTGCTCTGCACTATTCGCCCCTGGTGATGAGTCAAGGCACAAAATGAGCAGGACCCGAAACATCCCCGGTGGCTGGTGATCGAGAACCGAACCGGCTCCAGGGCCGGGACCGGCTGGCGGTATGAGGGATGAGCATTTCGGGAATAGGGATGCTCATAAACGGCGTCCAGCTCCTCGGTGGATAGCGGCAGGGCCGGAGGGTTCTGGATGATCACCGTCTTTGGGTGGATCTGAGCCACCGCATGCCCCAGGAAAGGGTCCTGCTCCTGGTAATGCATGGCAAAGGCCTGGGCATACTTGCGCCGGTCTGCTGAGATCTCCTGGAAAGAGGGGATTGAGACAAAGCCTTCATGGTCCCTTGACCTCCATTTGCGGACCTCCTCCTTTACCGCCGTTCCGGCAACATCCCTGATTTCCGCGATATTTTCTCCTTTTTTCAGCCTGCAGGCCACCTCTTTCAGCGGCTGCTCGCCCATGCCGAAGACCAGCAGGTCGGCGGGGGCATCCGCCAGGATGGACTGGCGGACGGAGTCCGACCAGTAGTCATAGTGAGCAAACCTCCTGAGGCTGGCCTCGATCCCTCCTAGGATCAGGGGCGTTTGCGGGAATAGCGAGCGAAGCCGGTTGGCATAGACTATCACCGCCCGGTCCGGCCGCCGCAGGCGTCCTTTCGGCGAGTACACGTCCTGGCTCCGGCGCTTCAGATTGGCGGTGTAGTTGTTGACCATGGAGTCCACATTTCCGGAGGTGAGGCCGAAGAACAGCCGGGGCTTTCCCAGGCGCCGGAAGTCGTCGTCCTGTCTCCAGTCCGGGCCATCGATGATGCCCACGGTGAAACCAGCATCCCACAGCACCCTCCCGATCAGGGCCGCCCCAAAGGAGGGATGATCGACATAAGCATCTCCGCTGATCAGGATCACATCGAACTGATCAATTCCCAGGCTTCCGGCCTCCTCCATGGCAAGAGGCAAGAACTTCGGCTGATCGAACACTACCATCTTCGCAGCAATTGGGCGGTCCACCATCTTAAGCCCGCTGCCAGCTGCCAGAAAAACCAGCGGCAGAAGAAAAGCAGGAGGAAATAAAGGAAAGGAGAGGAGAAACGAAGGCAGAAGCTAAAGTTTCGTCCAGCAGCAAGCTTTTATGCAAAAAGTGTTGTTCTATTTTTGGGAAGGGAGCACGATGAAGCACATGGGGAGCAGCCGAGCGGAGATAGTAATTTTGCTGGCCTTCTTGGCTCTGCCGCTGGCAGGGGCAGAGGTGATAGTAGTTGTTCCGGGTGAGAGCATCCAGCAGGCGATCGACCAGGCGCTTCCCGGGGACACGGTCGAGGTACACGGTGGCAGTTTTCGCGAGAGCCTCAGCCTGAACAAGTCCATCGTCCTGGCGGGCCGGGGATGGCCGCTCCTGGACTCGGGCGCCAGCGCCGACGGGATTGCAGTCAGAGCAGACGGCGTGGAGATATCCGGCTTTGACATCCGCACCTCGCGCCGGGCGGGAATAAGGATAGTCTCCGATGCAAATGCAATCATTAACAACAACATCAGCGGTTGCGTAGACGGGATCCGGCTGGAGAATGCCGACCGAAATAGGATCGCCTTCAATGAGGTGAACAATAACAGCAACGGAATTGTCCTCTCCGGCTGCAGCGACAATGTAATTGAATATAGTAAGATCATAGATAACGACCGGGGCGAGGTCAAGGACTGCGGAATATTCCTGCTCCGCTCCCAGAAGAATGCCATTCGGGGCAACAACCTCTCCTCCAACGGCGACTGCTGCATATATCTCCGCCAGTCTAGCGAAAATCAAATCCTCAGGAACAATGTGACCGAAAGCAGCTGGTACGGTCTTTCCCTCGAAGAAGAAAGCAACGCCAATCTGGTTGCAGACAATTACGCCAGCGGCAACAAACACGGCGGAATTCACCTCGACAGCTCGCAGGAGAACGTAATCCGGAACAACACCGCTCTTGACAACGCCCAGGGAATTATTCTTTCTTACGACAGCAACGACAACACGCTCACCGGAAACAATTGCTCAAATAACCAGAAGGGCATTCATCTGACCCATCACAGCAGCAATAACATCGTGGTCGACAACACTGCCGCCAACAACCAGTACGGCATTTACCTGACCTTTTCTTCAGGATGGAACCTGATCATCAGAAACCGGCTGATAGGCAACCTCTACAACGCCTACGATATGGGCCTGAACAACCGCTGGGACGACGGGACGAGTGGAAACTATTACAGCGACCTCGGAAAGCTGGTCTACATCCCCGGCGGCTCCGGAGTAGACCACCATCCAGAAGGACCTGAAGAGACCTGAAGCTGAAGAGACCAGAAGAGATCTGAAGAGACCAGAAAGGGCCTGAGCTTTCCAGCAGCGATATTTTCCAGGAAATCGATAATAGCAATAAATAAAATAGAAATATAGAATTATAAAACCCACATTTCGCACTTTGCGCCGGAGGATTTAGTATTTTTTCAGCTATCGATTTCGTAACATAGATACAAATAATTTAATTAAATAAAATTTTCTAATTGCTTTTTTTGGCATTAAGTTGATTTTATGATACAGTGTAAGGAGATAAAAATTTGTCGTGATGAGAGCTATCTGGCCCATCAGCTTAATATCAATGAAATTTAATAGTTAATTTATAATTAAGCTTAATAAATCGATAACAGGAAAAATACTTGATTTAAGAAGTTAACATGCGAAATGTGGGATAAAAATGGCGGGGGCCGGAGTTCTAGACGAACTTCGGCCTCAAAGATAGCTTGACGGGAAGAGGCAGTCTCCTCCAGGGCTTTCCTTCCGTCTCCGCCTGGATCATCCGCTTGAGATCTTCCACGGTCATCTTGGACTTGGCAGGGGATTTGGGCGTGGACTCTGCCCGCACCGTGACCGTAAGCTGGCCGGATGACAGCTCTTCGTCGCCGATTACTGCCACGTAAGGGATCCACTCCCGGCCGGCATCCCGGATCTTCTTGCCCACGGTCTCGTCCCGGTCATCGATATCGGTGCGGAATCCAAGCTCCCGGGCGATCTCCTCGGACCGGGCCAGATGGCGCTCGGCCACGGGAATAATCCGCACCTGAGTGGGAGACAGCCAGGTCGCCAGCATGGGAAGCCGGCCCTGTTCCGAGTCGCGGGCCGCCTTTTCCAGCAGCGCGTACATCACCCGCTCAATGGCCCCGGAGGGCGAGCAGTGCAGCAGGATGGGCCGCTTCTTCTCGCCGTTTTCGTCCACAAAGCTGATGTCGTAGCGCTCGGCGTTCTCCACATCGATCTGAACTGTAGACAGGGCGCTGGCCTTGTCCAGGGTGTCCACGAAGTTGAACTCGAACTTGAGCACGAAGTAGAAGAAGCGCTCGTCCCACATCTCGATTAGGACCGGCTTCTCGACTATGTCCACGAGGGACCCGATGAACTCCCGGTTCTGGGCGTAGAAGTCCTTGGTGAACCTGATGGCCACCTCGTAGTCGGAAAGGTCGAGGCCCACCTCCTTCAATACCGAGATGCTGGCCTCGTACTGCTCCCGGAAGGCCTGCACCGCCTGATCCATGTCCCGGGCCAGGGTGTGCATGTCGGGCATGGTGAAGGCCCGCAGCCGGCGGATGCCCACCAGCTCGCCCCGCTGCTCGCGCCGGAAGCTGTAGCGGGTGATCTCGAACATCTTCAGCGGCAGCGACTTGTAAGAGATGGTCATGTCGTGGCCCATCAGGAACTGGCCGAAGCAGGCAGCGAACCTGAGGAACAGCCGCTTCTTCTCGGCCTCGATCTGGTACTGCCGGGCCGGGAAGCGGTCTAGGTACTTCTTGAGGGTGGGGTGCTCCATGTCGTACATGATGGGGGTCTCCACCTCCATGGCCCCCATCTCTGAAGCCCTGTCCAGGACGTAGGTCTCCAGGAGCGACTTGACCAGCCGGCCTTTGGGGTAGTAGCGCATGTTGCCGGGATCAGAGCCCGGCTCGTAGTCTACCAGCTCCAGACGCCTCATCAGGTCCACGTGGGGAGGAACCTTGTCCACCGCCCGGGCCTTGGAGATCTCGTAGTTCGCGAACTTCTGCAGATTCTCGTGACCCGCGAAGTCGAACTGGTCAACGTCGATCAGCTGGCCGCTCCGGTCCATGATCTTCCAGTAGGAGACGGCTTTGGCCTCGGACTTGAGGGCCTCTGAGACCACCTCGCCCTCGCCCAGCCGGATGGAGCGGGACAGCTCTGAAAGCGGATGGCCCTTGCAGCTGAGGGTAAATGCCTTGTACCAGCCGAAGGGAGCGCGCATGACTTCGAAGTCTCCCGACAGGGTCTCCTGCAGGCCTTTCAGAATTTTTACGGCGGTCGCGGGAGTGGAGAGGTTGGGGCTCAGATGAGCATAAGGATAGATCATGACCCGGCCGGCGTGAACCTGGTTCGCCACATCCGAGATCTGCTTTGCAGCCTCGGCGATTACCGCATCGGGGTCGTCCTCATCGAATTTCTCAACAGCTATGAAGGCGCACAGCACCTCTTCCAGACGGCCTTTCCTGGCCGAGTCCTCAATCTCCTCGGCCATCTTGGTGGGCCTCTGGGCCTCGAACTCGATATAATCAGAGTGGATCAAGAGCAATTGCAATAGCGGTCACCTGATGCTCGTCTGGATGGTATGATCATAGTTCAAGGTTTCGACAGAGTTGAGGATTATCTTTATCATCTACCTCAGGCATCTCTGCCACTTAATAGTATAATTTTTTTGCCTATTCAATAAGACCGTTGATTTGATTTCCGAGAGGCTAGCAAACTGTTATATAATTACACTATGATTCTTTTTTTAGCAAATACCGACAGAGCCTCTATTTCCCGAATGCGTTCCAAGAAATTTTTATATTTTCTTAATTATTATCGATATAATCTCGATAAGTTCTCCTTCACTTATCTGGCGTTTCATTCTTGTTACGGTTATTTTTCCATAACAGATACGTTTTATAGCCTTCATAAAATGAGAATGACATTGAGAGGAATACGGTAATAAATAAAAAAAATATAGACAGAGCTTCAAAGTGAACTTTAAAAAAATTATCATAAAAGCCATAAATACATATATCTGCCTCGAATTCCTTAGTGAAATTCCCTATAGATATGGTTGGAGGCGAGATCCGTTGTCCAGTTTTAGTGTAAGTTACATTAACCGCTAACTCCTCAATTTTTCCTCTTGAAAATTTATGTTTTTCAAAATTAAGACATGATACGGGCTCCAGAAAAGGATACCACGAACCATTAGAATCTTTCCATTTTATATTTTTTCCTATCTCACAGCCCTCAGGAGCTTGGAATCTCACAGTGAAATCACTTGTCTCATCATTTCCACCTAAATACTCAATATAATATATAAATTTTGTTACACAATCACAAGTCAAGTCTTTCGATTCACACCAGTAATCAATATTAAATCGTTCACCCCTCTCTATGATATCCAATGTGATTATCTCTTCATCCAAAAAGCCCTTTGTCTTTATTATCGATCGAATTTCCGAACGACCTAACTCCTGGGGTCTTAGATAATATTTAAAAACAATTGATTCTCCTTGATAGAGACTTTTACCTAAAATATTTATATATTTAGGTGAAGCTTGAATTTTTAAATCTTCATGATCCTTATAAAATGATAAATTTGTTAGCATTCCTGGGAATATGCGTTCTAGCAGTCGTCTCTTAATGAGTCTGTGATCTTTTGATTCGATGAAATCTATTGAATGAGGGTTGAATGATAGTACATTTTCCCTATCAAATGGTATTTTATATTTAGATAACAATGATGCATTAAGATCGAGAGAGGACTCAGCATCTATTATTTCATTAAAATCTTTAATAATATTATATTTTAGTTTGTAAAGCAGATAGTCATCATTTTCTCTGAAACCATAGCTATCCAAGATTTCTTGGGTATGAGGAGACAATAAGCTATATATATATGAATACAATTTCCAGGACGAATTATTGCTAGGAAGTGGGTACTCTTTGCAGGACTCATTTTTTAATAATTTTATGATATAGATGCTATTTTTAAGATCGTCTTCACGAAGAAACGATTTATCGGTTTCTTCATAATCGAATATTTCTTTTATTGACGACGTCCTTATTGGATACGAGCAACTTAAAATCTCTAGATTATCATCAGGTTTTTCCCAAATTTCTACACTTTCAAGCCGATCTTTTTTCAATGAAGTGACCTTAACCAAAACCTCAATTACATCAGCTTTGAAGAAACAACCTTCCATTCGCGGACTAATAATCATTCTTGTAATGTTTATCGGAGAGGATTCAGTGGATAAAACATTTTTTTTATTGGATGATCCACCATATGATATTTTAGTTAGAGATGAATCAGAGTCAGATATTGGTCTCTTTACAATGGACGCTGGGGGTATGCCATCTGAAGTGTCGTCTCCGGTGTCTTCTCCGGTGCATTCGATACATATTAGCTCTAAAATTAAGATAGAGAGTACTATTATTATAAATAACTTATTAAAATTAATAGTTCCATACATAAGGATCTGGATCATTATCAGGATGTTCATTACAGAGCCTGCTTGCGCTTCCTTCTTCGTAACAATCTCTGAAATACGAACCAATCCACTTACAGCTGCACGCCCCTAATCTAAGCTCGATAATCTCTTGTAGATTATTTATGACAACTGTAGTGTTCAATGGTCGTCCGTTCATTATTCGATAGTGACAGACAGGAAAATTATCATCAATAGGTTGCACGTTATTTGCGGCAATATAAGTATTATATGCACCTAGCACTGCTACATCAGTACTCATTACAAGATCTGCGCAATTTTCGGATGTGTTACGAAATTCGTTATCCATGATCGAATTATCATGTCCAGAATATAATACGATTCCATTTCCACAACATGCAAAATTTAATATATTATTTACAATTTCAATATGACTGCTATTACTAATTATAATCCCATGTTTACAATTATAACCAGTTAAATTAATACAATTTAGTTTTATATTATTTGAATCGCATATTTTTATCATACTGTGTTGGCATAAATCGGAAAATTCAATTATTGCCTTTCCAGAACTATTCCTTTCACAGGAGGTTATAGTAATGTTATTCTTTCCTTGGATAATTATCTCACTATTGTTGTATTTATTACATTTTAAAATTAATTCAGTATAACTATTACTTTTATTAATTTCTTCTTGCAAGTCATCATCGCATTCTATTGATTTTTTCCCATAAACAATAGTTCCTACTTGTTCAGTCCCCTCATTTACTCTCAGAGAAGGAGATGAAGTCTTATTAATCTGCGGAGGAAAGGCAATCCAAACATTGACGTCTGTACTCTTCCTGACCCAGAGTTTAAACTCTAGTTCATCACCTTGCTGGACTATGAAAGGGTTTATTGGTGTAAAATTCGTGCTTCTACAAGAGTCATGTACATTTCCATTTATTAAAAATGTTACATCAATATAATCATCCACCTTATCAGTTTTCCATTCAAAATTAATATTTGTTTTATTAATATCAGTAATTGTAACATAAAGCGGGACATAACTTTTCACGCTTCTTGTAAATATAGTCCAACCTTTATGATCTTCGTTTAAGTCAGGAACTTGTGTCCATGGAACATGATCGCTAGATTCCAATATTGGCATCGCATGGGCAATAATGGTGGAAAAAGCTAAGGTCAAGAGTACTAAAATGAGAAGTTTTCCGCATGTTTTGACCAACTCATTCACCTAGCGAGAAGGAGAGACAACAGTATATAAGCATGTTGTATCTAAGATTATATCATTATACTGAAATCGTATTCAATCGAAGTAGCAGTTAAAATTTATTCAAAATATAAAATTGCCAGAAATAACTAATGTCACTGTTACCCATATAATTTGATTAATATATCATTAGCGACAAAAACTTTCCTTTGTCGAATCGACCTATCGCTGGATAATGTCAAATCAATGCCCCATCATTAATAGTGAGTCTCGCCTTCGTGATTCTCTCAGCGTTCAGCTTCACTCTTCTCAGCTTCGGCACATCTCCCCACAGCGCCATCTCCGGGCCCCGAATCACCAGAGCCCCCTCAATCCCCGGCCGGTCAATCACCCGGAAGCATTCCCCTAAAGGCACATCGACCTGCACGGCGTTTCCCAAGGCTGTGGCCGCTGAATCGGCAAGCGACGGATCTTCCGAAATAACCATCGCCGCATCGGCACAGCCGAAGCTGATCGACGGCCCCACCGTTCCCGAGCTGGTGCAGATGCCCAGCAACTCACTGCGCGAAGGAATTTCCAGGGCCAGGTTTCGCAGGGGCGAAGATCCGGCGTAAATTCCCACCAGCAGCGGCCTGTCGCTCTTCAGGGCTATGTCCCCGCCGTTGTCCACCACCGCATAGGCCGCCCCCGCATCGACCATAGCCTGGACGGCGAACTTGGCGATGGTTCCGGCCACAGCGCTCATGGGGCCGATGCCGAACTCCCGGCCAGCCCCAATCATCTGCCGCACGATCTCCGGCGCGTCTTTGGCGGCAAGATCGTAGGGCTCCAGAGTGATCATGAAAAAGGGATCGCGGGCGATGAAATCCTCCAGGGCTTTCCGCTCCACCCGGATGGACCTCTTGGCCGCCTCGATGTGGCTCTGCTCATAAGCGGAGATGGTCACGATGGTCTCTTTGAGCTGGAAGTGCTCACGGATTATTTCAGACATAGTATTTCAGACCAGATATCCGGACTAAACCCTAAATACTCCAGACAGACTCCACAGGCCGGACCTCAGAAGGACTGATCGCATTCTGATTCGCCGTCCTTCGCCGATGTCCTGGCCACAGTCTCCTCCCGGCCGCGGACCTTCACCACCAGATCATCCTCGTAGCTGACCTGCAGGAGGTCGGCCTCCTCATAGAGTCGCGAAAGCTCGCTGAAGCCCTGCGAGCTGTAGGGAAGGCGGATCTGGTACTCCCGCAGGGCCGGAAGCCTCTGGACCAGCCTCTCAACCAGCTCCTCCAGCCCCTGCCCGCTCCTGGCCGATACCAGCACCGGCGAAGAGACCAGATCCCGGATCAGCTCCAGCCGGACGGATATCTCCTCCGGACAGAGCCGGTCCACCTTGTTGAGGACGGCAACGATTGGGCTTGAGACTCCGCAGTCCCATAAAGCCTTGTGAGAGGCCACCAGCTTCTGCCGCAGTAGCTCCGGAGGGTCGCTCATGTCCGCAACCAGAATTACCAGGTCCGCCTGGGAGATCTCCGAGAGCGTGGAGCGAAAGGCCTTGATCAGGAAATGCGGCAGATCGTCGATGAATCCCACCGTGTCGGTGAGCAGAATCCGCCTCTCCTTCAGCTTGATCGCCCTGGTAGTGGGCGAGAGGGTGGTGAAGGGCTGATCTCTGGCCTCTACCTCGGCCGCAGTGAGGGCATTCAGAAGTGAGCTTTTGCCGGCATTGGTATAGCCGGCCAGGGTCACCAGATCAAAACCCAGCTCTCGACGCCTCTTTCTCCGGTCCTCACCCATCACCTCCACCTCTTTTAAAGCCGCCCTGATCTTGGCCATGCGGCCCTTGATATCGCGGTACATGGACTCCTCGTAGGCCCCAGAGCCACGAAAACCGGAGCGCTCCGAGAGCTTGGAGAAGGAGACTGCATTTCTGACGTGCGGAGCATCGTAGGCCAGCTGAGCCAGCTCCACCTGCAGCTTGGCCTCGCGGGTGGAAGCGCGGGAGGCGAAGATCTCCAGGATGAGGTTAAACCGGTCGATTACCGCGGCTCCGAACTCGGTCCGAATATTGTTGACCTGCAGGGGACTGAGGGGATTGTAAAAGATCAGCTTGTCGGGGCCGTAGAGCAGCGCCTCCTGAATCTTTCCCCGCCCGATCTGAAAGCGGTGATCCCGGGTCCGCCTCTGCACCACCTCTGCCAGGACCCGGTAGCCTGCGGCATCGGCCAGCCCCCGCAGCTCAGCCATGCGATGAGGATCGGACCCCTCCTGGCCGGGGGTTTCCCGCAGCAGCAGAACGGCAGTCTTTTCAGGGGCCATTCTCGCTATTCACCTCCACCGAGAACCAGCCTTCTGCCCGCCAGGGAGACGTGATGAGCCAGCTCAATTGACGTCCTCTCGGCGATGGTCTCAGGATACTTAAGCTCCCGGCCCAGTATGCTGCTCGCCCTCCAGACCTCCAGCCCGTAGAGATCGCCCTTCTCAATCACCACTGTGCCCGGCAGACACAGGCAAGCATCCTTGATCAGGTCCGCGACAGTGTTCAGATCTGCCGCCTCAGCCTCCTTGGGAACCAGCCTCACAGAATAGATCTTTTCAATGCATTCCGGAGATATCCTGGCCGATATGGCAGCGCATACCATCAAGTAGCGACCCTGTTCAGAATGCCGGCCTGAAATATCTACCGCGACTATTTCTATCCGTTCAACCCCTGATCTCTCAAAGCTGTTTCAAGATGGCATGGTGTTTAACAATGCCGGACGCCTCCTCAAACGACAGACCCGCTCCCATGGCGATTTGTACCGCCCGGTCCGAATCGATCAGATCATCAGGACTGTGGGTATCGGTGTCAACCACCATTGCCGCTCCGGCTTCTTTGGCCACCCGGACCACATGGCCGTTGGTGATATTGTGGCCGGATCGAGAGGTGATCTCCAGGCACACGCCGTTTTCTTTGGCCATCTCCGCCTCCTCCAGGGTGATGAAGCCGGGATGGGCCAGGATATCGACCCCGGCCTCTATAGCCGCCCGGTTGGTCCCGGGGCTGACCGGCTCCACCGGAGTCTCACCGTGCACTACGATGATCTCGGCCCCCAGGCGGCGGGCAAGAGTGGACAGGGGAGCGATCTTCCTTGGAGGCACGTGAGTTAATTCCGCTCCGACCAGGATCTTCATATCCAGCACCTCTTCCAGATATTTAGCCTTCTGAAGGCCGGCCGTCACGTGCTCGATGTTGGAAAAGTCCACATGGTCGGAGAGGCCTATGGCCCGGTATCCCTTCACCTCCGCCCTTCGCACCAGTTCGCTGGGAATAAGTTCACCGTCGCTGAAGATGGTGTGAGTATGAAGATCGATCATACCTGTGGCTGACCCCGCAACTGTATTTAAGCATTCTCTTTTCAGGGCTCCGCAAGAATTATTAACGCTTCCGGAAAAGAATGCATAAAAGGATTTGGGCTAAAGATGAACACTATGCATCAAAATGTAGGGGAGATGAAAAACGCCATGATCAAACTCCTGGTCCTGGATGTTTTAAAACCACACCTTCCCACCATACTGGAGCTGGCCAAGGCTCTGGCCAAGACGAACGGAGTAACTGGGGTCAACCTGAGCATATATGAAGTGGACCAGCAGACTGAGACAGTGAAGGTCACCATCAAAGGCGAGAATATCGATTACGATTCCGTCCAGGAAGTGATCAGGAATTTCGGCGGAGCTGTGCACAGCATTGACGAAGTGGCTGCCGGAAAAGAGATTGTGAAAGAGTACGAGACCCTGCAGGAGCGTTAACCCCGTCTCTTGCCCTTAAAGGACCGGGCAATCCTTTTCAGCGCCTCGCTCTTGGGCCCTTTCTTGGGCACCAGTATCCTGCCCGCGCTTTCGTGCCAGTTCTTGGGATGTCTTTTCTCACGCTCGATATCCGGTTTCATCCCTGCTTTGAGAGCGGCTGTAATTATATCATCGATAGTTGGGTCCTTTATAGCATCGTTCAAGGAGACGGCCCGGCCTTCGCGGCGAGAGCGGCCAGAATCGAAGTAAAGGGGCCAGATCACCAGCATGTCCTTGTCAGGCATGCGGGCAAATTTTGCAGTGTATGCCTTAAGTATCTTTGCCAGAGAAAAACTCGACCTGAAGGTCGATTTGGGGACTTATAAACGGACTTCAAGGCAAGTCTTTAGGGCAATGCTGAATCATAGTGTTGGAAACCTCAAAATACAGAAACAGTCCCAACGCAAGTCTTTTAGACTTCCTCGACCATAAATGTGCTTGGCAGTGGAGTTCTGATCATGAGCCAAGAGACATTTCCCGTTGCAAACGTGAGGGGCCGTGAGGTTCCTTACGACCCCGAGCAGCTTAGGAGGATACAAGAGCATCCCTGCTTCAGCGAAAAGGCCTGCCACACCTTCGGCAGGATGCACCTGGCTGTAGCTCCCAAATGCAACATTCAATGCAAGTACTGCGTGCGCGACTTCGACTGCGTGAACGAGTCCAGGCCGGGAGTGACCTCAAAGGTTCTCAAGCCTGAGGAAGCCCTGGCCAGGGTGGACGAGGTTTTGGAGAAGTACCACTACATTAAGGTCGTGGCCGTAGCCGGTCCAGGGGAACCTCTGGCCAATGAAGAAACCTTTGAGACCTTCAGTCTGGTGGGTCAGAAGTATCCAAACATGATCCTGTGCGTGAGCACCAACGGCCTCTTGCTGCCTGACCGGATCCAGGACCTGGACCGCCTGGGTGTAGGCAATATCACCGTCACCATGAACGCCGTCGATCCCGAGATCGGAAAAGAGATCTACGACTACGTGACCTACAAGGGGAAGAGATATGAGGGCCTGGAGGCAGCCACGCTCCTTCGCGATCAGCAGCTGAAGGGCATCGCCGAGGCCGTGAGGCTGAAGAAGATAGTCAAGGTGAACACCGTCCTGATCCCGGGAATAAACGATAAGCATGTCTTCGACATCGCCCGCAAGATCAAGGAGATGGGGGTCTTCATCCACAACGTAATGCCGCTTATTCCTCAGTACAAGTTCGCTCACATCACCCCCCCAACGCCGGAAGAGAAGAGGGCCATTCAGGCAGAGCTCGGAAAGATAATCAAGCAGATGAGACACTGCCGGCAGTGCAGGTCTGACGCCATCGGGCGGCTGGGCTGCGACGTGCAGCAGGAGTTCGAGAGCCGTGGACGAGAACAGGCAGGCGAAGACCGAAAAGCCAAATAGCCTTAAGCGCTGACTTTTCGCTTTTTCACCTTGGTCCGGCAGCCGTAAGGGGATTCTAAAGGATACAGGCGGTTTGGCAGCGAAAATTGCGGTAGCGCGGAGCTTCTCAGGAAAATTTTTCAAAAAAGCAGTTCTGACCTGAGAAGCCCTAACCGAATCATTTCATGAACTTTGCTTAACCAGTTTTTTCACGCTATCCACTATGTTGGAGAAGAAGCCCTTCTCTTCCTTGGTCTCAGCGGGCTTGGATGGAGCCTTGGGCTGAGGCTTTGGGGCGGCTGTGCTGGCCTGAACGGGCTTGGACGGCTCGGCCTTTTTCTCCTGTTTCTTGGGAGCAGCTCCAGCCGAAGAGGCATTTACAGCGTTCTTATTGCGATTCGCAGGACCTTTATTTTTCTTCTTATTTTTTCCCATAATATCCCTCCGGGCTGTGGTGCGTATGGTCGCTTTTATAGATTTCGGCCAGGGAATTTGCCGCTCAACCAAGAACTGCTCTCTGGTAGCGACCAATCCGCGTCTGACTCAGAGCGGGTTATCAGTGAATCCAGGGCCATGGCCGACAATACTCCGCTTTTTTTCGACAGACTAATATCCGATGCACGAAGCATATACATTGGTGCTATAAAGATGAGGCCGCTTTTTATCATCATGATCCTGGGAGCAGCGCTGGTCCTCTCAGGATGTGTGCAACCTCCGGAAGAGCCTAAAGTCACGGAAAGGGCTGCCAGCGGGGAATGGACCGCAGACGGTGTGGTGAGCGAGAACGAGTATTCAAAAAGCATGGTTTTAGTGGCACCGGCACGGCAGGGCTATTCTGGAGGCAGCATGGAGATTTCCTGGAAAAATGATCAGGAGTACCTCTACATGGCGCTGAACGGAACCGCCCGGGGATGGGTCTCCATCGGCTTTGACCCCTCTGAGTGGATGAAGGATGCAGATATCGTCATGGGCTTCGTCAATTCCGGGTCGGTCCAGGTCCTGGACGAGTATTCCACCGGCAATTACGGTCCGCACCTCGAAGACACCGTCCTGGGAGGAAGCGACGACCTTCTGGAGGTCGGAGGAAGGCAGGACGGAGGAAACATGATCATCGAATTCAAGAGGAAGCTGGACACCGGCGACAGATTTGACAAGGTCTTGGTTCCAGGAGAGGCAGTGTCCATGATCTGGGCAAGCTCGGATAGCAGCGACCACGACTTCAAACACGATGTGGCCTACGGGGAAGGGATACTTACGCTTTCGTCCGTAGACGAGGCTCCACCTGCAGCGGCAAACGCCCTGACCGCTCGAGAGATTGAAGGAATTCTATTCATCCGTGAGGAAGAAAAGGTTGCCAGGGACTTATACCAGGCATATTATGATGAATTCAACCTGACCGTCTTTTCCGATCTGGCAAGATCGGAGCAGAGTCACATGGATTCGATTAAGATCGCTGTGGACAAATACGGACTGGATGATCCGGTAATCGAAGAGCAGGGAGTCTTCACAAATCAGACCTTAAAGCAAATGTATGACCAGCTGCTGGCCTCTGGAAAACAATCGGAAGAGGATGCCCTGAAAGCATCAGCAGCGTTCGAGGAGATTAGCATTATCGACCTGGAAAAAGAACTGAGCGTAACTCAAGCCGAAGATGTGCGCCTGATCTATGAAGGGCTGCTGGCAGGGTCCCGGAAACACTTGCGCTCTTATGTGCGGGACCTGCAAGAGATGGGGATTTCTTACATCCCAAGACATTTGAACTCTGGGGAATATAATGAGACAGTTTCCTAAATTTTTTGTTTCGGCTTGCCATGCTTGCCACTGGAGTCGCCAGCGGACGGTCTCGAAAAGAAAAGCAGACGGAAAAAGAGGTGTTTTTTAAATGCTCATAGCTGGCGAAGCCGCACCCGATTTCTGCCTGCAGGATGACGATTTGCAGGAAGCCTGTCTCCATTCTTATCTCGGTCGCTGGCTGGTGCTGTATTTCTATCCCCGTGACAACACCAGCGGTTGCACGCGCGAAGCCCTCGACTTTACCGCCGCAAAAGCGACCTTTCAGGTGCTGGGTGCAGACGTTGTCGCGATCAGCCCCGATTCCTCTGCCAGCCACAGGAAGTTTAGAGAGAAGCACGACCTGAAGATTAGACTTCTGTCGGATAGCGATCATGAGGTCATGGAGGCATATGACGTGTGGGCGAAAAAGAAGACCTTTGGTCGCGAAAGCTATGGGGTTTTGAGATCGACTTTTCTAATAGATCCAAACGGAGATATTGCCCGCATATGGCGATCGGTTAAGGTAAAAGGACATGTTGACGAGGTGATAGAAACCCTGAAGGCGTTAAAGCGATCGGTATGACGCATATATCGCTTTTCCAGCCAGCCTGAAACACCGTCATCGTCTAGAAGCACTGTCTGAACCCCGGGAGACTCTGGAGTTGTGGATTTGGCTTTGGCTAAAGGCTCTTCAAGTGGGGTGATATCTCAATTATCTTTCTGCAAAATTCATGCTATTAGAGTCCGAGTAATAATGATTCTTACCTAAACTCTTTAATTGATTTAATAATGTAGAGTACTGATAATTTATTCCTAACTCTTTATTAAATAACGAAAGAGAATTTATTGAAAAGCTGAGAACAGGCGAGGTATCCATTATGGCAAAATTAATATTATTTTCAATTATTACCATAGCCTTAATAATGACCGTTTTCAATGCCAGCATGCCAGCGGCTGCAGTTAGCGTTACCGGCTATCAAAGCCCTACTGGAGCGGCCTGCCCAACCCAAAATGATTGCATCACTGCTTGCGACTGCCCAGGAAACACCTGCGTCAGCAGTTGTGGCTGTGTAACGGTGTCTCTTTGCCCCTCTGGAACTACATGCCCAACCGGGGTTAAGTGCACCACCAGCGGCTTCTGTACCACCAGCAACGACTGCCCCACCAGTGCCAACTGTCCCACAGGAAGCGGCTGTGCAACCGATTCCAGCTGTCCGACTGGCTCGTCCTGTGCCACAAGCAATGATTGCACAACCAGCGCATATTGTGCCACCAGCGACAATTGCCCGACTGGCAGCAGCTGTGTCACCGGAAGCGAATGTACAACCGGCTCAAACTGCCCAACCGGAGCAAGCTGCGCTACTAGCTCCGGGTGTACCACCAGTTCGTTCTGCTCCACTAGCAACGCCTGTCCTACTGGATCAGGGTGCACTACAGACAGCAGCTGTCCATCGGGCTCTTCATGTCCAACGGGTGTCGGATGCGCAACAAGCTCTGACTGCCTGACCGGGGCCGGTTGTACCACTGGTGCGGGCTGTCCCACCGGAACGGGATGCACCACGGGCGCCACTTGTGCCACCGGAAGCGGCTGTGCAACGGACAGCAGCTGCACCACCGGGGGTTCATGTCCTACCGGCAGCGACTGCCCCACGGACAGTAGCTGTACAACAGGCTCAGGATGCACTACAGGAAGCACCTGCTCAACCGGCGGGGCCTGTCCCACAGGATCCGGGTGCACCACTGCGGTTACCTGCCCGACCGGTGCAGGTTGTACAACCAGTACTCTGTGCTCGACCAGCGGCGGGTGCGTCACCACTGCAGGCTGTCCGACAGGAGCCGGATGCACCACCAATGCGGTCTGTTCGACAACTGCGAGCTGCTCAACAGGAGCCACATGCCCGACTGGCAGCAGCTGCGCCACAGACGGCAACTGCCCTTCAGGAAGCGATTGCCCCACCGCGTTGGCCTGTCCCACGCTATCGGGCTGCACCACCAATAACTACTGCCCCACGGGCAGCGGCTGCATAACCGGCAGCGCCTGTCCAACTGGATTGGGCTGCATAGCGGGCCCGGAATGCGATCCCGCATGTCCGATGGAACTCACCTGCACTACCTGCAGCATCGCCGCCCGGAGCGGCAGCCTGGAGAACATAGAGAGGCTGATGATCAGGTCCCTTCAAAACCTCAATTCTTATAGATACACCGAAGGCGTTGAGAGCAGTGGAGCCTACCAGGGAGACGCGGGTTGCCTAGCGTTCGCATCGGAGGGCATCAAAAATGAGGAGGGCTATCTCAACTTTGTGGACGTAGAAGCCAAGATGAGCAGGTCTTCAACTGCGACCGACTGCGAAGGAACAACGGCCCAGGAATTTGCGGAGGCCTATCTCCAGGGACGGGATCTTTACACCAACGAAAACGGAATTTGGAAGCGATTTTCCGTACCGAATCCAGAGCAGGTGCTGATGGAGATGGACAAGCTGGGCGGGATTGTGGACATCATATCAGGCTCGGAGAATATCGTGCTGGTGAACGAATCCGTTGACGAGCAGGATTATTATGTATTGAAGATCATTCCCAGTGAATCGTCCTCCCTCCAAATTATCGAGGATCTGGCGCAGGCCGCGCTCTCATGTCCGCATATGGCGCTCTGCAATGCCGATGAAGGCCTGTGGAATGGAGAAAACGGCCTCATGGAAAACAGCGAAATGGCCTGGACGGTGTGGATCTCCACCACCGATTTCCTTCCCAGAAAGGTGGAAGGAGAGGTTAGACTGCATCTCACTCCTGCGATGTTCAAGGCTTCACCTGATGTCTGTAACCTCAATGTGGAGATCTACCAGAAGAACAGCATGCTCTTCCACAGCTTCGACGAGCCTCTGGCGATCTCTCTTCCCGAAGAGGCCATAAAAGCAGAGATGGTTGCCTGGCCGGAATAATTCCTAATTCCGGCTCCTTCATTTTTTTTGGTTTTAACGGCAGATCTCACTCTGGCGCAGCCCTCAGATCTCTTGATTCCCAAATCAGAATTCGTCCTTCTATCGTCGATCCGTTAGGTCAGTTTTAAGTGGGTTTGACAATAGCATTCGGCACCACAGTCGGCGCCGACGTTCCTTTCTGACCCTGAATCTATACCCTGAGTCTATGCCGTCATTTTCCGCTGGCCTACCTCTAGGAGGTGGTATTCAGATCCTCTCTCACCTTTGCCAGCCTGGCCTTGCTGGCTTTAATCGATCCCGCCAGGGTGGATGGATCTTCCACCTGGGCCTGCCCCTGAGAACAGCAGCTGTCCTGTGGCTGTGATTCCAAGAGATTTGCCAGCAGTCCCGATTCTGTGTCGATATCCAGGATTATAGAACTCTCGTTGGTGTACTGGTACACCAGCTTGGTGGGACGGCTGAGAGGCGAAAGCCTGGAGAAGAACAGCACAGACCTTATAGTCTGGTTGGGTTCCAGGGCTACGACCGCCAATCTCTGATCGCTGCTGCCAAGCCGCTGGCAGTTGTACTTCCATCCCCATTGATCGATGAGGCTCCAGTTCTTAGCGCTGATGGAGAGCTTTGAGGTGTCGTTGTTGGTGAGGCCCACATCCATCTCAATTGACTTGCGGTTTGACGCGAGCGTGGAGCTGAGAACTCCGTAATAATAGGCTGTGGCGAATCCGTTGCTGGAATTGATCAAACTCCCCATGTCGATGGTAAACTGACCTCCAG
Source organism: Methanotrichaceae archaeon (assembly GCA_013178225.1). Taxonomy (GTDB): domain Archaea; phylum Halobacteriota; class Methanosarcinia; order Methanotrichales; family Methanotrichaceae; genus JABLXE01. The sequence continues at coordinate 59,423 of JABLXE010000005.1, forward strand.
CAGACGGATCTGCAGAAGGATCGATGGTGAGGCTCTGGGCTATAGCCTCTTTGGGAACCAGAAAGCCGATCAGCCAGCGCTGAGGCTGAAGTTCCTTGGTGTACTCAGACCTCATATTGTAAACCCGGTGATTTCCATCGGTCAGAGAATAGGCAGCTTCGACGGCAGAGCCGTTGTTGAGCTGGCCTCTCACCAGGCTCAAATCGAAGTAGAGGAGGACCTGATACGAGTTTGTATTTCCTGGAACGATAGGATCCTTAAAGGTTCCAAAGATAGTACAGTCAACAGCTCCATTGCTGCCGTATAGCGGATATCCCTGGGCGGTTCCCAGGACAAGCATCAAGGCCAGCACTAACCATTTCATACGAATAATCCTTCCCTAGTTCATACGTCTATTCAGCACTTGTTTCCCACACGCTCAATTGACGTCATGAATTTAGTCAGACCTAAGTAATATATTTTATTATGCATCAGTTCTATTGAAATATGGTTCTATTGAAATATAATCCTATTCTGCGAGATATAAAGAGATGGCCTGGAGACCGCAGCTCCAGGGCCCAGAGATTGGACTATCTGAGGACAGACAGTATCAGCCCGAATTTTAGCTCGCCAATCCCTTTCTCACCGCTTCCAGCCTGGCCTTGGCCTCATCGATGCTTGATCCGATCTTCTCGCTCACAGTGCTCGTGTTCCCTGATGATGTGCCTTGATTCACGCCGTTTAGACGCTCTTTGCTCGCGTTTATCTCATCCTTTAGAGACATCGCTTTTTCTCCGGTGCTCTGATTGGTCTTGGCTGTGAGGGCGGGAGTCTCCGAGGCCGCGGTCGTAGCAGCAGAAGCCGCCTGTTCCTGCACCGCAGTTTGTTGTGCCTGTGCCGCCGGGGCGGAGGCAGCTGCAGCGGCTGAAGTGCTCTGCGAGGATGACCCTGTGCCGTAGACCACATCGTCTGACAGAGGCGCTAGATCTTTGTCCAGATCTATGGCAATCTGGTTGGGTTCCAGATAATCGTAAACCAGGGTCGAGGGCCGGGAAAAAGGCGATACACCAACAAAGCTGACCTTAATGTGAGTCGCTGCCATCTGTGGCTCTAAGTCCACGCCAGAGAAGCCGGTAGTGGTGTAGTAAGGCCATCCCCACTGGTCCAGGAGGGTAAAGTTTTCCGGGCTGATGAATATGCTGGAGTCTCCGCCGTTGGCGAGAGATACATCGAACGATACCGCCTGAAGCTCCGGCTCGATCAACCAGTCCACCAGCCCGTAGTATCGCAGCGTTAAACCATTGCCCGTGCCCTTGGGAGTCAGCCACCAGTTCATATTGAATGGCGCTCCGGCAGTCGGCGTGACTTTCATGAGCTTGAAGAGTGCTCCTTCCGGAACCTGGAATACCAGCATCTGACGACCGGGCTGATAGCTCTTGTATTCAGTAGGACGGAATATCTGGTCCTTGCTGTCCAGAAGTTCGTAAGTGGCGTTTTCTGCACCCAGAAGCCCTACATCAAGCTTCAGAGTCACGGTGCCGTTCTCTTCGCCCGGTGTTCTGTAAACCTCAAAGAGAGTGCATTTCACATTGTCGTTTCCGCCCTGCAGCGGAGAGGCCTGAACCACGCTCAGGGCCAGCATCAGCAGCAGGACCCCAATAACAGATCTCAATACTCGATCCCCCATTCATCGCTTTCTTGCCAAAAGCGTTTTCTACAAATACTATTATCATGATTTGCCTACACTTATATACATTTTATCCATGGTACATATTTGGCCGGAAATGTCAGGATTTTCCGGTCTGGCCGCTTTCGCAGATGAGCGCACTGCCGCTCATTTCAAGGGCTGGGAAACGTATATCATTATGTTATGTCATAGACGGCAGGCGGTGTTCTTAATTGCCATCAGCTCCTATCCTGGTAACTTGCGGCCTGCCTTACGCCAACGGGCCCTGTCACATAGGCCACCTCAGAACCTATGTGCCTGCAGACATCTTCGTCAGAGGGCTTAGAAAGTTGGGCCGGGACGTGGCCTTCATCTGCGGCTCGGACGCCCACGGAACTCCAATTGTGGTGAACGCCGAGTCCCAGGGCATCTCGCCCGAGACACTGGTTGCCCGCTATCATCAGCACTTCGACCAGGCCTTCAAGGGCATGAACGTGGCCTTCGACTATTTCGGAAGCACTCACAACCCATCCAATTTCGTTCGAACTCAGGAGATGGTCACAGCCCTGATGGAGAACGGCCATGTTTATCCCCGCGAGATAGAGCTGGCCTACTGCCCTTCTTGCCAGCGCTTTTTGCCAGATCGCTATGTAGAGGGAGAATGCCCCTACTGCGGAAAGCCGGCACGCGGGGATGAGTGCGATCAGGGATGCGGGCGCCACCTGGAGCCGGGAGAGATAAAGAACGCCGTCTGCAAAGTGTGCGGAGGAAGTGCCGATTACCGCAAGCAGACACACTATTTCTTCAAGCTGTCTTCGTTCCAGGATTTCCTGATCGATTACCTGCAAACGCTTGGAGGGACGATCACAGCCCGCAATTACGCCCTGGAATGGGTCAGGCAGGAACTGAAGGACTGGTGCATCACCAGGAACATGTCCTGGGGAGTTCCTTTCCCTGGACACAATGAGCTGGTGGTCTATGTGTGGGTTGACGCCCCCATCGGCTACATCTCCTTTTCCGAAGAGTGGTGCGAAAAGAGCGGACGAAACTGGAAGGCATACTGGAAAGACGGGGCCCGGATAATACACTTCATAGGCGGAGACATCGTCTATCACCACTGTATCTTCTGGCCGGCCATGCTGAAAGGCTCCGGCTACACTCTTCCTTCCGCAGTTGTGGCCAGCGGAATGCTGAAGATCGATGACCGCAAGTTCTCCAAGTCCCGCGGATATGTGATCTGGGTAATTGATGACTACCTCGAAAAGGGACTGCATCCGGACCTGTTGCGTTACTATCTGGCCAGCTACACCTCTCACACCAAGGAGGTGAACTTTGCCTGGAAGATATTCGCCGATAAGGTCAACACCGAGCTGGTGGGCGCTCTCGGAAACTTCATCAACCGGGCTTTGACCTTCACCGCCAAGAACTTCGACGGGAAGGTGCCGAATGGAGAGATAGACCCAGAAGTCTTGAAGAAGATCGAGGCCGTGATGCAGGAGATGACTTCCGCCCTGGAAGAGTATGAGTTCAAGAAGATGTGCGATGGCGTGATGGCCCTGGCCGATTACGGGAACATATACTTCCAGTCTCACGAGCCCTGGAAGCTCATAAAGACCGATCGAGAATCGGCAGGAGCGGTGCTGCGAAGCTGTCTTCAGATCGCCAAGGCTCTGGCCGTCTTCATGGAGCCGGTCATGCCCTCCAAGATGGACGCCGCCGGAAGGCAGCTCGGACTTCCGGGGCCTGTCGGCGAGATGCTCTTTTGCGAGGCCCTGGCTCCGATGGAAGAGGGTGCGGACCTGGGCCATCCGGAGCTGCTTTTTAGCCGGATGGAGGAAGCACAGGTAAAGGAGCTTGACCGGGTGTTCAAGGAACGGATCCGGCAAGCAGACGCTCGAGAGAAGACGAAAACGGAGGAGAAAAAATTGATCTCTTACGACCAATTCCAAGCCCTTGATATCAGAGTGGGCGAGATTTTGCAGGCAGAACGCATTAAGGGCTCGAACAAGCTCCTCAAGTTGATGGTGAGCCTTGGCGACGAGACCAGGCAGGTGGTGGCCGGAATCGCCACCAATTATGCCCCTGAAGACCTGGCCGGCCGGCAGATCGCAGTGCTGGCAAACCTTGAACCGGCCAAGCTCTTCGGTGTGGAGTCTCAGGCCATGATCCTGGCAGCAGACGTAGACGGTGCAGCTGTGTTGCTGGGTCCGGAAAAACGGGTGGCTCCGGGATCGAAGGTGCGGTAGGTGTATCCAATGCTGCAGGTCGAGAATTTATACAAGACTTATCAGCTCTCCGACAAGGAGATAGTAGCTCTGCAGGACGTGAGCTTTGCTGCCGAACAGGGCGAGATCCTGGGCATCCTGGGCAAGAGCGGCGGCGGCAAGACGACACTCATGAAGATCCTGCGCGGAATCGAGCGCTTTGACTCCGGCCGGATAATCCTGGACGGCCTGACCATCACACCTGAGAGCAGCGATGATGATCTGCGAAAGCTGCTCTCCATGACCGCCATACATCTGCAGAGGGACTTTGCTCTGTGGACGGAGTCTGCCCTTAATAACGTGGTCCGGAGGGTGAATGCCCGCACCACCGGCTATGAGGTGCTGCCCACAACGGACGATCCAAACTATGATTCGATCTATGCCGAGGCCATGTATTACCTGCAGCTGGTGGGCCTCGATCGGAGGGCCTTGCAACTGGCAACCATTCTCAGCGGCGGAGAGAAGCAGCGGCTGCTGATAGCCCGGCAGCTGGCCAAGAAACCGCAGCTGCTGCTCTTAGATGAGCCGGCCACCATGGCCTGCCCCGCCACCAAGCAGGAGGTCTTGGACGCCATCAAGAAGGTGAACCAGGAACTGGGCCTGACCATCCTGGTGGTCTCGCACCTTCCGGAGATTCACGAGTACCTGGCAGACCGCATCATCTGGCTGGAAGGAGGACGGATGGTGGCGGAAGGGCAGCCCAGGGAGATCATGAAGAGGTTCCTCTCCCAGATCGGAAAGCCTGAACCCCTGGCCCCCCGGCCCCCCGCCAATCCGGTGATCCGGGCTCAGGGGATTTACAAGCGAAACTACCTGGTGGGGCCGGGAGAGATCCTGAGGATTGAGGACCTGAACCTGGACATCAACCAGGGGGAGATCACCTCGATAATCGGCTCCAGCGGATCTGGCAAGACCACGGTCCTAAAGATCATAGAAGGGCTGCGAATGCCCGATGACGGAACCGTGTTCTATCGGCTGGGCGACCTCTGGGTGGACATGCTCAACTATTCTCCGGAAAGAATGTCTGTGCGCCGGTCGCTGGGCATCATGTACCAGGAGTTCGCGCTCTACCAGACCGAGACCATCCTGGAGCAGATCGCATACCAGCTGGGAGTGAAGGGTCAGGATGTGATAGAGAACGCCCGCGCCGTTTCCGAGGAGCTGGGAATCAGCGACAAGGTCCTGGATGTGATCTACACCCTGACCGACATGAACGAAGACGATGCCAAGGCGGCTCTCGAGTCCTTGGGCCTTACCCGCGACATATTCAAAGAGCTGTTCCCCAGGTTCCCCGCCGCCGAAGCGCGCCGGTTTTCCGAATCGGTCTTCGGGCCCCTGTCTCTGGACCCCGAGGTGCTGAACAAACTGCCGGCACAGCTCAGCGGGGGCGAGCGGGTGAGGGCATCGCTGGCCATACTGCTGGCCGCAAAGCCCTCGATCCTGATACTGGACGAACCCTTCGGCGACATAGATCCGATAACGCTGCGCGAGGTCTCCAATGCATTGAAGAGGATCAACTCGGAGTTCGGAACCACGATCCTTCTGGTCAGCCATCACGTGGACTTTGTAAAAGAGGTCTCTCACCGCGCAGTGCTGATCGAGGACGGAAAGATCGCCTCCGACGGCGATCCGGCAGCGGTTTGCGATCAGTTTTTGGCCAGATGTGATGCCGCCTACCTGAGATCTGAGGCTTAGCTGCCAGCCGGGACGATAAGATGATGGAGATGGATCAGGAACTGGAAGAGATCTACCAGCAGGTGGCCGATCAGATATCGGTGGAAGAGTTTTCAGACCGGGTGGAAGAGAAGGTCACCCTGATGGCCGGCCTGTGCGACCGCCGCACTGCTGCCATGCTTGTGGCCCGCGAGCTTGGAGCGTCCGACGTCTTGACCAAGATCGGACGCATCCGGCCGGAGACCGGAAACGTGACCTTCGTTGGCCGGGTCCTCAACGTACCGGATGTTCGCGAGTTCATGCGATCCGACGGGTCTACGGGAAGGGTGGCCAGCCTGACATTGGGAGACGAAACCGGAACGGTCAGGGTCTCTTTATGGGACGAGACGACCGATCTGATCAAGTCCGGCGACATAAAGGTTGACCAGTGCCTGAAAATTCGAGGCCTGGCCAAAGAGGGCTATTCCGGAACAGAGGTCAGCCTGGGCAGAAGCGGCGGCCTGGAGGAGGTAGACCAGGACATCCGGGCCCGCATTGAGCCTTACAAGATCGAAGAGCTTCGGCGGGACATGAGCGATGTGAACCTGGTGGCAAGGGTGATCGACCCCGGGATGGCTCGCGAGTTCCTGCGAAAGGACGGGACCCGTGGCCTGGTGAGGACGGTTCTGCTGGGAGATGAGACCGGCAAGGTCCGCCTGACCTTGTGGGACGATCAGGCCGGCCAGGATCTGGCCGAAGGCGAGACCCTGGAGGTCATAAACGCCACTGTACGGGAGCGCTATGGAGGCCTCGAGATACAGACCGGCGGCTATTCGGCCATCAGGAAGAGCGCGCAAAAGGTGAACTTCAAGGAGACCATGGTCCCGGTAAAGGACCTGCAACCGGGAACAATCGTCAGCCTGGAGGGTTTCGTCACCGGACTGGGCGAGGTGCGGGAGTTTCAGAGGCAGGATGGATCGCAGGGCCAGGTGGCCAACATCTACCTCTCGGACCAGACCGGCCGGGTCAAAGTGGCACTATGGGGCGATCACGTCCGCCTGATCGAGGGCCTGGACCTGGGATACAAGGCGAAGCTGATCGATGCCCAGGTCAAGAGCGGCTGGAACGAAGAGCTGGAGATCAGCTGCGGATGGCGCACCAGGATTACTTTCGCCCCGCCCGATTAACTAAATTAAGGATCGAAGACCATTTCCTGTTCTGAGGATTAGATGGCGATAAAATTACTGGAAGACCTGCCGGGTGTCGGCCCGGCCACTGCTGAGAAGCTGCGCGAGGCAGGTTTTAACACTATAGAGGCTCTGGCTGTCGCCTCTCCCGGCGAACTGGTGGCCTGTGCCGATGTTGGCGAGTCCACTGCCGCCAAGATCATAGCGGGCGCCCGTGAGGCCGCTGATATCGGCGGATTTGAGACCGGCGATCAGGTTCTGGAGCGGAGGAAGCGAGTGGGAAAGGTCACCACCGGCAGCAAGAGCCTGAACGAGCTGCTGGGCGGGGGCATGGAGACCCAATCAATCCTGGAGCTTTACGGAGAGTTCGGCTGCGGGAAGACCCAGATAGCGCACCAGATGGCGGTCAACGTGCAGCTGCCAATCGAGATGGGCGGAATGAACGGCTCGGCCATCATAATCGATACCGAGAACACCTTCCGGCCGGAAAGGATCGAGCAGATGGTGAAAGGTCTTCCACCTGCCCCGGACGGCCAGGACTGGGACCCAAAGGAGTTCTTGGGGCACATTCACGTGGCCCGGGCCTTCAACTCCAATCACCAGATTCTGCTGGCGGAAGAGGGGGCGCTGGAGCTGGCCGAGAAGCTCAGGGAGACGGAAAAGCCGGTTAGATTGCTGGTTGTGGATTCGGTGACCGCTCACTTCCGGGCGGAGTACGTGGGCCGGGGCACACTGGCCAACCGCCAGCAGAAACTGAACAAGCATCTGCACGACCTGATGCGCTTCTCCGATCTGAACAACGCCCTGATCCTGATCACCAACCAGGTGATGGCCAAGCCCGATACCTTCTTCGGCGACCCCACCAAGCCGGTGGGAGGGCATGTTCTGGGACATACCGCCACCTTCCGGGTCTACCTGCGCAAGTCCAAGGGCGAGAAGCGCATAGCCCGCCTGGTGGACTCGCCCAACCTGCCCGACGGTGAGGCGGTCTTTTCGGTTACCACGGAGGGCTTGAGGGATTGATCCGCGCCCTGGTGGTGGATATCGACGGCACCCTGACCGACGAGAACCGGGTGCTCTGCCCACAGGCAGTCGAGGCTCTGAGGTGCATCAAGCTGCCGGTGATCCTGGCCACCGGCAACACCCACTGCTTCACGCGCACGGTCTCGGTGCTCCTGGGAACTCCCAGGATCTTCATATCCGAAAATGGCGGCGTGGTCTCGTACTCCGAGAAGGAGACGGAGATACTGGCCGATCTGAAAAGATGTGAGAAGGCCTTTGAAGAGCTGAGCCGGATCTTTCCCCTGGAAAGACACAACGCCGACACCCCAAGCTACAGATTCACCGATATTGCTTTGAAGCGGAATTTCGATGTTGCAAAGGCTGCGGATTATGTCCGGGCGCACGATCTGGAGGTGGATATCATAGATACCACCTTTGCCGTTCACATCAAGGACCAGAGGGTCAGCAAGGGCACGGGTCTACTGCGGGTGGCAGAGAAGATGGGCCTTCGGCCAGCGCAGTTCGCGGCCATCGGCGATAGCGGAAGCGACCTCCCCATGTACGAGATAGCTGGCTTTCGGGCCTCTGTCGCCAACGCCACCCCTGAGCTGAAGGAGGCTTCCGATTACGTCTCGCCCAGCAGCTATGGACTGGGCTTCTCTGAGATCGTGAAGCACATGTATGAAGAGCGGATGTTCTAGGACTTTTCCAGCTCTTGCAGCAGCCTGGCCCAGTTGTTCTCGCAGATGATCCACCAGCCCAGCGTCTCTTTGGCCAGCTCTCGAGCCGCCGGACAGAAGGCGTCAACTGCCAGGTGATAGGGCATCTCGGGAAGCGGCGGATGCAGGGGATATTTTTTGCAGGTGGCCGGACGGATGTCGTAGATCTGGCAGCCTTTCTCATCCGGATCGTAAAACGGGCAGGGCTGTTTCAGCACCCAGGCCTTCAGCTCTTTATCGTGCCGGCAGAGCGATTTGAGCCTCTTCTTGCCCACGCGCTCAGCAATCCTCTCGAAATCCTCATCTTCCAAATAGAGGCCGGCTCCGGGAGTGTAGCAGCATCTGCCGCAGTTCTGGCAGCAGAACCTCTCCCAGAACAGGCTCACCCCCTGAATGGACTCGGGCCTCCTCGGGTCCCGGGCGGGAAGGGGCAGGGCAATATCGAACGGGACCGTCTGGCCATGATCGATCTTCCGGAACTGCTCCTCGCGTTTTTGCACCGACCAGTGAGGCCTCTGCGCCAGAAGCTCCGTGTGCCTGCCCTGCCGCTTCAGATCCACACAGGATGACAGGCAGAGCTGATGGCAGAGCTTGCGCACCTTCAGCAGCCGGTCGCGGCCAATCTCACTCATATCCTGGCATCTACTGGGAAGCTTTAGCCATAAATGGTTTTTCGGTCCCGGGCAATTACTTTCGCCCTGCCCGGATTCGACTTATGCCTTTTGGCAACTGCATTGGTCTTGATTTACAGTTCAATGAGGGTTTGAGTTCAATGAGCAAGAATCAAGAAATTGCCAAACTGGCCTCAGATCTGGCCCGTGCCCAGGATGAAATTCGCCGCTACAACGAAGAGCTGATCAAGCTTTCTCAGAGGTTCGGACGCATGATGCCAAGGCTGCAGAAGCTGGAGACGCCGGCCATACTGTCCTGGTTCGGGCATTACAACCAGCTGAAGGACTCGGCCAGGAAGCTGGACCAGGAGATGGAATCGCTCTTGAATGGCGGACAAATGGCTGGAAATCCGCTGCTCGATTCCCAGGCCGGCTATTACTGTTCACAGAGGGCCAGGCTCGGCTCCAAGATGGAGGTCCTGGACGACGTTTTGGCCGGCATGATCGAGGACCTGCTGGAAAACAGCGCTCTAGAAGGCCCGCAGAAGGAGGAGATGAGAACCGTGCTCAATCATGCTATGCAACACACCGGCGCAAGAGAAACCGATCCCCTTCCGGCCTGAAATTGCCGATTGGAGTTGCGAACTGGGAATTGTGGAAACGGGACCTGATGAAACAGAACTTAATTTATGTCATAAGAAACTCATGACAATGGGTGGCAAACATGTCCGAGCCGAAGATTGCGATCAAGAATGTTGGAGAGATGAAGGTGGCCAGCCTGCAATACAAGGGACTGCCCTTCCAGGAGACCGTCCCCAGAGCTTTCGGCGAGCTTATGAAATGGATGAAGCAAAAGGGGCTGTCAATGCTTCCTGGCTCGCCCTGGGGCTTGACGCTGTACTACGACGATCCGAAGGCCGTCGCTTCTGAAGACGTGCGCTTTAAGGTGGCGGTTCCAGTTCCAGAGGATGCGCCAATTCTTGCTGATGGACTGGCACAGGTAGAGACGATCCCACCTTATCGAGCTGCATATCTGACCGTACGAGGCAGCTATGAAAATCTGGAGGCCGTTTACCAGAGGCTGGCGGCCTGGGTGTATCAAAACGGTTACCTGATATCCGATGCACCTCGCGAGGTCATGATCAAATGGAGCGAGAATATGCCGCCGGAGGACTGGGTAACGGAGATCCATTTCCCCATTGAGCCGCAATAATTCGCCAGGCTGGCTCCTGGCCCGAGAAAAAGAGCCAAAATAGTTATAATGTGGCCGGCCAGATGGACACATCCGATTTCATGTTCGAGAGAATACTGATCGCGACGGACGGCTCCAAGCACAGCGAGCAGGCGGCAGCAATTGGAGTCGAGCTGGCCAGAACGTCCAAGGGAAAGGTATGGGCAATCTATGTCGCGGATACCGGCCAGTATATTCCAGTGGGCGGTCTTGTACCTCCCTTTGGCGATGTAAACCCCTATGTTATGGACGAAACAGTCATCGGCCTGCGGGACTTCATCCTGGAAGAGGGAAAAAAGGCTGCTCAGAGGGTGACGGAAATTGCCGATAAGCGAGGGGTCCCCTGCGAGAAGATGATCGTCGAAGGCCACCCTGCCAGCGAGATAATGCGAATGGCAGAAGAAGAGAAGATGGACCTCATAGTGATGGGCAGCATAGGCAAGACCGGCATTGAGAAGATCCTCCTGGGAAGCGTGGCCGAGAAAGTGGTCCGCAATTCAAAAATTCCGGTGCTTCTGATTCCAGTTGGTTGACAAATGAGGCCTTAAAATCGCTCTTCGCTGAATTGTGTGGGTGAGGTCCGTCAAAGATTACAGCATCTGTGCCTGCTCTCGTCTCTGTGGTTGGGATAGAGCATCGCGGTTGACCGCAGAGACGCGGAGACACAGAGAATTTGCGATTAAAGTTCACCCATACTTAATAGCGAGGAGCCCTTAAAATGCGGCTTTTCTTGCGCCCGGCCTTTCTCGCACCAGCAACGTCAGAATGGCCAAAATTCGCCTGCATAGGGCGAAATGTATATAATCCTGAGCCACTACATTTTCATGGCTGCATGGCATTGCTCAAAAAGAGTTCATTGAGATGTTTTTGTAGCACCATCGATTCTCTGAATCGATCCTAAGGTAGAGTGAAATCAATGGAAGGATATGGAAACAGAGGCGGCTTCAACCGAGGCCCAAGAGAGATGCACGATGTGGTCTGTTCAGATTGTGGCAAGCAGTGCCAGGTTCCCTTCAAGCCTGACGGCACCCGACCGGTGTACTGCCAGGATTGCTATCAAAAGCACAGACCAGCCAGGTCTCCCAGGCGCTATTAAACCGATTTGATTATCCTGCTAATCGATTGCGTTTTAGCCAGAATGGCATAGTTCCGCGGGCTGCGGAAAAGAAAAGACCGGGTCCGGCATCGGCCCCGTAAATTTTTTGTATATTCTCTTGTAGTCATAACGGTTTGAACCGGGATCTGAGGACGTTATGAATGACGATTGGAGTGCAGATTTAAAGCGCCGGTTCATGACTTTGCAGCGCCTCTGGGACCTGAAACCCGGCAATGACCTGGCCGAACTGGAGCAGGCAGAGGCCAAAATGAACGACCTGATCTCCGAGGAATACGAGCCCTATTTCAGCGGCAACGCTGCACTTCATATCCTCTCCCGATGCCAGCGCTGCGGCCTGTGCTGCCGGAACGAAGCGGCCGTTGCTCTCTCTTCAGAGGACTCGCGCAGAATAGCCAGACGTTTGGGACTCGGCCTGAAGAAGTTCATGATCGAATACACCCGGCCGCATGCCCTGAAGGACCCGCAGATCGGAAGCGCCAGGATGGTCAAGAGAAAGAGCGACCAGAGCTGCATATTTTACGATCCGAGCCTGCCTGGTTGTACCGTGCAGGAAGCAAAGCCCCAGGTATGCCGCGCAGCTTACTACCTAACTAAAATGAATCTGCTGCTGTGCGACCAGAACCACAGGTTCAGCTCCTTTCCCAGCTGCCCTGCCGATTTGAAGCTGCGCTCTGAACTTCAGGACTATGTAGCTCTGCTTTCGCCTGACCCGGAAGCAATGGATCAGGTGGTCCAATCCTTCAGTTCGGACCGGCCTGAGATCAGGCTCTTCAGATCTCTGCTGCGCCTGAAGGGCATGGAGATCTATTTCGGCAAAGAGACGGCAGAGGAGTTGAGACGAGCGGCGAACTTAAAGAGGCTGCCACACAAGGATGAGTTGAATGAAGTCGCTTTTCTTTATGCGGCCGCCCTGCTTAAAGACGAATGCCCTGAAGAGCATGGCCGCCGGCATACAATTTAAAATACCATACAACTATAAAAGAAAAAATTCTAAAGATCGAATTAAATGAGATGAATTACGGGATTCAGGTAAGATCAGACCCGCCAGATCTCCTGCGGCAGCCGGGTCAGCCTCTCTGCGCCGTTTGAAGTGGTCAGGAAGGTATCTTCGATTCCCACCACACCTTGATCGGGATAAATCATCTTGGGCTCAACGGCCACGGTCATATTCTCCTGGATAACGTGATCTAGCGGCCCTAAAACCGGGTATTCGTCCAGCTCCATGCCCACTCCATGGCCTATGAAGCCGCATTTTTGTCCGGAAGGGCCTCCCAGATAATTTTCAAATCCCAGCTCCGCTCCTACCGTCTCGGAGAGCCGGAAAATTTCTCTCGCATCACGCTCCGGACGCAGTTCGTCAGCCAGGCGTCTCTCGATCTCCAGAGTCGCGCCGTAGGCCTCCTCCAGCTCGGACGGGAGCCTTCCGAGACAGAATATCCTGGTGGCATCCGCAATGTAGCCGTTGTAAATGCCCACCATATCCACAAATACAGGCTCGTTGCGCCGGATCTTGCGAAATCCTGCCCCCTGGGGAAAGAGCAGTGAGGTTCCCCGTCCGCCGGTGGGCGAGGCCAGGAAGCTCGGAACGGCAGCATCAGGACCAGACATGATGTGCCCCAGAGGAACAATGCTGTTAAACCGCCTAAAGCGCAGAGAGCCCTGGTGGCCCATGAATCTCATCGCCGATTCGACCTGGCACATCAGCTCCACCTCTCTCATGCCCTCATGCAGAAAATCGGGAACTGAAGCGATTCCCGAATCAAGCATCCTGGCCGCTTCTCTGATGAGAGAGATCTCGAACTCGGATTTAACTGAGCGCAGGTGCTTGATGTCCTCTGATACGTCGACCAGCTTTGCATCTCCCAAGGCCTCATCTACCCGGTGGTAAAGGCCATGGGGAAGAACGTCCCACTCAAGTCCTATGGCTGCGCCGGACGGGATATTCAAGTCGCGCTTCAGGTTTTTCAGGCTTCGAAGCGGCCTTACATCAAGCGGTGACTCCTGGGCCGCCCGCTCAAAGCTCTTCCTGACCATTACCACGGGATAGCCATCGCGGGGAACGTAGACCAGCCCGTCCTGGGCAGTCCCCGAGAAATAGCACATGTCAACGGCCTGAAAGACGATAGCTCCATCCTTTTCGCCCATTTTGGCCTGAAATCTCCTGATTCTCTCGTCAATCTCCGATTTTGGGTGCAAAAGATAGTCCATTGCCAAAGCCTCTGGTTCAGGTGCTGACATTTCGTTGACCGGCATCCCATTTATAATCCCATGTTTCCAATTCATGAGCCGTTGAATTTGATATTGCGATCTTCGCTAGCCCCTGCATTTCATAGACCGGTTCGGGTTTGACTTTTCATTTCAGGCATAAATAGTGATGCGATAATCGTGCAGGACCCGTGAACTTCGACCTTGATGGAGCCAGATGTTTTGGGCGTGCTACTCCATCAGCAACCTATCATTCAGGGTTATCGATTTCTCCTGAGGCCCGACTAAACGTATGTTGATGAGGACCCAAGCTCACGAACAAGCCGACCCGCAAGACCCATTCGAGGATGCAAAATGCCCCTCATGCGGGCCTTGCCGGCTCAAGGCAGTTTGGATAGAGGAGGGATGAACGGAAAATAACAGCTCAGCGATGATGAAGTCTTCCGGGCTGGCCAGATTGATGCCGCCCTTAAGCCTGTTGCTGCTGCGGGATTCGACTACAATCCGATGGGCCTTTTCCTTTTTTGTTTTTGTGGCATAACTGCCAAAGATATATATTTTCAAGCTGATGAAAGGCCTAAATTGGCTTTTGATATTAAGCTAATTTTGCAATTTAAGGTATAATCAGGCAATTCCTAAGACTAGGCCGCCGCCTTTATAGTCCTGAAAGGTGCGCTTTCATTCAGGATGCTTAGATCCTAATTGGAGGTGAAAGAATGGATTTCATGTCCCAAGTCTATGCTGTTGTTCTTTTCGGCGCGCTGGTGGTTCTGCTGCCCTGGGGATTAAATAAGTGGTCGGATTCGAAATCTGGCGTCAGATAATTGATGTTGATACTTAAGATAACAATTTTTTATATTATGTTAATTATTGATAATAATGATATTTAAAGCAGGCCCATTCATTTATTATGGGCCATCCATTTATATTTCAAGAACCTGACGTCGCGCCTTTTATATCAAGCGAAGGGGGTCAGGAAAATCAAACGGCATCTAATCCCCCAAAAACTCTCCCAGAGTGAACTGATCCAAGACCTGAACCTCCTTGGACTTGTGTTCGATCGAAAGCATGTCCATCAGCAGAAATGCATTTCTCACGGATTTGGATCGAGCATGGTTGTTGAAATATACTAATGCCTTGGAGACCTTCAGCTCGGCCTCTCTTATGCAAGGCACCCAATCCTCAAGCTGCTCTTTCTTATAGAGATAGTCATACCTGTCCAGCCGGTGATCTCCTTCCTTCTCCCCTTTGTACCAGATATCGTAATTCCGGCCGTGAAAGCGCACATAGGCGTGATCTGCCGTCTGCTCTCGACTCATATGAGACCCGGGACCATCGACCAGGACATTGGCAACGTTTCTCTCCCTCAAAATCTCCAAAACAGCAGGATCGATCTCTTTTTCGCTTTCGTCCAGCCAGCTCCTGTGCCTGAACTCCACTGCATAGCCATACTTTTCGCAAGAAACCGCTTCCAGCAATCCCTTCAGCATAATGATAGCAGATCCCTCGTTCCTGAAGTAGGGGGAAAGCTGGAATAGCACACCAGCCAAGAGGTCCTGTTCCGCCAGCGGCTTAACACAGGTTTTCTCAAAAGAGGTGGCCCAATAGATGGCCTTCTCCGGATCGCCCTCTACAAGCGCCCTGTGGGTTACCAGCTGCGGCACCTTGACCGAGTATTCGAATCCCTCCTGGGCGCCGGCCTTCTTTATCCAGGACTGGACTTGCCGGTCACCTGGCGGCCGGTAAAACGTGCTGTTGATCTCCACCGTCTTGAAGAACTGCGCATAGTAGGCGAACCACTCGTCCTTCTTTTGAGCCATGCCAATGGGATAGAACCGGCCCACCCAGTCATCGTAAGACCAGCCGCTACAGCCCACGAGAATAGTCATTGCAGAGTTATTACCCGGAGACAGCTATAATAAAATTTGCTCCCATTGATTGCCCCTGGGCCCACAAGATGCTGCCCCCCCAAAGTAAGAGTCCAGGTCAAGTGACGGCTGGCAGGCAGTGGGCAGCAAGAGATCAGCAAAGTTGATATTCTACAACATTATCCTCCCGCCCGGAGGGAAATATGAACAGTCATTATCTCCACGTGATTTTCATCCTGCTGCTGACGGTGGGACCTGCAATCTCAATCCAGTCCCAGGACGGCAGCAACCAGGAAAATGGAACGATTGCAGACAACACGCTGGCGAATTCCACGGGGAATTCGTCTCTGAACCTGAGCGCCTTGAACCTCACATCCGCCAATGACACTGCCTTGAACAATACCACTCAGAACATAACCGCCCTGAATCTGAGCACCCTGAACGGCGAAATTCCTGCTGCCGTTTTCATCAGTGAAATGGCCGACAGGGCTCCATTGGTCGCCGCAACAGCATCCTCTGCTCAGGCATCATCCCAGCCTGAAGGATCGGTTCTGCTGGGACCCGAGATTGGAGGACTGGATCCGTTTAACCCCAAGCACGTGGAAGTCGAACCCGCCGAGATTGGCATGCCGATTAAGCCGTTGCGGAACACAGGCGACATGGTATTCGTCTGCGATATCGTATGAGCGAGATCCGCTTCTTCCCATTTTAAAGGAGGCCATCCCGGCCCGCCCAATTTAGATAGTTTCAGGAGCGCAAGATATTATGCTCAATGGCAACATAGTATCATTTGGGCTTTGATCTGAGAATGGTATGCCTCCAGGACAAAGCCTGGTTTTATGAATTTTCGCAAAATAGGAGCGGTAAACTATGTGTGCCCTATGTGGATGCGGGATAGATGCAGCTGAGGGTGAGTCGATGTTTGCCAAGGTATATCGATGTGCAGACTGCGGACACGTCTTTTCTGCAATGGGCATTCGCCCGCGATGCAAGAGCTGCCGATCCCAGAATGTGAAGCGACAGAGGTAGACGGAAATTTCATGAATAAATTGGTCTAAAAAGACTAAGGATCCCTGGATCATCGCAGTAAATCGAAAATAAAATGCTGGCAATCCCTGGGCCATAAAGGATTTTGTGCTGCCCCGCTAGGTCAATCTGCACCTGCCACCAAATATTCCAGCACCCAAGGGCTAGAGACCTACACCCCGGAGCTGGCCTCCGTGTCAAGGCTCACCTTTCCTGCATGGATGCGTTTGCTCTCCATCAGGAAGAGTGCCAGGCAGCCCAGGATGCACATACCACCTGCCATGAGGAAGGTGGCGGTAAACCCCACCAGGCTGGCGATCCCTGCCCCAACCGCACCTGTTAGCGCCGTTCCAAGTCCGGTGGAGGTCGAGTATACCGACCACTGGAAGCTTTCCCTTCCCCGGTCCAGGTTGGCGGACCACAGGCCCAGCCAGGTGGGGTAGGCAAGCCCGCTGCCGAGACCGTAGATTATCTCGGCTGCATAGATCTGATAGATGCTGCCGGCGGTCACGTAAATCACGGGCACGGCGGCCATGAGCAGCGTCCCCAGCAACAGCCATGCAGCCTTGTTCTTCTGCCCGTCCACGTATTTGCTGAAAGGCAGCTGCACCAGGGACTTTGTGAGCAAGAATAGGGCGCTCGCTAATCCTGCGGCAAAAACCGTACCTCCAGTTACTCCATCGTTTATGAAGATGGCCAGAATAGGCTGGATCAGGCCAAAGCCTGTGAGCACGAAGATATCTGAGAGCATCAGGATCTTCATGGTGCGGTTCATCATAGCGAGTCACCTCCAAGATTTAGGGTATAATTATAATCTGTATTTTATACAAGAAGTGCCTGCCGGTGCCATCTCTGGACGCAATAATCACCGTCACAGTTGGCAGAGCGATAAGGGGCAAGCTAAAGTGCTAGAAAAGGGATATTATAAGCTAGATCTGAGACTAATCAGATATATGAGTATGCTTAGCTCCATCCGGACTTTATTCTGCGAGTATTACTATATAACTCTTTCCATGTGATAACCGATAGCACGCGACGGAAAAAAGGAGAATCCAGCCCGTTCTCATTCCGCTCCGTGAAAGGAAGTCAAAGGCTGGCTCATCTCATGGGCCCCTCTTCAGCTAAGGAAGAAGACTTCGCCAATAGCGGCTTTCAATATCGGAACAAAAAGATGCGGGCATTTCCTCAGCCCACCATTGATATGCCACCAAATTCGATTTCATCCAGGTAGAACGATCCGTTCAGTGATTTGGCGGTCATTGAATAGTCGCCTGATGGAAATCCGGTGGTGTTGACGCTCAAGTTGAACTTGCCGTTAACTACGATCTTCTTGTCCAGGGTCAGGGTCAGCAGCACCTGAGAGGAGTTATCAAGGGCATCGCCGAATATCTTTGCGTGATAGCTTCCCGGAGAGATCAGATCCGATGCGGCCTCTGCAACTCCGTCCTGAGCCACAATCTGTTCGGTGACCCAAGTTCTGGTCTCGTTCTTGCCGTCGGGCTTCTGGTCTTTCCGCAAGCCGATGTTCAGGTTCTTCACTCCTTTGGCCACAACTGTGAAATTGTTGGGCTTATCAGGCATGTAGAGACCATCCATCTGGTAAGCGTATCCATTTCTGGAGCCGTTGACTTCAAATGGAGTGGAGATCGGGGGAATGTTGATCCCCACGATATCCTGGCTGAACCTGCCGGAGAAGACGGGGATGGCCTCCTCAATAACAAAGGTGAAGAGGATTTCGCCCTGGCCCGATCCGGAGATGGTCTTTTCGGGATAGACGGGATCGACGAACTGGCTGTAGTTGTAGGGTTGAGTGATGTAAACCTCGGGAGTTATATCGCTCAGGGACCAGTTCTTGCCGGAAAGTGCTAGGTTCTTGAGAATGTAGGGACCATCAATGCCGCTATTCCAGATAGACTTGCCGTCAAAATCAAGATGCATCTCGTTCTTTCCCTGGATTAGAAGGGCATGGTCAATTCCCCATACAATTTCCCGCCCTCGTTGGTCAAATAGGCTTCCGGTAAGGGTGTATTCTCCTGAATCTGGAACGTACGTTCCTACTGAAACGGCAAGAAAATCATAGAACCCATCATCGTTGCTATCGATGCCCTGATCGTCGTATTCTCCAGTAAATCTCGCAAGATTTGAGGCCGCCTCTGTCCTATCGTACGCTCGAGTCGTGTAAGACTCATCGAGATGACCGAGTTCCATTCCATTTTGGGAAGAGATGGTCAAGTTTATGAGGCGTCTCCTGCCTTGAGAGCTGTTTCCGTAAAAATTGAGCAAAATAAATGGGGCTCCGGGCTGCAAGGATGAGGCATTTTCGGCATGGATCTCCCCGCCGTTTTCATCGCGCAGAGTTCCCATAACTGTTATTTGTTCAGGGGAGAAAACATTTACTCCAACCTTTACCACAATATAATCTAACCTCCCATCATAATCCCGATCTACGGCGTAGTCGGAGAAAAGTCCGTTGAATTCATTTTTTTTTTGGAATCCGTTACCAGCGAAAGGGTCTTATTCTCTAGAATATCCACCAATAGACAGTAGTCGTCTGTTTCGCTGGACACATTTGCTGCGTTGATTACGGCAGTCCAATTTCCAATCTCAGGGTCCTGCAGCAGATAGAACTCAAAATTATCTCCTTTCTGATGATCAATTGAATTTGATTCCACCAGGGCATCAGTTCCTTGCGGCGTTTGGATTTTAAGCTGGAGGCCGCTGTCCTTCTTCGACCAATTCAAGATGAATAGTAGGCTATTGGTTTCATTTACGACGGGAATTGTCTGCGATATGCTGGCACTAGGCATGATTTTCCCACAAAATTGAGCTTCTTGGGGTTTATCGATGCTCTGCTGCGATCCAGGGACAAACATGACGGCGCCAGATACTACGACCGCGACGCTGCAAATGATTAAGGTGGCAACTAGCTTTAGAAATATACGTGAACCGTTTTTCCTGCAATTCCTCATAAGATCTCTCCTCTAAGAAGGCTCATCATCTGGCAGAGGTAAAAAAAATATGTTGGATCATTGAATCAAGTTGGAACTTGCCCTAATGGAAGCACAGCGATCTGGATGACTCTGGGCGTACTATATAAATCTAATTCCTGCACAAAATACTTTGCTGGCTCCCCGTCGACTTCGTATTGCTTGGTAACGCAGCAATAGCACCATTCCTGACAGATCTGATACTGATTGTACTTATCCACGGTATATTGATATTGATACCATCGTACCCAGGTTCCACCACACGCGTCCTGGAAGGTGCCAGCTGGCGTCCAGTAAGTAACGGTCTGCGAGCTGACGTACTCAAGAATCAAATTTCCGCATTCAGTATGGCAACACCCGCAGCAATCCGCGCCATAAACAGGCATAACTGCGGTCAACAACATGAGCAAAGCAAGGCCCACCATCGAACCTGCCTTTTTTAATAAAGGATTACTATTATAATTTATTCTCATCGATATCACTCCGACCTGCTGCTCCGGATCTGGCAAACATCTTTTTGTGATTCTTCTACCGGCAGGATTAATTATTTTCAGATTTTATTAAATCTTTTGATAATATTAGAGCACCTATTTTCTTGATTCTATGCGATCACTTGTGAAAACCGGATAGTCATCTACCAGGGGTCTTTCCAAATCTGTGGATTCACCCTAAATTGATGCTGAAGCTTTAACCTCCTACAGCGCTAACTATGCAAGCATTCTATTTGATATAAATATATTTCTCAACATATCTTAAAAATATAATAAGTTTTAGCTGAGATATGGATAAATTTCCCTATGAAATATCTATATTTATTCAATTTGCTGCTGAAAGATGTCTGAAAACTATGGATACGTTAAGCCTAGACAAAGAGGAGGTGGATAGCCATCAGGCATTCTTATTTGATTTTTATCCTGTGCCGATGTCCTTGATGACCCAATTAAGAATATCTCCGGGTCGCCATATCAATTATAAATAACGACAAAAAAAAATAGTTTAACTAATCCTCGCCACTGCTGCCACCTCATCGCCAGGCTTCACGTTCATGATCCGCACGCCCTGAGTGGCCCGACCCTGTACGCGAATGCCGCTGGCAGAGACTCTTATCACCACGCCATCCTTGGTCGTTACCAGCAGCTCGTCCTCTTCGGTCACGGCCGTCGAGCAGCAGACCTGCCCCTTCTTCATGTCGATGTTCTTGACACCTTTTCCGCCGCGCCTCTGCAGCGGATACTCCTCCATCTCCGTCCTCTTGCCGTAGCCCTGAGTGGTAACTGTCAGAAGGGTTGAGCCGGATTTCACCACGTCCATGCTGATGATCTCATCCTCGGCTCCTAGACTCATGGCCTTGACCCCCATGGTCCCGCGATTGCTGGCCCGCACATCGCTCTCTCTGAACCGGATGGCCTTTCCCCGGCGGGTGGCCACCAGCAGATCCTGGCCGTCGGCTGTGAGCCTCGCCGCAACCAGGCTGTCGCCCTTGAGGTTTACGGCCTTGATCCCGCCCTTGCGGGGGTTCGAAAACGCTCGGATGGGCATCTTGATGATGTTTCCGCTCCGGGTAACGAGCACGATATAGCCATCGGCATCAAAGCTCTTCACCGGTATGGCTCCAGTCAGGCTTTCGTCGGGCTCCAGATGAAGGAGGTTTACGATGGACTTGCCCCGGGCCGCCCTCCCCATGGCCGGAACCTCATAAACTTTGAGCCAGTGGGCCTTGCCCTTATCGGTAAAGAACAGCAGATAGTCCTTGGTGGAGGCAGTGAACACGTCGGTCACGAACTCCTCGCTCTTGGTCTCGGCACCGACAACTCCCCTGCCCCCGCGCCTCTGCATACGGTAGGTGGCCACAGGCTGCCGCTTGATGTATCCGGAGCTGGTGATGTTCACCGCTACCTCCTCTTCCTGGATCAGATCCTCGTTGGTTACCTCGCCCTCGGCCTCGATGATCTGAGTCCTTCTATCATCACCATAGTTCTGAACCAGTTCCTGCAGCTCCTCTTTAATGATGTTCAGCACCTCTAGGCTGCTTCCCAGAATCTGCTTTAGCCGGGCTATGGTCCGCTCCAGCTCTGCTGCTTCAGATACTATCTTCTCCTGTTCAAGGCCTGTCAGGCGCTGCAGCCTCATATCCAAAATGGCCTTGGCCTGCTCCTCGCTCAGGCCAAAGGCGGCTACCAGCCCGGTTCGGGCATCGTTTGGCGTAGCCGCTGCCTTGATGATCCTTATTACCTCATCGATGTTGCGAAGGGCTATCAGCAGGCCGGCCAGAATGTGAGCACGCCGCTCGGCCTGCTCCAGCTCGAACCTAGTGCGCCTCTCGATCACCTGAACCCGGTAATCGATGTAATGCTGCAGCGTATCCTTGAGCGGCAGATACTTGGGGAGGCCGTCCACCAGAACCAGGTTGATTATGCCGTAGCTGCTCTGAAGCGCAGTGTGCTTGTGAAGCTGGTTTAAGACGACGTGGGCGTTAAATCCACTCTTAACCTCTATTACCATGCGGATTCCGTCCTTGTCCGACTCGTCTCTCAGATCCGATATCCCCTCCAGCCGCCCGGCCTTGACCATCTCGGCCATATCCTCGATCAGCTTGGCCTTGTTCACCTGGTAGGGAAGCTCGGTAAAGATGATGCGAGTGCCCCTTGATCGCTCCTCGATCTCAGACTTGGCCTGCAGAATAATGGTTCCCCTGCCGGTGAGATAAGCGCTCTCGATGCCCGTTCTTCCCAGAATGAATCCGCCGGTGGGAAAATCCGGGCCGGGAAGATGCTCCAAAAGCTCGGCCAGGGTGGAATCGGGGTTATCTATCAGGTGCATGATCGCCGCCGCCAGCTCGTTCAAGTTATGCGGCGGAATATTGGTGGCCATTCCCACTGCAATTCCCGTGGAGCCGTTGAGCAGCAGATTGGGAAGCTTTGCCGGCAGAACTGACGGCTCCTTCAGCGAGCCGTCGTAGTTGGGCAGAAAATCAACCGTATCTTTTTCGATATCCTGCAGCATTTCGCCGGCGATGCGGGAGAGCCGGACCTCGGTGTAACGCATAGCTGCGGCAGGATCTCCGTCGATTGACCCGAAGTTACCCTGGCCGTCGATCAGCGGATAGCGCATGGAAAAGCCCTGAGCCATCCGGACCATGGTATCGTAGATGGCTGCGTCCCCGTGAGGATGGTACTTACCCATCACGTCACCCACCACGCGCGCCGACTTCTTGAAGGGCTGATCGTGGGTCATCCCCTGCTCGTACATGGCGTAGAGAATGCGCCGATGAACCGGCTTTAGGCCGTCTCTCACATCCGGGAGCGCTCTTCCCACAATTACGCTCATGGCGTAGTCGATGTAAGAGGACTTCATCTCCTCGGTGATGTTAACCTGAACTTCTGTCAATGCTGCCTCACTTAAACGTCAAGGTTCTTCACGTTCTTTCCGTGGGTTTCTATGAACTCCCGCCTGGGCTCTACCTGCTCTCCCATGAGAATGGTGAAGATTCGATCCGCCTCTACCGCGTCTTCCAGCGTGACCCGGAGAAGAGTCCTGTTCTCCGGATTCATGGTGGTCTCCCAAAGCTGATCGGGATTCATCTCTCCCAGGCCCTTGTATCTCTGGATGGTCGGCTTGGCCATGGACTGAACGGTCCGGTTCAGCTCCTCATCGGAGTAGGCGTAGGATACTTGTTTTCCCTTCTTGATCTGATAAAGCGGCGGCTGAGCGATGTAGATGTAGCCAGCCTCTATCAGGGGCTTCATGTAGCGGTAGAAGAAGGTGAGAAGCAGAGTGCGAATGTGTGATCCGTCCACATCGGCATCGGTCATTATCACGATCTTGTGGTAGCGGGCTTTCTGGATATCGAATTCATCGCCAATCCCCGTTCCCAGGGCTACGATCATATTCCTGACCTCGGCGTTCTTGAGGATCTTGTCCAGGCGGGCCCTCTCCACGTTCAGGATCTTGCCGCGCAGAGGCAAAATGGCCTGAAAATGCCTGTTTCTGCCCTGTTTGGCCGAACCACCGGCCGATTCGCCCTCTACGATGTAGATCTCACATTTGGACGGGTCGTTATCGGAGCAGTCAGCCAGCTTTCCCGGCAGCCCTCCTGAGGTGAGGGCGTTCTTTCTGCGGGTTAGCTCCTTGGCTTTTCGCGCAGCCTCCCGGGCCCTCAAGGCCTCTGCGGCTTTCTCCACGATTGACCCGGCAACTTGAGGATTCTCTTCGAAATATTCGCCTAAGCCCTCCGATACCAGCGACTCCACAATCCCGCGTATGTTGCTGTTTCCGAGCCGGGTCTTGGTCTGACCCTCGAACTGTGGATCGGGAACCTTAACGCTGATCACCGCCACGAGCCCCTCCCTCAGGTCGTCGCCGGATAGCTTGCCATCGTTCTTGAAGAGCTTGTTGGCTTTGGCGTACTCGTTCACCGTTTTGGTCAGGGCAGCCCGGAAGCCCATGAGGTGAGTTCCACCCTCACGAGTGTTGATATTATTGGCATAGGAGAAGATGCTCTCGCTATAGGAATTATTATATTGCAGAGCCGTCTCTACCGAGGTTCCGTTCTTGGATCGAGAGAAATAGATGGGCGGACGGTGCAGGGTTTCCTTGTTCTTGTTGAGATACTCCACAAAGGAGACTATGCCACCTTCATAGCAGAATTTGTTCTCCTTCTGGGAACGCTCATCATTAATGTTGATTGTCAGCCCCTTATTCAGAAAGGCCAGCTCCCTCATGCGAGAGGAGAGGACATCGAAATTGAATTCGGTCTCCTCAAATATAGAAGGATCCGGCTTGAAGGTGGTGGTGGTCCCGGTAGAGGTCGTTGTGCCCTTTTCCAGAAGCTCGGAGGCCACGCTGCCGCGTTCGTATCTCTGCCAGTAGACCAGGCCGTTCCTTCGTACCTCAACCTCCATCCATTCGGAAAGAGCATTGACTACCGATACGCCGACTCCGTGAAGCCCACCGGAGACGCTGTAGGATTCGTGATCGAACTTTCCTCCGGCATGAAGGACGGTCATTACTATCTCCAGGGCCGGGCGCTGGAACTGGGGGTGGATATCAACCGGTATGCCACGGCCATTATCCTTAACGGACACGCTGCCTTCCTGACGAATCGTCACATCGATCTCTGTGCAGTACCCTCCCAAGGCCTCATCCACGCTGTTATCCACCACCTCGTAGACCAGGTGATGCAGCCCCAGAGTATCAGTGCTGCCTATGTACATGGAAGGCCTGCGCCTCACAGCCTCCAGGCCTTCAAGAACTTGGATGTGACTTGCGTCATAACCTGTTGCTTCGCTCAAAACTGATTATGCCTCCTGAATAAATAGGACCGTAATGAAATGACTTAAGCAGATATAAGCTTTTCCCTTAAATATATCAAACTTTTTATTCAAAAAATGCTGAGTCACACTCTCTATCGTATCTCTGTTCCCACCAGAAGCTAGCCATTATCGGACAAGGATAAAAAATTTGCCACAATACCCGTCTTTTTTGTGACCGCCCGGACCCTAGATATCAGCCCATAGCAGGCCGACCCGTCCTGGACCGCTGAATAGGGATTTCGGTTGCAGCTTTGGGGTCCGGGGACATCTTGAAGCCGGTTCAACATATTATAATAATTTATCAGCAAGAACCCTTTCAATGGACCCGGGCCCGGGCGAAAAGTATTAATTCAGGAATGTGCAGAAGCTGAGGTTCACAGTGGGGGAATTAATATAGTAATGGCATTGACGATGATAAAGGTTCAGCCGGGACATGAAATATCGGCTTATGACGATCTTCGGACTCGTTCCGGCGTGAAAGACGTATACCGTCTCTTTGGCGAGTACAACTTCTTCCTGGTCCTGCATGCAGAAGAAATTTCGGGTTTGAACCGGATTCTGCAGGAAGTAAAGGAAGAGGATAGAGTAGTTGACAGCGGCCCCCTCCTCTTGACCGGAGAAAGCGATCCGGCTAATGCGGCCCACCTCAAGGTTGGGGGAGCGGTCCTGAGCTGAAAAAAGCAGGATGAATAGTCCTGAAGCCAAAGTGCTGAGATCTAAAATTCGAGTCCGTTTCAATCACAGCAGGTTTCTTCGATAGGGGCGAACTTGGTGCCGTAGTAAATGATTCCTCTTTCGCCCTCTTTTCCGAGTATTCTGAAAACCGGCCGCACCCTCATCCCTATCTTCACGCCGTCCGGGGCTGAAACGATCTGGCCGGTGATCCTAGGCCCCTCGTCCAGCTCAATTATTGCCAGATGATAGGGCGTAAGCCTATCGAAGTCCTCAGTGGCGTTGTGAATTGTGGTGTAAGTGATGACGGTCCCCGTTCCTTTGAACTTGCATTCCTCCAGCTGTGCACCTCTGCGGCAGTTGGGGCAGATGTTCCTGGGCGGGAAAAAGCTCTCATTGCAGCTGGTGCAATGGGTTCCTATGAGGCTGTACCGCTGGGGTATGCATCTCCAGAACCTTGGCGCGTGAGTGGTCATGAGATCACCTGGACAGAATATGAACGATAGCTGTTCCGCCTGAGCCGCCGACGTTATGGGTGAGCCCAATCTCTGCCTCCTCCAACTGACGACGGCCGGCCTCGCCCCGTAGCTGCAGAACGATCTCGTAGGCCTGCTTGATTCCTGTGGCTCCGACGGGATGGCCGCATGCTTTCAGCCCTCCGGAGGTGTTAACGGACAGGCTCGACCCCAGTGCCGTCAATCCCTCTTCAGTCGCGATGCCGCCCTGACCTTTCTCGAAGAAGCCCAGATCCTCAATGGCCAGGATCTCGCCGATGGTGAAGCAATCATGCACCTCGGCCACGTCAACCTGTTTGGGCTCAATTCCGGCCTGGGAAAAGGCAGCGCGAGCGGCATGAACTGTGGCATCAAGCGTGGTCAGGTCCCGGCGGTCGTGAAGGGCCAGAGTGTCGCTGGCCTGGGAGCTGGCGGCAATCCTTACCGGAGTATCGCTGAGCCTTCCGGCCATCTCGGTTGGTGCCAGGATCACCGCAGCCGCGCCATCGGATATGGGTGAGCAGTCCAGGACGTGCAGAGGATCTGCAACCATGGGCGAATTCTCCACGTCATCAACTGTGACCTCCATGTGATACTGGGCTATGGGATTGAAGCAGGCATGATGGTGGTTCTTGACCGCGACCATTGCCATCTGCTCGTGCGTGGTGCCGAAGCGACGCATGTGCAGCCTGGCCATCATGGCGTAGAGCGCGGGAAACGTGGCTCCGAAGAAGCATTCCCACTCCCGGTCCGCTGCGGAGGCGAGCGCATCAGCGGCGGTTCCGCTGGAGACATCGGTCATCTTCTCCACGCCTGCCGCAATGACCACGTCCTGGTAGCCGCTGGCAACCGCTAAAACGGCCTGCCGCAGGGCCAGCCCCCCTGATGCACAGGCGGCCTCTACCCTGGTGCTCGGAATATGGAGCCGAGACAGGCCGGCATAATCCGATATCAGCGCTCCGATGTGCTCCTGTTCTACAAAACGGCCTCCGCTCATGTTTCCCACATAGAGCGCATCGATCTCTTCGCCGGTGACACACGCATCTTCGATGGCCATGATCCCGGCCTCAGCCACCATGTCGCGCAATGATGCATCCCATCGCTCTCCGAACTTGGTGCAGCCCACCCCAATGATTGATACCGGCCTCATATTCTCAGCTTGCCCTTGTGCTTGGCATACATGGCATAGTCGAGGTACTGGGCTTTGCCGATATAATCCCTTACGGTCGGAGCGCCGCACCGGATCTCGTCAATTCCCTCCTTCACCCTCAAGCTGAAGGCATCGCTCCCCGCTCCCGAGCCGAAGCTGGTCACGAATATCCGGTCTCCGGGGCGGGCTATGTCCAGGGTGGCAGCCAGTCCAATCAGACAAGAGCCGGAATAGGTATTTCCGATCATGGGAACGACCAGACCGGGCTCTATCTGCTCCCTGGAAAAGCCCAGCTTGGCGGCGACCCTCACCGGGAATTTGCCATTGGGCTGATGAAAAACCGCATAATCGTAATCGCCAGGCTCGGTTCCCAGCTTCTTCAGGAGACCTCTGGCTGCGCTGGAGACGTGCTTGAAATACGCCGGCTCGCCGGTGAAGCGACCCCCGTGTTCGGGATAGGGCATCCCCTCACGCCTCCAGAAGTCAGGGGTATCTGTAGTGAAGGAGTAAAAGCCCTCGATCTCAGCGGCCAAATCCTCGCGGCCGATGACATAAGCCGCACCTCCAGCAGCCGCGGTGTACTCCAGCATATCGCCCGGAGCGCCCTGGCTCACATCTGAGCCGATGGCAATTCCTAGATCTATCAGGCCTGAGCTCACCAGGCCGAGGCAGGCCTGTATGGCAGCCGTTCCGGCTTTGCAGGCAAATTCAAAATCGGCCGCCGTAAATGCAGATGAGGCACAAACCGCCTCTCCTACGATGGTGCCGGTGGGCTTGACGGCGTACGGGTGGCTCTCAGAGCCAGCATAGATTGCTCCGATCCTCTTGGGGTCCAGGTTGGCCCTCATGAGCGCGTTTCTTGCGGCTTCCACGGCAATGGTGACCGAGTCCTCATCCACATCCGGAACGGACTTCTCAAAGACCCGGAGGCTCTCGGAGATGTCTTCTCCGTTGTCCCAAACGCGGGAGATCTCATTCAACCTTATCCTGAACCTTGGGATGTAGACTCCATAGCTTACAATGCCTGATGCCAAATAGGTCACCTTTTGCTGAGGCTGCTGGATATCTCTTCTACCGAAAAGAGAGTGGTCATGAGAGGTATGTTCTCCACCCGAGCGATCTTCATAGCCACCTCATCGACCTCGGAGGGCTCCAATCCCTGGAGGATTACGGCACCGGGTTTCAGGTTGCTTATGCGCACTGCGACCATGGGCGACTTCCCGGAATGTATGCCGGTAAAAATCAGAGCCCGTGCAGTGCTTCGACCGTAGATCTTCTGGAACTGCTCCGGCATCAGCTCAACTATGGCCTTCACGCTATTGATTATCGTATATCCCCAGATGGTTACATTGGTATTTCCGGAGATCACGCTGGCATTCAGCCATCCGGCCATGTCTGAGAGCATGACGGGCTCCTGGTACTCGCATATGCTGCAGATGGCATCAAGACCCAGAATATCCCCGAACATGTTTTCATAGGCCCGCAATATATTACAGCCCCGAAGCTCATCGATCTTCAGGAGAGCATCAATTATTTTAGAAACGATCATTATTCCGGGAGATTTTCGTCTCCCGCTCTCGTAATCGGATATCACGGAGGGCGAGATGCCCAGGTAAGTAGAGAGATCGGTCTGGGTAATGCCAAAGTTCCTTCTCCATTTCCTGAGGGTCTCGCCCGGGTTTTGGGACAAGGTGATCTCACCTGCGATCTTCTCTGCCAGCAGCCCTCGTGCATTGGAGATCTCCCCTCCGCCGGAATTCATAATCCCTTGACAGGTCAAACTAGAATATAAATCTAGCGAAAAGTGATTCGGCATTCGCCGTACGCTGAAATATCGATTAAAATTGAGTTCATGCGTCGACCGGGATTCGAACCCGGGTTGTAGGCTTGCTTCGCAGTACATGCTGCTTGGAAGGCCCAAGTCATAACCACTAGACCATCGACGCCCGGCACTAGATAACATAAGATGGACTTAACTGTTTCGATCGAAATGCTGCTCAAAGCCGGGGAGTTTCAATGGCGTACCAAAAATGGAAAAAAGGTCTCATAAAGGCCCTAAGGCCAAGAGAATATTCTCGCGGGGCAATAAGGCCCGTGCTGCGGCGGCCACGAGCCGTTTTTTTAGAAAAATATTGTGGCCAAGATGGGAGGATTTGGCCAAATATTTTGGGCTATTGGCCAATTTGGCCAATAGTAGCCTATCGGCATCCTAGGATCGAATTTGGTCAATTGCTCGTGCTGCTTAAGCTCCAACGGTCATGCCAAAGCCCACAAGCAAAATGAACGCCACGGCCAATACCCCGATCCAATATGGCAAAACGCTTGACATTTTTAGCCTCCTGTTTCGTATATTTCAGATATCTCATCTACGCCGGCCGCTCCTGGCCAAATTACATTCAGCTAAAATGAAATTTAACTTTTTTGGTAAAAAAGCCATTTTGTTAGCCACCCATAATCCACAATAATATATGAGAAAAATAATTTAATACTTAAAATTTTGTTTTCTTATAGAATATTTTTTAGCCCCATATCATTTAAATCTAGCAAATAAGGACGCAAAACGCGCATTCAATGCTCAATAGGTAAATCTACCGGGTTGCTTCTGAGTAATGCGGTCTTCGTACCGTCTCCTGACTAGGGCTTGCCAAATCGTTCTTTCCCATGCGAAATTTCGTGAGAAAATTTGATATATCCGCGAGGATGCGAGATTCAAAGAGATGTTCCCGCTCTTTACTGCAATATGGTTGATGCTTCCAGCCTATATCCCCAACAACTGCGCAGTTCTGTTCGGTGGAGGCAGGCCCCTGGATATGGGCAAAACGTTTCAAGATGGCAAGCGAGTCCTAGGAGACGGAAAAACGTTTCGTGGGACCATTGCAGGGACCGTTTGCGGCCTTGTTGCTGGCCTGCTGCTAAACCAGGTCGCTCATTTGCTGGCAATGCCCTCGTTTGGTACAGGCCTCGCTCAGATCCCTATCCTCTTCGGACTATCATTTGGGGCCATGCTTGGCGATATCGTGGCGGCATTTTTCAAGCGGCGACTGGGGCTCAAGAGGGGGGCGCCTTTATTTGTCATCGACCAGCTTGACTTCGTGTTTGGAGCTTGGGCACTCACCCTGATCCTTGCGCCTCAGTGGTTCTGGGCGAATTTCACACCCACAATTATCATAATAATATTGATAATCACCCCCATCCTGCACCGGCTCACGAATATTATCGGTTATAAATTAGGCGCAAAAAAAGAACCATGGTGAGCCTTCTTTAATTTTCCCGCCACTATATCAGTATCTTCACACTCCTTCCAAATAGGTTCGGCCATCGCGAAAGCTTTATAAGTTTAGGTAATTGATACCAAGAGCGTTATAGCCAATTTTATCGCGGAAAATTATGAAATTGGCGAAATGAAAAGGAGGAGGAAAAATGGACGCATTTAGCATGGGGCTCGTAGCTGCTATGGGTGCCCTTGCGACGGTTGCGGGAGCTTCTGAGGATATCGAGTCGGATATAGGTTCTCAGAGCAACCCCAACTCGCAGGTCCAGCTGGCCGCTCAGGTTGGAAATCCCCACAGGATTTACAACAAGGCCATCTCTGGAGAACCGCCCGCCAACGCCCTATGGGCAGCTACAGCGGCCATCGTAGCTTATATGCTTATCACGGCTTTCCAGATGCCAGCGTTCTCTGCCTTGGTAATAGGTGCTTCAGTAGCGGCTCTTTTTAACGGAGTATTTTCGATGAGCTCCTATTTTGGCAGGAACGCCAGCCAGGCGAGGTTCAATCAGTGGATCTATCTGGATATAGTACGATACACGACGCCATCGATCATGGCACATGCATGGATAACATCGTTTTGTATTGCGACCATCTCTTACATCATGGCCTATATGTTGCCAACTCCACATCCTTTCCCAATGCCGATTATTGCTCTGATTTGGGGCTTGGCTGTGGGAGCTATCGGATCATCAGTGGGCGACATTCACTATGGCGGTGAACGTGAGTTCCAGAACAGGGCATTCGGATGCGGTCTGAACACCATGCTCTCCGGAAACATCGTGAGAAAGGCAGAGGCCGGCCTCAGAAATTCCGTGGACAACGCCTGGTTCTGTACCAAGTTCGGCGGCCCGGCTACCGGAATGGGATTTGGCCTGACGGTCTTCCTGGATAACTGGAGATCAACGGTATTCGATCCCGTGACTCAGGCACCCTACGCCATCGCTATGGGGATTTTCTTTATCATTGTGATGACCCTCTATGCCAACTATGTTGAAAAGTCGGCAAGGAGAAAATACGGCCCGTATCCCGAATACAAGGGGGACGTTGCGGCATGAACTTTGATATTAATACCATTGTCTATCTGCTGGAGATCATCGTCGGTGGTCTTCTGGTAGGTATCGGCGTTCACTTCGTTCCTGTAGGTGGAGCGCCTGCTGCCATGGCCCAGGCTACCGGTATTGGTACCGGCACAGTGCAGCTGGCAGCGGGTTCCGGTTTGACCGGTCTTCTGGCCGCCGGCTTGATGATGTCGGTAACGGATAACATCTGGGTAATTCTCGCTTCAGGAGCGGTTGGCGCAGGAATCATGATCGATGCGACAATGCTCACCGGAAGCTGGATATACGCCTATGCGGTGGGAGCGCCATTTGCATCGGCTAAGGTCACCTACGATCCAATAACCGGCTGGTCTCAGCCACCCTATATATCACCCGGCACAGTCGGTCAGGGAATCCCCACCATCTGCTTCGTCAGCGGGACGATCGGCGGAATGATGGGAGGACTTGGCGGCGCTATGATCTATTATCCGCTTTACCTGATTAACGGAAATGCCGCCCTTTCCGCCATGTTCGCCATAGGGATATTCCTGGTGAACGCGGTGCTGGCATCATGGAACATCCAGGGCACAATCGAAGGATTCCATGACCCCAAGTTCAAGAAGTGGCCCTTTGCCTTCAGGGCCTGCGCTGTAGCCAGCGTTCTCCTGGCGATTGCCGCAGTAATGATCACCGGAGGTGCCTGAAATGTCGGTAGGTGGAGGAGCAGGCGGTGCACCGTCTGCAATTGATGCCAAGAAGCTCAGGATATACGGCCTGGTAGGATCCGTAGTCGGGATATATCTAGCAGCCATCCTCAACAGCGCCCTTAACACCACGCTGTTCTCCTTTGTAGGAGCTGTGGCGTCCATCTTTGCAGTAGTAATGGGAGCCAACGCTGTACGCAGAGTGTGCGGCTACGGCATCGGCACGGGCGTTCCGTCAATCGGAATGCTGGCTCTGGGAATGGGCATTATTGCCACCATGTTCGGCCTGTCTGTTGCAGAGGCCATGGGCTTTGGACTGCTTGGACCTATAATCGCCCTGGTTTACGCCATGGTCTTCGGCTACATCATCGGCGTTATCGCCAACAAGGTCATCAAGTTCAACATCCCCGTGATGGAGGAAGGCAATGCAGACCTGTCCGCAGCGGGCACAATGGCCATTTTGGGCTGGAGCTTCGCAATTTCCGGATCCCTGAGCTACGATGCAATAGTGACCAACGTCCTCATGACCGGTTACATAGCCATAATCTTCATCGCCGGCGGTCTTGCCATACTGCATCCCTTCAATGCCTGCTTGGGTCCTGATGAAAAACAGGATAGAACTCTTGTGAACGGCATAATGATCGGCGGGTTGGCCATGGTTGCTACGGGAATCGCAGCCATTTCGACCCAGGGGTTAGCCTCTGGACTGCTGCTAACGGTCATAGGATTCATTGTCTGGTACTACTTCTTCATGTGGTACTACAGACTGACCAAGAGAGACGCATCCGCCGTGGTCGGAACAGGGCTTCTGCCCCCGAGCGCACAATGAGGAGGTCAGGATATGGGATTTGTCAGAGTATCACCTGAACTGGGTCTGATCTTCGATCCCATGAAGGGTGTAGTATCCGAGCAGAGGGCAGATGTAGTCCTCTACACCCTGGACCCGGTATTTGAACGGCTGGAGAAGCTGGACAAGATTTCAACCGATCTCGTCAACCAGCTTAGTCCGGACAACGAGCTCTTATCATCCTATGCCAATAGGGGCAAGGCCTCTTACATAGCTGGCCTTTACACCAATATCTGGATGGGCTTCATCCTGGGACTGGTGCTTTCGTTCGTGGTGCTGGTTGCCATGGCCATGAGCAATCCCGATAGCATAGAGATTGTAAGAAAAGCACTAAGTGGAGGTGCCTGAGATGGCGCTTAAGAAAAAACCAGCAGAGCCCTGGCCTGTGATCACAGGAGAGTACGAGGTAGGAAATCCAGAGAGCCCTGTAGTGGTCTGTACTTGCGGATCGCACCTTCATAACAAGGATCTCATCGCTGCGGGGGCGGCACTGGCCGGACCCTGTAAGACTGAGAACATCGGCATAGAGAAGATGGTGGCCAACGTGGTCTCCAATCCCAACATCAGATACATTCTGGTAACAGGAATGGAGGTCAAAGGCCACATCACGGGGCAGGCTATAGATGCCTTTACCCAGAGCGGAATCGATAAAGAAGGGCGGATTATTGGGGCCAAAGGTGCCATCCCCTTCATCCAGAATCTGACTCCCGAATCCATCGAGAGGTGGAAGACTCAGGTTCAGGCCGTGATGATGATGGACACCGAAGATGC
This sequence comes from Methanotrichaceae archaeon, assembly GCA_013178225.1. GTDB lineage: Archaea > Halobacteriota > Methanosarcinia > Methanotrichales > Methanotrichaceae > JABLXE01. The sequence continues at coordinate 93,196 of JABLXE010000005.1, forward strand.
GGGCGCCATCACCGGCAAAATCAGGGAACTGGTCTCCAAAGACCCCGGTGCCTTAGATGTTGAGCCCATGATCATTGAGATCAAGGAGGGCGGAGAAGAAGAAGGCGGAGCAGCCCTTAAACCCATGGCTGCGGAGGTAGTGGAGATTCGGTCCAGGATGCGGGCTATGGATGCTGCCATTACCAATACCGGCATTCTCAATAAGCTGCAGGCAGGCATCTACGCAGGCAAGATCGAGGGCATTGCCCTGGGAATGACCCTGGTTCTGGTGCTGTTTGGCATTATACTCAAGGCCGCGGGAGGGACCTGAGGATGGCAGAGGAGATATTATACGGGCAGGGGATGCCCACGGTTGTAGAGCCCAATATGCCTCTGGTCGACAATTTGGTCGAGGATATGAGGTACAAAGGTCAGCTACTGGCCCGAGAGACCAAGCTCAGCTCCGGCGTTATCAGCACGGTATCGATAGGATTTGCCATCGGGTTCATCCTGGCTGTGGTGATGATGCTTGGGCCGTTTGCCTTCGTGGGAGGGATGTAAAACTATGGCGGATGATAACAAACCGGTCGTACCAGTTGCCGTAGTGGATCCTGATCAGTTCCGTGAAATCATGGGCCGGCTGGACAGAATCGAGGAGAAAGTTGAATTCTACTCCAGCGAGAAATATATGCGGGCTGGAAAGTCAATAGGCAGAGATCTTGGCATGGTCTACGGGATCTGTGCAGCGCTGATATTAGTACTGGCCTATGTCTTGTTTGTATATGCTGGCAACTGGGTGAGGGTGATTTGAATGTTCAGGTTTGACAGAAAGCAAGAAGTCTTAGATTTCGGCAAGTTCAAGGTTGGGGGTCAGCCTGGTGAGTACCCCACATGCTGCATCGGCACCATGTTCTATGCCAGGCACAAGATAGTCTCGGATCCGGAGCACGGCGTGTTCGATAAGGCCGCTGCAGAGAGGCTGTGGAATACACAGGTAGAGATGAGCGAGATTACCGGAAACTCGTGCATGAACCAGATCGTGGCCGAGAGCAACGAGGCCATGGCCAAGGAGATCGACTGGTTCGTGGGACTGTCGGATTATCCGTTCCTGGTAGACTCATCAGCTCCCGAGGTGCGAGCCTTCGGCGTCAAGTACGCAACCGAGATCGGCGTGGCAGACCGGGCTATCCACAACTCCATCAATGCCTCCATCACCGATGAGGAGCTGAAGGCAGTTAAGGAGAGCGACCTGGATGCTGCTATTGTGCTGGCCTTTAACGCCATGGAGAAGGGGACCAAGGGCAAGATGGATATCTTGACCAAGGCCTCCGGCGGTGCCAAAAAGGGCATGCTCGAGTTCGCCAAGGAGTGCGGCATCACCCGCCCCCTGATCGACACTGCAGCCATGCCCCTGGGCAACGGATCGGGCGCTACCTACCGTGCCTGCATTGCCGTCAAGGCCATGCTGGGACTGCCGGTCGGAGGAGGCTTCCACAACGCCGCCTCTGCCTGGGACTGGATGAAGAAGTGGAAGAAACAGCACAAGGAAGCCTTCGCTCCGGTCGATATCGGCTCCAACCTGGTAGCCGGAATCGTGGGTGCCGATTTCTACCTCTATGGTCCCATCGAGAACGCTGCCATGGTGTTCCCGGCTGCGGCCATGGTGGACATCATGAAGGCTGAGTCCGCAGTAGAGCTGGGCCTGGAAGTCCAGACTGAGGACCACCCCATAAAGAAGACGATGTAAAAGGCATCCTCTTCTTTTCATCTCTTTTTGAAGGTATTTTCTTGCCCAGGGTTCTGGTCAAGGCTGCATTTGAAGGCTTGAGCTTTGAATGCCAGCGCTGCGGCTCATGCTGCCATCACCGCAGGCCTCAGGAATTCGACGACCTGGTTCCGCTCTCAAGGCTGAAGGAGTTCTGGGAGAAGTCCAATTTGATTTACCTCACGCAAAAAGACGTAACCAACATCTTCAGCCGCTACAAACACCCTCCGGAGACGTTTGTGGATACGCTCTACCCGTACGACTGCAAGAGCGTAAAGGTTGAGGACGGCGGCAGAAAGATCATCCTGGATCTTCCGGTTATGAAGAGCCGTGAGGATACCACTTGCGTTTTCTATGAGAAAAGCGGCTGCCAGGTGTATTCTCAGCGTCCCAAAGCGTGCCGGCTCTTTCCCTTCAGAGTAGAAGAGGAGACCGCCGCCAACGGTGATATAATCCTCAACATAAGCTACAATCCCAGCTGTCCCGGCATAGGAAAAGGACGCCGCGTGGACCCGAGAAAGCTTGAGAAGCTGGTGGTCGAACAGTTCCTGCTCAGAACGGAAGAGGTCGCGTCTCAAGTCAGGGAGCTTCAGGCGAAGGGAAAAATAGCTGCCGATGCGCAGGTATTCAGAAGCCATCCCGGCCGAAAGAAAGCATAAATCTGGCAACACCGGCAGTTCTGGTCCAGCGCGCGAGCAGGCCAGTGGCCAAGAAAGAACGCTAGATCAGGCCAGCCCCAGATCCTCAACCACCTGCAGCTCAGGATGGCCACAGCACAAAGTTTATCATGGCCCAGGGCAAAAGACAAATTCACACAAAGCCTTTTTAACTGCTCGGGAGGTGAAAGGATATGGATCTCATGTCTCAGGTATTGGCAATAGTGATATTCGGAGCATTGGTGGTAATACTTCCCCTGTTCTTGAACAAATGGGCTGACAGCAGGTCTGGCAGGAGATAAGCGTCAAGGGCGCTACGTCATCCCTGGCTCATCTCATTTTGCAATTTTTATTATAATGCGGGCAATTGGTATTGTTACAGACGTCAACTCTTGCCGCTTCAGTGGAAAGGATTAAAATGTGGTCCAGACGGTCGATTATATCGCTTGCCGCTCGCTCCGCTTCGGCCGCCCTCAGCGCCTCATCCGCCCTGCGCCTTATGTCGTCTGCCCCTATTCGGCTCTGATTTAGGGATCTCATCTCCCGTTCCAGCCCTTCCACGATCTCCAGCCAATGGGTCCCATCCAAGCTTTCAGGCCTCCACCCTTTTCCAGAGGCGCTTATTGCCAGAGGCTCTCCACATTTCCGTCTACGGGAAGCCCCAGGATCTCTCTTTCCCCACCATAGATATCCTGAGCTATGCACGCACATCCCTTGGCCGCGGCGCACCTGCCCAGAACCTGAACATCTTTTTTCAGAAGTAGGCAGACCCGCTCTAAAATGAGGTCGGCCGGGCTTCCGGCCAGATAGATCACCGGACAATCTTCGCCCAGGTCGGAGAGCAACACCCTCAGTGCCGCGATCTCCATGGCCGCGAACAGAGCGAGCGTCTCCAGGGCATAAGACCTCTCTTGAGACGTGCACTCTTCAAGGCTGCTCCTGCCCATCTTGGAGAGGATTCCACCGGCCGTGAAGGCCTGATTTGCACTGATGGCTGACGCATCTACGCGCCTGATGGCCTCCACATCCAGAGGACCCTGCATGAGGCCCGGAGCGAAGATGGGGGCATCTATTGCTCCAACGATTCTTCCTCTGGCCACAGCCATGGTAACTGTGTTGGAGCTGGCATCGGATATGATGAAGCTCCGGACGCCTTCTCTGAAGGCCCCGTAGGCCAGGCCCACCTTCTCCGGGCTCATGCCGTGCGAGAAGACCTTCATCCTCACGTCCACGTCGCTGGACCTGTGTATTCCCGGAAGGAGCACTGTTGGCCAGCCCGAGTCCCTGATGGCCTCAAAGACCCGGGTGCCTCCCCCTACGTGAAGACCTGCCCCGTCTTGCTGAACCAGTCCGCGATTGCTGGCATCCTGCAGCCTCACAATGCGGGTCAGCCCGTCGCCCATGGAATAGGTGAGAGCCGCCAGATCGACCTCGGAGATGTCAAGGTTTTGCCTGATTCCCTGCAGGATTTCGGAGGGAGAAAGGCTGCTCGCCTGCACCCGGGAAAGCTCCCAGCATCTGCCCTCTTCGGTGGCAAATCTTATGGCTTTGGTTCCGTGATCCACACCTAAGAACATTCAATCAGCTCAATTTAGGCCTCTGGCCGGGTAAGGATATTTCGCCTGAGCCTTCGTAAGCGTATCCGGCGAAAAGCTCCATGATCGGGAGCAAAAAACCAAAGTCTGTCGATTGATTCCAGGACGACATGCCGGATTTGCTAAATTCAAACACCATCGACCAGCTTTAGCAGGCTCTCTGCAAGTTTCAGGCTATCTCTCTTCGTTCTCATGAGGGTGCTCATGCGTACGCAATTTCCCCCGTAGCTGCTATTTTTATCCACCACGAGGGTATCCACCTTGCCCAGAAGCGAGGCGACGCCCCGGTCATCGGCGGAAACGCCGGAAGCGGCCATGAACTTGGGTGCGGGGCCGCTCACAGGTTTATCGCCGACGAATGGACTGATGGCGATAACGCGCTTATCCTCCAGCCGCTCTCGCACGCCCGGCAGGGAGAGGATTGGTCCGATGCTGGAGACCGGATTGCTGGGGCCGATTATAACCGTGTCCTCTTTCTCCAGAAGATCCAGAAATCCCTGGCTGGGAAGAGCCTTTTCAATTCCCCTGATCTTAACCGATTTGACCTCCGGCCGTCCCCGCCTGGCCACCCAGAAATCCTGGAAGTGCATCACTCCCTCGGAGGTGGAGACGAAGGTGGAGACGGAATCGTCGGTCATGGGCACCACCTTCTGCCCAAGGCCCAGCCCTTTGGTCAGGGCCTCAGTGGCCAGGCTCAGCTTGACTCCCTGACGCAGCAGGTCGGAGCGAAAGATGTGCACCGCCCGGTCTTTTTCGCCCAGGGCCAGCTTCTCTTCTACACCCAGCATCAGCAAGAAGTCGTGAGTCAGAGTGCGGTCGCCCTTGATCCCCCACCATCTCTTGGTATCGATCATGTCCGCCAAGGTGTAAATTACCGAATCGATATCCGGGCAGACATAGTTGCCGGAAAGCCACAGGTCTTCCGCGGTGTTTACCACGACCGACAGATCCTCTGGAGAGATCATCTCCTTAAGCCCCCATAGCAGCTTGGGGGTACCGGTTCCGCCGCTTAATACCAGCATTCTCACGCGTCCAGGAGTATCATTCCGGTCTTCAGTCCGGCGATCTCTTCCTCAGTCAGCTCGGATCTTACCGCCTTGTCCGAGGCTATGATGCTGTTTCCCAGAGGATCCTCAATCATAAAAGTGAGCTTGAAACGGCCTTCCAAAGCCAGGGCGATGTTCTCGAGAATCTCCTCACCGCGACACGTCTTTTCAGCGTCACCTGCTTCACGCGCCGAGCGGGTGGCAAAGGCCACCATGTCGGTGATTCTGGCCAGGACCCCTTCCACATTGGATATGTAGCACTCCGAGGCCGGGCCGGGCTCGATGTCCACTCCGATCTCCGGGACCCGAATGGTTCCGGACGAGGAACGGATGATCCTGGCGTTCAGATCCTCGACCTCCGTGACCTCCATAGTGTAGCGCGCCGGCTCCTTCTGGCTCAACAGAATAGTATCGCTATGTCTAAAACCGCAGCTGCAAGTGCCAGCAATGATCATCGCTTCCCCGAAACACGGAATGTCCTGTGTCTCCCAGATGAAGTCCATCTGCGAGAGGCATACCGGACAGCGAGATGTGGTCGTTAAATTCAATCTCTTCCTCCGACTACCTTTTCCCGGTCGATCTTCACGCCGTTCGGAACAACAGCCACCAGGTCATCGCCTACTCCGGCGATATCGCCCGATACGTCATCGACCGCTTTCTTGAGCTCGCCAATAGCTCTGTCCAGTGCAGCCTTGTCGCGCTTGAGCCCGGTGATGTCCACCAGCACGATGTTTCCAGCGTAGACCTCTTGCTTTATCTCAGGCAGCACTTCGATCTTGTTCAGATCTGCTACCCGCAGGAGGATCTCGGCCGATTCTCTCGGTTCTTCGAACTGAGCGAGATCGATGTGAGTGTAGTCCTCGCCCGCGGGTTTGCCAATGAACTTGAGTCTTTCTAAGAAGCCGGCCATATCCAACCCCTCAACTGAGAAATATGTATTATTATATTTATATTTGCCGTCATCTGACGTCCATCAGCTTGATCCCGGCAAATCCCATGGAGACCATGAACAGGAGCACGACCAGGACAAATCCCTGGGACCTCAGTTCTGCCGGAAATGCCAGCTGTACCGCCAGCAAGAGGACGGTCATAAGCAGCACAAGCCCTGTGCTTATGCCTATTTCAAGCCATTTCTTAATCACGAAATCCTGAACTGCTCATATCAGAGATAATCCTTACGCCGAAGCCCATCCCCGTCTGCCAGGGAACGGATCACATCTTCGGTCCTTTCGCCGTACCATCCCTTCAGGATAAAAGCGGGATATACCGGCAGCCTTTCCCGGAGATGGTAGCCCTTCAGCCTGGACGAGAGATCCTCAAGCGACGGCCAGGGGCGAGAGGGATTGATCCAGTCGGGAGTAATCGAGCTAATACCCCCCAGATCATCAGCTCCGGACCGGGCCAGCTCCAGAGGATCGGAGAGGTTAGGAGGCACCTGCACCGCCACACCGGAGGGCAGAATGGACCGGGCCAGCTCAACGGTTTGCCGCATCAGATCTTCGCCTGGCGGAGGGTAATTCTCCAGGGCCGTTTTAGGCTTGGGGTCCAGAGGCTGGATGATCACCTCCTGGATATGGCCGAAGTCCTGGTGCAACCCTGCGATCTTTTGCAGAGAGGCAATCCGGTCATCCCGGGATTCTCCGATTCCGACCAGGATTCCGGTGGTAAACGGTATCTTGAGGCGCCCTGCCCTGGCCATGAAGTCCAGCCTCAGCCGAGGGTCCTTTCCGGGACTGCTGTCGTGGGCCTCGAGATGAGCCGTCGTCTCCAGCATCAGGCCCAGGGAGGCGTTTAAGGGAGCCAGCGTCTCCAGATCCTCCTGGCTCAGAACCCCGGCGTTGGTGTGGGGAAGAAGCCCCTCGTCCAGCGCCATCTCGCACAGCTCTGCCAGGTACTCGATGAAATCGGATGCACCAACAGATGACAGGAGCCCGGCAAAGCCGCTCTCCATCCAGGGCATCTCCCCTAAGGTGAAGAGAGCCTCACTGCAGCCTGCTTGCCCCCCTTCCGCCAGCAACCTCCCGACCTCGGACCTGGATAGGAGCTTTCCCTCCCCCGGTTCGCGCCGGAAAGAACAGTAGCCGCACCTGTTCCGGCACAGGTTGGTCACGGGGACAAAGACGTTTCGGGAGTAGGTCAGGCGCCGCATTTCAGCGGCGGAACTCAACCAGCTTCAGCACGTTTCCGCAGGGACACTCTTCCGGAGCCTCGCCCACGACCTCCACCACGGTGTACCGCTCTCCAGCCTTCAGGCCGCTGGGATGGCATATCTCGTACATGCTGCAATCGGTCTCGTCGCACCGGACCGGCTCAAAGACTATCTTGGAGCCGGGAAAGGCCTTTCGGGCATCGAAGGCGGCAATTATGGGGCTTTCGGCGACCTCCACGGCGCGCACTCCTGCCTCGTGAATGGGACACTCGTGAACCAGCTCTCCGCGGATGCCGAGCACTCTATATCGGTGATGGGGCTCCAAGTTTATGCAGGTGTTTCTGAGCTTGCACGTATCGCACTCCGGGGTGGGGCCAAAGAAAGTAAATTCCATTCCAATAGTGGCGAGCTTTGTGCCTATTAATGTGATCTGGGTAGCTGCTTCTGACACTTTTTGTCCTCCGTTGGTTCATTTATTGATTGATAATTATTATATTTAGATTATGTTGGTTGCTTCTGCTGCAGTAGCTGCCGCTTTTCTGGTCAGCCCGGAGTCAAGTATGGTGTATCTCTCCGGCCGAATGTTATGGGCAGAGGTCAGGGCATCAATTACCGTCTCTTCATCCAAGCCCAGGCCGGAGGCCGTGACCGGCGCACCCACCTCTATCAGTGCTTCGCGGATGGTCTCCCAGTCTCCTCCGTGCAGGTACATCATCACTATGGTGCCCAGACCACAAAGCTCGCCATGCAGGGCCCTTCCGGGGACGATCCTGTTGACCGCATGGGCAAACTTATGCTCGGAACCGCTGGCCGGCCGTGAGGACCCCGCAATGCTCATGGCCACGCCGCTCGATATCAGGGCTTTGACTACCGTCCTGGCCGATTCTTCCAGGCCCGGCCTGATGGTTGGGGCCAGCTCCACGATCAATCTCGCGGTCATGCCGGACAGGGCCGCAGCATACTCGCTGTATTCCTCATTTCTGAGGCGATGGGCCAGCTGCCAGTCCAGGAGCGCGGTATAATTTGATATTATGTCGCCGCATCCGGCGGAAAGAAGCCTGGCCGGAGCCTGGGATATAATACGAGTATCGGCGACGATTGCTAAAGGTGCCTGTGCGGGTACAGAGGTGGTCTCGCCGTTCACGGTCAATGAGGCCTGAGCCGAGCAGATGCCATCGTGGGAGGCGGCGGTGGGAATGCTCAGGAAGGGTAAATCCACGCGAATAGAGGCCAGCTTGGCGATATCTATCGACCGGCCTCCGCCTATTCCTATGATGAATCCGGCATTAATCTCTTTCGCCGCATCTTCCGCTCGATCGACCTCTTCCAGCTTGGATGCGCTGGCAATCAGCAACTGGGGCTCAAATCCGCTCTCTTCCAGCAGGCTTGAGGCCTCTCTGCCTGCCGTCTCCAGGGTGTTCGGGCCGGTTACAATCAGGGCCCGGCCTTTGAGTTTCAGGTCGGTGCAGATCTCGCCAATCTCTCCTATGACACCGCTGCCTACCGCTACCTTGCGGGGAAGCTCCATCCACTTCGATCTGCTCAACCGCCTCACCACTAAAACAGGCCTAGTAGCCTTCATCGTTTCTGCAGTATAAAACCGTATCCTCAGCTGGTCACAATCTCGGATTTCAGATCGGCTAGGATGCGGTCGCGAATTCCGTTGACCTCGGTGCTGGTCCGGACTCTGGGCCGAGGAATATCGATTGATATTACATCTTTAATCCTTCCGGGTCGTGCAGACATTATGACTATGCGATCGGCCAGGTAAATGGCCTCGTCTACGCTGTGCGTGACGAAGACCACGGTGCTCCTCTCCTCTTCCCAGATGCGCAAAAGCTCTGACTGCATGATGTTCCTGGTCTGAGCATCCAGCGCCCCGAAGGGCTCGTCCATCAGCAGGGCCTTGGGGTCGTTTACCAGAGCACGGGCTATGGCCACCCTCTGCTTCATGCCTCCCGACAGCTCATGGGGATAGCGGTCAGAGAAACGCTCCAGGCCCACCATCTTCAGATACTGCTTCGACCGCTCCAGCCGCTCTTTCTTGTTCACCCCTTTAAGCTCCAGGCCGAAAGCGATGTTGTCGATGACCGTTCTCCAGGGAAACAGAGAGTATTCCTGAAAGACCATTCCCCTCTCCGGACCGGGGCCCATAATCAGATCGCCATCTAGGTACACGCTTCCGGAGGAGGGATCATCCAATCCGGCTATGATGCGCAGGAGTGTGGTCTTGCCGCAGCCGGAGGGGCCGATGAAACAGACGAACTCATGATCTCGAATGCTCAGGTTTATGTCCTGCAAAGCCTCCATATCCTGGCCGTCCACCTGAAAGAGCTTGCCGACGTTTTTTATCTCCAGAAGTGCCATTCTGAAAGCAATTTACCCGTCCGTCAGGTATAGCTCTTTCCATCCTTCATTCATTGTTTCCGGTATGAGATAGCCAAGCACTTTTTATGTTGAAGAATTGAGAAGTAAAGTCATCCGGCCCTGAAGTGTCTGATCGGTCTCTCCGAAGGATGCCTGGGATCGTTTTGGAGGTGGCGATTGAGAAATATCTCCGTGTCTGCAGTCGAGAGCCTCATTGAGAAGAGGGATTGGCCTGCTCTGCGCAGGGCTCTGGTCACCCAGCCGCCTGCAGAGGTCGCAGACCTGCTTTTGCACCTGGAACGGTCAGAGAAGGCCCTGGTGTTTCGCGCCATGCCCCGCCAGTTCTCGGCCTCGGTCTTCTCTTATCTTGAGTCCAAGGACAAGGATGAGCTGCTCCAGGATCTGACCAACGAGGAGACCAGGCAGCTCCTGGCAGACATGAAGCCTGATGACCGCACCGAGCTTTTAGAGGAGCTTCCCGGCCAGGCGACTCAGCGCCTGTTGAACGTTCTGGGGCCGGCGGACCTGAAAGAGGCCCGCTGGCTGCTTGGCTACCCCGAAGAAAGCGTCGGGCGGCTGATGACCCCGGAGTACGTGGCGGTCCGCCCGGAGTGGACGGTGGGGCAGGCCATGCAGCACATTCGCGCTAAGGGCCAGGACAGCGAGACCATAAACGTGGTCTATGTCACCGATTCTCGCTGGAAGCTCTTAGGCACGCTCGGGCTGCGACAGCTGATACTGGCCCCTCCCACCGAGATCGTCGAGCACATCATGAATACTCACCTGATCAGCCTCTCGGCCTTTGAGGATCGCGAGGAGGTGGTGCGGGCCATGCAGCGCTATGATGTCTCCGTTTTACCGGTGGTGGACTCAGACGGAGTTCTGCTGGGCATCGTGACTGTGGACGACGTGCTGGATGTGGCTCAGGAAGAGACCACTGAGGACTTCCAGAAGGCGGCAGCGGTCGAGCCCCTGGACACCGACTACAGCGAAGCCAGCACCCTGTCGCTATTTCGAAAACGCATCCTGTGGCTTATGGCCCTGATCCTGGTGAGCCTTCTCTCGTCCGGGATCATCGCCGCCTACGAGGACACCCTGGCCTCAGCCATTGCCCTGGCCTTCTTCATCCCGCTGCTGATAGGCAGTGGCGGCAATACCGGCTCTCAGTCTGCAACCCTCATGATCCGGGCGCTGGCAACCGGAGATATAGAGCTTTCCCAGTGGGGACCGGCACTGGCCAAGGAGATGGCAGTGGGCCTCCTGCTGGGGCTGGTCATGGGAGCCACCAGCAGCCTGCTGGGCCTGTTTCGAGGCGGCTTTCAGATCGGGATGGTGGTGGGGCTGACCATGATGCTGATCGTCTTTTTAACCGATATCATAGGGGCCGCACTTCCCTACCTCCTGACCAGGCTGGGGATGGACCCGGCGGTGGCCAGCAGCCCGCTCATCGCCTCCATCGCCGATGCCATGGGGCTGATGATCTACTTCAGCGTGGCCAGCATCATACTTGATATCTGAGGATCAAAAGAGGGGAGTCGCACCTCAGGCCCCAGAAACGAGTAGGGACGGGTGCGATATATGCTACTACTAGCATTATTTTGCACCTGCCCGGTTATCCGTCTTGTCCGCGAGAGGCGAAAGTATTCAGGTCTTTTCCGGCTTTTCGAGAAGTCCGGTCTTCTTTAGAATCTCGCCGGAGCGGGCATGGGGCTTTCGCGAGACGGTATTTCCGGCTTTTTCCAGCTCCCGGGCCTCACCGGCCAGACCTGCTGCCGCCCGCATGACCTCGTGGCCGGCTGCCGCCGCCAGGGCGATCTTATCCAGTTCTTTAAGCCGGAAGCAGGCCTGAGCATCGATTGCGGCCACGGTCTGGGCCATGTGAAGCGCACCTATGGCCTTGGCCTGTGCATACGGGTTCTGGAAGTCCATCCTCTCGGCGCACTTCTCGGGAGTGGCCAGGATCTGAGGAAGCTTGGGCGCGCCTTCTGCCACGCTGGCCATGGCCCTATCCAGCTCTTCCTGCACCAGGCGCACCGCTCCGCAGACGGACAGGACCTTGAGGGCATCGGCATTGAAGAGCGCCATCTCTGACGGGTCCAGGAACTCGCGCTTGGCACCGATCAGGGGATCAACGGGCAGAATGATGTAGCCAAAGCCTTCAGCAGCTATGGTATCACGCTGCTCCTTCTTGGTCGGGCCGTCAGAGATCACGATTACAGGAAGGCCCTTAAAAGCGCTTCTGGCCGCTGTTGGTCCTGGCGTGGCGGAGTTGGGGCTGCTGATCACCACCAGCTGCGGCTCCCACATCTTCAGCTCGGCTGCGGCCTCGCCCTCCTTCTTGGTCATCTTGGGGCCGAAGCTCAATACCTTGAACTCGATGTCTGTTCTCTCTGCAATCTCGTCCAAGGCCAGATCGACGGCCAGAGACGTGGCGATGTTTCCCAGTTTAATGAAGCCGATCTTGAACATAGCAGCCCTCGAAGAGAGTAAAAAATAAAAGCATTGCGATTTTTGGGCTGACCTCCCTTTAATTTGGCCGGCCCATTGCCGTGGTTTTATATTCGGCCGGATCCTATGGAAGGTCCCAAGTGAGAATTCCTTGAGAGATTACTCCTCCAACCTGATGCCCCACCTCAGGGACCTCGTGCCCGACGATGCCGGGCCGGACCCGAAAGAGGCCCTGAAACGCTACGGCCTCCCTCCTGATGAGCTGATAATCCTCAGCCGCAACGAGAGCTCTTTTCCCCCCAGCCCTGCGGCTTTGCGGGCTCTGAAGAGCGGTGAGGTAAGCAGGTATCCGGATGCGGGACGGTTCATGGAGGCTCTTTCCGCTTACGCCGGCCTTCCCGAAGACAATATCGTGATTGGGGCAGGAATGGACGAGGTGATCGCGACGTCCGCCCGGCTTTTCCTGGGGCCAGGCGACAGGGCGCTGATCCCCGTTCCAACTTACACTTACTACGAGGTGGTGGTCCGGATGTGCGGGGCCATTCCGCAATTCTCGAAAAGGCAGAGCAACTTCTCCGTGGACCCGGAGATTCCGGAGGACGCGAAGCTGATCTTTCTCTGCTCTCCCAACAACCCCACGGGAAGCACGACTTCTGAGGAGACGGTCAGAGCCATAGCCGAGAGCAGCAGAGGAATAGTATTTCTGGACGAGGCCTACGCCGAGTTCGCAGGACGAAGCCTGTCCGGGCTGGTGGAGGAGTACCGGAATCTGATCGTGGGAAGAACGCTCTCCAAGGCCTTTGGCCTGGCCGGCCTCCGGTTGGGCTATGCCCTGGCCCCGAGGTGGATGGCAGAGCAATACCGGCGAATAGCGCCCCTTTTCAGCATCAGCGCGCCCTCTTTGGCCGCAGGGACGGCCGCCTTGAAAGATCTGGACCACATGCAAGAGACGGTCAGGAGGACGATCTCCGAGCGCGAACGGATGAGGCGAAGGCTTCCTGGTGCCTGCCCCTCGGAGGGAAATTTCCTGTTCCTGCGCACGCAGAACAGGTCGGACCTGGTGACCGAGAGACTGCTTTTAAAGGGCATTCTGGTCAGGGATTGTTCATCCTTCAGGGGGGCGGGCGATCGCTGCATCAGAGTGACGGTCGGAACGCCTGCGCAAAACGACCGCTTCCTGGAGGCCCTGGCGGAAGCGGACCGATGAAATATCGATGAAATATTAGCCTATTCCGAGATCGCTATGGTCCCCTGGTCGGCATCAACCTTCACCCAGGTTCCGCGCTCCAGCTGCAGCACCTCTTCAGGCACCCGATCCACCAGGGGAATGCCGCTGATAATGGCCCCCACAGCCACTATGGCCTCCGACCTGAGGTTTACCATGGCCGCCGGCGCAAGGCCCCTCTTCTGCAGCCGATAGATCACGTAAGAGCCCACCGTGGACCCTTTTCCGCCGGGAAAGATCAGCACCTTGCCACAGATGCATTCGCCGTAAAGCTCGTGCGAAGGGTCAACCACCTTTCCCGTCTCCGGATCGACGTTTCCCAAGAACGAGATGGCCTCCCGGGTACAGAGAGCAGGCCCGCTGGCGCAGCCGCTGGCAACCTTATGGCAGCGGATCTCCCTCATGCCGGCCCCTCCTCCGTGGCGGCACGAATACAATCCTTGGTGCTGGAAAACCCGGCTTTGACCCCGCAGAGGCCCGGTAGGTAGGAGAGCGCCTTTCCCGAGTTGACCAGCATCTTGGAGAATCGCTCACTTGCAGGCGAGACCACCATGCAGGTGTCGCACAGCACCCGCGCCCCACTGGCCTCGATCTTCCGCACCAGATCGGGCCGGGCCTCGGCGGTCTTTCTGGCGGTGCAGATCCACAGCTCCTTGGTAACCTTCTTTTCCTCGAGCAGATCTGCGACCCTCTCCAGCTCCTGAACCGAGCAGTGAGGGCATCCCAGAGCCACGATCTCCGCGCCGGAGCCGGGATGATGTTCGTAGACCTCCTCGATCTCCTCGCGCCCGAGAGAAAGCGTCTCCTCCGACTCGAGGGGCAGCGGCGGAGAGAAGGTCACGCCCTCAACATAGTACAGGGCCACTGAGCCGCTGGCGGCCATGGCCGCCCCCAGGGCCTTCAGCTCGTCCCGCAAGGGCCGGGACCTGAGCCTGAAGAGGGGAACGCCGTCCTTCACGATCCTCCCGGCCACGAACCCCAGGGCTCCGTAGTCAGACCCCGCAAGGTCGGCATCTACTTTGATCAGGTGAGTCGGCCTACGGCACTCGTCCAGGTGATATCCGTAAGCAGGAGTCTTTCCGATGAGAGCTGCCGCCAGGGCCGACGGACCTCCTTCACGATTGGTCCGGGCACCGATAACAGAGTTGGCGTAAGACACGGCAGAGGACTCGCTCCAGGCCAGGTGATCGCCGGGGCGGGCCAATTCGTCGTAGATCTGATAGGGCGTGCAGGTGCAGTCAATGGTGATTCCCAGCCGCCGGTACGCCTCCACGGTCTGTAGCTGTTTGGAGGCGAACTCTTCGGAGATCCCCATCTCCTGCCAGCGGCAGAGGTCCATTCCCGCCGGATTAAGAATGCTGGGAACGACCACCTGTCCATTCAGGTCTCTGATCCACTCCAAACCGGCATCGCCGATGTTCTTGAAGGACACCCCGGCAATCTGCACGCTTCTGACAGGTATCAGGCGCTCTGCTCCGTAGATGTCGCCCAGGGCCACCAGTATCTCCATCATCCGGCGTGAAGTCTTACCGCACTCTCCGGACAGCGTCCGCTCCTCTTCCTGGCTGAGGTACATTGCTTTGGGCTTTATGCCTCCCCGGTATAAATCGGTTCAGGCCAGCCTGAAGATGGGATGCTCGGGAACGGGCCACACCTCCAGATCGCGCACAGCCTCTGCCACCAGGATATCGGACATGGCTGCCACCGGAAAGATGCTGCTCGCGTTCTCTATCGGCCCGTAAAGCAGGAAGTCGCCGGCAGCCAGAAGCTGCATTGCCGCAGCTGCCGCATCACAGAAACTCCTGGTCTGCCGGTCTTTGCCCTTGAGCCAGCTCCAGGCGCTGACGGCGTTGTGAATTCCCGAGCCCACCGGGAGGCCCAGACGGGCCTTGGCAACCACCGAGAATCTCAATGCCGCCCCGGCACCGCTTCCAAGCGGCACCACCCCGGGATCCAGAAGCAGGTTTTTCATCCCCAGCTCTCCGGCCAGCGGGATCAAACCCTGATCTCGAACTGTCCCTCCAGTCTCAAGAACCGCCATGGAGCCGTCAACTCCCGGAACCGCGGGGTTGTAGGCCAGGACGATGGCCGAGTCGATCTCGGACTCCTGCAATGCCTGCGCCTCTTCATCGCCTGTCGCCAGGCTCAGGCTGTTGTAGACCACTAGATCCGCGAGCCCCAGCTCGGAGACCAGTCCGGCCATGGCAGAACGAACCCTCGAATCTGCCGAGTCGATGATCAGGGGTCCGTCCCAGGTGGCCTCCACGAACTCCAGGTAACGCTCGAAGGCCTGGGCGGTGCGGGAAAATAGATGCAGAATCGCAGGATTGCCGGTCTCCTGTGAGAGTTCCGCCTGTCTGTTAATCAGAGCCTCGGCCCGCTCCCGGTCGAAGAGGCCTCGGTCCTCGTCCTGGACCAGACGCTGTCCCTGATAGAAGATGGTGCCGCAAAGCACCGTCGGATGCTCGCCCGGCTGGCCGCCAAGCCTCACACCCCCCACATTTGCCACCGTTTGCTCGCGCTCAAACCGGAACAGGATCGACACCTCCCTTGACCAGCCAGGCGGCCGTATTCATGACCACGCCTGCCCCCAGGTGCAGATCGCCCTGGCCGTCTGCGACGGGAAGCGATCTGGCCCTCCTCTTGAAGACCAGGAAGGGCTCCTGGGGATAAGGCCCTTTCCGGCAGGAATAGGACCTGACCAGGGCCTCGATCTCCTCCTGGTCCAGAAGTCCGATCCGGTCCACGATCTCCACCTGGTCCTGAAACCGGGCTACAGCCTCGGCGGGAAGGTTCTGAATGAAAGGTATGGCACCCTTGGACCCCACGATACGGCCGTTGTCATCGATTCCGTTCCGGTGAAGGGCCAAAATGGCATCTCCGGGCAGATGGCCCTTGGACTCCGGCCCGCAGATCAGCAGATAGCGCAGGTTGGAATTGGATATCAAGTTGGCCACGATCTTTTCAACTCCCAGGTTCTCGGTCTTGCAGGGACCGTAGATAGCCGCGCCCTTGACCTTCATCTGGGCGGCCAGGGTCACCACTGCCACCCTGCCCTCCGGGTCGACCACCGTGAAGTCCCCCCGAACCGGAGGCCAGGGCTCAGAACAGTTCTTCCTGGAGGTGGCGCACCCGGGATTTGCAGCAGGAGTCTCTTGAATCATGGTACTGTCATCGAAGGCCTTTTAATGCTTAAATTTTTTACCTTGCTTGGGAATTGAGAGCTGGATTGCCCGATCGATCGTGTCCTCCGGAATATCTATGAAAAATTGAAATATGATCGTATGACTAATAGGACGTGAACAATGGATCAACCTAATTTGGCCAGAAGTCCGGAAAGGATTGGTGGCTGCAGATGACCGCCTACAAGGAGCGAATACTGAAGGTCATAGACGACTCGGAAGTGGGCCTCACGACCGTTGATGTGGCCAAACAGGCCGGGGTCAGCAAGACCACGGTGATCAAGTACCTCTCGGTCCTCAGATCCGAGGGCCAGGTAGAGTTTGTCGAAGTAGGACCGGCCAAGCTGTGGAGGATCACGGGCCGGATGGAAAAGCCCGCTTTGGAGCATCCCCGCCCAACTGACAGACGTGTGGATATCGAAGCCCTGCCCGTGGTTGATATAGATCTGGGCAATGGAGATGACAAGACGCTCTACTTCTCGTTTCGGGTCAATCCCGAGCAGATCTGTGCCCTCTTGAAACAGGCCAAGAAATGCGACTGCAAAACTGCAGAACCTTGTTGATGGTGTTTTGCGATGCTTGTACCACGTGAGATACGGAATTTCTTCAGCATCGAAAGAGGCCAGACCCTGCTGGTGAAAGGACTTCCCGGAACTGGAAAGACGACCCTGGCCCTGGAGATCATGAACTCCCTGTGCAAGAAAGATAACGGGCTTTACATCTCCACCCGGGTCGATCCGGTGAGGCTGTGCAAAACCAACCCCTGGATAAAGGAAGTCCTGCCCTCAAAAAACGTCATCAACGCCACCCAGACCAAGCTCCTGGATAGCCTGCGTAAGCTTCGGCGAGAGCTAACAGATTACTATGCGGTCATGGATTTCTTCCGGGTCTTCTTCGAGGAGGCCGAGGACATGGATGATCCGATGGTGGTGATCGATAGCTGGGACGCAGTTTTAAACTACACCTCCCAGATGATCGGCAACTCTCAGCACAGCTTCGAGCAGAACATCTGCGAGTTTGCGCGTGACCTTGACACTCACCTGATCTTCGTCAGCGAATTCGACAGCGTCATGCCGCTGGACTATATCGTGGACGGCGTCGTGACCATGGAGAGCTTCCGGCTGCGGAGTGAGGACAGAAGCGGAATGCGGACCCGCTTCGCACGCCAGATTCGCCTTGACAAGCTGAGGGGGGTGGAGATCAAGCAGAAGACCTACACCGCCACCCTTCACGGAGGCCGTTTCAGGTACTTCGAGCCCTACCGCGGGGAGCGCGATGCAAGAATTTCCCCCGTTGACGTCGTGCGGATCCCCGATCCCGGCAAGGAATGCATCTCTACCGGAATTCCCGATCTGGATGCCGTCACCAGGGGGCTGAAGTACGGCTCCTGCAACGTCTTCGAGATCGACCACTGGGTCGGAAAGCGCTACTATCAGATAATTACCGCCCTGGCCTCCAACGCCATAAAAAACGGCAGAGGGGTGTTCATCCTGCCCAGCATAGGGTACCAGCTGAGCCCCAAGGACATCTTCGTTCCCACCAATGTGATCGTGGCCCAGCCGGAGGGAGAAGACGCCTCGGCCTGGGGAAAAGAGGTGGTGGAAAAGTGGGACCTGCTGCGGGAGAGGACCGGCCGGCCCATATTGAACATCATCGGCATGGATGCAATCGAGTTCGCCTTTGGCTACAAGGAACTGCTGAACATGGCCAACCTCATGATGCACAAATGGAAGGAGACCAACGACATCAATGTCCTGGTGGTCAAGAACGGCCAGGAGAGCCTCAACATGGCCGTCCACACCGCAGATACCTACTTCCTGGTGAGCGAACTCAACGGCGGCCTCTGCCTTTACGGGGTCATCCCCAGAACGGAGCCCTTCAACATGCTCGTGGAAGATAGAAACAAGATCAGCCTGACGCCCATCGTCTAGGCTCTCCTGTTTCCCGGCTTTTTCTCAGCGACCTTATATCGAGGCTTTGATCTTGTGCCCGCGAGCGATCTGCGCTGCCGCATCGCGGCGCATGATCTCCGCGAACTCCTCCTGCTCGGCAAACACCAGGGTGCCGGTGGGACAGGCGGAAACGCAGGCCGGAACCATCAGGCTGGGGCACAGATCGCACTTGACCGCGATCTTGACCTCCTTTTGTCTTCCCACCATGCCGTAGGGACAGACCATGGCGCACATCCAGCAACCGATGCACATCGACTCGTCTTTGGTCACAATTCCGGTGATGGCATCCTTGACTGTGGCTCCAACCCGGCACACCTCAACACAGGGAGCATCCTCGCAGTGGCGGCAGACCATGGGCATCTTCACGCCCTCCGGGTTCTCCACGTAGAGCCGCTTTCGGGGCCTGGGCGTCTCAGCCATGGCCCCGAACAGGTTATGCGATTTGGAATGCTCCACAGCACAGGCAATCTCGCAGGACTTGCAGCCCATACAGCGGTCCAGTCGAACGAATATCTCCTTCATCCTTACAACCCCAGCTTTTTCCGCTGGCTATCGATATGATCGATCATCAACCTGGCAGCCTGTATCGGCTCCGGCTCTACGGCAAAGGACGCGCCCACGACCGATGCCGCTCCTTCGGTCAGAAGGCCGGCCACCTCCGGGCTTCCCAGAACCGGTGGAACGGTGCCAAGAACCGTGTAAACTCCGGACGAAACCACATAGGCGCCGATCGAGACCGCCTTTTCGCTCATCCATTCAGGGGCTGCGCCAGCAGCGGGCAGGTCGCTTATGTCCACGCCCAGGGCGTTGGCTATGGCCGCAGCGGCTACCAGAATTCTGCTGATATCCACGCAGGAGCCCATATGCAGGACCGGCGGCACTCCCAGCGCCTTGCACACGCCCTTCAATCCCTCGCCGGCCAGGTCCGCGGCTTCCGGCAGCAGAAGTCCTTCCTTGGCGCAGGCGATGGCATTGCAGCCGGTGGTGACCACCAGCACGTTGTTCTTGATCAGTTCCTTGACCAGGTTGACGTGGCCGTAGTCGTGCTTGATCTTGGGATTATTGCAGCCCACCACCGCTCCGATTCCCCGAACGGCTCCGCTCTTGATCGCCTCCAGCAGGGGGTCCAGCGTTCCACCCAGCGCTTCGACAATAGCCTCGACTGAGAAGCCCACCATGGCGTCCGACTTGACATCCGGAATCCTGACCTTTGCCGGGTTCCGGTTGGCGTAGTTCAACACCGCGGCCTTGACTATGTCCTTGGCAGTCTCGTAGGCCGACTCCTCATGAAACTCCATGTGAATGGCCCCCGGGAACTTGGCCTTGGGCGAGGTGGAGATGAACTTGGTGTGGTAGCAGCCGGCAAGAGCGCCCAGCGCGGGCATGATGCACTGAACGTCCACCACTATGGCTTCCACCGCTCCGGTGGCCACGGCCAGCTCCTGCTGCAGGAAGTTGCCTGCCGTTGGCACGCCGTGACGCATGAGCAACTCGTTTCCGGTACAGCACATCCCGGCCACGTTGATTCCCGCGGCACCCTGTGCTTCTGCCAGCCTGAGCAGCTCGGGATCGGATGCGGCAGCTACAATCATCTCAGAGAGGATGGGCTCGTGGCCGTGTATGATCACGTTCACCTTATCTTCATCCAGGACGCCGAGGTTGACCTGAGATCTCACCGGCTTCGGAGTGCCGAACATGACATCCTGAATCTCGGTGGCGATCATGGAGCCGCCCCAGCCGTCAGCGATGCTGGCGCGCAGACCCTGCAGTATCAAATGGACGTAGTCGTTGTCGACACCGATGTGGGTCCGGTGCATGATCTCCACGATCTCGCGGTCGATGCCGCGCGGATCGATGCCCAGCTTCTGCCACAGCTCCTGCCGCTTTTTCGGTGCGCGGCGGGTGAACTGGATGGGGCCGTCTTGCTTTCCGAACTCGGCCATGACCGCCTCGGCCAGAGCTATCTGGCTCTGTACCCCGTATTCATCCATCAGCCGCTGCATCTTGGCGCTGTCCCTTACCTGATACGACGGTGCTTTGCCCTGGGACAGGAGAAGAAAAGTCTTGGCTGCATCTCTGCCGTGATCCGAATGAGCGGCAGCGCCGGCGGCGATGCTTCGCAGCAGGTTTCTGGCCACCATTATGTCCGCGGTAGCTCCACAGACTCCCTTGCTGGGACCTTCACCAAAGGGGTCAATCCTGCAGGGGCCCATGTTGCAGTTGCGGCAGCATAGCCCGGCTTCCCCAAATCCGCACTGCGGCTTTTGCTTCTCAAGGCGATCCCACGCGGTCTCCAGGCCTGCTCTGGCTGCCACCACAAGCATTTCCTGGCTGGCCTGGTCAATTGATTTCTCACGAGCCTCCTTCACGATATCAATCCTCTTTATTTCACTATTAATTATAATAATCGCACTAAATTCTATCTGAAAGTACTTAATTCTTATCGCTAACTTAAATATATTTTAATAAGTTTAATAAATACAATACCGGACTATTTCATCCCATATTTGCTCATAAAGAAAAAAATTGCCTACATATTCCCTGAATCTGTAGAATTGCGGACCGACCATGCTATACGCTGTCAAGATACATGCCCTTCAAGAATTCCGGCGATACTTCCCCCAACCCCGGCGCAATCCGGCCAGACGATGGCGGATTCGCAGACTGTCTTGCCAGTTGCAGAAAAATGCAATCCCACCGGGGTAAAAATTTTCTGAATCCGGATTTTTCGGAAGTTCCAGCCCGATCATCCCAGACCACTTCATCGATTCCGGTCAACAATGCTTATCTACTGGCGGTTACAATAATTGCAATGGAGTGAATGGGTTTTGAACTGTCTCGGAAAATTATTGTTGCTGGTCGCCCTCATAGTCCTGACTTTTTCTCCGACCCCGGCCAGATTTTATAAGATCACCGAGCTTGATACCGGCTGGACCACGGGGCTGCGGCAAAGCCTGAACGCCTCTGTGGACGTTTCCGGAGAGGCGATTGGCGAAGGGAAATACTACCGCTACACCCAAATGGACTTCAACGACGTCAGGATGGCCGAACGCATATCGGCTGCCAACGGCACCATGGACACTGCCGAGCGTATCCGTCTCAAGGCCGAAGCCAGCGGAACCGTAGAGCTTGTGGCGGTGAAGAATCCGGGAGACCAGAACTACACCCTCACCGTAAACGAGACCTGGCCGGTGGCCATGGCCGCGGCAAGGCGCATGGATTACATTGGCCGGGGCATTTCAGATAGGGAATCGTTCGGCAATAACCTCGACTACGTGGGCGCATCCTTTTATGGAGCCACAGATTTGAAAAAAGAAAGGACGTGTTATCTGGAGCTCACCAATGTCTGGTTTGAGGCCTTCATGAACAATACCACCAAGGTCCTCTACTACGACCATTTCCGCCCTAACAAGACCACGGAGTACAGCCTGACCTCGCGCTCTTCCGGACTGGCGGTGCTAAGCTTCAAACAGTTCAAAGACAGAGCCCCGGTAAACGAGGGCGAGGAGAGATATTCAGGCAATTTCAGCCTTTCCCGCAAGATCTTCTTGGCCTCCTCTCGCTACAATGCCACAGACCTGTGGGCCGGCCAGCTGGAGTGCTGCCTGGGTCTGAAAGACAGATCCCTATTCGAAAAAAGGGTCTTCGGAAGTGATGGGAATTGTCTCTTAAGCGGTTAATGGCATTCATGCTTCTTGCGTCCATCTGTGCATCTCCCGCGGCTGTAGCATACAGTCCAGACCTTGATTTTTCGTACCGGCTGTCAGACGACAATGCTGAAGCTCAGGCCGTGATAACCGATCAGGACGGCGATCTGACCAGCGCCACATTCTACGCAATCGATGAGAATAGCAGCAAGGTGATATGGACTGAGTACCGGATGATCGAGGGGGAAAAAGCCAGCCTCAACTTCACCTGGCCGCTTCAGAGCTGGTGGGCCGGCAACGGCACAGACCTTGTGGGTCCTATGCTGGTGGTCAATACCATTGGCATGCCCACTTCAGAAGCGCCCTACGAGGCCCTGTCCGCGCCAGCGGTGCTTAAGCCGTATCCCGGTTCCCAGGACAGAACAACCCTCGCCTATTTCGACCAGGATGGCGTCTTCCACTCTCTGGTGGGTCTTGACGGAGCCAGCTACTACAAATCCAGAGAGCTGCTGGGGGCAACCGACCCTGGGGCATCGTACGGACTGTATGTCAAAAACAACCTCTCACTGTGGGAGGGCCAGACTTCCCTCCGCTTCTTCAGCCTGTACCACAACCGATCTTTATCGCCCTATCCGCCTCTGATGCTGGAGAGGTCCCCCATTCAGCATTTCACCATTCTCCTGGAGAGGAAGGATGCGCCCCAAGGCCGGTATCTGCTGGAGGTGGAGGCCGAAGATTCACAGGGCAGCAAGACCCGCAAAATCAGAGAAATGACGCTACGATGACCGCATTCCAGGGCAGGGCAGGCGGCATATCTTAAGCAGCCTGCTGAAAAGAAGACCTGCCTTGCGGCAGTTTCGTTTCTCTTTTTTCGAAAATAGAGATAAACAGAGATAAAGCCTCGGGCGGGATTCGAACCCGCGACCTCGTCCTTACCAAGGACGCGCTATACCGAGCTAAGCTATCGAGGCGCCATGAGCCCCTTGTGCTCCCTATTCTTGTAGTTTTCGGTAGAGGCACGATCGGTACCCACATGGCAGCAACATCCCCCTTGTGGTGCGGCCCGCACATGAGCGCGGCAGCATCGTCTTCTCCCCAGGCTGCTGCTCAACTCCCATCCGGAGGCCGCAGGATGGACTCGTAGGCCACCTCAGTCCTCTTGGCTATGCGGTCCCAGCTGAACTCAGCATCGATCCTCTCGCATCCGGCGCTGGCCAGCTTCTTCATCTCCTCAGGATGGCTGAGCAGCCGGTTTATGCACCAGGCAATGGACTCGGGCTGGATATAGGCCAAAAGGCCGTCATCGAAGTTCTTGACGATGGAGATCGCCTCTGTTGCCACCAGAGGCTTGCAGGCATCCCAGGCTTCCAGCACTACCACCCCAAAGGGCTCATTTCTGCTGGGCATGCACACCAGGTCACAGGCATTCATCAGCTCTTCTTTGTCAGCACCGGAAGTGTAGCCCAGGAACCGGCAGGCGTCTTTTACTCCCAGCTCCGAAGCCCGACGCTCGCAATCCGCCTTCATGCCGCCTTCGCCGATGAAAACGAAACGCGCATCGGGACGCATGGAGAGAATCTTAGGTATGGCCTCCACCAGGAGGTCAGGCCCCTTCTGAAAGCTCATCCTTCCGCAAAACAGGATGACCGGCGCAAGAGGGTGAATGCCCAGCCTCTCCTTGACCCGTCCCGCATCGAGGGACCGCCTCATCTTGCCCTTCATGATGCCGTTAGGTATGATGCGAATTTTATCTTCGGGAAGGGAGTAGATCCACTTAAGCTCGTCCACCATGCGCCTGGTGGTAACGATCACCAGTGATGACTCGTAACAGCCCATCCACTCCAGATGGGAGATCTGCTTGGACACACCATCTCCGAAGTTGTTGCCGTTTCGTCCCCACTCCGTGCTGTGCATGGTGAGAAACATTGGGATGGAATAGACATCCTTAATGCGTTTTAGGGCCCTCACCGGATGCCAGTCGTGCCCGTGAACTACGTCGAAATCGCCAAAGAGCCTCTGCACCGCCCCAAAGCGATCGAACATGGAGTCACACATTTTATCCATCTGATACAATATATCTCCAGAGCTGTCGGAATCAACCCTCTGATAGTGAACGCCATTGATCCGGTCGTAAGAGTCGAAATCGCCCCTTCGCGTGAAGATGTGTACTTCATGGCCCCTTCTGGCCAGCGCCTCTGAAATCTCGGAAACGTGTGGAGCCACGCCGCCAACCTTAACTGAATACAGGCTCTCCCAGGAGAACATTCCAATTCGCATCAATTCACCGTTATAAATTGCAATATGCAGCCTAGATCAATTCTTAGTACACTGCGATCAATCTCGGGACAGCAATCAACCAACATGATGGCCGCGAACCGACCCGCTAAGAAATCCCTGATGTTGGGGACGAACATTGCCATTAAATTATCAGCCCGATAATTGATTAATCTTTCGGTTTTCGCTATGCCTGAGAGAGTTCGCTGGCTGCAATTTCCGGCGGAACGGGATTTATGAAGATTCCAGTTCCCTTTTCAAAGCCTGCTATCTTGGTGATCACCGGCTGGACTCTGATGCTCATGTGATAGCCCGATGAAAGCTGAAAGATCATGCAATTGTAAGGTGGGTCGTCCAGAAGGATTTTCAGACGCCTCAGGACGTCGCCCAGCAAAGACGCGAGATCATGTCTTGCCGGATCATCCACCTCCTGAAGATTGCTGATACAGGCCTTAGGAAGCAGCCAGATCTCGTAAGGGCTCATGCTATAATAGGGAGCAATCGCTATCCATCTGCGGTTCTGCTCGATCAGACGCCTTGATGCGGCCTCTCGCTCGACTATATTGCAATAAGGACAGAAGCCCGATTGAGAGATAGCCGAGA
This sequence comes from Methanotrichaceae archaeon, assembly GCA_013178225.1. Lineage (GTDB taxonomy): Archaea > Halobacteriota > Methanosarcinia > Methanotrichales > Methanotrichaceae > JABLXE01. Next base: position 118,084 of record JABLXE010000005.1, read on the forward strand.
CCTCCCGCAAAATGGCAGGAGGGATCACCGGAAGGGTCACCAGCTGGGTGTGGGTGTGGCTGAGCGACGCTCCGGCCCGGTCGCCCCAGTTCTTGAAGATGGAAACGTAAGCCGTTCCGGAGTCTTGACAGTGATACATGTACCGGTTACAGTAGACCCGGATCAGAAGCTCCAGCTCGTCCTGGCTGAAGTCTGCCGGGCTTTTCTCGTGATCCGGTGACTCGACGATCACCTCGTGCCTCCCCCTTCCGGGAAGCGCAATCCATTCAATGGACGGAGGAAGCGGCTCGGGCACCATTGCGGCATACAGGTTCTGAAACACCCGTGCGCTCCAGGGACGGACCCTGTCGCCCTCAGAATCGGCCAGGATGCCGCCGTCCGTGTAGACCGCCGTTGCCGGTGGGGTCTGATGCTCATTTCCGGGGCAGAAAGGGCAGGTCGACGAATCGCCCCGAAAACTCTTCTCCTTTTTGAAGTCTGACGGCCTCTTTCTGCGCTCAGTGGAGATGATGCAATACTCGTCCAGGAAATAGTGCCGCCTTATCTCCGGCGTTCCAATGCCCCCTCGTACAGCGTAAGCGTCCGCTCGGCGGCCTTTTGCCAGGTGAAAAGAGAAAGCACTCGCTTGCGGGCATTTTGTCCCCATCCCTCGATCTTTTTCGGGTCGTCCAGCAGCAAGTTGATTCCCCAGGCGATGTCCTGCGGGCTGCGCCCGTTTACGTGAACTCCGGTGGGCTTTTCCGCGGCGGGATTTTCCACGATCTCCGCTAGGCCGCTGGTGCCGGCAGCACCAACCACTGCCGGTTTGGCCATAGCGGCAGCCTCCAGGCCCACTATGCCGAAAGGCTCGTAAAGGCTCGGAAAGACGCAGATATCCGCCAGCGCGTAATGCAGCATCTTCTCCTGCGGGCTCAGGAAATCCGTAACAACGGTTGCCAGGCCGGAAGCCTCTGCCTCCTTGGCCGCATGTTCCAGCGATCCCTTGCCGACCACCAGCAAACGGGAACGGGGATGCTTCTCGACAACATCCGACATGGCGCAAAGAAGCTGGAGTACACCCTTGACCGGCTCCAGCCGCCCCACGAAGAGAATTACGGGATCGCCCTTCGAAAAGCCGTATCGTTCCCGCAATGCCTGCAGATCCTCCTCTTCGGCCCGTGCGGGATCGAAGAACTCTGCATCCACGCCGTGGTAGCAGACTCCGATCTTCTCTTCTGCCACACCCAGGCCCACCAGCTCTCGCTTCATGGCTTCCGAGACCGTCAGCACCAGATCGGCCACCTCAGCGCCTCTTTTTTCCAGCGCCACCAGCTGGGAATTGGGGTGCTCGGACCGCCCCGCCTCCAGGCCGTGGACGTGATAGATCATGGGAAGGCCCTTCCTCCTGGCGGCCATGCCCCCGAAAAGGCTAAGCCAGTCATGAGCGACGCAAAGGTCGAAAGGCCCTTCCCTCAGCAGGTCTGAGGCCGCCAGCTGGTTGTAGCTTAAGAGATCAAACAGAAATGAGAGGCCTTCACCCCAGGCCAGGCTCTCCGGTGAGAGAAATATCTCCAGGCCGTCTCTCATGGGAACAGGCGTCTCCCGAAATACCTCCACCCCGCCAGAGTCCTCGTAGCCCTTCAGCTTACCGTCCCCCCAGCTAAAAACCGATACCCTCTGACCTAAGCGGCTCAGCTCTCTGGAGATCAGGTCTACGTACACACCCAGACCGCCGTAAACCAAAGGCGGATACTCCATGCTCAGATATGCTATTCTCATTCTTATCGCATCCTGCTTGACGGCTAAGCTGTGAGGTTCTTGTAGTACTCCAGCACCGGCTCCTTCCAGCTGAACTGCTTGGCTAGGGAGAAGGACTCCTCGCACAAGAGCCTGTATTTGACCTCGTCCTCCAGGTAGGTCCAGGTGAAGTAGTCCATAGCCAATGCATAGTCCATCACCATCTCCTGGGGCTGCTGCTCCATATTGTCGACCACGATCACCCCGCCCAATCCCGATACGCGTCTCTTGATCTTCTTGAGGGCATCGGAAAAGCCTGCAGCCCTGCTGACGATGCTGGGGGTACCCTCCCGTCCGGCCTCAAGGGCCGTGAGCAGGAAGGGCTCGTATTGAGAGGGGAATATCCCCGCCACACAGCCGGCCATGATCTCATCGGCTTTCATGCCCAGGCCGCCGTCGTCAGGTCCCACCCACTGCGGATAAAGCATGGCAGCGACCAGCCTCTTTCCCGAGATCAGCTCTCTCTCATCCAGCCCTCGATCCTTGATCATATTCTCGAGCCGGATCTCATCTCCCACCAGCACCTCGGGGGTGAGATTGACAGGGAAGCCCTCGGGCAGCTTTTCCTTGAGCTTAGGGCCGTGAGCGGTGATCAGGAAGCACACCACACGCACCTCTTCTACATGGCGCTGTCCGATCAATCTGTGTTTCAGGAGGTGATCCTGCAACACCAGGCCGTCGATCAGCTGGGGGTATCCCTTATTCTCCACTTCAATTCTGGATATGGTGAAGATGGGAATTACATTTTCGGGATCGATGGACTTGCCATCGTGAAACTTGAACAGGTTCTCGGATACGAACTTCTGCATCCGCGCTCTGCAGCGATCCTTCTTGGCCCAATCGATGTCCTCGCATTCTACGTCTATTCCGTTTCTAACCACGACTCCCTTCATGTGGTAGAAGAGCATGGCCTCCTTCATGGTGGAGTCGCCGACGAAAGTGACCACGTCCGCATAGCGAGCCAGCGACTCCAGGGTCGCAAAGCCCATAGGAGTTCCAGGATCCATCTTCGAGTCCCCGGAGAGAATCTTGGCCAGAGATCTGTGGCCTGCGGTTCTGCCAGGAACGGTGGCATGCAGAGTGGCCATGGTTCTCACCGGCACGCCGAGCTTTTTCAGCCTGGCTATGGCATAAAAGGCTCCGAACTCATGACAGTGCAAAGAGACGCGGATCTTGGGCATCACCGATTTGGCGAACTCCGAGACCGCTTCATCCTTGTATTTTTCCGTCAGGTCCTCGTGAGTGAGGGACAGACCTCTCACCAGCTCCGAGACTGCATAGGAGAGATTCAGATAGTGGTTGTACTCACCACCGTAGTTGGCCCTCTCGTACACCATGGAGTCCAGGCCCAGAAGCTGATAGGCCTCGGTCTTGACGGCATTGTTGAGGGTCAACTGCTGGCCTTTCCAGGCGATCATGTGGGATTGGAAGTTATTGGTGTTAAAGAGGAGGTATTGAACTGCAATGCCCTCAATCATCCTTTTTGCGCCCACCACCTCTATCCCCTGCGAGGCCAGGCCAGTCAGCACTGATTGCAGATCCGGTCCGGGGTCCAGCTTATCCAGCGAGGATATGTCGGTAACCCGGTTCTTGCTGGTATGCCAGTCGGACCCGGGAGAGGGATAGTAGGGGCCGGCTACCAGTATCTTGGTATCTCGGTCGATTTCCCCCCTGGCCGCCAGCCTGGCCAGGGTCACGGCCTCAGCATCGATCACGTTCCAGATGCCGCCCAGCTTGTTGGAGACGGGACCCCCTTCCTCGGCGGCCAGAACCAGCCATCGCTCAATCATTTCGTGGACCTCACGGGTAGGGCGAGAGATTCGAGATGGATAGCCCATCGTCGGATATGTCCAGCACTCTAATGGAGTTGGTGATCTTGGACCCGCGCATCTTCATGATGAAGATGGACCTGATCAGCGAGTTTCCGATCCGCTCTCGATTCAAGATCGTGGCGGAGTCGGCACCGTACTCCAGGTACTGGTTCATGCCGAAGGCCGTTCCAATGGTAATTACGGACGTCGTGCCGCTGGTGCGCAGGCTCCCAAAGAGGTCATCTACCAGAGACCTGACCTTGAAGGGAGATTCAACCGATAGGAAAAGAGCGGTCAGGTCGTCAATAAAGAGCCGCTGGGGCTTGAAATCCTGGAGCTTTCGCTCCACCATCTTGCGGAAGTTTATCAAAAACTCCACCGGATCGACCTCGATGCTCTTCTGCAGCCTCAGCACCGGATCAGTGACGTCCACTATGCTCAGCTTGCCCTGCTTTTCCAGGTCGGACAAGTCCCATCCAAAGGAGGATCGCATTTCCCTCTTCAGAAACTCGGCGGTCTCTGAAGGCGTGATTATCATCCCCTTCTCCCCAATATCAGCACCGTAATAGATGTACTGACTGGCAAAGACGGTCTTGCCCGAACCGGACGGCCCGGTTATGGTATTAACAGTTCCCCGGTGGAAGCCACCATCCACCATTTCATCAAAGCCGGGAATCCCGGACTTGACCCTGGGAAACTCATCAGGTTGACTTGTTGCCAAAATAACCGCTCCCTCATCATTTAAACGCGATAATTGTGCCTCGATCCTTATATAATTTCATTACAAAAGTAGTTAGTCCTTTCGGTAAATGACAAATGCGAAGGATGTAAATATTTTAGAGGCCAATTGAAGTATTATATGACCGATGTATCCCTCTGCTTTGAGGTTCACCAGCCTCTGCGATTGAAAAAGAATTTCTTTTGGGAGAAGTCGATCTTCAAGAGGAACATCCCCGGCCTCTTGGAATTCTATTTTGACGACGGAGAAAACAGGCGGATTTTCGATCGCGTCTCCTCCAAGTGCTATCTGCCGGCCAACCGGGTTATTTTGGACTGCATCCGCAAGTTTTTGCACACGGAGCGGCCCTTCAAGGTTGCCTACAGCTTGTCAGGTGTTTTCCTGGAACAGTGCCGGCGGTACAACCCCCAGGTTCTGGACTCATTCATAAAGCTGGTTGATAGCGGCGGCGTGGAGCTGATGGAGCAGACCTACTATCATTCGCTGGTAAGCCTCTTTGACTCCCCGGCAGAGTTCTACGAGCAGGTGAAGATGCACCGAGAGCTGATCTGGGACATATTCGGAACCAGGCCCCAGACTTTCGAGAACACCGAGCTGATCTACAGCGACCGGATCGCCGAACTGGTTGCGCCCCTGGGATACAAGGCCATCTTCACCGAGGGAGTCATCGCCGATCCCAACTATGTGTACAAAGCCCAGGATCAGGATCTGGCCCTGCTGCTCCGCAACTACCAGCTCACCGACGACATAGGATTTCGGTTCTCTTCCCGGTGGTGGGAAGAGTATCCGCTGACCGCCGACAAGTACGCAGCCTGGCTGGCAAATACGCCCGGCCAGTGCATCAATCTGTTCTGCGATTACGAGACCTTCGGCGAGCACCAATGGGAGGAGACCGGGATATTCGAATTCCTGCGCCACCTCCCACAGGCTGTCCTGAAGTGGGACAATTTGCGGTTCTCCACTCCCGCCGAGCTGGCCCGTCAGTACGCTCCGGAAAGAGAGCTGAGCGTGAAGGAGCCCGTTTCCTGGGCGGACCTGGAGAGGGATACCAGCTGCTGGCTGGGAAACTCGCTGCAGCAGGCCTGCTTTCTTTACTTAAAGCAGCTGGAAATGCCGGTGAAGGAGAGCCAGGACCGGATGCTTATGGAGATCTGGAGGCTTTTCGGGCTCTCGGATCATCTTTACTACATGTTCACCCACGGTGGGGGCCCGGGCGAAGTGCACAGCTACTTCAGCCCTTACGGCAACCCCTACGACGCAGCGGTGACCTACTTCAGCGTGCTGGCCGACTTTCACAGCCGCCTGAAGGACGAACTGGTGCTGGCCGATCAGCCCTTTCGCTTCGCCACCGGAGTAGACGAGTTCACAGGACAGGAGGCCTGGAGCCTGGCAGGACTCCTCCGGATAATGCCCGATGTGGAGGCAAGCTCGCTCGAATATCACACCAGGCGAGGAGATCTCACCTCCTGGGCTCGATTCAGCCTGAGACGGGAGGAACTGGCCGATAGAATATCGAAATTGTCAAGCCTCAAGGGCGAGGCTTTGAGAGAGGGGCTGCTGCGGGCGGCGGCCTCCGCCCTGGAGGAGAGATGAGCCTGTTCTCAAGTTTTGAGGAGGGGACGACTCCGGAGTGGCTGCTGTCCAACGGCCTCGGCGGGTACGCGTCTTCGACCGCTGTTGGGGCCAATACCCGCGCCTACCACGGACTGCTGGTGGCGGCCATGTCTCCGCCGGTCGAACGGACGCTTCTTCTTTCATCCCTGGACGAGGAGCTGAACGGGATCGCTCTGGCCAATCATCAATATCCTGGAGCCATCCACCCCCAGGGCTTCAAGTTCCTGCAGGACTTCCGGCAGGATCCACTGCCCCGTTTCTCTTACCGGGCGGACGGCCTGGAGGTCGAGAAGACCGTCTGCATGGTTTGCGGCGAGAATACGGTCCTGATCAGATACCGGCTGAACGGCCAGGGCCGCATGCGGGTGGTGCCGCTGGTTCACTGCCGGAGCTTTCATGCAGCCACCGGCCTTCCGGCTATCAGCCAGGAGCCGGCCGCCCAGGGCACCTTCCTTGACGCTGGCTGCCGCACGGCCCTGCTCTCGGACAAAGCCCGCTTCACCGCCAGAGAAGATGTCTACAGGAGCTTCGAATACCAGGCGGAGCGTCTTCGCGGGCTGTCCTGGAGAGAGGACCTCTTCAGCCCGGGCCATTTCGACCTGGAATTTGCTGGAGAGACCACCTTTTTCATAATGGCCTCCACCTGGCGGACTTCTATGCCGGACGCGGAAAGGGCGTTCGAGTCCGTGATGGCTCGGCACAACGGCCTGAAGGCCCCTGTTCCGGAGCTGGCCAGTGCTGCTGACAGCTTCGTGGTTCGCAGGGGAACCGGCAGAAGCATCATCGCCGGATACCACTGGTTCGACGACTGGGGCCGGGACGCCATGGTCGCGCTGCCTGGCCTGCTGCTGACCACAGGAAGGTTCGAGGAGGCAAGAGAGGTCCTGAAGACCTTTGCCGGTTCCATGAAGGACGGGGTCCTGCCCAACGACCTGGGTGCCGGGTCCTACAACACTGTGGACGCTTCTTTGTGGTTTGTCAGGGCGGTCGGCAGCTATTTCCGCTACACGAAAGACCTGCAGTTCCTGCGCCAGATGTGGCCGGCCTTAAAAAGCGTGGTCCGGCGCTACTCGGGAAAAGGAGAAGGCTTCGGGATGGACTCCGACGGCCTGATCGCCTCCGGCCCGGCTCTGACCTGGATGGATGCCCGCGTGAACGGAAGAGCGGTGACTCCCCGGGAAGGAAAGGCCTGCGATATCAACGCCCTGTGGTACCAGAGCCTCACCATGGCCGCCACGCTGGCGGAAGCCCTGGACGAGCCCTGGGACGTGACACTGGCCGATCGGGTGAAGGAGAGCTACCAGCACTTCTGGAACGCCGAGAGGGGCTGCCTGTTCGATGTCCTGGACCACGAAGATGCATCTATTCGTCCCAACCAGATATTTGCCGCGGCAATTCCCGATCTCCTGCCACTCATCAAGAGAAAGAGCATCTTAGAAGTGGTGACTCGCGAACTGCTCACCCCTTACGGCCTCCGTACCCTTTCACCCAACGATTACCGCTACACCGGACGCTACCGGGGCGGTCCGGAGGAAAGGGATTTCGCCTACCACCAGGGAACGGTCTGGCCCTGGCTGATGGGGCCCTACATCAGCGCCCTGGTCTCAACCAGCGAGTATTCGCAGCAGAGCCGGGAAAAGGCCGGAGAGCTGCTGAGGCCGCTTATAAATCTCAACTCTTCGGGGATGGACACCATTCCCGAGGTGTTCGACGGCGACCTTCCCCAGATGCCAGGAGGCTGCATATCCCAGGCCTGGTCGGTAGCCGAGATCCTCAGGGCCTGGCATGAAGACGTGAATGGCGGTCAAGAAAATGCTTATCTGCGGGACGATTAGGAAGAGCTGAAGCATGAAGGTCCTCTTCTTCGACCCCTTCTCCGGAGCATCGGGCGACATGATCATGGGCAGCCTGATCGACCTTGGAGCCGATGCGGCCGCCATCACAAGAACGGTGGAATCGGTGGGCTGCACTCTCGAAGTATCACGCCAGGAGCGCGGCCACATCGCCTCTACCAAGGCAACGGTTCGATCAGACCGAAGGTTTCACGGACTGAAGGAGGCCGTGACCATCCTGGAGTCCTCGCACTTGCCCGGTCCTGCGAAGGAGAACGCGCTTCTGGCGCTGGATTTGCTGGCCGCTGCCGAGTCCCGGGTCCACGGCGTCCCCAAAGAGGAGGCCCACTTTCACGAGATCGGGGCCCTCGATGCCCTGGCCGACATCGCCGGGTGCTTTGCAGCGCTGCACAGCCTGGATGCGAAGAGGGTATGTTCCCTGCCCCTGGCAGCAGGCGGAGGATACGTCAGGACGGCACACGGCATCCTGCCCGTTCCCGCTCCTGCGGTCCTGGAGATCCTCAAATCGAAGAGCATCCCCTGGCACGGAGGGCCGGTGGATAGAGAACTCCTGACTCCTACCGGCACCGCCATCCTGGCAACGGCCGTCGACGAGTTCGTCTCTGAGTACCCGCCTCTCCGCATCACAACGGTAGGGTACGGAGCCGGAAAGAACGAGCTGTCCCACCCCAATGTGCTGCGCTCAGCCCTGGGCGAGATGAGGGCCCGGCATCACCACGACCAGGTGATGCTGCTGGAGACCAACGTGGACGACGTGACCGGCGAGGTGCTGGGCTATTTGATCGAGCTGCTGATGAAGTCCGGAGCACTGGACGTCTCCGTCATTCCGGCGGTAATGAAGAAGGGCCGCAGCGGAAATCTGATCAGGGTGATTGCCCGGCAGGACTCGGTCGAAGGGCTGGCAGAACTAGTGATGAGAGAGACCGGCTCGCTGGGCCTGCGCGTCTTTCCGGCAGTGCACCGCTTTCTGGCGGAGCGGGAGGAGATGGCCGCCGAAGTGCAGATCAAGGGACTGCGCCGCCTGGTGCGCCTGAAGGTCAGCCGGCTGAAAGGAAAGATTCTGTCTGTTAAGCCGGAGTACGAGGACTGCCGGACGATCGCGGAAGAGACCGGTCTTTCTCTGCGAGAAGTGACGGCCGCCTGCGAGGAGGCCGGGAAGCGGGCGCTAGAGGAATAGCCCTTGAGAGATGAGGCCGCAAATCGCAAGCTTGATTAATCTTGGTCGATCTGGAAAGGGAGAGGCTCCTTTGCATGCATTTCGAATCATCTTCCAAGCTCTTCGAGCAGGCGCGCGGGCTTCTTCCCGGAGGTGTCTCCAGCCCTGTACGCGCCATCTCTCCCCATCCATTTTACACCGCCAGGGGAGAAGGCCCCTACCTGTGGGACGTGGACGGAAACCGGCTGATCGACTACTGCCTGGCCTACGGACCCATGATCCTGGGCCACCGTCATCCTGCGGTGATGCAGGCAGTAATCGAACAGCTGCAGAAAGGGTGGCTATACGGCACACCCTCGGAGCTTGAGATCGGTCTGGCGAAGAGAATTGCCGGCCTCTATCCCAGCATCGATATGCTGCGTTTTGTGTCCACCGGCACCGAGGCCACCATGGCCGCGCTGCGGGTGGCCCGCGGCGCGACGGGTAAAGACAAGATCATCAAGGTCGAGGGGGGCTTTCACGGAGCCCACGACAGCGCATTGATCAAGGCCGGATCGGGAGCCACCACCCTGGGAATCCCCGACTCCCGGGGAGTTCCGGCCGACACGGCCAAGAACACCCTGCAGGTGCCCTACAACGACCTTGAGGCCCTGGAGCAGGTGCTGCGGACCTTCTCCGGCCAGGTGGCAGGACTGATAATGGAGCCAGTGCTGGGAAATGTCGGCCCGGTGCTTCCACATCCTGGATATCTGCAGGCGGTCCGAGACCTGACCCGTGAGCATGACGTCCTTCTCATTTTCGACGAGGTCATAACCGGCTTCCGCCTGAGCCTTGGCGGAGCGCAGAAGTATTACGGGGTGACCCCGGACATGACCACCCTGGGAAAGATCATCGGCGGAGGGTTTCCGGTAGGAGTGTTCGGTGGACGTCGGGACCTGATGGAGCAGGTGGCTCCAGCCGGAGCCATCTACCAGGCCGGCACCTTCAACGGCAGCCCGGTCTCTCTGGCGGCAGGAATGGCCACCCTGGACGTCCTGGAGAGGGAAAAGATTCTGGACAGGGTCAACGCCGCTGCAGACGGCATGAGGAAGGCCCTGAGGGATATCGTGGAAGACCTCTGTCCTGGATACAGCGTGGTGGGAATTGCCAGCATGTTCAAGGTCTTCTTCGGTCCGGAGCCTCACGACTATGCCTCGGCCCTGAGATGTGACAAGGCCGGATACTTCTCATTCTTCCGCCGCATGCTGGAGTCCGGAGTCTTCCTGACCCCCAGCCAGTACGAGACCGACTTCCTCTCTGCAGCTCACACCCCAGAGGTCATAGAAGCTACACTGGAGGCCTTCAAGTCAAACCTGAAAAACTGATCGTCGGAAGCCGGGGAAGCCCTCTGGCACTTCGCCAAACGGAGATCGTGCAGGAACAGCTGCGGCTGCTGGGAATCGAAACTGAGCTTGAGATCATCAAGACCAGCGGAGACGTCTTCGTGGACAAGCCTTTGCACATGCTCTCCGGATGGGGAGTCTTCGTGGCCGAGCTGGACGAGCGCATGATTGCGGGAGAGATCGACCTGGCGGTGCACAGCATGAAGGACATTCCCACCAAGAGGCCGCCGGAGCTGACTATATCGGCGGTGCTCAAGCGCGACTCACCCTACGACGTGATGGTCTGCAGGAACGGAAGCCGCCTAAAAGACCTGAAAGAGGGCGCAGTGGTGGGAACGTCCAGCATGAGGCGTTCGGCCCAGCTGAGACGGGTGCGTCCGGACCTGCAGGCAAAAACGCTACGTGGTAACCTTCAAACCAGGCTTCGCAAGCTTGATCAGGGCGATTACGACGCCATTATGCTGGCCGAGGCCGGTCTGCAGAGGATGGGCTACCAGATAGACTGCACCCGGCTTGACCCGGAGAGCTTTGTCCCCTCCGCCAACCAGGGAACGATCGTCGTGGCTGCGAAGAAAGGTACGGAAGGCGAGCGGCTCTCGGGCCTTCTGGACGATCCGCACACCAGAACGGAGACCATGATTGAGAGAACCATCCTGGAGACGGTAGGAGGAGGATGCGTCGTTCCCGTGGCGGTGCACGCGGAGGCGAAAGACGGACAGGCGCGGGTGCTGGCCGAGGTCCTGTCCATAAACGGCAAGGGATTTGTGCGTGTGGATGAGATGATACCTCTGAATGGATACGAGGACCGGGCCCGCACACTGGGCAGGAAGCTGCTGGAAAGCGGCGGAAGAGAGCTGGTGGACGAGGCGGTGAGAATCGTTGGCGCGCGGTAAGGTCTATCTGGTGGGAGCAGGTCCCGGCGACCCGGAGCTGATCACCCTGAAGGCCAGGAGACTCCTGTCTGAGGCCGAGGTGGTGCTCTACGACCGACTGCTGAACCCCCAAATGCTCGAAGGGCTGAAGGCAGAGTTAATAGACGTCGGCAAGTGCGCCGGGCACCACAAGCTGACGCAGGAAGAGATCAACCAGCTGCTGATCGAGAAGGCCGAAGAGGGCAAGATGGTGGTGAGGCTGAAAGGCGGCGATCCTTACGTCTTCGGCCGCGGCGGAGAAGAAGCCCTGGCCCTGCTGGACCGGGGCATAGCGGTGGAGGTGGTGCCGGGCGTCACCTCGGCCATCGCTGCCCCGGGGCTGGCTGGAATTCCGGTCACCCATCGAGGCGTGACCTCGGCCCTGACCATAGTCACGGGCCACGAGGAGCCGGGAAAGGACAGCCCCCTGGACTGGGGAGCAATCGCCCATCTGGGAGGAACGCTGGTGGTGCTGATGGGGCTGTCCCGTCTGGAGAAGAACGTCGGTGCGCTCCTGGAGGGCGGCCGGTCTGCAAAAACGCCGGCGGCAATCGTCGAGAAGGGCGGCTGGGAAGGGCAGAGGCTGGTCAGGGGCACCCTGGGAGACATCGTGGCCAGGGCCCGAGAGGCAGAAGTGGAATCTCCGGCCATTCTGGTGGTGGGAGAGGTGGTGAATCTCTCACAACGACTGGCCAGGAAGAGGATCGCCATACTGAGGCCGGATGCCCAGCTGCAGGAATCAGGAAAGCTGGCCGAGGATTACGGCTTTTTGCCGGTCCCGGCTCCCGCCATCTCCTTAAGAGAGCTTCCCCTTCCCTCCGGTCTGGCTGCACGTCTGGATAACGCGAAGTTCGTGGTCTTCACCAGCGCCAACGGGGTCAGGATGGCCCTCCAGAAGGAAGAGGTACGCAACCATCTGAAGGACAAGACCATCGTGGCCATCGGGCCCAAGACGGGACAGGCTCTGAAGAAGAGCGGCCGGCCTTACTTGATGCCGGAAGAGTACAGCTCGGAGGGGCTGAAGAAATTGCTGCAGAGTCGAACGGGCAAAGTCGTGTTTCTCAGGAGCGCCCTCGGAGCCCGCTACCTGGCCGACGATCTGCGGGCCGCCGGACTGGAGGTGGAGGACATTGCCCTTTACGACGTGGTGCCCTCAGATGACCCGCGGCTTGACGATCTCATCAGGAAGGCCGGCGGAATCGACGTATTTGCCTTTACCAGCTCCTCCACAGCCCGCTATCTGATCGCCAGGGCCAAAGAGCTGGGATCGGAAGAGGCCCTCAGGAAGGCCCTGTCTTTTGCCGTGGTGGCGGCCATCGGCAAGCCCACGGCCCAGGAGCTGGAGCGGCTGGGGGTCAGGGTGGACGTGATGCCTGAGACCTTCACCTTCCAGGCCATGCTTGAAGAACTGCGGAGGCTACAATGATCATATTTTCCAAGGCCCTGGCCGACCAGGCCACGGTGTGGGAGACCTTGCGGGCCGCCGGTTCCTGCGAGAACCTGTCCCCCGACCTGATCAGGTTCTCGGCTCAGGACCGGCCGGTAGTGATGTGGAACCTGACCCGCAGATGCAATCTGTCCTGCGATCACTGCTACCTGGATGCCCGGGAAGAGGGTAAGGAAGAGCTATCTCTGGAAGAAGGCGTGCGTCTGATCGACGAGCTGGCCGACCTCAAGGTCCCCATGTTGATTCTCACCGGCGGCGAGCCGCTATTGAGCCGCAACTTCTACGCCTATGCATTTCATGCCCGCAGCAGGGGGCTCCGAACGGTGATCTCCACCAACGGAACTCTGATCTCGCCGGAGGTGGCAAGGCTGCTGGCGGAGGCCGGCATCGGCTATGTGGGCGTGAGCATCGATTCGGCCTTTTCCGAGAGGCATGACCGGTTTCGAGGCGTTAAAGGAGCCTGGGACAAGGCCATGCAGGGCCTGAGAAACGCCAGGAACGCGGGCCTCAAGACCGGGCTTCGGGTAACTCTTACCAGGGACAACTGGCAGGAGATACCAGCGCTCCTCAACCTGGCCCTGGAAGAAGGAATTCCGCGCTTCTGTCTCTACCATCTGGTTCCAACCGGAAGAGGCGCTGGCATTGCCGAGCGGGATGTCAGCGCCGAGGAGAGGAGAAGCGTTCTCCGGCTGCTGGCAGAGGCAGCGGTGGAACTCAAAGACCAGAACATCGAGATTCTCACCACCGATTCGCCCATGGACGGTGCCTATCTGCTGGAGCTTCTAAAAGGCGATCCCCGGCAAGAGCATGTGCGCCGCCTGATGCAGAACGCCGGTGGATGCTCGGCCGGCATAAAAGTGGCCAACATCAATCACCGCGGGGACGTGCATCCCTGCCACTTCATGCCTCAGGTAGTGGTCGGAAACGTCCGGGAACGATCGTTTTGCGATATCTGGATCGACCATCCTGCACCGCAGCTGCAGGAGCTGCGAGAGATGAGGCCCAAGCTCAAGGGGGCCTGCAAGACTTGTGAGTACCTGGAGCTCTGCGGCGGCTGCAGACAGAAGGCCTACTTTTACAGGGGAGACATCCTGGCCGAGGACCCGACCTGCGTTCTGCAGCGGCAGGATTGAGGATCTCCCTTTTTCAATTTGTCCAGTCCCAGCTAAATGATTGGTGAAGATCCGAGAATTAAGAAACGATGAACACTGATCGCCATCAATAGATGGCACCGGAAAAACGCTGCGATCAATACATAGAACCGAAAATTGCGGGAGGCGGAGATTCAAACCTCCCAGACTGCAACCACTTTCTCCACATTTACGTAGTCCCGGCGACCATTATGCTCCAGGACTATGACTCCGTCTGCGCTTCCGACCAACTTGCCGTGCAGGCGCTCTTTCTCGTCGCCTCCGAAATAGACCTCTATGTTCTTGTCGTAGAGATGTTCGGACATGAATTTATCCAGCATACTCAGGTTCCTCCTGTAGTCCTTAAATAAAGTAGTGTCCCTTTTTATAGATATAGTTTGTGGTTTTTTCCGTTAAATATCACCAAATTAGGTAAATTGATTAACACAAAAATTTACTTGATTAAGCGGATTTTCTCAAAATCAACTTTTCTTAATTTTGTGGCAAATGGCAAAATTTCCGTCTGATTCACGTCATATGTGGAGATTCATATCTGAGTATTTGATTAAATTTTACATAATATAAGACTAAATATATCCGATCCAACCAAACATTAATTAAGGCTCATTGAAATCAAATATTCCTTAGCAAAAACAAATTTACTTAATCAAAAGATCACACAGGATGAAAAGCGATGGTGAGAGAACCAATGAGAACGAGTGCAATGCTGATCGTGCTGGCTCTGTTGCTGACCCCTGCGCTGGCAGGGGAAGGCCAGACCATCGCGATTACAGATGAGGACGGCCGGAACGTGACCGTGCCGCTTGATCCACAAAGCATCGTATGCCTCTCCCCAGGGGCTGCAGAGGTCATATACGCACTGGAAGAGTCAGACCGCATAATTGCCGTCACTTCAGACTGCAACATGCCCCCTGCCCTCCTAGAAAAGGAGCAGATAGGCAAATCCGGCCGCGATGCTGATCTGGAACGGATAATTGAGCTGAACCCTGATTTGGTGATCGCCAAGACCGGCGCTCTGTTCCCCGAGGAAGACGAGCAAAAGCTGGTGGACTACGGAATTCCCGTGATCAGATACCGCCTTCTTCATATCGACGCCTTGATTCCCATGATCCGGGATGTAGGCAAAATCCTGGGAACCGAGCAGGAGGCCTCGGAGATGGCCGGCCAGATCTCCGGATACTACAGCGCCATCCTAGACCGAACAAAGGACATTGCCGACGACGAACGTCCCTCGGTATATTTCATGTCCATGGGCCACTTTGACTGGACCGGAAACAAGGATTCTACAGGACACCTCAGAATCGATGAGGCGGGCGGCCGAAATATAGCATCGGACCTGCAGACAAAGGTGCCTCATGTCGATATGGAGTGGGTAATCGAGCAGAACCCAGAGATCATCGTCTACTCCATGTCCTCAGAACAATACACAGGAGATGCTCCAACCATAGAAGAGATGGCTTCCAAGAGGGATGAGATCATGGCCCTTCCCGGATTTGACAGGATCGATTCCGTGAAGGCGGGACGTGTGTACATCACCGACATAAGCATGGCCAGCGGACTATCCGAGCTTGCGCTCATGCTCTATTACGCCAAGTGGTTCCATCCCGATCTGTTCGAAGATATCGACCGCCGGGCAGTTCATGAGCAGATATTGGGCGAGTATTTCCAGATGGACGCCGATGGAATCTGCCAGGTTTATCCAGATGCTCCGGCCTAGCCTGGAGGAATGAAGGAAGACCCTAGAAATCCGTGGGACGATCACAAGGATCGCCTTCATTTTTTTTTCGAACATCGCACATTAAGTTGCACCATATCGCGCCCGGATTCAATCGCCAGATTCCAGATCCAATTGCCCTTACCAAAATGTCTTCCTCCTTTTCAAGAACAGGTACAAGAAGAAGGGGACGCCCATGAAGGCGGTCATGATCCCGACCGGCAGTATGACCGGGGCCATTACGGTTCTGGCAACGGTATCAGCAGCCAGCAGCAGCAGAGCTCCAATTAGCCCTGATGCCGGAAGGAGGAACCTGTGATCTCCAGAGACCATCATTCTGGTGATGTGTGGGGCTACCAGACCGATGAAGCCGATAGTGCCGGTAAAGCATATCACGGCGGCGGTGATGAGGGCGGCAAGCAACATTCCGGAGACCCGCACAAACTCCACATTCACCCCCAGGCTCCTGGCAGTCTCATCCCCGGCACCCAGAGTATTGATGTCCCAGGACAGCCTCATCAAGATGGCAGAACAGACCACAGTCACCGCTCCGATAATGGCAACTTTATCCCAGGAGGAGCGGCCAAGGCTTCCCATCATCCAGAAGACCACCTCGTGAACCTGCTCGGCCTGGCCCACATATTGCAGAAAGGAGGTCATGGCCGAGAAGAGGTACATGATGGCGATCCCTGCCAGAACCATGGTCTCCGGGCTTATGCCCCGGTACTTGGCGAGGCCGTAAACGGCAAGTGATGCAACCATGGTGAAGATAAACGCATTTCCGACGATCAGATACTCTCCGCCGATGAAGCCCGCACCCAGGATTATAGCCAGGGAAGCTCCGAAGGAGGCGGCGGAAGCTATTCCCAGTGTGAAGGGGCTGGCCAGAGGGTTCTTGAGAATGCCCTGCATGGCCGCCCCGGCGATGGCCAGTCCCATTCCGGCGAAGACGGCCATTATCACCCGGTGCAGCCGCAGCTTCCAGACGATAGTATTTAAAAAGTCACTGGTTTGGAAATAATCGGGGAAGAACCTGGCCAGGATGCAGGAATAGACTTCCACAGGGGTGATATGAGCCGAGCCCAGGGTCACCGCCACTCCTGCCAACAAAATTATTCCAGCCAGAGCGGCCAGCAAGACCAGGAATTTGCGAGCCAGGAAGCGATCGTACTCGTTCCTCAGGTTCAATTTAGTTGCTGCTCCGGTATGTACTCTCTCCACGAAAATACACCACATTTAAATTAATTGAAGTTAATTTGATCGATTGATGCAGGGCCGAAGTTAATGTCCGATTTAGTACATTTAATCTAAAAAAATGTATTATTTATCTTTTTTATTCAGCGTTTAAAGAGAGGGCTGCTGATTTGGCTGCCCTGGTGTGGGTATCGTGCTGTTGGTCCATCCTCCGCCATCGGGAACTCTGACAAAAGAGACATCCTCCGCCGTGGAATCGTATTCCTTTTCATCTACCAGATTTCCAGAAGCATCGTACAGACTTATGGTATCGCCATCATTTCCCTGGAACACGCCGCTCTTGGAGACGAATATGACCAGGAATTCTCCCGGGCCCAGCTCGGTCCCGGAGGGAATCGTGTATTCGCCGGGGGTAGACCGAAACACAGCATCCCTGAGAACGTATCCGCTCAGGTCCACGGACTGGTTGCCCGAATTATAAAGCTCTATGAACTCATCATCCATTCCGCTGACATCACCGTTTCCATTCCAATCCGTGGCCGGATTGGCAAGCATCTCGTTGATCAGCAAGTCTGCACCTGCCAAATTAACGGACAGGAGCATCGATACGACAATTATTGGATATTTCATTTGCAGCTCTCCATAAGCTCATTTTTCTGCCATAACCCCAGGTGTCAACAACTTCACCAGATATATTATTTAAAAAATATTGAGGCGTTTCTATGCAAATTTGTCAAAGGCCTCTTTGGTGTGCTCGACGAATACCTTGACTATTTCGTCATTCTCGCCCATGCCTTTCAAGTAGTAATCCGTCCCGAATCCTTCCTGCTCAAGCCTGCTCTTCCAGGAATCGGACTCATTTCCGGTGAGATCGTTCAGGGCGTGATCGCCTGCTACAATCATGAACGGCATCAACCTCACGTTCTTAACCCCGGATTCCTTCAAGCTGTCCAGCACCTCATCGTAGCTCGGATAGCCCTCCACAGTGCCGAGGAAGACGTTCTGGTAGTTTGCCTTCAGGATGCCCGCCATCTGCGGATAGGCGCTGTTTGCAGGATGCTCGGTTCCGTGGCCCATGAAGATAACTGCCATCTGCTCCGAATCTCTGGGACTGGAATGGGCCGTCCTCTCGGACCCGGTCGTATTTTGGTCGAATTGACCGGCCAGGGCCAGGGAGACGTTATTGTAGTCATCCATCGTCGCAAGCAAGGGGGCTCCAAGCTGCAGGTTTTTAAAGCCGAACTTTCCGCTGATGCCTTTAACGCTGTTCACAATATTGGCCAGATCGTGAAACTCCTCGCCAGGTATCACATGCAGCGACTGGACGACCACGTTGGCGTAGCCTTCATCATTGAGATTGGCAAGCGCAGTCAGGGGATTGTCAATGGTGAGATTGTCTCTTTCCAGCAATTTGCGCCGGATGTAATCGGATGTGAAAGCAATTCTGATCTCAGCATCGGGGAACTGCTCCGTATAGATTCTCTCGACATTCTCGTAGGCAGCCTGGGCCTCCGGGTAGCTGGTTCCGAATACCACCAGCAAAATGGCTGGGTTCTCCTTGAGAGGGCGGTCCATCGTGCCCATTGAGGGAACGATAAAGGCGAACGCGATCAGAGCCGTCAGTCCTGCCATTAATTTTTTCATTTACAGTTCACCTATTCAATTTGATTTGAATTAATGCAAAAGAACTAGTTTATAGCATAAAAACGTTACGCTGCGCCAATCTAGTAAAATAAATTATGACAGATGGGCGGAGGTGCTTAATTGATTGAGGCTTTTAAGGGAAGAAACAGCTTAAATTCGCAATTGCAATCAAAACTTCGTAAATTCACCGCCAGCCCACACCGCCAACTCGGCAGGGCGGTCTCGATTAGAAGGTCACAGAAAAGCCAAGATATCCTCTTTCTTCGCGGGCTTGGCGATGAAGCCGTCCATTCCAGCCTGGATGCACATCTCTTTGCAGCAGTTCTGGGAGCAGCTGGTGACGGCTATAATTTTCGTGCACTTATTGGGCCAGCGGTCTCGAATGGCCCTGGCTGCCTCCAGGCCGCCCATCTCCGGCATCTACAGATCCATAAAGATCACATCATAGGATCGGCTTTGAAGGACATGGATCACTTCCTGACCATTGCTTACCACATCTGCCTCACATCCGACCGTCTTCACCAGCGCAGACATCGTCCTTTGGGCGACTGGATCGTCATCAGCAAGCAATACCTTCATTTGAATCTCCAACCAACCCATCCCTCATAGCTCAGTCAGAGCCATATTCCAATTTATTTTAATTAATTCAAATTAATTTTACTTAAAGTTTGCGGTAAGCATAATCGACAGGTTGAAATTATCGCAAAAACCTTGAGGCCCAGCTTCAGAAAAAAATAGAGGGATTGATTAGAATTGATAGACGCTCGTTCACGGCTTAAGAAGGTATTCCTCCGTTGGGAACTGCGCGGTCGTTCCGTTCCAGGCCGGCTTATAGGTCTTGAGCGCGGCCTCTCTGCAGGTGCAGTCGAATACTCCGTCCTCGGCTATGGGCAGTGTATCCACTTCATCCATATCGCCCCAGCCTCCGAAGCAGCAGGGCAGCCAGTCCTTACAATCGGATCCCCAGCTCTTCTCGATCTCAATCTTCAGGTTCTTCTTAATGTGGAAATCGCCCACATAGTCGGCATCGATATCGATGATCGGCGCTCTCCAGCCCTGAGTATTGATGCTCTTGGCCTTCTGTGTTGCCTTCAGAGTATCCGTGAATAGCATCCCTACATGGACTGTGCCCTGGGTCACGTAGTCCTCAATCTTCATAGAGGCCAGGCCCTTTCCCTTGACCTTATAGTCGGGACCGGTGCAGTTGAGGTCTACTGATATGTCTCCCACGTATCCGCGAGCATACTCGAGCTGGTGGTGCAGCATGACGCCCTCCTGGTAGCTCTTGGCCACAGTCTTCTCCTTAAGAAGGGAATCGTAGGTTATCGGGCGAGCGGCATACCATCCGGTCCCAAAGGCAAAGACGTAAGGAGACTGAACCAGATCCTTCTGGATGGTGAAGTCAATCACGCTGCTGGCCCCCTTCGATTTCTTCAGAAATCCGCCGTCTTTTGTGATGGTGTAATATGAGCTGCTGGTGTGAGTGGTCTTTTGCTCCGAGTCGAGCACGTGGGCATAGTCGATAGAGCCGCTGCCATGCATGTACTCCAGAAGGGAGAGGTTGTTGGTGTTCACATCAGCGCGAACCATCATGTAGCCGTCTCCCTCCACATCGTCGTCGTATTCGTAGGTGTATTTTGCGACATCTCTTCCATCGTATCTTGGATTGAAGTCGTTGGTGCCGGCCAGCGATTGGCCGGATACCATCAGCATCAACAATAATGCTGAAAGAATTTTTCCTGAACTTCCCATGAATTACCCCTCCTGATAAACGAAAATTCGATCAGCTGGAAGCTCCATTCCCAGGAGCTGAAGATATTGCCCAAAGACGGACTCAGGATCCAGATTGGCCTCGGGGTGTAAGATACTCACCAGATAGTAGAGGCCCACCACGCTCTCCATTCCATAGAGCACGTCGGAATCCAGGATGAAAACCCGTTCATTTTTTACGGAAGAGAGAGCCTCTGCTCCGGGCCTGCTCAAAATCTCGTCCGCCGTTTCCTTCAGCTCAATCGTATCTCCGCTGGGGCCTCTTTCCCAGCCTAGCTCGCCTTCTGAGGACATGGTCCGTAATATCACCGCAGGATCGGCGGAAAGCACCCATTCCCAGCTCACGTGGGCCGATTTGGCCATGTCTTTAGCCAGATTATCTCCTCCGGCCGCCCGGGTTAGATCATCAAGGCCGGTGCCGTTTCCAAAGGTGACCAGATCGCCCAGACCATATTTAGGGCTCCGTTCCAAATAGACGCTGGTGAGATTCAGCCCGGCAACCGCATCTTCTGCCTCAGATGTTCGATCGTTGCGCCAGCTCAGATAGCGCTCTGCCTCGGGTTCACGGCCCAAGACGTAAGCCAGCTTGGTCATCTCCTCGCTGAGGTTCTCGGGCTGATAGAAATCCAGGCCGAGGTTGATGATCCCGAAGGGAGACAGCTTTTCTTCCACCATTGAGGAGCCGTAGTCTTTGCCGGGGCTGGCAAAGCCGATCACAAGCATATCCGACGCATTGGCACCATCCTTGATGGCCATCTCACCGAGCAGCTCATAATCGATCTCCCCGCCCATCTGTTTGGTTCCGATCACCGGATTTCCCTGCACACCGGGAAGATGACCGCTTCCCTCAAGGATGTCCTCAGTCACAGCGACTATCCGGTCTCCGGCCCCCAGCATCACCACGGCCTCAGCGGCATCTGAATTTAGGACCACAATCCGCTCAACAGGAACGGGAAAGGTGACGGCCCTTCCTGCGGTATCAACTATCGTTTTAGGATAGCCTGCATCCTCCGCTGCGGCACCGCAGACCGATACAGCCATAACGGCCAGCAGTGCTAATGTTACAATCAGCTCGCGTCTCATTACACCCTCCTACACAGAATCTTTAATTATCAATGTATTCTGAGTTAAGACAATTTATTTTGATCAAAATAAGTTGATTGTACTTAAATTTTTTGGTTTTATATTGTTATTTTGAATATAATCAAACAGTAGCCTAGAACATCGCGAAATCTGAAATTTTAGAAGTATCCACGTATGTTGAATCCAGGAGATCTTGGATCATTCAGTGGAGCTTGGGGAGAGGTATATACCCCATCCCCCAGGCTCAGACCGTAGAATTTCTCAGCCAGCTCTTTGTGAACCTCCTCGGGGTCCACATCATCGAACAGCTCAGGATAGAACCTTTTGGCCAGGTAGAGCTGGCAGATTACAGAACGCACTCCATATCTGATCTCTCCCGAGACCAGGTAAACCCGGCCGTCTTTGACGGCCTTCACATCAGCAATCTCAGGACGGGCTAAGATAGCATCTCTCAGATCCGTCATCTCCTCTTCTGTAAATGGCTGGACGCTGGATCTTTGCTAGATGATTACATCGGGATCAACATCCACCACCCACTCGGGGCTGACTGTAGGGTACGTGTGAGTGCTATTTCCCAGATTCTTGGCAATATTGTCTCCTCCTGCGAGGCGGATGAGAATATCCGAAGGATTGCCGTTTGAGACCGTGTAGTACTCCTTTCCGGCCCATTCGAAGAAGACTTGGGGCCGATCTTCAGGCTTCACGCCGGCGATTCGTTCTTGAATTTGATCCTGGTAGCCTTCGATAAAGCCGGTGAGTTCCTGGGCGCGCTCTTCTTTTCCCATCAACGCGCCCAATTTTCCCATTACTTGAATATCTTTATCCGGATCCACCAGAGACTCAAGAATCACTGGAGTCCCGGCATCTTCAAGCGCCTGCAAGTTTTCATCCGATAGCATTGTATCGGCAATCACGAGGTCCGGATTAAGCTGTCCGGCGAATAGGAACTCTTTCCGACAATTGGAACCTCCTCCAGAGATGGCGGAAAATGAGAATACGAGTCTCTTCCAATCAGACTCTCTCCGCCATCAAGCGCACAAAGGTACTCTGCAACACCTGTCGCCAATGATACGACCCTTTCTACCGGCACATTCACATTCACAGAGCGTCCGGTGGAGTCGATTAAGTCCACCGTCTCGGCACATCCTGTGAACGCCAGAAGGGTGAGGCACATGAGTGCTGTGACTATGTTCTTATTCAAATCTGATCACTCCATGTAAGACTTATTTGTTTTAAAACAAATTAACTTGTATATATAAGTATAGGTACCTTAAACTCAATCCTGAAAATTCTGATGGACTGATGCCGAGCTATGTTCACGGCCGCGCTCCCTCGCCAGCTCTGCTCGGATAACAGACTGCGATGCAAAAGGCGATTTGAATTAAGCGAGGTCGCAATCAAGGAGCACCTCATGATCCGTCACAACACCCGCCCGCGTTTCAACCGAAAGTTATTAAATCAAAATAATTTGTTTTAATTCAAATTTTGGAGCAAATCGGAACGGGCTTCAATTAGACCGAATTTGGGCGGAAAAACGGAAAAATGCACCTCTAAACACAAAATTCAAGCAATCTAGATGATTTAAATGACAAATTGGGATACGTCAGCAGATTACGAAACGAACAAAAAGCCGCACGGTCTGCCCGGCAGAATAGTCTCCCTGACGCCAAGCGCGTCAGAGCTGATCTGCCTCTTCGGCGGCAGGGACAGAATAGTGGGCCGGGATGATCATTCCAATTTCCCTCCCGGCATGGATGAAAAACCTGCTCTAGGAAGCTGCATTAGACGAACCGTCAACGTCGAGCGCACGCTGAAATTGAATCCGGATCTGGTGGTCACAAGCGGCCACATTTCGCCAGAGACTCTGAATATGATAAAGGCTTCAGGAATCCCTGTGGTGGCAGTCGGTGGGAACTGTGACCTGAAGGGCGTCATAAACAACATCAAGCTCTTGAGCGGTATTCTGGATGCAGGAAATGAAGCCGGAGAGCTGGTCGAGTTCGTGGAGAACTACACGAATCTGGTGATGGAGCGAACCCGGAACCTCGGCATAAAGGGGAAGCCGAGAGTCTATCATGAGTGCGCTTTCAAAAAATACAAGACCACAGCGACCTGCACCTCTGCAAATGAGTGCATAGCCATTGCAGGCGGCATAAATGTCGCCCAAGATGAGGCTCCTGGAGCGTCCTTTGTGAGCGGAGAGTGGGTGGCTGCAAGCAACCCGGATATAATCATTTCTCAGATATCCACTATGTCCCCACCAACTGTGGAGACGCTGCTCAGGAAGAGGGACGAGATCATGTCACGTCCGGAACTCAAAGACACCAGTGCCGTCAGGAATGGCCAGGTCTACATTAACCATCTCTCCTTGAGAAGAGGTCCTAGATTGGTCGGATATATCCTCCATTTAGCCAAATGGTTCCATCCCGATCTGTTCGATGACATCGACCCAACAGCGGTGGAAAAAGAATTGCTCCGGAAGTTCTACGGGCTCGATCTGGAGGGAACGCTGGCTTATCCTACAATATAAGGACTTCAATAACGAAGATAAGATTCAAAGAGTCGAAAATATGAAGTGGAAACTAACAGGTTGTGTCCTTGTAACCCCTCATGCTTTCGGTTTGTACAGGTATTATGGATGCAAAAGGCAGAGACAATGGCTATCCTCAACGGGAAAGGTCAATTCGTCGATGTATCAACTTCTGTGAAACGGCCGCGATCAATTTTTATGCGTCAGAGATAGTAATTCACCCTGAGTGCGGGATGAGAGAAAGCTGGATATGAGTCCGGCATTAATCCTGATGGCAAGAGGGCGAGGTTGAGGAAAACATCCCGTTTGGATCAAAGCACCAAGGTAGCAGAAGAATTTTAAAGGTGCACATCATATAATTTTGTGATGAATTGGCAAGAGCGAATTTCCCTAGATCCAAAAATACTTGGAGGAAAACCGGTCATCAAGGGTACTCGCCTGGCAGTCGAATTCGTCATTGACCTCCTGGCTAACGGCTGGGCCGAGTCCGAAATCCTCCAGAACTACCCGAGGCTGACTCACGAAGACATTCAGGCGTGTCTTTATTATGCCAGTAGTATGCTGAAATCCGAGAAAGTGTATCCTCGTAGCGTCCTGCAAGAAGGGCTTTGATGAGGCTTCTAATTGACGAAAATATCCCTCTGATAAGCGTGGAACAGCTTCGTAGAAAAGGACACGATGTCCTGGCAATCGGCGAGATTGCATCCGGCACTCTTGACGAAGATATCATG
This sequence comes from Methanotrichaceae archaeon, assembly GCA_013178225.1. Lineage (GTDB taxonomy): Archaea > Halobacteriota > Methanosarcinia > Methanotrichales > Methanotrichaceae > JABLXE01. The sequence goes on from JABLXE010000005.1 coordinate 142,590, forward strand.
CAGCTTGCAGAAAAGGAAGGGCGTATATTGCTTACCATCGACAAGGACTTCGGAGAGCTGGCTTATAATTCTGCTTTTCAGCTGTCGTGCGGCATCATTCTTTTTCGCATACCACTGCGATCAGCTGACTATGTTGCCTCAGTAATCGCAAAGGTGCTGGATTCTAAATACGATTGGTCAGGCCATTTTGCGGTTGTGGAACCTAACAGGATTCGTTTTAGGGAGCTTTAGGTCTGGGGGAAACACCTCACCATTATATAATCATACATCTATCTACGGATTTCAGGGCGGGCGCTATGCAGGCAAAAACTAACATGTGCATTTGCAGATTCTTGGCCAGGTCCCAGCCACCTGGGATAGCACCAGATACAAGAGAAAGCGGTTGCGTTAGCATTTCGCCGCCCTAGCGCACCATCGCTGCCTTTGCATCCGAAATTGTAGCCTCTTCGCATACATCGCCATGGTCATCGCTCCATTTCTCGGAAAATCCCAGGGCAAATGCCTGGTAGATGAACTCCAGGAAGGCGTGTTTTTCCAGAGACATCTGCAACGAGGAGAGGATATGCGTGTAGGCATGGATGCGATAGCATTTGCCGGAAACGGCTGCGGAGATCTGCGCGCCATAGCAGGCCATGACCTCGGCAATGCAGCTCTTGGGAAGAATTCCCCATACGAATTTGTCACGCAAATGAACCAGCGATGCCACTGCTGCAACTGTAAGGGGATCTTTTATGATATTTGAGAAGTTGCGTTCGAAAAGATCGGCGCTATCTCTGGACAGGAACTCTCCAATCCCATGACACAGCTCGAGCCCGTCGATTCCGAAGCGCTCCAGGTGAGCTAACGAGGAACACTGGCCGGCAGGCGTCAGGCCGTTTTGAAGGGCCAGAGTGCCGAGGACGGCGTCATGCACAGTGCGCCCGATAAGCTCACCCACCTTCGAGTGCTTGCCAGCAAAAGAAATCACCGGGCCCCCAAGTTTTGATGCCACTGCGATCTGATCGGTCCCGGTGCCAGTCGCCAGGCCCTCGGAATAGCGGGAAGAGACAGCCAGCTCTTGAAGGGCTGCAGCCTTGGCCTCAGTTGCGGTGACGACTGCAGTGACCATAGCGCCCGGAATAAGCTCCCGGTTGATAAAGATCATAACGTTTATGGTGCCAGGTCGCGGATTTGCTTCCGAGCCTTCTATCTCATTTGCCCTTTCGTTTCCCGGCTGGTAATAGGAGGCAGGGTCACCGGCCCGACCGGCATTTCCCTCCACGCCTCCGGTGCAGACGGCCACAACCTCGAGATCGCAAAAACTCTTGTGGCAGATGGCTGCGTTGTTCATGTTGGCCGCGGTTCCGAGAGTGGCACACTTTTGACAGGGGAGATGATAGCGATTTGCGACCGCCCTCTTGTATTCGTCGGGCTGCTCTATCACCAGCCGACGCATCCTTGCATTCATGTGATCTCCCTTCGGCTCACACGACTGATGGTTATAGAGATACATGAGATCGTCATGCATTCCGCCAGCACTGCTTCGGCAGGTAGAGAGAACCCGGTGGGGGGCCGCTAACCGGACATAAACGATCTTCTCCGCTCGATAGATTTCAACGCCGCCATAGAATTCTGCAAGCTTCAAGTCTACTGGCCCCCCTTATTCAATATATCATGAGTTTTTTGAGATCTCTTTGATTCCAGCAGCATCCCATAGTCTATGTTCTCCAGGAACCTCTTCTCTCGGACGTCTTTTGTCCCCAGCTTGACCATATTGATAAAATCCCCATCCGGTAAGGACCACAAGCGGCAGATCTTTTCCGGATAGCGGGAGTAATTGCACAACAGGCTCTCTCCCGTGGCCCAAAGCCGCTCCGAACCTCCCCACTGATTGGAAACGGCCAGATGCATCTGCTCTGCCAGCCTCGCCTCCCAAATGAACCTGGACTGGTGATCGCTGCAGAGCGCGGGCACACAGAGCATATCTGCGCCGAGCTTTGCCAGCGAATCCGGGGCTTACGGGAAGATAAGATCATGGCCGATTAGCATTCCGATCCTGGCGAAAGGAAGATCAAAAGCTGCAAAGCCGCCATCTCCGGCCAAGGCCCAGTTCAGGTCACGGGAAGAGAGATGCACATTCCTGTACTTTCCCACGATCCCCTCTGGGCCGATCAGAACCGAGCTGTTGTAAAGTCCCTCTTCATCCTTCTCGGCCATACCCAGAACTATGAAAAGGTCCTTTTCTCTTGCTTTTTCGAGAAATCGTTCGGTAACATTCCCCGGTATCTCCTCTGAGACGGCTTCTGCTTCCTTCAAGTCGAAAAGGGGCCCGGAAGTGGACAGCTCCGGCAGGACCACAAGGTCGATTGACTGCTGGTCTTCGGCTGCTCTGGCCACGGCATCGTCGATTAGCTGCAGCGCTCTTTTCACATTAGCATCCACGTCCAGAGGTTTGGGGCGAAACTGCAGGGTTGCAGCAGTAAAATCTGCAGCTTTCGGCAGCCCAAGCAGCAACTCGATATTGAGGTGGGAGAACGGGTCCAGAGTTATGTTTCCATAGCATTGAGGCCGTCTGAGGCAAAGCACATCCTGCGCAGCGCTAGCGCCTAAGGAGAGAGTGCCGTAGATGATGGTGTCCTCAGAAGAGCTGACCTGAACTGATGCTTCGCCCTCAGGATTTATGATATAGGATTGAGCAAACCTGCAATCCATGACCCTGTCCCGCCCAGTTCGGTTGCAGGCCAGGATGTATAGGCCGTTCTCCAGGGCCCTGGCCCGCCAGAATTTCTCAGGATTGTGATGCTCAGGGGGCCAGTTGGCGGGGATGAGCAGAATCCTCGCTCCCTGGAGGGCAGCAATCCTGCCCGGCCGGTAGGAATAAGAGTCTGCGCAGATCACCAGCCCCAGCCCGCCAAATTCGGTATGAACTACCGGCACTGGCAAATTGCCCTTTGCTGCCCACAGATTTTCCCGAAAGGCCGGAGACAGTTTGCGATACTTGGCCACCACTCCTCCATCCGGCCCCAGCAGAGCTGCGGAATTGTAAAATATGCCGGTATTGATATCGCGCTCAGGCAGCCCGATGCAGATATAGCAGCCATGGGCTCTCGCAATCCGGCCGAAGGCCTCTGTGGTTGGGCCAGGAATGCTCTCAACCATTGGAGCTACATCCTTCCTGCTATAAAAGGCGTAGCCTGTGGTGGCCAGCTCAGTATTTACGATGATTCGAGCTCCAGATCTGGCCGCCTCCTCGTTCAGGGCCAATAATTTAGTTGTATTTTTATCTTTGTCCTTCCAGGAAATAGAAGCATGAATTAGGGCGACCTTCAGATCGGTACAGGATATTTTATTGGTGCATTCGCTATAATTTGCTATCATTTGATTCTTCCGGGCAGAACGATCGAGAATCCCTCGAAAGCTTTATTTAATCAACTAAAATAGCTTTAAATTAAAAAACGTTTCGTTGTGCGTTGATCGCGCTGTCACTAAAGAGGACGAATTATTATGAAAAAGATCAAGATGGCCTACATCACCACGCAGGAAGCAAGCGATATCTTTCCGCTTGTATCGGCACTGAAGGAATTGATCCGCCAGAAAGGAGAAATCGCAGAGGTAGCCGTCAGATCTGGGGAAGATCTGAAGGATGCCACCCAAATCGAGCAGCTGGAAAAAATTGCCTGCGACTGCCATCTGGTCCTCTTCAACCTGCACGGCGGAAAGAAAAGCCTTCCCTGCTTCGATGAGCTGATCAAACGGCTGCAAGACCGCAATGCAGCCATCTTTGCCCATTCTTCCTCGAACGAACCCGAGATCGAGCTCATGAAGCTGTCAACTGTGGATAAAGAAGTCTACCAAAAAATTTCCAGCTATCTCGATTATGGGGGAAAAGAGAACTTCTACAACCTCATCCTCTACCTGGCCAACCGTTTCACCGGCTCAGAGTACCCATTCTCCGAGGCGGAGAGACCCATCTGGGAAGGCGTCTATCATCCGGACTTCGATCATGTCCCAACACTGGACGAATACCTGGAGCGAAAATACGTTGCCGGGCGGCCGACGGTTGGCCTGTGGTTTTACCAGAGCATCTGGCGGGCCGGAAATACGGTCGCTATCGACAGGCTGATTGCAAAAATAGAAGAGCAGGGCGCAAATGTCGTTCCCGTTTTCCTTCAATCCCTCAAAGATGTCGAACGAGGGAGCAAGGGAGCGGAATGGGTGGTGGACAGGTTTTTCATGAAAGACGGAAAGCCCATCATAGATGTCCTGATCAGCACCCTCATGTTCTCGCTTTCCATCAAGCCCTGGGAGGGATCAGCCGGAAAAGAGCCAGAAGAGGTCGCAAGAATGGAGGAGTGGTTCTTAAAGAGGCTGAACGTCCCGGTCCTGAAAGCCATAGTGACCTACAATTCTCCTGCGGAGTGGGAGCATTCCCTGCAGGGACTGACCCCGCTGGACATCTCCATGGGAATCGCCATGCCGGAATTTGACGGCATGCTGATTACAGTTCCCGTGGCCGCCAGGGAGAGATCGGATGTTGATCCACTGACCGGAGCCAGAGTAATCCGTTTTGAGCCGCTGCCTGAACGCATCGACAAGATCGTGCGTCTGAGCCTGAACTGGGCAAAGCTGCGCCACATTCCCAATTCCCAAAAGAAGATAGCCATCATCTTCCACAACTACCCTCCCCGAGATGACCGCATCGGCACAGCCTTCGGACTGGACTCACCGGTATCAGTCCTGAACATCATGAAGGCCATGAGAGACGCGGGATACGCAATCGAGAATATGCCCGAGAGCGGCCGGGCTTTGATTGCGGAGGTGAAGAGCAGGCTTACCCTCGACCGGCGCTGGAAAAGCCCGGAGCAGATGGCGAAGAGGGCAATAGACTCCGTGCCGGAAAATGAGTACAGGGCCTGGTTCGAGCAGCTTCCCGCCGCAGTGCAGGAAAAGATGACCTCCGCCTGGGGAGAGCCTCCAGGAGAGCTTTTCGTCCATAAGGAGAGCCTGATAATCCCGGGATCCGTCAACGGAAATGTATTCATCGGCCTTCAGCCGCCGCGCGGGTTCCTGGAGGACCCGGCCGCCATCTATCACAGCCCGGACCACCCGATCCCTCACCACTACTACGCCTACTACCGCTGGATTCGGGACATCTTTGGAGCCAACCTGGTCATGCATATCGGCAAGCACGGCTCTCTGGAATGGCTTCCCGGAAAGGGTGTGGGCCTGTCCGGTTCGTGCTTTCCCGATATAGCCATATCCGATCTGCCCAACATCTACCCCTATATCATCAACAACCCCGGAGAGGGAACGCAGGCCAAGAGGAGGAGCTATTGCTGCATCATCGATCACCTGGTTCCAGTGATGAACAACGCCGATTCTTACGACGAGATGGCGGAACTTGAGGTGATGCTGAACGACTATTACCAGGCGGTTTCAGTTGACCCGGCCAAGCTCCCGACGCAAAAGAAGCTGATCTGGGAAAAGGTTTGTGAGGCCAGGCTGGACCACGATCTGGAGACGGATGAAGAGTCAGCGTTCTCGGATTTTGACAGGTTCCTGGAGAAGCTTCACGAATATCTGCATGAGATGGCAGACACCCAGATCAGGGATGGGCTTCACATTCTGGGCGAGCCGCCACATGACTCCCGCCTGGACCAGTTCCTGGTTGCTCTCACCAGGCTATCTAACGGCGGCGTTCCATCCCTGAGACAATCCCAGGCAGAGGCTATGGGCTTTGACTACGAGCACCTTCTGGCCAACCGCGGAAAGCTCATTTCCGGATCGAAGACCTGCGGCCAGGTGATCGAGGAGATGAACTCACGAGCACTCCGGCTGGTGCAAGGGCTCCATGAACGGGACTTCGCCATTGGGACGATTCCAGCCCTGGAAGAAGAGATCCTGGGAAAGAGAGATGCGAAGATCGAAAAAGTGCTGGAGTACATTGCCACCACCCTCAAGCCCCGCATCGAGGCCACAGTGGACGAGCTGGAAAACCTCCTTTGTGCCGCAAACGGGGGCTTTGTCTCACCCGGTCCCTCCGGAGCGCCCACGCGGGGAATGGCAGACATTCTGCCCAGCGGAAGGAACTTCTATTCCATCGATCCCCAGGCCATACCATCCCAGGCGGCCTGGAAGGTGGGCGCGGCCCAGGCTGAAGCCCTGATCCAGCGCTACCTGGCTGATGAAGGGCGGTATCCGGAGTCTCTCGGAATCGTGATCTGGGGCAGCCCCACCATGCGCACCAAGGGCGATGATATCGCCGAGATCCTTTGCCTCATGGGCGTTCGTCCGGTCTGGGAGGAGAAGAGCGGCAGAGTTGTCGGAATCGAACTCATCTCCATAGAGGAGCTGGGGCGCCCCCGTGTGGACGTGATGCTGCGAATCAGCGGATTATTCCGCGATGCTTTTCCCAATATCGTGAACCTGATAGACAGGGCAGTGGAGCTGGTGGCAAAACAGAACGAGCCGCCGGAGCAGAACTTCCTGGCTAAACACATATCGTTCGACATTTCTCAGAAGCTTGCCGCAGGAATCGATGAAGAGCAGGCCAAGATCGAAGCCAGCTACCGGATATTCGGCTGCCGACCCGGAGCCTACGGAGCCGGCGTCTCCGATGCCATCGACTCCAAGAACTGGAAGGACGAAAAGGACCTGGCCGAGATCTACGTCAAGTGGGGAGGCTATGCTTATGGCAGGGAGAACTACGGGGCCACGGTTCCCGATGAGTTCCGCAGACGTCTGAGCCAGCTAGATCTGACGGTCAAGAACGAGGACACCCGCGAGTACGACATGCTGGACGGCGACGATTTCTATTCCTATCACGGAGGGATGATTGCCGCCGTCAAGGCCCTGAAAGGCGAGCTTCCCAGGTCTTACTGCGGAGACAGCTCCGATCCGGACCGGGTGAAGACCAGGAGCACTGTTGAGGAGACCAAGCACATCTTCCGGGCCAGGATTCTCAATCCCAAGTGGATCCAGAGCATGCAGCGACACGGCTACAAGGGTGCAGGCGACCTCTCCCGGATGGTGGATATCGCCTTCGGCTGGGATGCCACCGCTGAAGTCCTGGAGGACTGGATGTACGAAGAGCTGGCGAACAAATATGCTCTGGACAAGGAGATGCAGGAGTGGCTAAAGGATGTGAATCCGCACGCCCTGCAGAACATCGCCGAGCGGCTGCTGGAGGCGGTAAAGAGGGGGATGTGGCAGGCGTCTGAGGAGATGAAAGAGGAGCTTCGGGACGTCTATCTGGATATCGAGGGCCTGATCGAAGACGAATGACTGCCCCAATAAAAGAATGGAGGTTGAGGTCAATATCGGTAGCAGAGCGCTGGCATTTGCCGGGAAGCTGGAGCATGATGCCCGCATGGCAGCGGCAAAGTCTGACCGCAGTATGAAGAATCCCAGGGTGCATGATTCGGGCCTGGGATTGCTGCTGCTGTCTATTACCACTGCCTGTAATCTGAGATGCAAGTACTGCTACGCTGATAGCGGAGATCTAGGACGGCACATGAGCTGGAGCGAGGCAAAGCGGGCCATCGACCTCATGGCCGGGTGCTTCGATCGCTTTAAGATCCAGTTTTCCGGCGGCGAGCCGCTTATCAATATGGGCCTGGTGGAAAGATCCGTGAGCTATGTCCGTGAGGAGGGACTGCGGGCGTCCTGCCAGATTCAGACCAACGCCACCCTCATCGATTCCCGGATGGCGGAAAGGCTGAAGCGGCTGGGTATAGGTGTGGGCGTGAGCCTGGACGGCCCTCCCGCTGTAAATGACCGAATGCGGCCTTTTCTAAAAGGTGGAGGCTCTACCAGGTCAGCTTTGCGGGGGATTGAAAACCTCGGTTGTGCAGGCGTGAGAGTTGGCGTAACCTGTGTTCTTTCCAGGTACAACGCCGATTCTCTGCCACAACTGGTGGATATCTTGAGCTATCTCGGAAACGTGGAAGGCATAGCCATCGACCTCCTGAGGCCGGCCGGAAGAGGCAGGATGGAGATGCAGCCGGATCCGGCCGTAGCCTCAAAAAGCATTGAGGCGGCCATAAGGCGGTCAGACGACCTGGCCGGGATGGGCGGACCGGGAGTGAAATTTAGAGAGATTGAGAGAATGGTGTCCCTGCTCCAGAAGGAACAGGAGAGGTGCTACCGCTGCTACTTTGATGCGTGTCGATCGGTGTTGGTGGTTCCCGGAGGCGAGGCCTACGTCTGCCCGTCCATGCTCCAGCCAGAGTTCAGGCTGGGAAACGTGACGGAAGAGGACTTTGAGAGTCAGCTGCCCGAGAGGATGATCCGGGCGCGAAGCTGGATAAACGCCCCCAATGAATGCCGGGAATGCAGAGACAGACCGCTTTGCGGCGGACCTTGCCTGGCCTTTCAAAACACGGGATCGGATCTAGCAGTCGAGTGTGCCATCAAGAGGACGTTCATCAACCATTCCCGGAAAATCGCATCGAAATCCGAAAACGACACCGCAGCTTATCTTTCTCGATTATAATAGCACATAATCAGCAAATAATCGCACCCGATTAATCTTTTTTGACCCGGAAGCCCTAAAAAACTGAATTTTAAAAAATTTGGAGTTATTTGGACGGGGCTCAATTGTTTTCTAAACCAAAATACTTAAATAAACATAATTTGCATTAAAGCCAGTCAAGTTTACTAATATAATTGCTGAAAATAGAGCAGAGAGCCAAGATCTACTGAAGAACGGAATTCGCTGGAATTGAGATGATATGAAGACGCATTTTTGTCGGGCATTTCAGTCTGGTGCTGAAGCGAGGATCGACCACCGTAGATTCAGGGCCGGAAGGGCCCTCTCTCTCGATTTGATAGATAGGGATGGCATTTCCGGCCACCGCAGATGCCATAATTGCCTCAGCAGTTCCGCACCAGGGACGTTCAATCGATCACTTTTCAGATCCTCGCTCTTTTATTGCATCTTTATACGAAGGAGGAAGCAGTTTTGGTAAATATCACCATACATGACCTGACATTCGGCTACAACAGCTCCAAGATTCTGGACGGCCTGAACCTCGTGGTCGAGAATTCAGAAATACTGGGGCTGGTCGGCCCAAACGGCTCGGGCAAGACTACGCTCATCAAGTGCATAGATAAAATTCTCAAACCCAAAGGCAGCATACTTCTGGATGGCAGAGACATCGATACTGTGAGCAGAACTGAGCTTGCAAAGCGTTTGGGCTACGTCCCTCAATCAAGCGCGACACCGCTGGCCACAACCGTCTTTGATGCCGTGCTCATGGGCAGGAGGCCGCACATAAGCTGGCGCGTCTCGGATGCCGACCTGGATAAGGTAGCAGATGTTCTGGGGCTCCTGCACCTGGAAGACCTGGCCATGAGGGACTTTTCTCAGTTATCGGGCGGCCAGAAGCAGAAGGTCCTGGTGGCCAGAGCTCTGGCCCAGGAACCTGAGGTCCTGCTGCTTGACGAGCCCACCTCAAGCCTGGACATGAAACACCAGCTTGAGGTGATGGAGATGGTTGCATCTCTGGTCAAAGAGAAAGATATCTCGGCAGTCATGGCGCTACACGACCTGAATCTGGCGTCCATGTTCGTGGACAAGCTGGCCATTCTCAAGGATGGAAAGATCTACGCCGCCGGCAAGCCAGCAGATCTCTTAAACGCCAGGAACATTCGAGAAGTGTACGGAGTCGAGGCCGTGGTGATGGAGAACCTCGACCGGCCGTACATCATCCCTCTGAGATCTCTCAATGAAGGCGTGGCCTAGGTGAACAAAAAATGCACCACATCAAGAGAAGGACCATACCATTCACGTCCATCGTGGGCCAGGACGACATGAAGTTCGCACTGATCCTGAACGCAATCAACCCGCGCATAGGCGGCGTGCTGATAAGGGGAGATAAAGGCACAGCCAAATCGACAGCAGTACGCGCCCTAGCCGACCTTTTGGAGAATATTCCGGTGGTGGAGGACTGCCCGTTCAACTGCAATCCCGGAGATCCCGAGGAGATGTGCGATTTATGCTTTGAAAGGAGCCAGAAAAGCCAGATAAGAGAGGTCTTGCGCAGGATGCCGGTGATCGATCTGCCCCTGGGGGCAACCGAGGACCGGGTGGTCGGATCGCTGAACGTCGAGAGGGCTATTAAGGAAGGCATCAAGGCCCTGGAGCCCGGCATTTTGGCCGCTGCCAACCGGGGAATACTCTACATCGACGAGGTCAACCTCCTGGACGACCATGTGGCAGACGTACTCCTGGATTCGGCTGCCATGGGAGTAAACATCGTGGAGCGAGAAGGCGTCTCCGTCGCCCATCCGTCCAAGTTCATCCTGGTAGGCACCATGAACCCCGAGGAGGGAGAGCTGAGGCCTCAGCTGCTGGATAGATTCGGGCTGCAGGTGAACGTCGCCGGAATCGAGGACGTGGATCAGAGGGTTCTGATAGTCAAGATGGCTGAGAGATTCGACGCCGACCCCGAGGGTTTCTCCCGGAAGCAGCAGCCCCAACAGGAGGAGTTGAAGGAGAAGATCTCCGATGCCAAGAAGATCCTTCCACGGGTGACAATTAGCGATGATCTCCTCAGATCCGTAGCCTTGACCTGCATCGATCTGGGGGTCAAGACTCACCGAGCGGAGATCGTGATCTCCAGAACGGCCAAGACCATTGCCGCCCTCGATGGCAGGCACGAGGTTAACCGGGAAGACCTGAAGAAAGCTATGGAGCTGGCGCTGGCTCACAGGATGAGGAGCAGGCCCTTTGAACCGCCCACCCTCAACCGGGACAGACTGGAAAAGTCCATGGAAAAACAGAAGCAAGAGCCGCAGCATCAGAGCCGCAAGCCTCCTCAGCAGGAAAGACAAGAGCAGCAGCCACAAGATCCGGAGAATCAGCAGGACTCAGGCCAGACTCAGGCCTCACAGCCCCAGGAGATGGTGTTTGAGATTGGAAGTCCCATCGACATGCGCCAGATCAAGATGCCTCGCAAGAGAGACCGGGTTTTGCGCCGAAAAACCAATGGCAGGAGGATGAATACTCTTGCAACGCAACGATCCGGCAGATACCTGCGGCAAAGGATGCCTAAAGAGGGCACAATCTAGAAATCTAGTGAAATGAGGATTTTCGGTTGCTCATAAGCCCTTCCCTCACCAATTTTAATACAGAAGTGATGCTATTGGTTTTGGTCTGTGGATAGATAATTTAGTTTAAGAGGGTTTTATTGTATTAAATTTTAAATTACTAGAAATATTCTGCAAAAATCAGATGGCTTTGGCTCTTTATTTTTATTACTGCTGATATAATCTTGGATGACCTTAGCCTGTATCCAGAAAAGGAATGAACATGAAGAAAGCCTCAAGCAATGTCCTTCCAGGTCTTGCGATAATTCCAGATCTCTTCAATGCCGAGAGCTTCATCTGATCTTCGATGCCAGACACCTCTAACTGCTTCTTTCGGTGAGTTTTGAGGCTGGTTGAATAATAGTTTTCAAGAACATTGTTGGTTGCAGGTGCATTGTCAACCAAATAAAAAGCGGTAAGTTTCGACCAGAGCTCTTCGATCTTCATGAGCCTTTTTCGTACCGCCACTTCAAAGGAGTCGATTTTGCTGAATAAATCCCTAAAATTGTTCAACGCTTCATAGTAAGATCTCAGTTCTAGGTTCTGGTTTTCTCTTCTGCGTTTGAGTTCCAGGTTATGAACGAATTCGTAGAATGGGCGCTTTGCCTCCTTAATCCAAACTTTGTACTCCTTACGACTCTTCTGTAACAAGGCCTTCTCTTCATCGATCAGGCAGGATAGAAACTCGATCTCAGGCTCGTGATTATAAAATATATTGAGTAAACTATATTTAATTAGTTCCTGTTCGATACTCGTCCTCCTTGGAAAATCGTTGACTATCAGCTTGTTAAGGTGAAGCAAACATAATTGGTGGGTCACTTTATTGCCGAATACCTTCTTGAAAATTCCGCTATATCCCCGGTACAGGTCAGTTACTATAAATACTGGTTTATGTGCATCGAGGTTTCTCCTGAGAAAATCCTCGATAGTATAGGCGTCTTTCGAGTCGAACAGCTCATCCGCGATAACCTGTCTTGATGGCGACTCCATAAGCGTTAAGCGGTACTTCTGGTTCCGGCCTGCTTTCGGATGTTGCTCGTCGTAGTGCACAAACTGAGTATTCTGGACAGCAGGAACTTTCAGATTCTCGATCGCAAATTGGATCATGTTGCGAATGGTATCCTTATCGCGAGGATAAAGAAAGCTCATTATCTCTTCTATTGCTTCGAAGGAGACGTGATTGAGCCTTAAGCGCAGGCAGATCTCGGTCAGGATATCGAAGAATCCGGTTTTCAGGTTATCCCAGAAAGTGCGATCCTCTTCGGTGGATTTCTTGCAAGCGCCGCATAAATAACGACCGATATTTACTCCGCCAAGATCGCTTTTGCGGTAGGTGTTGAATCCATTGTGGCTCATTGGACTGCCGCAATTAGGGCATAACGGCGGAATAATTCTGCGAAAAACACCATCCGCAGTAAACTCAAAGTCGTTCGAAAAACTATTCAAGATCGTTGAGAGGATTTCACGATGCGAAAATTTATCAGGCTTAACTGTATCTCAGTCATTGTTGGGTCGCACAGGGGACATGTATCTCATATGATATTAATTATGTGATATCATGCCCCCTGCCAACATCACTTATTGATTAGATAGTGCCATTTTTAGATACATTTGGCCAGGACACTTATTTAATCAAGATATTTATTTTAGCCAATACATCTATTCTGAAAAGCAATTACCGATCAACAAGATCGAATAAAAAACGATAAAGGTGCCGGAAGGCACCCTCGTGTCCTTGTTATCATCCGTGGATTCGCGTTTTTCAGCCAGAGGTTGCAGCTTCGTGCTGTCTGCCTTCCTCAGGCCCGGCCAGAGACATGGTTACAATCTGGCCCTTCTGGAGCACGTACTTATCCACACTGACGTCAGACTGTGTTCCGTCAACCTCGAACAGCCACCAGCTCTGGTCAGCATCCCAGTCAGTCATCACTCCGTCAATGCCCACCACAACAGTACCCCAATCGGCATTTTCAGTGGTCACTTGAGAAGATGCCTCCCGGAGCAGGTCAAGGGCGGTTGATCCCTCAGCGATTTCGTAATGAAGGGCCTTGTCGATCACCCCATCTCCTTCGTAGTCCAGCTCCAGGACCACGGTGATCATCTCCGGCTCAGCTCCGACCAAGGACATGCCCACAATATCGCCATTGTTGAGCACATATTTGTCTACCGCTACGGCAGACTGCTGTCCATTGACCTCGAACAGCCACCAGGTCTGGTCAGCCTCCCAGTCGGCCACCGTTCCATCTATTCCCACCACCAAGGTTCCCCATTCCACCTGCTCGGTGGTTGCGTTGGCGGCCTGGTTCAGGAGATCAAGAGCAGTTGAGCCTTTGGCCATCTCCAAGTGGGGGGCCTTGTCGGCTTCGCCGTCCCCATCGTAATCCAGCGCCAGGAACACCGATACAGCATCCGGCGTTCCGCCCATGAACGACATGGCAACGACATCACCGTCCTCCAGAACATACTTGTCAACACTGACACCGGCCTGCGTTCCATCGACCTCAAACGACCACCAGCTCTGGTCCGCGGTCCAGTTGGCCATTGTCCCATCAATCCCCACCACAAAGGTTCCCCATTCCATCTGTTCCGTGGTCAGCTCAGTTGACGCCTGCAAGAGATCCAAAGCACTTGAACCTTCAGGCAGCATTTGATCTGTAATATTTTTATCCACGATTCCGTCGCCATTGTAGTCCAGCTGCAAAGAAGGGGAGATATCCTCAGCTCCCGCTGCAAAAATCAGCAGGACCATGCAGGCAAAGGCCAAACTTCCAGTCTTGAGATACATATTTGATCTTTAATAAATAGGGATTACTTCAATAAATAATTTCCTAATACAACCAGGATTGAATTTGATTTTTCTTAATGTTAAATTTGTATATTATAACTTTTAAAAATATTATACACAATGCAAATGCCCCAACAATAGACTCAAAAAAAGACAAACAGTTTCTCATTTTCAGCAGCCAATGACGGGAGGAAGCCGTCCTCCAGTCAAAGCTATTATGCCGCTAGCCGTCCATTCGAACGACATGCCTGCGCTATCGCTCTTCCACCAGATCGATCCGTCATCCTTTTGCAGGCTCAATAGATGGCTGACCGGATCGGCCGTGCCCATCCTCCATTCTCTTGGATTCTGGCCTGCAGCATTTATGGCTATGACCGCCCAGGCATCTGTGGCTGCATTGGAGCCAAGGGTGGAGAATCCGCCGTCCGGATTTTGTTCGCTATGCAGATACTGCAGGGCCTTGCTCACCGCATCAGAGCTGCTGTTCTCTCCAGCACATAAAAGGGCACACAAAACGATGCTCGTCGTGTCCGTGTCCTCGCCGCTTGAGCCTTCGCTCCAGGACCATGCGCCCTTTTTGGTCTGCAGGCTCAAAAGGCGGTCCATTGCTTTTTTCACCTCATCCGACCCGGACTGATTGCAGGCGGAAAGGCCCATTATAACCCAAGCATCATCCCAAAGATAGTTCTCCGTTCCTATCTCGCCGCCGGGAGCGCAATAGCCCTTGAGGAGTTCCACGTAGTTCCTGCCGTTCACGTCCTGCGGATCTAAGCCTGCCGCTGTTATGGCTACCACATACCGACCAACCTGGGCCTCGGCATTGGACAGATTGTAGAGATCTTCCTGGTTCTCCAGAAGGTAATCCAGCGGACTCTTTCCGCCGGCGGCGTAATCAGCCGGGTCTTCTCCGATTGAGGCCAGGGATATAGTTGCCACGGCTGTTGTTTTCAGATCGCTTTCCGACTCTGGTAGAGGTCCAAAACCACCGTCCCCGTTCTGGCAGGAGATCAGATAATTGATGGCTGATTCAATTGGAGCATCGGTCTTGGATAGAAATCCACCATCCGGGCTGTCGAGAACCGGCACAACCTGCTCTGAAGCAAGGCCAGCCGTCGTTGCCACAGCAATGGCAAAGATGAAGGATGCTGTGACCAGGGCCTTTGACACGCATATGCATTTCACACGATCACCTGTAATCCAATCTTTCATAAAATTAAAATAAAAAAAATCTCAGGTCTAGGCCTTCTGGCCAAGACCCACCGGCTGCAAGGCGTTCTTATTGCATGAGCAATCGAAGACGCCTTTTCCAGAGTATCCGACTTTGTCCCCGTCCACCATGCTGGACCATCCGCCAGTGCAGCAAGGGAGGTACTCGTATTCATCAGCGGTCTCATTCTTGCAGGCCTCTTCGCAAATATCACTGCAATATTCGTAGCAATCCTGACAGGTCTCCAGGCACTTCCGGTTGCACTTCTCCTCGCAATCTTCCTCTTCGCTGGTCGTGTTCAGAATTGGGATTACGCCTCTGCGAACGATCCGGAAGCTTCCGATATAGGTCTCATAAGACTCCTCAATCGGCTCAGCCTTCCGGTTTCCGGACCAAACGTCCTCCTGGTTCAGAGTTCGCTCGTGAAGCTCTGCAATTCCTTTAAAATCCGATTCCAGAGAGAAGTTAATTTTATCGCTATTGTTGTAGGAGGTCTCTCTCTTGATGTAATCCAGCTGGCGATAAGCTTCCCTGAATTGCGAGGCGGTCTGATAATTCTTCAGGACCAGGCTGTCTTCGTACTTGGAGGCGTAGTTAAGAGCCCTGGCATTGGCCTGGAACGTGGTGGGATTGTATTTCATCTCCGTTGATTCGCTGACATCTATTTTGCTGGGCCTCTGCCTGACTATTTTATCGGTACTGTAGTTTCCGGATCCCTTTTGATAGACTTTTGTGGAACGGTCCGGGAATTCTCCGGCCGGATTTTCATAGATGCACCGGCAGACGGAAAATCCCTGACCGACAACCGATGAATCTTCATCGAAGTTGATATACGGCCTTCCACCACCCTCTCCGGTAACAGAACAGATATAATCCCCGCCAACCCCAACCTGAATATAGGGCAGGCCGTCGAAGTAGTAGGAGGCGACGTATCCGGACTTCTCCGCGGCTACGCAGTAATAGGCGTCCGTTTCGAGAGTGATATCGGAGGTGAATCCATCGCTGCCGGTGGTATAAGACTTGTGTCCGACGATTACTGTAGCTCCGGAAGAGGGGCGATCGTAGCCGCCATAAGACCATACTGATCTTTCCATAGCCCGGACCCTGAAGCTCTCGCCTTTGGCCACCTCATCAGGAACGTGAGTCAAATACAGGATCCCGGCTATTTTTCCGGCACCATTGGGTCCGATAAACTGCAGCTGATCGCCGTCATACAAATCATAATCGCTGACACCTTCAGATGATTCGCCCCCGTTTACGTAAAATGCCGGCCCCCAGTCTCCGCCACAACCGGCAATACTGGTCAAATAATATCCCCACGAAGATTCATATCCCGTATAGCCAACACCGCTGGCCTTGATGGCATCAAGGGCGGTGGGATTTAACTTGGTCACAGTTACCGCGTTATCATAGGATAAGCCTCCATTGCAGAAGACTGTTATCTGAACCGTGACCGCTGCGGATGCGGTCGCGGCTGTGACTATGAAGATACAAAATAGCGCTAAAATTGGATGTCTCATCCTCTATCCCTCCAACTAATTTTGTCTTAGACAAATTTGCTTGATCAGCTAAATTGATTTTACTTAAATTTTGTGGTTTAGAATGCCTGCCTGAGCACTGGCATCAAGCTGCAAAATTGATCCTCGGGCAGATCAAAGCTCAGCTTTAGGACGGTGAGTAATATCGCAGCCGTCAAGTACAGCGCAATATTTAAGTAAACTTAATTGGTACTAAAGAAAAAGCAATGGATTTAATGAATGAATCTGCATCATGAGGCACCTTATGACCGAAGCCAAAAAAATATTTTTGAAAAATATCGATCTAATCCGGTACAAACGATCAATGGGCGGAAAAAAGCCTCTTCTGGGAAAAGACAAGACCATCTGCGGGCGGGGTTCTGTTCAGCCAATCTGGTATTTCGTCCTAAGGTGAGAATTCATGATTGAGAGACCTATCTTTATCCTATTATTGGCATCGGTTTTTGTTATTTCTTCTGCCAGCGCCGAAGACTGGCCGCTATTCAAAAAAGACGCTTCGAACTCCGGCATAACCCAGGATCCTGTCCCCGATGATCCCGTCCTCATCTGGTCTGCGAACATACAGAGGATGGAGACCGCTCCCACCATCTCCTCCAACCTGGTCTATGCGCTGGCCGGAAACGGCTCGGTCTGGGCCTTTGACAAGGAAACAGGCCGTCTGAAGTGGCGGTCCCAGCTGGAGGGTTGGGTCTTTCAGATGTCGCCTCTGGCCAGCGGCGGAGATCGGATTTTTGCGGCCACCGACTCCGGCCTGCTGGCAGCCTTCGACGCCCTGACCGGACGGCTGCTGTGGAAGCAGGATCTGACTGACAAGAGGTTTGAAGGGCCACTGAACTACATAGACGGCCGGATATACCTGGGTGAAGGAAGTGCCTATGGATTGAGCCAAAAGAGGTTCTTCTGCCTCGACCAGAACGGCACTGAGTGCTGGAACGTCACTCGAAGCACGAAAGGATACCAGTGGTGCGGGGCAGCTCAGGCCGGCGACTACCTGGTGTTCG
This sequence comes from Methanotrichaceae archaeon, assembly GCA_013178225.1. Classification (GTDB taxonomy): domain Archaea; phylum Halobacteriota; class Methanosarcinia; order Methanotrichales; family Methanotrichaceae; genus JABLXE01. The sequence goes on from JABLXE010000005.1 coordinate 160,191, forward strand.
GCCAGAACGACGGCAGGATTCTCAGCGTGAACCGCTTGAGCGGCGAGGTGGCCGACGAGCTTCACCTAAACGACAGCTCACGGTTGAGTTTTTCTCGAGAGCCAGGAAGGATTCGGGCATCGGCAGCCTTCAAGGACGGCTACATTTATACCGCATCGGAGGTCTCGGCGGAGGGAGGTTTCGCCTGGAAGATCGGCCTGGACCCGGATAGCGGGAGGTTCGAGGACCGGGGATGGTCTTCTTCTATTGGCTTTTCCACCTCCACACCATCGGTCTACAATGGGCGGGTCTATCTGGGCGTGGGCGAACACGGCCATCCAGGCGCTCTGGTCTGCCTGAATGACTCTTCCGGAGACACGATCTGGACCTATCCGGTGGAAGCGGGCGTGAAATCGTCTCCGTCCATATCTTCAGCCCACGATAGTCCCCGCATTTTATTCACCACCGCCCAGGTTGACGGCTACATCTACTGTATCGAGGACAGCGGGAGGAACGGGACGCTGCTGTGGAAGCTGAATCCACCCGATCCCGGCTATCTTCTTGGAGGTATAGCCCTCTCGGAGGGACGGGTCTATTTCGGCACCGAGGGCGATCAGCATTTCGGAAAGCTGTACTGCCTGGGCGATGAAGAAGGCGATGAGGAGGGATGGCCGCAGTTTCACTCCAATCCTCAGCATCTGGGATACAGCACTTCCAGCGCTCCCAAGTCAAACCGAACTGCCTGGATCAGCGACGTGATCGGCGCTCAGGCAGGAGCATCAGTATCTGTAGCCGGGGGCAAATTGTTTGTGAATTGCATCTCCAACATAACCTGCCTCGACCAGAACTCGGGAAAAGTGCTCTGGACCTTTCCGTTCAATTCCTCCGGGGACTATGCCTTCGGTTTCACTCCGGTCTACAGTGAGGGACAGGTCTTCTTCACCTCAGATCGGACCTACTGCCTGAACGCCTCCGACGGCCGCGAGATTTGGAGCTTTTCTCAGCCCACGGGAAAATTCGCCGTAGATGGAAGCCCGGCAGCAGCCGGCGGAAAAGTAGTCGCGAGCGACTGGGACGGCCATCACTACTACTGTCTTGACGAAGAAACTGGAGACGAGCTGTGGAGCTTCACCGTAAAAGGAAATGCCCAGTCCACCCCGGCCATCGACCAGGGAAAGGCGGTCTTCGGCAGCTGGGATTGGGGGATGGGCGGACGGATCTACTGCCTTGATCTCGATAACGGCAGCGAAATCTGGAACCTCACCACCGACAACTCACCCTGCGGCTCGGCGGCCATCTACGGAGGGGTCGTCTACATGGCCACCTACAACTTCGAGGGCGAGGGAGACATTTTGGCTCTCTCCCTGGACCGCGGCTCGGTTCTCTGGAAGGCAGCGGTAAGCGCGACCGACTCCACGCCTGCTGTGGCCGATGGCCGGGTCTACCTCTGCAGCGGCTGCGAGGGGTTCTCCGATCTCGTCACCTACTGCTTCAACGCCAGCAGCGGCGAACTAATATGGAATACACCGCCCGAGGAGAAGATAGGGGACTGGAGGTGCTCCCCAGCCTACGCTGACGGCCTGCTGTTTGCGGGAAGAGCCCAATTCACCGAATACGCCGGGACCTTGGCTTTAAACGCCACCACGGGGGACATTGTGTGGAGCTATCCGGGAGGGGGCTCGTCGCCCGCTGTAGCCGGTGGCATGCTTTTCACCGCCGGCAGTGGGCGGGTATACGCCTTTAGCGATGATCTTTTCATTTCTGGAGGAAGGATAGATGGATAACAAGACCACCAACTCAATCGTTAAGATAGCTATCAGCCTGCTGTTTTTAGGGCTGATCATCCATCCTGCTGCTTGCGACCAAACCCAGGACTGGCCGGAGTTTCATCTGGACGCCTCGCATGGAGGTGCATCAATATCCTCAGCACCTCACGCCAACCAGACCGCCTGGATAAGCGAAGACCTAGGTGCTCAGGAGGGATCGTCAGTCTCGGTCGCAGACGGACGGGTGTTCGTCAACTGCGTGGACCGGCTGGTATGTCTTGACCAGTCCTCAGGAAAGGTGCTGTGGAACGCTTCCTTTGAGGCCACACCGGGTATCTGCCAGGTGTGGGGATTTTCCCCGGCCTACAGCGAGGGTCGGGTATTTGTCTCCGGGTGCAGGACCGTCTGCCTGAACGCAACAGACGGCAGTGTGCTGTGGAGCTTTGCTCCGCCTACCGGAAGAGGCGCGGTCAACGGCGGGCCGGCGGCAGCAGAGGGCAGAGTTCTGGTGAGCGACTGGGACGGCCATCACTACTACTGCCTTAACGAAGAGACTGGAGACGAGCTGTGGAACTTCACCGTAGAGGGCGACGCTCAATCCACTCCGGCAGTCGAAGGCGATAAAGTGGTCTTCTCCAGCTGGGAGTGGGGCATGGGAGGAAAGATATACTGCGTCCGTTTAGCTGACGGCTCCGAGATCTGGAACATCTCCACCAGGAACTCGCCCTGCGGCTCTGCTGCCCTCTGCGAAGGTCGAGCGTTCGTCACCACCTACAACTTCGAGGGAGATGGAGACGTAATGGCCGTCTCTCTTCAAGACGGAAGCCTGCTCTGGCAGCAGCCCATCGCCAGGACCGATTGCACGCCAGCTGTGGCCGGGGGCCTGGTCTATGTCTGCGGCGGAACCGACGGCTTCAGCGATAAAGCCACCTATTGCTTCAATGCCACTGACGGCGAAACAGTATGGAATACCTCTACTGAAGAAGGAATCGGTGAGTGGAGGTGCTCGCCCGCCTATGCCGATGGTTTGCTGTTTGTCGGAAAGACCGAGAACATGAATTTTACCGCTTTATATGCCCTAAACGCCAGCTCCGGCGATCTGGTCTGGAGCTACCCTGCAGGCGGCTCAGCTCCGGCAATTGCGGACGGCACAGTCTTTTCCATAGGAGGCGGCAAGGTTTACGCCATCGGGCCGTAAGAGCAGTCATCGTGAGATCATGAAATTCGCGGCCTTCGGAAAAGGCGGGCGAAGGCCATGATTTCCTTTTTTCATGTTTTTCGTAATTGGTGCCAGCTGTTTTCCCCCCCAACGTTCAAGGTTCGTTACTCCAGCGATGGCCTCCGTCTTTGGAAAACAACTGATGAGCAGCCTATATTTTCCTGTTCCTGTACTCTCGTGTTCCTGTGCTCTCATGTTGTTTGCCAGTATTGAGGACGATCAACTGAAGGTGCTCAGGAACATCTTCTCTTGCGCAAAAGTTAAATCCAAAAAGGTTGCCTTCGAATCAGCCAATTTTAGCAGGTGTCTCGCTTGGATCTGACGTGGCTTACCATCTCCGGAGTAATAATTGGAATCCTGATCTTCGCCCTTAAAGTCAGCCTTGGCTGCGGCCTGGCCAGCCTGAAACGCCGGGAAGTGCTTTTCATCGCAACAGGATACCTGGGGGTATCGCTGTTAATGGGCATGGCTGTCGAGCTGCTGCCCGAAAATGCTCTATCGGCAGTGCTTAGCACAGGAATGACGGTTCATTTCCTGGTCGCACTGCTGCTGATCGCCCTGGGAATCATGACCGCCAGAAACTGGAACAGCCACCATCATGACATATCCCGCCGGACCTTCTGGGCCCTGTCCATGCCCTGTCCGGCCTGCCTGGCCGCCAGCTTCATCTCCTGCAGCTTTCTGGCAGGCCTGGTGAGCATAGACCCCTGGAAGATCGGCGCTCTGGTGGGCATCATATTCTTCGCCAGCATCGTCACCTTTTCCGGAATACTGGGAAAAATTAAGAGCGCACCTTCAACCCTGGGCCACGCCATGATCTTCCTCGGCCTGTTCTACCTCATGTCGATGCTCCTGATCCCTGCCTACCTGAACTACCAGAAGATCTCTCTGGCCCCCATGGACCTGCCGGTGCTGGACATGGCCTACTCCTATCTGTTTATAACATCAATAGTGGCCATCGGATTTTTGGGCAGAAAGAAGGGGGCCTATCTCTGAGCCTTTATGAGGCCAGCGTCGGCCTGCTCTACATATTCTCCACCGCATTTCTCTACCCGGTAATCGCCGGTCTGCTGCTGCTCTTCGCCTGGTCGCTGGCCCTCTTCGGCTCGATGATAAACGAGTACACCTCCCGGCGGAGGATGCTCGGCGAGCTGGAGGACGTAAGCTCGAAGGCCGCGGAGATGGCCCGCGAAGGCCGGGCAAAAGATGCGGGCCTGGCTCTGGAGAGCTACAAATCTCCGTACCAGGTATCAACAGCCCTGAAAGAGATGGGAAGGTCTCTGGAGAAGAGGCCGGTAGAGACCCGGCTGGAGAAGAACCTTCAAGATGCTGAGCTTCGCATGGCCAAGGCACTGGAACCGGCCAGGATCGGCGCTAAAGTGGGCCCCATCCTGGGGCTGATGGGCACCCTGATCCCCATGGGCCCGGCCCTGATCGGGCTTTCCCAGGGCGACATCAAGTCCATGGCTGACAACCTGGTGATAGCCTTTGCCACAACGGTCATAGGCCTGGTGGTGGGCGGAATCTGCTATTCGGCACTGGTCGTCAAGTCCCGGTGGTACAGACAGGACTTAAGCGATCTGGAGTATGCAGTTGATATCATGCGGAGCCGGATCGATGAGACGAAATAGGCTGGGAGTTCTGAACGACTCTGAAGACGAAGACCCCATGAGCGGGGTTGCCAACCTCTTCGACACCGCCATGGTCTTTGCCGTGGCCCTGCTCCTGGCACTGGTCGTCTCCTACAACGTCCCCGAGCTTCTGCAGCCCGAGGCCAATGTCACCATCGTCAAGAATCCGGGCGACCCCAATATGCAGATCATAATAAAAGACATGGATCAGATCCAGGTTCTGAATATGACCGACAAGATCGCCGGCGGCCAGGGAAGCCGCATGGGAATCGCCTACAGGCTGGAGAGCGGACAGGTGGTCTACGTCCCCGAAAACGCCACCATCTCCGCATCATAGGCCATCGGGCGAGATGGATTTTGTCTTCCTGAAGGAGATCAACTTTTCTAGAAGATTCGTCCCGGCAGCGCGCGTCACATTTAAGCTTTCCGCCGACATTTAGAGAATCCATGATTGCCGGATTAAAGCTCAGAGTTGTGGTTGAGAACACATCATCCTTTGCCGATCCCCGGCTCTGGGCACAGCATGGGCTCTCGCTCTTTCTGGAGGCTGATCTGGGAGGAGAGCGCATGAATATCCTGATGGACACGGGCACCTCTACAGAAGTGACCCTGCACAACCTCGACCTCCTGAAGATCAATCCCTCGGATCTGGATGCAGTCGTCCTCAGCCACGGCCACTACGACCACACCGGCGGCCTGATGGGAGTTCTCGATCGCATCCAGCACGAGATTCCGGTGCTGATCCATCCAAATGCATTCTCTCCCAAGCTCAAGGCAAAGCCGTTCCTGAAATACATAGGACCGCCCTGGTTGCGGGCTCAGGCCGAGGAGGCAGGGGCGGTTCTGCTCCTGTCAAGCAACCCGGTAGCTCTGGCAGACGGCCTGATCACCACAGGAGAGGTGAAGAGAGTTGAACCCTTTGAAAGAGTCGAGGGCTTCTGGACGGTTCAGGATGGGTGCTATCTTCCCGACACCATTCCCGACGACCAGTCTCTGGTGGCCCACATTAAGGGAAAGGGACTGGCAGTGATCACGGGGTGCGCTCACGCCGGGATTGTGAATACCATCAGGCAGGCCCAGAAGCTGACGGGAGTCAACAAGGTCTACGCCGTCATTGGCGGCTTTCATCTTTATGGAGCCCGTCCCGAGAGGATAGAGGCCACCACCAAAGCCCTCCTGGAGCTTGATCCCGAAATCCTGCGGCCCGGACACTGCACCGGGCAAGAAGCCGTCAGCCACCTGCAGGATTCATTCGGGGAGCGCTGCCAGCCGCTGTGCTGCGGAGAGCAAATAGAGCTGTGATCCAATCACGCCACTGTGAGCCAAGAGGTGTAAAATGATAGCTTTCGGACCCGTTCCCTCCAGGCGTCTGGGAAGAAGCCTGGGCATCAACAACATTCCTCCCAAGCACTGCACCTATTCCTGCGCCTACTGCCAGGTGGGTAGAACCTCAAACCTGGATGTCAGGCGAAGGCCCTTCTACAATCCGCAGGTGATCTTCGAGGCTGTCAAAGAGAAGGTCGATAGGTCCAGGGAGCTTTCCCAGGCCATCGACTATCTGACCTTCGTTCCCGATGGTGAGCCCACGCTGGACGTAAATCTCGGAGAAGAGATAGATTTGCTAAAGCCCCTGGGAATCAGGATCGCAGTCATCAGCAATGCCACGCTCATCACCGACGAGCAGGTCAGAAGGGAGCTTTCCAAAGCAGACTGGGTCTCCCTGAAGGTCGATAGCGTCGATGAAGAGAAATGGCGTAAGATCAACCGTCCTAACCGATCCCTGGTCCTGGAAGAGATTCTAGAGGGCATGCTGGAGTTCGGCCGGAACTTCGAAGGCAAGCTGGTCACCGAGACCATGCTGATAAGGGATGTAAACGACGGCGACAGCTCTTTGCAGAACATAGCCGATTTCCTGGCCGGGCTGAAGCCTGAAATGGCGTACATATCCGTCCCCACCAGGCCTCCGGCTCAGAGCTGGGCACTGCCTCCGGATGAAGACAAGATCGCCCGTGCCTATTGCATCTTCGAGAAGAATCTTAAGCAGGTGGAGCTTCTGACCGGCTATGAAGGAGACACCTTCAGCATCACCGGCGACCTGGCCAGTGATATCCTGAGCATTTCTGCTGTTCATCCCATCAGAGAGGACGCCCTGAATAAGCTGCTGGAGACGGCCGGCTCCGGCTGGCAGCTGATAGAAAAGCTGATCGATGAAGGCCAGCTCAAAGAGACCGAATACGAGGGAAATAAGTTCTACCTGAGAAAGCCGCGGCTCGAAAAATTGGTCGAAAAATGATCAGGAGAAGAGACAAGCACTAGTTGCGCCTGCCAGTTGCCGTCCCGTTCCAGCTTCTCCCCATCTCATCGAAGGCGAAATAATTGCCGGACAGATAATCCTCAGTCAGGGCAAAAGAGCACTTGTAAAGCATCAGATTCTCCGGGGAGACCACATCCAGGTAGAGAACGCCGTTGTAGACCGTTCCGCTGGCAGTCGCCGACTGAGTCACGCCGCCCACCGTAGCCGTGCCTCTGCCGTAGACCACATCCTGATTCTGCAGTAGCTGAAGGTTCAGATGCCGGAGAGTGCTGTCCGTAAGCTCAAAGCGCCAGGTTCCGGCCAGACCTTGGCCTGCAGCCGCAGCGCCGGGGCTGTTGTAGTTCCAGCTTCGAACCTTTTCCAAATACTCCCAGGTGTGTTCCGTGTCCAGTGGTCGGGTCAAGGGTGCGATGCTCAGAGGATCGGTCGCTGGGTCCAGATACACCTTGCCATCATCCAGGCTGGTGACTCTCCGGGAATCGCTGGGAATTACATATTCATCTGCCAGCGGATCGTACTGCGACTGCGCGAGCATGGTCAGCGAGAGGGCTGCAACGCCCCATATCAAGAGCAACTTAGCTATCATCTTTTTCCAAACCCCGGCGACATTATCTTCATTCAAAGCATAAAAACCGAACCGTCATATGAAGCGCATGGAAACCTCTATTTTAAGGATCAGAGCTCCTTTGACAGCCGCGCCCAAAGCTCGCGAATGGCATCAGCAGCCGGTCCCTCGCCCTCCACCACGGCCTGAGCCCGGACCATGGCCTCAACCACGCTCGAATGGTAGGGAACCCGCCCCACGACCTCGGCCCCGAGGTCCTTGCAGTGTTTCTCGATCTGTGACGCAGCATCGAGGTTCAGGTCGAACTTGTTTATGCAGACCAGAGGCCTGATTCCGAAGTGTTCGACAACCCCCAGTATCCGCTCCAGATCATGCACGCCGGAGACGGTGGGCTCGGTCACAACCAGGGCCAGGTCAGAGCCGGTGAGAGAGGCAATTACCGGGCACCCGATGCCTGGAGAGCCGTCGATTATCACCAGATCCAGCCCTCTTAACCCCGCTACCTCGCGGGCCATCTCGCGTACCATGGTCACCAGCTTTCCTGAGGCCTCCTCTCCGGGAAACAGCTCGGCGTGGACCATGGGCCCAAATCTGGTATCGGAGATGAAGGCATAGCCGGAAAGCTGATCTTTCATGGTGACGGCTTCGGCCGGGCAGACCAGATAGCAGACCCCGCAGCCTTCGCAGCGCATCGGATCGATCTGCTGATCCGTCACCGCGCCGAAGCGGCAGTTCTCCTCACACTGCCCGCAAGATATGCATTTGGACTGGTCGATGGAAGCCTTCTTGAGGCCGTAAAACTCCCGCCGCTCCCGGATCTCGGGCTTCAAGATCAGATGCAGATCTGGGGCATCGACATCGCAATCTGCTAGAACTGCCCGCCCCCGGGCCAAAGCAGCTAAAGACGCCATGATGGAGGTCTTTCCGGTGCCGCCCTTGCCGCTGACCACCGCTATCTGCTTCATGACACCATCTCCTCAATCTTGTCCCACAGCTGTTGGAACTTCTCCTTCCACTCCGGCATCTCGTAAACGAAGATCGTCCCATGCGAATACAGCTCGGCAATCCTTCTGCTCATTGGAATCTCCATCAGCAGCGGGACCTTCCTCTCCTGCAGATATTTATACATGGACCGGTCGCCAATTCCGCTTTTATTGATCAACACTCCGTGAGGGATGTTCAGGATCTTCAGCACCCGGAGGGCAATATCCAGATCGTAAAGTCCGAAGGGAGTGGGCTCGGTGACCAGCAGACAGAAGTCGGACCCTCGCACTGCCTCAACCATTGGGCAGGAGGTGCCGGGAGGACAATCGACGATCACCCGCTCGCCGCGGGCCCTTTCCAACACTCCCCGGATGAGAGGCGTGACCCTGGCCTCGCCAAGGTTTAGCTCCCCCCAGATCAGATCCATCGAGCCGTTTTTGGCCTGATAGATCGTTCCTATAGGCCGGAGCCCTTCAGCTATGGCCTTTTCGGGACAGACCAGGACACACCCACCGCAGCCGGCACAAAGCTCCGGGAAAACCAGCACCTGAGAAGGGAAAACTGCCAGAGCATGGTAGGCACAAAATTTGGCACATTCGCCGCAATGGTTGCACTTCTCTTCGTCCACCAGGGGAACGGGAACTGAGAATCCTGTTTCTTCGACCAGCGCCCGTTCAGGGAAGAAGAGGTATGCGTTGGGCTCTTCCACGTCACAGTCCGCGAGCACCGCCTTGCCGTTTGACAGGGACGAGGCCAGGCTGGTGGCCACAAGGGTCTTGCCCGTTCCTCCTTTGCCGCTAGCTATGGACACAATCATATACATAATCTCCAGGAAGGCTTTGAGCTTTGATGGCAACTAAAGTTTTATAGCATTAATGGTTCTGCCAAACGACTTAAATCTTGATTAGAGATAGATTTTATATATATTAAATACTTCATACATAGTTAGAAACAACCGGGAGGGCAACAATGCAAATAAAAGGGATGATTAATTTAGGACTTACCCTGGCCGTACTTTACTTATTTTCTTCGATGGGAGGGGCTCGAGAAGAAGATAGCATTCAGCTCTTCACCAATGGATCAATTTATATCGATACGGTACAAAAAGCAGATAATTTGCTGGTTAAAAATGGCGTTGTCGAGGCAATAAATGTCAGCTCCGAGCAATATAAAAATGCAACAGTTATTGATTTGAAAGGCTCCGCTGCGTATCCCGGTTTTATCGATAGCCATGTGCATCTCATGGAGACGGGGTACTTCTTCTATGTTGGAGCAAACCTGATAGGCTGCAACGATTCGGATTCCATTGCCAGGGTCTTAGCTGAGAAAGTTAAATCCATCCCGGAAGATGGGATCATTCTTGGGGCTGGCTTCTCGCTGCGGGACTACGATAACTGGTCGCTCGAAGACCTGGCAAAGATAGATAACGTGACAGGATCGAGGCCTGCTTTCTTGGGCGACAAGCTGGGGCATAACGCCATCATCAATAGTGCCGCTATGAACCTGACCGGCCTGAATCCTGCGACTGCTGTGCCTCTCGGTGGAAAGATGGGTGTGGAAGATGGCAAACTCACTGGAATGCTGCGGGAGTCCGCAATGACGCTGCCAGGGAACACAATATTCTCCCTGTTCAACAGCACAGATATAAAGGCCGGCACGCTCATTCTGCTAAGACGCTGGGCATCTTTCGGCTATACAGGAGCAGTAGATCTGATGGGCGGACCTGGCGTGCGGCTGATGAGGCCAGATATATTTTACGAGCTGGAAGAAGAAGGGGCTCTGCCGTTGCGGATCAATTACTGCTATACGATATTTAATCTGAGCGACGTGGATGATGCGGCGAGATATCGCGGCAATGACACGGATATGGTCCGGTTTGTAGGCTGCAAGATATTTGTTGACGGAGCGTTTGCCGGCGGTCAGGCCTGGACCAGCTGGGAGAACCTTCAGGGCAACTACGGTCTCCAGGAGATTTATACTGATGATATTGGCGGACCGGAGATGAATCTCACGCGCATAGTTGAGCGAGTTGAAGAGTACGGTATGAACATGCATTACCATGTGCAAGGAGATAGAGCCATAGGGGCAGTAATTGAGGCTCTTGATAGAGTTTCGTCTGACCGAGGAAATCTCACTGGAGTCCACACGCTGATACACATGGGATTTCCGAGTGATGAGCAGATTGAGAAGATTCGCAAATTTAACGGACATGTTGTCATGAGTGTTCAGCCTGCCTTCTGGTCCGTCGAGAATGACACCGCCTATTATTACGGAGAACACAATAAAGATGCATACCCCATTAAAAAGCTCGTAGACAGCGGAATCCCTGTTGGGATCAGCACAGACTTTAGCGTTTCACCTCCAGAGTATTCTCCAGCCACAATGGTGATCGGCGTCGCGGTTACCGGCGGAGGAGATCCACAAACATATCTGCCGCTCAGCGTTGCCGAGGTTGTTCGCGGTCTTACTGTAGGCAGTACAGCTGCAGCATCGAGGGGCGATACCGGCGTATTATACCAAGGCTACAAGGCCGACATAGTTGTCTACGACCAGGACCTCTATTCTGTGCCGTTCTATAAATTCTCCAAAGATAATCCGAAGGTTTTGGCAACTTATGTAGGTGGGAAGGAAGGCTATCGTGCCACTTGAACTATACCGACCTTGAGCCAGATTGGCAGATGATTGGACCTCCAGCACCCTGGCGGGCCCTTTTCCTTTAAGTATGTAATTAAATAAGGGGGCTGCGAATCATTGTCTTGATCGCAGCGCTTCAATTCTCTCTCTGATGCTTCGCAGGTCTTCCTCCAGCAGCCGGGCGGCATCCTCCAGATAGCCGATCTCGTCTACCGGAGACATCTGCGGTGCAGTTGCGTACCGGGGCGCAAAAGCCCGGCTTCGCCAAAAGCCTCTGCCCCGGCAATACGGATTCACAAAACCGGGGGCGCAAAAGCCCCTGGACCCCATCCACCAGGGTCCGGTTCCATCTCCCCATGGCATTCTTCTTCACCTCAGCCAGCAACTCAGGGATAATGCTCAACCTTTGCTGGCAATAGTAACTTATGAGATTATATACATAAATGTTTCTAATGGGCCAAAGTTAAAATACAACTTTGGGATAGTGAAATCTATGTGTCCTTGCAGAGGCAGACGAAAAGGAAGACGATGGATCTCCGAGATGCCGCAGGTGAGATCTTTTTTGCCCGACGGTTGCCCTCGAACCGAGGCCGTCTGTTTGAGCCTGGAGGAGCTGGAGGCTGTGCGGCTGGCGGACCTACTGGAACTGGACCAGGAGGAAGCGGCATTTTACATGGGCATCTCCCGCAAAGCCTTCTGGAATGACCTGGCCAGCGCCAGGAAAAAGATCGCCTCCGCTCTGATCTACGGCATGGGCATGGTCATAGAAGGCGGAAGTTACAAGCTGAGAAGCGAGGACGCCTGTCAATCTGCTGACCAGAATGCGGAAAGCGCTGCCGATTCCGAGAAGTCGCTGATGCAAAGGGAGCTGGAGCTTCTCTCCGCCCGGCAGGAGCTGATCAAATCCCGTATAGCCGGGCTCCAGAAGGAACGATTGGACGGGGATCAGGGAGCCTGAAAAAAATACCGAATATATTTAACCTATAAATAGTAAGATCTACAAGATAATCCGGGGTGCATATATGAAAAACAACCGTCTTCTTCTGGCCGGCCTGTTCGGCCTTCTTCTGACAGTCTCAGGAGGAGCACTGTCCGACACCGACTTTTTGGGCCTGGGATCAGCAGGTAGGCTTGACTACCCTGATTATTTTAATTATACTCCGGCCTTTGCGGAGTTCATGGCCAGAGACTACCAACCGGGCAGCAGCTCCCCGGTATATCTGGGACGCTCAATCTCCGGAGAGCCGATAGCCATAGGAGGCTCCAGCCCGTCCTTCGCTGAACTGCAGGGTGCCTACTGGTATCCGATCTGGCCCTACAACAACAGCCGGACGCCTCTGGCCCGGGTAATTCCGGCCAGCAATCCTCTGGCCGTAGAAGAGTACCATGTGCCGTCCATCGTGGAATTTCTGAGCCCCGATTGGAGGCCCCAGAGAGGCAATTACAGCGCCTACATCCCGGAAGTTGGAAGATTCGCCAACGCCAGCTGGACGCCGCCGGAGACCAACTACAGCATACACGTTCCGGCTATAGGGGCATTTCTGAGCGAAGATTGGCAGCCGCAAGGACCTGTCCCCAACAGCTACCCGCAATGGATGATCTGGTATCTGCAGAGCTAAAAATTTTCCGGGGGTTTGATTTATCGATGAGATAACCGGCCCCTATAGAATTTTATATTTCTAGTTTTATCTCCTGCAAAGAAATAACTAAATATATGATCCCATAAGCTACTATTACCGGGACAGCCTCTGTTCCAAATCAGAATTTAACGGTGATCATATCATGAGCAACTCTGCCGAAGAAAGCTGTGAAGGCGTCTGCGAATCCTGCAAGGAGCGCGGAACCTGTACCGACCCCAGAGCGCAGGACGAGACGGCCGTTCGCATGAGCAGGATAAAGCACAAGATAGTGGTGGGAAGCGGAAAAGGCGGCGTTGGAAAGAGCACGGTGGTTGTCAACCTCGCTGCAGCGCTGAAGAGAAAGGGATACAGCGTAGGGATCCTGGATGCCGACATCACCGGACCAAACATCCCCAAGCTGCTGGGAATTCAGGGCCAGCATCTGACTGCAGGCCCCATGGGCATTGAGCCTGCCGATGCCAGCGGCCTGAAGATAATCTCCATGGCTCTGCTCCTGGAGAGCAGCGACTCGGCAGTGGTCTGGAGAGGGCCCATGAAGATGGCAGCATTAAAGCAGTTCACATCTGAAGTCAACTGGGGTGACCTGGACTTTCTGCTGGTGGACCTTCCACCCGGCACCAGCGACGAGCCCATCAGCGCCGCTCAGCTGCTGCCCGACATGGATGGGGCAATAATTGTTACCACCCCACAGGAGGTTGCGCTCTTAGACTCCCGAAAGGCGGTAAACATGTTCCTGATGATGAAGGTCCCGGTTCTGGGAATCGTGGAGAATATGAGCGGCTTCGTGTGCCCCAAGTGCGGAGAGGTGACCGAGATATTCAAGAGCGGCGGAGGCGAAAGGGCAGCCAGAGAAATGGGAGTGGATTTCCTGGGCTCAATTCCCCTGGACGCGGAGATCGGAAAACTGGGGGACCAGGGAATGGTATTCGAGAGCCAGAAGACTGCTGCAGCATCGGCTTTTGAGAAGATCGTCTCGGCCATTGTGAAGAAGCTGAAGGCCACCTGATGCCGCAACTATGCGGCTTTCCCGAGGGGCTGGGGCTTTTTGTATCTGGCAGATACCGCATCAAACCAAAATACTTAAATATATAGTCGTTAAAGCTCCTAATTGCTCCCACAAGGGACCAGGTCATAAGCTAGATTGTATGCCAGACGCTGCCGGCACAGGGCGCTTTTGCTATGGTAGATTCACCTCCCGCTAAAAACTGTGTCGGCCCTACCCTCCTTTAGGGTGATGCGGCCGCAAAAAAGCGATAGCCGCAAAAGAGAAGCAATTTACTTGGACACGATCTTTTGCATTAGGGTCATGATCCCCGGCCGGCCGTCTCTTGCCGACGGTCGGGAAGCTGATTCCGTCTCCAGGCCGAAAGAGCCGAACATCTCTTTGTTGAACCTTTCGTTGATCTCGTCAAAGATTCTCCTGTAGGCCACACAATGGGGGTCCACGCCCCCGATCTCTTCACTGGTGGGGACTATGGCGTTATAGGGGCATCCGCCCCGGCAGTACCTGAGGTGCTTGCAGCCCTTGCACTCCCGGTCCACATAATCCTTGAACGTATGCAGCAACTTCCAGGCATCGGACTTTGCCAGGTCCTCCATGCTCGGGCGATCGCGGACGTTGCCCATGACATACTTGTCCATGCCCACAAAGCGATAGCAAGGATAGATGCTACCGTCAGGCCCCACCGCAAAGGTGTTGTCCATGCAATCGACGTAGGTGCAGACCGTCCCCCGTCCGGTCAGCACGCATCTGCACAGGTCGTCAATATTTCTGACCTCGATCCGGCCCATGTTGTCCAGATACTTATCCAGAAGATAGATCAGCAGCTCTCCGTATTCCTGGGGATCAAGTGCCCACTTATCCGGGTCGCTGCTCCGAAGAGACGGGAGCGCCGGATGCAGCTTAAGGGTCAATCCATTTTCCAGGAAAAAGTTGAAGATTTCTTCCCTGTGCTTCACCGAATACGATGTGAATGTGCAGATGAACTGCACGCTCAGGCCGTGATCCCTGGCAATCTCATAGCCTCGCATGGTCTTATCGTAGTAGCCTTTGGTCCTCTGCAGGTCGTTGAGATCCTTCGGGCCGTCCAGGCTGGAGCCGATGGGAATCTTGTATTCGGCCAGCACCTCAGCCATCTCCGGCGTCATCCTCCACAGGTTGGTCTGCAGGGCGAAGTTGGGCTCCAGGTGCGGCAGACCATTGACAAGCAACGGTAAAGCCTGCCGGTAGAACTCCGCGCCTGCCAGAAGCGGCTCTCCGCCATGAAAGGTGAAGGTCACCGGGTCGGGCCTAAAATCCTTGAGCCATTCGACAACCTCTTTCACGGTCTCGATGCTCATGATTGGAGATCCTTCCTCGGAACTCCAGCAGTAGCTGCAGTTGGAAGGGCAGCCCAAGGTTGGGATTATCATCACGTGAAAGGGCTTCTTTCTTGGCACATTTTTTGTGGCGTTCTTTCAAGTATTAATAGATTTCTTGTTATAATATTTAAAATAATTAGTCAGTTCGGAATCCAAAGACCGGCAGCTACAAGATTCGGTATTCCTGCCGCAGCATGGAGGTGAGCAGTTCAATCCGGCTGCCTTCATGCCCCGGAACCGGAAGCAACATTGAGGGACCCAGAAGGTCGGAAGGGCGTCATTCCCCTTTATATTGCAGAAGAGCCATTGACGGATCAATCCTATCTGCCAGACTTCCTGGCACGGGGTGCTTGAGGATTATTCATGAAGGTCGATATCATATCTCCGGGGACGTACACCTATGGATCGCTGGTCCTGGGAGGAATACTGAGAGACAGAGGCCACCAGGTCAGAATATCAAGAACTCCGGTCTCCGGCGGAGAGGTGACTCTGATCAGCCTTTATTCCACCCTGCAGCTGCTTGACCCATCCATCAAGGAACTGACTGGGCCCCGAGACCGCGTTTACGTTGGCGGGCCGGTGTGCATCTGCCCGGAGATGGTCTTGGGTGAGCTTTCCGCAGATGCGGCAGTCGTCGGAGAAGGAGAAGATATTGTCGCATCTCTGGTCGAAAGCGGGCCGGAGGGGCTTCCCGGAGTGGCCTATAGAGAGGACGGCCGGATTGTGAAGAGCCCGCCAAAGCCGATAATGAGCCTGGATCACCCCCTGCCTCTGATCCCCGAGGACCTGAAACAGCAGAACGTCCGGGGGGCCAACGTTTACATTGAGACCCACAGGGGCTGTCTGGGAGGCTGCACCTTTTGCCAGGTGCCCCGCCTCTTCGGGCGGACCATTCGCAGCCGCTCAATTGAGAATGTGCTTGAAGAGGTGAGGGAGATGAAGCGGCTGGGAGTTCGAAGGGTATCTGTTTCCGGCGGAACGGGGTCCCTATTCGGCTACCGCAGCCAGCTGAACAAGGACGCCCTCATAGAGCTTCTCTCGTCCCTGTCGGAGATCCTGGGCAAGAGAAACCTCTCGGTGCCGGACATGAGAGTGGACCTGGTGGACGAGGAGGTCCTGGAGGCCATTCGCGATTACACCATCGGCTGGGTCTTTTTCGGGCTGGAGACAGGAAGCGAGCGCATCCTCAAGATGATGAGGAAAGGCGTCAGCGTCGAAGACGGCAGACGGGCGGTGGAGCTGGCCAAAAGCCTGGGGGTAAAAGCCGGGGGAAGCTTCATCGTGGGCTATCCCACCGAGTCCAGGGAGGATTTCGAGGAGACCATGGCCTTCATGGAGGAGACGATGCTAGATGACGTCTTTGTGAGCATCGCCGAGCCCATACCGGGAACGTCTCTGGCAGAGCAGGTGCTTACTTCATCCAGGGAGGAGATTCCCCTGTTTCAGGAACACCGGGGCGAATACAGTAGCCTCAAGTTCTTGGAAGCGGAGGCCAGGTGCTTTGAGCTGATGCTACACGGAGAAAGCTGCAAACCGATTCCCAGAGCCCTGTCAGGAGAACTCTACAATGCTTACCTGGCTGAAACCAGAACTCAGGGAGCCGACATCTCCAGAGTTATGGCCCTCTTGGAGAAGTACAGGAACCACCTGCTTTGAAGCAAGCTTTTGAAAATCCAGGACGAAATCTTTAGAGATCCGTTTGACGCAATCGATCACCTGCCTGAGGGGCAGCACCAGCAAGCTGAAGGCAAAGGCTCCCAACTGAATAGGGTACCCCCAGACGGCGGGCGATCTTCTTTGGCTCTGATTCCCAAGAGCTCTAACCGCAAAACCTGCCCCAGGGCACGGTTTCTGCTAAAATTCCGGTTGGACTTAAAAAAGGGAGATTTGCGGCCGATACTCGCGGGAATTGGCTGGCCACTACATGCCGCCCGCTGTAAAAGAAGAATACCGCTGAGTTCCGCAGGACCTTTAATTGCGCTCCTCAATGCTCCAGGCAGGCTGCAGATTCCTTCATCGCCGCCCTTTCCAGGTCGTCCACTGCCCGGTTGATTCCAGCATAGCTTGAAACCATCTGCCCCTCGACCGTTTCTCCGCTGCCCAGAACCGGCATCAGATCGGCGTAGTATGCCGCGAGGTCAGCCCCTCGCGCCTTCAGGTACTCGAAAGCCCACGGGCCCGCCAGCAGATATTTGTCCAGGGGATCGGAGACCGACCGGAAGTGATCCAGCATGGCCGCCTCAGGGTGCTCGAAGCGGTCAAAGGACCTTTTCAGCGCCTCGGCCTTCTTTCGCTCCTGCGGCAGAGCCGCGCTGCGGGGCTTC
Organism: Methanotrichaceae archaeon; assembly: GCA_013178225.1. GTDB lineage: Archaea > Halobacteriota > Methanosarcinia > Methanotrichales > Methanotrichaceae > JABLXE01. The sequence goes on from JABLXE010000005.1 coordinate 177,608, forward strand.
TTGGCTATCGTCTCCAGCGCCTCTTTCATGGCAGAATCCAGGTTCAGGCGGGAGAAACGAAGAGAGCTCTGAAGCGAAGCCTGAAAGGCCTTAACCCGGGCCTCGATTGCAGCATATCGCTTCTGCTGGTCGGATTCCTCTTGGACCCTCTGCAAAAAAGCCTGATTCGCCTGCCAGTTCTTGGAGACCGAATCTATGTAGACCGAGACTTTGTATAGGCTGCCAAAAAAGGCCGAGCCCTTAAATGGCAGGAGGAGGCCTCGCACCGCCTCAATATGGTCCTGCAGATCCCGATCGCTCATGGCCTCACCAGATCCAACTACAGCAGCCGTGGGGGAATCCTCTGCCCGGCCAGAAGGGCGCTGTAGTCCTCAGACCGCCGCATGACCTCGACACCCTTTCCGGATACCAGCACCTCGGCCGGTCGGGGCTGGCCGTTGTACTGGGAGGCCATGGAAAAGCCGTAGGCCCCGGCATCGAGCATCGCCAGCACGTCCCCGCGCTGCATAAGCGGAAGCTTCCTCTCTTTGGCCAGGATGTCCCCGGTCTCGCAGATCGGCCCCACCACGGTGTAGGTCTCCTCGGGCGGGAGAGCTGCGCGATTGGCCACCACTACGTGATGGTAGGAGTCATAGAGCATGGGCCGGGCCAGGACGTTGAAGCCGGCATCAACGGCCACGAAGTTGACATGAGCCCGCTTGACCGCGTTTATCGAGGTGAGCATCAGGGTCGTATCGGCGATGATGCTTCTTCCCGGCTCCAGGACCAGCTTGGGGGAAATGCCCAGATCCTGACAGCGGTCCCGAAAGATGGGCAGAATTGCAGCCGCCAGGTCGGCGGGCTTGGGAGCCGGTGTGTCCGGATGATACTGAATTCCCAGTCCTCCGCCCAGGTCGATGGTCTGGATCTTCCCGCCTGCGGCCACAACATCGCTGGCGATATCCATCATCTTGGAGGCGGCCTCGGCAAAGGGGGAGGTGTCCAGGATCTGCGAGCCTATGTGGCAGTGAAGCCCCACCGGCCTGACGCCCGGCAGGTCGATGGCCTTCCTGTAGGTCTCGGCCACCTGCGCTGCGGGTATCCCGAACTTGGAGGTCTTGAGCCCGGTGGCGATCTTGGGATGGGTCTTGGGCGAGACGTCCGGGTTCACCCGGAAGAGGATCTGAGCCTCGCCTCCGGCTTCAGAGGCCGTCTTCGAGAGATAGTCCAGCTCCTCGCGCGAGTCCACCGACATCCGCACCCCGGCCTCTATGGCCATGCGGTGCTCGGCCTCGCTCTTGGAGTTGCCGTTGTAGAGGATCTTCTCCCTGGCCATTCCGGCCAGCCGGGCCAGGAACAGCTCGCCTCCCGAGAAGACGTCCGCCCCCATGCCCTCCTCCGCGGCTATCTTCAGGACGGTCATGCTACCGTTGGCCTTGACTGCAAAGTACTTGTCAGCATCCGGAAAAGCGTTGTGGTAGGCGCGGATATTCTCCCGCAGCCGTGACTCAGAGGTGACGTAAAGAGGCGTTCCGAACTGCTCAGCCAGGGCGGCGCAGTCCACGTCCTCCATAAATAGGTGATTGTCCCTCACCGTGAGGTGAGATTTGCTGCCGAACATGATCTTCAGCATGGGGCGAGATTTACTAAATCTTTTCCGTCAGCTGGAAAACTTCGATTCCGGCCTGCGAGAGGAACTGCAGAGCCGTGTCGTCCGGATAGCTCTCTTGATAGACCACCCTGCACACCCGGGCGTTTATCATCATCTTGGCGCACAGAATGCAGGGCTGGTGAGTGCAGTAGAGCGTGGCCCCCTCGATTGATACTCCGTGCAGCGCCGCCTGGATGATGGCATTCTGCTCGGCATGAACCGCCCGGCACAGCTCATGGCGCGTTCCCGATGCCACTCCCTCCCGGGCACATCCCACCTGATCGCAATGCTGCAGCCCGGCGGGAGCGCCGTTGTAGCCCGAAGAGAGTATGCGCTTGTTTTTAACGAACAGGGCGCCAACCTGATTTCGCAGACAGGTGGAGCGTTTGGCAACTACGGTGGCAATCTCCATGAAGTAATGGTCCAGGTCAGGGCGGTCAGCGGAGGACATTCAAAATCCCTGGCGATCTTCAAGCTTAAAACACCTGCTCTTCGGGGCCGTCCATGAGGCCAATCTTGCAGCTGTGTGGAGAAAATCAGGGCATGCCCAGGCGTTCCTTTATGGCCCGGACATCAGCTTGCATCTGTCTGAACTGCGATGCATAACCCGGCTGGATATCGTCCTTCAAGCTTTTGATCTCGGCCAGCGTCGTATCAGAGGATTTCCGCACTGCTTTGAGATCGTCTTTCATTTCCTTCAGGTCACCCTTCATCTCCTTCAGGTCACCCTTCATCTCCTTCAGGTCACCCTTCATCTCCTTCAGGTCACCCTTCATCTCCTTCAGGTCACCCTTCATCTCCTTCAGGTCACCCTTCATCT
>JABLXE010000006.1 GCA_013178225.1 Methanotrichaceae archaeon
TTTGCCCATTCTTCCATGTATGGTTTATTAGGGTATACATGAATTTATGGTTTTCGATTCTAAGGAGATTATGATAGCGATATTCAAAGAAGAAGATGATATTATACCCTAAATTGCGGAGTTAAGGTAAGGAAATGAATTTGTTGGACTTCAAATGAGGTCAAGCGGCGCGAACATGTCCTGCTGTTTGCAGCGGGGTGCGTCGCGGCAGTTTGACCATAATTATGCTGCAAAGAAAAACTCTTGATGATGGGTTTATATCTGAGCGAAAGATGAAAGGTATACCAAACAGAATTGTGAAAAGTCTCAACCTTTTTTCTCCGCATTTCCAGGAGATGGTGCTAATTTGAATGCTATTGAACGTGTTCCGCTAAAGAGAAAGATATTTCACGCATCTTTGCCGATACTAAGATTATTAGGTGGCATTTTTTTTGATCGGAGGTTTTTGAAGGGAAGATATTTTGAAGATGAAATTACTGGGTGGAAATGGGTTCTAAGAAGCATCTTTTTTCAAAAGATCTTAGGTTTTAATAGACATATTCCATGGCCAGTATCTCCATTCATTTTAATAAATAATTCAAAAAATATAATATTTGATATCGATGATATAAACAACTTCCAGATGATCGGAAATTATTTCCAAAACTTTAATGGAAAAATATATATCGGCAAAAGTACTTGGATAGGTCCAAATGTGGGAATTATTACTGCAAATCACCATTCTTCTAATTTACAGAAATGGGAATGTGGAGAGGATGTCATAATCGGAAATCATTGTTGGATTGGAATGAACTCTATGATACTTCCTGGAGTTATACTGGGAGACCATACAATAGTTGGGGCAGGATCTATAGTAACAAAGTCTTTTCTGGAAGGAAATGCTTTAATAGCAGGAAATCCAGCAAAAATCATTAAATGTCTTAAATAGTAATTTTTAAATAATTTAATACCTTTTATGTTATTCTGAAACGAGCATTAAAACGCGGAAGAAGATGGTTTCCTCATTCGGTAATAGATTGCATCATCTTTTTTTATCTCTTCAGCTTCCGGCTCAAACCGTACAAAGATTCTCCCAAATAAGTCCCAGCAAGCCTTATCGGCCTTATTATATAATATATTGGAAAGAGGGCCTTTGGCAAATTTACCGTTTCCAGATCAACATTTGTAGGAATAGTAGCCAGACGTAGAAAACATAATGCCTTCTCGGCGGGATTATTGAAAACCCTTGAATAAAAGATGTTTCTGTTGATCTCTTGAAGCTGCGGATGGCTTAAATCATTCTCGCAATATATCAGATGAGCCATAATCTCGCATCCAAATTCATTTAGGGCTTTATCTCTTCTCAATTGCTGGTCCATGTCTTTTGGAATGGCAATATTCATTAAATTCCTGACCAGTAGTAAGCTCAAGAGTAAAACTCTTTTGTTACTCCGCCTGCCGTTTAACTCACGTATCAAATTCCAATCTAAACTTGTCCTCGATAGTAGGGCGGCTTCATCAATTATCCATGAGAGCCTTTCCCAAGTATGCCTCATTCCATGTTGAGAGAGAAAGATAAGGGTGTATTCTGGTTCTAGACTTGAGATCTCTTTTCCGAGAATTAAGACATTTTCACAGTCCTCTAGAATCGATTCTACTTCCATTTGAAGGGAATAAATTCCTGGAGAGCTTTTCCAGTGAAGTTCAAGAGTTGTTCCTGATTTTTTATTGAGCAGTTTATGATGATGTATCCCCTTTAATAATAATGAGGGCCCGATCTCTGCAATTTCCTTTTCTTCGCCATAATCTCTTTCTACTAACAATACGACGGCTTTTTTCACATCCCTTGGAGCTATTAGGATGTCCAGATCACTGAACTGTCGCAATGAAATATCTCCGTAAATTTGCTGAGCCAACACAGGTCCTTTTAACGGCACAGCATTTATCCCAGCCTCTTTGAGGGTATCCAAAATCAGCAGCAATTCCCCCGTCATTTTAAGATTTCGTGCGGCATTCTGCATATATTGCATCTTAATCCGCATGAGCCAATCCCTTGGCACTGACTGAGGGCAGTTTTGGCTAATGGATCTGTAGAGAATCGGCAATACTCTGTGACGATTTGCCAGGTTGAGAAGTTTGTCGTAATCTGGTTCTCTTAAGAGATGCTCCTCTAAACGGTTAGCTTCCTCTGTTCCCAGCAAGACACGGGCAGATGTTAGGAGTATATTATATTCCAAGAGGGATCCTCTCCAGCAGGAACGTCTCTTTGAGGTTCCTCTTAGTTTAGATCCCCCCAAATTAGCAATTTGTTTTCCCATAAGAATCTGCAATAACTTCTTGAGTTCTCTCCAACCATTATATTTTGGCTCTTCGTGAATTGTGTGGTGAGGTCCGGCAGTAATTTATTGCCTCTGCCCATCTGCGTCTCTGTGGCTAGGTTAGAGCATGGCGGTTCACCACAGAGGCGCGGAGACATAGAGAATGTGATTCAGGTTCACCCATACTAAACTCTCATGGTAGATGTTTAGCCTTAAAATTTCTTAGACCTAGGTTTGGGTGGTGTACCTCTATTGAGTTGTTGCATACGAAAACTACATCAGGGGACTGTATCAGCCAAATATGCTGCATGGAACTCCGATCAGATGCAATTAGCTCCTTTTGTGGCGGCTTTGAGGTCCACAAAGCATCAGTCAACACAATAGAGGTAGACTACCTAGGTTTGTAGCTCTCAAAAAATCTCGAAATTTTAAAATGTTTCTAAGTCTTGAATCCTACGCCCATAATTTCCTTCAGTCCATGCTCCAGCGAATACCTAGGCGAGAAACCGAGGCTCTGCATCCTGGCAGTATCCGCCAGCGTATGCATTACATAATTCTTGATGGGGTTCTCTTTATAAATCGGCTTCAGATCCGTTCCCAGGCGGGAATTGATCAGCTCCACCACATAGTTGAAGCTGAAGGCCTTGCCTGTGCCAGCATTGAAGATCCCGGTGCCCTTCTTTGAAGTCAGAATAAGGGCGTTCACAATATCCTTCACATAAGTAAAATCGCGGGTCTGGGTCCCGTCGCCGAATATGACCGGCTGCTCTCCGGCCTTCATTTCCCACAGGAACTGACTGATCATATTGGCATAAGATCCCTTGGCCTCTTCGTGCGGGCCGTAGACCGAGAAGAAGCGCAGGCCTGCGTAGTCAATTCCATAGAGCTGATAGTAAAGCTCGGCCACCCTCTCAATGGCCAGCCGGGCCTCGGTGTAGTAATCCTTGACCGGTATCACCGCATCTTCACGGTGCGGAGTGGGAACCCCGTTATAAACTGAGGACGAGGAGGCGAATACTACTTTTTTGGTCCCGCTCCTCCGGGCCAGCTCCATTATGGCCACCATGCCGTTTATGGCCTCTCCCACCAGGAAGGGATTCTTCTTGTACATGGGCGAAGAGGAGGGAATTCCCAGGTGAAATATGATCTCCGGTTGCAGCTCCAGATTCAGACAGTCATTGCAGGAGCCCTTGATAAATCTAACATCCTTCTGGACTGATGCTAGGTTTTTCGTGCTGCCGGTGTGCAGACTGTCCAGCACCGTGACCTCATAATCATCAACCAGCGCCTCCACCAAATTGGAGCCGATAAATCCCGCTCCTCCCGTGACCAGTGCTTTCATCTATTAACCTCTCAAATTCTTGAATCTTGAAAGACACATTGTTAATTTTTTTGGATGATTTGCTTGTATTTGAGCCCTCTGGCATGCGGAACCACAGAGGAACAGAGACACAGAGCGGATTGAGCTTGGGCAATCCCTGAGTGATTGTTCCCCGTGTCTCTGCGTCTCTGTGGTTGTTGTGGTGAATACGGGAACCGCAGAGGAACGGCAGACGAGAGAGCGAATTATGCTTGGGTAATCTCTAAGCTATTGTTCTCCGTGTCTCTGTGGTTTAGATTCGTTAGTCGCAAATTCGATCATCTGGTCTCACGAAGAATAATCACCACAAAGCCCGCACCAAGGATTGTCGGGTTATCAATAACTCAAAGCAACCTTTGCGGGTCCTTTGTGATCTTCGTGCTCTTTGTGGCGTTAAATCCGTAATACGGGACTCCGATCAAACTACTACTACGAGAATAATCACCACAAAGCTCACAAAGGGCACAAAGCCCGCACCAAGGATTGTCGGATTATCAATAACTCAAAGCAACCTTTGCGGGTCCTTTGTGATCTTTGTGCTCTTTGTGGTTTAATCCGTTATACGGGACTCTGATCAAACCGATTTACGACGAGAATAATCACCACAAAGCCCGCACTAAAGATTTGTGGCCTCTCGACTATTTCGCCCTCTGTGCCTCCGCGCCTCTGTGGTTGTTTTTTTAGCGTATGCGGGAACTGCAGAGGAGTTTTGCTATTTTGGCGGGCCCGACCGGAGTATTATGGTAATAATATATTTCTCGATTGCAGCTTGGTCAATCAGAGGGCCATCTTCTCCAGCTAACGCTAGAGTTCCATATCCGGTATCCTCTTATCATCGCCAATCGGCGTCCGTGCGGACGGCCTCCTCAATTCAGATTCCGGTGGCGGCCTGATCTCTGAAAAAGGCTGATATTCTTGCCCCTGGGCGGTCTTTGAGGCCCCCAGTCCTCCAGGCACCTCATTCATCTCGAAGTTCTTAAATGTTTTTCTAATCCCTGGCATCCGTCAGCCCATGATGAATTAATCACCACAAAGCTCACAAAGGGCACAAAGCCCGCGCCAAAGGGCTGTCGGGTCTTCACGAACTCGAATCAACCTTTGCGGTCCTTTGTGGTCTTTGTGCCCTTTGTGGTTAAATTCCGTTATACAGGAGTCCAATCAAACCGATCTACGACGAAATAATAAACCACAAAGCTCACAAAGGGCATAAAGCCCGCACCAAGATCTGTTGGGTCTTCACGAACTGGATTAACCTTTGCGGGTCCTTTGTGGTCTTTGTGCTCTTTGTGGTTGAATTCCGTTATACCGGAGTCCAATCAAACCCATCTACGACGAAATAATGAACCACAAAGCTCACAAAGGGCATAGAGCCCGCACCAAGATCTGTTGGGTCTTCACGAACTGGATTAACCTTTGCGGGTCCTTTGTGGTCTTTGTGCTCTTTGTGGTTGAATTCCGTTATACAGGAGTCCAATCAAACCCATCTACGACGAAATAATGAACCACAAAGCTCACAAAGGGCACAAAGCCCGCACCAAGGTCTGTTGGGTCTTCAAGAACTGGATTAACCTTTGCGGGTCCTTTGTGGTCTTTGTGCTCTTTGTGGTTAAATTCCGTTATACAGGAGTCCAATCAAACCGATCTACGACGAAATAATAAACCACAAAGCACACAAAGCGCACAAAGGCCTCACTAAGGTTTGTCGGTTCTCAGGAACTCGAATCGACCTTGCGGGTCCTTTGTGGTCTTGGTGTTCTTTGTGGTTAAAAACCGTCTATTGTAATCCTATCAAACCGAAACCGAATAGCGACGAATAATCACCACAAAGCACACAAAGCGCACAAAGGCCTCACTAAGGTTTGTCGGGTCTTCACGAACTCGAATCGACCTTTGCGGGTCCTTTGTGGTCTTGGTGTTCTTTGTGGTTAAAAACCGTCTATTTTAATCCTATCAAACCGAAACCGAATAGCGACGAATAATCACCACAAAGCACACAAAGCGCACAAAGGCCTCACTAAGGTTTGTCGGGTCTTCACGAACTCGAATCAACCTTTGCGGGTCCTTTGTGGTCTTGGTGTTCTTTGTGGTTAAAAACCGTCTATTGTAATCCCGTCAAACCGAAACCGAATAGCGACGAATAATCACCACAAAGCCCACAAAGGCCTCACTAAGGTTTGTCGGGTCTTCACGAACTCGAATCAACCTTTGCGGGTCCTTTGTGATCTTTGTGCCCTTTGTGGTTTAATTCCGTTTGTCACAAATTCAATCATCCGATTTGCGGCAAAGGAACCACCACAAAGCTCGCACTAAGAAATTGATGCCTCTCAAGTATTTCGCCCTCTGTGTCTCTGCGCCTCTGTGGTGAGTAAGCAACGGATAGTATATTATATCTTAAGCTTGCGAGCCTTCACTACAGAGACGCAGATGCACGGAGCGATTTGTTATTTTTGCCGGAATGGAGAATAATTAGTTAAAGCGATGAGCCTACTATCTCAAGGAACTCTACTCTTTTAAAATCCGAATCGAATGTCGCTATGCATCTTATCCCGTAGTGATGACATGTGGCGGCAATAATAGCATCATTAGGCATCAGCCTATATTTTGTTATGATATCTGAAATCATCTCTATATTTTTTGGTGGATGAATTATATTTATGTTGAATTTATCTATGAGGGTTCTTAGATTGCTCATGTATTTTCTGGCATCATCCTTCATATCCTTCTTTATGTCCTCTCGCAGGCGAAATCCTCTCGATCCGTAAATGAGCGACAAACCGATGTAGATCGATTCTTCAAGGACGCTTAGGGTTATAACCGGCTCTAAGGCGTCATGCAAGATCTCCTTTGCCCTATCTGTATCCTCGGCTTGTATTAAGAATGAAACTATTATATTAGCATCTATCAATACTGACAGGCTTCATCCTCCAGCTCCAGGATCTCTTTTGTTGTTACAACACGATTCAATTTTATGGCCCCCGCATATTTATCTAAGATCTCGTTTCTTTCGTCTTTAAGAATAACTTTTGCCTTAGCTCCTTCTTGCAAATGTACATTTTCAATAGGTTTGAATACTCCATTTTTGAAAATGCAATCAATTATTTTAGCTGGCATATCGTTCCTGGTCCTTTAATTGAATTTTATTTATCAAGGTATTAATTTAAACCTATAAAAATCTATTCCCTGGCAGCAATAATCAAGAGCCGGCTCTTTAGCATCAGGCTCTCCAAACTCATCAATCAAGAAGATCGCTGAAGCGTTTCATGATAGTAGATGCAGATATTGGAGCGGAGATGTATTAGCAGATAGCTTCAGGTAAGGCTTGCCTCCGCCTTCAGCTCCTCTTCATAACGAGATGGCTGCCATGCTGTCTGATAGTTTGAAAGCCGATGCTCGTAAGAGCCTTCACGACCTTAGCAGCATCAACCGGCCTCAGCCTCGACAACCTGAACACCTATAAACTCGGTAATCTCTATATCCTCTTCAGCCTCTAGATACGCCTCTATCGCTTCTTTTGCTCTCTCCAGCAGATCATCGAGGCTTTTTGCCTGAGTGTGACACCCTGGAAGTGCAGGGACGGTTGCCACATATTAGCCATCTTCATCTTTTTCTACTAAAACGCTGAACTTCTTTTTCATGCATATACCTTTAATCCTGGAAATTAAACCTTGCTCGAAAAATGCGAAGTGGCACCCGGCCGTGCGACGAAAAATCACCACAAAGTTCACGAAGGGCACAAAGCCCCACCAAAGGAGTGTCGGGTTATCAAGAACTCGAAGCAACCTTTGCGAGTCCTTTGTGATCTTTGTGCCCTTTGTGGTTAAAAACCGTCTATTGTAATCCCATCAAACCGAAACCGAATAGCGACGAATTATCACCACAAAGCACACAAAGGCCTCACTAAGGTTTGTCGGGTCTTCAAGAACTCGAATCAACCTTTGCGGGTCCTTTGTGATCTTCGTGCTCTTTGTGGTTTAATTCCGTTAGTCACAAATTCAATCATCCGATTTGCGGCAAAGGAACCACCCATAAAGCTCGCACTAAGAAATTGATGGCCTCTCAAGTATTTCGCCCTCTGTGTCTCTGCGCCTCTGTGGTTTCGCCGCAACACACGCCAGGCATAATATGAACTCTCACGGATGGTCCGACTGGCAGTACTCCACTTCTTCCGGAGATCTCTTAGATGTTTCTTAAGTCTCGACCTCTCAGGGAATGGATGAAAAGCCTCTCCTGATAAGTTCCTTTCGGGAAACTGGAACGAGCCTATTCGACAACAGCTATCGGCTCCACAGACACGTCTATGGTACGACCACTTATCGGCGGTATGGGGTGACCCAGCCGCAATCCTAGAACGATCCATCCTTCGATAACTGAGATAAGCTCCTTGCGGCATTCTTCGAAGGTCTTGCCTGTGGCCCACACGCCAGGGAGACCTTGAATATGGGCATAATACGGCTCTGGATCATCGATTATTTCGTATTCTGCATGCTCTAAAGCTGCCTGGATGTATTCTGCGAACATGATCAAGATCCTATATACCTCGAAGTCTCAGAATTAAATCGATATCTTCTTTGGCTTCAGGTTCTCCTAACTCATCAAGCAGATCGCTGAAGCGTCTCCTGATGATAAGTCGGACTTCAGCTTTTTCTGGCAAGTTCGGATCCTTCAATGGCTTGAATACTCTATCTTCATAGATGGCTTTAATTTGCATGCATAATCCCTGGACAATGAACCTTTATCTGACCTTTTCGCAATAAAGCTTCCCATCCAGGTTTCTCCTTCAGAATACGAGATGATTGAAAAGGTGGCAGGTTAATATGGGCCGAGTTCAACCATCCATTCAAGAGCTGCCATGCGTCCATGCGTCATCTCCCGAGCTCCATGAAGTGCAGAGCGCTTGTTCCCTTCGCCGTGGGCTTGTACCTGCGAACCTTCTCCTCAGTCCCCTCCGCCAGCCAGTTCCTGGTGACCAGCTTCAGATAAGCCACCGAGGAACAGGGAAGCGAGACAGGTTCTGAGCCCCCGGGTCTACCCATGCATAACAGGAAAGTACGAAAAATCCTATAATCGGTGCCAGGCTTTCGCTTCTTCCTGAACCTTTATTATAATCTCATCCAGAGGATTGGCTTTCATCAAGGCGGAAGCATTTATGATCTCGATCCCCATGACCTACCTCTCCTCGTTCTCCATAGTCGATTAAGATATTGGCCTCAACTTCGATTGTATCGGCCACCTTTCCGTCAATGAACTTCAGATACATAATGTCATACTTGGGGTCGTATGAGATTCTCATTATTTTCTCCTATAATCAAATAGCTCTATAACGCATTACGCCGTTGAAAGCCACTCTTCGCGAGAAACCCCACCTTCTCGAAGAATCTCGGAAAGCAAATGCACGCCGATATCGCGTTTATGTGGATTTGGTATACGAAACGAAATTATCCGCTCGAACCATGTAATCATGATCCGATCCTGGAAAAGGGCCTTCAAAATCTATCTTCTTCAATCGTCTAATTAGCTCAGGTCGTGAGATCGGTGTCAAGCCTACTCAACTATACTCACCGGTTCGGTTGATGCTGTTATCGTATGGCCACCAATAGATGGTATCGACCGGCCCATCCTCAACCTGAGAGCTATCCAGCCTTCTATGACTGAAATAAGCTCTTTACGAGCCTCCTCGACGGTCTCGCCCGTTGCCCATGCACCTGGCAGATCGGGAACCGAGACAAAGATAGGTTCTTCTTCGTCTTCAAGGGTTTTATAGACTGCCCTTTCTAAAGCAGCCTCAATATACTCGGCAAACATATCATTGATCTTCTACACCTTAATAGGATTTAAAATCTGATTATTCTGAATCTAATAAAGAGCATTTGGCTCCCACATGCCGTGTTCTTTTTTTCTCAGCACCATTCCTTCGAGCATCTATGCCAGCACATTCTTTCGCCACTGCAGATATGGGTGGATTTTGGCATCGTTGTCCGAATCTTGGGGGGGGCGTAAAGGACGTTCACCACCACAGACACGAGAGGGATTTAACCTCTTTCAGGGAACCCTACCGCTAATTTTTTTGTCTCTATGGTTTAGCAGTAACACACGCCAGTATATGATGGAACCTCATCGATGGGCCCGACTTCTTATACTAGTAATATTATATTTCTCCACAGGCCCTTTATCTAATCCTGGGATGATTCTCCTGCCAGTTTCAGCACAACCGCTCGTGTCGGTTCTGCAAGGCGAAATCCCAGGTCCTGCAGCTTATTAAGAGAAGGCTTCACTGCCGTTATGTGGCCGGCTCGTTTGGCATCTAGGAGCAATCCCAATGTACCTTTGATAGGTATTCCTCTGGCAATTGCCACTCTGCTTGCCAGCCCGTCGTCCAGAAGCGCAATGCTCCCTGGCATTTCAAGAGCTAGCATCAGCACCTGGGATTCGCCCTGCCCGAGATCTGTAATCAACGATACTGCCCTGGCGCTGATGGTGCTCGTATCCTGATCCAGCTTAGATTCTCCAGTTTTGGCAGGTCTCATCCTTTTGCCATGCCGGCGTCCAGTTCAATCTGAACTGATGGAGGTACGACAATAGACCCAGCAAGAGCGGGAAGAATGCTCAATTGGCCTATCTGATGCAAATACTGCAATGGTGATGTGTTGCAGATAACTTCAGGCAAGGCTTGCCTCCGCCTTCAGCTCTTCTTCCGTTAATCTAAATGTATCAACGCCATAATTCGCAAGGCTTGCTAAAAAGAGCGTCCGGGGTATTCCTGCTAGTCTTGCAGCCGCGCCAGATGACAGTTTTCCCAGTTCAAAAAGCTTTACGGCTGCAGCAATCCGGAGCTCCTTTCCAAGCTCGTCTGGAGACATTTTCAGGGCCAGCAGGGCATCATCTGGAACTTGCAGCACAATCTCGCTCATATGGCAGTAATTCTTTATTGATAGTAATTGTATCTTTTCATCACTTTGAGAAAGCACAATTAATCCTGATCGATTGTAGATGACCGTGACCTCAGGTTCTTTAATAGCTGACCAGCCAAGTTTGAGCCAATGAAGCCCGAGCCGTCGGTAACAACGACCTTCATTGAAATGGTCCACTCCTGAATTTGAAATTCGCAAAAGTTATTAGAATGGCTCTTTTGCGCGTCCTTCTTGATCTTGGTGTTCTTGTGGCTTGAATTCGTTAGCCTCAGATTCGATCATCCGGCCTTACGGCGAAGTAATCACCACAAAGCACACAAAGCACACAAAGCGCACAAAGGCCTCACTAAGGTTTGTCGGGTCTTCACGAACTCGAAACAACCTTTGCGGGTCCTTTGTGATCTTTGTGCTCTTTGTGGTTAAAAACCGTCTATTGTAATCCTATCAAACCGAAACCGATTTGCGACGAATATACCACAAAGCCCGCACTAGAGATTTGTGGCCTCTCAAGTATTTCGCCCTCTGTGTCTCTGCGCCCCTGTTGTTGTTTTTTAGCGTATGCGGGAACTGCAGAGGAGTTTTGCTATTTTGGCGCCCGGACGGCTTACCACCACCAAGGACGATTATCATCATCGTGAGTGATTTACGGGTCGTGAAGGTTTGGCCCGAAAATGGGATTTCCATTTTAATCAATCCCGTATATTCGAGGCCCCTCCCCCGGAGAGGGGTTGGGGACAGTCCACACGGCGACTACAGTGCGCCCCTTGGGACCTCGCACGCGAGAAACCGGTAACGAGGGGGATCCCGGAATAATGGAGTTATGAGGGAGATGCGACTTTTCACCCTTTTAACATTATCTTGTAGGTTCGAATTCTTCAATGGCTTGAATCTAGATAACAGATGGATTATCGATTCACATTTCTGGCTGCCATAGTTTCAGCCAGGGAACTCTTTGAAAATCCCTATCATTGCTTGCCATGCTGGCGATGCCAGAGCTTTCCATGGCGGCAAGATGGGCAGCATCTGCGGCCGTTAGCATATATTCCTTGGAGAGCCTGAAGAATTCTGGATATGCACCCATATTAAGAATAGATATTCCAAAACTGCATATTAGCTCCATCTCAGCCCAAACCCGGTTCAGCTCCCCTATTATTTTTGGCTGCCTCTTGATCATCCTTGCGGCATTATTTGTTTCAATTCCTTCCAATTCGGCGATTTCGGCGATCATGAGCTTATGAAATACTTCATTCAAAGCTAGATCTGAAGTGAATGCCTTTATTTCATCGTTCTCAACGCGCCTTAAGAACTCATTGCAGCTCTTTCCATAAACAGCATGTCCGAAAACAGAGTACAAAAATATATTTGCATCTATGAATATTCTTTCGTCTGAGGGGACCTGTGATAAAATCAATCCCACATCTCCATTTCTATGATCTCATCGGCCAGCTTTTTGGGTATTTTCATCATTCCGTGAAATTTGTCGGCAGCACTTTTCTCTACAACGATCTCTACTTCCTCTCCTTCCTTCAGCCCTATCTCCTTAATGGGCTTCAATGTGCTGCCCTCGTATCTCGCTTTGACTTTGATGCCCATAATGCTCTCACCTTTTATAATCGTCCTTGTCTACTCTACATATACATATGGGATCATTTATTTATTATGCCCTGTCACAGACTTCAAGAATCGAGGCCAGAATTTGATCCTTGCATCTCTTGCGACCCGCGATGAGCATTTGGAAATTTTACGCGCACAGTTCTCCAGATAATGTACTCGTGTCCGGAGCCAACATAAGGTCCCTCGAAACCGAGTTTAGAAAGCCTCCTGATTAGTTCCTTCCGGGAGATTGGAACGAGCCTATTCGACAACAGCTATCGGGATCCACAGACACGTCTATGGTATGACCATTTATCGGCGGTATGGGATGACCCAGCCGCAATCCTAGAACAATCCACCCTTCGATTACTGAGATAAGCTTATTGCGGCATTCTTCGAAGGTCTTGCCTGTGGCCCACACGCCAGGAAGACCAGGGAACTTGGGGCATAATACGGCTCTGGATCATCGATTATTTCGTACTCTGCCCGCTCTAAAGCTGCCTGGATGTATTCTACAAACATTTAAGATCCTATGTGCATCGAAGGGATTTAACATTGATCGTTCCAAGTCTTTACAGCCCCTTATGATCTAGCGCTCTTTTAGCAAAGTACTTAGCGCCTTCATTTCCTTGAAATGGGTTTGGGTTGGCTGGATCAGGGGGCTCTTACCATTGCAGACGCGAAGGCAAATCTTGCACCCCCAATGGAGGTCTATTTCACTATCTATTGGCTTTTCTTGATCTCTTTCAGCGCCCTGGCCATCGCCACCCTGGCCTCGCTGTTCGTCTCGCTGCCCATGGCTGTTAAGAGCGGGAAGCTGGCCTTCTCGTCTCCAATCGTTCCCAGCGCCCAGGCGGCATCGGTTCGAACGCTAGGATCGCCGTCCTTCAGGAACGCAATCATCCACTCCACAGCGTAGCTCTGGTTGATCCCGGCCATGGCCAGGGCTGCGTTCCGCCTCACCTGGCTGTCCGGGTCTCTCATGGCATCAGAGAGCGGTCCTGCTGCATGTGGATCTTTCCGTGCTCCCAGCGCTGATGCAGCTTCGGCCCGGATCGCAGAATCGCCGTCTTCAAGCGCCTGCACCAGCGGCCCGACCGCTTCCGGGTCGTTGATCCGGCCCAGGGCCCAGATCGATCCGATCCTCAGATCCCTGTCCTCTCTCTCTAAAGCCTGCACCAGGGTGGGAAGGGTCCTGTTGCCCTCGATCTTCTGCAGAGCCCAGGTGGCTCCGGCTCTAACCTTTGTCTGGCCGTCCCGGAGGGATTCCACCAGCGGTCCCGTGGCCTGAGTGTCTCCAATCTCGCCCAGCGCCACTGCCGCCCAGTACCTGACGCTTCCCTTCTCGTCCTTGAGGGCTGCCGTTAGCGGCTCGGTTGCCTGCGGATCCTTCATCCTTCCCAGGACCGCAGCCGCCTGCCACCTGATCAGCTCAGTGTCCCCTCCCAGAGCATCCAAAAGCTGCTCCTCTGCCGGCTTTCCTGTGCTGATCAGCGCCAGAGCCGCCCACTCCCGGACGTCGGCGTCGTCATCCTTCAGGGCTCCCACCAGCGGCTGCACGGCCCGGCTGTCGTTTATGTCCCACAGCGCCCTGGCGGCCTCGGCCCGTACTCCCCTGTCCGGGTCCTCTAGCGAGCGGATCAGGTCGGCGGTTGCATTCTGATCACCCTTCTGCCCCAGGACCCTGGCCGCATCCCGCCTGATCCCGGCATCGCTGTCGTTCAAGGCGTAGCGCAGCAGGTCGACGGCACCAGTATCACTGCTTCTGGAAAGCTCGTTGACCGCCGCCCTTCTGACCTTGGTGTCCTGATCGTTCAGCTTCTTCATGATGTCTGATAGTGACAGGTCCTGGCTCTGTCCCTCTCCCAGGGCCATCAATGCCAGGCCGGAGATGACGAGCAGGAGTAGGACCTTCCTGGCGGCCGGAATCCTTTCCCGGGTTGTGAGGGTGTAGTTGGTCGGTGTCATCTTCTCACACCTTCAGGAAAAGCTCCATGGCCTCGCTCCCCTTTCCCTGTGCCAGCAGGGCATGCATCCTGTTGCCCAGAGCCGTCCTCCACTTGGGATCGATCTCCAGGGCCTTGTCGTAGGCTCTGGCCGCCTCGGCGTACCTGCCCTCGGCCTCCAGGGCCATGCCTCTGGCGTTGTAGACCACCTTATTGCTGTGATCCAGCGCCAGGTACTGGTCTAATAGCGCCAGGGCCTGGGTGGAGTCTCCAGCCGCTATGTACGACAGCGCCTGGTAGAGCATCGCATCCTTATAGCTTGCATCCAGCGCCAGCGCCTGGCTAAACCTGGAAAGCGACTCCGGGAACCGCCCCGCCATCTGCAGCATCTGCCCCTCTCTTTGCCAGTAATACTTGTTCTTGGGCGACAGACTGGTGGCGTTGGCCGCGGCCAGGGAGGCGTTGGCGTAGTCCTTCAGAGCAGCGTAGGACTCGGTCAGTCCGGCCCAGGCCGGGACCAGGGCACCGTCAATTTCCGCTGCCCGCTGGTAGGAATCCACAGATGCATTGTACTGCCGCAGCGCCCTCAGGGCATCTCCCCGGTGAACCCAGGCCTCGGCATAGCTCGCATCCTGGTCAATTGAGGAGTTGAAATAGTCCAGGGCCTCAGTATAGTTCCGGGCAGAGTAGAGCTTTAACCCCAGATGATCGTAGTAGGTGGCGGCATCTTCAGATGCGCCGATGGTCGTTGCCATGAGAAGCAAGAGAGGTAGCAAGGCCGCTTTCAGAACAAATCCTCCTGTGATCCGGTGCTGTAAAATTAAGTGTGCGCATCCTATAAAAAATTATAGAGAGGCCCCGGGGTTCAGACGCCCAGGTAGGCCATCATGGCCTGGTCTCTCTTGCCCGTGGCCATCAGGGGATGAATGGCGTTATCCTTGGCCTGGGTGAACTTGGGGTCTATCTCCAGCGCCTGGTTGTAGGCCTCCAGTGCCTCTGCATCCTTGCCTGCTGCCTCCAGGGCCAGCCCCTTGGCGTTGTAGGCGTACTTGTAAGCCGGGTCGATCTCCAGCACCTGGTCCATCAGGGCGATGGCCGAGGTGAGATCTCCGGTGGCGATCAGAGATAACCCCTTGCGGTAAAGCGCGTCCTTGTACAGCGGGTCAATGGCGATTGCGCTGTCGTATTTGGGTATGGATTCCGCGAACTTCCCCTGCAGCTGCAGGTAGTTCCCGTCGTTTAGCCAGTATCCCTTGTTCTGGGGGTTGAGATCGGTTAGCTTGCTCGCAGCCGCTTCCGCTCTGGGATAATCGGACTGGGCCGAATAAACGCTCATAAGCCCGCTCCAGGCCGGCTGGCTGCTGTTGTCCAGCTTGATGGCCTGGCCGTAAGCCTGCAGGGACTCGTTGTACTCCTTCAAAGCCCTCTGGGCATCGCCTTTGTGCACCCAGGCGTCCAGGTAGGTCGGGTCCTGGCTGATGGCCTTCTCGAAGTAATCCAGGGCCTCAGTGTAGTTCTTCGTGGAGTAAAGCTTGCTTCCCTTCCAGTCCCAGTATTCGGTCTCCTCTGCCATGCAGACTGCGCAGAGCAAAAAGAAAACTAGAGCTATTCCAAATATCTTCATAATGATTCCTACCTATCTCCTTTAATGGTTTCAGGTTGCTTTGAGGATGATAGTTAAGCCTTGCGACTGAAGTTCTCCCCTGATCCTCGTTCCCGGCTGCGGTTTTGGGTTTATCTGTGGTCTCTTGACCTTCTCAGCCATTCGTACAGGCTTTCACTGTAGGTATCGGCCATCCGCAGCAGCTTTTTCAGCCGGAAGGGGGGAGATGTCCGCCGGTTTCGGCTCAGGTCAACGTCCGCGGGATCGGTGATCATGCTAAAGAAATAGCGTGCTTTCTTCCAGGGAGACCGGTACAGCTTCATGTACAGGAGGCTTCTGTCTATCTGGCTGTACTTCCGGTCTTCGCTTTCCTCCCGTTCTGAGAACAGCCGTTTGGCGGCTTCTTTTCCGAAGTCGGAGATCGCCCGGTCCGCCCTGGCCCGCCCGGCCATCGGCTCCGGGACTTCTGTACCCAGCATATCCTGGGCCATCACCAGCCCCAGCAGGAGCGCCCTCTCCTCATCAGTTCCCTGCGACCTTCTCCAGGCCTCCTCTTCCATCTCCGGGCCGATCATCCGGGCTGTGGCGGCCACATCGCAGATCCAGGACAGCCTCTCCCAGGTGTGCTTGGTGCCGTGCTGGCAGAGAAGCATCAGCATGTCGTCCGGTCGAACCGACCGAACCCTCCGGCCCAGGATCAAGACCGCCTCCGACCGCTCGATTATCCGGGAAGCGTCAGCATGCATGCGGTAATAGCTGGGGGCAATCGTCCAGTGAAGCTCGACCGTGATCCCGGTCCGGGCATTGAAGAGGTGGTGATGATGAGCGGTTTTCATCAGCCGTTGCCTCAGCGACCGGTCCAGCTGGTGGGAGCTTACGTAATCGGCGGCGTTCAGAACCTGCAGGGCGTCTTCGACCTCTTCGGGCTTTACCAGCAGGTCCAGGTCGGTGAACTGGCGGAGACCTAGGTCCCCATAGACGGTCTGGGCCAAGACCGGCCCTTTCAGCGGCACGGCGCAAACGCCTGCTCCCTCCAGTGCCTCCAGGATCCGCAGCAGCTCTGCGGTCATCTTCATGTTCCGTCCGGCGTTCTGCAGGAACTGCCTCCGCCAAAGCGATAGCCGGTCCTCGGGCACCGCATCCGCGCAATTCCGGCTGACTGAATGGTAGAGAAGCGGCATTACTCCATGCCGGAGGGCGAGGCTTGATAGATTGTCCCAGTTGGGTCCTCTATTGAGAGCATCCTCCAGATCGGCTGGATCTGCTGTTCCCAGGAAGGTCTTGCAAGCCGAGAGGAGGATCTGAAAATCCTTCCCGGACCCGGGATCCAGCCTGATTTGGCCCGTCTCTGGCTGAAGTTCGACCTTGCGCGAAAACATGGAGCAGATCCTGTCCTCTTCTTCGGAGCTTAACGCTCCTGCCGCCTGGACCAGGGCGTTTTACAATTAGAGCCTCCGCTGTATTTCCCGGCACCCTCTTATCATCTCTGGAGAGCTTATTGCTATCTCCCGCCTTGATAATCCCTCGGGCGTCAATTCAGATGCCGTTTCAGCAGAGGCTAATAGGTTGTAATGTTTCTAGCTTTTAAGAATATCCCTCAACCGGGATTATCCCATGAAATCAATTTTATAAATATTATGTGGTTGGCTTGCACCTGTCAGGGCTTACCATTCAAGTCCTGGTTTATATGGAGGTCGATGTCCTGGAGGCCCTGTCCCGCCGTTCTAGAGCAGCTCACGCAGTGCCCTCTCCGGGACGTTGAGCATTCGCACGGCGATGTCCACGAAGAGTTCCTCCTGCTGCATTCTGTCCATTCCGTACCCGTCGTCCATGGCCTGCCTCTCCATCTCCAGCACCATCAACCTGGTCTGCACAGCCGCTATCTTGTAATGCTTGCCCAGCTCCGCCAGCACGTTGAGAAAAAAGCCTATCTCTCGCGGCCGGTCTGACGACAGATTCTTGACCAGCCCGCATTCGGCACAGAACGGGTGAGGCTTGAGGCCGCGTGCCCGTCCCTGATAGTAGTAGGGCAGCCAGGCTTTTTCCGTGCT
Source organism: Methanotrichaceae archaeon (assembly GCA_013178225.1). Classification (GTDB taxonomy): domain Archaea; phylum Halobacteriota; class Methanosarcinia; order Methanotrichales; family Methanotrichaceae; genus JABLXE01. Next base: position 17,759 of record JABLXE010000006.1, read on the forward strand.
GCCGCAGCTCTTATGATCGCAGTCTGACATGCTCGCTTCCTCACCACTAAATCTTGAGGATGAAAACCGCTATCCAGGTAAAAAACTTTTTGCCTTTAATCATGGCAAAATTGTTTTATTTGCGCAATCAGAAATCAAATCCAATTTATAATATTTTCAATAAGGGCGGCTACTGGTTAATTTTATAACGATTGTTTGGACATTTTGCTTGGGCAAACCGGGGAACATATCACCGGAAAAATAAGTAATGCTTCTTCTGCAGCACCGCGGGGGGCAGAAACGTTGCCGCTTTCTGCTGCGGCCTGGAGCCGCTCCCGGTGCCTGGCGGTTCTGTCTTTTCCCTCTCTGCGACCGGCGCGTCTGACCTTGGTTTCCTCCGTATCTTCGGAAGTCATGCGCGATCGCTCCACCGGGGGCCTGGAGGCGTTGGCGCAATTCATATTCGGACAGTCTTTCGCACAGTTACCGCCCTGCCCTGCCTTTTCAACAAATTTAAATAGATAGGATGAAGTATAAAATATTCGTTGGGAGGTTGAGATCCTTGGAAATTCTCATCTGGATAGGGATCATAGTACTGATTATAGCTTTGCTGCTGGGGTTTTCGGTGATGCGCGGCATGATAAGGATGTCGCTGAATTTGGCCAAATGGGTGATAATCGTGCTGGTGATCATAGGCGTTATATCCCTCATCTCGGGATGGCTGGGCTGGTGATTCAAGCCCGGACGGTCATCATTTCCACTACCGGTCCTTTGGGCGCGGTCATTCCCGATCCTGGCGGGCAAGATTTAACTAAAAAGGGGGCCCCTCTTTTCAGGGGTGATCTTGATGAGAAAGGCTTGTGCTATGCTGTTCCTTTTTAGTATGTTGACCACGACTTCTGCGGACTGGCTGGAGGGAGGCTACGTCGGCTCTCCGAACTATGCCGAGATCCGGCCCTACTTCACCGATCCCATATTCTACATCCGGGTTCCGGCCTCCACGGGCACTGCAGCCGGAGGCAGCTCTTTTTATCGTGAGCCCATTTACCTCGGAAAATACGCAGCCTCCAGTGCTGCCACCGGCACCGGAAACATCAGCGTTTATCCTGATAACGCCTGGCAGTCTGAGTTCCGCAATCGATCTTTAGCCATGATGGAGTGGGACGCCTTCTCAAAGAACTGGACCAGCACCATGAACTACGCCAGCACCAGGTCCTCCCTCAGGGTGCAGGACGGGGGGACCTGGAGGAGCATCTGAGCTTTCCAGTCTTGCGAGCCGGCCCGCAAGGCGGCGGCCGGATTCGAATATTTTTCCCGGTGATCGGGTGATAAAATTTGAGAAAATGCGAGCATCTGACCGTTCTGCAGACCAACGATACTCACGCCTATTTTGAATCCCATCCCGAGCTCTTCTGGTCTGGAGGGCACCCCGAGTTCAGGGCTGCCGGAGGCTATGCCAGGATCGCCTCCCTGATCAACCAGGCCCGGGAAGAGCAACCAGGCCGGGTCCTGGCGCTCGACTGCGGGGATGCAATTCACGGAACCTATGCCGCTGTTAAGACCCGGGGGGAAGCGGTGGTCCGGATTCTGAACCTCCTGGGGCTCGATGCCATGACCGGCCACTGGGAGTTCGCCTATGGCCCTTCCCATCTCCAGAGCCTGGTCCGGGAGATGGACCATCCCTTCCTGGCCGCCAACTGCTACCACTTTAAAAGCGGCGAGCCGGCCTTTCCTTCCTTCACCATCCGGGAGGCCGGAGGCATGCAGATTGGAATTGTGGGAATCGCTGCCACCATCGTGGACAAGGTCATGCCCGGGTCCTTCAGCCGAAACCTCAGGTTCACCCTGGGACGGGAAGAGCTTGAAAAGGCGGTTGATACGCTTCGCGGGAAGGAACGGGTGGACCTGGTGGTGGTCATATCCCACCTCGGCTTTCCCCAGGACTACCGGATGGCCTCCGAGGTGAAGGGGATCGACCTGATCTTGAGCGCTCACACCCACAATCGAATCTATAGCCCTGTTTCCGTTAACGGGACCATCATCGTCCAGTCCGGCTGCCACGGCTCTTTCCTGGGAAGGCTGGACCTGGAGGTCGAAAACGGGAAGGTGAAGGAATTCCGCCACCGGCTGATAACCGTTGATACGTCAATAGAGGCTGATCCGGAGGTCGAGGAGGCCGTAGCCAGGACCCTGGACCCCTGCCGGGAAGGGCTGGGGGAGACCCTGGGGAAGACGGCTACCGACCTTCACCGCTACACGGTGCTGGAGTCGACCATGGACAACTTCCTCTTGCAGGGAATCATCGATGCGACCGGTGACGAAATCGCCTTCTCCAACGGCTGGCGCTATGGAGCACCGGTTCCATCCGGCCCGGTGGTCTTGAACGACCTCTACAACATGATACCCATGAACCCTCTGATCTCAACGGTGACTCTCCTGGGAAGAGAGATCTGGGCCATGATGGAGGAGAACCTGGAGCTCACCTTCTCAGCCGAGGCCTACCGGCAGATGGGAGGATACGTTAAGCGCTGCCTGGGACTGTACGTCTACTTCAAGCTGGAGAACCCGCCGGGCCAGCGCATCCAGGAGATGTTCGTGGGAGGAAAGCGCCTGGAGCCCCGGAAAGAGTACCGGGCCGCCTTCGTGACCAGCCAGGGCGTGCCGGAAAAGTACGGGAGATCCAGGGAGGAGCTGGAGATCAGGGCCGTCGATGCCCTCAGAAGCTATCTGGCCAGGGGCCCGGTTCGCTCCGGCCTCAGGGGCACCGTGACCGCCGTTTGAGCCTCCGGAAGGAAACGTTCCTCAGGCCCGGATTCCCTGTTGCCAGGTAGATTTATCCGCAGTGCCCGCGTATAGGCCCGCTCTGTACCAGTCATGACCGATCCTTTCGTCAGCTCCGAGGTGGACCGGACCAAATCCCGGTGGGTGGCCAGGGCCTTCCGGGAGTTCGGCCCTCGGAAATCAACGCTGCGGGCCTTCTTCTACTTCTGTCTGCAGCGATCAGAGCCGGACTACCCCATCTGCGGCGGATTTGTGGGCGAGATCCGGGCGACCAGATCCTATCACCAGAGCGATGGCCAGAAGCTGGCCAAATGGGCCGGCAAGGCCCAGGCACTGGGCTTCCTGCCCCAGGACGCCTTTCTCCAGGAAGAGCCGGGAGAGCATATCTTCTGCCCGCAGGGATACGGCAGCCGCACTCCGCAGCTGGAGCTGTGGACCCACAAATCGGCCTTCAATTCCCTTCTCCAGCCGGTGTGCGCCAGACACCGGGCGGCGCTGGTCTCATCCGGCCAGGTCTCGCCGCGGCTGCAGCAGGAGTTGGTCAGACGCGCCGTCCGGCCGACAACCGTCCTGGCCCTCACGGACCTCTCCTGCGAGGGGTTTTGCTGGTATCAAGACCTGGTCCGTTCAGCCGGCCAGGCCGGGATCGCACCGGCGGTGGAGGTCGTGTCTGCCGGGATCACTCCCCAGCAGGCCCTGGACCTGAACCTGCCTCAGGTCTCGCAGATGAAGGGCCCTCGGGATATTCAGAGAGAGTACAGGAGGCACCTCAAGCCTCAGGGCCTGGAAGACCGCCGGATGGTCGAGCTGGATGCTCTGGAGGTCTTGTATCCCGGAGGGCTGGCGGCGTTTGCCGACCGCATCTTGAGCAGCCGTAGCTCCCGCTAGGAAGCGGAACCGGCAATTCCCTAGTCCACCTCTCTTCTCAGCATCAGCGTGGCCGCCGCGAAGAATACTAGGAAGAATATTCCCAGGGCCAGCAGGTCGGGAAAGAGGATATCGGGGATCGATGCTCCCTTCAGCATCACTGCCCGCAGGGCATCGCTGGCGTAGGTCAGGGGCAGCAGGTAGGAGATCGGGCGGATGAACTCGGGGATGGACTGCAGCGGCCACCAGACCCCGCACAGCACGATCTGCGGGGTGATGATCAGGGGGATGAACTGCACCACCTGAAACTCGCTGCGGGCGAAGTTGGAGAAGAACGATCCCAGCACCAGGGCTCCGGCACCCAGCAGAAGGACCACTGCCAGGGCTGTAAGCGGGCTTCCGCGCATGGGAACTCCGAATCCGTGTGTCACCACCAGGAGGGTGGTCGCCGACTGCAGCAGGGTGAAAAATGAGAATCCCAGAACGTAGCCCGAGACTATCTCCACCCGGGAAAGCGGCGAGACCATGAACTTTTCCAGCGTCCCTTGCGATCTCTCCCGCACGAAGGAGATGGCGGCGTTGATGAAGGTGAAGAAGAAGACCACCAGACCAAGGATTGCCGGGCCGACGGTGTCCATCATCTCCAGGTCGTAGCCGAAGATGTAGCGGGTGACTATCAAGTTCCCCTGGTCCTTTTCCCGGCTCGCGGCCTCCTGCTGTGCTCCGGCCTCAGCTCTGGCCAGGATGGCACCTGAGATCTGCAGGCTGGTAGCATCCAGGAGCACCCTCACCTCTCCCGGCTTCATCACCACCGCTCCGTTCAGCCGGCCATCGGAGATCAGCAGCTCCGCATCGGACTCTGATCCCAGGTAGACGATCTCGAAGTCCTTTATCCCCTCTAGATAGGACCTCAGGAGGTCGTGCCCTCCACCGTCCACCATTCCCAGGGTGACCCCGCTCATCTCCCCGGAGAGGGCATAGCCGAAGAGGGTCATGAGGACGATGGGAGCGAAGGTGATGAGGCCAATGGTCCTCCGGTCTCTCTTCAGCTGGCGGATCACCCGCAGGGCCACCACGCCGGTTCTTCGTACGTTCAGTGCAATCACGCCCCCTCCGAGAGCTTCAGGAAGGCCTCTTCCAGCGTGGGCTCTTTCAGCCTCATGTCCAGGGGCGACACCGCATCCAGAACGTCCTTGATCTGGTCGTGGCTCTCCAGGCGAATCCGTGCGGCTGCGCCCTTGGCCATATCGACCTCATAGCCCCGGGCCCGCAGGAGAGAAGCGTCCTTTTTCGGGTCCCTCAGCCACAGCTGCAGATAGGGCTTGAGACCGGCATGCCGCTTGATCTCCTCCGGGCTTCCCGCCGCAGTCATCCTCCCGGCCCTCATGTAGCCCACGATCCGGCACTTCTCGGCTTCGTCCATGAGGTGAGTGGTGATGATCACCGTCTTTCCCTCTGAAGTTAAGCGCTCGAAGTAATCCCAGAAGGTCTGGCGTAGTCTGGGATCGACACCCACTGTGGGCTCGTCGAGCAGCAGAAGCTCGGGCTCGTGAATCAGCGTGCAGGCCAGGGAGAGACGCTGGTACATTCCGCCGCTGAGAGTCCCGGCCAGCCGCTGGCGGTGCTCGGCCAGGTTGACCATCTCCAGGAGTTCCGAGATCCTGCGCTCCCGCTCCTGCTTATCTATGCCGTAGAGGCCGGCGAAGAACTCCAGGTTCTCCTGCAGCGTTAAATCGGGATAAAGGGCTTTATGCTGGGTCATGTAGCCGATCCGGGAGTAGATCTCCTGGACGCGGGAGACCGGCCGGGAGAGGACGTTCAGTTCTCCTTTGTCCAGCTTCAGCAGGCCGACAATGGCCCGGATGAAGGTGGTCTTTCCCGAGCCGTTGGGGCCGACCAGGCCGTAGGTTGCCCCTCGGGGAATGTCCACGGTGAGCTGGTCCAGGGCCCGCAGCCGCCCGAAGTCCTTGACCAGGCCGCGGGCGGACACCACCGGATCCCGTCCTCTGGAGGCCATGTAGCTATCAGCTCTTGCTCCTTCGTCTCAGGAAAGCGATCAGCAGGACGGCGGCGGCTCCTGCCGTCAGGAGCGCGGCCAGCCAGAGCAGGCCGGAGGTTTGCGGCTCGATGAGGAGGTAGGCATACCCCGAGTCGGTCAGGTCGTCGCGGTAGCTGTCTGAGAACTCGAAGATGATCTTGACCTGATACCTCTTGCCCGGCACGGCATCCTTGGACACGTCCAGCTTATAGACCAGCTCGGATTCGTTACCTGGTGGCAGCGCAGGTATCGGCGACTGGTCCACGCTCACGTAAAGCCCGCTCTCCGGCCTGAGTCTCGCCACCAGGTCCTTTGCCGTATCGGATCCCGAGTTCTTGATGCTGATCCTGACCACGTTGTCCTTCGACCCGGCCTGCAGGCTCTGGGGACTGATTCCCAGCACCTCGAACTCGACATCGCTCTTTCTCTCCACCTTCAGGGTTAGGGGAATCTCCTGGCCCAGGCTGTCGTACCAGTAATACACGTCCGGGGTCTGGGGGTGGTCCTCGTCTCCCTTCACCGCCACGTCCCGCTGGTAGGTGTAGTTCACCAGTGCGTACAGCAGATAGAGTCCGGGAGGCGTGTTCTCGTAGACCTCGATTGGAAACTCCAGCCGGCCGGAGGTCTGGCCCTCCCGGATGTTTCCCGGGAAGGCCACGGCTCGAGCAATCTCGATTGCGCTGTCGTCTGCAGCCACCAGCTCCACCGAGACGTCCTGGGCAACCGTCCTCAGCTTCTCCAGTTCCTGCTCCCGGTCAGCAGCCAGGATCTCCCAGGGCTTGTTCGCTCCGGGCTCCTCGTTCACCTCGAAGGCGGTGATTCTGCCCCGGTTGGAAAGAGTCAGGAAGAGCGAGGTCTCGTCTCCCTGGTACACGCTGGAGCGTTCGAGGGAAAGGGTCAGGTTGGGGGTGCCGTAGACCTTGTAGTAGTCGTCTCCGAACTCCTCGGGAGGAATGGGGGCCCCGGCCTCGATCGCGGAGGAAGATCCAAGGGATGCCCATAAAAGCGCGACCAGGAGACAGAGCAGAACCGCAGCGGGTCCGATCTCCGGACTCTTGCCGGGAAATTTGTGGGTCATGAAGTCCGTCCTCGTGGGTGATTCGAGACGAACTCTGGCCCTGCAATCTAATTCAACTTTGCTGCGACTCGTACGGTTACTCCGCGAAAGATGAGATAGTTGAGAGGCCGGCCGGTCCTTTGGGGTGACGGGGGCTGTTCAGGCCCGGGCCGGAAGGATCCAAATTCAAGAGGCCCTGACCGGCTAACCTGGCCGGCATTTCAGCCGCGGCAGGAACATGGGCACAGAGCGCCGGTACTCCTCGTACTCCGGCCCGAACTCCTCTCGAAGCGATCGCTCCTCGTGCCGCGCCCCCAGGTAGAAGTAAGCCGTGGCCAGGATGTTGAAGGCCAGCAAGCTCGCGGTCATGGCCGGAGAGAGCCATAAGAAGAGCGCGCCGAACAGGAACAGCGGATTTCTCAGGTGGCAGTAAAATCCGTCCGTTACCAGCCTTCTCTTCTCGCTTGTGCCTCTGAGCTGGGAAAGCCCCAGGAAGGTGAAAGCTCCGGTCTGGCGCAGCGCTTCCAGCAGGGCCAGGGCGGCCAGGATCTGGAACCCGGCCATCGCAAGGCTCCAGGGGTAGGAGACGAGGTAAAGCCTTCTGGTCGGCATGAAGATCAGGATGTAGATGAACGGCAGCACCATGATCAGGGCCAGGATTACGAAGGCCAGCCTTGCAAAGCGGTCAAAGCTTTTGCCCAGGGATCTCCTGGCCCAGTTCTTGAACCGCAGGTCAGCGAGCAGGCTGTGCACGGCAGCAAAGAAGACGAAATATCCCGTCAGCGCCAGGACGCTCGATGCCATGAGTGCTCCCCCATTTTCTATTCAGCCGGGCTAATCCCGCAGAGGCAGATAGAAGATCACGTCCTCATCGGGAACGCAGGCCACCTCCAGGCCGCGAGCCTCCAGGCGGCAGTAGACCGCTACTATCAGCTCATCCAGGCAGCGGTTGTGCAGCTTCACCGATACTCCTTTAAAATTTCCAAAGCCTCCCGTGACCATATCCTCTCCGAACTCAGGCTCGGGCAGGGCCACGTCCAGCTCTGATTCGGCTTCGAGGCACAGGCCCATTTCTGCCGCAGCCTCTTCGAGGAGGTCCAGATACTCTTCCTGCTCCATGGTGCATATTATGGCCTCTGCGCGGCTGTGGCCTTCTTCGTGTTCGGTCTTGGCCAGGTAAAGATGGTACCTGCCCACCGGCACTTCCTGCAGGGACCGGCCGCCTGAGATCTGATGCGCCGCCTCCTGCATGACCGCTATCAGCTCCTCCAGGTTCTCTGCCACCCTGGCCGCGACCCTATCGATATCTTCTCCCGGTCTCTTAGATGACATCTGATCGCTCCACCCTTCCGGGATTTCGCGTTGATTCGACCCGTTATGGCCATTTATTTTGGTCGGCAAAGTATTAATAATTCTCACTTTACCTGGGGGTGGTCTCGATTTGATTTGAGGTGAAGGCCGTCTCATGAAAAATGCAGGTGCGAAGTCCGGTAGGGGGTTCGACCACAAGGCCGGAGGTCAGTCACTGGAGGAGCTGGCATTCTGGGAGTGCCAGAAGAGGAGCGGAGACGATGCCGATCTCAAGATGGCCCGGGATCTGCCCGACGACACTCCCGGCTTCATCCTCAGCCTGCTCTCCGATTTCGAGAGGGAGGTGGCTGAATTTTGTTTTTCAGGTGCCGGGGGCCGGGTCCTGGATGCGGGCTGCGGCAACGGGAACCTGCTCCTGCGAGCATTGAGCGGCCAGGCCGCTGGCCTGACCTCCTCGAGATTTGTGGGCCTGGACTTCTCCCGCAATATGCTGGGCCGCGCTGCCTGGAGGGCCAGAGACGAAGCCAGAGCGGCTTTTTTGCGGAGCAGCGTGACCTGTCTTCCTTTCCGGGATGAATCGTTTGACCGGGTGGTGTCAAGCGGCGTCCTGACCTGCCTTCCAACCGTCCGGGAAGCCGAGCTGGCCCTCTCGGAGTTCAACAGGGTGCTCAAGCCCGGCGGCGTAATGGTCGTGGATTTCTTCAACAGCCGTTCTCACTTCACCCTGGTCCGAAGGCACCTGTTAAGAGAATCCATTGCAGCTCCGGAGTACGTGACGCCATCTGAGTTCGGGATGTCACTCAAGAGGGCCGGGTTCGAGGCCATCGACCTTCGCGGCTTCGATTTCAAGCTGATTCAGGGCTATCTATTCCTATCCCCTCTCCGGCCGCTGGTTGATCCCTGTTTCTTCCAGGAGAGAGTATCGCGTTTTTTAGAGGCCAGGGTGGTCCCCAGGATGCCCGGGCTGAGCATATTGAGCTACCGGACCTACGTGAAATGCAGAAAAGTTTGAAAGGCCCCTTCCGGCCATCTTCAGCTTCCAGTGCACTGCAATCGAGACTTAAATTAAGATATTCTTGAAAAGCTCACATCTTGAGTTCGCCGCGTTCCAGCATGTTCTTGATGAGGTACTTGGTTGAGGAGGCCGGATAATCGATCACCTTGGCGATCTCTCTCTGCGAGGGTCTGGGATTCTGGGCCCACAGCACCTTTATCTGCTGAATTGCCCCGTAGTTTTCCGACAGTCTCGGCCGCTTGTCCCGGTCGATGTCCTTATCGTCCCTCAACTGCTGGGCATGAAGCATCTTCACATCCTCTTGAACGAACTTCAAGGCCTTTTGAGAGATCCCTTTCATAATGAGCTCGGAGGCCAGTCTCTTCAGGGTCTTGCCCTGGAGGATAGCTTCCGCTTCCAGGCCCATGTATGCTTCAGGGGTTATCTCAATTCTGGTGTATCTGCCGCTCGGCATAGATCTCAAAGCCCCGATTCAATATTTTTTCCAATTGCTTAATACCGGCTTCATACATATTAATCCGATCCCTTTTCCCCAAAAATGGCTCAATCAAAAGGCAGGCATCAGTCCCAGGTTATCCTGGGCTGTGGTCGGGAGAACTCGTCTATGTCCTCGACCCTGAAGAATTCGCGCGCCTGGTCGCTGGCTCTGGACGCGGCTTTGGATCTAATCCGCTCGATCTCCTCTGCATTAATTAAGCCCTTTTCCTGGAGTACGGCCATCATTCCTTCGATCATCTCGGCCTGGATTGCGACCATCTCCTGCATCCTCGACATTTGGGGCTGAAATAGCCTGGACAGCGGCCGGTCCCTCTCGTCATAGCTTTTGTCGACCAGGATGAGTTCGTATTTTATGCCTTCTTTATGTCTGGACCACAGGATAGTTCTGCTAAATCTCATCTCCCTGGGAAGATCGCATAGCCCGCCCCGGACCACAGAGATGTAGTCTGAGGCCTCGATCATCTCTCTCAGCTTCCGGTCCTGGGACTGAGTGACAATGACCCTGGCCTTGATGCTCAGGTCGTCGCAGTCGAACTCTTCTTCGTAGAAATAGGGGCTTAGCGCGAGGTCATTGAGCGTCAATTCATCAACTTTTAGCTCTTCAACCTCTTCGATCTCAATCACGTGATAGTATTCGGGACTGCTCTCGTTTCCCAGCAGGAAGAACGAGCTGTCTGCGATCTTCCAGCTGCCGGTGACTTTTCCCGATCCGTCTGTGGAGTCTATCCCCTCCCGTTCGGCATGCTTGATGCTGACCAGCAGTTTTCCGTGAGCGCGGGGAGTATGGGCGATAAGCCCCAGCCTGACCCTTTTCAATTCTTTCCCGGTGTGCTTGGACGTGAAAGTCGACTCCTCTTCCAGGTCGACGGCCAGTTCTTTTCCCGAAAAATCAATGTACATAGGCCTCGCGTTCTTTAGTTGTTGCGTGGTTGGACTGCAATTCCTAAACATCAGGTGGCAGGCTTCATTTAATAAGCTTCGCATTTGAGCCGCATTTTAAAAAAAGGTGGCGATTGAGAGGCCTCAATCGCTCTTATAGATTAAACTCGATGTGGAAGGGTATGTAGAACACCCAAACGAAGTAGACCAGCATCAGCACGAGTCCCAGAGGAACTCCCAGTTTAGCCCACTCCTTGCTGGAGATGCCCAGCTTGCCTGCGGAGATGATGTTGGGGATGTTTCCGGGAATCAGCATTCCGCCGGAGATCAGCAGTCCCATCAGGACCGCCTGGATCTGTACTATGTCCATGGCCGGGCTGAGTTCTGCTGCTGTCAGGGTGGCATTGTCCAGAATGGCCGAGATCATGTTGACCCAGTAGATGATCTGTGGCGATATGCCTAACAGATACTTGTCTATGACCACCTTCATGCCGCCGCCTAAGAGCAGCAGCGCCATGACGAATATGTAAACTTTCAGGGCCCTTACGACCACATCCCTGAGGCCGCCATCTTCCTCTTCAGTTATCTCGCATTCCAGAGCCTTGGCCTTGCCGGTGAAGACCATGGCCAATAGGCCCATGGCAATACAGCCCGGTATGATGTATATGGCCAGTTGATTGAACAGGAAGAAGAATCCGGCGTTGTAGGGCTCTCCCTGCAATTTAGTGATGGCGATGGTGGAAAGCGGTTCACCCACCGGGGTCAGAACTGCTCCCAGACCGATTGAGAAACAGGCGATGATGACCAGGTTAATCTTGGTTTGGCGGTCGAAGGGCAGGCAGTTCATGAGTTCTACCAGCAGCAGTGAAGCGATAATGGCAGTTATTATGCTGGAGGACAGTCCCAGGACAACCACAATCAAGAATACTATTATCTTGAGGGGGACGACTTTGGTGATGGACATCATAGCCTTCTGGGCATAGGACCGCCCATAGTGGAATATAAGGCCGGCCACCAGCACAGCGGGGACTATTCCTTTTACAATCGGCTCCTCAATGGCTTCCATTATCAGCTCCATGTTCCAGCCGATGAGTTCCATCTGGTGTTCGGTATAGCCCAAGGCTTGCAGGGCCTCGTCGCTATAGAAGCTGGATATTGTAACTGCTAATACGCCCATAACAAACAGGAACGCCTCGAGATTGTGCTCGATTTTCCTTACCATAAACGGTCCTAGGAGCACAATCAAGACGACGGCGAACAGACCGAGGTCTAGTGGGTCAAATTGCATAGTAAATCCCTCAAATACCTATAATTTATCACATCAGTGATGCATGAACGCTTTGCCGACCAGGGGCTTTCTACATGCGGTCCTTTGGCCGTACCGCCAGAGGCTGCCGAATCCCTCGTTTTGTCCAGCAGGCAACTGGTAAGCGCCTCCATCTCTCCTCCTTTTCTCCCTCACCATAACTGATGATAAATATCTCTAATGTGCTAATAAATTCTCAGGCATGTGGGCAGACGGGCAAAACCATAATATCCTTACTGGATGCGATTTCAGGCCGCAGAAATCCAACTGCTCACACGAATTTCTCCCTTGTGAGACTGCTAGTTGTAGTTCCCGCTGTGATGCGATATCCATGGCTAGTCTACCGGATTTTCCCATTTGGCTATTTGCTTCTTAACCTTTTCGGTTAAATGAATACATTGGCCAAAAATACAAATATAGGTTCGTACAAATAATTTATATTTTTAAAAGAATAGATGATTTCCAATGAAATGGCCTGCGACGGCACCGCAATTTCAAGGCCGGAAATGGGGCCTGATAACCCTGCGATTGCCGTATATTACCATATTGTTGCCTTCGTTCTTCGATTTGCTTCTCGATTTGGTTCTTTGATCCTATTGAAGATGAAAGATCGATCAGTGCTGAAAAATTCCTCATAGAAAACAATTAAATATTTAAATAAGCAGCGACAAACAATAAATATTAAATTCTTGGGGGAATGGGAGCTGGCAGATTTCATAGATCTAGGAGGAGCAAAGTCTCTCCTCTACCGTTTGAGACGGCACAGGCACATGGACCTGATTCTTCTGGTCATGATCGGTGCAGCCTTTGCCGCAATGCTGATCGTCTCGGCATCTTGATTATGGGGGTCTCATCAGTTCCGACCGCAAAATAGGCTTACAGAGTCGGATTTTGGGGAAAGACCTCCCGGGAAGAATGAATATTTCATAAATAGTCTTAACCCTTTAAAGGAACGGACCGAAAAGATATAAAGCAAGTTGTACATTCTTACTAGTGTTTCGAGTATCTCTGGCAGTGATTTGTTTGCAGGCGGTGATATTAGCAGCAGGTGAGGGCCGCAGGTGCAGGCCACTTACTCAGACCAAGTCCAAGGTCATGCTCCCGGTGGGAAATAGCCCCTTTATGGAGCATGTAATCCGGGCTCTGGCGGAAAACGGCGTTTCCGAGCTGAACGTGGTAGTAGGCTATCAGAAGGAACGAGTCATGGACCACTTTGAGGACGGGATCGACTTCGATGTGCATATCACCTATATCGATCAGGGAAAGCCTCTGGGCACGGCTCATGCGCTGCGCAAGGCTGAGCCTTATATCGATCGCGAGTTCCTGGTCTTGAACGGGGACAACCTGATCGACAGCTGTGCCGTAGGAGAGCTGGTAGGCGCTAGCGGTGACTTTGTCATCCTGGCGGCGCTTCGCAGACATACCGGCGATTACGGCGTTCTGACCATTGAGGAGAACCGGGTCCAGAGCATAGTGGAAAAGCCGGGGAGGGCCTGTTCGGGCCTCCTGAACACCGGTGCCTACAAGTTCAGCCCGGCCATCTTCGAGGAGCTGCCTTTAACCCCCATATCCGAGAGGGGATCTTACGAGCTTACCCAAACCCTATCCCAGATGATCGAAAACGGGAGGGAGATCCAGGCGGTAATCACAGAGGGGGTGTGGGCTGACGCCATCTTTTCCTGGGACCTCCTGAACGCCAACAGCCTGGCCCTGAGCCTTAACGGAACCAAGGTGCTGGGTGAGGTGGAGCCCGGAGCCTGGCTGAAGGGACAGGTGGAGGTCGGAGAGGGCAGCGTGATCCGCTCCGGCTGCTACCTGGTGGGGCCGGTCTCCATCGGCAGAAACTGCGATATAGGCCCCAATGTGACCATTTTGCCGTCAACCTCTGTGGGCGACTCGGCCAGGATCGGTTCCAACACGGAGATTCGAAACAGCATAATCATGAACGGAGCAAGGATCGGGTCGGGGGCGATAGTCTCGGATTCCATAATCGGGGCCAGCTCGACCATCGGCGACCAGTCGATGATCGAGTCCGGACCATCGGTAGTTGAGGTGGAGGAGAAGTTCCATCGAGCGGAGTTCGGGGCCGTTCTGGCCGACAACGTGACCGCGGGCGGAAGGGTGCTGTTGCAGCCGGGAACGATTGTGGGAACCGACAGCTGCATCGGCTCGGGAGCCTCCGTTCGCGGCTGGATCGAGAGAAATAGCAGGGTGATCTGAAGGTGTGCGGAATAGTCGCTTACATCGGCTGCGAGAAAGCCGGGCCGGTGCTCTTTGATACTCTCAAGAGGCTGGAGTACCGGGGTTATGATTCTGCGGGCGTGGCCATAAAGTCAAATGAAGAGATCGAGGTCATCAAGTCGGCGGGAAAGATTGCCGATTTAGAGAAGATTTACGTCTCCCTGGGATCTCCAGGTGAGACTATCGGCATCGGCCACACCCGGTGGGCTACCCACGGAAGGCCCAGCGATTCCAATGCTCATCCTTTCATCTCCGGCCAGATCGCCATCGTCCATAACGGCATCATCGAGAACTACCTGGATCTAAGAGAGCTCTTAACCGAGATGGGCTTCGTCTTTTCGTCTGAGACGGACAGCGAAGTTCTGGCTCATCTCATCAACCTGTACTACAAGGAGGATCTGTCCGAGGCGGTGGCCAGAGCCCTAGCCCAGGTGGAAGGGTCTTACGCCGTGGCCGTTCTGGCCGCCGGCTCTCCCTACCTGGTATGTGCCAGAAAGGATAGCCCCCTGGTGCTGGGAGTGGGAGATGGTGCGACTTACGTGGCTTCAGACGTGCCTGCGCTTCTTCCCTACACCCGCAACGTGGTGAGGATGAAGGACGGCGAGATTGCCCGCCTCTACCGTGACCGGATTGATATCTTCGACCTCGAGGGCAGGCCTCAGTCTCACCAGGTCGAGACCATCGAGTGGGATATGGATGCGGCTGAGAAGGGCGGCTACACCCACTTCATGCTAAAAGAGATTCACGAGCAGCCCCGGGCCATCAGGGAGACCTTCTCCGGCAGGATATCGGAGATCGAAGGAGACGTGAGGCTCAGCCTGGGATTGAGCGAGTCCGAGATCCGCTCGCTGGAGAGGGTGACCATCATCGCCTGCGGGACATCGTACCACGCCGGACTCCTGGCCAAGTACCTCTTCGTGAGAGCCGCCGGCCTGCCGGTGGAGGTGGAGATGGCCTCCGAGTTCCAGCATCTGCAGGTGAGGCCCAGGACTCTGATCCTGGGAATTACCCAGTCAGGGGAGACCGCTGATACCCTTCTGGCCCTCAAGAAGGCCAGGACCTGCGGTGTCAGAAGCCTGGCCATCACCAACGTCGTCGGAAGCACGGTCACCGAGCTGGTGGACGGGACCATCTACACCAGATGCGGCCCGGAGATCGGAGTTGCGGCCACCAAGACCTTTACCGGCCAGCTGATCGCCCTGATCCTCCTGGCCATTCGCCTGGGACGGGCCAGAGGCCATCTGACTCCCGATCAGGCTAGAAAGATGATCGTGGAGCTGACCAGGCTTCCCGGCCTGGTGCAGAGGGTTCTGGAGAAAAGGGAGGAGATCCGGAAGATCGCTGAGGATTATTCCGGTGCGGAGTGCTACTTCTTCATCGGTCGCGACTTCCTGTATCCGATCGCCCTGGAGGGGGCTCTCAAGATGAAGGAGATCGCCTACATCCCCTCGGAGGGCTATGCCGGCGGAGAGCTCAAGCACGGTCCTTTGGCTCTCATCACCGAGGAGACGCCGGTGGTGGCTTTGGCCACCTGCGGCAAGAAGATTCAGTCCAACATCAAGGAGGTCAAGGCCCGCGGTGCGGATGTGGTGGCCCTGGCTACAGAGGGCGATCCCGATATCGGGAAGGTGGCCAACGTGGTAATCGAGCTGCCTGAGACCCGGCCGGTCTTCTCCGCCGTGCTCTGCTCGGTGGTGGTCCAGCTGCTGTCCTATTACACCGCCGACAAATTGGGGCTGCCCATAGACAAGCCCAGGAACCTGGCCAAGTGTGTGACCGTAGAGTGAAGAGGTTTAGCCGAAAATTCAAGTGATGTTCTTGCCGGGCGGCGATCCGGTGCCGCCCTGAAAAAAAGCTGAACGATATCTATCAGATGCTCTGGTAGACCTTCTTGATGGTCTCGGTGTTGCGGTCCCAGTAACGGAAGTCCTCTTCTGCCAGCTTTTCCGGCCGGTCGTGCAGGCTTCTCTGTACCGCCTCCAGCAGATCCTCGCTCCGGACGACTATCAGGTTCTTGCGATCCTCTTCCTGGGTCACGCCTGAGGCCACCACCAGCTTTCCCATGTTCAGGTATTCGTTTAGCTTCCACACCGACCGGTCGGTGGAGTAGGGAGAGATCACGTTCTCCTCCCGGGGGATCAGACAAAGCCTGCCCTTCTGCAGGAGGTCCGCCACCTTCTCATGGGGCTGCCAGCCCAGGTTTTCCACGTTTTGGGGAAGGTTTCGCAGCAGCCACCAGGCGAAGGGGCCGCTTCCTACAATCCAGAACTCCTGCTCCGGGAGGGCGCGGGCGATCTGCAGCAGCTTGGGGATCCCCTCCTGGTTGCAGACCCGGCCGATGAAGATCACCGGCGCCCGGTCGCCAGGCACCGCGTTCTCCCCTTTGCGGCTCGAAAAGGAGCGCGAGGGATAGTTGGGGATGATGTGGGTCTCTTTGCCGGGCGCAAAGGACAGGGCCTTGTCGCCCAGCGGCCGGTTCGGGGTGGTGATCAGGTCGGCCTTTTCGGCCAGCTCTCTTTCAAAGCGCTCGCCAAACCGCCGCCCCAGGGGTCCGAAGGTCTGCTGCAGCTCCAGGCCCCAGGGAGAGCGGTAGTCGTAGATCAGCGTTTTGAAGCCTTCTCCCCTGAGATCTGCAATGTTATGGTAGATTATATCCGGCACGTTGAAGATATGCAGCACGTCCGGACGTTCCCGTCTCACGGCCTTCCTGGCCTGGCCGGAGATGCCGATCCAGTTCTTGGTGCGAAAAGAGGGGACGACCACCCGGTATCCCAGGTCCCTGAGGGTGCCGGCAAACATCTGCAGCCGGACGGTGTGCTCGGGCTGGTTGGCCAGCAGCAGGACCTTCAAGGTCGCCTCCCTGGCGCTTCCAGCAGCTCGGCGATCCGCTGTGCCGTCTTTAAGCTTGCATCGCCCCGTCCGAAGACATCGCGTTTTGCGCCCGTGGGCCGGAAGGTGCGGGAAAGCTCGACTATCCGGCCCTCATCTGCTCCGGCCAGCACGTTCCAGCCGTCCTCGACGGTCTCCACCCACTCGGTCTCATCCCGCAGAGTGATGCAGGGCACTCCCAGCAGGTAGGCTTCCTTCTGCACCCCTCCGGAGTCGGTGAGGATTAGGCGGGCGTGTCTTTCCAGCATCAGCATGTCCAGGTAGCCCACGGGCTCGATTATCTTGACCCGGCGGCTTAGCCGGTCCCAGATCCCCAGCTGCCGGAGATATTTCTCGGTGCGCGGGTGGCAGGGAAAGACCACGTCCCCTATCTCCTCCAGGGCACCGGCGATGCCCTTCAGCCTGGCCGGATCGTCGGTGTTGGCCGCCCGGTGTACAGTGGCCAGGGCATAGCCTCCGGGCTCCAGGCCCCGGTCGGAAAGGGCGCTCGACCTTTGCTCGGCAATTCTCAGGCAGTCCCTCTGGGCGTCGACCATCACGTCTCCGGTCAGGAACACTCCCTCGGCCAGCCCCTCGCGCCTGAGGTTCTCGACTGCGGTCTTCGTCGGGCAGAGCAGCAAGTCTGAGCAGTGGTCGGTCAGGATGCGGTTGATCTCCTCGGGCATCCTCCGGTCAAAAGATCTGAGGCCTGCCTCCACGTGGGCCAGGGGGATGTGCAGCTTGGAGGCGGCCAGCGCTCCGGCCAGGGTGGAGTTGGTGTCTCCGAAGACCAGCACCAGGTCCGGCCGTTCCTTCAGCAGGATCTCCTCTATCCGGGAGAGCATCTCCCCGGTCTGGCGGCCGTGGGGCCCGGAGCCCGCGCCCAGGTGATAGTCGGGCGCCGGAATTCCCAGGTCGTCGAAGAAGACCTTGTCCATCAGATAATCGTAGTGCTGGCCGGTGTGAACGATGATCTCGTCAAACCCGCGGCGCAGCTGGCGGGAGACCGGTGCCAGCTTCACGAAATTGGGCCGGGCGCCTACTACTGTGGCAATCTTCATCCTGCATCCCCGGGCTTCTCGAAGCTGATGGCAAAGGGATCGAAGACCACGTCCGCCTCCTCAGGGGAGAGGTAGCGGAATCCCTTCTGTTCGGTCTCCTCAGGGGAAAGCAGCGGATCGCAGACGTAGACATCCAGGCCCTTGTCCCTGAGAATCTTCGCCAGGACCAGGTTCCGGCTGTGATAGAACTCCTTTACCCCCTCCCGGAAGGTGATGCCCTTGATGCAGATCCGGACTAAAGAGAGCGGCCGGTCCACGTGAAGGCAGGCCAGCAGTATCTTCTCCGCCCAGTAGCGGGCCATGTCGTCGTTCAGCTCCCTTGCGGTCCGCAGCAGCCGGCAGTTATCGAACCCTTCCCTCTTCTCCATCTCCTTTATCAGGAACCAGGGGTAGACCGGAATGCAGTGGCCTCCCACTCCGGTGGAGGGCAGATGGATGTGGCAGTACTGGTGGTTGGCGTTCTGTCTGGCCTCCAGGAAGTTGACGTCCAGGTCCTGGGCGATCTTGAACAGCTCGTTGGCCAGGGCGATGTTCACGTCCCTGTAGCAGCCCTCCATCACCTTGATCAGCTCGGCCACCCGTGTTGAGGAGACCAGGTGCAGGTTGGAGATGAAACTGCTGTAGACCTGGTGGGCCAAAAATCCGCTCTCCTCGTCCCGGCCGCCGATCACCTTGGGAAACTCCCGCAGCCGGGAGATGCTGTAGCCGGTCATGATCCTCTCCGGAGAGTAGGCCAGGTGAAAGTCCGAGGAATCAAGCCCGCTCGACTCGGCCAGCCAGGACTGCACCAAAGCCTCTGTGGTCCCGGGAGGAACAGTGGTCTCCAGCACCACCAGATCTCCTTTCTTGAGGACCCTTCCAACCGACCGGACGGCGCTCTCCATGATCCCGAAGTCGGGGTTGAAGCTCTGGTCCACGAAGAGCGGCACGATTATTATGAAGGTCCGGCAGTCGGAGGCATCCTCGAAACGAGGCGTGGCCAGGAGCTTTCTTCCTCCGTGCCTCTTGATCAGATCCCCGAGTCCCTCTTCCTGGGGAATGGGGTTCCGGCCCTCATTTATGAGCTGGCATCTCTTTTCGTTCACGTCCACGCCCACCACCTGAATTCCCCGGTCGGCGATGACCGCGGCCAGTGGCAGTCCGGCGTTTCCCAGGCCCACTACGGCAATGGCTTGATTCATCAATGGTCTCCCGCTGTGATCTCCACTTCGCTTCCACAGCCGGCGCACTTATAAATCGCTCGGCCTCCCTCGACCGAGTCGGGACCCTTCAGCTTCTGGCCGCAGCGGCAGACCCAGCCCCTGACGGTGGCCGGGCTCCCGAAGGCCAGGGCGTGAGCGGGAATGTCTTCGGCCACAACGCTTCCCGCCCCGATCATGGCGTACTCGCCTATGGTCACTCCACAGACGATGGTGGCGTTGGCACCGATGCTGGCCCCCCGGCAGACCCGCGTGGGAACGACGTGCTCCTGGTCCCAGATGAAGGCGCGGGGGTAGAGGTCGTTGGTGAAGGTGGCCGAGGGGCCTACGAAGACGTCGTCCTCGATGGTCACGCCCTTGTAGACCGAGACGAAGTTCTGGATCTTCACGTTGTCTCCGATTACGGCATCGATATCGATGTAGGCGCTCTTGCCCACGTTGCAGTTCCGGCCTAAGATGGCGCCGCTACGCACGTGGGAAAAGTGCCAGATGTGAGTGCCGTCGCCGATTGTGGCTCCCTCCTCCACGACCGCTGTTGGGTGGCTGTAGTAGCTCATGTGAGCCCCTTCTCGATCTGCTCGCAGATCATCAGGTTCTTGACCGCCTGCTCCGGCGTGACCGGAAAAGGCAGCTCCTGGCGCACGCAGTCCAGGAAGGTCTTGAGTTCGACCTTCAGAGGCTCGACCTTGTTCACCAGCACCTTCTCGATGATGTTCTCCTGCATGTAGCGCTCGTTCTCGATTCCGTACCTCTCCGGCTTGCGGTAGACGTAGACCTCCTGGGCCATGAAGTCACCTTCGGTGGTGAAGTCCTCGGCCTCCACGTAGAAGGTCCTGAACTTCTTGGAGGCCAGCCTGCTGGCGGAGATGCTGACCACAGATCCCGGAAAGACGATCATGGCCTCGCAGACGTTTCTGTTGCCGGCGCTGTAGATGCGGTAGTCATCGCGGCCCTCAAACAGCACATTGAAGACGATATCTATATCGTGGATCATCAGGTCCTCGACCACTGTGGCGTCGGTGATGCGATTGGAGGTGGGGTTGTGCCTCTTGATGGAGACATAGTCCGGGCAGTCGGCGATCCTCTTGATCTCGTTTACAATGGGGTTGAACCTCTCGATATGCCCGACCCCGGCCACGATCTGGCTCTCCCTCAAGATCTCCAGCAGCGCGGCTCCCTCTTCGGTCCTCAGGGTGATGGGCTTCTCGATCAGGCAGTGAGTGCCCGATGAGATGACCTCCTTTGCCACCTGGAAATGGTATCTGGTGGGAACGCAGATGGAGACCGCCTCGGCCCGCCTCAGCAGCTCCTCCTGGCTCTCGCAGACGGTCGCCAGCTCCGAGACCCGGGCGGCGTTTTCCGCCAGCGGATCGTAGGCCAGGACCTCTCCCACGCCTTTCTGCTCTGAGTAGACTCGAACGTGGTTTCTTCCCATCGAGCCCACGCCTATCACGCCTACGTCCATTTTTATCCCTCGAACCGGTTCAGGGTCTCTGCGATGTACTCCAGCTCGCTTTGCGAGAGAGAGGGGTGAACCGGCAGGCTCAGGACCCTGGAGGAGACATCTTCAGATGCCGGGCAGTGGCCCTCCAGCCCCAGCTCCTGGTAAAGGGGCTGCTGGTAGATGGGCTTGGGGTAATGGATGGCCGATCCGATGCCTTTGGACTGCAGGTAGTTCATCAGCTGCTCGCGGCTTGCGGGGAAGTTCTCCTCCACCCGCAGCACGTACTGATTATAGACGTGTTTCACCTTCGGCTGGCGGAAGGGGGTGCTCAGGCCTTCGATCTTGATGTTGCGGTTCAGGTACTCGGCGTTTTCAATCCTCCGCCGGTTGAACTCATCCAGCCTCTTCAGCTGCGGAAGGCCGATGGCTGCCTGCAGGTTGGTCATGCGGTAGTTGTATCCGAGCACCACGTGGTTGTACTTGCCGGTGTCTCCGTGGTTTCTCATCAGCCGCAGGCGGGAGACCAGGCCCTCGTCTTCCAGGGTGATCATTCCGCCTTCCCCGGTGGTCATGTTCTTGGTGGGGTAAAATGAGAAGCAACCTATGCCGAAGCTTCCCACCTTTTGCCCGTCATACTCCGCCCCGTGGGCCTGGGCGCAGTCCTCGATCAGGGCCAGATTGTGGTCCTCGCAGATCTGCCGGACCGCCTTGACATCGAAGGGCTGGCCGTAGAGGTGCACGCCCACCACTGCTCGGGTATTGGGGGTGATGGCCTCGGCCAGGCTCTCCGGGTCCAGGTTGAAGGTTGACGGGTCGACATCGGCGAACTTCGGCCTGAGGTCCTGGTACAAAATGGAATTAGCGGTGGCGATGAAGGTGAAGGCGGGACAGATCACCTCGTCTCCGCGCGGCAGATCCAGCGCCCTCAGAGCCATATCGAGGGAGACGGTGCCGTTGCTGACCGCAACTGACTCTTTCACGCCTATGTAGCGCGAGAACTCCTCCTCGAACTTTCTTACCACCTCTCCCTGTACCAGCATGCCGGAAGCTAATACGTCTCCCACGGCAGCCATCTCTTCCGCGCCTATTACCGGCCGGGCTATGGGAATGAAGTCTCTCATCAAGAATCTCCTGTCCTGTGCAAATTGCTTTATCGTTTTTCCTTTCCCCAAAGGTCACTCTTCCGCGCCACTACCTGGAGAGCCATTGCCTGGTATGGCTT
Source organism: Methanotrichaceae archaeon (assembly GCA_013178225.1). Classification (GTDB taxonomy): domain Archaea; phylum Halobacteriota; class Methanosarcinia; order Methanotrichales; family Methanotrichaceae; genus JABLXE01. The sequence goes on from JABLXE010000006.1 coordinate 39,525, forward strand.
CAGGGCGTTTCCCGTCAGCTCCTTCCGGCAGCGGCTGCAAGAGATCTGTAAGGCAATATTCTGAAATTGCGATTTAGGGCTTTTTTCGAGATCACACGAGTTAGCGCTATCTTATCATAAAAATTTTAGGATCATCCCGCCCTATGGGTTGACAGCAGTCCCTTCAGTACTGCGGCCGGAAGGCCCCTGAACCCCGATTCTATAACCGTTCCCGGATAGATGGTGGTATTGATTCCGGTCTTGGCGTCGTCGCCGATTACGGCCCCCAGTTTTCGCCGGCCGCTGTCCACCGGCAGTCCTTTGATGTAAGATCTGACGGTTCTGCCGTCGTGCCGCAGGTTGGAGATGATGGTTCCGGCTCCGAAGTTGCAGTTCTCTCCGATCACGCTGTCGCCCACATAGGACAGGTGCCCTATCTTGGTGCCGCTCATGATGGTGCTGTTCTTCACTTCGACCGCGTTTCCCACCCGAACCCGGTCTCCGAGACAGGTCCCGGCCCTGATATAGCAGTTGGGGCCGATGTCGCAGTCTTCTCCGATGAATACCGGCCCTGTGAGGTAGGCCCCGGCCCTGATGATGGTTCCCCTTCCAACTGAGATCTTTCCGGTGAGAGTGGCTCCGGGCTCCACCCGGCCCAGGACCTGGGGCTCGACTCCGGGAAGCAGGGCTTCATTGGCGGCCAGGATGTCCCAGGGCCGTCCGATCTCCATCCATTCCGAGAGCTCGACCAGGGAGATCGTCTCCCTGTCAGCCGTCAGGTTCAGGGCGTCGGTCAGCTCGTATTCTCCCCGGGGGGAGAGGGCGGTTGCACGAAGGGCCTCGAAGATCTCCTGCCCGAAAAGGTAGATTCCGGCGTTGGCCAGGTCGGACGGAGGCTTTTCGCTCTTCTCTATCACTTTATTTATGCGGCCGAATTCCGTCAGGAAGACGCCGTACCTGGCGGGGTCGGAAACGCGCCTGGCCGCTGCTGCCCACCCGCCTTCATCGATCATCTGTTTGAGGGCTGAGACCTCGGGGAGGATATCACCGTTGAGAACCAGGAACCTCTCTTCAGCCAGGGCTTCAGCGCTCAACAGGGCATGGCCTGTGCCCAGCTGCTGATCCTGGCGGGCGTAAGCGATCGCCGCCCCAAGATCCGATCCGTCCCCGAAATGGCTTCGGACCGCGCTCTCTTTGTAGCCCACCACCAGCACGAAGCTGTCCACCCCCGCTGCCTGTGCCCTCCTCAGGATGTGCTCCAGAAGGGGTTTTCCCGCCACCGGCAGCATCACTTTGGGCCGCCCGGAGGTCAGAGGCCGCATCCTGCTGCCTTCTCCGGCGGCTAAGACTATCGCCTGCATCGCTGGTTGAATGAGATGGACAGCATAAAAGGCTTTGGAGTTAAGGGGAAAAGTCTTTAGAGTTATTTGCACCACCTGCGTATATGCTGGAAGAGTTCAGAAGGTACACTTCACTGCAGCGCGATCAGGCCCCGCTGGTGCATCTATTGATCTATCTCCGCCGGAAAGGGGGGTTTGTGCAGCTCAACCAGATCTGGCGGGAGCTGGGGCCGTCAGGCGGGGGACCGTTCTGGAACCAGACCACCATGATCAACAAGCTGGACAAGCTGGAGAGGCTGGAGGTGGTGACGAAAGAGCAGAGGATACTTCCCTCCCCGCGCGCTGAGGCCAAGAAGAAGACCAACACCTTTTACCGGCTGAGCCCCGCCTCGCCACTATATCCGCACATCTACTCCATGCTCAAGATTTACAAGGGTGAGGATGAAAGCTACTCCTCAGAGCTGGTGGACCGGCCCCTGGATCATCTCTGCGATCTCTCGGCCCAGTCTTCAGGAGGCGACCCTCTGGTGGAAAGGGAGCTGGCCGCGGCAGTGGAGCTGATCGGCGAGGTCTTCAACCTGGGGCCGGATGAGGTCCGGAAGATGATAAAGGACCGGATGGTCCGCCGGGGAACGGCCAGACCGCCTCCCAAAGAGGCCCGGAAGGAGGCCAAGCGGGAAAAGCCCAGGAGCGATTAGCTCCAGCCTCTCTTCTTCCGGTAAAGCCTCAGCATCTCCTGCACGGTCTCAGGAGAGATCATGCCGAGAGTGCTCTCCGTCTGGTAGAACCGTTCCGGAATTTTGAACTTCGTCAGGTCGAACCCTTCGCGGGCCTTGTAGCGGTACTTCTCGTCGAATATCTTCCTTCCTAAAGCCTCCAGGTCCTCGTGGCTTCGTGAGATTCCCACGGCATCCAGGGCGTCGATGATATTTTCCTCCGTGTACACGCCTCTGGCAAAGAGGCAGCCCACCAGGCAGTTGAACACCCCGCGGCTGTCGTCCTCCTTGATGATCGCCTCCACCATGGTCTCGGGGTCCATGGGCTTCTTGGCCGCCTTCTGGTCGATGCTGTAGCCGGCATTGTCCAGATGAGAATGTCTGACTCCTACCAGCTGGCCGATGATCGAAGAGGGACCGGTGTGGTAGCCCGACACCTCATTTTTGGCAAGCGCCATGGCGAAGTCCCGGCCTCCGTACCTGTGAGAGGCGTAATCTGCGCCGCGGGCCAGGACGGAGTAGAACTCGTTGGGGGCCCTCACAATGTTCTCCAGGGCGGCGGCGTATGAGGCCACATCGTCCCACTTGAGGTCGAGTCCTAGGGTCTCCTCCGGCGTGATCAGCTTCTTTTCCAGGGCTTCGGTAGCCCAGCTCAGCACCACTCCGGAGGACATGACGTCCAGCCCCAGCCTCTCGCAGGAGTCGATCAGCTGCAGCACCCCTTCGGCGGAGGTGATGCCCAGGTTGGAGCCCAGGGAGTAGATGGGCTCGAAGTCGTAGGATACCTTCCTCACCTCGAACTCGTGGTGCGGGGAGAAGGCTGTTTTGAGGGAGGCGATGTGCACGCAGCCGATGGGGCAGCCGGCGCACGACATCCTGCGGATGAGATACTGATCGGCAAACATCTCCCCGCTGATCTTCTCGGCCTCTGGAAAGCTGGAGAGCTGGAAGTTCTTGGTGGGAAGGCCCTTCAACCAGTTGAGGACGTTGATATTCACAGACGTGCCGAGGTCGTGGTATTTCGCCATCACGTCCGTCTTTACGGTGGTGTCGTACAGGCGGTTATAGACCTCCCGGTACTTCTTGATGTCCGGCACTTCCACGTGCTCGGTCCCGGAGATCACCAGTGCCTTGAGGTTCTTGGAGCCGAAGACGGCACCAAGGCCGAGGCGTCCGAAGTGCCGGTAAGTGTCGACCACCACTCCCGCGTACCTCACCATCCTCTCGCCGCCGGGACCGATGCGAATTATGCTGCGGCGGCCCACCCCCGGCTCGTGCTCGCGCAGTATCATCCCGGTGGTCTGGGCATCTATTCCCCAGATGGAGGTGGCGTCCTTGATGCGCACGTCGCCATCGTTTATGGAGATGTAGCAGGGACGTTCAGCCCTTCCACGGATCAGGATGGCCTCGTGGCCCGCGAACCTCATGGCCAGGTGCAGCCTTCCACCGGCATAGGATTCGCCCAGCTCCCCGGTAAGCGGCGATTTGAAGGTGGCCACGGTCTTGGTGGCCACGGGGAAGAGGGCGTTCAAGGGGCCGATTGAGAATATAATAGGCGCCTCTGGGGAGAGGGGTTCCATCCCGGCAGAGCTCTCCTCGGAAAGAAGCCTGATGCCCACGCCGGTTCCGCCCATCCACTCCTCGAAGAGATCATGGCTGTCCTGAACATAACTCTCCTGTTTCGAGAGGTCTACGTACAGCACTTTTCGCAGCATCAGCTCTCCACCTCCTCAAGCTCCAGCACTCCATGCGGGCAGAAGGCCGCGCATGCTCCGCAGTGTATGCATTTAATGGGCTTCTTCTCCTTTCCGAGGGTCACGGCTCCGATCAGACAGGCCTCTTCGCATTTTCCGCAGCTTGTGCACAGGTCCTCGTGGAATACCACCCTCCCGTTGGGCTTGATCTCCAGCGCACCGGTGGGGCAGGCCCTGGCGCAGGGGGCGTCCTCGCAGCCGCGGCAAACCACCACCACGAAGTCGCCTTCGATCCCGCCCCGGGTTTGAACTTTGATGGCACTGTCCTGCAGGGAGACGGTCCCCCTGCGGATGCGGCTGCAGGCGAACATGCAGCCCAGACATCCAATGCAGCGCTCGGGGTGAGCAACCTTGAGCCTGCGTCTTTTCTTGGGTCCGTGCGGATCCGTCTCCTTGGGCTTCGCCCCGGAAACGGGCTGATCTAAAATTGCGGTCTCAGGCATCCCCACTCAGATCTCCTGTCTCTTGCCAAGAATATGGGATGAAAAACTATAAAAAAGCTACAGGCCTCGCGGGGAGGCCTTAAATTAACTCATTCAGCATCCACAAACCTGTCGCCCAGGCACTTCATGACATGGGGAAGGGTGGTGTACTCCATGTCCTCCATGGGCAGGCGGTGCGGCTCGAAGGGCCCGTGGCCTCTCATGTACTCGGTGATCTCCAGAGCCCTTCTGCGGGCCAGGTCGAAAGCCGGGTCCCGGAACAGGTCGGCAGGTCCCACAAATTGGCCGTAGGCCAGCTGAAATCCGGCTGCGGTCACGCGAGGCGGACCGTCGAACCTGGTGGGATGGGCGTCCTCAAAAGAGCAGGGCATGAGCGGACCGTTGTGGCTGCCCCTCATCCATCCGCTCACCAGGTGGCTCATGCCGAAGGGCTCCAGAACCTCTCCTAGCGCCGGCAGGCCGGACTGAGACCTGACCAGGGCCACAGGGTCGTCTTTTCCCACGTAAGTTCCGGCGGTCTGGAAGAGCTTCTCGGTGCTGACCACGGCTACTGCCTCCTCTTCGGGAAGCTTGGAGCCGGTCTTGGGATAGACCCTCTTTATTACATAGCGGGACTTGGCGCCGATTAAAGCCAGGATGTCGTACAGCTCCTCCGGGGCCTTCATGAACACCTTCTTGTGCTCCATTATGTCCCAGATCTCGAAGACGAATCCGCTATGACAGGCCGGGTCGATCACCAGGCCGGCGCTATTGAACGGATCGGCGAAGATCTTGAAGATGGGCAGGTTGAAGGCCCCAGGCTCGGTCTTGTCCATCATAAAGGCCACGAAGGGCTCTGAAGTCCTCTCCGTGAACTCCATCTCGGCTACCCCCGGCCCCAGTCCCCTGATGTTTCCGGAGAAGGCATCGGCGAGGAGGTCCTGGCCTGCTCCGTACAGCTTGAGCTTCTTGGCGACTTCGGTCGCCTCTTCGAAGCACTCCCAGGCGATGGCATGTATCTCGCCGCTGTCGCAGCCCTTTTTATGGCTCATCAGCAGTTCCAGATCGTCGCCGCAGGACATCACCCTAAAGTCTATCAGAGCGCCGGCCTTCTTGACCAAATCCAGGTGCGATTCTGCCGTCTCTATCAGAGCGGGGTGGACTGAAGAGTGTCCTGGAAACCCGCCTACATCGGCCTTAATTAAGCTGACAGTTATCTTGGTCATCTAGATCCCGTTACCTAATGCCACTCGTGAGTATGATTCTTGGCACCTATCCTCAATTCATTTTCGTATTTACCGTTTTTGCAGTTCTCCAAAGACCTGCGCCTGAGGTAGAGCGCCTCCGGTGACAACCGCTTGCGGGACAATTCAATCAACAGAGGTAAGGTGTCTTAATTGTCCGTTATCATGCCCCCTCAGGATCTCCATTTCCTGCAGAGCGCCAACCTCGCTTGGGCGGGATCGAAGCGTTAGCGCGGAGTTCCCACTGCTCCAGGCTGGCGGTACGCGGGGTCTTGAGCCTCTTCTGCTGCCTGGCCGATGGAAAATTGGGGGGCTGGAAAATAGGGGTTCTATCTTTTGCAGCCGGGAATCCTTCCTCAGACCTCTTAAATCTGTGAGAAACTGATATCGGTGATAAACTGATCAACCACCTTTCGCCTGCACGTCGTCAATTCTTTTCTCGCTCCTGGCCGTGCTTGACCTTGGGGGCAAGAGGGGTCATGCATCCTGAGCCGGGATCTCCGCCAGGGTCATTTCAGGCGTCAACTGATGTCCGGGATCAGGCTCAAAAATTAATATCATAAAAAAGATTTTTTAGATATTATATCATTGAAATGAGAGGGGGTCGCCCTTTGGATGTGATGAATGCATCCTGTTTGGAATCCGGAATTATAGACACAAGAGGGCCTAAATGAAGGTATTTAATCTAAAATAATTGTAATAGATCACGGATGTCGGCTAACAGTCTTAAAATTATTTGATTATTGGATTGCAGGTCGAAAATGGTCTCTATTGATGAGACAAAACCGAAGAGTTTATATTGGTAGATGAGGATGGAAGTGAACGTTTATCACGAGCCAAAGTGATGTAGCGCTGTTTGAAAACAGAAGAGGTGTAGAGAGGGAATATGTAGAGGGATCAGATGGCTAGAGACGATATCTTATCGAGAATCAAATCGGCGGAGGCTGATGCCAAGGTTGCAGTCCAGCGAGCCTTGGAGGAGAAGGATAAAAAGATAGCCGATGCCACAAGCGAAGCAGCGAACATCGTCAAGACTGCAGAAGCCGAAGCTCAGGAGTACTATGAGAAGAGCGTAGCCAAGGCTGAAGCCGACGTTAAAGCCAAGAAGCAGACGATAATTTCGAGCGGTTCGAAGAATGTCAATTCCATGGCCAGCAGTGCTGGCGCTAAGCTGGACAAGGCCGTTGAATATCTATTAAAGGAGTTTATGGGGTTATTACATGCTTAGACCCGAAAAGATGAGTCGCGTTGTCGTCGCCGGGTCAAAGGACGTAATTGCACCTGTTATAGAAAAGCTGCACGAGTTGCGCCTGTTACATATAGTCAACTATAACGGCAGCCAGCCAGATTTCGCGCTGGGAAAGCCTATCGGCAAAGCAAAGGAGTATTCAGAGGATCTGATTAAGCTCAGGTCCATGGCCAGGTACCTCGACGTCAAGTCGAAGGCACCGGAAGTCACCTATTCTGAGTCCCAGATCTTGTCTCAAACGGACAACCTCTTAAACAACGTCAATAACGATGTAACCTCTGCTTTTGAGAGGATCACGGTCATTGAAGCTGAGGTCAAGTCCAAGCAGGATCAAATCAATGCCTTAAAGCCATTGGCAGCCTTGCCGTTGCCCCTGGAAGCATATTACGGCTATGAGTCCCTGGCAGTCTTCGTAGGAACTGCGGCTTCAGCTGTGGATGCGGATGTAGCAAAAGCCTCCCCGGTGAATGAGATCTACACTGGGACCGCCAAGAATGCGAATCTTGTGGCGGTGTTTGTGCCGGCCGATAAGGCTGAGCAGGTTTCGGCTGCTCTTTCGGAGCACGGATTTTCCGAGACATCCGTTCCCAGGCTGGAAGGATCAGTAGACTCTGCGGTATCTTCCTTGGAGGCGGGCATCAAGAACTTGGAGGGCGAGAAGGCTCCTCTCCAGAAGAAGCTCGCCGATATGAGAAAACAGTATGAGGATTTGATACTGGCTACCGATGAGTACCTATCGGTGCAGACCTCAAAGACCGAGGCTCCTCTCAGATTTGCCGAGACGGACAACGCCTTTGTCATTGACGGCTGGGTTCCAACGGATCAGTTCAACAGGCTCAAGAGCGAACTTGAGAGCGCAGCAGGTGGCAAGATAGAGGTCCAGAAGCTCGACGACAAAGAGGCAGACGCTCTGGTAGGGCACGGAGAGGATGTACCGAGCAAGATCAACAATCCGAGCATCGTTAAGCCTTATGAGCTCATCACCCGACTTTTCGCCATTCCCGAGTACAAGGAATTCGATCCATCGTTGCTGATATTCGTGTTCTTCCCCATAATGTTCGGCTTAATTCTGGGAGACATCGGATACGGCGTGATGATCTTCATCGCACTGATGCTTCTCAAGAAGAAGTTCAGAACTCCGGGATGGCAGCAGCTGATCAACATCGTGTTGATAGCCAGCATATGGGCGATCATCTTCGGATTCCTGTTCGGCGAGATCTTCGGTCCGCTGGGACTTTGGGGCTATATGTTCGGCAATCTGCCGCACCATGAGATTCTAATGCTGGAAGAAGAGGGAATGTTCTTCGGCGAAGGTGTCTTCGGATCTCTGGGCAGGCTTGGGCCCCTGGGCGTCTTCCCGCTGTACAGGCTGGCAACTAATGCTGTTCTGCTGTTGATCGGTATCAGTATCTTCATAGGTGTTGTCCACTGTGGTCTGGGCTCAATTCTGGGCATCAAGACCGAGCTAGCCTATGGAGAGAAGAAGCACGCCTATTTCGAGCGGCTTCCGGTATTGATCTTCCAGGTGTTCTTCGCACTGACTCTCCTGGGACTGGTCATGGGTCAGATGATGATGGTTTATCTGGGCGGATTGCTGATCCTGGTATCCATTGTCATGCTGGTGATGGGACCGGAAGGTGCCATGGGTGCCACTCACATACCGTTCTATGTGAGCAACCTGATATCCTATCTGAGGCTGCTGGCCATTGGCCTGGCTTCGGTCGGACTGGCCTTTGCGGCCAATCAGCTGGCGTTCTATGTCATCATGCCCATGCTGAGCGGTGGTGCGCATAACAGCGCAGACTTTTCGATCATTGCGATCGTGGTCGGCATAATTGTGCTGACTGTAGTGCATTTCATCAACATGCTGCTGGGAATTTTGTCTCCGTTCATGCATCCTCTCAGGTTGCATTATGTGGAGATGTTCACCAAGTTCTACAGCGCGCATGGCGGTGGAGTTGAGTATGCTCCCTTCGGACATGTCCGGAGGTTCTTGAAGGTATAAAGCTAATTAGAAAAGGAGGATTGAGGAAAATGGTAGTAGCTGAAATCATTGACGGTGGAATACTGTACGGACTTATAGCTGTGGGCGCTGGCCTGGCTACCGGCTTAGCCGGTATCGGTGCAGGCGTTGGTGAGCAGGGCATCGGCGCGGCTGTCGTGGGTGTCGTGGCTGAGGAACCCGGATTCCTGGGTAAGGGTCTGTTCCTCATGCTGCTGCCTGAGACACTCATCATCTTCGGACTTGCCGTATCTCTGATCCTCATGTTCGCCTGGACACCTTTCGCTTAAGCACGCGTTGCGGGTGAGAGGCAATGGCACTAGATGCAGTGGTTGAGTCAATACTTGCAACCAGCAAGGACAAGGTCTCTCAGGTCAACTCTGAGACCGACCAAGAGGTTGCAAGGATACTCAATGAAGCTAGGGAACGTGCCGCAGAGATAAAGTCCAGGAAACAGACTGAGGTTGGACACGCTACAGAGGCTATTGAGCGAAGGGAGATCTCCAGCGCAAACCTCGAGGTCAAGAGGGAAGAGCTGAATGTGCACAAGGATCTCCTGGAGAAGGCCCGGGTCAAGCTTATCGAAAAGGTAGGCAACCTTCCCAAGAAGGATAACGAGGCCATGCTCAAGAAGCTTCTCGAGCCCTACGATCTCAAGGATATGAAGGTCTACTCCAATAAGAAGGATCAGGCCTTCGTATCCTCTCTCGCCCCCAATTTTGGCGGGAACCTGGACGTCTTGGGCGGTGTGGTAGTCGAGAGCAAAGACGGCGCTTTGCGCTACGATTTAACCTATGAAACTCTTGCACGTGAGGTCTTCAACAGCAAGATGAAAGAGGTCTCGAAACTCTTGTTCGGGTGAGGACGATGCCGGTATTACGTTTGCCGAAGTTCGGAAAACCGGTGAAGTACGCTTACATCACGGGCAGGGTCCGGGCGATGAAGACCAAGCTCATTCCTGCGGAGATGTATCCGCGGATGATGAGCATGGATATATCGGAGATCGCCAGGTATCTGGAAGAGACCCAGTATAAGGACGAGATCGATGCGCTCTCCAAGGACTACTCGGGCACTGAGCTGATCGAGCATGCCACCTTTTCCAATTTGGCGAAGACCTATAGAAAGCTGGGAGAGGTTGCCATCGATGAGCCTCGGTTCTTGATACTGGAATATCTGCGGCGCTGGGACATATGGAACATCAAAACTGTCCTCCGCGGAAAGTTCTACGGGGCCAGCGATGCTGAGATCATGAAGTACCTGGTACCTGCGGGCGAGCTGGATGTGGAGTTCCTTGATGGTCTCACCAAGAAGGACTCCATACAGGATGTCATCTCAGCATTCGATGGCACAGACTACGCCAGCGCGCTCTCTCAGTACGATGGCAAGAGTCTGGCCACAGAGGAGAATGCCCTCGACAAGCTCTATTACTTCAGAATGGAGCGTGCGGTGGGCGGAACCCTCTCCGTTGGCGGCGGCCTGCTCCTGAAATACGTAAGAAGGGAGATCGATATCAGAAATCTGATAACTCTCTTCCGTATGAACCGGGCGGGTGTCGAGGCCAATATCATCCAGGATAACCTGATACCTGGAGGAAAGCTCCACGATGAGCTGAGCCGCATGGCCGGCCAGCCGTTCGGCGAGTTCCTCCGCAGCCTTGAAGGCTATCCGTTCTGGTCCTCGATATCGGATATCGCCACGGCCGATGTCCAAGAGATAAGCAGGATCGAAGCCAGGCTGAAAGCGTATCTCATCAGGTATGCATGGGCTCTTTCCAACTATCATCCGTTATCTATCCTGCCTGTGCTCGGCTACATGGTGAGCAAGGAGACTGAGGTTTCCAATATCAGGAAGATCGTTCGAGGAAAAGAAGCCGGACTTCCTGCAGAGCTCATTGAGGAGCAAGTGGTGGTGGCTTAATGGAGATTGCCTTTGTAGGAGGCGGGGAAACCGTCCTCGGATTCAATCTGGCAGGCATCAAGAAATCGTATGCCGCTAACACTGAAGAGGAACTGGTCTCTAAGATCAACGATGTCATGGCGGACTCCAATGTCGGCATATTGGTGCTCAAGCAATCTGACTGGAACAGGTTGCCCAAGAGGCTGCAGGAACAGCTTTCTGAATCTGTAAAGCCGACTGTTATATCCATCGGAACCGAGCAAAGCACTGAGATGAGAGAGAAGATTAAAAGGGCAATAGGTGTCGATTTATGGAAGTAGGCAAAGTTAAGCGCGTCGCAGGACCTGTGGTTATGGCAACGGGCCTTAAATCCTCGATGTATGATTTGGTCCTGGTCGGCGAGGAAGGGCTGATGAGCGAGGTCATCGGCATTTCCGGAAATAAACACGTTATTCAGGTGTACGAGGATACGGGAGGTGTCAGGCCGGGCGAGCCCGTTAAGGAAACAGGCGCTCCCCTGGTAGCCCAGCTGGGACCCGGCGTTCTGACCTCCATTTACGACGGAATTCAGAGGCCTCTTACCAAACTGGCTGAGATGTCGGGAGACTTCATCAGCAGAGGCCTGTTCGTAGACGGAATTGACCACAAGAAGAAATGGGAGTTCAAGCCCATCGTCAAGAAGGGCGACGTGGTCAAGCCTGGCCAGACGATTGGTGAGGTCCAGGAGCAGCTGCTGGTCAAGCACAAGATAATGGTACCACCCAAGAGCAAGGGCGGAACCGTAAAAGAGGTCTATTCCGGAAACTTTACCGTGGATGAGACGGTCTTGGTCCTGGACGACGGAACCAAGCTCACCATGATGCAGAAGTGGCCCGTTCGTCAGGCCCGCCCCGTGGTGCAGAAGCTGGCTCCAACCATTCCCCTGAGGACCGGACAGAGGGTCGTAGACGGATTCTTCTCGCTGGCCAAGGGCGGAACCGCAGCTATCCCCGGCGGATTCGGAACCGGCAAGACGGTTATGCAGCAGACCCTGTCCAAGTGGGCAGATGTGGATATCGTCATTTACGTGGGTTGCGGCGAGCGCGGCAACGAGATGGCCGACCTGCTGCATGAGTTCCCTGAGCTGGTTGACCCCAGGACCGGCAGACCCCTGATGGAGCGGTCCATCGTTTACGCCAATACATCCAACATGCCCGTGGCTGCTCGTGAAGCTTCCATTTACACCGGCATGACCACCGCAGAGTACTACCGTGACATGGGCTACGACTGCATGATGACCGCTGACTCTACCTCGAGATGGGCAGAGGCCATGAGAGAGCTGGGCTCGCGTCTAGAAGAGATGCCTGGTGAAGAAGGCTACCCTGCATATCTGGGTGCCCGTCTGGCCGACTTCTACGAGCGTGCCGGCCGTGCAGAGGTCATGGCTGGCGGCCAGGGATCCGTCAGCATCGTCGGTGCCGTGTCCCCGCCCGGCGGAGACTTCACTGAGCCTGTGACTCAGAACACCCTGAGAATGGTCAAGGTATTCTGGGCGCTGGACTCCAAGCTCACACAGCGCAGGCACTTCCCGTCCATCAACTGGCTGGATTCCTACTCGCTGTATGACCAGACGCTTGAGCCCTGGTTCGTGGAGAACGTGAGCCCCGACTGGAACAAGAACAAGAGGCGCGCCATGGCCATCCTGCAGGAGAACGCCGAGCTGGAAGAGATCGTGATGCTCGTCGGATCCGATGCCCTGCCTGAGGACCAGCAGATCACTCTGGAAGTCGCCAGGATGATCATCAACTTCTGGCTGGCACAGAGCGCCTTCCACCCGGTGGACACATTCTGCCCCTACAAGAAGCAGTTCGACCTGCTGGCAGCTATCCTGAAGTACAGGGACTATGCCTTCGAGGGTCTGCAGAAGGGAATGTCCGTAGACCAGGTCAAATCCGTTCCGTCCAAGGACGCCCTGGCCAAGGTGAGGTTGGAGGCCGAGTACGAGCCCATACTGGCCAAGGTCATGGCTCAGATGGATGCCGAGTTCAAGGCATTGAAGTGAGGAGGGTTCAAAATGACCAAGGAATATAAGACCATTACTGAGATCTCGGGGCCTCTGATCTTCGTTGAGAAGACCGAGCCGGTGGGCTACAACGAGCTCGTCGAGATCAGGACCCACGGAGAGCTGAAGAGAGGACAGGTGCTGGATACCTCTGATGAGATCGTGGTTATTCAGGTGTTCGAGGGAACTGGCGGCCTTTCCAAGGAGACTTCCGTCAGCTTCACCGGTGACGTTATCAAGATGCCTCTCTCTCCGGCAATCGTAGGACGCGTTCTGTCCGGATCCGGGCGGCCCAGAGACGGCGGTCCGGAGATCGTGCCCGAGGTTTTGAGAGATATCGCTGGGGCGGCCATCAATCCGTCTTCCCGTGAGAAGCCCCGTGCATTCATCCAGACCGGCATCTCCACAATTGATGGAACAAACACCCTGGTGCGCGGCCAGAAGCTGCCCATCTTCTCCGGTGCAGGACTTCCGCACAACGACGTTGCCCTGCAGATCGCCAGACAAGCCAAGGCCCTTGGTGAAGCCGAGTCGTTCGCAGTTATCTTCTGCGCCATGGGCATCACCAACGAAGAGGCTCAGCACTTCCTGGCTGACTTCGAGAGGACCGGTGCTCTGGAGAGAGCAGTGGTGTTCCTCAACCTGGCAGACGACCCTGCTGTGGAGAGGATTCTGACCCCCAGGCTGGGACTGACCACCGCCGAGTATCTGGCCTTCGATCTGGACATGCACGTGCTGATCATCTACACGGACATGACCAACTACTGCGAATCGCTCCGTCAGATGGGAGCGGCTCGTGAGGAAGTGCCCGGACGACGCGGCTACCCCGGTTACATGTACACCGACCTGGCTATCCAGTACGAGCGCGCCGGAATCATCCGCGGAAAGAAGGGCTCGATCACCCAGTTCCCCATCCTGACCATGCCCGGAGACGACATCACTCACCCCATACCGGACCTCTCCGGCTACATCACCGAGGGGCAGATCATCGTTTCCCGAGAGCTGCACAGGAAGGGCATCTATCCGCCCATCGACATCCGACCCAGCCTGTCTCGACTGATGAACTCCGGAATTGGCAAGGGCCATACCCGTGAGGATCACAGAGCGGTCTCGGATCAGCTCTATGCTTATTACGCAGAGGGCAACGATCTGAGAGGCCTTGCTGCCATCGTCGGCAAAGAGGCTCTGTCCGAGCGCGATAAGCTGGTGCTGGAGTTCGCCGATAAGTTCGAGCGGAGGTTCGTCAACCAGGGCAGAGATGAGGATCGGTCCATCTTCGAGACCCTGCAGATTGGATGGGATCTCCTGGCGGACCTTCCGGAAGCGATGCTCACCAGGGTCGACGATAAATTCATCAAGCAGTACCATCCCAAGTACGCGGGCACCGCCAAGAAGTGAGATCATGGCCGTAATCAGAGGAACAAAGCCGACCAGGGCAGTGTTGATCGGCCTCAAGAGAAGGATGAAGGTCGCACAGACCGGTCACTCGCTCCTCAAGATGAAGCGCGACGGCCTCATGATCGAATTTTTTGAGGTGCTTAACAAGGCCAAGTCGGTCCGGGCTGAGCTGGTTGAGGCTCTGATCAAGTCTGAGCAGAGGCTCAACATGGCCAAGGCTATTGAGGGCACAGTGGCCATCAACAGCGTGGCCTATGCTCTTCAAAAGGAGCCTACCATTGAGCTCGAGTCCCGAAACATCATGGGTGTGGTGGTTCCCAAGATCACTGCTGACTCCGTGCAGAAGAAGATGTACGAGAGAGGCTACGGAATCATTGGGACCAGCGCCGCCATCGATGAGGCTGCCGAGTCCTTCGAGACGCTGGTGGACAAGATTGTGCTGGCTGCAGAAGTTGAGACCGCTATGATTAGGCTGGTCGAGGATATCGACAGCACTAAGAGGCGTGTCAACGCTCTGGAGTTCAAGGTGATTCCTGATATCAAGGACACCATCAAGTTCATCGGCATGTCCTTAGAGGAGATGGAAAGGGACAACGTGGTCAAGCTCAAGATGCTGAAAGGGAAGGCCGAGCGGCTAGCGGCGGAAGAAGAGGCTAAGAAGCTCAAGGAAGCAGCAGAAGCAGCTTCCGCTGAAGTTGCGCCTCCAGTAACTGCTTGAAACATAAATGTCCGAGTGGCTTGATCGGAAAGCCGAAGAATGGTTCGGCACACCAGAGAAGAAGATGAGGTTGCTGCAGTGGGGAGTCTACGTCAGCAACCTTTACATCCTCTTTGGAATAGGCGTATTGATCTGGATACTCTACGGAGAGCACATCCAGGCCGCCTGGGCCGAAATCATGCGCTAGGCGCTTCATTTTTTTTGAGCGATTATATTAACGCAGATTCAGATGCTGCAGTCGTAGCTGCCGCTATTTGGCCGGGTCTTGCATCAGCCGTGGGGAACCAATCCTGCCGACTTTAAGTCATCCCATCTCACGGTTGCAGTGTGCTGTTTCAGATATGAATCCCGGACGTCAATTGTCAGCGATAATAATTTGCCAGCGATGATAATTTTTTAGCGATAATAATAATCCATGAAATTTTCCTTCAGATCCTGGATCCGGTTCTGTATCATATCGTTGATGCTTACCGAATTGTAGCTTCCGCCCAGATCGAAATAGACATAGCCTCCCTTCACAAAGACATCTTTTCCAACCAGCCAGTCGTCCAGCATTCTCATCAGGATTCGGTATTGAGTGTAGTTGAGGCCTGATGGGTCAACTCCGTCCAGATTCACAGTTGTGTTGTCAATCTTCAAGGAGTTGGGCGAGTACACGTCTGAGATCGTGCCTTGCATATCGAAAAAGGATAGCTGAACCAGTATCAGCAACGGTATTAAGGCCAGCATTTTCATGATATTATGATGGACAGTTTAATAAATAAATGTATGCCAAAATTTTAGGGGGCTTTTTTAGGGGCCTATGAGCATCCCCAATCAGAAGCCGCTTTAATTTCTTTTCTTTGAGCAATTCTGTATCCCGTTACCACCTGTCGTCTTCCGGTCAGCGCTTGATCAAGCTGCGGGTCTCCTGAATACACCAGCAGAAAAGACAGCTCAGACAGCTTATGTGGCGTAGATATTATTATCAGGTTCTCAACCCCAACCCGGCGCAGCACCTCGGCGCTGATCTGCTGGCTGCCTCTTCCCAGGATGAAGCCCTGGGCCCCGATGGGACAGACTATTATCTTCACGCTCTTCTCGTGGTCCAGTAGGTCAAGCAGGTCTTTTTCCGAGGCGTCTTTGATTATCAGCTTTCTGTCTTTGATCACGTCCACGCCGAGAAGCGTCTTGTCCAGGCCCAGAAGCTCGGCGATCCTGCCGGTGGTGGTACCGGCACCCAGTATATATGCTGAGCCGTCTTGCATGAACTCGCTGGCGAAAAGCGCAATCTGATCCTTGAACTCCTCCTCATCAGAGCTTTCGTAGATCCTCTTCCTCTCCTGGACCAGAACAGGCCGGTAAGGCGTCCTGGCGGTGGCGTAAAGCCTGGTCTGAAGCTCTCCGGAGCGGTAAAGCTCCTCGTCCACGTCGACGATCTCGGTCTCCCTGGTCTTCAGACCGCTTCTGAGAAAGCCTAGGGCAAGCTCGGCTGCTGCCTCAGGGCTGATGGCGAAGACTCCGGAATGCATCTTCACGCCTGCCGGAATTCCCAGAATGGGGACCAGGGTTGCCTGGGAGGCCACGTCCCTGGCCGTTCCGTCGCCACCGCAGAAAAGGATGAGATCCACTCCTTCCGCGAGAAATGACCGGCATACTGCTCTGGTATCCCTGGCGCTCGACCTTTCCGGCGTCTGGTAGATGACAGAACAGTCGATGCCAAGCTCTCTTAAAACCGTCTCGCCCATGTCTCCGCTGGCAGTCAAAAAGGTAATATCGCTTTCAGGAGCCATCAGCTTCAGGCAGGATCTGGCTTTATCCGGAGCAGAGGGCCTGGCACCTCGCACCTTGGCTTCCTCTGCCAGGCCGTCGGTTCCCTTCAGCCCTACTGCCCCGCCCATTCCGGCAATGGGGTTTACCAGAAATCCTACTCTAGCATTTCGGAAGCTTGGCAAGGGACTGCTTCACCAGATCTGCAGGATACTCGTAGTCGATCAAACGGCCGTCATTGAAGGCATCGTAAGCCGCGAGGTCGAAGTGGCCGTGCCCGGACAGCGATATGAAGATGGTCTTCTCCTCTCCCTTCTCACGGCAGCGCAAAGCCTCATCGATGGCTGGCTTGATGGCGTGGGCTGATTCTGGAGCAGGTATTATTCCCTCGCTCCGGGCAAAGATGGTTGCCGCCTGGAAGACCTCGGTCTGCTGCAGAGCAGTGGCCTCAATCAGGCCGTCGTGCACCAGGTTGCAGAGCAATGGGGCATCTCCGTGATAGCGTAAGCCCCCAGCGTGAATTCCCGGCGGCACGAAGTCGTGGCCCAGGGTGTACATCTTGATGATCGGCGCCATTCCCGCCGTATCGCCGAAGTCGTAAGCATAGAGCCCTTTGGTGAGCGTCGGGCAGGCGGAGGGCTCGCAGGCCACCATACGCAGATCCTTTTTGTCCTTCAGCTTGTCGGGAATGAAGGGGAATACCATGCCCGGGAAATTGCTTCCGCCACCGCAGCAGCCGAACATCACATCCGGATAGTCGTCTACCAAATCGAATTGCTTCTTGAGCTCCAGGCCTTCCACCGATTGATGGATGAGCACATGGTTCAGAACCGAGCCTAGGGCGTAGTTGGTGTTGGCGTGACCGGCCGCATCCTCCACCGCCTCAGAGATGGCGATTCCCAGCGATCCGGGTGTGTCGGGCATCTCCTCCAGCACCTTTCTTCCAAAGGCCGTCCTGTTCGAGGGGCTGGACAGGCATTCTGCACCCCATACCCTCATGGCGCTCTTGCGGTAGGGTTTGCTGTCGAAGCTGGAGCGTACCATGTAGACTGTGCATTTCAGGCCGAAGAGACAGGTGGCAAGGGACAGGGCACTTCCCCACTGGCCGGCACCGGTTTCAGTGGCCAGCCGCTCAATTCCTTCCTTCATGTTGTAGTACGCCTGGGGAACTGCAGTGTTGGGCTTGTGGCTTCCTGCCGGGGAGACGCCTTCGTACTTGTAGTAGATCCTGGCGGGAGTCTTGAGCGCCTTCTCCAATGCTGCTGCCCGGTACATGGGGGTGGGCCTCCACAGCCGGTAGATATCGCGCACCTCCTCTGGGATGTCGATCCAGCGATCGGTGCTCATCTCCTGCCGGATCAGCGCTTTGGGAAATATCATTTCCATGTCCTGGGCAGAGAGGGGCTTCTTCGTTCCCGGGTGCAGGGGCGGGTCCAGTGGAGTGGGCATGTCCGCGGCCACGTTGTACCATTTCTTGGGAATCTCCTCTTCATCGAGGATTATCTTGATCTTCATGGTCATTCTCCAATTATCGGCTATAATGTAACCTTATGAGCATTGTTGATGGTTCCTTCTTTATTTAAATGCTTTGAGAATAGCGCGTCCCTACCGTGACAGGGATGTGAAGATTTATTTATGTTCAATGAGATGGCTTTCGTTCATGACCGGTCAAACCCTGTCCGAGAAGATCTTTTCCAGAGCAGCGAAGAAAGAGGCGCACGCCGGCGAGTTCGTGATGGCCGATATAGATTGCGCTATGATTCACGACATCACCGGCCCCCTGGCGATAAAGGGATTCTATGAGATTGCAGGCAGGGATGCAAAAGTCTGGGACCCTTCCAAGGTCGTGATCCTCTTCGACCACCAGGTTCCTGCTGACAGCCTGAAGGCCGCGGAAAACCACATAATGCTGCGCCGGTTCGCAAAGTCCCAGGGAATTCTCAATTACGATATTTTCTGCGGGGTTTGCCATCAGGTGATGCCCGAGAAGGGCCATGCTCTGCCGGGAAGAATAGTCGTAGGAACCGATTCCCACACCTGCACCTACGGGGCCCTGGGAGCTTTTGCCACCGGGATCGGATCGACCGATATGTCCTCGGTCTTTGCCACCGGAAAGCTGTGGTTCATGGTTCCAAAGACGCTTCAGCTGATGGTCGAGGGCAGGCTCCCCTCAAGGGTCACCTCCAAGGACGTGGTCTTGAGGATCATCGGCGACATTGGAGCTGATGGAGCCAACTACATGGCCTGCGAGTTCCGGGGAGAGGCCGCCTGCCGGATGAGCATGCCGGAGAGGATGACCATGTCCAATATGGCTATTGAGATGGGGGCCAAGGCCGGGATGTTCGAGGCCGATCAGATCACCTTCGATTACCTCAAGGGCCGGGTTGCAGATCCAGCGGCGGTAAAGGAGGGAATGGTGCAGGGCGATCCGGATGCGGAGTTCGACCAGAAGCACTGGAACGTGGACAGCCTCGAGCCTCAGATCGCCATGCCGCATAACGTGGACAACGTGCTGCCGGTCAGCCAGGTTCCTGAAACCAGGATCGATCAGGTTTTCTTAGGCTCCTGCACCAACGGCCGCTTCGAGGATCTGGCTTTGGCTTCCGAGATGATGAAGGGGGAGCCGGTGGCTAGAGGGGTGCGCATGATCGTCGTTCCCGCCAGCCGGGAGGAATACATGAAATGCCTGCGTGCCGGCCTGGTGGAGAAGTTCATGGAGGCCGGAGCGATGGTGGAGTCGGCCTGCTGCGGTCCCTGTATGGGCGGAAGCTTCGGGCTGCTGGGAGCAGGAGAGCGCTGCCTGTCCACTTCAAACCGCAACTTCGTAGGAAGGCAGGGAAGCCCGCAGGCCTTCGTGTACCTGTGCTCGCCTGCCGTGGCCGGAGCATCGGCCATTACCGGGACCATCACCGATCCGAGGGAGATATAAGGGTCATCGATAAGGGTTATCTCCTGAGATGAAGATCGCACTCAAGCTCGCCTACCTGGGCGACAGCTACTACGGCTTTCAGCGTCAGCCGGACCGGGTCACGGTCGACTCGCAGGTGCGCAAGGCTCTGGTTCAAATCGGCGTCATCAACGGCGATTTCTGCTATGCCGGCCGGACCGACCGGGGCGTCTCGGCTCTGGGGCAGGTGATCGATTTCTGGATAGACGAGGACCAGGCTTATCTGGCCCGGCCCAGGTGTGTGAACGGCCGGCTGCCGAGGGACATATGGGCCTGGGCCTGGGCGGTGGCCCCCATCGGCTTTTCGGCCCGCTGGAATGCGCTGTGGCGCGAGTACCGTTATCTGTTGTGGCATCCCGGCCTGGACCTGGAGGTGATGAGGGAGGGCGCGAATCATCTGTTGGGCCGGCACGACTTTCGCAACTTCTCCTCGTCCAAGGTGGATACGGTCAAGACCCTGCAGAAGCTGGAGATCTCTGAGCGAGGCGGCCTATTCGTCTTCGATGTCCAGGCTGACGGCTTTCTCTGGAATATGGTTCGAAAGCTGGTAGGGGCGCTCGAGAAGCTGGGTGCAGGCCAGAAGGACATGAAGTGGTTCTGCGACCTTCTCCGGCCGGAGCTGAACCACGGAGCGCCCACGGCTCCGGCTGCCGGCCTGATGCTGATGGATGTGGGCTATCAGGGGCTGGAGTGGCAGGAGGACGAGTATTCAAGGAGAAGGGCGGCGGAGGCGCTTTCAACTACAGTGCAGCAACGGATGGCCGGGGCAATGGTGGCGAGGGAGATGCAAGAGGCCATGAAGTAGCCCGTCGAGATGGGAATAATATCGTTCGTGGCATCAAGGGAAAAAGGCGGATGGGGCATTCAAAATGACTGTACCGGTGTGGCAGTATCAGGAGAGCGATCATCCCGGCGCGGACTTCGACTCTCTGGCCGAAATCTACGACCGCAACATGCAGAAGTTCAGGGATATCGAGGGCGAGGTCCGTGAGATCCTGGATTTTCTGGACCTTTCTCCGGATCAGTCTGTTCTTGAGATCGGGACCGGTACCGGTGAGTTCGCGATTGCCGCCTCCGGGTACTGTGCCAGGGTGTATGCGGTGGACCTCTCTGCTGGCATGCTCAGGTACGCGGCCAAAAAGGCCCGAGTCCGGGGCGTCTCCAACGTGGAGTTCCTTCCGGGAGGTTTTCTGACCTACAATCATCAGGGCGCTCCGGTGGATGCTGTGGTCACTCAGGTTGCGCTTCACCATCTTCCGGACTTCTGGAAGCAGATTGCGCTTCTGCGCATGGCAGAAATGCTTCCCGCGGGAGGAAAGCTCTTCCTGAGGGACGTAGTTTACTCCTTCGACCTCAAGTGTTACGAAAGCTCTCTCAATGGCTACCTAGCCCGGGCCAGGGAGAAGATGGGTCCCAAGTTCTCCCAGAGCATCGAGGCTCACGTAAAGCGGGAGTATTCCACTTTAGACTGGATCATGAGGGGCATGATTGAGAGGGCAGGCTTTGACGTGGTTCGAGAGGAGCAGAAAGAGGGCTTCCTGGGCAGCTATTTCTGCATCAAGCGCTGAACTCGCCTCCTTTTAATAGGGGCGGAATCCTTGCATTAAAGCACGTTCGGACCCAAATTCATGCATACCGGTAGAGCTTTTTCAAAGGGAAGACGCTTGTGTTGTCTCGCTTTATCTTTCCCGATCTGAAATCCCAATCTCCTCGCTGTCGGACTCGATGTCCATGCATCTCTGGAAAAGTTTGCCGGCCGGGATGTCGCGCAGTGACCTTCCGCGTGGTTGTTGGAAAAATGGCTGAAATTGAGCCGTGTCGCTGCAAGAATTTTGCGATTGTCGAAGGCAGGAACAAGTTTAATTTCAATAGCCTATTGCCTGCGGGTCAATGGTGCTGCCTGCATTGACTGTATTATAATTGAAGGATAGATGTCAAAGGTCGTCCCTCCCATCCGGTTCTTGCCGCCGGTTCTGCTGCTGAAGAGGGCCAGATCCAACCAGCCTATTGATGTGACAGTCTCGATAAGAGGGAAAAGCGAAAACTATATATTCTCGGCGATCGACGTATAGTATGGCAAGAGTCAAAGATCAATTTTCGTTCCCCCTCCTACACCCATGACTTTTGCCTCCCTCCTTATTACTCCTCAGTACCTCCTTAGCATCTCCTTGGGCATCCACCCAT
Organism: Methanotrichaceae archaeon; assembly: GCA_013178225.1. Lineage (GTDB taxonomy): Archaea > Halobacteriota > Methanosarcinia > Methanotrichales > Methanotrichaceae > JABLXE01. The sequence goes on from JABLXE010000006.1 coordinate 61,164, forward strand.
AATTGGATAGCTCCTTTTTAGGTTTCGGCTCTCCGGTCTATCAGAAAAGTCCGAGGGATTTCGTCGCTCTGGCTGCAGACGGCAAAGTGGAGCAATTGGAAACGGCTGAAAAGTCTATTCGCTGAAGCGTTTAGCTAATGAAGGGAAGTTGCAGGATTATGAAGTTTGACCGGAATTGAGGATTATAGCGAAATAATACCAGGAACTGAACTATCATGGCGAAGATTGCGTCTTGATCAGTTCAAGATGTACCGATCGTGACTCACACGGTCTATTTATCAGCTCAAGGTTCGAGGTCCAGGAAAGCGCGCACGGTTCCTTCGCTTACATTGACATAGCGCCGAACAGCATCGATAAAGATCCTCTCCTGGTCACGTCTTTCTCTGCTGAATGTATCATCGATATTTTCCCTCTGCAGATCCAGCACTATTAGCCGCATTTGGGATTTGGTGATGCGGATCTCCCTGCCCATGGCAGATATTATATTTATGTAGTGGCCCAGTCGCTTAGGCCCATCTGATGAAGAAACCCTGATCCGACCGCCAATTGAACCGCACGGATGGGTCAAGGGATCACTCTGCAGGATTGCGTGTCTATGGGTTTGATCGACCCTTTCTTGAGAATCGCAAGATTTATGATTGAACATAGCTCAACATCCTTAATATTATATACTATTATTAATTAACATTCAATAATCTATTCGGCTGCTATTATTTTGCAGAGTCCAGGATCCCTGCCGTTGGGTATCAGTATGTAGCGCTCGCCCTTCAGGTCAAGTTCAACCCGTCCCTCTTTGGGGGTGGCATCGTAGCTATGAGTAGCCAGGTAGAATGCCAGGTCCTGGGCGTCCATCAGAGGGTCATCGAAGCTCGATACCAGCAGAGTCAAGTCCGACATATCATCTCTTCCTGAGGCGTTGGAGAATAACATCATGACCATCCCCGACAACAACAGGTAAACAGCAATTTTGCTCATCATTAACAACCGCGCCTTTAAGGGGTATATAGACGATTACGAACAGAATTGCCCGAAAATCATCCGGATTTGGCCGAAATTCGACTAAGAAGATTTGATTAGTATTAGTAATTTAGCCAAATCTTGGCATAGTGATTAACAGATCCATTTTTTTAATCCATTCTCTCGATGTTCGGTTTATTGTGGAAGGCAGTAGCCGGTGCCAAGAGGATTGACTCTTTCAGTGTCACACGATCGATGACAAAATTGAATTGGGGGTGCTCTGGCATCAGGATCGGGATTGTGCCAGAGCGGGATTTCACCTGATGGCCAGGTGAATGCTGGCCTGAACTGCGGCCATGACCCTGCCGCACTTCAAACAGCGTTGTTAGGAGATATGTTATTAGGTAATAAATCTTACGATTATTGTTCTAATAATTATCTTTTCTATGCATCAAAAGTTATAATTAATAGGATCACATCGAGTATAGTTCGGTCAAAAAAGATCACAATCAAGGGGGGAAATGACATTCATGCTCAAGATTTCGAATCCGGTCGCCGTTCTGGCAGTGCTCTTGATATTCTTGGCTCTGCCAGTCTCCGGCGATGACTACGTGCTCAATATATTCGGCAACGCCAATCTCGACGGCACCATCGACCAGGATGATGCCGCATACATAAAAAGTATTATCGATGGAGTCGGAGCATCTACGGATCTGGCAGATGCCAATTTCGACGGCCAGATCGACGAAGCTGATGTGTCTAAAGTGCAGGACATAATAAACGGCACCGAGTCCAGCCTCACCGTTCTGGACGGAAATGGCAAGCCGATCACCATCGGCATGCCGGTGGAGAGGGTTGTGGTGGAATATCTGGACAACGCCGACATGATGCAGATCCTAAAGCAGAGCGATCTGGTAGTGGGCGTGGACCTGGCGGTGGCTAACTCCGGCTCGGAGTTCCCGGAGCTATCGGAGCGGGCCAACGTGGGAGCAATGCACAAGGAGCCGGACTACGAAAAGGTGCTGAGCCTGGATCCGGATGTGCTTCTTACCTTTTCCAATGTGACTTCGGAGAAGGAGAAGAACCTGCCCGGCGTCTCAGTACTCTTCGCGGGCCTATACTACCCGGATCTGCTCAATCCGCATACATCCGCCTTCACAGATGCGGTGAGAAAGATGGGCTATATCCTGGAAGCCCGCGGTGAGGCTGAAGATTATCTGAAGTGGCATATTGGCTCTCTGGACCAGATCCGGAGATCAACCGATCGGGTACCTGAGTCGGACCGTCCCACTGTGCTGGTGGCTGCATATCCTGAGTCGGACGAAAAGACCATCTTCACCTTCGCCAGCATCGATACCCTTACCAACATGGTGCTCCTGGCCGGCGGGAATCCGGTGGCAGCCGATCTGCCCGACTTCCTCAAGTCCACCTACCGGATCGAAGTGGACTCGGAGTGGGTGATAGAACAGAACCCCGACTACATCGTCCTGCTGGTCGTGGCCACCACCTACAGCGGCCTGGAGCTGGACCCGCCGAGCGGCTATGATGCCGACGATCCTACAGGCATTGCTGCTGCCAGGGAGGCATTTATGAGCCGGCCTGAATACTCGAACCTGACGGCAGTTCGAAATGGAGATGTGTACATTATGAGCGGCAACATGAGAAACGACGCCACCAAAGGGCTGATAGGTGCCGCCTATCTGGCGGAGATATTCCACCCCCAGGAGATGGACCTTGACCCGGAGGAGCTGCACCGGGAGTACGTGCAGAAATTCCTGGGCCTGGACTACGATCTCGATCAGCACGGAGTGTTCATCTATCCGCCGCTGGTTGTGGATGGCCGTGTGGAGGGAGTGCCCGACCAGAGCTACGAGCTTTCCTCAGAGAATAGAGCGGCCTGAATAAGCAGGCCTCCCTTCGTTTTTATTTCAGCCCTCCAAAAGAGATTCAAACCAGCCTTCCCCTCTCGATCACAGCTATATCGTGGGCCATGAAGCTCACCACCTGTGCAGAGTGTGTGATGAGCAGATATCCCATGCCCCGCTCGCGCTGCAGCTCTCTTAGCAGGTGCAGGACCTGAGCCTGCACCGATATGTCCAGGGCCGAGGTGGGCTCGTCCAGGATGATGATCTCCGGCTCCAGCAGCAGAACCCGGCCCAGCGCGATTCTCTGGTTCTGGCCGCCGGATACCTGTGAGGGACGGCGGCCCAGCAGCTCCTCTGAGAGCCCCACCGTCTGCAGCATATCGAGCGTTCGCTCATGCCAATCCCTCTTAGGCACTTTCAAGAGGGAGAGCACTTCCTGAATCGAGCGCTCAATGCTCTTCATGGGATTCAGGGAGCCCTCCGGATCCTGAAAAACCATCTGCACCTTTCGCCGGAAGAGCCGAAAATCTCGTGCCTCCATCTTCCAGATGTCCCGGCCACCGAAGAGCACCCGTCCTTCTGATGGACGCTCCAGCCCGGCCAGGACCTTTCCCAGAGTGGTCTTGCCCGAGCCGGAGCCTCCCACCAGCCCCAAAGTTCTTCCGGGTAGAATCTCCAGATTCGCCCCCTCCAGAATGGTGCTGCGTTTCCCAAAATATCCCGTTCGATAGGACATGCTCACGTTTTCAGAGCATAATCTCATCGACAGCACCTCACCCATCCGGTTGTTGTGGATTTTTGCACAGGCCTCTCAATTGAGCACAGATCCCGCCTCCAGGGACAGCGGGGATGGAACCTGCATCCTTCCGGAGGATCGATCATGGATGGCGAGGGTCCGGGGATGGGCAAAAAGCCCCTTTCCGGAAGGCTGTCCAGAAGCGCCTGGGTGTAGGGATGGCTGGGGGCCTGAAGCACTTCTTCCGTTTTCCCCACCTCCATCACCTCTCCGCAGTACATCACCGCCACTTTGTCGGAGATCTGGCGGGCCACCTCCATATCGTGAGTGATCAGCAGAAGCGATGCCCCATTCACCTCTTTCGCCTTGCGAATCTCGCCCAGGACCTGCCCCACCATCGACTGGTCGAGTCCCTTTGTAGGTTCATCGGCAATTATTATCTTGGGGCCGAGTACAACCGAACAGGCGATCATCGCCCTCTGGTTCATGCCTCCCGAGAGCTGGAAGGGATAGCTGCTTTCCCGTCCCTTCAACCCCAGCCGCTGCAGGAGCTGAGATGAGATCTCCTCTGCCCGGGAGCGGGAGCTTCTCTTCTTCAAGATCATCGACTCTGACACCTGTTCGCTGATCTTGTAGACCGGATTGAGGGCCAAAGACGGATTCTGGAAGATGATGGCGATATCCTGCCCCCTGATCCTGGCCATTTCCTTCTCGTCCAGCGAGAGCAGGTCCCGGCCTCGATAAATGACGCGACCGTCAACCTTTGCATTGGCGGGAAGAAGCTTCATGATGGCGTTGACCACCACCGACTTTCCGCAGCCCGTCTCCCCCACCAAGGCCAGGGTCTCATTGTATTCCAGGGCCAGGGATACCTGGGTGGCTGCCTTCACCAGTCCCTGGGGAGTTTCAAAGCTGACCGAGAGGTTCCTGATGTCGAGAAGCGCCATTGTTCAATCCACCTTTACCGGCTCTATATCCCTCTCTTCCAGAATGCCGGCCATCATCACCAGCGACAGGACGAACACGGTGATGCACAACCCCGGCGGCAGATACCACCACCACATGCCGTTGATGAACCCTCCCCGGGAAAAGGCGTAGCTGATCATGGTCCCCCAGCTTTTCATAGAAGGATCGGAAAGCCCGAGAAAAGAAATGGAGGCCTCAGCGATCATGGCCGAGGCCACGGTCAGCATGAACTTGGGGGCAATGACGTAGAGGGTGTTTGGCAGCACGTCGGAGAATATCACGTGGTTGTCGGAAAACCCTATGGCTTTAGCCCCTGCCACAAAGCCCATCTCTCTCACCTGCAGGGTGCGGGAGCGGACGATTCTGGCCAGAGCCGTCCACCATAAGAGTCCCATCAGAAGCGCCATCAGCCAGAAGCTGGGGCGGAGGAACGCGGCTAAAACGATTATCAGCGGTATCTGGGGGATCATCAGAAATATGTCGGTGATGCCCATCAGCACCTCATCGGCCATTCCCCGGAAGTAACCGGCGAAGAGACCCACGGCTGTGCCCAGGGTTGCGGAAAGGATGGCTGCCGAAAATCCCACTGCCAGGGATACCCTGGAGCCGAAGATAAGCTCAGACAAGATGTCGTGACCCATGTCGTTGGTTCCCAGCAGGTGTTCCCAGCCCGGCATCTGGTAGGGATTAAATCTCTTCCAGGGGTCATAGGGCGAGATCAGGTCAGCCAGCAGGGCGGCCAGTATGAAGGACGAGAAGATTAAGGGGCCCAGAAGGCTCCAGCGTGCTCTTATCTTCTCCTCGGCGCTCCGGAGTGCCCGGATCACCTCTGCCACCTCACCCTCGGGTCCACCAGTCCGTAAGTCCAGTCGGCCAGGAGGTTGGCCAGAATTACCATGATGGTGATCACGGCAAAGGTCCCCTGAAGAACCGGATAATCCCTGCACAGCAGGGAGTCGTAGATCAAATTGCCCATTCCGTGCATGGAGAACACGATCTCTATGAACAGAGCGCCGCTGAAGATGAAGCCGAAATCCAGGGCCACCAGGGTGATGATCGGCAGGGCAGCATTCTTGAAGATATGTCGGAACAGTATCTGGTCGGAGGACAGTCCCTTGGCGCGGGCGTACGAGGCATAGAGCATCTGCCTCTCCTGGATCACCGATCCGCGCATGATCATATAGTTTCTGGAGGCCGAAAAGAGGGTCATGATCAGAACCGGAAGGAATAGATGGTGCGCGATGTCTCCAATCGTTCCGCTCTGGTAGAACCCCTTCAGGGGAAACCATCCCAGCTCAAATCCCAGGAAATAGAGGGCCAGCATGGACAGGAAGTAGGGCGGCGTGCAGTAGATCAGCAGAAATCCGGTCGTCTGCAATCGGGATTTCGCCTCCTTTCTCCTCCAGCCGGCCAGGGCCCCCAGCAGGGTGCCGACAAAGGCACCCATAATTATGGATGGGGCCACCAGCAGCATGGTCCACTTGATCCTCTCCCGGATCAGACTGGAGACCGGAGCATGGAGGTGGTAGGAATAGCCGAGGTCTAGATGAAACAGATCGCGCCAGTAATTTAAGAACTGGATATGAATCGGCTGGTCCACACCCACCTTGGCCTTCAGCTCCAGCATGGCATCCTCGCTCAGGTGCACGTCTTCTCCCATGAGGTTGGTGAGCGTGTCGCCGGGCATGGCCCTGGGAATGGCGAAGTTCAATGATATGATCAAGAAAAAAGCGATTGCATACCTGGCCGTCTTGCCCCAGAGCATCTTCGATGGGCTCCTCAGCTCAGGTGGTAGAGCAGGGCATCTTCGCTTCTGAAAAGGGCAAGAGGTTCCGGCATCCCCATAATCAGGCGGCCTCTATCTTTCAGAAACTTCGTCAGGTCATCCGGAGTCCGGTCCGAGAACCTGTACTGTTGAAATACCAGCCGCAGGGGCAGGGTGTAATCCCTCGCGAACAGCTCCACCTCGAAATCGAGTCCCATGTCTTCCAGTATGTGCTGGAGGCATCGGTAGTCGGCCGAGGCTTTGGGACCGTAGGCGAACTCGCTCAACGGGTCCACCTGCCCGGCCCTGAAGACTATGAACGCGCCTTTTCTCGATACATCCACCATCTTTTGCAGAAATCCCTCAGCCTCCTCAGCAAAGAGGCTGTAGGCGGACAGAGTGTAGTCGATCTCTCCCAGATCCTCGCATGCCGCATCTTCCCAGGATGAGTTCAATATTTCGATATTTTCGATACCTTCTGCGGCAGCCTTCCCCTGCAGCCTGTTCAGCTGGCTTCGAGATGGGTCCAGGGCGATCATCTTTCGGGTTCGTCTGGCCAGAGGAATGGCAAAGGCTCCCGTTCCGGCCCCGATATCCAAAAAATTACAGCCCGGAGCGATAAGAGTGGCGATCCTCTCCAATATCTCTCCGGGGTACTTGATGTGAGACAAAATCTCATCGTAGACTGGATAGCCTTCCCAGAACTGGTCGTCATTCCAGCCCCGATCCTTCAAGACATGTTTGTAACTGCTCTCGTTTATGAAATTCCTCCATTCATCCGTCCACTTGCTCATGCGCCGGACCTCGTCACGTTCAGGAAGTTGTCTTGGTTGTAGATGCCGTAGAGCGGATCGGAGACCCAACCCTTCCACTCACGATTATAGGGAGTCAGGACCTTGTTCCAGTAAAGGGCGATTCCCGGCAGGTTGGCTGCATAGTAATCCTGCAGATCTTCAGCATACCCTTCGAGTTCGCTCTCGCTGGTGGAGGCAAGGATATCGTCGCAAAGCTCCAGGAAGGCCGGATCGTCCAGGACGTGCAGAACTCCTTCGCCTGTTCGGCGTGAGTCGAAGTATCCCGTTCCCCAGTTGGCGTGCATCATCATGCCCCAGGGTGTGGTTCTGGTAACGGTCAGATCGTAGCCGTACTGGTCCTTGGTAGCTATCCAGGTGCTGGAGTCCACGGTCTTGATCTCGGAATCGATTCCCAGATCGCTCAGGTACTCCTTCATCAGCTCGGAAGCCCTCTGATAATCGTTTCTGGTCAGCAGCAGCAGCTTCATGTCTTTGCCAGAGAGATTCTCACGCAGCCCGTCGCCGTTGAGGTCCTTGTATCCTGCTTCATCCAGGATCTCACGAGCCTGATCAGGATCGTACCTCAGAGCATCGGTCTCCTGGAAGTACACCATGCTGGGCGGCACGAATCCGCGATTTGCGACCTCTCCGTATCCGAGGGCATCCAGGTTCAGGATCTCGTCGTAGTTGATTCCATAGGACAGGGCCTCCCTGAACTTAAGGTCCGACATGGGCTCCTTTTTCAGATTCATGCCCAGGAAGATCAGACCAACGTTGTCTTTCTCCACGAAGTCGAAGTTGCCGTTGTCTTCGAGCTTCTGCACATTGGCATAGGGATAGGTGCCGGCATATTTGTAGTATGCGTCCACGTCCCCCTTCTCCAGTGCCAGCGAGAGAACGTCCATATTGTCGTACATATGGACCTCAATTGCGTCTACTTGAGGCTGCTCTCCCTTCCAGTAGGGATTTTTCTGGAATTCGATCACGCCTGACGGAAGGTCGATCTTCTCGATGACGAATGGACCACAGCCTATACTTTCGCCATCGTTGATGTACTCTACTGGATCATCTATCTCCTCCCAGATGTGCTTGGGAAGAACGTTGTAAGTGGCAAACTCAAGGTTTAGCCGGGAGTAGGGCTGATTGAGCGTGAATACCACACTTCCGTCATCAACTGATATGTCTCGCACGGTATTCTTAATCCAGCCTGCTGATGGGACATTTTCAGCCAGGTATTCAAAGGTGAACTTCACGTCTTCTGGAGTGAGGGGGGTTCCGTCGCTCCAGTACAGGCTATCGTCTATTACGAACTTCCAGGTGCGACCGTCCTCTGAGACCTCATAGCTCTTGGCGGTCTGTCCGACCACTGCTCCATCCGGAGTCATCTTCATCAGCGGTGGATTGGAGAGATGGGCAAAGACCCCCAGAGAGGAGTCTCCCAAAATGGACGCGGATTTGACCATATTGGGAGTTCCGATCTTCAATACGCCATCACCGCTGCCGCTATCGGCCCCTTGGGCTGCGGCGGCAATCAGCACCATGAACACAAATGCTGAAGCAATTATGTGGCGAGCAATCTTCATGCTGTTCTACCTCATTTTTGCTACGAATAACTATCTTTTGTATAAAAAATTTGTGGCATTATCAAATAAATAACACTTCTTCTCAAACTTAATGAGGATCAATTGATCGGCAAGGTTCATGCCGACAATAGAATCAGCAATGTTCGTATCTCTATTGTTTTCTATGTATTTTTTCAGGCAATGTAACATCATTTGTTATTTCATAATTATCAAGAATCCTGGCAAAGATCGAGATCCGGCACGGCATATTTTTAAAATAATTAAATATTGATAAATCTCTTGCACCTGAATGAAGTGGTTTATATCAACGCGTTCCGGCAGCAATCATCTCAGCTCAAATGAGCCCTTCCTGAGGCCGTCTTCATCTTTTTCTCTGATTATCCGGCTTCCTACGATCAGTGAGATGCCGGCACATAATACTATGATGCTTGCCACCAGAAGCTCGAAGGTTAACCGGGCCTCGATTCCCAGACGGTTTGCGATCTCCGGCGCCAGAATCATGCACGATCCGGCCATGGTGAGGAAGAGCCCGTTTAGCATTCTCCGCTCGGCTCGAAGCGTTGACCTGTCTGGCTGAGCTATCCCCTTCTCCAGCATGTACATACGCTTCTTGTGATCCAGGTAATAGACCAGGGCCAGGAATAGAATGCCTTCCATGATGATTATGGCGATTGCCCAGTCGCTCACGATATCACGCTCTACATGTAAAACAATTCTCCAGTTAATAATCTTTTCGATAACCTAATTAAAGCCTAATTTTAATAATATTAGTAACACCAAATGCTACATGATGTCATCTCATATTCAGAGTAGATTTATATGTCATGGGGCCATAAAGGGAACCGGATATGAGCACAAGCAATTGGATTTCCGGCAGGCCGATATCTCTGGCTCTGCTCCTCTTATTATCCTTGGCCATGGCAGGGGGAAGTGAAAATCCGGATGCCGGTCAGTCCAATGATACGATGCTAACGACCCTGCCTGCAGGGGAAGATGGGGGAGACGGCCCTTCGGTCAGCTCGACCACGGTGCAGGTTCACGTCTATGTCAACAACAAAGATGACGATCGACTCGATGTATCTCTCTTCATCGATGGAGATCTGATCGACAGCAATGAATTGAGCTCTGATTCGGAGAAGAAATACGGGAGCTACGATCTGGCGGAGGGAAATCGCAGCTTCGAGATCAGCTGGCGCGATGAAGACACCAAGAAGACCTACCGGGAGAAGATCGATCAGTCGGTTCAGGATGGCGACACTATAATGATCTACACCGTCAAGAACACTGAGCCTGATGAATACGATCTTACCGTTCAGGCCAGAAATGAAAACGATTTTGACCTGGACGCCTATCTCTATATCGACGGTGATTACGAGAAGAATCGGGAGATAAAGAAAGAGAGCTCCGCAGACATAGGGAAGATCAGCCTGGAGGAGGGGGTGCATGAGATCACTTTGAGGTGGCAGGATCCCGACACCGAGATGCAGTATGAGAAAAAAAAGCAGGTGATGGTCGAGAGGGACGATGTGATCGTCTTTTATGCTCCCAGAGGAGTCTCGTTTGAGAGCACAGAGGCGAAAAGCACATCAAAGACTTCATCCTCAACGACATCCTCCTCAATGACTTCCTCATCCACTGCAAAGTCCTCATCATCAACACTGAAAAGCGAGTCGGCGGCCGAAAATGACCCGGGCCAGGAAGAAAAAGCGAATTCATCGAGCCGCCAATTGGGCAATTCCTCCTCCGAATCTTCTTCCAAATCGTCCTCCAAATTGGGCAGCACAAGCATTATGTCTTCCTCAAATGACAAGCTGTCCACGAAGAATGCTCTTACGAGCAAGGCGCTTGCGAGCCAGACGGAAAGGGGGACGGAGGTCTCGAGTTTCGGAAATGATGATGATAGTTGGAGGGTTTATATCTATGCCCTTCTGGTCCTGCTGGGGCTTTATCTCTTCTTCAGGCATTAAGCTGCCTGTCACCGTTCTGGCGGTGGCGTTCCTCATCTCAACGGGCATGGCAGTGGTCTGGGGAGATGATGCCCGGGGCGACCTCAGCTGGGGGGAGAGTCTGACGCTTGGGAACTACTCCATCCAGGCAGCCGACTTTTTCGCTCCCGAAAATTCACCCGCCAGAGTCGTCTTGACGGTCCGTTCTCAGGATCAGCCGGAAGAGAGCAGGGTCCTTCAGGCTGGCGAGGGCTTTGAGATCGACGATCGTCTCAAGGTGGTGGTGGGCCAGGTCAGGATCGAAGACCTGGTGGAGAATCAATCCAGCGCTGATGTTAGGATGTGGGTTCCGGCCGTCCCTGAGATTACTCTCCTGATCATGCCCGACAAAGACTATTATTTTGGGGGAGACGAGATAAATCTGGAGCTGGTGGCTAAAAACACCGGGTTGGCCGCAGCTGAAGGGCTGAAAGTGACAATTGAATGCCAAGATATCCCATCAATTGATGCCCTTCGCAAAGGAGTGCTGAGTCCCGGCGAGACCTGGAAGGAGGATGGCAAGAATCCGTCGATGAAGCTCCGGGCACCTTACCTCGCCGAGCCTGGCCCGGTAACCATCTCTGCTCTGGCAAGCTTTGAGGATTCCGAGGGTGCTTTCCATCAATCCCTTGCCAGAACCTCCTTTAAGGTGGCTGGGCCGCTGCAGCTGCATAAGAGATTTGAAGAGAAGCAGAGGTTTGGAAAGAATTACTTTGTCATCGATACCCTGAGAAACACCGGAAATAGAACTCTTCGCGTTACGCTGCAGGACTTCGCGGGGTCTGATTTTAAAACCGGGTCACCGTTGTGCTGGGATCTCACGCTCCCCTCCGGCGGGACGGAGGTTGTAAGCTATGCTCTTGTGGCCAGGCAGCCTGGAACCGGACTCGTCCTTCCTGCAGCCAGGGCCGGCTATTCGCTCGACGGAAGGGACTACCAGGTGGAGTCTGAGAGCCCCGTGGTGGACGTATTCGGTCCCTTGCTGAAAGTCTCCCGCAGAGTAAGCCCTCCAAGGCTTATCTTGGGAGAGGAGGCCGAGGTGGTCATGGAGCTGGAAAATGCCGGCAACAGGTACGCTGCAGTGACGGTAGATAGCGACCTGCCGGAAGAGGTTCTTTTGGTAAAGGGAAGCCTGAACGGATCTTTCTCGCTTGGCCCCGGCGAGATAAAATCGCTGAGCTGCCGTCTGAAAGGCCTTCAAACCGGGCGCTTGAAGCTCTTGCCGGGAAACATCAGCTACCGGGACGTCCAGGGAAATGAGTATCAAACCGACTGTCCAGCCTCAACCATAGTGGTCGAAGAGGAACCCCTGCCATCGGTGGAGGATCTGCAGGATAGCGAGAGTGAAAATATTCCTCTGGAGGAAGAGGCCCCGGTGGAGGGCGGATCACCGCTTCAAGCGGCAATTCCTCTGGCTATTGTACTGGCTTTGTTCCTGGTCTTCTCCAGATACCTTTGATTGTCTCTTTTGCCTTTGAGCCTGGACCTGAGAGGATATCGTTTTTAATTTTTGGGAGGCTGGTCTCAGATGCGAGAACCTTGGCAGCAAAATCCCGCCATTTCAGAGTCTCAATTATCCGCCCTTTATCCATGATCGCTACCCTATCGCTCATGTGCTGGACCACCTCATGGTCATGGGATATGAAGAGCAAAGTCAGTTCTTGTTCCTTCTTCAGCTTCTGAATGAGGTTCAATATCTGGGCCTGCACGGAGACGTCGAGAGATGCGGTAGGCTCGTCAGCTACTATGAAGTCCGGCTTGATGGCCAGGATTCGGGCCAGGACCGCCCTCTGGTTCTGTCCGCCGCTCATCTGGTGGGGGTAGCGGTTAAAGTGTTCGGGATTAAGTCCCACGATTTCGATCAGCTCCATTACCCGCTCTCGGGTCTGCTTCTTTCCCAGCTTTCCGTTGAGACCGAGCCGCAAGGGCTCGGCAATGCAGTCTCCGATCTTCATTCTGGGGTTAAGAGACGATTCGGGGTCCTGAAAGATCATCTGCATTCTGGGCCGGATCCGGCGAAGCTCCGTCCGATTGAGGGACATGATATCGATGCCCTCGAAAAATATCTTTCCCGAGGTGGGCTCAATCAGTCGCAATAGCATGCGTCCCACTGTTGTCTTTCCGCATCCGCTCTCTCCGATCAGACCCAGGGTCTCGCCCCGCTCGATGAAAAATGATACTCCGTCGACGGCTGTGGTGAGGTGCTTATGAAGAAGGCCGGAGGAATAGTGCTTCTTCAGATCGATGGCTTCGATCATGTGCATAAGTGGCACCTCACAGAATGTTCTTCTTCCAGGGCCTTCATTTCAGGGTGAATGGTCTTGCAGATATCGGTTGCCAGGGCACAGCGGGGATGAAACTTGCAGCCTGACGGAAAATCGATGAGAGACGGACTTGAGCCCGGGATAGGCACCAGTCCCCTGCTGGGGTGAGAGTTGATAAATCCACGAGTGTAAGGGTGGCAGGGATCGCTCAGAATCTCTTCGGAGGATCCCCATTCGAGAATTTCCCCGGCGTACATGACCGCTATCTGGTCGCAGATTTGGCCGGCCACGCCCAGGTCATGGGTGATCATCATCAGGGATTTTTCCTGGGTTGCTCCCTTGATCAGGTCGATTATTTGCATCTTGGTTTTGGCATCCAGCCCTTTGGTCGGTTCATCGGCGATGATGAAGGAGGGCCGGCAGGCCAGGGCCATGGCGATCAAGACCCGCTCCCGCATGCCACCGGACAGCTCATGCGGATACTGCCGGGCTCTCCTGGCCGGATCTGGCATATGCACCTCTTCCAGCATCTTCACTGCCAGGTTTAAGGCCTCTTCCCGGCTCTTTTCCAGATGTAGCCGGATGGCCTCCGCAATCTGGTCCCCGACCTTTAGAACCGGGTTTAGCGAGGTTGTGGGATTTTGCAGGATCATGGCAATCTCTCTTCCCCGGAGGCGTCTCATTTCGCCTTCTTTCATCAGCAGCAGGTCTCTTCCTCGATAGGCGATCCTTCCCTTAATTCTGGCCGTGGATTGAAGCAGACGAACGATCGCCATTCCCAGAACCGTCTTTCCGCAGCCGGTCTCGCCTATCAACCCGACCTTTCTTCCTTCCCGGATCTTCAGCGAGACGTGGTCCACTGCTTTCACCAAACCATCCTGGGTGGGAAAGGAGACGCTTAAGTCGGCAATCTCTAGCAGAGCCATCTTGTAGACTCAATAACCCAAAATGTATTAAATCTTGCTATTATTTCTTGAATATTGGCAAGAGTCTCAATCGTATTGGATTTTTCTCTTCCGGAACCTTCCCGTTGGGCATGAAATATCACAGAAGGCCTCTGCTGGAGAAGGCCGGCAGGGACATTCAAGGCTTCGACCATCTTCATTTTCCGGTGGCCGAAGAAGTCCTTCTGAATTGAACTCATCTGTTAGGGTGTATGCAGGTATCGAGGTTGAAAAACTTATTTTTCTCAGATTTTCTTTAATTTTACTTATTATACTTAATAAGTGTGTTCTTTTCAAAATAATATATGAGTATTTATGAGCGCCCAGCCCCTTCTCATCAATTATCATACAATGAGTTAAAAAGTTCAATAATTGATATCCCGAATGCTGAGAAATCCTTTTATAGTAAAAATGCATCTTAGAAAATAGACAAAATCAATGAGGTGATCTGTAATGTGTTGCCATAACAAAGATAAGCACGAGCATGCCCACCAGCATGATAAAGAGAAGCATATCCACGAGCATATACATGATAGCGAGCATCAACACGGCCACAAATGCTGCCATTAAATCATAATTTTCTTTTCTATTTAAATTATTTAGAAAAATATGGGTCCCTTTCTGCCAGGATGCTTCTGCCCTTTAAAATTGAAGGAAACCAGGAGTGCAATAATCCTCCTGGCAGTGCCTCTAGTCTATGAATCCCTGCGCTTCGAAAATTAAATTACCCTTCTCGTCAAACTCGCGAAAGACCGCTACAGTTGCCATCTCTCTGGTCACCGGGTTCATCAAGTCGTCGAAGTAGTGCATCTCGGAATGCTTCTTCACCAGGTCCATAGATCTAACTTGTTTCATATCATACTATAGTCTATCTTCAACTATAAAAAGTATTACCTAATAGTTGGCCTTTCTAAACTAATAGGTTCAAAATGATACGACGATCTGCTCGTTCAAATTTTAAATCAATCCTGCCATAAAAATAGTACTCATTGCTGCAGTCTCAAATTCGAATCTCAAGTATCATTATTGATATTAATCATGAGATAAATTGCTACGGAACATCCCGAAAGATTCTTCCGGGAATTGGCCGAATTCATTCTTTAAACATATGCTTATCATGGTCGGAAACGATCAACAGTGCCGAATTATCTCGACTCATAGGAGACCGATTTCTTCTGCGCCACTCTGGAAAAATCGATACGTTTTGCTGGAGATGAAAAAAATTCCGGCTCTTCGGGTTCTAGTCCCTCCAGCCCGAATTCTGTCAATACAAAGCTCAAGACTCGCGAGTGAAATACAGAATCCAGGAGGCAGATATCGCCACCAATGGCGTTTATGAGCCCTGCGAGAGAAGGCTTAGTTGAGCATCATTCCCCAGCTTTTCTTAACCGGGTCGTTCTAGCCCCAGGAAGCTCAAGGATGCCTCGGTAAGCATCGCTACGGCAACGGCCAGGATAAACCCTGGGCCAGGATTACCTAGCGGGCGTTGGGCAGGATATGGCGCGCGATGACATAGAAGTCTGCCGCTCCCAGGGCTTTGCTATCTTTACGAAGGGCATCTCGCGAAGCTGCAGCACGTGCGAGCGCGACTGCACGTAGCCGTGGAGGTCCACCAGAAAGGTTCCGATCGCGATCATCTTGTGCCTTTTGGCCTCCATGAGAGCTTCACGTACGTCGTTTTATCCTCCATGAACAGCCGGCCATCATCTCTGCGCCAGTGAGATTCAATGTAATTATGCAGCAACTCATCGTGGGTCGTATCGAAGACGCCGAGAGTGCTTCTCAGATAGGACAAGGCCTGATCGTACCTGGCGTACTCTCGGGAAAATGATGTCCCGTGCAGAACTTCGGCATCCGGATAAAGCCCCAGATCGTAGAGAAGGTTGTAGATGACGTTGCATTTCGGATAATGCACCGGCTTGCGGCCGTAGACCTGGGAAAATAGGTCTTCTCGAATAAGCTCCCAGTTGGTAGTTCCGGCAAACCAGTAAAGGACAACCCTTTTCTTTGCCAGGCGGTCCATCTTTAGCAGAGCATCCTTGATGTCCTCGAAGCTCAGGGAGTAGGAGCCTATGACTAGATCATGAGGTTCCAGCTCTTTTGCGGATACGTCCTCCCAGCGGGAGTTGATGATTCCCACATTGGATATGCTCTCTTCATCTAAGTGCCGCTTCAGACAGCTGATCATGGGCCTGGAGGGCTCAATTGCCGTAACCTCTCTGACAGTGCGGGCAAGGGGGACGGTCAGAATTCCCGGTCCCGAACCTATGTCCAGCACCGACCAGGAAGGGCCGGGATCGAGGTCGGCAGCCCTTTTCTTCCCATCTGCCCAGATGCTCTCGGCCGCATCGTAGCTTTTTGCTTGTTCCTCGTTGTCGTAGTAGTTATCGCTGGTCAGGCGCGATGCCAGAAACGCATCCTTCCAGGTTTGGTTCCAGTCTACCATTGTATCGATTTCCTTAGCTTTCTGCAGTCTGTAGAGATATCATTTTGTCCCTGCTGGCCTTCGCTTCAGATCACCTTTTTTCTCTGATGGTCAGCATAAAGGCCGATCTGCCCCGCAGTAAATCGGAATATCTGAGATGAGCCACATCATAATAGTCTCATTAATGAAAAAGAAGGGCAGACTTCATTGCCCCTTTATAAAACCAGCTGCTTGTTGTGGTCCAAGACCTCTGCCATGGTGTTGGCTTCCGGAACAGATCCCGGGAAGTTGGTGAAGATCACGCGTTCGGCATTGATGCCCTTGTCGTTTAGCGCCTCTTCAATGCCCTTGGCCAGCTCTCCAGACTGCATGTTCTCTATAACGTAGGTGACGTTCTGGTACTTGGTCGGATTGGCGTTGATGTCGTCGACCACCTTGGCGGCGGTCTTGGTTCCGTTCATGGCGAACTCAGGAGCGAAGAAGTTGACCACCTTCATGCCCAGCCAGTCTTGTACCGGGTCCATCTGCCAGAGCATGACCACGACCTCAGTCTGGTTGAGCTTCTCCCTCTCTTCGGCGGTGGGCTCAATTGCGTCAAAGCTCTTCACGTATTCGTCGTACCGCTGCTCGTAATAGGTCTCGTTGGTCGGGTCCTTTTCCACCAGCCATCCTTTCACCTCGGCTGCCAGAACCTTGGCATTGGTCGGCGTGTTCCATCCCTGGGAGGGGTTAGAAACAGTATACCATACAACCTCTCCATAGTTGTTGGCCTTCATGAAATCGTTGACCGCAGGCATGTTGTACCTCTGGTCGTTGTTATCATTGTAGGCCATGAACATGTTGGCTTTCTCTATGAAGTCCATGTGGAGCTGTATGCGGTTGGGGATGATGTCTGCCTGCAGGTGGGGGCACAGTGTCGGGTCGGCGATGGTGATGGCCTCGACTCGATCTCCGCCGATGGAAGTGGCAGGGTCCATCAGCACGCTGGTGGTGCTAACGATACGAAGCGTGGCTAAAGATGCGTCCTCGGCCAAGGCTGAAGCTGTCAGAAGGATCGTTAGCATCAGCACGGCCAGGCTAAATGATTTAAATCCTCTCATATGTTCAGCTTGTTAATACTAAATATTTAAATTTTACTACAATTAGATTAATAATCCTTGCAAATTCATAATAACTCAGACAACTGCAAATGCGGAGGAAAGCAGAGCGACTATGAACTTTCTTCCTCCGGACAGAACCGCGTCCGTTAGTCAGACTTGACCAGAAACGATGCTCCCGCGTCTCCGGCCATTCTCCTTGCGATCTTCACCGGGATTCCCATGGCCAGGCAGCTTTCCGGCAGCCACTGCCTGGCTGAAGGGTCTGTAGGGCCCAGGTATATTTTAGAGACAGAGGCGTTCTCTGCCATTCCCGCAGGATAGGTGATCAGGGTGGCACATGCCGGTCCCCAAGGGGCGGATATAGAGTTGATTGCGTCAGGGCTGCCGAAATGGGCCAGTGCGCACAGGTCCCGGATCTGCTCGCCGCCGGCAAAACATATTATGCATCTTACCCCAGGATCGTCAGCCATCCCCTCGCAGCGCCCGATCACCACATACCTGCCCATTGGTTTGATATCTCCCACTGCATCGTAGGTCTCACGGGCCACAGTCTCGTCCGCTTTTAGTCGCTTTGGTGCAAGATTTTCATCCGGTGATGTGGTGGCCATGAGGCCCGGCAGTCGAGGATCGAATCCGCAATATCCGAACCACGCAGGTCCGCCGATGCAGCGGCAGAAGGACCGGCCCGTCTCATGTCTGATGTAGACCGGATCAGTTATTCTGCCGTCTGCTAAGTGGTACACGGCAGAGGCCAGACATTCGCTGATCGAGGATGAGGGAATGACCTTTCCCGGCAGCCAGTCCGAGCCGTAGGCGCACAGCGGCCAGGTCTTCATGTTCACAGCCTCAGCCAGTCGACTTCCGATCTCCGCGATAGATAATTCCTCTTTTTCCATAGCAAGAAACGCCTCTGGTCTTTCAGTGAATTTTCGTGTTTATCCTTCTCTTGAACGACAGCATTACGGATAAGGCAAAGACGGCTGTGAGCAACAGCGCCACCAGCGGCGCTACCGGAAGCGTGAACTCAAAGCCTGCCCATACGCCGAAGATGCTCACCAGCAGGGCCACGACCGGGGCCACGACGAACATGGACTTCACGTTGAAGCAGAACTGGCTGGCGATTGAAGCCGGCGTCACCAGCAGGACGAATATCAGAAGGCCGCCCACGATGTTGAGGCTTAGCGCCACCGACAGGGCGATGATGAAGAGCAGGATATAATAAACGAGCTTGACTCGAATGCCGGCCGCCTCGGCGATCTTCATGTTAAACATGATGGCCGAGATCTCCTTGTAAAAAGCCAGGACGAAGATGATGGAAAGTCCGCAGACTGCAGCCAGGGCGTAAATCTCCTCTCTGTAAAGAGAGATTACGTCTCCGAAGAGAAGCGCGCTGGCCGAAAGCCCCCTGCCCATGTACTCCATGTAAGAGATCAGGAAGACGGCCACTGCCATGGACATGGCGAAGAGAACGCCTAACGTCGCGTCCGCCGCCATTTTAGCTTTGTCGCTTATCGGCCCGATCAGGGCTGCCACGCCCATGCTGAAGGCTATGGCTGCCGCCTGGGCGTTTCCTCCCACGAACATTCCGATGGCCGCTCCGGCAAATGCGGCATGAGACATGGTGAAGCCGATAGAGGATAGCGCCATGCGGGAGATTATTACCCCCAGTATGCTGCAGGCGATGGAGACGAAGATCATGGCCTCGAGGGCATGGCAGACCACGTTGTTGGGAATTAACGGCTCGAGCATCTTCCGTTCACCTTGCACTCTTTTCTGATGATATCTTCTACTTCTCCTGCTGTACAGTTCATGTCGTAGGTGATCGTTCCTGAGTTCATGACCACCAGGTGGATGGGTATGTCCGGGAGGCCGTCGAAGGCGTGTGCTACTATCAGAGTGGGAATTCCATCGCGCACCAGATCCTTGAACACGCCCTGCAGGTACTCTCTGGCGTGGAAATCGAGATTGCTGAAGGGCTCGTCCAGCATCATGACCTCCGGCTCCTTGGCGAGGTTGTGGGCGATCATGGTCTTCTGCTGCTGCCCGCCGCTGAGCGTGCCGATGGTCTTGTGGACCAGGTCCTCGATTCCGACCCGGCGTATGGCCCGGTCTGCAGCCTCGTAGTCCTGCTTCGAGGGCTGCTTCAGAAGGCCTAGGCGTCCGAAGCGTCCCATCATCACCACCTGCTCTACGGTAAAGGGTGTGAAGGGATCGAAGTAGAAATTCTGAATCACGTAGCCCACTCTCTTTCTCACCTCGTCTGCGGAACGGGACACGTCCAGGCCGCAGACGGATGCGCTGCCGTGGGTGATCTTGACCAGGCCGTTCATCGACTCCAGCAGCGTCGTCTTGCCGGCACTGTTGGGGCCGCCGATTACCACATATTCGCCTTGATCCACGTGCAGGGACAGGTTCTTGATAACTGCCTTGTCGCCACCTTCGTATGCGGTGTAAATGCCTTTCAGGTCGATTAGTGCCAAGGCCCGACACCGCTTTAGATGGTATCTGCGGTGAAAAGCTCTTCATCGGGCATGCCGTACATATCGACCGCCAGCGCCTCAATGAGCTGGCTGTAATCGTCGCCGCCAGACGACGGAAACTTGATCTGCCTCGGCCGGATCACAATTTTTCTCTTCCCGGAGGAAAACTCGCACCGGATCTCGTCGCAGACCACAATATCGATATTTCTCTTCCCAAGAGTGCAGCCACTTCCGATCTGAATGCCGTCTGCCAGGCATGATTGAGGCGGCACGCCCTCACAGAATACAGCCGCTTTCATCTGGAAGGGGTCGTGGCAGAAGTTCTGCCGGACATAACTGCCTATCCGGTATCCCAGCACAATATAAGGACCCAGGTGGCCGTGGAAGGCCGCGAGGTCTTCGATTGAATACTGCTTTTCCAATCCCGTGTATCTGCATCCGCTTGCTGCGTGGCTCATGTTCATACTGCTCCGTTGGCTTGGGTATTATTCTGCATGCTCGATGTTACATATTAAATTGTTGTGCGTGCAAGTTAATACATAATATCTGAATATTATAATATTATAACTAACCTCTTTCTCCCTCTGGATTCGATTGGATAGCATTTCACGGTCGGTGATGAAAAGCCAAAATGAACATCAAGTACCAGGTCTATATCTTCTGCGAACGGGTTTTATCAGTCCCCCTTGGTCCGAATCCTATACGGTTGGTTTTCACTAATGTGTTTCGAGAGGCGGCGTGGATTGATTTGGATGAAATTCTTGGACGAGGGGCATGGAGACCTCGTGCTTTAGGCAGTGCTGCTGTTTCCAAATGGCTGTCGGGTTATACTTTTCTCAGTAAGATTAATATTATATGATATTACTATGGGCTGCCAATAGATGATCCCAAGGAGGGACGACTTATAGCCGACAAGAGAAATTTTGCGCTCAGAGACGTCGATGGCAAAGAGATTGGCGTATTTACGGGAAAGTCTCCCCGGCAGGCCGCCCTGAAGGCGGCCACCAGGGGATTTACAGATATACGGCTGAGGGAGAAAGGAACCAAGAAGGTCCACGTCTTCCTGGGCACGAGAATCCAGGTGAAGAGCCCCAAGAGCGCTCCGGAATGGATGCCGAAGAAAATCTGGAAGCCATCGGTAAAAAAGATCGGGGTAGAGAGGGTTGAGGAGATCTGAGGACCGGGTTGGACTGAAGGGCTGGAAGGTCGAGATTGAGAGTCTTGCCTTCTCAGCCATAATTCTCGGCCATAATCTTCCAATGCAGCCATCCTCTCTTTGACCCATTCAAACCATTTCTCTTCGCATCTTATGCAGTCGTTCTTCATCTATGGCCCAAGGGATGATGCGCTGCGAAATTGTCGGGGGCTTCATTGAAGCCGAGTTCAGGGGTGCTTTGCTTCGTGTGGCCGTTCTGACTGAGTCAGTCGCGGCTTGAGATGATGTTCCTGGATTCAACTGCATCTCCTCTCTATCGGGTATTCCTCCATAAACGGAGGTCCAGCAATCAGATGATAGATGACGATGGATGGTTCAAAATATAACGGAAATCAAATTTTAAGTTGCTACAATAACCGAAAGATTTATTACTGTATAAGATATCAAGCAGTTGGAGAGCGACGAGCAAGCGGCCTCCTTTACCATGCTGTCGAAACGCCCTGGTGACTGCCATTCCAGGGCGGCTCCTCTTCTGAAACGTCAGATCTTCAGAGATTTGGGATGAAACCTGTGCCTTTTCAGTCCATTCTTGATAGGTTCAATTTCGGTCGATCAGGCATTCCGATACCATATCCGATTACGTGTGATCTTGTAGCACAAAATTAATTAATATTGGGAAGAATATTTATTAGTGTCTTTTAAATAGCACGCAACGAATGATCTCCTTTCTGCTGGCGGAAACAGGGGGGGCATCTCCCGCATGCTGGAAAAAGCTACCCGCATAAAATTCGGGGCTTTAAGGAGCCTCGATGGTGCTTCCTGACGCACTCAGCGGAAGGATCCAAGTCGGGAGGCTCATTTCCGTTAATTTGGGGTGTATCATTTGATCTCATCTGAACGCATCCTCCGAAGCCATCATTTTCTCATAGATCACTGCAGAAAACACTTTGTTATAATTTATTAGAAAAAAGTGTTATATACTAAGAATTCCACTCACGCATTGATGTGATGGTGATGAAAATGCGGCTAATATCGCTTTTCTTGACACTACTGGCCCTAAGCTGGCCGGTCTCTTCGATTGAACCCCTTTACCTTGGAACCGGAGCCTCTGATCAGGTGATAAACCTCGATTCTGGTGCGGCCCGGTCTTCTCAGGGCTATAACTTCGGAAAAACCGGCTTCGCAGCTCCCACCGTCCCTCAGGTTATGGCCCTGAGTTCGACCGTTATGCTGACTGAAGCCCAGGAATTGAGAGATGAAGCACAGGCTGCAAGAGACGAGGCCGTATTGGCCAGAGATGAGGCTAGAGTGGCAAATGAACGGGCTCAAGCGCTGGTCTCTATAGTTGAAGAGATCCAAGAGCTGGTCGACGACCTGGCGACTTCTGCCCGATCCAACTCTGAGGCCAGTGTCGCGAGCGTTTCCAGATGCGAGGACCTCCTCAAATTGACGAACGAGACCTATGTCAGGACCCAATCACTATCATCGGCTGTGGAGAGAAACTTGAGTCGGATCGAATACGACCTTCTGCAGGCAAAACATTATGCCGACGCTTCTTCTCTGAACGCTGCCAAAGCCTCCGATAATTTAAATCAAACTCTATCCGTCTACAACAGAACTCTGGTCGTCAGAGATGAATGTAAGGCAGCTCTGGGCAATATCACGCTCCTGGCGAAAGAGGTACAGTCGAACGCCGATCACGTGAGGGCCTGGACCAGCTAAAACTCTCCCTGAGCAGTTCTTAGGCAGGTTTAATTTACATATTTTTATTGATGTTTTGATAACAACGAGGCCCTCAAATAATTGATTCGAGCGTTTCTTTTTCGTTGATTTGGCTTGGAATCCCGGTGTTGGGCAGATTGTCGGTCAATGCTTCCACTAGAAGTCGCCTATGAGATGGTATCTTAGGAAATCTTAAATAATTAGTATTACTTTTAGTATACGGAGGTAAAAAATTTGAAACGAATATTAATAAGCATTTTAGTACTAATGCTATTAGGCATGATGGCGGCAAATGCCCACGAAACCTTTGTCCGGCCCATCTCCGGCTGGGTCAATGTTGGAGACATTGCCGTTCTGCCTATCGGAAGCGGACACAACACGTCCTCAACTGAGCTTCCTGAGGGCTTCGCGTACGTGAAGATCTCCAGCCAATCCGGGCAGGTGCTGAACCATACCCTCAATGAGAAAACTGCCACCAACGGCTTCTGGAAGCTCTACGACTTCGACGTTGATGAGCCTGGCCTCTATGTAGTCGATCTCTACCACACCGAAGGCTCTTGGACGCACTTCATCACCAATCCGCCGGCAACCGGATACTGGGAGCACGCATATGTCGATGAGATCGACTTCGACGCCCTGAACACCACCGGCTGGGCTGACGACTGGTACGTAGAAAGGTCATATCCAAAGCTCTGCTATGCCAAAGCCTTTGTAGCCGGGCCGAGCTCTGATTTCTCCCTGGCCTCAAAGCCCATTGGGCAGGCGCTGGAGATGGTCCCGCTGGACAATATCACTTCGGTTGGAGACGGCGAGTTCGAGTTCCAGGTGTTCTTCCAGGGCCAGCCGTTCGATAACCTCACCGTCACCGCGGAGCGGGTCGGCGATGACACCAAGCTGGAGGCTGTCACCGATGAGGAAGGCAAGGTCAAGCTGAACCTAACCGAATCCTCTGAGATTACCGAGTGGCTGATCAGGACGGACACGGGAATGGATCAGCGCGTGGTGGAACTAACGGATCTTCCCAGAGGCCGGAACTCTCAGGAGAAGAGCTACGTGGGGCCGGTCTACAGGACTGCATTGACCCTTCGAAACGACTATATCATGAATCCGGCATAGGCGGGCGACATAATGGATGGTCCATGAATTATTTTTTAAAGTAGTTCCTGATTGCGGCTTTTGCCTCCTCTTTTGTAAATGGCGTCGGTCCGGAGTAGCAGCCTTCTGCTCGCAGTTCCAGAAAGAGATCTGCGAAGAGCGGCATTTCAAGGCCCAATTCCCTCAACAATTCTCGTCTCTGAAGAATTTCTCTTGCCTCTCCATTGGACACCAGCTTGCGGTTCAAGAGTAGAATCCTGTCTGCCAGCAGGGGCACGGTGTTCACGTCGTGGGTGGCTGTCACCAAAGTTGTTCCTTCGGCCTGCAGCTTCCTGATCAGACGGATCATCTCAGTCTTGGACCTGGGGTCCAGATTGGAGGTGGGTTCATCCAGGACCAGCACCATTGGTCTCATCGAGAGGACCGTTGCCAAAGATGCCTTCTTTCGCTGCCCGAAGCTCAGATGGTGAGGACTTCTTTCCGACAGGTTCAGGAGGCCGACCGATTCCAGCGCCCAGCGCACTCTCTTTTGGACCTCCGCTTCTGAGAGGCCCATATTCCTGGGTCCGAAGGCCACATCCTCTTTCAGGGTGGGCATGAAGAGCTGGTCATCCGGGTCCTGGAACACCACCCCCACTTGGCTTCGAATCCAGCCAAGGCTGTGTTCTTCAATCTCTCTATCCATGATGCGAACGAGGCCGCTGCCCCGCAGGAGACCGTTCAGGTGCAGAAGCAGAGTTGACTTTCCGGCACCGTTGGGTCCTAAAAGGGCGATGGATTCTCCCTTTAGGACCGAGAAGGTAACCCCATCCAGGGCCGGCGTCCCATCGGGATAACTGTAGCTCAGGTTTTCAACTTCTATGGCCTTCATTTTTTCCCCCAGTCCGTTTCAATCTCCTTTAAAGTGCCTGAATGCCGATTGCCGCACTCAGCACCAGGAAACATTTCAGGATATCGTCCATTCCGATCTCACGTCGGCTGCCGACGTGAATGGTCCCCGTGTAGCCCCTGGAGATCATTGCCAAAAAGACCTCTTCCGCTCTCTCGTAGCTTCTGATCAGAAGCATGGCCAGGGACAGGGATAGTATTCGAGCGGTCTTGAAATCCGACCTCTTGATGAATCCTTTAGAATCCATAGACCTGCTCATGGTAGTCAGCTCTTCATTCAAAAGAAAAATATAACGATAAGCGAAGAGGAATATCTGCTCCAGTGAGCCTGGAAGCCCCATGTCGCGCAGAGCTCTGATGGTCACAGTGAAGGGGGCCGTTGCCACAATCAGCAGAGCCAGGAGAGCTGCTGCCAGCCCGCGAATGAAAAATAGCAGGCCAGTAGACAGACCTTGAGCGCTGGGGGCAATTGCCGAGATCGAAAAAAGGGGATCTCCGCTGGTAGTGAAAGGCAGAATGATCACAAAGGGCAGGAGAAAGAGTGCTGGCCACTTCATGAACCTTGCCACGTGGTCCAGAGGAAGTCTCGATATTACGATCAGCAGTAGCGCTACGGCTAGGCCAGCCAATGCTTTCGGGATGTCTCCCGCCAGAGCCACGGAGAAGATAAGGACCAGGATGGATAGGACCCTGGCCCTCGCTTCCCAGCAGTGGATTGGGGACTCCAGCCTGAAGCACTCTTCGAGGTCGAAGTGGCTCATGCGTCTGTTGCTATCCCTTCCTCGATACGTAGATCATGGCCAGCCCGGCGATTCCCAGCAGATACCCGAGGCCAGCAGCCGCTCGCCAAGGCATTGACACTTCGTCCTCCTGCCGTTTCTGTTCCAGGTTCAAGGTGAGCTCTGCCCTGTGCCCGGTTGACTGGCTGATGAAAGTGACCTCGCCTGTGCCGCTATCGGGTGTGAAAGTATATGTGCCATTTTCATCCGTCACCCCTTCAGCCACGGTCTTTCCATCGCTTTGTACTTCGATCTCGGCTCCCTGGGCCGGTGTGCCGTCATCGTAAAGGGCTGTTACCTGCAGCTCGTTGACCTTGTAGCCCATCATCATCCGGTGGGCGTCCGAGACGTCACAGGCCAGCAGAAAAAGGAAGAGAATGAGTGCTGTCTTTCTCCTCATCTTTTCTCCTCTCTTTTTCGTCTGATTCTGGATATCACGATCAGGGGACCGAGAACGGCCAGCCCTGCGGCGGCTGCCTTGACCGGCTCGCTGTTATCGATGTTCACAAATCCCTTCTCGCTGTGCCCGCCACCTGAGACCTCGTATCTCCAGTTGCCTGTGCCTTTTCCGGGAAGAACCACGGTGAACTTGCCTGTGGCGTCGGTAGTGTTCTCTGCGAACAGCTCGTCGCCTTCATAGAGCTTGACCCGGGCATTCGCGGCCGGGCTTCCGTCGTCGAAGAAGACGTACAGGTCCATAGTTATTCTCTGTCCGATAAACATCCTGTGGGCGCTGGCCGACCCCGCACATAGCAGCGCAGCAAGTAGGATTAAGGCCAAAATTCTCTTCAATTTCAGTGCACCTCTGAAGTTCTATTTCTGCTGCCGCTGAGCATCTCTGGCTTGACATTTACCAGAAGACCTGCAGCGCCACCGGCTACCACCGCTTCGATTAGCACCACCGGTAGGTGGACGCCTATCACCAGAATCGATATCTCCCGGAATTCTTCTCCCATGGCCAGCAGCTCCAGTGATACCATTAAGACCGATGTCAGGACCGCCAGACCGCCTGCCAGGCCGCCGAACACGACTTCTCTCCTGGGCGTCTTCAAGCCCCTGCGGTGCTCGAAAATCTGCCAGGCCAAAAGCGCCGGAAGCCCGATGTTAAAGGTATTAACACCCAGGACGGTGATTCCACCGTGCTGAAAGAAGACCGCTTGAAGCGTCAGAGCCACAAATACTCCGGCATAGGCTCTTCTGCCGAGCAGTATTCCGGCAAGGCCGTTCATTATCAGGTGAACTGAGGTGGGGCCTATCGGAAAGTGGACCAGGCTGGCCACAAAGAGGGCGGCGGTGATCAGCGATATCTTGGGAATCTCCTCCGCCTTGACGCCCTTCAAAGAAGAGTACAGCAGGACGGCGGTCAGGACGAAGCCTGCCGCCAGCATGGTCGGGGGAAGAACCCCGTCGGAGATGTGGACCATTGGCTGCCTCTCACTTATCCACCCAGAAGGTCAGATAGGCAGTTGGAGCTATCTGGTCGTACTCCAGCTCTTCACCTTTCCGGAAGTAGCCTTGGGAGTCGTCCTCTTCTGCGGTCCAGCTTCCGCTCTCATCAATTGTCGCCTCGAAGCTCAGCACCCAAAGGCCGGGCTTAGTGGTTGTAAAGCTGATGTTTCCGTCCTCGCTGGAGCCCTCGATCTCCGTCTCCTGGGCATGCTGGATCACCAGCACGTCCTCCGGCAGCCTGACCACAGTCGCGCTGTAGTCTCCGGAAACCTCTCTTCCGTTCCACAGGACTTGGGCCTTGAACTCCTCTCCGGACTGAAGGCCGTAAGGATCGGTCTCAGGCACTATCTCCAGGCCCCGGCCGCTGGACCAGCCGAAGCCCTGGCCCGAATCGACTGTCAAGAGTGCCCGGCCGTACTTCTCTACCAGGCTGGAGCTGCCTGCAGCCCCGAACCACTCGGGATTGAAGAGGGTGGTCTTCATCTGCAGGTCCATGATATAGCAGCCTGGTTCCGGCAGGGAAACAGCTCCCATGAGGCCGCCCTGAAAGGGTTCCAGATTCAGCTCTTCCTCTTGGCCGTCAGGCCAAATCAGGCGGGCCAGGGGTAATGAGGCGATCTCCTGGTCTGCAGAGCCGCCGTGGCCGTAGGCAATCCAGAAGTCAGCTTTCGAGTTCGTGGACAGGTCTCTTGGAAACTCTACGTAAAGAGAATGGCCTGAGGCTGATGATACCAGTATCCCCAGCAGCAGTACAAAAATTATGCTCCTCATAATATCTCTATCATAGGTGTGTTTTAGTATTAAAAAATCTTGCTATATTCAGACATAATAATATCATCATAATATCATCATGATCTTTGCAAAAAATAGATAATGGCGGAGAAGGCTACGGCCTCACCCAGATCGACATGATCGAGCTGTACCTGGTGACGTTATACGGCACCTCGTCTCCAATCTTGTAATGGCCAGCGCTTTCTGAGGTGGCAATCCACTTCCCAGGCTCTTGGAGGTCGTAGTTCGCGCTTACCTGCCATAGTCCTCCCTGGCTGAAGCTAACGGTGAACGACCCTTGATCGCCGCTGGATCCGGTCTGGGTCTCGGAGGCGGAGTTGAGCGGGAATGCCAAATATGTGACGTTGACCGGCTGGCCGTTATATTTGGCCTGGAAGGTTACGTTCTCCTCGACTTTGATTTCATAGGGAGCCTTTTCGGGATTGATCTCCAGAGGAACGCCTGCGTCCCAGCTGCCCTGGCTCTCATTGCCCACATGAATCACTGCTTTGGCATAGCTGTGACCGAGTCTGGGATTGCTGGGTCCGCTTCCATGCCAGGCGGCGTCGTAGACTGAAGGGTTGCGCGAAACTAGAAAGACGTAGTCTCCAGGCCAGTAGAGGGTCACGTCGCTAAAGGCATAGCCGATCCAGCCGTATGCGGGGAGCCACTTGCCTTGGTCCATCGCCAGGTCCAGTCTCTGCCCGTCGGGAGTGACCAGATTGTTGGCCTCAGATGACGGGGCAGTAATGCCAGTTGGATCGTCCAAATGGCCCCAGAAGGAATAAACGCTCTGGGTATCTCCGACATCAGCTACATCTTTCGATTCTACCCACATGCTGTGGGCGCTTGCATTCATGGTCGCCGCTCCAATCAGGAGCAGGAACAGTGCTAAAACTGCTCTCATAACAATCACCACTTTCCTGATATCTTTTATTGTTAAATAGTTTTCTATTAGTAACAATTATTGCTAATAATTATTTTATAAAAACACTTTTTTATATAAATATTTTGATAAGAATGAACCTGGAGTGTCTCGAAAAAGATTGCATCGAATTTTCAAAATGATTGCATCGAATTCGATTAGGAGCGTGCGAAAGGCTGAGCCTTCAAAAAGATTTTTTTCAGGCCCGCGGGTAGGACCCCAGCACCTTGACCATATTCGCCTTTTCATCGATTGCGGAGAGCGCCTCTCTGATGGGCGGGTCTTCTATGTGTCCCTCAAGATCGATGTAGAAATAGTAGTCTCCAAGTCCCCTGCGGCTGGGCCGGGACTCGATTCTGGTCAGGTTTATGCCCCGTTCGGCGAACTCCTGCAGGATGGAATAAAGCGCTCCAGGCCTATCACGCTGCAGGTAAACGGCCAGGGAAGTCTTGTCCCGTCCGGTGGGGCGAGGAATCTCTTTTCCAACCACTGCAAAGCGGGTGATGTTGTCGCTTCCGTCCTGGATATCCCGGGCCAGGACCTTCAGGCCGTAGGCTTCTGCCGCCCCCGCGCTGGCCACAGCCGCCATCTCCGGAAACTCCTGCGCCAGGCGAGCGGCATGGCTGGTGGACCCGGTGGTCCGAATCTCAGCTCCCGGATAGTTGCGGCGCAGGTACTGCCGGCACTGGGCCAGGGCCTGGGGATGAGATAGCACCACCCTGACCTCGCTCTCTCCCCGGCCGAGCAGGCAGTGCCTTATGGGCAGGTTGACCTCGGCCATAATTGTCACCTGCAGGCGCAAGAGCAGATCCATGACCTGGCCGATCGACCCCTCCAGGCTGTTTTCCAGGGGAACCACGCCGCAGTCCAGCTCTCCAGACTCGACCGCCGACAGTATGTCCTCGAAGTCGTCCAGGTAGACCAGCTGGGCATCCGGGTTCCACTTCCTGGCCGCCCTCTCCGAGTTAGTACCCTCCGGTCCCAGTACCCCTGCTCTCAACTCTTCTGCAACTCCGATATGATCTCTTGTGCTCTATCCACGCTTATTCTGCGTTCCGCCGCCATCCTTGCAGCCACCATCTCTATCAGGTCGCAGGAGGCTCCGGCCTGAACGGCGATGTTCTTGGCGTGAAGAGACATATGCCCCCTCTGGATGCCCTCGGTGGCCAGCGCCCTCAGAGCGGCGAAGTTCTGGCAAAGCCCGACTGCCGCCATGATGCGGGACAGGTCGTCGGCACTCTTGACGCCCAGCATCTTCACCGCAGCCTTGGCGGTGGGATGAACCCTGGTTGCTCCTCCCACCAGCCCCACTGCAGCGGGAAGCTCAATTGACCCCACTAGGTCTCCGTCCCGGTTCTTCTCGTAGCGGGTGAGCGACTGGTAGCGGCCCTTGATGGCGGCATAGGAATGGGCTCCGGCTTCCACCGCCCTGGTGTCGTTGCCGGTGGCCAGCACCACCGCGGTTATCCCGTTCATGATTCCCTTGTTGTGGGTGGCCGCCCGGTACGGATCGACCTCTGCTAGGGCAGCCGCCTGTATCATTCCGTCAACGACCTCCGATCCTCCGATCTCATCGGCCCGGAAGACCGCTCTGGCGCGGGCCAGCCGCAGGTCTGCCAGGTTGGAGATGATCCTCAGGAATACTCTTCCGCCGGTCAGCTGCTCGATTCTGGGAGCCAGGGCCTCGGCCATGGTGTTCACGGCGTTGGCCCCCATGGCATCGCGGCAGTCCACGATCAGGTGAGCGACAACCATTGGGCCGACGCGGGAGTCTATCACGTAGACCTCGATGTCTTTGACTCCTCCTCCGTACCTGACCAGCATAGGATCTTTTTCGTTGGCCGCTGCCATCAGCTCGTCTTTGTGCAGCAGAATGTTCTGCCGGGCCGCGAAGGGATCGGAAACCCCGGTAGCCTGAATCTGGGCCCGCATTACCGGGCCGCTGCTGCTGGTCTGAAATCCTCCGCCGGGCCGGGCCATGCGGGCTCCGTTGCTGGCGGCGGCAATCACCGACGGCTCCTCGGTGGCCATGGGAATAAGGACCTCTCTTCCATCGATCTGGAAGTTGGTGGCCACTCCCAAAGGCACCTGAATCATGCCGATTACGTTCTCCACCATCTTGTCCGCCTGCTCCAGCAGAAGTCCGGTTTTTAACCAGGAGACCTCCTCCTGGCCGAGGCCTGCACGCTCTGCCGCCAGCTTGAGCCTCTCTTCCGGAGGAAGCTTGTAGAACCCTGAAATTCTTGAGGAATCCATTTCTCGCACCTTGCCGGATAGACAAAGGTCATCACAAGGGAAAAACTTTATTCTGGGGCTGGAGAAACTATTTTCGTGTCATCCGGACCATCGAGCCTCAGGCAGGATAGGATCTCAGCCAGGATCATCGATCTGGAGATGGCAGTGGGACGCCTCAGCCCGGTGCAGAAGATGCTTCTCGGAACCGACGGCTCGGTCACGGGTCTCCTGGAAGTTCTGACCGGATCTGCCGTGACAATTGAGACCCTGGCGCAAGAAGTTGAGGCTGCAGAGCCTGTGGTGGCCGAAGAGCTGGGGATTGATCCCGGCGAAGAGGTGAACCACAGGGTGGTCAGGCTGCTTCGGGCAGACAGCAGAGAGACCCTGATTTACGCGGTCTCGCATACACCGCTCAAGAGGCTGGAGCCGGGGTTCAAAGAGGATCTGATCCGGGCTGACATCCCCATCGGCGTCATCCTGAAGAAGCATAATATCGAGTCCCGTCGCGACATCATCTCCGCCGGATCGGCTCCGGCCGGCCAGGAGATGAGCAGGATCTTCAACATATTTCCTGATGAGCCCGTGCTCTCTCGCACCTACCGGATAATCAGGCACGGCCAGCCGCTGATCTCTATTCGAGAGGCTTTTCCCTACAACAGCTTTCAAGACCACCGCCGGGTGGTGATACAGACCCCTTCCCGAATTCACCTCACCCTGACCGATCTTTCCGGAAGCTCCGGGCGGGTGGATGGAGGCGTGGGAATCACCCTGGACCGGCCCAACATAATCCTGGAGGGTGAGGCGTCGCACGACATCACCGTCGATGGAGATGTCGATGGCCGCGCCCGGAGAGCAGCAGAGGCGGTCAGAGCGCATTTCGGCCTGGGCGGTGCCAGGCTCTCGGTCAGAGGGATCTACCGGCTGCACACCGGCCTGGGCGGGGGAACTCAGCTGGCTCTGGCCGCGGGAAAAGCGCTGTGCGAGCTTTACGATCTATCGGCCAGCGCCCGCCAGATCGCATCCATCGTTAACCGCGGCGGCACCAGCGGCATAGGAACTGCTGCCTTTGAGTCTGGCGGCTTTATAATCGATGGTGGTCACAGCTTCGGGCCGGGAAGAGACAAGACCGATTTCCGGCCGTCCGCGGCCTCTAAAGGCGTCCGTCCGCCACCGGTGATCGCGCGCCACGAGTTTCCCTCCCGCTGGAAGGTCCTGCTGGCGGTTCCTAACCTGCCTAAGGGAGCCTTTGGGCAGGATGAGGTCGATATCTTCAAGAAGTACTGTCCAGTGCCCTGTACCGAGGTGCACGAGCTGTGCTACCAGATACTGGCCCGAATGGTCCCGTCCCTGGTCGAGGAAGACCTGGACGAGTTCGGCTCAGCGGTCAACAGAGTGCAGGAGCTGGGGTTCAAGAAGGTGGAGGTGATGCTCCAGCATCCTCTGGTGCGACGTCTCATCGAGGAGATGAGGAACGCCGGCGCGGCCTGTGCGGGCCTGAGTTCCTTTGGTCCCACGGTCTATGCCATAACCGATACTCAAGAACGGGATATTGAGTCCGCGGCGCGAGAATTGCTGCAAGAGCTGGGTGGCGAGGTCTTGATCACCGGCTCCCGGAACTTCGGTGCCGCCATGAGGACCGCTTGACAGGCATTTAATGATAGTTCAATTGGCGTCTTGAAGCATGTTTTGAAGGATGGTTTCATGAGCGATATAAAGTCGTTATTGGAAAGGCTCAGCAATGCCCACGGCATTTCGGGAAGAGAGGAGTCCGTTCTGGAGATGGTGCAAAAGGAGATCGGCCCTTATGTGGATGAAGTAAAAACAGACTGCATCGGGAACCTCATCGCCACGAAAAAGGGAGATTCTTTCTCCGTCATGATCGAGGCTCATGCCGATGAGATCGGCCTCATGGTCAAGCACATCGATGAAAAGGGCTTCTTGCGGTTTATCAAGATCGGAGGGTGGTTCGACCAGACGCTCTTAAACCAGAGGGTGGTCGTTCATGCCGCTTCCGGTCCGGTTTTCGGCGTGATCGGCTCCAAGCCGCCTCACGTCATGAAGGACGAGGACAAGAAGAAGCCGGTGGAGTCCAAGGACATGTTCGTGGACGTCGGCTGCCAGAGCAAAAAGGAGGTCGAAGATCTGGGCATCCTTCCCGGAACCGCCATCTCGATAGACCGGGAGTTTGCCTCGCTGCAGGGCGACCGGGTGACCGGCAAGGCCTTCGACAACCGCGCCGGATTGGTGGCCGTGATCGAGGCCCTGAAGAGGACCCGCGCCAAGAGCACCATTCATATCGTGGCCGCGGTTCAGGAAGAGGTGGGGCTAAAAGGCGCAAAGGTTAGCGCCTACGGTCTGAATCCGGATCTGGCCATTGCCGCGGACGTGACTATTCCCGGCGACCATCCGGGAATCGATATGAAGGACGCACCGGTGGAGATGGGCAAGGGGCCGGTGGTGGTGGTGGCTGACGGATCCGGAAGAGGACTGATCGCCTCACCCGTGGTGCTGAGCTGGCTCACTGAGACCGCCAAAAAATTCGATATTCCGGTGCAGCTGGAGGCATCCGACGGCGGAACCACAGATGCGACGTCCATTCACCTGACCAAGGCCGGCATTCCCACCGGCGTCATAAGTGTGGCCACGAGGTACATCCACTCGCCGGTCGAGGTCCTGAGCCTGAAGGACATAGATCAGGCTGCGGAGCTAATAGCTCGGGCTCTGGAGAGCGCTCCGGCTTATTTCAAAAAATAAATTATACTATTATTTTTTATTTTTGGTTTATGCGTTTTTAACGTATTTTATTTAAGAATCTTAATGTTGGCATCATTGCCGTTTGCCTGCGGGATTACGACCCATTAAAACTGCTAAATCACTCGAAAATAGCTCAAATCCGATTAGCTCAATTTATCAACAAATATGAATAAAAGGGCCTCTGGGGGGACAGCCGGAACCCCTCCCGCAGAGTTCGCTTCAGCTTCCACCGATGAGGCTTATCACGAAGTAGGCCAGGATTGTTCCTACTACGAAGACTATCGCGAAGGAACCGTATATCAGCGAAGGAGCCAGTACGAATTCAGTCATGCGATCATCTCACAACCAGCACTGGAATAGTTGCCCAGTAGAGCACCTTCTGAACTACGCTGCCAATCAATAGCTTTGAGGCCCCGGACTCACCATGGCTTCCCATGATGATCAGGTCGGCACCATTGGCGGCGGCCACGTCGATTACCACATTGGCAGGAGCGCCAGCTCGAACGATGGCATCGGCTTTTACGCCTTTGTCTGCAGCCATCTTCTTAATAGCATCGACTGCCTTCTGGCCTGCGGCCATCAGCTTGTCCTCAACTTCCTTCTTGTCGGACCCCAGCTGTCTGACTGCACTGGCGATTACTACCTCATTCACTACGTTAAGCGCTATGACTTCTGCTCCGAGAGCCTTAGCCAGCTCTACGCCCTCCTCAGCGGCCTTCCTTGATTTATCCGAGCCGTCAGTGGCGATCAGTATCCGCTTGTACATCCTATCCCACCTTTGAGCCGTCTATCTCACTGACATTGTATAAATAGCTATCTTCCGCACTGCAGAATTCTGATCGCCAGCAAGGCTGCGTTTTCTCCGTTGTCTATGCCCACACAGGCCACTGGAACTCCTGGCGGCATTTGCACAATTGAAAGCAGCGCATCGAGTCCGCCCAGCTTGGCCGATACCGGCACTCCTATCACCGGCTTTCGGGTGCGAGAGGCGATTACTCCGGGAAGGGCCGCTGACAGTCCGGCAACACCGATGAAAACCTTTGCGTCGCTCTCCTTCAGGTACTGCTCCAGCTCGGCCGGATTTCTGTGGGCGGAGAGGACCTTGTGCTCGCAGCTTGTCCCTTCCGCCTCCAGGCGGGAGAGGATCCTGTCAACTATCGCCTGGTCCGATTTGGATCCTGAGATCACGCTAACATTCACCATTTTTATCCCTGGTCCTTTATCCCTGGTCCCTGCCCTGCAGCTCTTGCTGTTTCTCCAGGCTCATCCTGATCAAAATCTCAAAAATATTTCTCACGGCACCGGCATCCAGCCCCAGTTCCGTCGCCATGTCCATGGCCCGGGAGAGGACCAGCTTCTCCTGATCAGGATCGCTGATGCGGATTCCCGAGGTGCGCTTGGCCTCGAAGATCTTCTTGGCGATCTTTAGACGCTTATCAATCAGTCCGATGATCTCTCGATCGATGTCTTCGATCTCTCTGCGATGATCTGACAGACCCAAATTATACCCCTCTGCCCTTGGTTGCACTTCGGTTATTGGTTCGGGTATTTATTATTCTGCCCCCCAGATCGCTCCATGCTTCCTCCAGCGAGGCTATCCCGTCCTGCGAGATCAGGGCGGCATAGGCAGGACCTGTGCCCGAGAGACTGACACCCGAGGCTCCCGCCTCCAGAGCCCTGAGTTGCGGCTCGGCGGATAGGCCCAGGGCCGCGCAATAGGCGAACCCGTTCAGGGTCATGGCACGCCGGTAATCCCCCCTCATGGCCAGCTCGAAGGCCAGGTCTGCTAACGGGGCAATGGCCCTGGATCGCTTGATGTCAGTATCTCTGGAGAAGGCCTGTCTGTTCGGAACCAGAAGCAGCACCGCGGAGTCGATCTCCTCTCTTTTCAAGAGCTTCATCTCCCGGTTGTCGGTGACCACTACTCCTCCCAGCATGGAGGCCAGAGCATCATCCAGCGCTCCGGTGATGGTCACTTTTGCCTCTCTCGCGGCTGCAACGCCCAGTTTCGCCGCATCTACCAGGTCCATCTCTTCGCCCAGCGCATCCAGCGTTGCCAGGACCACGGCATTGGCAGCAGTGCTGCTGCTCTTCAGCCCGCTGGCCACCGGAATCTCGCTCCAGGTGCGGACCACAGCGCCGTCGTCGCAGCCGAAGTGCTGCAAGACCCGTTCCGCGCACTTCTCGATCAGGGTCGTGTCCACAAAAGGAACGTCGCCCCTGATGCATCCCGAGCGGTTCAGCTCCACCTCCGCCGAGGTCTTCAGGTTTATGCCGAAGGCGCAGCCTTTCCAGGTGGAGACGGCGTTAAGAACTGTGGCTGCGCCGCAGGCGGTGGCAAATCCCCTCAAGCCATCTCCATCTCGAAGATCTTCTTGAGCTTGTCCAGCTCTTTTACGAAGTCTTCTCGGCCCTCGCGGGTGTGCTTGGCGATCATCTTGTTCAGGTACTCCATCTCAGCGATGGAGGAGGTGAATGCAGGCTGGTAGTTTCCCAGGGCGTAGAGCGGAATCACTTCTACGCCGCCCTTATTGGTCGCCTCCTCCAGTCCCTTGACCACCACCATGAAAACATAGTTCTTGTAGCCCAGGCCGCGGGCGATGTTCTTGGCATAGGCGTTCATTTGCTGCACCCGCCGCGAGGAGAGGCTCTTGTAGGCGGCAACTGAGTCCTTGTACTCTACGAACATCACGGCTTCGTCGGACCACAGCAGAGCGTCGTATTCCACGATGGCCACCGAATTTTTGAGAGCGACCACGTTAAATAGGACGCCCCGGCACCAGTTGATGTTGAGGTGAAGCCGGAAATCGGCCTCGCTTAGAGGGGATGTCCGGGGCTTGAGGACGTATGGGTCGCTGGACAGTTCGATCATGAACCAACCATGCTTCTACTGCTTAATTGGCTTTTCCAAGGTGTCTGTTGCACGAGAAACGACTGAAATGCTCCATTTCTACCCCCTGGCCAGGTTCCAGGCCAAATCCAGCACCGTCCTGGGCCGCGCCAGAAAGACCTTGGCCCCGGCATGAAACGATTTCTTAAATAGGCCGCCCTCTGACACCAGGGCCTTTCCCGAGAGCCTCTGGACCATTCGGTCGATTTCGCCGTCCTTCATGCCGGCCAGCGTTTCCAGGGCCGCCCGCCCCATGCGGTACTCCCAGCGAAATTCCGCGTTCCAGAGCCGTTCATACTCAGAAAGCCCTTGTCTGGACACATCCCCCGAGGTGGTAGCGTCAGCAGCCACCTGGCCGCAGATCTGGCCGGCGCGCATGGAGTAGGCCAGGCCGCTCTGGCCCGCAGCTCCGCCGACGACCATCAGGGAGTCGGAGACTACCTGGCCGGGAAGGACTGCTATGGGATCGCCTCCGCTGCGGACCGAGAGGATCTTTAGGTCCTCGATGTCTCGATAGGCTGACGACTTGTAGGCCTTGAATATTTTTAAAAATGAGCGGAAGAAGGACTGCACGTGGGGCCCGTGGCCGCGCACGAAGACCGCCAGGGTGGCCCTGTCTCCTCCCGCCGGGGAGAAGGTGGCCTTCCATCCGGGGGCCATGCTCCCTATCCAGTATTGAAAGAACATCTCCTCTCCCAGGCCGGGGTGGCTGACCTCTGCCTCCATGGCCCAGGCTATGTCCTGGGGATGACGCATGGGCTTGAGACCGGCCTTCTGGGCCAGATGAGAGCCTATGCCGGAGGCATCTATTGCCACCCTCGCCCTGATCTCTCCCTGTGCCGATGAAACGGAGATGCTGCCAGGATGCCGGTTTATGTACTTGACCTCGTCTCGCAGCAGCGAGACCCCTGCGGCTTCAGCCGCCTTCAGATAATACTGATCCAGCTTTTCGCGGTCCAGGAAATATCCCCTGGCGGGAATGGTCGCGCCGTGGCCGGATGGGGATAGGATGCGCATGCCCTGCAGCTCTTTTTGCACATAGCAGTCTAAAATCTCCACCTTTGCCCGGGAGGCCATGCCCTCGAAGATGGTGTTGGCCGGGTGGTTCAGGTTTCCCAGATCCCGGTCCAAGAGAATTACCTCCGCGTTGGATCTCGCGGCGGAAGTAGCTGCCATCAGCCCCGCAGGCGAGGCGCCTACCACCAGCACGTCGCACTTCATTCTATGGGTGCTCGGCAGAGGATGAATTTAACCTTTCTTAGGGATCGGGTGCTTGAGAACAAAGATCGGGGTTATAAAAGGGGGCAAAAAGAGGCCGGATGCCTCTTGTTCAGGCTGTAATCTTGGTCTTGGCGATGTACTTTATCAGATCCTGGCCCAGCCTGGCCTTCTTCTGAATTGAGCTGGCCACATCGTCGAGGTTGCTGCCGCTCTCTGCCAGCTTGCGGATCTCTTCCATGGTGGTCTCATCCACGGTAAAGTACTCGTCCAGGTCCTTTCTGTGGCCCCACACATCGCCTTCCAGGAGTTCTATTCCCTGCATGTCCAGGAATACCTGGATGGCATTGGACATGGTTTTCCTGTAGGAAGGAGGGACCTGGATCATCCTGAGCCGGGGACATTTCTGCATCAGGTTGAGGAA
Source organism: Methanotrichaceae archaeon (assembly GCA_013178225.1). Lineage (GTDB taxonomy): Archaea > Halobacteriota > Methanosarcinia > Methanotrichales > Methanotrichaceae > JABLXE01. The sequence goes on from JABLXE010000006.1 coordinate 99,334, forward strand.
GTCGACGTTCGACGCTCTGAAAGCTAGGTGAACCATCTTCTCATTGGGGTTGAGATCAGAAATCTCATTTTTTGAGCTGACTACTCTAAGTCTCATAGACACTCCGGTTTGGAAGGAATAATATCATATTATTAATAGACACTTGCACTATACGCATGTGTACATATAGTTATGCTTAGACCATATTCTCAGTAATAAATGAATCAAAGTGGGTCGGATATGTTTGAATTTTACGATATTCGCATATTGGATGCTCAAATTGAGAATACGGGACCATCAGATGTCCGCATGTAAGACGTCAATGCCTGTCATTCGTTTCAACCACGATTGATTTCTCCGACTGGCATTTTTGATATGCTCCGCTCTACTCTTAACACTAATTTCGGTCACATACCTGTCAAAATCAATGGGTTGGAAAGTGATACAATTGACTCAAATTTGCATCAACAAAAATTGCTGGAAAGTCAAAAATAATATCAGTTGGCGTGGGATCGAGTCCCGAAAGGAGACTTCGAGATCCGGGCCGGATGCAGAATTTTCCGGCCTTCCCGAATTGCGCTCTTTCCCTCGCATCAGTTATCACCAGGCTGCCTTCCTGGCGGTCTGCCCCAGGATTGCTATTGCGAGAACCGGGATTCTTGCCTCTGCGCAGAAGCTCTCAAGCGAAAAGCAGAGAATCAAGGTGACAAAAGAATGGGATAAAAGGGGAAATAAAAGAGGGGGGACAAAAGGTAGCAGAGAGGGCGATCGAATGCCTCTTGTTCAGGCTGTGATCTTGGTCTTGGCGATGTACTTTATCAGATCCTGGCCCAGTCTGGTCTTCTTCTGAACTGAGCTGGCCACTTCGTCGGGGTTGCTGCCGCCCTCTGCCAGCTTGCGGATCTCTTCCATGGAGGTCTCATCCACAGTGAAGTACTCGTCCAGGTCCTTTCGGTGGCCCCACACATCGCCTTCCAGGAGTTCTATTCCCTGCATGTCCAGGAATACCTGGATGGCATTGGACATGGTCTTTTTGTAGGAAGGGGGAACCTGGATCATCCTGAGCCGGGGACATTTCTGCATCAGGTTGAGGAAGTCAACGTTCGAGGCTCTGAAGGCCAGATGAACCATCTTCTCGTTAGGGCTCAGATCGGGGATCTCGTTCCTTGAACTGATAACTCTAAGTCTCATAATATCACGTCGGCTAAATCAAGGCATTTATATTATTAATAGACACTTGCAGTGTACACTTCTGTTTAAATCAATTTTAATAGAACCGGATTTGAGGCGTGGGCATTCGATGCAGAGCCTGATGTTAGCTGGTGTTTACGGTTACCACATAAGCCCGGGCAAAGATTACGGCCCTTACCATGAGCCGGGCAAGGATTACGTCGTGAAGACCTGCACTTTGATTATGCGGCTAATCCAACCTTATAACGGAATTCGGGTGGGATTCTCTTTTTAGGGTGGGATGGCCAAAGGCCTGTTTGCACATCGCTTTTCGTCGGCATCAATGAAATTCAGCCCTATTATAATAATATCCGTTTTATGTATTTAAGCATATTATATTCCATCACCTTTATATAAGATACAATGGATGGTGCTGGGGAATTGAGATCTTATCCGCTGAACAATAAATGGGCCGCTAGACGATATGGATCTCGATGGCAAAGTACGGGCGCAGGCTTTCGATCTAGAGCGCGAGGCGTCCCGGAGCGAAGAGAAGGGCGGAATAAGATTGATGATTGTCAGCTGCGGGTCGAAGGGATTAATAAGCAGAGGAGTATAGGAGAAGATCTTCATGGGCAGGGTAAAGCTTACTGAGACGGTTTTTCGGGATGCTCACCAGTCTCTCCTGGCAACCAGGATGAGGACCAGGGATATGCTTCCCATTGCAGAGAAGATGGATCAGGTTGGATTCTTCTCGGTGGAGATGTGGGGCGGAGCAACCTTCGATGCTTGCATCAGGTACCTGAACGAGGATCCCTGGGAGCGTTTGCGGGCGCTGAAGAAGGCTATGCCCAACACTCCTATGCAGATGCTTCTGCGCGGGCAGAACCTGGTTGGATACAGGCATTATGCAGATGATGTGGTTGACAAATTCGTGGAGATGGCGGCCAAAAACGGGATCGATATCTTCAGGATCTTTGATGCGGTAAACGACATCCGCAATATGGAGCGCTCCATCAAGGCCGCGAAGGCTGCGGGGGCACACGTTCAGGGAGGCATAAGCTACACTATCTCTCCGGTGCATACCAATGAACAGTTCGCGGACTTCGCGGTGAAGCTTTCTGAACTTGGCTGCGACTCCATCTGCATCAAAGACATGGCCGGCCTGATCACTCCTCAGAACGCCTACGACCTGATCCAGGCCATCAAGGCCGAGGTGGATCTGCCCCTGAACTTGCACACTCACTGCACCAGCGGCATGGCCCAGTACAGCTACCTGCGCGGGGTTCAGGCGGGTGCGGACATCCTGGATACTGCCATGTCCCCGCTGTCAGGTGGAACCTCACAGCCCTCCACCGAGAGCGTGGTGGCAGCCCTGCAGGGAACTCCTTACGATACGCATCTCGATCTGGGACTGCTGACCGAGATCAAGAGATACTTCGAAAAGATCGTGGAGATATACGCCCCGGTCTTCAATCCCATTGCGGCCAAGGTTGATACCAATGTCCTGGTGTACCAGGTTCCGGGGGGGATGCTCTCCAACCTGGTGTCTCAGCTGATCGAGCAGAATGCGCTCGACAAGTACGAGGAGGTGCTGGCCGAGATCACCAGGGTGAGAAAAGACCTGGGGTATCCTCCCTTGGTGACTCCCACCAGCCAGATAGTGGGAACTCAGGCCGTGCTGAACGTCGTCACCGGAGACCGCTACAAGATGGTTCCCAAAGAGGTCAAGGATTACGTCAAGGGCCTCTACGGCCGCTCTCCGGCAATGATCGATCCCAAGGTGCGGCTCAAGGTTCTGTGCGATGAGGAACCGATAACCATCCGCCCGGCCGACCTTTTGCCCGCCGAGTACGAAAACGCAAGGCGGGAAATGGATTCCCAGGGGCTGGCCCGTAAGGAGGAGGACTATCTAACTTACGCTCTGTATCCTCAGGTGGCCCCCAAGTTCTTGAAGGGTGCGGCCATCGAAGAGCCTCTGGAGAAGAAGGCTCCGGAACCCGTTCGGGGGGCAGCTCAGCTCAAGGGTGAGCCCATGGCCTTCAACATCGAGGTTGAGGGAGAGGCCTATCTGGTGAAGGTAGCCCCTGCCGGGATGACCATCGAGCAGGCTCAGCCCAAGGCACCCAAAGACGGCGTGACCGTGCCCATGCAGGGCGTGGTGATCAGATACCTGGTCAAGAAGGGTGACCGCGTCTCCGCAGGGGATGCCGTGGCGGTGATCGAGGCCATGAAGATGGAGCAGAATGTGGCAGCCAATAAGGACGGCACGGTCAAGGAGATCTACGTCAAGGAGGGCACAACGGTCTCTCCGGGCGATGTGTTGATGTCCATAGAATAATCTGGGGTTTCAGAGGGATTCAGAGTTGACTATCAAGAGAGAACAGGTGCTGATCGAGGCTCTGCCTTACATCCGGGAGTTTTACGACTCCATAATGATCTTCAAGATCGGGGGGTCGATCATGTCCGATCGCGAAGTCCTGGAGGACTTCATAGAGGATGTGGTCTTGCTGCGCTACATCGGCATTCACCCCATAATCGTGCACGGTGGGGGCCCGGAGATCTCGCAGGCCATGCAGAGGTTCGGAAAGAAGGCTGAGTTCGTAGGCGGGCTGAGGGTTACGGATAAGGAGACCTTGCAGATTGCCCGCATGGTCCTGCTGGGAAACATCAATGCCGAATTGGTGAACCTGATCGGCAAGTATGGCGGCAAGGGAATCGGGCTATCCGGTCAGGACGGCATGTTCTTGAAGGCCAAAAAGAAGCCTCCGGTGAAGGTTCAGGGGCAGGACCCCGTGGACCTGGGGTTCGTCGGCGAAGTGCAGCGCGTGGACCCTGAGATCCTGATGGTCATGGCCGGCAAAGGCTACATTCCCGTGATCTCTCCCATCGCCGTGGATGACGAGGGCAACAACCTGAACGTAAACGCAGACACCGCTGCAGGGGCAGTGGCCACAGCCCTCCGGGCCAAGAAGTTCATGTCCATCACCGATGTGGAAGGGGTCAGGATGAATCCCGATGATCCAAAAAGCGTGATCTCCGAGTTTCCGGCGTCGGATTTCGACCGTCTGGTGCAGGAGGGTATCATAAAGGGCGGCATGATTCCAAAAGTGGAGGCCTGTGTTCGAGTGGTGGAGAGCGGGGTTGAAAAGGCTCACATCATCGACGGCCGGAGGTCGCACGCCATCCTGCTGGAGCTGCTCACCGATGAGGGCGTGGGCACCATGATCAGCAGGGATTGAATCTCCTTTTTTGTCGTGTGGAATAGGTATGGTTATTTATACTATTAACTTTTATTATAACCTAAAGGCATAAGTCTGAAGGGGGACGTATTATGGTTGATTTTGCCGGACCTATGCAAGCCCGCCTGGCGGCATTCAAGGCAGCGATCGTATTTGAGAAAGATGAAGCAGACGATATAGCCCAATCGAAGCAGGTGCTGAGATATTTCTGGCCCGGCCCGGTTGTGGTCGTCTTCTCCGAGGGACCATTGGGGGTCATGCGGAGGGTGGAGATGGCCTGGCGGTGCCTTTTCGGAAGGAACGTCAAGGGGCTTTGCTATGAGCCTCCGGAATGGGCACTGGAAAAAAATGAGATGGCTTGATTAGCCAGGTTTGATCAGCCAGGTTTGATCAGCCAGGTTTGATCAGCCAGGTTTGATCTTTATCAATCCTTAATTCTTTTGCGGGGATCCTCGCAATTGCCAGCAAAAACAAAGAACATGATTTGCAGTTTATCTCCTGGTTCTATGCTTTTTTGGCAAACTGTGAGGCTCCAATTTACAACCACAGAGGTGCAGAGCAGAGGGGATAACCTCTGCCGATTCCATCCACATAATTCGCTGAAGAGCCTTTTTTAGGAAGGCCGGGCAGCGAGAGCAAAGGCTATTACCTAAAGGCGCAGTTAGAGCCGTTATGAAAAGTTATGCAAAGATCATACCCTGTCTGGACGTGAAAGTTGTAGACGGCGTGCCGTCGGTTGTAAAGGGCGTGAAGTTCGTCGACCTCAAGCGTCAGGGAGACCCGGTAGAATTTGCCAGGCGCTACCAAGAACAGGGGGCAGACGAGCTGATATTCCTGGATATAACCGCTTCCCATGAAGGCCGAAGTACAATGGTGGACGTGGCCCGCAGGGTGGCTGATGTGGTGGATATTCCGTTCGCCGTCGGAGGTGGAATCGGCACCCTTGAGGGCATCAAGGAGCTGCTGGATGCCGGAGCCGATAAAGTTGGGATAAATACTGCGGCCGTTAAGAATCCCGATTTCGTAAAGGAGGCTTCATCGGCCTTCGGCCCGGAGCGGATAACGGTAGCTGTAGACGCACGCAGGAACATGGACCTCCGGCCGGGCGTAAACGTCTATGAAATGGAAGACGGCTCTAAAGCCTGGTTCGAACTTGTGATTTACGGGGGCCGGACGCCCGTGGGAATCGACGCCATCGACTGGTGCAAAAAGATGGAGGATTTTGGAGCAGGAGAGATTCTGCCCACCAGCATGGACCGGGATGGGACCAACATCGGCTACGATCTGCCGCTCACTGCCGCCATCTGCAGCAAAATCAACATTCCGGTGATCGCCAGTGGAGGAGCATCTACCCCTCAGCATATCCTGGAGGCCTTTACAATAGCTCATGCGGATGCGGCTTTGGCTGCCGGCATGTTCCACCGGGGAGAATATACGGTTGCTCAGGTTAAAGATTATCTGCGGGAAAATGGGATTTGCGTGAGTTGAATGGGGCGCAGATCCTCATTAAATATTTTATTCTCTAATTATTCTTCCCAAAGATTATCCCTAATTTTTTGATCTACGTGTAACTCAAAACCAGAACTCAAATCCTCAGGAAGCTCTCCGGAGCCAGGCTGGTTGCCAGCATGACCATGTTGATCTCGCGGTGGTCCCGCCAGGTAGCCGATAGCCTGTTCCTGTCGGTCATCCAGAACTGCTCGATCTTTTCCCGGAGCGGCAGGTAGTCCGTCAGGTCCTTGACCAGGCCCGGGAGATCGTTTCCCTGCCCGAAGGTGCCCGGATTTCTTTTCATCACCTCCTGCACCTTAACGACTGCCGAGAGCCCGATGGACAGCCCGAGTTCGCGAAAGGCCAGCCGGTACTCAGCCGGGTGCAGCAGCGAATCGCCAGTTACAAAGGACTCCATCCCCCTTGCGGCCGAGTCCAGCACGGCTCTTAAAAGGGCCGGGTCTTTCAGGCGGCCCTCGGCCATAAGTTGAGCGATTCTGCAGCCATCGAAGAGGAGGCCACCGGTGCCCAGCGGATCATTCGTGGCCAGGAAAATCCCCCTGCAGATCTCGGATATATCGACGATCTCTGGTTTTAGGTCCAATGGTGGCGATTTTCCGAAATCCCTTCTTCCCGCCTCCTGCAGCTCGTGGTAAGTGACGAAGCCGTCCAGGGGATCGTGCTGTCCCATAGATGAGACCAGGGGGCGCGTGAGGTCTATGCTCATCTTCCAGCGCATCCTCTTTTGACCTCCCTGAGGTGGCTCGTAGGTAAACCTGGCATGGGCTATACGCGCAAGTTCCATCGCCCATCTGGTGTAGGTCGGATCTGAGGTCACACGGCTCACGCAGTTGAGCGCATGCATCCATTTGGTCAGGTAGTGGTAATACTGGCCGTCCTGGTCCCATTCCAGGCGCTCGTCCGCTGCCTCTTCCGCTTTCCTCTCGTTCAGCTTCTTTCCGATGCGAAGGCCCCCGATGGTGGGATGAAGCGTCCCCTCCTTCTCGCCGAGTCCGCTGATCCAGCCGGATCTGGGATCGTCCTGGCGGTGTTGCCCGAGAGTATGGTGGACCTGATCTACAAGCTTCAAGGCCAGATCGAGGTAAGCCCTCTCGGAGGTCTGCCTGAACAGCTCGAGGTAGTTACACACCGCAAAGGCGTCTGTCCAGAGATACCGCCGGCAGTGCGGCAGAGCGGTGCTAAGCCCGGTCAGACCGGCAAAGTTCAGCATGATATCCTTAACAGTGTTAACATCGGGGCTCAATTCTTCCTTTCCCTCTTTTTGTCCTTATAATCCAGTTTTTGTCGTTGGCTGGTTTCTATTGTTTCTATTATTAGTCCAAATGTTTTCCACAAGCAGGGGGTGGATTGCCCCCTTTTATGGTTGTCTTGGTAGCTGAATTTTTGCACAGAAAAAATTAGGATAAAGTCCTGCGATCAAATCTGCACCGGTTCTTCCCTGATACGGCTGATCCTTATCACCACATCCCCATCCGGGCAGGTTATGTCAGCGTAGCCTTCCTTCTTTTCCCAGGGCATCTTCTCGCTATACCGCATCGCGAAGGCAGAAGGAAAGACGGCATTGAATGCTCTTACGCACATCCCTTCAGGAGTTCGGGCTTGGAAGATAAATGTCTCACCTTTTTTCATCTTTGCTGCACCAATGCATTTCTCTCTGTCTTCCCCGATGCTGATCACTTCGCATTTTATTTTATATGCTGCCATTTTCTTCCTCCGAACTAATGCCTTGGGGCTCAGAACGACGTCCTTTTCGGTTAACGGCCCAGTACCGTATAATTTAGGATTATCATTCTATGGCCTGCAATATGTATTATCTGGCGATAATATTTAGCTGTTCCTCGTGGCTGTCGTTCAGGACCTTTAAGCTCAAACGTCAGGATGGCTTCCGAGGATCCGAAATCCTGCTGCTAATGCCCCTTTCCTCCTCATTTATGGTCGAGTTGAGCTTGAAGACAGGCACAATGGGCGCTTCTTCGTGAAATAGTATCTCTTCCTCGACCAGAGTTACAATTATTGGGGTAGTATCCTCGCTGGTCACAGCTGTGTAGAATTCACGCTACTCTTTGCGCTGCAGCGCCGCCCTTTTCAGTGCCGATACCCTGTAGCGGTTTTTAGCCCACTTCTCTTGCATTCCACCAAAAAGGTTCCATTGCCCTTTTCGGCAACGACGTCGTACTGCCTTCTTCTCCTTTTAGAAGTCTTTACTTTTCCGACCTGGGCCCAAGAATCGTCTCTTGAAGATGATGCCACCAGCCTCTCAAAGCCCTGCCAGGCCTCTTCCTCGGAGTCTTTCTGCAGGTATTCGATACTTTCTGATGTTCTCGAAATCCATCTCAGGGGCCTCTTATCAGGTGGATTTGCCGCTTCCTCCAGGTGAACCATTTTTGGTAGAGGGCGTGATCGCTCAGGCCGGGCTTATGCCTTCTCCTTTGCCTGGCAGCTCTTCTATCTTCGCCCTATGAATTGAATGCGGTTCTGCTACTGTGCGAGACTGAGGTCCGTTCCGTCTATCGCCTTATTTTCCTTTTCCGCTGCGACTTCGCGGCTCTTCGGTCTCAATGCCTTCATAGCTCCGGCTGGCAGACCCGGCAGAACCTTCAATCAATATTGAAAAAATATTGCCCGCAATTGAAGGGCTGGTCGGCTTAATTGATAAGCTGCCTTCGAATAGTAGCGTTGATGTGAGATACTGGATCGAAGGTATATCACTCCATTGTCATCTCGCTTCCTATTTAGAGCCCTAATATCGCCTTTTTCTTGGCGTCAAATTCTTCTTGGGTAATAATGCCCTGCTTCTGCAGCTCGGCCAGCTTTTGCAGTTCTGCTACATCGCTATCAGATACTCCTGTCGCCTGTTGGCCTGGCTGAGCCTGAGCGGCTGCCTGCTGCTGTGCAGCAGCTTGCTTTTGATATTTCTGTTGCTGCCTGTGTGATACAGCGCCCATGGTGGCCGAAGCTGTGCCGGCAATTACCGCTGTTCTTGCCATCGTTCCTACCAAACCCGGACCGCGTCTGATTACCATCGCCAAATCCTCCATTTGCACAATCTGTTCACATTTTCTCAGCTGCAGCGAAATCGATCGCTGCCTGGGCAATTTCATGCGGTATGCGATCATAGGCAATCAGCTGCCCGTCGGCATTTCGCACCGCTTTGGCAAAGCGTGATGCCCATAAGTTCTCCCAGACCAGCAATCCTGCAGACGAGTTGTTGGGAAGATCCTTTCCGATAAGCTGAAGATCCTCTTCATTAAAAAGGCCGCGAACCTCATATTTGAGCGAGCTAAATGGAGCCTCCTCGTCCCTGGATAAGTCGCTCAGCTCAATTGCTTCTACCATTCCGTCCTGGCCCTTTTTGACAAATACCAGATCTAGGATGCGAATAAGACCGCTTTCAATTAGCTCTGCCAGCGCAGGAACGATTTCTCCTTTGAAACGGTTTCCAGGAAACCCGATTACAATGTATTCGACTGGACCTATCTCCATAACTGACCACCATATTTTTAGATATGACTCTTGAGGGATTCCTAAAGCGTTGATCTGAAATTATGCCACAAATTTCGGAGATGTAGTATTCTCAAAGCTGCTGATTGCTTTTTGGTTTTTGTTGGCAGCGATCATGTCAATTAGGATATCCCTTTGTTTATTCCACGTTATACTATTTACACTTTATTCAGATTTCTTTAATGCTCCTTCGAATCCCAAGAGCCTTTGCTAGAGGAGGGAACCCAGGATGGTTCGTGTAAGGTGCTTTTGCACCGTATCTGGGCGAAAAACCGCCTAATTGCCGTCCGTGATGGCGTTCATACTTATTATGAACCGGCCTCAAATAGGTATATATTATTTTTGAGGCCTATTGGTCTATGAGGTCCGCTGGATCTAGGACCTGAGCTGTAGCACCTGGCCGCAGCTCACGGGATTTCCGGGCTTGGTGCTTGATCAAGCAGGGGATCGAAAAGAACGAAAGAACAGGCATAAAGCAAGGTCGTTGTAAATCATGGAAATAGGAGAGACCAGCAACCTGTATTTAATGTTAATGTACGTATATTTGAAGTCTTATGGAGAAGCCATAGCCGATTTTGAATGCGCTGTAAAGGATTCCGGCTATGCAGACATGGCTTTAATGGCCGTCAGGCAGAAGTATTCAGAAAAGATCGACAAGGTAGCCGGCGTCGTCTCATCCTAGATGGCGCTGGCAAGTATCCTCCCAAACCTTTTTCTTCTGGCGAAAGCTCTTTCTGGTTGAGCCGCCGCCGGGAATTTAAGCGCCCTTCAGGAGACGATTATGTATTTAGCGATGGTGTTAATGGTAGTTTTCAGCCGACACAAGGATGCAGGAGGAAGAAGGCCTTGATCTGTCTCCGGTGCGGCAGCTGTTGTATTCATCTGGATGTGGCGGTGGCAAATCCGGACTGCATCCTGGCCGACGGAAGCCTGGACCCAAGAAGGCCCGATTCCTTGATCTTCAAGCCCTCAGGCAGCGTCTGCCCCCACCTGCAATTCGAGGACGGCCTGGCAGTCTGCCGGATTCACCACCTATCCTGCTATTCCGGCACGCCCTGCGATCAGTTTGAGCAGATCGGCCGCGAGGACGATGTATGTGTAATGGGCGGCTACTTCAGGACTCTTTAGCACCCGGATTCTCATCAGCAGCCCGGGTTGCCAATTGATTGAGGTGGCCAAGACGGTCATTTCAATTCAACCTCCACTCAGGGCACTTTGCAGCCCTGGTATCTCGTCTGCCCCCACTGGAACCGTAACCGTCCTCTCCTGGAGATTTTGCCCAAAGGGCTCGAAAGCCCCCCCCAGGTGCTTCGACAGGAAGGCCTCGGCTATGGGATACAGAGATCCCTGGTGTTGCAGGGCCGAAATCTCATGCCCTTCCTGCGGATAGAGGACGTAGGTCACTTCCTTTCCTCCGGCCGTCAGTCTTCTCACCAAATCCTCCGTCTCCTCGGCCTTTACTTCCTGGTCCTGGGCCCCCTGAAAGATCAACAGCGGTTTTTGAATGCCCTTCGGGAGATAAAACGGAGATCGGCTCTCCAGCTTCTCCCTTCCTTCTTTGGTGAACACATCTCCCACTCTGGCCGCATAAATTTCCTTCTCAGGCTCCTGGTCCTGGCTCTCGACAAAGGTGACCAGGTTGGAAGGCCCGCTGATGTCCAGGCCGGCGGCAAAGACCTCTGGGGAAAAAGTCAGCCCTGCCAGGGCGGCATGCCCTCCATAGCCCTCCCCCATGATGGCAATCCTCCTGGGATCGGCTATCCCCTCCTTGACCGACCAGTTCAAGGCATCGAGCAGGTCCTGCTGCATCTTGCCTCCCCATTCTCTGTTCCCCTGGTTCATGAACGACTTTCCGAAGCCTGTTGATCCCCGGTAATTCACGCTCAATACCGCGTAACCGCGATTGGCCAGCCATTGATGGACCGGGTCAAAGCCCCAGTAGACCCTTTCCCAGGGACCGTCATGGACGTAGAGCACCATTGGAACCGGCCGGTCCGGGCGGTTGTCTCCGTCCCTGTCGCTTTCCGGAGGAATGGTGTAGTAGCTCACCAGGTTCAGGCCGTCTCGAGCCTTGATGATCACGGGGATCATCCGGGAGAGTCGATAACCCTCCAGCTCTTCATTGGCGGTGAAAAGGAACTGCGCCGATTCATCATCCCGGTGGTAATAGTAGTAATGAACTGCATTTTCGTCTGCGTGATATGAAATAAGCCAGGATCTGTCGTCCAGAGAGCGGCCCAGGATCTCCACATCTCCGTTGTCCACGGCGCTCAAGTACAGAAGATCGTTGGCAATGGATTCTTCAATTATCTTCCAGCGCTTTCGATCGTAAGTGAAGGCTGCAGCCTGCACATTTTTGCTGGATGGATCGATGATCACGTCCGTCAGGTCTGCCTTGGGATTGTCGGCGATCAGCGTTCTTTCCCCGGTTGTGAGATCCAGAGAATAGAGCCCAGCTGTATCTCTACCCCTGCTATCGGAGAGATAGACTGCTTGCCGGCTGTGGTTGAATCCCAGAACTCTGGTAAACTGTGCGTCGCTGTTGCTGACGTTGAAGAAAGGGGTCCATCCCTGGTCGGAGGGCCGGAAGTAATTCCTCTCGCCATCAGGCCCATCCATATAGGCCAGCCGGACTTCGAAGTCTTCGTCGATCTCAAAGCCGTCGAAGCCCGGGTTCTTCGCCAGGGTGGAGGTCTCTCCTGTTTCAATGTTCACTTTGTAGACATCTGAATATCTCGGGTTGCGTTTGTTAAGGCCGATCACGATCTCTTGCGGATTTTTTGCTGAGACCGCCAGAACGTGGGCCGAGATGCCCCTTAAGGGAGTAAGATCCAGGGTCTTACCGCTGCTAAGATTTAAGCTGAAGATTCTTGTGTTGCCATCGCCCTGTGGATCCTGCTGGTAGATGAGGTGTCTGCCGGTGTAAGCCCAGGAATAATCGCTTATATTTCTCTCGACCCTGGTAACCTGCTGTTCCGACCGGTCTTTATCCGGCTCCATTACCCAAATGTTGAGAATTCCATTTGCCGGGGCCAGGTAGCTGATCCGAGATCCGTCAGGGCTGATCTTGGCTTCGCTTCTGAGAGGACTGGCGAATAGGGCTTGTCTGGCAATGAGCAATTCGTTTTCAGCAGAAGATCCTGCGCTGCTACGATCCCTGACGGTCTTTCCCTCTTCCAGGCAGCCACATGCTAAAAGCAACAACAAAACGGCACAGACGATTAACAATCTCATGAATTTCTCAACTATTTCCGTTCAGGGTCTCGGAGGCTATTAGAAAGCCTATGGCCCTCTCTGCCAGAGGATATCTATGCACCAGTGCTTTGAACCTTTTGCCGTGATTGGGTTCGATGAGATGGGCAAGCTCATGGACGATGACGTAGTCCTCCACCCAGCGCGGCATCTCGGACATTTTTTGGCTTATCCGGATGGTCCGGCTGTAAACGCTGCAGGACCCCCGTCTCCGCTTCTGGTTGGTGGAGTAGGTGATGCTGTTCCAGGTCAGCTTGCCCTCAAAGTACTTGTGGTTTAAATGCTGAGCCCGGGCCTCGAGCCCTGAATTGTCGCGAGGAAGGCTTCGCTTGATCAGCCTCTCTTTGAGATGGGAGATATGGTCCACAAGTGCGGCCTCAGGAATACTGTACGGGGCCAGCACCTCCATTTTTCCATCGACCATTCTGGCCTGGATGGTCTTCCTGCGCCGCTTGGACCTCTTGACTACAACCTCCATCTTCGGCTCTCCTCTTGCCTATTGTATCACGAGAGTTATTAATAATTTTCTTTAGAAAGTTTGTGAAGCCGATGGCTCACTTGGTATTATGTTATATAAAAAAAACGTAAGTTATATATTGTACTTTAGCTAAAGAAGCCATCGGGGGTCTTCGCATTGGGCATTGAAGATCTAAAAATAATAAGAAATAAGATCACAGAGAAAGGATACTCCTGGTCGGCCGGTTCCACGTCGATGTCGAGGCTGCCTGCGGATACCCGTAAGAAATATCTCGGCCTGGTCGCCACCGAAGATGAGATCAAGCGCGTGCAGAAGACCATAACTGAGGAAGACGCCCGCGCCGCCGCTGAGGGCCGGGTCTCTGTTCATCCGGCCTCCTGGGACTGGAGGTCTTTATCCGGCCTGGATTGGACAACGCCCGTCAAAGACCAGGGAGCCTGCGGCTCTTGTGTGGCCTTTGCTGCGGTATCCACCATCGAATCGAACCTGGAGATATTCAAGAGAGATCCGTACCTTAACCCGGATCTCTCCGAGGCCGATCTCTTCTTCCGGGGATGCGGCAACTGCTGCGGACGGGGCTGGTATTTCACCAATGCCCTGAGGTATGCGCAAAGCAGCGGCATTCCCGACGAGCAGTGCTATCCCTACGACAGCGAATCGAATAAGCCCTGCCCGGACCGGGACCGGCGTCTCACAAAAATAAAGAGCTGGCGGGCTATCTTCAGTTCGTCCCTGGCCAAGGAGTGGATCTCTCTCAGAGGTCCGGTGATGGCCGGCATGCAGGTCTACGAGGACTTCTACTATTACCAGAGCGGCGTTTACAAAAGCGTCTGGGGGGCGTTCATAGGCAATCACGCCATAACTGTCGTGGGCTACAATGATGCTGAAGGATACTGGATATGCAAGAACAGCTGGGGGACGGAATGGGGCGAGAAGGGCTGGTTCAGGATAGCCTACGGAGATTCGGGCCTGGGGAGCACATTTGCCTTTTACACCGCCGAGTTCACCAGCGATGACGATATAATCATGCCCAAGAGCGGCCGCGTATTTGCCCGTTTGCGAGAGGTCAATCAGGCCTCCGACGACCAGATTTTCCTCTACTATCCCCAGAAGAAGCCTCTATTCAAGGCGGCGGCGGAAAATGTGGGAAAATCGTTTGAGGTGGGCGAGTTTTCCTCCGGAAGCCGGCTGATCTTGGGGCTGTCCACCCCCGATGGGAATACCTTCTACACCGACCAGGCCCTCAATAAGGACTCCTGCGATCACGTGAAAAAGGTGCAGACCGGCACCTACAAGTGGGAGCTGCGCTGGGAGGACTTCTTCGGACTGGGCGAGCAGGATTACAACGATGTCATCATGGATGTGGAGGTCTTCAGCTCCTGGACTGAAGATCTGGTCATGCCCAAGGAAGGACGGGTCTACATCAAGTTCAAGAGCCGGAACACCGGGTCCAAGAATCGGTTTATGCTCTTTTCGCCCGAGAACAAGCTGATCTTCGAGGCCGATTCTTCCAACCTCGGACAGAGCTTCGATATTGGGCGGTTTGAGAAGGGAGCAAAGCTTACCTTTGCCCTGAAGACTGAGGACGGGAATACCTACTATACTGACCTGGTTCTGAACCCTGACAGCAAGAGCCATGTGAAGAAGCTTCCCATCGGCTACAACAAATGGGAACTGCGCTGGGAGGACGCAGTCGAACTGGGGGACAAGGACTTCAACGACCTGATAATCGAGGTCGAGGTGCTCCCCACCACCAACGAAGACGTGGTGCTGGCCAAGGAGAGCCGGGTGATGGCCCGCTTCATCAGCATGAAGACCGATCAGGCCAACGAGTTCTGGCTGTACGATCAGGAGGCGGGAAAGCTCTCCTCCAAGCTCTTCGACGCCACGCGGGAAAACATCGGCAAGACCATTGAGGTTGGGACCTATCCTGCCGGCACCCGCCTGGTCTTTGCCCTGAAGGCCCAGGACGGCCGCGTTTACTGCACCGACAGCAACCTCAATCCTGATGCTCGCGGCCATGTTCTGAAGCTGCCCCTCGGAGCTTACAAATGTCAGCTGCGCTGGGAGGATCTGTACCAGCTGAGAGACCGGGATTACAACGATCTGGTGGTGGAGATCTTGATGCTTCCCAAAGAATGGGGGTGGAACGACTACCAGCATTAATATTTTTATAATATTTAGAAGGTTTCCGCGCAGCTATTTATGTGGCCAGGTTCGCGGTTTCCGTCAGTTGCAGGGCAGCCAGTCCACGCTCACCTCTCCCGGCCGGCTGTCGGACCAGAGCTGAATGAACTTCTCGACCGAGAAGACTCCGGTCAGGTCCTCGATGCTCCGCCCTATCAGGCGGTGGCGACCCTTGCCGTCTGCCTGGGGATCGACGGACTGCCAGCCGATATGAGCCTTGCCCACCACATTTGAGTTTATGGAGGCCTCCAGCGCTCCGCCCGGACCAGAACCTGCCGGCATGCCCGATCGGGTGCTGACCTCCGTGTTCCTCTCCAGCTGCTCGAAATCGGTGTACGACTCGGTGAATGCAGCTCCGGCCTCATAGTTCTTGACCAAAAGCACATCTTTCTCTCCGCCGTTGTTCATGGCCGAGTAATAGTTCATAGGCATCTCAGCGCCTGCAATCGCCGCAAGAACGATCAATGCGACTATGCATGCCGGGCCTCTTCTCCCCAAAGAGATATCACCTCAGATCGTTGATTGACGTGACTGCACTAAAAGCTGTCGATCGACATCATGTCGCTCGCGAATGCTTTTCAGGCACTTTTATCCGGGCTCGAAATGAAAGCTGTATGCCCGATCAGGTTGGCCCAAAAAATGATCCCGGCTAAAAATGAGGGGAAATTCAGGCTGCCCCCAGTTGCCGGGCCCTGGCCAGGGCATCCTGTCCTTCGCTGTAGTGGCCGATGTCCTGCAGTGTCAGTCCTTTGTTCTTCCAGGCCACGCCGTAGGTGGGATCCATCTCCAGTGCGCGGTCGAAGCTTGCGAGAGCCTCCTGGTACTGCTGCAGGTCTCGCAGTACCACGCCCTTGTTGTTCCATCCGCGCGGATCGTTGGGATTTATGCGGATGGCCTTCTCAAAGCAGGTCAGTGCATTGGCATTCTTTCCGTCCATCGCCAGGATCATGCCCTTGCTGGACCAGGCCTCGTAATAGTCGGGGTTCAGGTCGATTGCCCGGTCGAAGTTGGCAGCTGCTTCCTGATGATTTCCGAGGCCAATCCCCTCTGCCAGCCCGCGATAGTTCCAGGTTTCCGCAAGGCCGGAATCCAGTGCCAAAGACCGGTCGAAATCGGCAATGGCATCCCCGTATCTTCCCAAAGCTGCCAGGGCCTGGCCTCGGTTGCTCCAGGCCTCGGCAAAAGACGGGTTCCTGTCCAAGGCCTCATCGTAGGCCTGGATGGACTCCTCATGCCGCCCCTGGCAAAAGGAGAGGACTATTCCTTTGTTGTTCCAGATCTCCGGGTTGTCGGGTTCAAGTTCCAGGGCCTTTTCGAGGCTTAGCAGAGACCCACTGTAGTCGCCCTGGTGGTACTGCTGCACAGCCTGGTCGGACCAGTATTCTGCGGTGTAATTCTCTCCCCAGCATGACCCTGAAGACAGGAATCCCAATGCAATAATTGTAATAATCGCCAGCTTCATGCTGGCTACCATTATCTGGTGGTAGATAGATCTACCTCTTGCCGGAAATATGAGGAAGGATTATGGAAAAACCCGTAAATCCGGTGCACCCGCAAATCCGGTACCCATGCATCAGCAGGCAGAGGCCCTTGGCATGGGCACTCCCCGGCAGTGGATCGCCTTTGTGGTATCAAGTTCGCCTTAATCTTCCCCTTTGCCGTAGCGGTTGGCAAAATTCCGGATCTCCTCGGCCTTCTGCTTGGCGGTCTTGCTCTTCATTTCATGCTCTCCGCGTTTCAGGATATCTTTCAGGTCTATTAGCGCCCTTATGACCCCTGCCGTCTCATTGTAAAGTTTCTTTGCCTCTTCACGGGTGAGCTGCTTTTCCCGCAGCATCTCCTCTTCCTGATGCTCCTTCTTCTCCAGGAGTTCTATCATCTCCTGAACCTGAATCGTTTCCTGATCGGTGAGTTCTTTTTCATTTATGAGCCTCCAGATGAGATGGTGAAGGTCCACCACCGATTTATCTGCATGGACCTCGGGCGGCAGGTCGCTTTTTGCCTGATGATACTTCTCCATCTCCGCTCTCAGGCTTTCCCTGTCAATCTCGCACTCTTCGGGCTCCTTTACGCCCACCCAGACCAGAGAACGGTGAAGGCTGGCCAGCAAGCGCTTTCGTTCTTCAGAGGTGAGGTAATCTCCTATTTCCGCCTCAGCCACTTCTGCGTGGTCATTGGACATCATTCATACTAAATTATTTTATGATATTACTATTTTGCGCTCTCCGGCCTTCCCCCTTCTTTTCCGTCCTTTTGGCGGGATCGCCAGGCGAAAACGGCCAGGCGGACTTCAGGCACAAAAGTTAACTAACTATATGTCGATATTTGGATCAGCAGCCCTGACCTTTTCCGGCCGGGGCCTAGCAATGAGGTGGTTCAAGGTTGAAGCGATTCGATTTATTGCTCGAAGAGGACATCTCAGGCTATCAAGGCGAATTGAGCGACCTGATCAGCCAGGCACCGGCCCTGTACAGGCTCATGACCCATCTGCTCGACGATCCAGCCCTTCCCAGGAATCTATCTCCGCTGGTGATCGCAGCTATAGCTTATTTCATAGCTCCGGCAGACATCATCCCCGAGGAGAGAGTGGGCCCCATGGGTTATGTCGACGACATCTACCTCTGTGCCTTTGTAGCGGATAAGGTGATGAGTGAATCCGGGTCCGAGGCAATTCTCATCCGCGGCTGGGACGGACGGGTCCCGGTCGTGCAGCTGGTAAGAGATATCCTGAACCGGGAACGGGAGCTGATCGGAGATAAAAGGGAGGCCATCCTCCAATACATCGGCTATGAGCAGCTGGGCGGACTGGCCAGATCGGATGAGGTGGATTAGGCGCTAAAGAGACCTGAATCGCGCAATTTCCGGCAACCCTCCTCATTTCGGCCTCCGAGAGCAAATGGCTCCGGCGGGCATAATCAGGCATCTGGTCGAGTATATTCTGGCGAACGGGGCATTTTGGTTCGGCCCCCATCATGTGATTTTCCTGCTCGGTAGGGCCTTCTGGTCTGCCGGCCGCAGCGAAGGCAGGTGACTGTGAGCACTCCTTCGCGCAACCTGACTCGCGTTTCGGATGCGGGCAGATAGCTTCCGCAGTGCCGGCAAAAGAGGGCCTTTAAATGGCGGGGCATGCGTACCCTCATGCGGGTGCTGATCCTTCTGGCGATCTGGACGTACCTGTCGCATCTATCCGGATGGACGTCGTAGGCCTCTGCTGCCAGCTGAAACAGCCTTTCCATGCGCTCTCTTGAAAGCTCTCTGGCCCTCTGTGCGTCTTTCTTCCGTCTCACGTCTATTCCCCTCGCAGGGCAGAATATTTAATCTATCTCCACGGGCCCATGTGCCTCTATGGTTGCTTCCTCCCAGGTTTCATCCATTAAGATCACACCGGAGATGGTTGAGTACATAAAAGCCAGGTCGTCCGACCTGCGCGTGGCCACCACCTGCGAAGGGCCGCTCATCTTTCCGGTGAGGATCAGCCCGTCCAAGCCCACCGACCTGGTGATCCAGGTGGGCGAGCGCAGGGTCTACATATCGCTGGTCCAGGCGCGGTTCATAAAGACCATAAATGCCGACATGCTGCCGCGCTGCGCCCTGGAGAAGAAGCGGAAATGTTAGGGCCTAGGGCTCTGGGCGGGATGAAAGCCAGGCCTTCAGGGCATTCATCGAGGCGCTGCGGTGAGATATGCAATTCTTCTCATCTATCTCCATCTCGCCCAGGCTTCTGTTGCCCAGATAGAAGATGGGGTCGTAGCCGAATCCCAGGTTTCCTCGTTCTTCGAACCCTATCCGGCCGTGGACCTCGCCCTCGAAGGTTACCGGCTCCAGGCCGGGCTCAGCATAGGCCACAACCGACCTGAAGAAAGCCCTGCGGTCCGTCTCTTCGCTCATCAGCTTCAAGATCCCCTGGTTGCCGACGGTCTTCTGCACGTAGGCCGAATAGACGCCGGGAAAGCCCTTGAGCGCGGGTATGAACAGTCCGGCATCCTCGATCATGACCGGCCCCTCCAGCCTCCTTGCTACCTCCCGAATTCCGAAATCTGCCACTTCTTCCAGAGTATCAGCCTGAATCTCGGTGTAGCCTATGTTTCTCATCTCCAGGTCTTCGAAGATTTCCCGCGCTTCTGCAAACTTGCCCCTGTTGCTGGTGACGAAATAGATCATAGGATTTCAGTGCTCCAAATTTCATTGCTCCAAATGCTCCAAATATCAAGCTCTGTCAGAGCATCATGGATATCTAGGTTGCTGAAGCGTTCAGGGAAATGTTTTTTTGGTGGCGCGAACAGAACTTCACATAGGTTAAGGTCTTTGCAGACATTTAGGTGAAAATAAATGGATCTCGGGGATAGAGTATCGGTGGAGAAAGACGGCAGCGTGTACCAGGGTGTGCTGATGCCGTCACGGCGCAAGGATCATGTGGTAATTAAGCTCGACAACGGCTATAACATTGGGCTCTCTGTCCCCTCGTCCAGGATCACGCTTGTGGAAAAGGGTCACGAGTTGAAGCTGCCGCCACCGCCGCCTCTCAAGAGCAGGCCGGGGATGCCTACAGTCTCCATTCTATCCACTGGAGGGACCATCGCCAGCAAAGTGGATTACCGGACCGGCGCTGTCACCAGCCAGTTCTCAGCCGGCGAGATCATTTCCGCCATCCCCGAGCTGGAAGAGATCGCCAACTATCGGGCCCGGGTCATCTACCAGATTCTGAGCGAGAACATGCGCGCTGAATACTGGATGGAGCTGGCCCGCGCGGTGGCTGCCGAAATTGCCTCGGGTGCCGAAGGGGTGATAATTACTCACGGCACGGACACCATGATGTACACCGCTGCTGCTTTATCCTTCATGCTGCGAACGCCGGTGCCGGTGGTGGTGGTGGGCTCGCAGAGAAGCTCGGACCGCCCCAGCAGCGATTCGGCCATGAACGCCATCTGTGCGGCAACTGTAGCCATCAGCGACATCGCTGAGGTCTGTGTGGTGATGCATGGTGACACCAGCGATGACTACTGCTCCATTCACCGCGGGACCCGGGTGCGTAAGATGCACACCTCCCGAAGAGACGCATTCCAGAGCGTTAACTGCAGTCCTATCGGCCGGGTGGACTATCTCACCCGAAAGATAAGGCCCCTCATTCCCTACAGGCAGCGCGGCCAGGTCGAGCTGGAGCTGATGGACCGGCTGGAGCCCAACTGCGCCCTGGTAAAATACACGCCCGGCTCATCTCCCGACGTCTTGGACTATTACGTAGATCGGGGCTACAAGGGCCTGGTCATTGAAGGAACCGGCCTTGGCCACGTGGCCTCCAACTGGATACCTTCAATTAAGAGGGCCACAGAAGAGGGATTACCGGTGGTGGTGACCTCGCAGTGCCTGAGGGGAAGAATCTGCGATCGAGTCTACGATACCGGCCGGGATATGCTGGCCGCAGGGGCAATAGAAGGCGAGGATATGCTGCCTGAGGTGGCTCTGGTTAAGCTGATGTGGGTTCTGGGCAACAGGCCGGAAGAAGTTCAAACCCTGATGAGGACCCCTCTGGCCGGAGAGATCTCGTTCTCGACCCCCATAACTGTGTGAGGCCAAGCCTTATAAACTAAGCGAAGATAGAGGGCAAATCTCAAGATTATCGGAGGAATTTGTTTTGACACGCAAGCCAGGAAGCATGTATAGACGATGGGAGCGCCCCTACACCCGAAGGGAGTACATGGGCGGCGTTCCGGGAAGCAAAGTAGTTCATTACGACATGGGAAATCTGCAGGAGGACTTCCCTGTGACCATGAACCTGGTGGTAAAAGAGCCCTGCCAGATCAGGCATACCGCTCTCGAGGCCGCCAGGGTTTCAGCTAATCGTTATCTAATGAAGGTGGTTGGCCGAACCAACTTCCATCTCAAGCTCAGGGTATACCCCCATCACGTGATTCGCGAGAACAAGCAGGCCACAGGCGCGGGTGCAGACCGTGTATCCAGCGGAATGAGGCGTGCCTTCGGCAAAGCGGTGGGCACTGCGGCCCAGGTTGAGGCCGGACAGAATCTCTTCACCCTAAGCGTGCCCGTTCAATACGTGAACGATGCCAAGATCTCTCTCAAGAGGGCAGGCCACAAGCTCCCTACACCCATTCAGATCGTCGTGGAATCGGGTCAAGAGCTGATAAGGTAATCCTGATGGATAATTATCTCGAGGGTCTGGAGCGGGCTATGCAGAAGATGCCCGCCACCAAGGAATCCAAAGAACGGTTCGTGCTGCCGTCTCCGCGGGTCTTTTATGAGGGCAAGACCACTGTCCTTGAAAACTTCATGTCCATAGCTGACACTCTGAACCGGGAACCGGATCACCTCATGAAGTATCTCTTGCAGGAGCTGGGGACTGCCGGCAAGATCGAGGGCCAGCGCGGCATCTTCCAGGGAAAGTTCAGCGAGCCGGCCATGGCTCGTCATATCGAATCCTATTTCGAGGAGTACGTGGTCTGTACCGAGTGCAGGCTTCCGGATACTCACCTGACCAAGAACGACCGGGTGCTGATGCTGAAGTGTGACGCTTGCGGAGCTCACCGGCCGGTGAGGAAGAGAAAAGCTACGACCACGGTGCAGAAGGACTTGATAGAAGAGGGCGAGACCTATGAGCTGCGCATTGAGTCGGTCGGCAACAAGGGCGACGGAATTGCCAAGGTGGACAAGTTCCTGATCTTCGTTCCACATGCGGTCAAGGGCGAAGTGGTAAAGGTCAAGATCAAGAAGATCAGCGGCACGCTGGCCTTCGCGGAAATAGTCGAACGTGTGGGCAAGGCTTCTTAGATGGACGAACAGATCAGGCTCAGCTTCACTGAGAACCACAAATACTGCCTGGAGTTCTCGCCGCCGGAGTTCTGGATGCC
This sequence comes from Methanotrichaceae archaeon, assembly GCA_013178225.1. Classification (GTDB taxonomy): domain Archaea; phylum Halobacteriota; class Methanosarcinia; order Methanotrichales; family Methanotrichaceae; genus JABLXE01. The sequence goes on from JABLXE010000006.1 coordinate 121,518, forward strand.
ATTTGCATCCAGCTATACCGGCCTTCCCTGGACTGAGATTTCTGAGAGCCGGGTGTCTGTAGTCGCGGAGAACTATTCGTACCTGCTCGACCTTCTGGTTCAAGCCAGGCTCTTCCGCCTGAGCACCAGGCCCAACGACGCGCATTTTCAGTGAGATCGGTCGCTAAGATGTCATCTTTGCAGGGATATACAGTCCCAGGTCTGCCGCTGGTCCGGGAAGGCGACGACCTGGCTGCCCTGGTGAAATCCCATTTCGAGCTTCAGGATGGCGACGTTCTCCTTCTGGCCAGCACCATAGTTGCCAAGGCCGAGGGCCGTTTCAGGATGCTGGAGGATTACCGGCCGTCGCCCCGGGCTCTGAAGATCGCGAGCGACCTTGGAAAGGACCCCCGTTTCGTGCAGGCCGTTCTGGAGGAGTCTGCAGATGTCCTGCTGGAGCGTCCTTTTCTGCTGGTTGCAACCCGTTTCGGGCACATAGGCGTTAATGCCGGCATCGACCAGTCCAATGTCGGAGAGGGCCGGATCCTGCTCCTGCCCGAGGACCCATCCGCCAGTGCGGAGGCCATTCGCGAAAGGCTTCATTGCGACTGTGCGGTGATAGTTACTGACACCTGCGGCCGCCCCTTTCGCACCGGTGTGGCTGCAGTGGCAATAGGCTGGGCGGGAATCGGGCCGCTTCGAGACTGGCGGGGCGAGCGTGACCTGCACGGAAGGCCCCTGGAGATTACCCTGGAGGCGGTTGCAGACGAGATGGCGAGCGCGGCAAACCTGCTGATGGGCGAGGCCGGAGGCGGGACTCCGGCAGTGGTTCTGCGTGGCCTTGACTACCCTCGCTGCGGCCAGAGCCTGTTCCGGACGGAGGAGCAGGACGTCATTCGCAGGCATTTGCGAAGTTGAATGCTTTATCGATATTCTCAGGAAGGCTTCAGGCGTGCCCGGATCTGTGCAAGTGATAATCCCTTTCAAGCTGAATGGTGCCAAGAGCAGACTGGAGTCAGTCCTCTCTTCCCAAGAGCGCACGTCTCTGGCGCTGGCCATGTTCCATGATGTTCTGAAAGCGACTGCTGGAGCTGGCAGAAGAACCGTTCTGACCAGACCTGGCGGAAGAGGGTGCATCTCCGGAAATCTCGCCGTCCGGGAGTCGGAAAAGGGATTAAACGAAGCTTTGAACGAGCTTATCGAGGACTGGCAGAACTGTGGATGGCCAGAGGATCTGCTGATAGTCATGGCCGACCTGGCCCTCCTGACGAGACGCGAAGTATCCGCTTTTCTTCAGGTGGCCGGCGAGGTGGTCTTCTCTCCCGGCCGTGGAGGCGGGACCAACATGATACTGGTTCGAAGCCCCAGGTTCAGAACCTGCTACCAGGGCCTGAGCTATCTCAAACATCTCGATTCTGCCCGGAAGCTGGGCCTGGCGACAGGAATCTATGAATCGTTCAGGGCAGGCTGTGACATCGATGAGCCGTCAGACCTGCCAGAGATCCTGATTCACGGCCACGGCGAAAGCCGGGCTTTCCTGGAGGCGATCGGCTTTTCGCTATCCGAAAACGGTCGCTCCGGGCTGCTGCGAAAAAAGTAGAGCTTCTTTAGTAAACGGTCACCCTTTTCACGCCCTCCATCTCCGTCAGAAGCCGGACCAGGTCTCCGGGAATTTTGCCTTCGGTGATGATGGTGAGCTTCGGGTCTTCCACGAAATAAGGATCGTCAGACACTGCCTGGCGGATGGAGAGGCCGTACCTGGCGACGGCGCTGGCCACGCTGCCCAGCAGTCCCGTCTTGGCGGCATTAACCGGCGTGATCTCTATTACCCCCAGCCCCAGCACCGGCGCGACATCCCCTAAAAAGGTCATGGAATGAATATTCCGGAAGACCTTCCACAGGGTCTGGTCTTCGCGAATGGCCTGGGCGGTGGTATCCACCACTCTTCGATCTACATCCAGCTCTTTGGCGATCTGGGCATGAGGTATCTCGATTGAGCCCGAGACCACCCTGCCGCGATCGCTGATCTGAAACCCTCTCTGCAGGATGAGTCTTATGACCTTTTCCTGGGCCGGGAACCTCTTGAATTTATTGAGAATTTCCTGCCACATATTAGTCCACCTAACCCTAGTGCTGAAGGTATTAAAAAGGGCATCCCCTTAGCCCAGAAATAGCTTCTAGTAAGCCCCGTGGCTGCAGGGTCCCGTAAATTTCAGGAGAACATCTCTTTGGGAGGCTCCCGGTAGTCCTTCCGTGCTTTGGAGACCTTCTCCTCCAGATGCCCCTGAGAAATGCCGCATCCGTCCATAATGGCGTGGTGAAGGGCGGCTTTGAGCACTTTTTCCACCAGGTCTCTTCCGGAAAATCCTTCCGTGGCCCTGGCGATCTCATGCAGATTTACGTCCTTCATCTCCTGGGGCAGAGTTCGAGAGTTGAACTCCAGGATTTGCAGCCGCTCCTCAAGGCTTGGCAGCTTGAACTCTATCTCTTCTTCAAACCGGGAGCGTATGGAGCTGTCGATGAACTCTATCTTGTTGGTGGCGGCAATGGTGCAGACGCCCTCTCGGTTCTGAATGCCGTCCATCTCGGTCAGGAGCGAATTCACGATCTCAGAGACATCTCCTCGAAGGTCCTGATAGCGCCGGTCGAGGGCGATCGCGTCCAGCTCGTCGATGAATATGATGCAGGGCGCAATCTGCTCGGCCTTTTCGTAGAGGCTGTGAATCTGGCGAGCCCCTTCGCCCACGAATTCCCCTATGAGCGACGTGGCCTTTACCGGCAGCATGGGAACGCCGGCTTCTGTGGCCAGGGCTTTGGCAATCATGGTCTTTCCTGTGCCGGATACACCATAAAAGAGCACGTTTCTGGGGGCCCACCGGCCGAACTTTTCCGGCTCAGCCAGGAATTTCTCTACGATCTTAACCTTTCGTTTGGCTGTCTCCTGGCCGATGACGTCATCGAACCTGACGTTGTATTCGACCTTCGCAGGCTCCGTCTTCTTTTCGACCTCGATTACTGTCTCAGAGCCCACCACGGAAAAGCGCGGATAGACTTTTACCACTTTGAAGGCAAAATCTGGATAAAGTCTGCGATCGAAGAGATAGCTCCCGGGTCTTACATTCTCACCGTACCACTGTTCACGGGCATACAGCTCAAAGAGCCTGGGCTCTGCCACCACCGGATACTCCTGGAACAGGCTCTTTAAGGGATACCCTGCCGGCCGGAGAAGCATATACCTGGCACCCATGGCCCGGCTCCGGTCGAGTTTTCCTCTCTCTCCCTTGGTTCCGCTCTTCTGAATGGATCGCACAAAGAAATTTGGAGTCCGAAGATTATTAAAGCTATTGGCTTTTTCGGTGGTCGGGTCCGATAGTAATTAATACCACTTCATCCAAGCACTAGGCATCTGATGATGTAGGTGGAGGATAAAAAAATGGGAGATAATGCAGTAGCGATTGTCTTGATGGTAGTCGGGTTTCTGATCACATTCATGCTGCCGCTCTACGCCCTGACCGCACTGTTCTGAGCGGACAGAAAGACGCCTAATTTTTAGGCCGGTAGCGGATGCTCTTTTAAAGAGTCTTTTTTCTGGCTGGTTCCTTTTTACGGGGCATAAGCCTATTATAGATAACATACACAAATAATCTCGGGAGTAAATGCTTTATATCTCGGGGATGCTGGGCAGATGAGGTATTCGCTTCTTCCTGCCATCGTAATTTTGATCTGTTCTTCCTCGGTAGCTACAGAAGTCAACGATCTGTGGCTGCTGCTGTCCAGCTATGAAGATATCGGCATCACGGTCAAGGACCTGGCCTTCTTCCTGGTCACCCACGGCTACGATGCGTTACCCGGGAAATCTTACGTCACAGTTGAGATCTCTGACGGATCGGAAGTCTATCTCACGCCCAACGGCGGCGCTGAAAGGCTGGCCGATTTGTGGATGACGCCTCCGGCCGAGAAGGCCGGGCCGGTGAAGGTCATATCTTCGGATGCAGTTCAAGTTGATGTGAGGCGCGACAGGACCGGCAATGCCGGTTTTATAAAGACCGCCAGCAGATACGTAATCTTTCCCGTGGCTCCGCTGGGAATGTGCTACGATGGGTCTCAGCAGCTGGAAAACACTTACAAAAGCTTTGGATACGATGTGAATTACATGTACGATCCCAGCGGATTCGACTCTCAAGGTCATCTCTGGATTGTGCTGGAAGACGACCATACCGATACCTGGTTGGCCGTAGACAGCTACTATGGTGTGATGGCGGATGACGATTCATACTATCGGGCTCCCTATGCCTTTGCGGACTTTAAATATCTGGATTCGGTGAACCCAAAATGGAACGCAGGTTGAGCTGTTTAGTTGAGGAACGCGAGGCCTGTGATGAAGGTAGATGGTGGGCTGAAAGGAGAGAACGATTATGTCACATGCTTTGAAGCCTGCAATATGTCTGTTATTGCTGGCCTGTTGTGCAGCCGGCCAGTTGCTACCGGAGTTCGATTTCCTGGCTGCTGACCGCGCGGATATGCGCTCTCAAGATATGTCCGGCTTGAATCTTTCCGGACTATCCATGAACCAATCGGACATGAGAAATGCCAACCTGAACGGATCGGAACTGAGAAACTGCTGGCTCAGGTCGAGCTGGCTGAGCGGTGCCCATCTTGAGGCAGCAGATCTGTCCGGCTCCGATCTGGGCGGAGCCGTGCTGGAGGATGCAGATCTGAAAAACGCTGATTTGACCGGATGCAACCTCAAAGGAAGCCAGCTCTCGGGAGCCGATCTTGGCGGAGCCAGGCTCCAGAAGGCCGATCTGACCGATGCCGATCTTTCTGATTCAGATCTATCTGGCGCAGATTTAAGCGATGCCAGGCTCTTCCGTTCAGATCTCAGCGGCGCAAATCTGAGAGGGATGTATCTATTTAACGCCAATATGATCGGGTCGCATCTGAGCTGGGCCGATCTCAGCTCGGCTTTTATGAGTCGAGCCCAGCTTTCTCGCGCAGAGCTTTACAGCACCGACCTGAGCGGTTGTGATCTGCGGGATGCCGACTTTACCAGGGCTTACATGATGAGGGCCAATTTGACCGGGGCGAATATAGACTCTGCCAGTTTGGCCTATGCGGATCTAACTGAAGCGAGGCTTGCAGGAGCCAGTCTGGTCGGAACCAGGATGCCCTATGCCGACCTGACCAGGGCCGATCTGACCGATGCCGATCTATCCGGCGCGGACCTGAACTCCGTCCGGCTGGTTGGCGCGGTTTTAGAGGATGCCAGGCTTGACCGGGTCGACCTGCACCGCATAGACTTGAGGGGGGTTAACTTGAGAGGGGCTGACATGGAAAACGCGAATTTAGACACCGTATTTTTGACCAATGCCGACTTATCCGGCGCTGATCTGAGCGGTGCTACTTTCACTCAGGTGGAGCTGTCCGGAGCGAACCTCAGCGCCGCAAATCTGAAAAATGTCAAGTACGATCAGTTTACCCTCTACTCTCTGGCCGAAGCCAAACTGGATGGGGCCCTTTTATCGGAAAATTTGAAGGAGGATCTCAGGGCTCTTTCGTCCAGGCCAGAACCCCCAGCGTGAATGCCGGGCTCCATGCCTCCATCGGCGTTTTTCCGTCTTTGCGGAGGTTCCGGACCATGAAAGTCGATCGGGGTCCATAGATCTGCCCGATCGCCCCCATCATCTTTTGCGGGAGAGGCTGTATCTCAGTACCGCCTCTCTGCCCCGGAAGCATTTCGGTAAAAGGTGTTCCTAGCATTATTATTCAGATTGTTGCCATAAATTCGGTTTTTCTGGTCCGAACCTGAGTCTGATATGACGAACACCCCGAATTCATTCTTGGTAACCGTATTGTTGAAAACGGTATTGTTGAAGGACTCGGTGCTCATGTAAATGCCGTACACATTCTCAGAGGCGCGATTCTGGATGATGGTGTTGTTGCAGCTGTTCAGGAGATATATTCCAAATATGTTTCCCCGCAAACGGTTGCCTATTATGTTCGAAAATGAAGTATTGTAAAGATATATGGCTGCCCAGTTATCCGCAAGTTCCTGGTCCTTCACGGTGATGTTGCGGCAGTTTACGCAGTAGATGTCCCCTGCAGGGGATAAGGCATCTATGGTTATGTCGGATTTGTTCATCAGAAAATAGATGGGCTTTCCGTCCACCAGATTTGTGTCATCTATTTGATTGCAGCTGCCTCTTGATGAGACCAGAAAATTCTGTTCGTTGCCAATCATTCGGTTATTTTGCAGTACATTTCCGGCGGAATTGGACAGTGAGAGGCCGAAGAGGTTATCCACGGCCAGGTTACTGGCCAGCAGGTTGTTATTGGCATCCTTCAGATACATGCCCATCTCATGACTCTGCCTGGCGGTATTGTTGACGACGGTGTTGTTATCGGACGTGATTTTAATTCCGGCCTGTTCCTGCCCGGCCGCATTCTGGGCACAGAATCCGTCCAGGACGATTCCGGGGGCTGACAAGGTTATGGCGCTTCCAAGCCCCAAGGCGTCGATCACCGGCAGGCCGTTTCCCGTATCCCTGCCGATCAATGTTATATTTTTAGTTAAGTTCAGGTTCTCAAAATATGTTCCACTTTCCACTAAAATTAAATCTCCTGAGGTCGCCATATCAATGGCTTTCTGGATTTTATCTCCAGCCGCTACGGTGAAAGTTGTCGATTGACCTATCACTAAAATTAAGGACAAAGTCAACGCTATTGCTGGAATTAAGTGACAGTAAGTTCTTCCCTTCTCCTGGTCCATAGCTGAATCACCGTATGCAATTTATATTTGTCTAGGGTCCTGTGGACTATTAAATTTTTCCTGTCTAGCTATTCGGCTCCAATTGTGCATAAGTTTTATAACATAAATGAACAGATGAAATATAGTGATCCTCTGGATTTGCTCATCAAAGATGCTTTTGAGGTTGATATTAAAAGTACAGAGACATATGGGAATGGTTGGACAGAAATGAGATTTGATCCCGGAATATTGATAGGCCTGCTCGTTCTGGCAAATTGCGTTTCAGCTGTTGAAACGGATGATCTGTCTGCCGATTCTTTGGTGAATCGAGCTAATCTCAGCCATATGGATCTTGCAGGCAGCAATCTTAGCTCTCGCAGCCTCAATCAATCTGATTTCAGAGAGAGCAATCTGACGGAGACAAACCTCAGCGGCTGCCGACTGAGATCTGCCTGGTTCGATAAGGCCGATCTCTCATCGGCCAATCTGAGCCAGGCCGACCTGACCGGAGCTGTGCTGTCTGATGCCAATCTCTGTGCAGCCGATTTAACGGAGGCCGTTCTCAATGCAGCTCAGATGTCCGGGGCGGATCTTGCGAATGCCCGTATGGTCGGATCCGATCTTACAGATGCGGATTTGTCTGATTGCGACTTGATAGGGGCAGATTTGACCGGTGCCAGGCTCTTTCGAGCCGATCTGTCAGGGGCCGATCTTCGGGACATGTATCTTGCAAGGGCCAATCTCATAGGTGCTCATGTCAGCTGGGCCGACCTCAGCGATGCCTATCTAACCTCCGGCCAGCTCTCACGAGCGGAACTATACAGTGCCAATCTCAGCCGGGCAGATCTGACCGAAGCCGATTTTACCAGAGCTTACCTCATGAGGTCAATTCTCCGGGAAGCCAGGCTCAGCCGGGCTAATCTGGCCTATGCCGATCTTACCGAGTGCGATCTTCGAGCGGCCGTTATGATTGGTGCAGATCTTTCTTATGCTGACTTGACCCGGGCCGATCTGTCAGATGCCGATCTATCTGACTGCAACCTGAACTCCGTCCGGCTGACCGGGGCCAACCTCTCACGGGTCAAGATGGAACGGATCGATCTGCGTCAGATGGATATGAGGGGGATCGACCTCTCCGGAGGCTCTTTGAAAGGCCTGAATATGTACACCGTCTTCCTGACCAATGCCAACCTGGAAAAGGCCGATCTGCGCGGCGCCAATCTGGTTCAGGTGGAGCTGACCGGCGCGAACCTGTGCGATGCCCGCCTGGAGAAGATAAGCTACGATCAGTTCACGCTTTATTCGCTGGCCAAAGCTGATCTTCGTGGCGCCGGGATGTCTGAGAACTTAAGACAGGACCTTGCCGCGATATCGATTGCCGGACCTCGATGATCGGGCCCGGTCCTCAATCTTTTGGGAAAGGAATCAGCGCTTTTTTTAATCAGCTTCACATGGACTTTTGAACCCGCGCCGGTCCGGGAGAGCCTCATTTTAAAAAGACCACGGACTCGGCAAAAGCCCGGGTCCTTTGTAGCTGAGGAGAAGCCCTTCGCCTGAAATTCAGGCCGTCCGTGGCCGGGCCGGATGGAACCCGGGGGTTTTCTGGCATCCCACAATTTTTTCCGAGACTGGGCCAGGGCCGTCGCTGTCTTTTCCCCTTGGCCAAACCCTGGTGCCCTCGATTGGAAATAGCCCCTCAGGGCAGATCGCTGCAGGTCCAATTCTCGTCAAGCTGGCGATAATAGTCGTCGATAGCTTTGTAGCAGTCCTCGAACTCTCCGGCCGAGACGTTAAAGCATCCTGCCGGCCTCCAGAGACCCCAACCCGGCTCGGTCCAGTTCTTCTCAGTGGCATTGGAATATCCCAGGGCTCCAGGGCGGACCATATCCTGCTGACAGCAGATAAATTCAGCAGGAATCAGGCTGGTGGAATTGGCAGCGCTCAGCACCTCCTCTTTGTTAAGAGCGGTGACGTTGACCAGATTCACATATCTCCTGGCCGTCTCGTTTACCGTGACCCTCAATTTTATGGTCAGTGTCCTGCTGACGTCCAGCGACATGATGTTCCAGCTTATGTTCTGTCCCCTGACCGTCGGCCTGATGCTGGAATTGAAAAACGTCATGCCATAGGGCAGCCTGTCGGTTACGTTGATCCCTGAAAGCCGTCTGTTGCCGTCGTTGGTTACGTTTATCAAGAACAGCATGATATTTCCAGCTTCCCTCCTCGCCTCTTTGCTTATGCTGAGGTGCGCATACAGGTGCTTGGGATTTCTATAAAAGGCGATGGCAGTATCCATCTGATAGCTTCCTGCCAGCCGCTCTTCGAGCAGTGAGACTGGTTGTCCCCTCTCCGGCTCGAGAGTGGCTTTCAGGTCCATGGTGCCGTTGAACCCGCCCAGAATGGAAAGATATGACGGACCCATCTCCGTTTCCTTGTGGATCTCTGTTGCATATCCGATCTCCTCCTCCATCAGGGTCCCGAGTTTTGGGTCTTTGGTGGACATGCCTTCTTTCCACAGTGACGAACGGCTGAGGTTCACACTGCCCACGCTCCCATTGGTGGCGGCGTATGCCAGGTTCAGGTCCTTGTTCCAGGAAGAGAGCTGGGCTATCTCATCCGATCTATAGTATCCGCTGCCGTGCTCGAAGGACCTCTGGCAGGCCTTCAATCTCTTATCCGAATCTACGAATCCCTGCCCGCGAACGGATTTTGTGTATTCGAGGCTCTCTCCGTATGAATCGATGGATTCCTTGATCCTGAAGCTCCCCTGGTAATTCTCCTGAATATCCACGCGTGTGTGCCTGGGATCTCCTTCGGTATAGCTGATGGACGCCAGGCCGTCGTTCATGCTGGACTCAGTATTGAGCACGGTTTGGTTCATATCCAAAAAGAGCGAGCTGTTCTTCTCCAGGGTGCGTGCATACAGGTAATTCTCCTGCAACTTCCCGTCGTTGAGCCAGTTGTGGGCCGTAGTCAAGTCGGACCAGAGAGAGTTCTGCTCGATGCTTCTTCCTGCCGGAAGATCAAAGCTGGTCTTCTGGTAGCTGGCAAAGAGGTCTCGATCAAGCTTTACGCTTTTGTTCTCCGTTCGCAGACGTGCCGTCTCATCTTCCCGGTAATACCCGCTGCCGTGAAGGGAGGTCTCAATCTCCGTTCCGCCTCCGGCGACTACCACTTTGGAGCAGCTCGAGGCTTTGTAGACCAGAACGGTGTCGCCTTTGCTGTAGTTGCCGGTAATGTTCGCTTTATTGATGAGCGGCGGATGTTCCAGGGACGTAGATAGCCTCTTCTTGGCCTGCGCGTAGCCCTGACCGTATATAGAAGATCTCTCGTCGAATAGGATATCTGGTTTCTTTGGTATGTGGACCGTCAGCTTGATCTCTCCCTCCTGATTTGAGCTTAGATTGCCGATATGCCATCTCAGAACGTTGTTCTGAACCGAATCGGGGCCCGGGATGGCGCTCAGCAGTTCGACTTCCGGGAGCACGTCGGCGACAGTTACATCCGTTGCCGTCAGATCGGTTTCCTCATTTCCATAGCGAATGGTGTAGGTGATGTTCGTGCCCGGCCAGGCCACGCTCCTGTTGGCGCTCTTCAGTATCCAAAGCGATCTGACCACCAGGGTCTCAAGCGTCCGGTTTAATCCCGGCGCTTCCTGGCAGTCGGCTCGATAAGTGTTGGTGATGGTGGTGGCATTGCCCGAAAAAGCCTCATCGCCCCTGACCTCCACCTCCATCTCTATGCTGGCCAGGGCTCCCGGCTGCAGATCGCCTAGCATCCAGCGCAGATGTCTGCACGACGGGGATGGAGATGGCGGGTAAGCCGGAAGAGGCGTGGAGGACTGGTATTCCACGTGTTTATCCAGATAGTCGCTTATATTTACCTGGGTCGCGGTGATTGATCCCTCGTTGCGAACGGTTATGGTATAGTTGAAGAGCTGGTTAGGCGAGACCAGTTCCCGGCTCGCGGTTTTGGTGACGTTTAAGAGTGCGCCGGCAATTGTGGTATTTATGGCAGTGCTGGCGTTTGCTCCCTCCAGACATACTACCTCGGCCCGGTTTTGAATACGCTCTCCGGGAACAAGCGAGGATGACGTTCGAACCAGTATTCTGATGACGCCGGACTCTCCCCGTCTAAGGGTGCCAACGCTCCAGCAGTCCTCCGTCCCGGCGTCGGGTGAAGGCACGGATGATACGAAGCTCAAATTGCGGTCGTAGTTCTCTCTTACCAGAACTTCGTGGGCGTCCTCATTTCCGGCATTTTCATACCTTATTGTGTAGTTGAGAAGCTCTCCCGATATCACCGGGGAGGGTTCGGCCGTTTTCGAGATGACCAGTACTGGTGGCGGCCTTAAGATATCTAAAGTGAAACTGTCGGAATCGGATACAATTTGGCCGTCCATCGCCTCAGCGGTAACGATCGCCAGGTTCTTGAGCTGGAGCTTTTCTTCCAGTCTCTTCTCTCCCGGAACTATTTGGTACTGCTTACTGATTACGTTTCCAGAGGCATCTAATATCAGAATCAAAGAGTCTCCCGTTCGGCGATCTATCACCGTGTAAAGGTTGAGCCCTCTGGAGGGGGTATCGTACTTAATCTTCAGATACTCCCGATCGCGGGAGGAATAATAGGACTGAGAGACGATCGTGCCGCCTGCACCGTACTCGACCAGAAGCACTTCATCGGTGGTCGGGTCTTTGTATTCGATGAATGCCAGGTTTCCTTGGGCATTGATCGTCTCATTCAGGCTTTCTTCAGTAACCGGATTGGTATAATTGTAGCAGGTAAAGGTGGCGTTGTCGATGGTCACGTTGATTGTGCTCTTCAGGGCCCGGGATTGGTCGAACCGCTTCATGAGCGTGATCATGGGCTGAAGCTTCATCTCCAGGCGGACTCTCATCTCCTGGAGCCTGTTCAGAGTAGCGGCCATCTTAGTGGCTCTGTTTGCCGCCATGACAGAGAGGCGCGGTTCATCTTCATGTTCCGGAATAGTATAGCGGCACAGGTACACCCAGGACTCTCCCGGATCGAGAAGGCCGTTTCCATCATCTTCTCCAGTCAGAATGGGAACACAGCTCGTCCCCCAATTTTGGGTATCATTCAGGTTTATATTTTTCAGAGGCTGCTTTCCGCTGTTGGTCACGTTGTAGGTGTAGGTTACGATATCTCCTATTTTCACCGGCGGGGTGTAAATGCAGCTCTTGTCAAGGCTGATCTTCGGCTGGCCGAAGTTTCCAAAATCAGGACCTTCTATGCTCTTATCGATGATCTCAAGGGAGTACCCTCCGGAGGATGGAAAGCTCTGAGTCCATCCCTCCTGCACGACCTCGGTCAGTTCGTAATTTCCCGGAGCCAGGCCGCCAAAACTGAAGTTTCCTTCGCGGTCGGTTGATGAGGTTTTGGTGCCGTCGTGAGGCGTCTTCAGCTGGATTCTCCAGCCCTCCAATCCCGGCTCATCGTTGTCGATGCCGTTGGCATTCAGGTCGTTGAATTTTCTTCCCGAGATGGAAAAGGAGCAGCGCGGCGAGTCCGGCAAGGCCAGGGCGGATCTCGACCCCAAAATCCATTCCAGCCGCTCATGAAACTGAATCTGGAAGGCAGATCTGTGTCTGCCCGGAAGGAAATTGGCCGGCTGTCCCCGATCAGCCGGGTCGGGAAGGATTCGATTTTCTTCTCCCACCGGGACCGCCAAAGTCGATTGGTTCTCGTTCAGGTAGCCGAAAACCGCCAAATACTCTCCATTGCCCAGATCGTTAACGCATTCCAAAATGGGCGTCAGGTCATTATGCAGCTCCGGGGGATTGACCGTCAGTAGTATAGAGCTATAGTTCGTGCAGCCGCTCTGCTCGTCTTTGGCCAGCAGTTCGAGGGAGACCTGAGCCGGCCTGGCAACTGTCGGGGCGGTCCATCGGAAGGACGCCTCATCGGAGATCAGGGGGGATCCCGCAGATGCCGTCCACAGATAGATATAGGTGGTTCCCTCAGCAGGGCTGTCGGTCTGAAAGATATAGGTCTTTCCCGAGATCACCTGTTTTTGATCAATCTCTGCGGAGAGCGCAGCCGGCAGGATCAATAGCAATAGCAACAGCACCGCTGGGGAATACATCTTTGACCTCCGGGGTCCTTTTGCAGTCCTGGTTCCAGATCCTGGCTTAGTCCATGAGCCCTGGTTCATGACGGCCGCTCCTGAGCCTGCCAGAGCCCAAATTCAGCGGCAGAATCTGCTGAATAAGCGATTTCGATTGGCCTTTTAGAGCCGAAAGGTCCCTCTCTTCTGCACAGGCCTTCTGTTTTGCAGAGCATCAGTTGCAGCAAGCGATCCTCTGTTCCGGGTTTGTCGCCGCCAGCAGCAAAATGGCAGTCGGAAAAGGAGTGCTCAATAGCGGCTTTTTCATCCGGTGCCACTGTCCACTCACTCGCAGATACAATATATTTTTCTTCTAAATGTTGGCCGGGTCTATCGGATAGGGGGTCAAGAAATAACTTATAAAGTAAATTCATTTTTGCCGGAGGGCAAACGGCGAACGACAGCGATCCCTGGGTAGGTTTTGATGGGGCCATAGCTGCGTCTTTCCATGTCTCCCTCCTGATAATGACCATCATTCATAGTACCGATTTTCTTATTAATCTATTTTTCGAAGTTGAGTTTCGAGTGTTTAGATTCTATAATATTATAGTAGACTTTGTAGCCTCTGGCATAAAATGGTGCCAACCGGCCTCTGATGAACTGAGATCGGCCCTCTTCAGGAATTAGGCTTTGATAAAAATCGCAATCTAACGAGTAATTATCAATTGATCTACAGATAAAAAATTTGAGTTATATAAATGGCAAGCACTATAAAAAAGCTTTTGGAGTGGAGCTTACAGCTCCTCGAGCTTCTTGGTCCCTATCTTTTTGACTTGGGGCTTCCAGATCTTGTCAGGCATCCAGGCAGGCGCTCCTTTGGGCTTATCGACCTGTACCCTCTTTCCCTCGAAGATGTGCACTTTTTTGGTTCCTCGCTCCCGGAGCTGGATATCGGTGTAACCTCTATTGGCGGCCTTCAAAGCAGCCTGGCGGGGTGATCTTCCGGTGAATACTCCAATCTCGGCACCTTCTTTGTCCCTCAGAGCAAAGTTCCTGGTTTCCTTCTCATTTTCCGCTACGGCAATTCCTCCTATATCGAAATCGTTATGCTCAATCCTAGATGTATAATATATAAATCTTATGTAGATATAACTTGATTGAAGCCCGAATAAGCGTCAAAGGGGCCCTTCTTCATTGCAGCATATAAATACATCGCTGTGATTTCTCTCCCGAGAACTCTCTTTAATGAAGACGGTACCGACTCAATTGCGCACTTGATGATAAGGAGGGGCAAAAGTCCAAGGCTTTGGAGGGGGAACGAAATTGGTCTCTCGACTCTTGCCAACCATCCTTACGTCGATTGCCGAATATATAGCTTTCGCCCTGATTCGTGCCATCCTGGAACAAGAGCGCTTCAGGATATCGAATATCTAAAATGAGAAAAGGGGCATCACACTCGCATCTTCGGTTCATCATGCAGGCACGAGCTTAAGGATCTTACCTGTTGTGCCGGTCGGCCCGGCCTGATCTGAGGTCAGCATGTAGATCTCGCCCTGGTCATCCATTCCAAAGGAACGGATGAAAGAACCGACTCTGCCGCCTGCGTAACCGGCGATGCCTATCTCTTCCAAATGCCACAATCCCTCAGAGGACGGCGTGGCCAGGAGGAGGGTGCCGTTCCCGCGAGAAAAGCCGTTGGACCAGTCCCCAAAAATATACTTCCCGGCAAATTCCGGAAGCGCCTTTCCCCGGTACATGTATCCGCCAACGACTACCGAGCCCCGGTCATGCCCGTACTCGATGACGGGATCAGAAAGCTTCAGTCCTCTGGAATCGACGTCCGGGCAGCTCTGGGGGGATTCATTGGGATTCCCGGGATCGAAACAGTGTGTTCCCTCGCGAATATTCCAGCCGTAGTTGCCGCCTTTAGCGACCTGATCCACCTCCTCCCACAGATTCTGACCTGCATCCGAGACGAAGAGGCTGCGGTCTCCCTTGGTATCAAATGTAATTCTCCAGGGATTCCTGAACCCCAAAGCATAGATCTCCGGGAGCACGCCCTCCTGGCCCACGAAGGGATTGTCCGCGGGAATTCCGTAAGGCTTGTCCCGGCTGACGTTGTCCACGTCGATTCTCAAGATCTTGCCGAGAATTGAGCCGGTGTCCTGGCCGTTTCCGCTTGCCGCATGGCCTGCTCCTGCGTCGTTAGCTCCGCCTCCGTCTCCCAGGGGGACATAGAGGTATCCATCAGGACCAAAGGTGATGGTGCCGCCGTTGTGGTTTAGCTGTGGCTTATCGACCACTAGGAGCACCTTCTCGGAGTTCACGTCCGCCTTGTTCGGATCGTCGGCGAAGACCGTGAATTCCGAGAGATGGTTGGTACAGCTCCATCCTTTGGGCGCTCCGGGCCTCAGTGGAGCGCTGTAGAAGGCGAAGGCTCTGCCGTTCTCGGAAAAGCCGGGATGAAACGCGAGCCCCAGAAGTCCGCGCTCGTCATAGCCGCTGTTCAGCCCGACCATGCGGTCTCTCAGATCTAAGAAAGGCTCATCCAGCACCGTTCCATCGGACTTCACGATCTTGACCAGGCCGGTTTGATCGACCAGGAACATCCGTCCTGTGCCGTCTTGAGCGCTGACGAATTCGATTGGTGCCGCAAATCCAGAGGCCATGGGCTCCAGCCCTACCTGGGGTCCTCCGGCTGGAGGATCTGAGGATTCGGTTCCGGTTATCACAACCTCACCCTTCATAGTGGGGTGAAATGTGCAGTGGTATTGATATCTGCCAGGCTCAGCAAAAGTTCTCTCGAACCGGCCGTCGTTGCTGGCGATGCTTCCGGAATCAAACGATCCGTCATCAGCCGTCACCGTGTGCACGACCGGATCGAGGTTGGTCCATATAATCGTAGTTCCGGCGGAAACTGTTATGGAAGACGGCTGAAAGGTGAATCTCAAGATCTCAACAGATGCCTCCGAGGGCTGTCCGCAATCCGCCACTCCTGCAATTGAGAATAGAAGCCATACGCCAAGGATCAGAAGATGTTTCTCTTTCACGCTACCCACGTCCCTGCAATTAACTCATTGGATTCTCATCTATTATTGGCTCTTAATAGAATAATAATTTTTTTAAAACTGAAGACAGTTACTGCCACCTGCATATTTCGAAGGGAATATGAAGGCCGAATAATTTCTCCGGTCTCTCAAAATTCCTGGGGCCTTGGGCGGAGAAGGACTGTGAGGAAGAACTGTGAATGAGGACTATCGGATGCGAAACTATAGAGACGGACTATAGAGAAGCGGACTTGTCGTAATCTACCAAAACTCCTTCTTGCGCCTCAAGAACAGATACAGGAAGAACGGCACTCCCAGAAACGCGGTCATTATTCCCACCGGCAAGATGACCGGCGACAGGATGGTGCGCGCTACAGTGTCCGCTGCCAGGAGCAGAAGCCCACCCACCAGAGCTGATGCCGGCAGAAGATATCGATGGTCGCCTCCGATGGCCATGCGGGTTATGTGGGGGGCTACGAGGCCGATGAAGCCGATGGTGCCGGTAAAGCAGATCACAGAGGCGGTTATCAGAGAGGCCAGCATCATGCTGACCACCCGTGTCCTCTCCACGTTCACGCCCAGGCTCTTGGCCGTCTCATCGCCAGCTCCCATGGCATTGATATCCCACGAGCGGATCAGAAGATAGGGAAAACAGGCCGCGATAACGCGGTTACGATCCAGACTTTGTCCCAGGAAGATCTACCAAGCGAGCCCATCATCCAGAAAACCACCTCCTGAACCTGCTCTGATTTGCCGACATACTGCAGGAATGAGGTCATGGCCGAGAACAGGTACATGATGGCGATTCCGGCCAGGATCATGGTCTCCGAGGTTATGCCCTTGTAGCTGGCCAGGGCATAGACCGCAGCTGAGGCCAGAAGCGTGAAGATGAATGCGTTGCCGATGATCAGGTACTGCCCACCGGCAAAGCCGGCTCCGAGGATTATGGCCAGAGCCGCCCCGAAGCTGGCGGCAGAGGCGATTCCCAGGGTGAAGGGGCTGGCCAGCGGATTCTTCAGGATGCCCTGCATGACCGATCCGGCGATGGCCAGTCCCATTCCGCCTACAATTGCCAGGAGGATGCGGTGCAGCCGCAAGCCCCAAACTATGGTATCCGAAAACCAGGTGGTCTGAAAGTATGAGGGAAAGAACCGGGCCAGTATGGCGGAGTAGACCTCGCGGACGCTGATATCGGCTGACCCCAGGGTGGCAGCTACGCCGGAAAGCAGCACTATGCCCAGCACGAGCAACAGCAGGAAAAGTGCCTTTCTGCCGACGAACTTCTGATATCTGGCCTTGAGATCTATCTCTCTCTCGTACTGCTGCGAGTGCATCTCACAATCACGTCCCTTCCCGGTCAATGGTCGGATTTATGTCAACATTGATAAGCATTATGGTAAGAGTATTATTATTTCATATTATTATCTGGGATAGACTTTTAAGTGCCTGAATCATTAAACGTCTGATTCTAGCCGGATTCTATCGAGATATCCAATCAGCGAGATATCCTGGCAGCGAATTCTCCCGGATCAAAAAGAAGATGGAGAACGATCTTCAGCTCAATCCAGGATATACGAAGATCTTACCCTCTGGGTAGTTCAGGCCCAGCCTCTGCAGGTACTCCTGGTGAACTTCCCGGGGATCCAGGTCCGCTTCCGGGTGGAGCAATTTGGCGAGATAGGTGAGGCCCACCACCTGGTCCAGGCCGTTCATGATATCCCAGTCGATCAGGTAAACTCTATCGGAACTTACAGCAGGAATGGCCGCAGCGCCGGTTCTCTCCAGGATCTCGGATCTCACGGCATCCAATGCGATCGTATCCTGAGAGGGCGTTTCTTCCCACCCCATCTCATTCTTATCGCTGGGCTGGGTTTGCCGCTTGATTACGACCTCCGGCTCCTGCGAGATCACCCACTCCCAGTCGACCTTGGGGTACTCTCCTTCTATGCTTCTGGCAATATTTTCTCCGCTGGCCTGCTGCAGCACACCATCAAAGCCGGAACCGTTGCCCAGGGTGGAAAGATCGCCTTTCAGATTCCATTCTACGTACACTTTCGGCTTGGACAGTCCTTGAACTTTGCCTTCCACCTGGGAGACTTTCTCCTCATACCAGTCGATGAAATCCCGGCTAGCATCCTCCCTCTCCAGGATCATTCCCAGGGACTCGATATCCGAGATCATGGTTTCGGGCTTGAAGAAGTCCAGGCCTACCACAGTTACATTGGGGAAGGGATCAAGCTTCTCGGCAAATGCTGCCGCTCCATAGGGCTTGTCAGGATAGCTGTAGGTTATGAGCACGATGTTCTGGTAGTCCTGGGCCAGCTCTCCGATCTTCTCGAGGTCGGGCTCGTTCCATTTCCCCACGCTCTGGTCCGTCCTGGCATCCGGTGCTAGATAGCTCTTCCGGATAGCCGTGTTCGACATTCCCACGATCTTGTTGGCAGAGCCCAGCATGGCCACAGCCTCAAGGGCGTCTCCGTTCATCACTATTATCCCATCGATGGGCTCTTCCAGAGTGATCTCCCGTTCGGCTCCGTCGGTTAAGGTTAAGGGGTACTCGGCGCCTGATGCCGCGCAGCTGAACATCATTATCAGCAGCATTAAGGCAAATACATTAGATCTCCTCACATCAATCCCTCTTTTCCGTGAAATAGTACGACTGAATTTCATGTCTATCATTTTTGTTATTAAATATTCCGGTAAGAGTAATATAAAATGATAATGACGGTTGCTTTCCAATTGTTGAAATGATTATCTGGAAAGAACACCAGGATCGATCATGCCAGGAATGATCATCAGAACTCTCGCTGGATGCTGCCGGAGGAAGCCGGCACCCGGATGGTGATTGCCCGAACGTGCCGGTTGTGCCTCTTCATTTCGCAATAAGTGCCGCTTCCCTGCGGCCCTGGCAGCGCCTGCGGCCGGACAGGCGCCGGGCCTGTACTATCCGATCTTTTGCATGGATCGCTCTCCTGGATATTTGTCGCGACTGTTCAGCATATCCCGGAGGGCACAGGATGGCGGATGTTAAAATACGGCTATGCGCTTGCAGATTATGTTTCACATGTCAGGCACTCAGAGGCTAACTTACTAATTCATACTAATAGATAGTTTTATATGCATAGAGTATTATCATTACCTCGGCCCCTCCATCTAGGCCCAGACCAGATGGCAGCCTTGCATTAGGGGAGGATGCTCATCTGCCGTCTGGCCTATTTATCATTCTTCTGTCTATTCTCCCAATTGGACTGCATATGTGAGAAGGCATGGCACATATTAGAGGGCATGTATAATTTCCAGAGAGGTTATCATAAGGCCTTTTCCGTTTGGCCCTGAAATCTGGGTACACCCGGTGCAAATTAAGTGGTCCATTAATTGGCGGTGGCAGGAAGCGACTCCCGCATCTTCGTCGTGCTAGTGGCGTCTCAGGAAATTTATGAAAAAGGTTAAATGCCATTCAAGCTTATTCTTTTCCAGGTATAGCTCTATCGAAATATTATCTTCAAATCTCATTTTTTGAGAGGAGAACTCATGGCAGAAAAGAGAAGCAAAGAGGAGATTGTTGCCCAGATACTTATAATTTGCCGGAAAAAATGCAGCAAGACCCATATTCTGCGCAGTGCCAACCTCAATTCCAGAAATGTAAACTCCTTTCTCCATCAGATGGTTGAGAACGGACTGCTGTCCGTTGAGCCGGGAGCGGTTCCCCAGTACACCCTAACCTCAAAAGGCCAGGAGATGCTGGAGACTCTACGCGAGATCCAGAGGCAGATCGGCCACCAGGATCCCAAGAAATAGCCAAACACGTCTGGCAGCTCGAGAATCCCAGAGGTCTCAAGTTTTGCGAAGCGGCCTGAGATATCGCCGCCATCAATCGAATTCGCCTGAATTGCCCTCTGGACGGGAATGCTTCTTATACTTCTTGCCAGCATGGCATTGTTCCTGCGGCTGGAGAGGAGGGCAAAAGATCAGATGGAGTTATATAAAGACCAATTTCCGGGCCTCCCCAGCAGGATATCACGCCTGGAAGAACTGGCCTTCAACCTGTGGTGGAGCTGGCATCCCGAGGCCAAGGCTCTCTTCCACATGCTCGGTGGAAACGGTGCCGAGTTCAGGGCCCAAAATCCGGTAAAGCTGCTCCACGATCTGGACGCATCTGTCCTGGAGGCGGCGTCACGTGACCCGCGCTTCTTGCGGAGGTTCGATGCGGTCATGGCCCGCTTTGACGCCGAGATGAACGCCTATGGAAGCTGGTTTTATTCCAAGGTCGCCGATCCCGGCAAATACGGCATCGCCTACTTCTCTGCGGAATACGGCCTGTACCATTCCCTGCCCTTTTACGCCGGGGGCCTGGGCTTCCTGGCGGGTGATTTCCTCAAGGAGTGTAGCGATTTGGGCGTTCCCCTGGTGGGGATAGGCTTCATGTACCCTGAAGGATACCTGCACCAGAAGGTCGCATCAGACGGCTGGCAGATGAACGAGAGCGAGATCCTGGACCGAAAGCATGCTCCCATAAGCCGGGTTCTTGACGAAAACGGACAGCCCTTGACCATCAAGGTGCCGATCATCGAGCTTCCCATTTACTTCGAGGTCTGGAAGGCACAGATCGGCAGGGTGCCTCTCTACCTCATAGACACGGACATCGAGGACAACTTTCCCTGGAACCGGGGAATGTCAGCGCGTCTCTACATCGGCGACCCTGAGCAGCGCCTGATCCAGGAGATCATCCTGGGAATCGGCGGGACTCAGATCCTGCGTGCATTGGGCATTAAGCACTCCATCCTTCACCTGAACGAAGGTCACTCTGCCTTTGCCATACTGGAGAGAATTCGGGAAAAAGTCGAACGGGGCCTCAGCTTCCGCGAAGCTGCGGAGCAGGTGCGTTCGACCACCATTTTCACCACCCATACCCCCGTTCCAGCCGGCCATGATGTCTATCCCTTCGCCCTGATGGAGAAGTATTTCGGCTCTTACATCCCCCTACTTGAGATCGAGCGCGATAGATTCTTCCGGCTGGGAATAGATCCCGCAAGTCCTGATGCCGGCTTCAACATGACCGTCCTCGCCCTGAGGATGTCGTCTTACTGCAATGCTGTTTCCAAAAGGCACGGCGAAGTGGCGGCGGCGATGTGGCACCACCTGTGGCAGGATGACCCGGGAGATCGAACTGCCATCGACTACATCACCAACGGGGTTCACGTTCCCACCTGGACCGATTCTCGCATCGGATCCCTCTTCAACCGGTACTTAGGGCCGAACTGGCTGGCAGATCACGATAATCCTTCGATCTGGGAGCTGATGGACGACCTTCCAGCAGAGGAGCTGTGGAGGGCACACCGGTTGCTGAAGATGATAATGATCGCGGTCATGCAGGAGAGAGCCAGGGAACGCTGGATGGAGCAGGCCGATCCCAACATAATTCTGGCCTCAGGGGTGATGTTCGACCCCAATACGCTGACCTTGGGCTTTGCGCGCAGGTTTGCCTCCTACAAGCGGGCAAGCCTGATCCTGCAGGACCTGACCCGGCTAAATGCCATTTTAAACCACCCCAAGAGGCCGGTACAGATAGTCTTTGCCGGCAAAGCCCACCCCAATGACAACTCCGGTAAGCAGCTCATCCAGCAGGTCTTCAATATAGCCAGGGACCCGACCTTCGGAGGTCGCATCGCTTTCGTCGAGGACTACGACGTGGAGCTGGCTCAATATCTGGTTCACGGCGTGGATGTCTGGCTGAACAACCCACTTCCCCCTTTCGAGGCCTCAGGAACCAGCGGCATGAAAGCAGCGATGAACGGAGTTCCTCACCTGAGCGTGCTCGACGGCTGGTGGATCGAGGGGTACAACAGACGAAACGGCTGGGCCTTCGACTGCGATTTCAGCCGCAATTCGGACCTGGATGATTCGAAAGAACTTTATACCATTCTGGAAGAAAAAATTGTGCCGTTGTATTACCGCAGAGACAATTCCGGCATTCCTCAAGAGTGGATAACGGTCATGAAAGAGTCCATCAAGAGCGCCGTTCCCAATTTCAGCGCTCGCAGGATGGTCAAGGACTACGCCCTCAAGTTCTACCAGCAAGCCCTGCGATACTCCAATGGCCAAAAGCAGTAATTTCCGGCTGGAGGGTACCTTTTGCCGCCATCAGATCTCAATCGCGTTTTAGAGTACCATGAGAGGACCAGGCACGCCATAGAGGCAATGGCCAGGGGACCTGGAAGGCTGGACTGGGCCAGCCAGCCTGATCCCTTTCGAAGCTACGAGGATTCTTCAAGAGTATCGCTGCGAAAGATCGGTTTTGCCGGCAGATCGGAGACGCCTGCTGAGCTGGATCAGGACAGCATCTCCCGCCTATTCTTTGAGAGCCTGGCCTTGTCGGCGAAGAAGAGCTTTGCCGGCACCAGCTGGTCTTTGCGGGTAAATCCATCCAGCGGTAACCTGCATCCGACGGAAAGCTATCTGATAACGGGACCTGTGGCCGGGTTGGAGGGCTCGCCGGGGCTTTATCATTACTCTTCCCGAGAGCACTCGCTGGAGTTCAGGGGGAGAATCTCCTCCAAATCATGGGAGGCTCTCGGTCTTCCCGAAGGGGCCATCCTGATCGCGCTGTCTTCCATCTACTGGCGCGAGTCCTGGAAGTACGGGGAACGGGCCTTTCGCTACTGTCATCTGGACGTCGGCCATGCTCTGGCGTCTGTGGCCTACGCCGCCTCGTGTCTTGGATGGCAGTGTTTGCTGCAGGAGAACGCGGGGACCGCCGATCTGGTCGACCTGCTGGGACTTGGGACTATACAGAATCCGGAGGAGGTTGAGCGGCCCGACTGCCTCCTGGCCGTCTTTCCGGCAGGGCTCTCCAGCTGGCCGTGCCTCTCCTCAAGCCAGATCCTGAGCCTCTCTCCGGCCGGGTTCAGGGGCCGGCCGAACGTCCTGAGCGGCAGCCACGTGAACTGGTCGGTGATAACTGATGCCTCAGAGGCCGTCTTTACTCCGCCTGACAGCGCTCCCTGCCGGAGGCCTTCGTCCGGGTCGAGCCTTTCGACTCACGATTTCTGCCGCGTCCTGCGTCAGAGACGAAGCGCCCAGGCCATGGACGGGAAAACGACGATCCCTCTGGCCGGTCTCTGGCGGATCTTGAGAGCCACTCTGCCCGATAAAGTGCCTTTCTCCCTTATGCCCTGGGACCCCATGGTCCACCTGGTCTTGTTTTTGCATCGAGTGGAGGATTTGGATCCGGGTCTGTACCTGCTGGTGCGAAGCGACGAGGATACCGGTCGGCTGGCCCAGGCCATGTCGGCGCAGAAATTCCTGTGGCAAAAGCCCGCTGCAGGTCCGGGAGATCTGGACCTGTATCTTCTGGCCAGAGGAGACGCCAGGCTTGCTGCCAGGCGCTCCTCCTGCAACCAGGACCTGGCCAGCGACGGCTGCTTTGCCGTGGCGATGCTCTCCCGCTTTGTGTGGCCTCTTGAGTCCATCGGTCCCTGGTTTTATCCCAGGCTCCGCTGGGAGTGCGGCATGATCGGCCAGGCGCTTTACCTGGGAGCTGAGGCCGCAGGCCTGCGCGGCTGCGGGATTGGCTGTTTCTTTGACCAGATGGTTCCTGATATGCTGGGGCTGGAGGGCTCAGAGTTCAGGGATCTGTATCATTTCGCTGTCGGACGGGCCCTGGACGACCCGCGCCTGACCACCCTATCCGGCTATGATCTAGGAAAGGGGGATCAAGAGAGGGCAGCACAAGGCTGATAGCTGAAGGCTGACATGGGTGACGGCTATGCGGATCTTTAAGGTCTTGATTTCACTGCTTGTGCTGATGGGACCTGCGGTGGGCAGCTTGGAGGAAGTGAGGCTCGGACCCTACAACATATCTTTCGAGATGAACACCACCTCTGAGTACACTATCAGCGCCGAGGGGCCGACTGCGGGAATGTCGCCTGATGGGGCGGGATTTCAGCGCTACAATCTGACTGTAGATGGCGACGAAGGATTCGCCTTTGTGGTGCTGACGGAATACGATCTGCCCATGAAGGCCGGCATCGGTGCCGACTTAGAGATAGTGAGCAATGTGCTCAAGTCCGCCGCATGTGAAGATCCCAAATTGTACCAGCCCTTAATCGACGGTGAATCTGGAGTTCTAGGGAGCTGCCGTTACCCTTCGGGAAATCTGCTGGTGGTTGCCAGCTATTCTCACGAAGGCGAGACTGAAGATGGAGAGTATCTGTCCCGGACCAATTGCCGGGTGCTGTCATCTTTTCCCTGGGAGATCACGCGAGATATGCTCTACACCTTGCACGTGGAAATGCCTCAAACGCCCTCGGATGCGGAGTGAGCACCGGGGGGGCAAAATGGGTGCTCCTCTTGATCTGCAGGCATCCGCCCATCTGCCATCGCCTCACGGTCGTCGCGAAAAAGACGTACTGCGAAGCTCGAACTTCGGACCGCGTCTGGGCAGCCTCTGGCGACTGATTCGCACAGTTTCTCCTCGCCTACTGTATCAATAATTTCATTAATAATTCACGTCGTTATGATCTAAGGCGATCGGTTTTCAGGAAAACAGGACTGCTCAGGACATCTTTCTTGGATATTCAGGGTCGAATCCTTCTTTTGGAAGGTTTGATACGGCCTTGCAATATTAATTATATTTCTTAAGTATTTTTTCCGATTTCAGCATCCAGAGGCTCATGGAGGATTCATGTAGGTATTAGGTGATGCCTACATAAAAACCAGCTTTTAATAATACGCCCATGCAAATGTTGGATCTGGAGGAATTGAATATTATGACCACAAAACTGATGTTGTCATTCCTGGCGCTGACCGTGCTCATGGCCGTTGGCGCTGCATATGATGGGTATCCGGCCAGCCCGTCCGGGCCCGACTACCAGACTCATTATGAACGTCCCGATGGCGGGTCCAGCCGCCATCACGATGGTCACCACGATGGTCACCACGACTGGAATCACGATGGATTCTACTTCAATTATTACTACGACTGGCTGTCGCCTGGATACACTTACTCCTATTGGTATCCGTCTACCTACTATTACTCCTGGTATCCGGCCACCACCTACAGCTATTACTA
This sequence comes from Methanotrichaceae archaeon, assembly GCA_013178225.1. Classification (GTDB taxonomy): domain Archaea; phylum Halobacteriota; class Methanosarcinia; order Methanotrichales; family Methanotrichaceae; genus JABLXE01. Next base: position 146,426 of record JABLXE010000006.1, read on the forward strand.
CACTCCGGTGACCTATCCGGTTTACTACTCGACCCCGGTGGTCTACGATTGGGTAGCCGATCCCTGGTGGGCAGCTAACGTCTACGGCGTGACCGGAACCACTTACTACTACACCAGCGGTAGTTCCTGGTCCTATCGCGGCGGCTTCTACCTCGGCCCTTGATCGCGGGCTGGAATCGGTCTTTGAGCAATATGTGAAGAGACGAATCGAACAACATCAGCTTTAGGATGCCTGAGACGGCGGGAGGACAAGAATGCGAAGTCCTGCCAGCCTTTTCGGCAAACCCTCGGACAGGCTCAATAGGGGGAGAAATGGGGGATCAAGTAGGCCCTAAAGCTGGCCTTTTCAATCTATTTTGAAGAAACGCCATTCTCTGTCGCTCAAGGCCAGGTGGATCTTCTGCTGCATCTGCAAAGACAGAGGATAATTGCCGCTTTCCCGGCTGGCAAAGAGCAGCATGTCGTCATCCATTCCCAGCGCGTGGTGGTCCAGCACATAGCTGGTGGTGACCTCGCAGCCCTCGGCCACGATTACGGTGGCCATTAGCCGGGCTCTGTTATCCGATATATTCACGAAGAAGTAGGATGTCCCCCGTATCTCGGCAAGCCTTTCGCTCAGCCGGCGGTAATCGTTTGCCGACCGAACGGAGGTCAGGTCGAAGGCCTCCTGCAGCGAGAGGTCCAGTCTGGCTTTTCCGGGATCAAATGGGACCCGCTCTGGTTGATCAGCCACAAGAGATGAAATTCAACTCCGAGGTCAAAAAGGGTTTCCATTGACGAAGCCAAAAATTTGATCTGGTTCGAGTGATCTGGGACAAATAGGAGATATCAAACGAAAAAAATTGAGTTTTTATAGATAATTGCTCTCAGGACAGCTCGATAATGCCCGTATCCTGGCTATTTTTTCTCATATCGATCGCTATTTCGGCAGTTTCCTCTTTTCCGCTGCCGTCTGTGGCGGTCACGATCAGAATATCGCCGTCGCTAACCCAGGGGGCAGTGCGGTTGAATAGGTAGTCCTCAAAGCTGGCATCGAAGCTGAACCAGCCCTGAGAGCTGGGCTCTGCCGCCTTGGTCTGGCCTGTGCGCTGATTGGCGGCGAAAACGTTGACGCTCAACGGATCGCTTGCGTTTACCCGTCCTGTCACCGGATGCAACAGGTGGGTGCTGTACTCGGAAAAGCCTCTTTCTTCGAACTGGTACTCCGCTCCTCCCCGGGAACGCAGACGGCCCTCGAAGTTGGAGACCTGCTCGAAGATCACATAGCTCACCTGGGGCCAGGGATAGGGTGACACCAGAGGCAGGTTCTTCTCCACGCTGATGTTCAGGTCCAGCTTCCAGTCGCCGTTGTCGGCCTTCACTCTATATGCGGCCGGATAGCTTCGCGCGGTGACCGGGTCGAGCGCAAAGTCCTGATAGCTGAGGTTTATCTCCCGGTTCTTGAACTCAATCTGCTCTCCCTGATAGTTCAATCCCAGAATTACGTTCTCATTTGCTCCGACCACCTCTCCCAGGGCCAGGCTGAAGTCGTCTTCCGGTATCGATACCTCAGCCCAGTTCCACTGCGGGTCGTTGAAGGCCCACCTCCCCCAGTTGTGGTCGTGGTAGCCGACTGCGCTCACGTTCCGGCTCTGGTCGTTCCATGAGAGAGTGCCCCTGACCTGTGCCGAGGGCATGTAGACCAGCCATTTCATCCAGTCGTTTTGCATGTGGCCGGCCTGGGTCTGGACGGGTGAGGCAAACCACGGCGGCACAATCGCATTGTAGGTCAGGTCCCAGTGTAGAGGCGCGTCGGTGGTCGGGTCTCTGACCGATCCCCAGATTCTGTAGGCGGATTCGTTGAGGGCTGAAAAGCCGCTTTTGTCGATGTCCAGGTTGGGGGTGTTTCTGTCCGCCCCAAAGCCCTGGCTGTCCTGATATCCGATAACTGGAAGCTTGCCGTCTTCCAGGACTGCGGCTGTGGCCCGGATCATGCGAAAGCCGGTCTTGTTCTCCGGATCGCTGATGGTGTAGCTTACGAAGAACTGCCCTTCGTCCGATACTCCGTTGAAGTACCACCATTCGTTGTACAACTGGTCATCAATCCCGTTGTGCAGGTAGTGAAAGGCATCGTCCTTGTAGCTGGGACTTGCTCCCTGGCCGGTGCAGGAAATCGCCAATAATACTAATACTATCAGAGGTCTGCAATTTATCTCCATTTTCCGTCTTCCCCCCCGATCCGAGGCCTTCAATCAGGTGCTGGAGCGGTGATTACAGACTCATAATCTCAAGAATCTTATAAAAAATTTATCCATTGCCACCCAGAGGGAGCCATAAATGTGTAGCGTAAGCATCTTCTGATGCTGGATAATATATAATCCATAATCGGTAGCATTCTGGCATAAAGAATACTCTGAAGCCTGAGGGGCATCAGGAACTGCATGCCTTTTTGGCGGAGCTACTGGTAGCGTGACAAAGAGAGGCATTGCCTGATGTCGAGAAGCGAGATGCTTACTTGTTGGAGCAAAGGGGTTAATGGATAATGAAGCATCTCGGCGACAATCCTCTGACCATTCGGGTGGTGCTCAAAAATATTTCTTACCAAACTCCTAGCAGGTCATGGAGGGCTCTTAAGGAAGGAGGTATAGTGCAAGACTTCGATATTCAGTACGAGATCGAGAGATTATGCGCTGTATCGAATACTGGCATGGCCGATCTCGTGCCAGAGATCAGAAGCTTCTCATGTGCCTGGCTCCTTTAATGATAGGAATTTTTAAGCTCTTCATCGAGAGGTCGTGATTCCGAAATAGGTTGGAGTTTTTAGAGGACGCTTATAGATAAGGATTTATGGCACCGGTCCGAGGAATGTCTTCCTGAGGAAAACGATATCCAATGAGGATAAATTCGAAGCAGTCCAAATTCTAGTCTATAATTGATTCACGACCCATCGAGATGTATATTAAATATCTGGGACAGAAGATTCCTCTGAATGATTTGTTTTTTGCGCATGCCAAGAATGCCACTGTCAGGACTGATTTTTGTCTCGGCCAATAACATACCCAACTATCTGAGGCGGCAGTGCTGCCATACTTCTTCTCTGCCCATTGACTCAGCGGATGTTATCCTGATTTTGCTCTTCCCAAATAGATCTGATTTCCTAGGGAAAGCAGAAGACTATCTTGAATCTGGAGGTAGACTGGCCCAGAATCCAGTCCCGTCATCTGGCTTGCCCTACATGTGTCATCGGTTAAGACCGGCATGCATAGAATTATTCCTGTAGGTTTTTTCTTACCGCTCTTTGTAGGAAAGGCTCGAACCCAGTAGGGGCTGATTTCAACAAAACCAAGTTTTTGGCACAATTACAAAAGTGCTAAATTAGATATTAATATATTATCATAAAATCCTTAACCGATGCCATATGGCTTGCCCTATGTCGAGAAGGATAGCGATGACTGGTATACCACATTGCGACAAGATCAATTATAATCTACAAAAAGGTGCGTTGGATTTTATTATGGTGGATTTGGAGGCCATGGGATTCGATATTCGCTCCTTTCGGGCTGGCTCTCAGGGAACGCATCTGTCTTCAGTGCTCGCGATCATCATAGTTGACATCTATTATATAATTGCTATTCGAAGAGAACAAGACGGTTCGAATAACCAGGGAGCTGTCAGTTCCCATATCTAGAAATATCGCCACACTTATCATCAAGGACTACACTTAAAAGCAGATGCTACAAAAAGAAAGATGTATTTGATGAGGGTATTAGTGCTAAATCATAATCCGACTAGGGCCTTCATTAATTCGTTTAAGGCCGTGGGCGATGCAATTGTAATCGAGAACGATCAGGATGAGACTGGTGCCAGCGCCGCAATTCTTGTTAAATCTCGTGTTTCCTCTAAAAGGTATTTGCAGTCTATCTTCTATCAGAACGGCTATTCCAGGAATCCAACAAGAGAAAAAAAATGATTCTTAGAAAAATGGGGGCAGGCTAATTTGACAGGACCTAACGATTTTATAATAAAAGAATATGAAAAATTATATGATCTATATAGAATTCATTATGATACTTCTCAAAAGATTTCTTATGCATATTTATTAATTCTGGGTGGATTTTTGCTAATTTTAAGCCTTGTATATAATGATTCTATGAGCGTTCTTAATTTTTGTGCGTTAAATGACCTGGCATTGTTTTCTTTATTAATAATTATTATAGTCGGCTTTTGCATGTTTATGATGCTTGTAGAGCATAAGATGAAGATCATTTTGTATGCGAGATGCATGAATGCTATCAGGAGATGGTTTTGTGATGCGAATCCGAGTTTTAAACCATATTTATTGTTGCCAACAGATGTGAATGTCCCTAAACATTTCGTTATTGGTAAGGATTTTTTTTGGGAAATAATCTCTTTTGGAGTACTAAATTCTATAATTACCAGTTTGGGTATCACTAATTTATTAAATCGGTGGCAAATTCCTTATTTTAATTGTTCAGAGTTATTATTTTTTTTTAGCTTAATACTGATAGTATTGCATATTTTATTGTATGCTTGGAGAGGTACGACTAGCATAATACAGGGGTATAATCTTCCCGATTTTATAGATAATCAAGAATGATTTAGCATAAAGAATATCCCTCATTTGCTCGTGAGACATGAAGCAGGATTCCTATTAACCTCCAATTTTTGCTTTGCATTATGAAGTCTATTTAACGAGAGGGGATTTTTCGAGTGGTTTTTGGGAATCCTAGCTTCTAGGTTTAATAAAGAATTGTACATGATAAAATAGACCAATGCAAGAACGATCTCTAATAGTGCTATCCTTAACTCCGCAATTTAGGGTATAATATCATCTTCTTCTTTGAATATCGCTATCATAATCTCCTTAGAATCGAAAACCATAAATTCATGTATACCCTAATAAACCATACATGGAAGAATGGGCAAA
>JABLXE010000007.1 GCA_013178225.1 Methanotrichaceae archaeon
CATGGTCTAATAACACAGAATCGCTGAGGGTGGTTTCTTTGAGAATCAAATGGATAAGGGGTAACTACTTATAGGCATGAGCACTTTTATGCCGCCATAATTGGGCATTTTTACACCGCCATTGACAATAGCTCTCTGCAATGGATTTTTAATGAGCAGTTAAGCAAACATGCGGGTGAAAATTCTGTTAATATATGGCTAATTAAAGATATATTTAACAATCTTTGCCTTAGAACGTATCCTGAATATCATACTTTTATTGTCACTGCCAAATATCAGGACACACTCGCTCACTACAGAAATGCACTAGGGCGAGTTAGCTTAAAAGAGAAACGAGGGCTTGACTCAATAAGGGGCGAGAAAGATTTCTTGGCAGATATTTTTGGCTGTTCTAAAATCACCATACTTAATACTAGGCTAGATAAAGATTACAAAGATTTAGTTGAAAAGATAGATTGGGAAGGAAAAAATGGTTCTTTAAGATTCCAGCTACATCCTCTGGAGAAAAAATTATTAGAACAATTGAGGAATAGCTCTAATTCATTAAAATTTGAGGAAATATTCGGACTAGCACGTGGAATGGGATATTTAGAAAATGAAGTTTTAATTTCTTTGGAATTATTGGCGGAGAGACATTATATATCTATAGATTCTAATAATGAATGCATATTTTTGGAAAGAATAAAATTAACTGAAACCGAGCTTAATAACCTTTTAAGTAATTTAGAAAGAAAACTAAATTTACTAGCCCCACTCTCAGATCCTGCGACAACTTCACTTTTGGCTAACGAATTAAAGGCGACTTGGAATAGCTTTTTGCTATCCTCAAAAAATGAAGAAGAAATTGATGATAGCTATACAGAATTAAAGGAAATTGAAAAAGAAATACTTTCAGAAGCGGCCATTAGAGAGGGGCAGTTAAGACAGGAAATTGTTGGGTTTGATTCCAAATTAGAAGGAACCGTTAGCACATTAAGGCAAAACGAGTTCTTAGATAAAGATATCCTCGGCACTGTTTCATTTGTGCAGCATTTGAATGATTCTCGGACAATACTCAAACAAAAAGCAGAATCCCTCAGAAGAAAAATCAGGGATGAGAGAATTCAAATTCAAAAAATACCAAAAAACAATTATCCAGATGCCATTGATGCAGTTCAGAATTTATATAAAATTAAAGAAGAGCTCTTTATTAGGGTTAATAACTTATGGTCACAAGGAAAAGAACTTGATAACTCTTTTAAGAACTTAAAAAAATGGATAGAATTATTGCAGAAAACGGACAATCTACATAAAAACCTTAAAACAGAACATACCCAGGATTTAGGATCAAGATTAAACACAACAATAGATGAAATTCAAGCACACTTCGCCACATACAACATAAAAGCTCTTGAGGATCATGAATTATTCTACACGAAAATAAAAGATATCGAAGGCGAATTCAATCAGCTGCAGCAAAGTAAAAATCAGGCTTTTTATCAATTGAAGGAGAGTTTCCATAGTTCATTACGAGAGTCCGGAGAAAGCGATCCTATCTTAAAAGCAAAATATGATATTATGAATGAGGCCGAATCATATTATGATCTTTATCAAGAAGTAAAAGAAAAGGTAGATGCTAGATTATTGAATTTGGGAAAACAATTAGATGAACTTAGGATAGATTTAAGGAAGGCAGATTTAAAGACGGAGAGTATAGCTGAGGACATAGAATTATTGGACGAATTGAATAGAAGGATTCAGGAATTTGCTACCAAGGCAAGCGCAACTAACGAATCCACTTCAATAGAACAAATTAAAGATAATGAAAAATTTAAGTTAATTATTGCGGAGATTATTGCATTATCTAATGCGATCGAGATACTACGGAAAGATGTAGGACATATTATTCATAAAACAGAATACGCGTTAACCGAAGAAGAACAAGGTGTCTTAGAATTCTTCGATAAACAAGAAGTTGATATCATAGATATCCTTGATAAAATGATACAATCGGGGAAAAAAATCCACTTAAAGGATCTTTTAACCATTCTTGAGGAACTATATGGCAAGAATAAGGTGGTGATTCGTGTTGCGCGTCACGCTTGAGGAACTTGATGCCTTACTTAATAAAGCACCTATTGCGGCAGATATGAATCCTGTCTCACGCTGCTATTTACCAAATACTAGATTTGCGAACTTGGACGATGTTGTGAAGGAATTGGATTCGCCACGTCCAGTAGATCCTTCTAGGACTCTCATTATAGGCCCTAGAAAAGATGAGAAATTTTTGAATGTTCGAGTCGTACATGAACCATTTACGTCAGATTTAAATGAAATTTTATTTGATCATTTCGATGAGATATCAGCATACATGTTAAACCAATCGGAGATAGCGCAGAAAATATATTCCGATGCTGATGCAGACGTTATTATATTATATATTGTAGATGGCCTTTCTTTTCATGATGTAAAGAAAAATCCGCCTAATAATGGTGTTCTTGAAGCATGTCTAGTTGACTGCCCTACGGTAACTCAAGTCGCTTTTCCCAATATTATCGGAAAGCCTCCTCTGGCTCGGCTATTATTTGATAAAGGATATATTAATCGTATAGGCTTCTCATATTGGACTAGAAAAGATAATAAATTAACGGATGAACTTTTTAGTACAATCCCGACATTGCATCGAGCGGAAAATTTCGATAAAATAATTAGCATATTATCTTTAGATTTAAAGCGGCAAACATTTGTTCAAATAATCCGTCAAGGATTGGATGGATTATGTCATAGCCAAAAATTAGAAATTAATCCCTCAGTTATATTGAACCAAATTTATGAAAATTTGGATCAATTAATTGAACTTTGTGACCAACTTAAGCTTTCCGCCAAAGTATACTTAACTTCGGATCACGGAATTCTTTGGCGTGAAGAATTCGAACCAAAATTGATCGAAAATTGCAATAACTGTCATCCAAGATATATAGAATCTAATATAATTGAGAATTCTGGAAGAAATTTTTTAATAGGAAATCAGAAATTTTATTGCTTAAATTATCCTCTGACAAGAAGAATGCTTAAGATAGATGAAAGAGGCGTTCATGGAGGAATTTCGTTCCAAGAATCAATTGTGCCATTCCTAAGGATGGAAAAGAAATGATCAACATAGGTAATGAAATAAAAACAAAGGACCATGTATATATAAATAGTAATAAATCACATGCAGTCCTGATTTGCGGTAAACGCGGTTCTGGAAAATCATACACAATGGGTGTTATTGTAGAGGAGTTATTAGATGCTGAAGATGTATTAGTGATAATTATTGATCCAATGGGAATTTATTATACAATGCAGCAGCCGAATATTAATCAAGAACAGCTTTTATGGGATTGGGGATTAAGTTCTAAAGGAGTTCCTGTTAAAGTCCTAGTTCCAGGCGATCCTATTGAGCTCTATGGTGGGAGGGAAATTGTAGGTGCCATGGAAAGAAAAGGGATAACATTCAGAACTTTCAAGCTAAATCCGTCTGACCTATCTCCAGATGCCTGGTGTGAGTTATTTGATGTTAGTATATCGGATGTGATGGGAATTGGATTATTTAGAGCGGTTCAACAATTATCGAGATCCAAAAAAAATAATTTTTCCGTTAGGGATATTATTGATAGCATCGGGTCCGACCCGTTGGTTGCAGATAAAACGAGACAGGCTTTGGTCAATCGACTGGAAATGGCTATTGATTGGGGCATATTTAGTGAATGGTATCAGGAATTATGGGAAATATTCGATAAGCATAGTGTCAATATAGTTGATCTAAGTGTTTTAGATCCCGGTCCGCTAGGGAGAAGAAACCTAATTTTAAATGTTTTAGCTAAAGACATATTTAGGAGGAGGACAATTGCACGCAGAAAGGAAGAATTAAAACTCTCTGACGACTTGCCAAAGGTTTGGATGCTAATCGATGAAGCACATCAATTTGTTCCTTCTGGGAAATCCACATTATCAAAGGAAATTCTTATTCGATGGGCTAAAGAAGGTCGTCAACCAGGCTTATCGCTACTCGTTGCTTCTCAACAACCTTCTGCAATAGACTCTGAAGTTGTAACCCAATGCGACGTCGTAATTGCACAGAAATTGACCAATAAAGATGATATTTCTGCATTAAATGCATTGAATCAAGATTATATGGGTGGCGAGATGAAAACTTACATTCGAGGGCTAAAAAGAAAAGGAGAAGCTGTTGTAGTCAATGATGAAGAGGAAAAAGTCAGGATAATTCAAGTAAGACCTAGAAAGAGTTATCATGGAGGCGCTGAAATTTGAAGCACGGCGAAAAGGCAATTAGTGAAGCAAGTCTTGAGGTTTGGGATAATCCATCTCCTGAATGTGATTATATAATTGATATTTCTTTTCCTGAATTCACATGCTTATGCCCATTTTCAGGATATCCAGACTTCGCAAACATTAGAATAATATACAAGCCAAATAAAAACATTATCGAACTACGATCATTAAAGTTGTACTTAAACAAGTACAGATCCGAATATATCTCCCATGAAGAAGCAACAAGTAGGATATACTTAGATCTAGTTTCGGCTCTATCTCCTAAAGAGTTAGAGGTCATAGGGGACTTTAACATTCGCGGCGGCATAAAAACTATAGTGAGGATGAAGTTTAATGCTAATAAAGAAGGCAACAATTGACGATCTAGAAGGGATTAAATTGCTCGCCGATAAAAATCGCAATGAATTAGGATTTGTTCTCAATTCTGCACTTGTTAGGTCCATTAATAGAGGTGAACTAATTATTGCATTAGATGAGACAATTGTAGGTTTCTTGGAATATCATCATCGAAAAGACTGCCAAACAACCATTTATCATTTTGTTATCGAGGAAAATTACCGGCTTCGAGGAATCTCGAAAATACTTTTAAACTTCTTGATCAGAGAATGCGAATCACAAGGTATGAGGTACGTATTTTTAAAATGCCCTGCTGATTTGAATGCCAATAATATCTATCCAAAGTTAGGATTTAAGAATGTAGGTTTAGAAGGCGGGAAAAAGAGGAAGCTTAATTTATGGAATTTAAATATATATCTAAGTTAAATTTCCATAATAATTGATAATTCTATCTCTAAGCTTAGTTAGCTAGATTATCCATTGAGAATTTCATTAATCTTGGTTTGCAGATGGCCTTCAAACTCTTGGATATTGTTTAGCACAATTTCCCTGGTACCGCCATCCTTTAGGTAAAATATCTCAGCAGCCTTAATCGAATCGAATAATCCTCTAGCGATATATAAGTAGAATTTCATCTGAAACTCATAAGATTCTTTATGGGTTTTGGAATCTGCAAACTTGTAATCGATTATCTTCCACCCCTCGGAGGTGAGAATAATCTTATCCAGACGACCATAAAGCATATACTTCTCGAGAGGCCTCATAATCCTGTATTCAGCCTTAGAGTCCTCTGAGGCCTCTATTTCCTTGATGAGCGCATGATTCCCAAGCCTTCTCAAGCTATCTAAGACATAGGTATAGGTAAGCCGATCTTTATTGAGTTCGCCGTGTGGGGCTTCATGCACCTCGATCTCTGCGGCATCGATCAACTCTGCAAACGTCCGGCCATCTTCGCCAAGAGGCTCGAGGATGTGATGGGCAAGTTTTCCTAGATCTCTACGATCATAAGCCTTATTCACTTTATGAGCTTCGATCTCTTCATAGGTATCGTACCCAAATATTATCCTATCTTGAATGTCTTTATCTGTTGCAGTAAGGATAGTAGGGGATATATGCTCCTTGAAGGCCTCAATCTTCACAGGATCGATATATTCAATATCAAGGCTAATTGCCTCTTCAGGATTAGTGCTATGCGGCTCTATTGGCGGAGGGGCTTGGAGAATCTCTATTATACCCTCGAAGCCAGAGGCAGGCAATACAATATCCTCATTGGATATTAGGAGATTTTTCAGGACGAGATCCCTCCATGGGCGCGTGTTCTTGCCACTTCTGCTCGAGAAGGTTATGACTAGCATATCTGAGGCCCTGGTGGCAGCGACATAGAGAGACCTCTTCTCTTCTTCCATCTCTCTTTCCCACTCTTTTTCCTCAAGTCTGTAAAGCAAACTTCCCTCGACAGCTTTCACCTCATCATACTTGAGGGTAGTGTGCTGGATTTGCTGTAAATTGAGAGGGGATTTCCAAAGACATCGCCGCCCCATGAATCGAAGGCCTGAGAAATTACAGCAAGTTTAAGACACCGCCTACTTTTTCCTTATTAATGGAGCTTACTCCCTGCGAAACGCCGCCAATACATCCGCCATACCATAGTAGTGTCAGTTCCTAACAATTTCCCCCACGCACCGCAAACGCCATCAACCGCTCGTGCTCATAGTCCCTCGATTCCACACTCGACGCCCACCCGATCCCCTTCGGCTGTAACCTCCCGCGTCTCCATCCGCTCAAACTGCACCTTCTCAAGAAGCTCTTTGAAAAAGACAGCAACCTTCTCACAGCCATGACGCTGCTTGAGCGATGAGACCTCCGCCGTCTTGGTTCGGGTGATGGGCGACCGGAAATCCACATCCCCAGCGACCGGTGGATCATGCAGCCCTATCTTCTATGCAGGATTTGCTATAGCCATTGTTGTGCCCTGCCTATCCAGCCTGTCCCTTCTGGCACTGTTCCTCAATGCAGGGATTACCTTCTCAGGAAATGGATAACTCTTCGAACACTTGCGATTTTCTAAATAGAAAGGAGATTTATATGATGTAGGAGTTACGCAGTTGAATTTCATATTGCTGCTATATCGAAACAATATTGGCAATAAAATTTTAAACCAAAAGAAAAGTCATCATTTCGATCTCTATCCTCATGGTATTTATTCATCGCCTGTTCAACTGCGTAACTCCTATGATGATCGAAGTTATACCTACGGAATTGAAGAAAGGTTAAAGCTTATCGCGGTAACAATTGGAATAGATACATCCGATTGAGGATCTTACTCGTAAGAACGTGCGAGTATCCCTTTCCCCGCACTCCTCAATATCGATTTCACAGTTCTCAATAAGCCCTTGGAATAATAGATACCATTCAAATCATCCCACGGGGCGGCAATAAAATGGCAAGAAAATCGCAACAGACTGGTCTATGAAAGGCCAACTCGATATCAATTCGGCAGTTACCAGGTATATCAAGTATCTGGAACGCATTGGTCTCAAGAAAAACACTATCCGGTTATATTCAATTTAATTAATAGTTATTTAAAATATACAAATACCGATTTTCCAACTCCGAAGGATGCTCAGGAATTCCAAAATTCATTACATGAGCAGGGATTGAGCCGGAGTTCAATCAACAATTACAGTGCGGCTATGATCAGTATCATGCGATGATAGACTGTCCTGTAAAACTTCAATTTCTAAAGCTGAATAACGCGCTTCCATACCATTTTGACGAACGAGATAGTCTCAAGATCTTCGGCGCGTGCAATAATCTAAAGCATCACTGCATGCTGAAAGTTCTATTCTTCGGCTGCCTGCGATCCGGCGAACTATGCAACCTTGACGTGCCGGATTATGATCCGAAAGGCTTGACCTTGAGACTCAGAGAGACAAAAAACAATTATGATGCCATAGCCTACATCAATGATGAAACTGACAGGCTTCTAAATCAATACCTTCAGCGAAACCGGATATTGTCATTAATGGCCGGGAGCCACTTTTCATTAGCGACTTTGGCAATCGGTGGACTAATACAGGGGTTCATAAGATGTTCATGTATTACAAGAAGAAAGCCGGAATCCAGTGTAGAGGTGCAGTTCACTGCTTTAGTAGGCATTCCAGCGCCACGCTAATGATAACCAAGGGCTGTGATCTTCGAAGTGTCCAGGCTATTCTGAGACACAGTGATATTAATACAACCTTGCGCTATACTCATCTAACAGATTCTATAAAAAGAGAGAAGCACAGCCAATATCTTGCCCTCTGAGATAGCGAGTCCTCATCATCCCTTTTAAATTTCAGATCTTAGATATTTTAATAAATTGTCTATGGCTGGATTGATATCGCTATCGATATACTTTGGAAGTGCATTATCCATTATATCCTTCTTCCATTGAATAATCTGATTTACATCTGCACCTTCCTCAGGCATACTAATTTTCTTATCGTAGTCATTTAATGCGGTTTCTATCTTGGATATGAGTCTATCAAGCTCTTCAGTTTGATTGAATGAGACCTGGACTAATCCGATTCTCTTCCACAATTGTCTTTTAATCTGAGCAATCTGCAATGCATATTTTTCAGTTTTTTCAAACTCTTCATTAAATTGCCTGCCTTCAGGGCTCTCGTTGATAAACCGATTTAGATCGTCAATATTTTTAAATGGACCTTCATTCTGCAGTTTCATATTGAGTTTTGAACGTGCTTGCGATTTGTGGTATTCCGAATAAACCATGCTATACGCGTGCATATAAAACAATTGAACTATAAGGCATTGAATGCCTGATATATCGCTAAATATTTGCTTCCGCTTTTCTCCAAGCTCGTTTTTCATTTTGAACTTTTGCATATAATATATTGTGCAGCCACTTGCAAATGCACCTACTATTGCGCCGAACACACCTATGATCGCAGGAATCCAAGGAATCCACCATGGTTGTACCAGCTGCAAAGCCACCAGGCCCGACAAATTTTGATCCATAGTCATTCGTGCATCGTCTTTCTCTACATATCAGCTTTTTCACACGTTCTCTGTCGCATGAACTTATACATAAATAAAATATATTGCCATTGTCATAAGCTAGTTACAGGCTAATATGGGCCTAAAGATGCATGATATGGATATTCATATAATGTGTCTCACTATCCTCATAATAGCTCTATGGCAAACAGGGATCAGCTTAAGGTTCTCCGGCTAGGGGTAAAGGCCTGGAATCAGCGGAGGAAAGAGAATCCTCAGGATAGAGTGTATCTCGTGGGAGCAGACCTCCACCAGGCAAACCTCGCTGTGGCAGACCTGAGAATGGCAAACCTCAATGAGGCAGACCTTGGCGAGGCAAACCTCAGAGGATCAAACCTCTGCAAGGCGCATCTCGACGGGGCGCGTCTTCGTAAGGCAGACCTCAGAGAAACCTTTCTCGGCGGGGCCCACCTCCGCAACGCGGATCTCAGCCAGGCAAACCTGCATAGGGCATGCCTTAACAGAGCCATCCCGGTTAAAACGAACATGAGCAGCGCTGCCATGATGATAGCAAAGGCTGTGACACGGATTGCAAAAGAGTTGCTGCGGCATTTAAGGCGCGGCCTTGATGCCTCGGCAAAAGAGCCAAAAAATTTAAATTAGAAATCTATTGCAGCACAAATACCTACGCTTTCTCTACTTTCTCTGCCTTGGGGCCTCTCTCGCCCTCTACTACCTCGAAGCTGACCTTGTCACCATCATCGATAGAAACCCCAGGATTCAAACCTGAAGCATGAACGAAATAGTCCTTTCCATCGTCGCCAGCTATGAATCCAAAGTTCTTGACCCTGTTGAAAAACTTCACTGTGCCATTTACCATTCTAGTTCCTCAGTAAAGCATAGGTATGGCCATTTTCTATTTAACTCTATGTATGATCTCAATCCTTGGCAATCCGTATTCGTGTGCACGAAGGAGAAACAAAACTGAAGTTGCCGTTTCAGCGAAAATGGAAATCAGTACCATGGTGACTCAATCTTGAGCCCCTGCCCAAGCATAGCCTGTAAAGGCAGCAAATGCAAAGCAAAGCGATCATTAACCCAAGGCGTGCAAGAAACGGAAAGAATCCGGCTTAAGGGACCAGGGATTCGAGAGACAGCCCTCCTGTTCCGATGCGGCTTTGCTCAAGGCGCCGTCCTGGCTTCTCTGATTCACCGCCCCGCCATAGGCGGATTTCATCCCCCAAGTTCGATCGCCGTCTCGCGGCACGAATGGCTCCCGATGTTTTGATCAACAGGTATATGTACCGGAGGACGCCTTTATGGAAGAACTGCATTTGCGTCGATTCAAAGGAATTTGCTGAGATGTATTTTGTAGTAGAGTCGATTCTTTGAGTCGATACAAAAGGTAAGGAATTAAATGTTTCAGAGAAACTACGGAAACAGCACTGGCGGCAGCCGAGGCGGCTACAACAGTGCCCCACGCGAGATGACAACTGTAACCTGCTCAGAATGCGGAAAAGAGTGTCAGGTCCCCTTTAAGCCGGACGGATCAAGGCCGGTTTACTGCAGCGAGTGCTACCAGAAGCACAGGCCTGCCAGGGCGCCCAGAAGATTCTAAACTGATTTGATTATTCATTAATCGATCTGTTTTCAACCTGACAAAATCAGGGAGACCGGAAATGCGGGGGCAGTTTCTTCCCCGTATATTCTGGTCTCTGGTCAGGCTTCTACTTGACGGCTGATGAAAGGCGTGTTCTCAGAGGGCTTACAGTTGTAATCCCGCCTGGTCAATATGCCCGGTCAAATAAATTAGAAAAATTTCATATTATTCATAATATCAAAGGAGCATTAATGTCACGGAACCATAATATGATCGACGATGTGATCGATGGCAGAGTCGAAGACGGTGCCCTTGATCGTATCCTTACCGAGGCTTCAGAGGGCTATGGAGACCTGGTGGCTGCATCAGTGGTCCATAACGTGAGCATGAAGGCTCTCCGGTCCAGGCTGAGGCACAATCAAGAGTTGGAAAACGAGCTGGAAAAGCCGGCATGTTCTCCGAATTGAGAACCTGCGGCCTCGGCCGCCATCCAGTGCCATCGAAGCGTCTGGTTCTCCGGAAAAGTCGTGAAGAGCTGAAGTATTGCCGGCCTGAATTGAAAAGAGCCAAAATGACACTGCACAGACAGATACCTGTTCTTGATCCGGCGTCTAGCCAGATGATCGAGGTGGACGAAGGAATAGCTCCCCTGCTCCAGGCTATATGGCGCTCCAGGATTGCAACCTGCAACTCCTGCCAGGAAAACCGGCCGGGCATAATCTGGATAGAGTTTCCAAGAGCCGAAGATGCGGAATCATTCTTAACCTGTATTGTCTCCGGCCTTGACTCGGCATCCTGCCCTGAAGAGGACGGCTGGCTTTACGCGAGAATGATGGGTCAGGCGGAAGGCCGGTATGCCAGCTGGCAATACCGCGCTCATCCTCATGACTTCAGGGAGGATGTCGATTGGGAAAGAGGAACCGTGGAATTGAAGGCCTCTGAACCATGCGCAATTGCATTATCGGTATCGATTCGCTTTCCGGTCCAGGATTATAAAAAATTGCTTGAACTGATGATCCGGGGGGGACGGTCAGAGGGGAATTGATCTGAGTCTGCCCGGCATTATAAATCATAATATCCATAATAAAACTAATTAAATTTATATATTTGAAATCGATGAGCGGCGGAGGAATCTCAATCACGCAATCTAAAATTCATGAGGCAGATATGTTTGAAGACATAATCTCGGAGCTGGGTCGCAGAGGGGTTGTGGTGCTGGTGAATCGCTCTACCAGATGGGGCTATGTAGTGGACGCGGTTGTACCTTCGGAAAAGGCGGTCATTTTGAAGATGCCGGATATGAACCGGCAGACCAGAGTGGCCCTGAGCACCTTCCGCGATATGACCGGCCGGCTCGAAGGCGATGGGTACCGGGTTCTGGTAGTGCCCAGGAGCGACATGAGTCAGGAGCAGATAAAGGCCTTCTGCGACCGGATCTCCGGCGAATCATCTCTTGCGGTGGCCTGATTTTCTTTTGCGGCACAATTCCGCAAAGCACGATGAGGGCGTGTCTGGCCGGTGTTACACCGTTTTTATCCGCACCCTCTTTTTAACCGACAGCTATATAGCCCGGTGGGCCATGCCTGAGAGGGCTTCATTGCATCGAATCAATAAACTTGTTGAGATGTTTTTGTGGCACTACCGGATGCAGAAGCGCAATGCTAGCGAGATGCTGTTTTCTGTAAAAGACGGAAGTGATTACGATATCTGATGGTGTCATCAGGAACCGTTTCCATGAAACTTCAGCTCGATTTTGAAGCTATACTGAGAATACCATCAGAGGTTCACATGTCATTTCAAAACCTGAATATCATAGACCCGCTACAGCGAGCGCTGGACAAAGAAGGATACACCAACCCCACTCCGATACAGATGCAGGCCATACCTCATCTCTTGCAGGGAAAAGACCTGATGGGCATCGCCCAGACCGGCACCGGCAAAACCGCGGCCTTCGTGCTGCCCATACTGCAAAAAATGTCTCAGGAGCGCAAGGCGTCGGTTCCCGGAGTTCCCCGGGCCCTGGTGCTGGCACCAACCAGGGAGCTGGCCGCCCAGATAGACCAGAGCTTTGCCACCTACGGCCAGTTCCTCCGCTTCAGGCACCTGGCGGTATACGGCGGCGTCAAGCAGGGCCCGCAGGTCAGGATCCTCTCCCGGGGCGTCGATGTCCTGGTGGCCACACCGGGCCGCCTGCTCGATCTGATGAACCAGGGCTACATCGATCTTAAGGGCGTCGAGTTCTTCGTTTTGGACGAGATAGACCGGATGCTCGACATGGGGTTCATAAAAGACATACGCAAGATCATCTCCTCTCTGCCGCAAAAGCACCAATCTCTATTCTTCTCGGCCACCATGTCACGACAGACCGCTGAATTTGCACAAAGGCTTCTCACAGACCCGGTGCACGTAGAGACGGCTTCGGAGGTACGGGTGCTGGACGCAATCGACCAGCAGGTTTTCTTCGTGAACGAGAACGATAAGTCCAAGCTTCTGCTGGACCTTTTGGAGCACCGGGATCTGGACCGGGTTCTGGTGTTCACCCGCACCAAACACAGGGCGGACAAAGTCGCCACGATTCTTGACAGGCACAGAGTCAGAGCCGATGCCATCCACGGCGGCAAGTCTCAGGGCCAGCGCAGCAAAGCCATGCGTAATTTCAAATCAGGCTACGTGAGGGTACTCGTGGCCACCGATGTCGCAGCGCGTGGAATCGATGTTGACGGCATATCTCATGTCATAAATTACGACCTCCCTAACGAGCCCGAAATATACGTTCACCGCATCGGTCGCACCGGGCGAGCTGGTGCTGAAGGTATTGCATTTTCGCTCTGTACCGCAGAAGACCGGGGTCTCCTTCGCAATATCGAAAGGCTCACACGAATGGAGATCGAGGCCGCTACACACCAGTACCATTCGGAGCGGGCCAAGAATGCCGTTGGTGCTGCGCCAGAGCCGGCCTGGAATAGACCACATGCACCGAGAAGTTCAAGACGGGGGAGCTATCCCAAATCAAGCGGACCCCGGAAATCGTATTCGACCAGGGCCGCCAGTTAGGGAGGAGGCGTCGGGATACTGGGAAGGCTGTTTTATGCAACGAAACAGCCTGACTTGGGCCCACTCCCTTCCTGATCCCTTCTCTTCTTCCTCACCAACAGTAATAATAACCGAACCGTCTAATATTCTTCATTCATGAGACGCTTCTCCCGGCCCAGGATAGTCATCAGCAAGTGCATCGAGTTCGACCACTGTCGCTACGACGGCAGCATGATAGGAAGCGAATTCGTCCGGGCCCTCAAGCCTCACGTGGACTTCATCCCGGTCTGTGCGGAGGTGGAGATCGGACTGGGCATTCCCAGAGACTCGATCCGGATCGTATCCAGGGACGGCGATCTCAGGCTGGTGCAGCCGGCAACCGGCCTGGACGTGACCGCGGAGATGAGGTCCTTCACCGGCCGCTTCTTGGATTCGCTGTCCGGCATAGACGGGTTCATCCTGAAGTACCGCTCGCCGTCCTGCGGCCTGAAGGGCATCAGGGTTTACCAGGGACTCTCCAAGTCTGCTGCCGTGTCTAAAACAGCCGGCTTCTTCGGAGGCCCGGTGTCCAGGGCATTTTCCGGCCTGGCCCTGGAAGATGAGGGCCGCCTGCGAAACTTCAACATCCGGGAGCACTATCTCACCAAGGTCTACGCCCTGGCCGGCTTTCGGGCTGTGGAGGAGGAGGCTTCGATATCGGCACTGATTGAGTTTCATACCCTCAACAAGCTCCTGCTCGCCGCCCAGAGCCAGAAGGAGGCGAGGGTGCTGGGAAATATCGTGGCCAACCGCGAAAGGCTGAATTTTGCCGGGCAATCCCGGCTCTACAGAGAGCACCTGAGAATGGCCTTCAGCAGGCCCATGAGGCCTTCGGCCAAGGCCAACGTGCTGATGCACGCCTTCGGCTATTTCTCGAACGAGCTTTCAGCTCAGGAGAAGGCGTATTTTCTTCAGAGCCTGGAGAGGTACAGGAAGCGAAAAGTCCCGTCAACTGCCCTGGTAGCCGTAATCCAGAGCTGGATAGCTCGATTTGGGCAGGACTACCTGAGGTGCCAGACGTTCTTCGAGCCGTTTCCCGAGGACCTGAGAGAGCTCTGCCTGGACCGCCAGTGTGAGTGGGCCGCTGATGATCTCTTCGAGCCGGAGGAGCGATCTGGCTGATCCTGTGAGCGAGCGAGTGGTTTTTTTTGTCTGAGCGCGTCTAAAATTTTCCCGGTGCCAGAAGACGACGCTAATGGGCGGCATTAGGTTCATTGGGGGAAACGCCGGCAAAATCAAGAAACCGGGATCCCGTTGCGGTATATGCGGTCTGGCCTTCAGGTTATCAGTCCTCTGCAGAGGCGTCATCTTCACTGTTCAGATCCATCCCGGCAGTCTCAAGGCTGAATGCCCGGGATACATCCTTTGATTTCCGGATTTGCGGTTTACAGCACGGCTATGATTTATATATCTTGGACGCGAAAACTATTACAACTTTTTGGGTTGTATGTATTTAATGAGAGTTGATTGTCATGCGAGTTGAAGGAAAGGTGGCAATTATAACCGGTTCCACTTACGGAATCGGAGAGGCCATTGCCAAGTTGCTGGCCAAAGAAGGTGCTATCTCCATCGTCACCGGCCGGACCGAGGATGAGGGAAGAAGGGTGGTCGAGGACATAAAGCGCAGTGGAGGCCGGGCTGAGTATTATCCGCTGGACGTGACCCAGGAGAGCAGGGTGAAAGAGGTGGCAGATGCCGTCTACGGGAAATACGGCCGGCTGGACATTCTGGTGAACAATGCCGGAATTGCCGGCCCCAACAAGCCCACGCACGAGTACACCGAGAGCGAGTGGAACCGGGTCTTTCAGGTAAACGTGACCGGCGCGTTCCTCTGCACCAAGCACGTGGTGCCCTACATGATCCGGCAAAGTAGCGGAAACATCGTCTATATCTCCTCCATCTACGGGATCATCGGCGCTCCGGATATTCCTGCCTATCATGCCACCAAGGCTTCCAACCGGGTCATGGCCAAGATAGACGCATTGCTCTATGCCAAAGACAACATTCGCGTCAACTCGGTGCATCCCGGGTTCATCTGGACGCCTCTGGTCGAAGACTTCCTGAGTGAGCAGTCAAAGAAATCGGGCCTGAGCATTGAGGCGCTCAAGAAAGAGCTTGACTCCAGACATCCCATCGGCCATATCGGCGAGCCCGACGACATAGCGTACGGCGTTCTTTACCTGGTATCCGACGAGGCCAAATTCGTGACCGGAAGCGAGCTGATAATCGATGGAGGCTACACTTCAACCTGAAATCTTTTTGGTGAAAATGTCTGCAGCCCCATCTCTGATTGTTCCCCCATCATTAGAGGAATGGTCTGGCAAGATTCTATGCTTGATAATGCGACGATTCCTCAACGGCTTTCTTATTACATCTGATTAGCCGAGCAGCACTATTGAAACTAATGCAAATGTTGTGGAGTCCTGAAATTATTTCGCTTATCATCTAATCCTGGACGCGTAGTCCAGGATATGAAATTAAACAAGACGAAGGTTCGCTATATCCTTCGTCAAAACCGTAAGGAGGTAGCCACAGAGAAGATTGCGCGTGACGTCAAAGTTTCACAAAGGAGAGTCCAGCAGATCATCAAAGAGTACAAGGAGACCGGGCAAGAACCAGTCTTGGGCGAAAAAGTTGGTCGCCCCCGCAAACCCTACATCGAGAAAGAGGCGGAGGTCATCAGAGCAGCCCACGCTCGCTATCGCTTAGGAGCGCGAATGCTGGAGACTGTGATCCGGAAGCAGTTTAAGATCTGCATATCACATAATCGTATACACATGTACCTGAAGGCAGAAGGTCTGGCCCAGGAAGATATAAGAAAACAGAAGCGCCGGAAGTGGATTCGTTATGAACGAAAGCACAGCCTGTCGGCTGGGCATATCGACTGGCATGAATGGGATGGGACTGATGTCAAGGTTTGCGTAATTCTGGATGATGCATCCAGGATGGTGCTGGCCGGTGGGGAGTTCACCGAGATCAATACCGAGAACAGCAAGCTGATAATCGATCAATTGGTGGACAAATTCTGGTGGCTTTGTCCTATGAGGGAGCTGATACTTGATCATGGAAGCGAGTTTGGAGCCCACAGAATCCGCGACGACGGAAGCTGGAACAGCGAATTCAAAGATCACCTCAAGAAATATGGCATCAAGCCAATATTAGCTAGAGTGAAGCATCCTCAGACGAACGGAAAGTTAGAACGGTTTTTTGGAGAATACGTGAAGCATAGATCAGCTTTTGCTTCATTCGACGAGTTTATCACATGGTACAACGATAGACCTCACGGAAGCTTGAATTTCCAAAGCCTGGAGACTCCAGAAAGGGCTTTCAGGCGGAAAATGCCTCTGGAAGCCTATTTCGCAATTGGTCATAGACTGTTCGGGTTGTGAGAATTATATGAATAATTCAGACTCTATAAAACTAGAACGGACGCGAAATAATTTCAGGACTCTACAAACTAATGCAAATGTCGAAACGGTTTTATATAATAGAATAAGTATTAGTTCATGGACCCGGCCGCAACATTGTTTACCTTCATTGGCTATGTCCTTCTCTTCATATTTGCGGTAATACTTCTCTATTCCCTTTTAGCCCTTATACTCTCGATTCTCTGGGTCTTCTTCCTTCCTTTTCTATGGGTCGGCAGCGCAGCCGATATCATTGAAGGCAAAGAATCGGACGGCTTCACGGATATACTGGGGAAGGGGTTTTTTTATGCCCTTCTGCTGTATTTCGGTTTCGTTGACTGAATTGCAGATTCCAAGAAAGAATCCCGGGCCTGGACCCGATGCCTTCTCCAGATTTTCTCAATTGTCATGGCACTCTTGCTCGCATAAATGTGAAAAATATGCATTTGTATAAACAGAATAAAAATCTATATTGACCTAATACTACTAATATTAACCATACAAAAAACATTTAAGATATAAATGGCATATAAAAAGGACAGTCAAGATATATCGTGTGCAAGGTCTATCGTGTGCAAGGTCTCGTCTTGGCGAATTAAGATTGGGGAGTTTTCGAAATGGCTGAAAAAGAACATTCCAGGGAACATCATGAGCACGAGCACAAACCAGAAGAAGCTCATATTCACGAGCATGTGCACAAATACGAACATGAACACCCGCATGAGCACCAAGGAAAAGTGCATGAACATGAACACGAACACACGTACAAGCACGCTCATGAGCACGCCCATCTAACCGAAAAGGAGATTCAGGCGCAGATCAAGATGCTAGCCGAGGAAGAGACTCACGAACATCAACACTCTGCCGGGCAGATGAAGGCCAAAAAATGAGCGCCGGGGACACCCGGCTCTTAGTGCTTGACGGCGGTTGCGTTTCCCGTGACCGGGGGCTCGCTTCCTGACCTCAGGGCATAGGTTCCGGAAAGTGCGCCATCAACCAGGGACATATCGAGGTCGTACTGCTGGTATTTCGGGCTGCCGTATTCAACCTGGGCCGACTTGACCGCCAGCTTCAGCTCGTCTTCATTGAGCGACCCGCTGGCGCTCATGGATATTCCGGTCCCGTCCAGATTAAGGGTTCCAAAGCCCATGACCTTGTTCGTCCCCGAGGACCACAGGGTCAGATCGACCGTCCTGTCCCTCAGGCCGTCGAACTGAACCGACCATTTGCCGCTCAGCACAGCAGCCCTGTCCTCGGCCGCCTTTTTCTCCTCTTCTTCGGCTGCGGCAGTCTGGTTGAGCGCCTGGGCAGAACTGTTGTCCGGCCCTGATGAGGGCTTAGGTTCCGGCATATTCATGTTCGGCTTGGTTATCAGGGGCTTGGGCATATCCATATTCGCAGCCGGTATGCTGGGCACAGCAATTACCCCAGCCTCGACTGCCAGAGCCCCG
This sequence comes from Methanotrichaceae archaeon, assembly GCA_013178225.1. Lineage (GTDB taxonomy): Archaea > Halobacteriota > Methanosarcinia > Methanotrichales > Methanotrichaceae > JABLXE01. Next base: position 18,183 of record JABLXE010000007.1, read on the forward strand.
GAATATAAACATAGAAGCAATAGTGCGCACATCAGCGCGCCTGCCAGTTTCATCTCTTTTCCTCTCTTAAAGTTCTTTTCCGACGAGCCTTTGCGTTTTTTTGTTCTGCTTAACCTTCAAATCGCATATCTTGTTTTCTCAATAAGGATAGGCCCTTCTTCTCGCTGGGATGAGAAATAGCCTTCGATCACGATCAATGGCATCCATCGATTGGATGCATCGGCAAAAATATGGAAGTCTGGAGCGAAAAGCTACTTTCCGCTCAGGTCGGACGTACAGTGAGGGCAGCGGATAGCGGCCTTGGGTATGGTCTCGGCGCAGTATGGACAGTCCTTGGTATTTGGCGGAGCTGGCGGCGCAGCCTCTTCCTTTCGTTTCAGGCTGTTGATGGTCTTTATCATGAAGAATAACGCCAATGCGATGATCAGGAACTCGATGATCACATTGATAAACGAACCGTAGGCGATTACCGGCGCTCCGGCAGCCTGGGCCACCTCCAGAGATGTATAGCTCTTTCCGTCTAAAGACACAAACATATCTGCAAAGTTCACTCCGCCAAGCGCCATGCCGATCGGTGGCATGATGATGTCGTTGACCAGAGATGTCACAATCTTGCCGAAGGCCGCACCCAGAATGAAGCCCACAGCCAGATCTACCACATTCCCCTTGACCGCGAACTCCTTAAATTCGCTCATAAACCCCATAATTGTACCTCCCAACAACCCGTTAAAAGCTACTATCATTATTTTCTTGGCAAATATAAAACTTTTTTGACATACCTGTGATCTGAATCCTAGGGCCGTATTCTGGCCGCAAGATCACCATGAACCAAAAAGCCATGAAATAAAAATTAAGAAATAAAAATGTGTGAAGATCTTAATCGTTGATCTTCATCACCGGCAGGGTCTTGATCAATGGCAGTGCCTGCAGCTGAGTAATTCCCTGAGGGAGCTGAACAGTTATCTGATTCTCATTGTTGTTCTCCTGGCTCTCCTCTACCCGGCAGTAGCTGGGCATGAACTCGTCTCCAGAGCAGCTGTCCGCAAGCGCCATGATGGTGGCGCTCTGGCCGTAGAGAGAGTCTCCGCCTGGAATACCGATCTGCAGATTGCCGCTGAAGGTGACCTCTTCACCGCTTCCAAGTCCGTTCTGCCAGGGATACCAGATATCCGGCTGGCCGGCCACGGTGAACGGCCTTACAAATCTCTGTCCGCTTCCCACGGCCACATGGACTGAGGTCTTGAATCTCTCATCTGTGGAGCCGCCGAAGTTCTTGACCGTGACCGTCAGTGGGACCTGGGCCACGCTGCCGCCATCCTCGAAGCTGGGAGTACCGGCGGTGATCTGGGTGACCCTCAGGTCGGGCAGCCTTGGTGCAAGCGTGGCCGTTCCTATGACCCCGGACGGAATAATCAGTTCGGGCTTGACGACGTCCACGATTCCGGAGGACTGTCCTGCTCCTGAAGCCGGACAGGGCGAGCACAGATCCATGGGAACCACCGTCTGGCCGCGGTCGTTTCCTCGCTCCACAGTCACCGAGAAGAGGTAGACTCCAGCCTTCCAGGTGTACTGAGTTCCCTGGTAGGTCGTGGGAACGATCTCCAGTATGTAGAAACCCGGCGCCCTGGCAGCTTCAGAAGCGCGTTTGATGTCCACCAATGCGCCTCCCGGTGCTGCAATCGTCACATCCACCTTGAAGTTCGATACACCTAAGCCGCTTACCGCCTTTCCGTTCAGATCGGTAACCGAGACCACCAGCGCAGCGTTATTGCTGTTTCCCGAAGCCGCATTGATGGGGCTGGCCGCGCCCTCGACGTTCAAAGATGCTCCCAGCGCCGTGCCGGTCGCCAGAACCAGGCCGATAGCTATGGCCGTCCAGAGAAGAAACGATCCTTTCAAAACATTCACCCCTAAACCAGAACATTGGCATTAATCGTTTAAGATGTTTGCCCTTGTCAGAGCTGAAATGATCCGGCAGGATAAAATAATGATAATATTATTTTTAATCTCAGCTTTATCTACCTTCTGCAGATAGAGGACACCGGTCGGGTGTGGCCGAAAGACCGCTAACCCAAATTCCGCTCTGAAAACCCCATCATCGCTTTCCAGAATGGACCGGTGACAAGCGGACCGGTTCTGGTCAGGTTCGAACCGATCCACTGTCTCCTGACGGCTCCTTTTGCAATTGCCCTCTGCTGCAAAGGAGGTCTTTTCTATTTCAGGGGACTTTTCTGCCCCTGCAGCTCGGGAAGAGGCTGGTAACGGGTGATATCCCGGATCAGGAGGGAAGGCGATTGATTTATCAGCCCGGAGGACTGGCCTGAAACCCGGCCCGGCAGCCTGGTCATCACCGTTCCGGGCAGAAGCGAGATCTCCGCCCGGCCTCCGAGAACGGCCACATCGGTGATGCGATTTAGAGGTGCATCCTCAAATAAAACCACGTCTCTGTCTGGGGATGACTCGTCCTCGCTCAAATCCAGCCGGTGAATCTCGTTTCCGAAAACCGTGAAGTACAGCAGATCCCGGTCGGCGTACTCCATCCCGGAGACCGAATTCGCGAAATCCTGAATTCTGGAAACGGCAGTCGGATCTGCTATTTCGTCCGCAAATGCGTCCTCAATCACGAAGATTGCTGCCGGAATATGGTTTCCTGAAGAGAGGAAGAGGCGATTGTCGCGATCGTCGAAGGCAAAGTTGCCTCCCCAGTACCCGACCCTCTCTCTATCGCAGGTGGCCACATCAACGCGCTCGGGGTCCAGAGTGAAGTAAAGCACCGGGTTTCCATCCGGGTCGAGGTAATAGATCTCTCCCGTTCCTCCGGCTCCGCTGGCCCCGGTGCTGTAGTAGATCCTCACCTCTCCATGGCCCAGGTCTCTCACGCCCAGGTCGTAGATGGGTGTTAGCTCGTCGAAGGTGTATACAGTCTCCACCACCGGCTCGGAGCCGGTGTCTGATGGCGGTGTCAGCCTCCGGATGTTGACGGTCCGGTCGTACCTGGCCATCACCCACTCCCCTCCGGCCTCATCCCAGTGGTACTCCTGCAGGCTGTCTCCGCTGGCAAAGTAGATCCGGCCGTCAGGGCCCGATGCGATAGCGCCTGCAGCCCCCTCCTGGAAATATTGATGCAGTCCGGGTTCAAAGTGTCGTTCCATCTCCGGCTGGGTGAAGATCCGGCTGACCTCTCCGGTCTCGGTGTCTACCTCATAAAGCGACTTGTAGGCATCTCCTGAGCCAGGATTGAATTTGAGCGTGAAGCACAGATCGGCACCGTTCACAGCCCCACAAAGCAGCAGAAAAGCGATCAACCACGAGATATATCCTTTCATATTCTCTAATGGATGATCATGGTCATTATTAGCTTTTGTGCAATTACGGCTTGCCTGGGCGGCAGTCTACAAGAGTTCGATTAGCCCAATCTAACTGCTGAGACGCTATTGCGGTTTCTGCTCTTCTCCGTTGATATCGCAGGCCTCGCTTCCGATCTTGCAGGCCCGGCACACGTCCCGCTCCTCGTCCAGCTGGCGGGTGGCTGTGGCCAGCACCGAGGCGTTCACCAGGTTTCCGGCCAGGAATATGGCCGCCGCTATCTCCTCATCCGATATTCCCATGTTGGTGGCCATTCGCAGGTGGAGCTTCAGGCAATGGCTGCAGCGCATGGCTGCGGACACGGCTATGGATATGAGCTCCACGGTCTTCATATCCAGGGTCGAGCTTCGGAGTATGGCGTTGTTGTGCAGGATCTTGGTCAGGAGGATCTCCGGCTGGTCCTTCATGAACTCAAAAACGTAAGGGACCTCTCCGTAAGCGCTCTGGATGGATCGGAGAATGTCCTCCGCGGACTTCTCCTTTCCTTTTACCAAAATGGCATCAAGCTCGTCCTCGAAGCTCATGTGCTCGGCAGCTCCCTCTTGATCAGAACACGAACCCGGTTTCCGAGGAGGGCCGTATCCTTACCAGTATATATTCTTTCATCCGGGAAGGCGAGATGGTGGCGATCTCCCCCAGCGAGACCCCCTCATCGAAGGTCACATCACGAACCCGGTCCTTGAACTGCCCGTAGGGCAGCTTCACCCGAATTCCGTTCAGGTTCAGGGCTATCGGCAGAGGCGAGAATGAGTACTCCACCTCGGGGACCTGCTCTCTCACCGCGTCCATCACTCTGGGGGGCGAAGTGGTTAGAGGGTCCTTGGCAATCTCTTCTCTGGTCTGGTCCAGGGCCCGTCCCACCGCGGAGACGATTCTGTCCAGCATTCCCAGCTCCGAAGCTTTGCGAGCCCGGTGTGCGATCCTGCCCACAGCTGACACATACTCGAAGGCGTAGGGCAGCTCTTCTTTGGGAATTTCCGGGCCGCCCGTTACCACCACCGGAACGTCGATGTTCCGGTAAAGGCTCTCTTTTTTGCGGATGCAATCCACGAAATTGCCGAAAATGAACACCGCGGCATCATGCTCGTTTACGAGGTCGACCTCGTACTCGTTGATCTGGGCGATCTCTCTTCCCACTCCGCGAGACAGTCCGATCATATTGGTCTTGGTCCCGTTCCTGCGCAGATATTCGGCGATGTCGCAGGCTAAGTGCGGCAGATGGTGAATGGCCAGCGTTGGGGTGATGACCGCAACTTCAGTTCCGGCCAGGGGCGCTCTTACCAGCTCGCCTCTCAGCTCCTTTACCAGCGCCTGCAGGCTTTTCATGTCTTCGGACGGGACCAGTAGCAGGAGAATGATCTCGCTCTGGGTTACGTTCTTCTGCAAGACGTAGCCGCCCAGGTCCTCTATCATCTCTATGACCAGGTCGTGCTTGTACACGCCCCCTGTAAACATCACAGGCTCAAGCATTCTCCATACTCCTGATCTTCTCCTTCAACTCCGAGATCAGCTCGGGACTGAATCCCTCCTCGGCAGCCACGAAGAAGAAGCTATCCTTGCCCATTTCGTTCTTTCGATTGCGGAATCCTTCCGGAGCGATCCTGATCAGGCCGTCGGTTAGGTCCTGGCGGAACTCATTTTCCAGGTCAGCCACCACCAGATCGGCAGGGTCCTTATCCGAGGCGATGATCAGTGTGTCTCTCTGCGGCTGGTCCACCCTCTCCCGTCCGTAGGTCTCCCAAAGCACCTGGAGCAGCTTCGACATGTGCACTTCGTCGTTCACCTTTACCTGATATCCACCCTCGACCTTCAGCACGTCTCCTACATCCCTCACCCGCAAAGGGGGAACGCCGGTTCTAAGCAGGCCGTAAACGACGAAGACTGGCCGCTTGATATCGATATAGACGTAGAGCCTTCCAATGGACCGGATCAGGCCCAGATCCTGCAGGATGTCCATGATCAGTTCACGGTATTTCCGGGCTCCAAACTCCTCTTCTCCGGTGAACTCGACCTTGAAGACCTCCATCGGGTCCATCTCAGCCCTCCAGGAGCCCCGAGACCAGCAGCGCAGATCCGACCGCGCCTATGTACTGAGCATGAGGGGGAACCTTTACCTTCAGGTGCAGGAGTTCCTCCATGGCCCTGGGAAGGCCCTCAATTAAGGAGGTGCCTCCGACCATTATCACCGGCTCTTTTACCTCCACTTCCTGCAGCTGCTGCTCATACACCTGTTCGGCCACGCTGTGACAGGCAGCCATGGCCACGTCCTCCGGCTTGCAGCCCATGGATAGGCTGTTCACCAGGCTCTGGGTCCCGAACACTATGCAGTAGCTGTTCATGGCCACGTTCTGGTAGTTGCCCTTCAGTGCCAGTTTGCCAAGCTCGGTTATGTCCACGCCCAGCCTCCGGGAAGTCAGCTCCAGGAAGCGTCCGGAAGCACCGGCGCAGATGCCTCCCATGGTGAATCCTCCCGGTATTCCGTCCTGGACGGCGATGGCCTTGTTGTCCATGCCGCCGATATCGATCACTGTTGCCGGTCCCTGCTGGGCATCGGCCAGGAAGACCGCTCCCTTGGAGTTGACAGTGATCTCTTCCTGTACCAGCCTGGCATTGAAGTGCTTGCCCACCAGAAACCGGCCGTAGCCAGTGACCCCCAGGCCCTGCACCTCTTCTTTTTGGACTCCTGCCTCTTTCAGCGCCGCTGCAAACGCATCCTCGGCGCTCTTTATGACTTCGGTCGTGGGAACCCAGCCGGTTCCTATGACCTGGTTGTCCCTCATCACCACTGATTTGGTGGTGGTGGACCCGGAATCTATGCCCGCGGTAAGGCCGGTCTGTCTCTCTCTTCCCAGAAGACCCCGGTACTTGACGGTTGTGACCAGGGCTTCCATTCTGGTCAGAAGGGTCTCGGCGGTGGTCCTCTCGGTGAAGGAGTAGCTTAGGACCGGGATCCGGGAACGCTCATGGATGAACTTGCGGATCTCGCTTCTGATTATGGCCGCCTCTGCACAGCGGAAGCAGGTCATAACGATGACGGCATCGGCCAGATCGGGATTCTCAACGATCCTGACTGCTCTGGCCATGGCCATATTGAGATCACCTGAGGACACCCGGACTCCGAACTTCTCCTCCACGTTCAGTATGTCGTCCAGCGAAACCTCCGGATATACGATCTTGGCCCCTACAGTCTCTGCCGCCCTCTCGATCTCCTTCTGGATGCCGCTGTACTCCGCGCCGCAGGAGAGCTCGGCGATTCGAATCACTTCAATCCCTCCAAAAAGGCTTTGATCTTCCGCACGAACTCCCGGGCCTGGCTATCGTTCTCCGGATACTTCAGGTCCAAAACCGGAATTCCCTTAGTTCTGATGAGCAGCCGGACCAGCTCGTTGGTTCGATTGCACCCCGCGCATCCGGTCAGCCATCCGGGGTCTTCCATGATTATGGCTGCATCTGCCTCTTCGATCAAGGGACCGATGAGCGCCATCCTGCCACGGACGCCTGACGGCACATCCACGGCCGCGTAACGCAAGCCCTTCTTGGGCTCCTCGGGGGTCATGTTCAGGGGTGGGGACTCGATCTCCGTTGAGGTCACCAGTTTCCTGACCTGTTCAGGTACCACCAGTGCTTTGTGTCCCGTCCTCTCCACGAGATCCGAGAGAATCATGCTGGTTGGAGGATAAACTATGACTTTTGCCATGAAATACCTCAGGATAACTCCTCTTCTATGATCTCTTCCAGCCTCTTTATGTCCAGAGGTTTCCGCTCGAGGGGTGCCTCGGCCTTTTCCTCGGGACCGGCCTCAGAGGCCAGAGCCCTGGAGATCATGGGCAGCAGCTTGGATTCCGACTCGATCATGTAATAGCCGGGCCGGGCTCCTCCGCCTCTTCTTCCCCGGCAGCGACGGGGGTCTCCCGGTGGAAATCCTCGATCTTTTATGAAGATGCCAGCGGGGTCCAGAGCCCTGATCTCTCTGACCGCCTCGTTTACCACCTTCTCCTCGCCGTTGATTATGACCCCGAAGCAGGTCTCTTTGACGTTGAGGTCATAGCCGGACCCGTAGATCTTCATGGCGATATCGGATGGAAGAATACTCGACTCTGTGGAAGTTATGATGTATTTGGTGACGAGCATTATCTGACCTCCAGGACGTACACCGTCTCTCCTTCTTTTACATCCTTCAGCTTCTCGGGTTCCAGAACCCGGCCGACTATGTTGGTGGCCTCGAACTTCTCGCCGGAAGGCCCGTAGCGCTTGTCCTCCACCAGTCTGACGCCGACCAGTCCTATTTTCTTGGCCACCTGGTTGGAGATGCCGATGGAACCTGCGGGAACGGGGCCTGTAGGCTTGTTCTCGGGGAGAAGCTCTTTGTAGCTGACGGCCTGGATCACCGGCCGGAAGAGAAGCGTGTTCTCATAGACGAAGTACACCGGAAGCGGGCCGACCGGTCTCTCCTTGAGGCCGGTTACGTGGCGGAAATAGTCCAGGGACTTGGGAGCGCGGTCGTAATAAAGCTCGATTCTCACCAATCGGCTGGCGGGAATGGCTGAAAGCGTCACCGATTGGGCCTTGAGAATTCCCATGGTGGTATCAGGGTCCTGCTCTACAACAACGGCGTCTTCTCCGCTGTAGCCCTCTACCCGGCAATCGATGCCCCGCTCTTTGAGCAGCGCTTGGGCCTGGTCCAGGCGCGACCCCATGAGCATGATCCGTTCCGGAGTCACCTTCACCGTCAGCAGCTGGCCCGGTTCAGCCAGCTTGACCAGATCCATTCCTGTTTTAATCCGCGCCACCACGGAGTGAGACGGATTTGAGGTTCGATCCCCCTTGTAGACGAAGGCCCTTCCCAGACCGCGGCCGGCCGTTCGTATGGTCACTGTTCCTTCCAGCCGGGGCTCGCGGTGCTCGAAGGATATTCGCTCGCCCAGCAGCATGTCCGAGGAGATGTAGGAGCTGGATGAGGCGTCGACTTTGAATGAACCGTCTCTGGTGAGTGCCAGGAAGAACTCGGCCCCGGTAGGCGCGTCTTCTTCCAGCTCCACATCCAGCCTGGTGAAGATCTCCATGCCCTCGGCCAGCGGAGTGCTCGGGTCCTCCACGGCCAGCTTCTCCGTCAGCTCCTCCCATTCGACGATGGGCTCAACGCCCAGGATGCGGTCTCCTTTATCCAGGAGGTCCAAAACGTTCTTGCCGCCCACTACTCGTGCAAAAACCCCGCCGTCCGAAGGAGCGCCGTAAACCGCCGTGTGTCGCCGGCGCACGAAAATTAGCTGTGTCTTTTCGGACTCGAAACCCGCTGCTCCGAGCAGGATCTGCCAGCGGTTGTACTCTCCTGCTGCGCGGCTGGAGGGAAGCGATGAGGAAAATGATCCGAAAGCGACTCCGTCCGGAGATGACCAACGGACATCGGAGTCGCCGATCTTCGCGACGCTTTCGTGCCAGATCTGTTGCAGACCTGATCCGAGCAGCTCTATTCTTAGCTTGCCTTTGGTGGTATTGAGCCAGTATGAGTCGGTCTCCCGCTCCTTCTCACTTCTCCCTTTTACTATTCCGGCAATAGCCCCCTTGGCAAGCACCGCGCCGGCCTCTTTGAGGGCATCGCCGAGAGTCGCGCCCTCCTGAAGTTCGAGTTCCTTTTCATCAACCAGGACCTTCAAATTAACTCCCCAGCATCTCCTTCTCTTCCTCTTCTGTGACCTTTGCTAAAACCTCTTCCGGCAAACCCTTGAACACGGCACGCCCATTGCGCATCAGCATGGCCCGATCGCACACGTTCTTCACAAAGTCCATGTCGTGGCTCACGATAACAAAGGTCTCTCCCAGTTCATCGCGGGCATTGAGTATGGATTTTGTGACCTCGATCTTGGTTATGGCATCCATGGTGCCGGTAGGCTCATCAAGGATCACTATGCTCGGCTCCTTTATTAAAACTTGAGCCATGGCGATCCTGTGCCTCTCTCCTTCAGACAGCTCGTCAGGCATCTTGTCCAGCACCGCTGCCGCCTGGTCTTCGGAAAATCCCACCGTCTCCAGGGTGTGAATGGCCTTTCTCTCCGCCAGCTCAAAGGGTAGCGCCAGCCCTATGGATTCGGTAAGGTTGTCTATCACCGTTCTGGAGGGGTAGAGGGTGTACTCCTGATGCAGTACTCCTATGTATTTGGTGGCCCGGCCGCGACCGTTGGCCCCTAGAACGGTCATGTCCACCCATTCGTCTCCCACCCGGACGTACACAAAGCCGTTGGTAGGAGTGATAATTCCGCTTACCATCTTGGACAGAGTGGTCTTGCCGCCGCCGCTGACCCCCACCAGTCCGAATATCTCGCCCTCATTGACCTCGAAGGATACACTGTCAACGGCCTTCACCACACCCCGGTCTATGCTGATGTACCTCTTGGACAGGTCGTTCACCTTGATGATGGGCTCGCCGACTTCGGTCGCCTCTCTTTGTCCCAGCTGTCCGGCCATGGAGAGGAACTCGGCAGCGATGTCTACGGGAGCGCCCACCGACTTGATCTCGCCTCTATCCAGGAGTATGGCTCTGTCCGCCAGCTCGACCATCACGTCTTCCCAGTGGCTGGTGATGATCAGGGTCATGTTGAAGTCCTCTGCCGCCCGCTTGATGGATTCGTGGACAAGCCTGGCTGTAGCCGGGTCCAGGGTGCCGGTGGGCTCATCGGCCAGGAGGATCATGGGCGATTTGGCCAGCTGTCTTGCCAGCACCACGCGCTGTTTCTCGCCGCCTGAAAGCTCGCGTGCCACATGCATCATGCGGTGAGAGAGGTTTACCTCATCCAGCAGGTCCGCCGCACGGTGAACGCTCATGGATTCTCCGGTCTCTTCCACCGCTCGCATCACGTTTACGATGACCCGCTCGTCGCCGTAGAGGGCGAAGGTCCTCTGAAGCATGATGGCTATTCGCTTCACGATGTCTCTTCGCAGAGGATTGTTTACATCCAAGGCCACAAAATCGGCTTGTTCCGGCTCCAGCACTCCTCCGCAGCGGCAGGGCTGGCCCACATGGCTGGGAGTCTCCACATGCCTGCATTTCTTGCATCTGGCCACATGGTAGATCACGCTGCCGCTAATATCTGGAAAGACCTCCACTCCTCGCAGCACATGCATCAGAACGCTCTTGCCCGAGCCGCTTCTGCCCAGAATGCCGACCGATTCGCCCTCTTCGATGGTCAGGTTGATATTGCGAAGAGCTTCAACGTCGCCGAACCTAACGGTTAGATCCCGAATCTCGATAAAAGTTGCCAAGCTATCATGCCCCATGAATGTTATATAAAGCTCATCTGCTACAGACCCACGCCACAATGCTACTTAAGTTTATCCTCGGAAAAAGAATGCATCGACCGGTAACGATTGTTACGGAATTTGACGGAAAAAAATCTCGTATGATGAAATGGTCCTTTTATATACCGGGTTGTTTGTGGATTAAAAACCCGTCTCACCCAAAGTCCCACCATCTCATAGTTCACATCCGGATGAGACCTGAAATGTCTCCTGAATCTATAAGCAGAAAATCGCAAATATCATGAAGTTCATAAGTACCTGATCGGAGATTTGCTGATAGGGAACTCGAATAGGCAGGTGACTGAGCTCATGAAAAAGATAGATGTTGGCAGAAACGTGCCGATTTATCCCATGCCGGTGACGCTGATAGGGTCGAATGTTGGGGGCCGGCCCAATTTCATGGCAGCGGCATGGATTACCAGGGCCAACTCCACTCCGCCCATGCTGGCGGTAAGCCTCAACAAGCCTCGATTGACGGCTGAAGGAATCCGTGAAAATGGGACCTTCAGCGTGAACTTTCCCGGCACCAAAATGGTCCGGGAAACCGATTACTGTGGCCTGTTTTCGGGCAGAGATGCGGATAAGTCCGGAGTATTTGAGGTGTTTTACGGCAAGCTTGAGACTGCGCCCATGATCGAGGACTGTCCCTTGTCTATCGAGTGTGAGATGTCAGAGGTGCTGTCTCTTCCCACAAACGACCTGTTTATTGGAGAAATCGCGGCTGCCTACAGCGAGGAGCGGTATTTCACCGAAGGCCGGCTGGACGTGCGGAAGATCGACCCGCTGCTACTGACTATGCCCGACAACAGCTACTGGGCGGTGGGTGAGTATGTGGGACCTGCCTGGAGCCTGGGCCAGGAGCTTAAGGAGCAGTAGATGAAGACCGCTCAATTGGGGCGGGATGGCAATTGAAATTAGAAGATTACATCTGAGCTATTGCTTTCTGCCACTGCTTTTCAACATTATTTTTCGATCCCGTACCTCAGCCAGACTACATCGCCCTCCAGCCTGTCGACGCTCTTGAGCCGGAGCGAAAAGGAGCCCTGTGGTTTGGCCGGATCTGAAGCCTGAAATAGGGATCTTGTCGCCGGATCTCCGACCAGCGCCGGATAGACCAGAACGCTCACCTCGTCCACCAGACCTTCCGCCAGCAAGACGCCGTTCAGAGTTCCGCCGCTGTCAGCTCTGACCACCTCTGCTCCGTAGCGGGCGGACAGCTCGAAGAGCGCCGCTCTCAAATCCACATGATCCTTCCCCGCCAGGATGCAGTCGATCCCTCTCTCCTTCAGATAATCCAGGTAGTCTCCTGGCGTGCTATGCGAGCACAGGGCCACGAACCCGCGCCAGTAAGACTGCGTTCTCAGGAAATGCCAGCAGCGCACCCTCCCGCGGCTGTCGGGAATCGCCAGAAGAGGCCTTCGATCCGCAGGGTCTGTTGCCGGCGGCCGGAAGGCGCTCTCCTCTTCGGGCGGCGCATTCTCTGCGGCCTTCAAGATGGTGTCGGCCCCGGCCAGGGTGACATCCTCGTTCCAGAGAGAGGCCAGCTGGTAGTACTGCCCTAGGTCGACTGGAAATCCGTCTATTTTGCCGTCCAGGCTGACGGCGTTGTGCAAGATTACCCGAGGAAGCATCGAAGAGTTATTTACCGGGCTGGATAATAAAGCTCTGGAACGGACTGCTGTCTCTGCTTGATAAAGCCCTCACGGCTGCCGGAATGATTAGGCGGTCGGTGTGCCGGCTAAACCGGAAGATCGCGGTCGCAAGGCCGATATAGAACCTCGCGGGATAGTTCCGCTATTATGAAATTGACTATTGGCGAAGAGCAGGTAAAAGACATCTTCCAGTCCTACGACCAGCAGATGGAAGTCCTTTTAGGCCTGTTCCGGCTGGCTCTTCCCAACTGGGACCAGATAGAGTACATCCTCAGCGGCCGGCCGCGAATCGGAGAGGCAGGCTGGCATGCAATATGCTCGCTCTTTCAGGAATTCGATCAGAAACATCACGGAGAGGAGGACATCTTTCCCGGCGGACTGTGGCTTACCAACGGGTTCGAGCCCGACCCGGGCCTTGGGGACTGGGAGGTCGATACCTCCAACCTGGAGCTGGCCTTAAAAAAGTGATCGATCGAGATTCGATTTGCTGGACTAATTTTCAGGTGGCGCTCACGATGGCCGGCCAATTGGATTATCAGTGGTGTGCGTCGTGTGAGCCGTGCGCTCCGTGCGGCATCGCCCCTGACCCGGCCTTGACTATCAGGAAATCCCTGTCCAGCCAGGCCTGGTGGGCGAGGTCCAGACACTCCTTGCAGATATTGACCTGGGTATCCTTCGGGCCATGGATCGTAGCCAGGTTGATGGTCACCGGCACGGTCTCCTTCTCCACATTGCAAAGCGCGCACTTCAAATTAAATCACCTTGCCCCCGCTCTGATCCGAACCATTATAAGCATTTCCTCTCCACCTTCCGTAAAGGCTATTGGAAATGCCCATCAGATCCAGGACTCTTCCCACCAGCACATCCGTCAGCTCGGCGATCGTCTGCGGCCGGGAATAAAAGGCCGGGCAGGCGGGCAAAATTATCGCACCGGCCTCGGCCGCTGCTGCCATGTTCTTCAGCTGAACCAGGGAAAGCGGCGTCTCTCTTGGGACCAGCACCAGCTTTCTCTTCTCCTTCAGACAGACGTCGGCTGCCCTGGCAATCAGGGTATTCGAGGAGCCTGTGGCTACGGCCGACAGCGTCCCCATGCTGCAGGGAACGACGGCCATGGCGTCGAGGAGATAAGACCCGCTGGCAAAGGGGGCCGTGAAGTCGAAGGGCGAATAGACGCAATCTGCCAGGGACTCAACTTCGCCCACCTCCAGATCCGTCTCCAGCTCGACGATCTTCCTGGCCGAATCGGTGATGACCAGGTGGGTTTTGCACCGGCCCTTCAAGGCCTCCAGCAGCCTGATTCCGTATCCCACGCCCGAGGCCCCGCTAATTCCCACGACCACTTCCAGGAAAAACACCTCTTGAATCTCTTTTATGCCGGGTTACGCTAAAGACCTTTTGCTCTCCCGGCATCTTTCCATTCCGGATTCTTCAATTCCGATTCTTATATTCCGGATTATTCCTCCCTTTTCAGCCGGCTCAGTGTGGCGGCAACTATCATCGGGAAGGTGATTGTGGCGTCCCCGTAGACGGTCACATATCTGGCGTCAGCCGATATCTTTCCCCAGGAGATGGCCTCCGAGAGCGTGGCCCCGGACAGCCCTCCGGCCTCAGGGGTATCGGTGGTGAGCTGTACTGCCAGATCGAAGCTCTTGGGGGTGACCAGCATGGACTGCAGGGCGAAGTTCTTGGGCACGCCTCCGCCGATGATGAATATTCCGGCCCTCGGCGAATCGTAGCAGATATCCACGATCTCCCGGACATCGGCAAAGGCATCGACCAAGAGCGGCCGGCTCTGGCTCTGAAGCCAGGCCTGCAGTCCGATCATGGAGTCGGGTAGAGCCGGGCAGAATACCGGCACACCCCGATCACTGGCTGCCCGGAGTATGGACCTGGGGTCCTCGATCTGCGAGCCCATGATTCTCAATAGCTCCCTTCCTGATATCGCCTCCCGGCACTCGGGCAGGATCTTCTGCATCAGCTCCTCGAAGCTCACAAAGTCTTCATCCCGGAGGTAGACGTCATATATTCTGGAAAGCCCCATATCCCTCAGGGCGGCATCATCGAACTCCGGTGCTCCCAGGCAGTGATGTCCGAAGGACTCTATGATATCGTGAACCAGGTTGGCTCCGGTGCTGATCAGCACGTCTATATGTCCATCCCTGATCAGCCCTGATATTATGTTCCTCATTCCGGCGGGAACCATCGCGCCGGAGAGTGTGAAAAACTTAACGTAACTGTCGCTGAGCATGGATTCATATATATCTGCGGCCATCGAAAGCCGCCTGGCTCCGAACCCGCAGTCCTTCAGGGACTTGACCAGCGCATCCACGCTCATTCCCGGCTCGATCTCCGCCTGAACAACGGTATCCATATAAATCACCTTAATCGCGATAGTCCTCTGCCATTATCTCCAAAAATGTTTACATTGAAGCTTTGCAATGCGAAATCTTTTTTCATAAACCTTTTATACCAGACCTTATGTTTAGCTCTTACGGAGGATAAACAATGGCCGGCGAACCGATGGCAGTGGATTATTATATACCACTTATTATATTTTTGATAATAGGAGCTATCGTGCCTATCGCGGCATTGGCTGCAGTTAAGGTTATAGCGCCTCTCAGATCTAGCCGTCGTAAAGTATCGATATACGAAGGCGGTCTGATCCCCGTACGCGACGCCATGGTCCAGTATAGCGTGCAATATTATCTTTTCGCTATCGCTTTTGTGATATTCGATGTTGAGGTTCTTTTCTTGTACCCCTGGATCTACGTCTATGCTAGTGAGGCGATGAATCAATTCATGGTCTTCGGATCTATGAATATTGCAGTCTTCGAAATGCTCCTATTCATCATTGTATTGCTGGTTGGATTGGTGTATGCAATCAAGAAGGAGGCTTTGCGTTGGGTATAAGCGATGTAATACCCGTGCCGGTTGCGATCGACGAGGAGCTTGAGAAGTGGACTATTTTCGGGCAGCCTGTAGCCGATGTCTGGTTCACGACGACAGAGAAGATTCATCAGATCATCGAGATGGGTCCCATAAAGAACATCTTCAACTGGGGACGAAAGAACTCGGTTTACTTCTTGATGCAACCCATGGGCTGCTGCGGGGTAGAGATGTTCGTCTTCGGAGCGGCGCCCTATGACAGCGACCGTTTTGGATGCATTCCAAGGAACACGCCCCGCCAGACCGACGTCATGATAATGTCAGGCTACATAACCAGGAAGTACCTGCCTGTCTTTAAGAATCTCTGGGAACAGATGCCGGAGCCCAAATGGTGCATAGCCATAGGCGAATGTGCCATCTCGGGAGGGCCTTTCTACGACTCCTACAACATCATTCAGAACACCGCTGATTACTTCCCAATCGACGTCTTCATACCTGGATGCCCGCCCCGCCCGGAGCAGTTTCTGGAAGGATTGATGCAGCTCCAGGAGAAGATCAAGCAACGCAAGGACAAGCGAGGCTACTACTGAGGAGGGATTTTTTGACAACTGCTAGCGAGGTCTTAAGCAGCCTTCAGTCTGCTTTTCCCGGAGCCATCAAGGACCCCAGGGTGGAGTCGGATGCCCGGCTTTGGGCCACCGTCGATCCCAAAAGGATTTACGATGTATGCAAATACCTCACCGACAAGCTGAACTTTGATCACTATTCGGGCAGCGCAGGCGTGGACTGGATCGCCAACAATGAGATGGAAGTGGTGGAGATCATGGCCAGCCACGGGGCTCATCCGGTAGTGGCCATGCTCAAGGTTAGAACACCACGGGACAATCCTTCCATCAAATCGCTGACCGGACTCTACTGGAATGCCGACTGGTACGAGCGGGAGATCTGGGAGATGTTCGGAATCAACTTCGAGAATCATTCCGGACTGTATCCCCTGCTGCTATCAGATGAACTGATGGGCGTCTGGCCCTGGAGAAAGGATTTTAAGGGCTATCCGGACCTGACGACGGGCCAGAGGGCTGTGGCGCTCCCGACCGCCAACGGCTATACCGAATTCCGCATACCACCCACGCCCGCCGAGATCGAGGCTGGAACTGTTCCCAAGGAGAGGCCGAAATATCCCAGCTTCCGCGAGAGAGAGGAGGCTGAGATCAAGTCCGACTCCGAGATGATAATGCATCTTGGTCCGCAACATGCTATGGTTCCCGGGCCCTTCCTTCTGGATATACTGGTCGAAGGAGAGCGCGTCAGAAAGGGCTTTCTCGACGTGGGCTACATCCACAAGGGCATAGAAAAGATCATGGAGAACAGGACATGGCTGCAGGGCATAACCTACACCGATAGGATGTGCTACGTGGCCTCTCTGTCAAACAACGAGTGCTATTGTGGAGCGGTGGAGAAGATACTGGGTTTGGAAGTTCCCGAGAGGGCTCAATACATCCGGGTCATCGTGGAAGAACTGTCAAGAATTCAGAGCCACCTCATAGGAACGGGCGAATTCCTGACTCTAATCGCCGGAGTCGGATATGCTCCCTGGCAGTACATGATAATTGACAGGGAACATGTCATCTCGCTGATCGAGAGCGTTACCGGAGCCCGGCTGACGCATAGCTTCGTCCGCTTCGGAGGCGTCAGAAACGATCTGCCTGACGACTTTGCAGAGAAGTGCAAGATCACTTTGCCCTACATCAAGTCCAGGATCAACGAGTTCATCGAGCTATTCGCCCAGGACCCCATCTACGACCTGAGGATGAAGGACGTGGGCGTTCTGCCTGCAGAGACCGCAAAGGAGGTAGGAATCGCAGGGCCGGCTCTCAGGGCTTCAGGTGTATCCTACGATATGAGAGTGGAGGATCCAATCCTGGTTTACCCAGATCTCGACTTCAAGGTGATAACCGGCACTAAGGGAGACTGCGCCGATAGGATCGACGTGAGGCTGAGAGAGATCCTGGAGAGCATCTACATCATAGAGCAGTGTCTTGACAGGATCCCCTCGGGACCGATTAAGCCCGAGGCCAAGGTGCCCAAGAAGGTTCCGGCAGGAGAAGCCTATTACCGGGTCGAGGATCCCCGGGGCGAGATGGGAATGTATGTCATCAGCGATGGCGGCGACAAGCCCTACAGGGTGAAGGTTAGAGGACCATTCTACGCAACCCTGCAGACCCTACCTCCGCTGCTGGAGGGAGTTTACGTAGCGGACGTGGTGGCCATTGCCGGCAGCATGGACGGTTGCCCATCTGAAGCCGACAGATAGGAGGGATAGTATTTGGACGGAATAATCGAAAGCATCACTCAATTTGCCAACCAGGAGCCTGCCATCTTCGCCCTAATCATAGGCATAATAGGAGCAGCAATAATCGCCGGCGTGGTGAACGTCGGAGCTATGCTTCTGATATGGGGTGAACGAAAGGTTCTGGGAGATTTCGCCGCCAGGTTTGGTCCCAATCGAGTGGGCGGCCGATGGGGCATACTTCAGCTCGGAGCCGATGCGATTAAGCTCTTCACCAAGGAGGACATAATTCCCGCCGAGGCGGACAAGGGCGTCTACGTTTGGGCGCCGATTGTGGCTTCAATGGCCACCATGCTGGTGGCAGCAGCCATTCCCTTCGGCGCTCTGCACATCAACGGCCAGGATTACCCGCTGGTAGTGGCCAACATGGATATCAGTGCCTTCTATGTGGAGGCGGCGCTCAGCATTATGTCAATAGCCGTTTTCATGGCCGGGTACAGCTCCAACAACAAGTACTCGATGCTTGGTGCCTTCAGGGGCATGGCCAGAATGATCGCCTATGAGGTGCCGATGGGCGTTTGCGTGATATCTGTGGCCATCATGGCTCACAGCCTGAACCTGGTCGAGATCGCACAGAATCAGACTCTATGGTACGCCTTTGCCCAGCCGCTCGGATTCGTGATCTTCGTAATAGCCCTGATAACTGATCTGGGGAGAATTCCCTTCGATCAGAGCGAGGGTGAAGAGGAGATCATATCCGGATACAACACCGAGTACAGTGGCATTCGCTGGGGCCTGCTCTACTTCCAGGAATACAACAATGCGCTTCTCGGATCCATACTGCTGACTCTGCTCTTCCTGGGCGGCTGGCAGGGACCGATCATACCCATACCGCTCTTGGATATCATCTCTCCGCTGATCTGGATGCTCATGAAGATGATAATCGTGCTGTGGTTCTTCATCTGGGTCAGAAGCTCGCTTGTGCGGCTGCGGATCGATCAGGTGACGGATCTGGGATGGAAATGGATGCTCCCGCTCTCTATAGTTAATCTGGGATGGGCGGTGCTGGTAGGATCTTACTTTGCATGAGGTGGCATTGAGATGTTGAAGAAAAAGATGATAAAGAACTTCACCTGGCCTCTAAAGGTCGCCACTCATGGGGTCGAATCTACAAGGCTCTACCCCGAGGTGATGATGGAGCTGCCGGCGGCCGAGCGAGGCATTCACGAGCTTGATGCCACAACATGCATCGGATGCGGATCCTGCGCCAGAGTCTGCCCCAACAGCTGCATCGAGATGGTTCCGTACAAGTACGGCAATCCTCTCAAGAACAAAAAGATGCAGTTCCCGCAGATCGATTACGGGCGCTGCATGTTCTGCGGCCTGTGCGTGGATGAGTGTCCGGTGGAATGCCTGAAGATGGGCAAGAATGTGGTTATGACCGGCTGGGAGCGAGAAGATATAGTCAAGGGCCCGGGCGACATAGCCGCAAGGAAACATTCAGCGAAAGAGGTCGCCGAGTTTGAGGCTGAGGCCAAGAGAATAGCAGCCGAAAAAGCTGCGGCCAAGAAGGCTGCTGCCAAAGAAGGAGCCGCCAAGAAGGCACCGGCCAAAGCCGCTGGCGAAAAGGCACCCAAGAAAGCTGAAGGTGCAAACGACAAATCCAAGAATGGAGGTGCTTCCTGATGGCTGAAAAGTCAGAAAAAAACGTAATTCGAAGCATCTTCGATCTGGTAGTCATTTTGCTGGCACTGGGCGTCGTATTCGGCGGACTCGCTCTGATCATATTCCTGTCGCCCTGGGTGCAGACGGTGCTGGACCGGATCCTGTCCCTGGATATCAGATACGCCATTCAGTTGCTGGCGTTCCTGGTCATTGCCGCAATTATGGTGTTTCTGGCAGCGATGGTCGTCTATTCCAAGAACATCGTCCATTCTGCACTGTACTTGCTGGGATGCTTCGCATCAGTAGCTGCAATCTACATCTTCCTGAACGCTACGTTCGTGGGAGTGGCCCAGGTACTGGTGTATATCGGAGCGGTCGGAGTGCTGATCCTCTTCGCGGTGATGCTCACCAGAAAAACCATCGTGGAGGAATCCCATGGTGAATTATAAGGTTGTGATACTTACTTTGGCCTTCCTGGCTGCGCTCTTCGCATCGCTCTCAGTTACGTCATGGGGGCCGGGAAACGCACAGCCGTATAGCTTCGAGCCCAGGGAGGACCTCAGAATGCCGGAAAGCGGCGTGGGCGACATAGGAATGGAGATATTTACCATCTATGTATTCCCCTTTGAGGTCCTGGCCCTGGTATTGACAGCCGCCTTGGTCGGAGCGATTTACGTCGCAAAAAAGGAAATCGCCTGAGAGGGAGGGAGATATTGAGATGACAAGGAGGGAGAGATTCAGATGATCCCGCTAGAGCTTTATCTATTGCTCTCATCCATATTGTTCACCATCGGCTTATACGGCTTGGTCACGCAAAGGAGCGGTATCAAGCTGATGATGTGCGTGGAGCTTCTGCTCAACAGCGCCAACATTAATCTTGTTGCCTTCTCGGCCTACCTGCCAAACGTGAACGGTCAGGTTTTTGCACTGTTCTCTATAGCTCTGGCAGCGGCTGAGGCAGGGGTTGGATTTGCCATACTGATCACCCTGTACAGGCTGTATGGAACCATCGACCTGGACAACATTAACGTCATGAGGTGGTAATGTTGTACCAAGATTATGCTTATCTGATTGTGGCGCTGCCGGTGCTGGCATTTCTGCTGTGCATCTTCATAGGGTGGCATCTGCCGAAAGGCGGGGGCTTCCTGACAGCGCTGGCCACCTTTGCTGGCCTGATTATATCTCTGGGGATATTCTCTGAGATTTATCCTGAGGGAATTGTTCATCAATCGATGCCCTGGTTCGCCAGTTTCAACATCGGCATTTTGATTGATCCCCTGGCGCTTGTGATGCTTTTGATGGTTACTCTGGTAGTAACGTTAATTCACACCTATGCCCTGGGTTACATGGACGGCGATCCCGGATCGGCCAGGTACTTCGCTGAGGCCGCCCTCTTCTCGGCGGCCATGCTGGGACTGGTCTACGCAGATAATCTGCTGCAGCTCTTCATATTCTGGGAGCTGGTGGGACTCTGCTCGTACCTGTTGATCGGATTCTGGTATCGCAAACCATCGGCGGCAGCGGCTGCCAAGAAGGCTTTCCTGACCACAAGGGTTGGCGATGTTCTGTTCCTGGCCGGAATAATCCTTCTGTGGAACAACCTGGCCAGCCTCAACATACAGCTTCAACCCGGCGAGTACCTGTTGCAGTTCCCGGTGATCTACGCTCATTTAGCTGAGATACCCCCGATGCAACTGACGCTCATCGCGCTGGGTCTGCTGGGTGGAGCAGTTGGCAAGTCCGGTCAGTTCCCGCTGCACGTGTGGCTTCCCGATGCTATGGAAGGCCCCACAACCGTCTCGGCCATGATCCATGCCGCTACCATGGTTACGGCAGGCGTTTATCTGGTCGCCAGAATGTTTCCGCTCTTCTACGCCGCGCCTCACGCGCTGACGGTAGTTGCAGCGGTAGGAGCATTCACGGCCCTGTTTGCAGCCACCATGGGACTGGCAGCCTTCGATATCAAGAGGGTGCTGGCCTTCTCCACCGTATCCCAGCTGGGATTCATGATGGCTGGTCTTGGCGTCGGTGCAGCAGTCGGTGCTTTCGCCGTCGGTGTATCGATGTTCCACCTGATTGGACATTCCTTCTTCAAGTCCCTGCTCTTCCTCTGCGCCGGGTCCGTGATTCACGCCGTGAGCACCAACGACCTGCGAGAGATGGGAGGAGTCGGGAAGTACATGAAGTGGACCATGTACACCATGCTCATAGGTTCCCTGTCTTTGGCCGGATTCCCGTTCTTCACCGGATTCTTCTCCAAAGACGAGATCATAGTGATCGCCTACGAGTACGGCATAGTGATCAACTTCCTGCCCTACATCTTCCTGGTGCTGGCAGCAGTCCTGACGGCTATCTACACCTTCCGGATGTGGTTCTCGGTCTTTACCGGCAATCCCAGAAGCGACTACGGCAAGCATGAATCTCCTTGGGTGATGCTCGGGCCGCTGGTCATTCTGTCGGTATTCGCCTTTGGATTCGGATTTGCGGCTCAGGGAGACTTCTACGACTATCTGGACAGCAATTTCGAACATTACGACGTCAACTTCGCTCAGCTGGCGCTCATTGGAGGACATGCCATTGCAGCACACGAGCTGGCCGCCGAACAAACGGCCGAGCTGGAGACGGGAGCAGAGCACCCGACTGAAGAATACGTCTCCGAAGTGGGAGAACACGAGGCTGCATCAGGCCACGAGGAAGAACCGGCTGAACCCTGGTACATCCAGATACTGCCGATAATTGTAGCCATCGGCGGCATACTGCTGGCCGGGCTGTTCTACTGGCCCAAGATCCAGAGGTTCGATCCGAGCCAGGTTTCAGGCGACAACGATCCCATCCGCTGGATGTTGATCAAGGGCTACTACCAGCATGAGATCCTCACCCAGTGGTTTGCAGAGGGAGTGGTGTACGGATCAGCCATACTAGCCAATATCATCGATATCAAGCTGGTTGATGGCTGGTTGAACTGGCTAAGCTCCTGGGTCCTGGGATTCGGAGGACACGTGAGAAAAGTCCAGACCGGCGTGATTCAGAATTACATTGCCGCTCTGGTTCTAGGAATAGTGGTATTAGTGGTTGTGATTTGGGTAGCAATGGAGGTGGGCCTGGTATGATCGCCAACGCGATCTCGATGATGATCCTCGTTCCCCTGCTGGGAGCGGTGATCAGCTTCTTTGCGGGCTCAAAGGCCAAGTTCGTGGCCTTGATCGCTTCATTAGTACCTCTGGTCCTCTCATTGCAGATGTACATGGAGTTTGACAAGACCTCCAAAGTGATGCAGTTCGTGGAGAACTACGTCTGGGTGCCTTCATTAGGAGTCAATTACACGGTCGGAGTGGACGGAATAGGTTTCCCGTTAGTGCTGCTCTCGACCATTGTGTCGGTCCTGGTGATAATATACTCCTGGGGCGAGCACAACAAACCCAACCAGTTCTTTGCGCTCCTGCTTCTCAACGAGGTTGGAGTGCTGGGAGTGTTCACTTCCCTGGACTTCTTCCTGTTCTACATCTTCTGGGAGATCGTGCTAATCCCCATGTACTTCCTGATAGGAACCTGGGGCGGTCCGAGGAAGGACTACGCAGCACTCAAGTTCTTCGTCTACACCCACGTGGCCAGCCTGATCATGCTGCTGGCGATCTTCGCCCTGTACTTCACCTATCAGAATCCAGATGGGACCAGGACCTTCGATATGCTGACCCTGCTTCAGGCCACATCCAACCCGGCCATATTCCCGCCGGCTCTCTTGAACCTGATATTCGCAGGCCTGCTCTTAGGCTTCCTGGTAAAGATGCCCGCCTTCCCCTTCCACACCTGGCTTCCGGACGCCCACGTGGAGGCTCCGACTGCCGGCTCAGTGGTGCTGGCGGCTCTGCTGCTTAAGATGGGCGGCTACGGTATCTTCAGAATAATCCTGCCCATGCTGCCTAGCGTGGACACGATATTCGTGACTATCATCGCCATAATCGCCGTCTTCAGCATCGTGTGGGGAGCGTTCCTGGCGCTGGCTCAGAAGGACATCAAAAAGCTGGTGGCCTACTCGTCAGTGAGCCACATGGGCTTTGTGACCCTGGGGGCCGTGGCCTTCACCTGGATGTCCATTCAGGGTGCCATGTTCCAGCAGTTCTCGCACGGAATCATCACCTGCGTTCTGTTCATGTCCGCCGGTACTATCCAGCACGTGGTCGGGACCAGGATCATCGGTGATCTGGGCGGACTGGCAGATAGGATGCCCAAGTTTGCGGTCATCATGATGGCCGGATTCATGGCCTCGCTGGGTCTTCCCGGAATGAGCGGATTCGTGGCCGAGTTCATGGTTCTCGCCGGGTCGTACACATCTCTTCCGACGTACACCATGATCGTCGTCTTCCTGAGCGTGGCCACAACTGCAGCCTACCACCTGTGGGCCATGCAGAAGGTCATGTTCGGGCCCATATTGAAGAAGTATCTGGAAGTGCGTGATCCGCACAGCTATGAGATATTTGCCATGAGCATGATAATTCTCTTGAGCTTGCTCTTCGGGCTGTGGCCGGCGCTGATTACCGATATGATGGGCACTGCAGCCTATCAGGTGATGGAGCCGGTACATACCTTGGTCCAGATGGGGGTGATCTGAAGTGGCGGATCTTGCATACTACGCACCTCTCTGGGGCGAGGCCCTGTTAGCCGGCCTGGCAGTCTTGATAATACTGCTGGGCAGCTTCATGAAGGGCGGCAAGATATTCGGATATCTGAGCCTGGTGGGACTGCTGGCATCGTTAGGACTGGTGGCAACCGCCAAGACTGGTACGATCTTCTTCTTCGATACCATGTCTGTGGACGTCTTCTCCCAGTTCTTCAAGGCCGTCTTCCTGATAGTCTCGCTGCTGGTAGTCATCGCATCGCTTTCCCGCTATACCGGCAAGGGCGCCGACGAGTACTATGCATTGCTGCTGATGGCTACAGTGGGCATGATGGTTGTGGCAAGCTCAATAGATCTGGTGACCCTGTTCGTCGGATTCGAGCTGGCCAGCCTGTCCACCTATGCTCTGGCTGCCTTCGACAAGACCCGCAAGAACCTGGAGGCTGCGATGAAGTACTTCATCTTCGGATCAGTAGCTTCAGCCTTCATGCTCTTCGGTTTCTCCCTGTTCTACGGCATGACCGGGACTACCAGGATCGCCGAGATTGCCACGGTGGCGCTGGCGGACTTCTCGCCGGCGGCACTGGTGGCTCTGATCTTCGTGATCGTGGGATTCGCCTTCAAGATGGCTCTGGTTCCCTTCCACATGTGGGCTCCAGATACCTACGAGGGCGCTCCGCCGCTGGTCTCGGCCCTTCTGGCCGCAGGCTCGAAGAAGATGGGATTTGCAGCCGCGTTCCGCGTTCTGCTGGTGGCCTTAATTGCGCTCCGCTTGGAGTGGTATCTGGCCTTCGCCATACTGGCAGCCGTTACCATGACCCTCGGAAACCTGGCCGCCTGCTGGCAGAACAACGTGAGACGGATACTGGCCTACTCATCCATCGCCCAGGCGGGATACATCGCCATCGGCTTTGTGGTGGTAGGAGCTGCCTATGAGGCAGCACCGGTAGAGGCCTTCAGCCTGGGGCCGGTTCAGCCCGCCCAGCTGGGACTGGCCGGCGCGCTTCTGCTGATCTTAGGACATGCCCTGATGAAGACCGGGGCCTTCGTGGGCACGGCTCAGGTGGCATCGATGGTCTCCAAGAGCAGCGAGACGGACCCGGACGACATCTCCAATTACGCCGGGCTCTCCAGCAGAGCGCCGATCACGGCCTTCTGCATGCTGGTGTTCATGTTCGCCCTGGCGGGAATTCCGCCTACAGCGGGATACATCGGCAAGTTCGTGCTCTTCAGCTCGGCCATCTACTCCGGCCTTTTGTGGCTGGCCGTCCTGGCCATCCTCAACAGCGCTTTGTCGCTGTACTATTACCTGAGGATCATCAGCTACATGTACCTGAAGCCGCCCGCCGGCTCCAAGGTGTCCGAGCCCATGGGCTACGTAGCGGCACTGGTGGTCACCATGATCGCCGTGTTCTGGATCGGCGTCTTCCCTGACCAGTTCATAAACTGGGCACTGCAGGCAGCAGCGGTTCTGCTGCCTCAGTAAATTTCTTTTTTATAGCCCAACTTTTTTAATAGCCTATAACGCTCTGGTTTCTTTCTTTCCCAGCAACATCCAAAAATTTATGTCCCAGAAAGGCGTCTGGCTATTAGGAGGATTGCCATGAAATTTTCTATGGCCATAATTATGCTACTCTTCCTTCTGGTGACGCCGGCTATCTCTATTGAAGAGCCGGGCGTTCATCAGCTGGGACAGATGATGATGAGTGCCGCGGATAATCTTACAACCTATGCCTATTCCCGCCAGGCGGAAGCCAGCATTGCATATCAAAATCAAACCCTCGATGAGCAGTTCCTGGCGGTCAAGGAAACGTCAGGAATGGTCAATCTGCCGGACCAGGCAGGCTGGTGGAATGCAGCTCTGACCGACAAGGAAACCGGGGAGATTCTGACCTGGCAGGGATACCTGGTAAACGGCAGCGAGTACTGGAAGGAGGACCAGAACTGGACTCGGTTCTTGGTCAATAATACCACCATAATTTTGGAAGAATACAACGAGCTTCCCGGCCAGGTGGCCTTAATTCAGCTCTCCGATATGCAGATTGTGGGGAGCGAGCAGTGTGATGGTGAAGAGTGCTACCGCCTGGAGGGAACTCCCATTGAGCCTATCATGGAGGGGATTTTGGCCCTGCAGCTTTTGGCTTCTTACTTCGGATCGCCCTTCCCGCTTCCCGATGAGCTGGAGAATGCGAGCTTTTCCATAGGCGATACCAATCTGCTGAACAACAGCCGTGTCGCCATCACTGCCTGGGTCTCCAAGAACTCCTCACTCTTAAAGAGGTTGGACATAGATTCCAGCCTGACCATCTCGCCCGAGATTCTGAACATATCCGAGCCCGAGTTCAATATCAAGAGCCTTCTTAACGAGTCGACCATCTATTCGGCCTTCGGCCAGCCAGTGACAATCGAGCTTCCAAGAGAAGCATTAAACGAAAGCTACCGGCTGAAGGGAACGGACTGGAGATGGGCGGCCTTCGGATCGGTGAGGCCCTGATTTCTGGGAGGACTGACGCCATGAAGAGACTTAATTTAAACCCGGTGATCTTGGCGCTTTCGGCTCTGGCGGTATTGATGCTGATCTCTGCAATTTCTGCGGCACAGCAGACTTCGTCGGATCCAGCCCACGCCTATTGTGTGAAAATGGGCTATCTCTACAAGACCTCTCCTGGACTGAACAACGGCCAAGGAGTCTGCCAGTTCCCCGATCAGAGCTGGTGCGATGCCCAGGCTTTCTATTCCGGAACCTGCGGTCCCAGGCTCAATGCCAATCCATTCGGGCCGACGATATATGGCGCGAGCATCGATCCTAGCCAGATCTGCCGGAACCAGGGAGGAAGCGTAAGAAGCGTGCACACGCCCTACGGAGATGTTCAGGTGTGCGTTTTTCCCGATGGCACCACCTGTGACCTGCAGTCGCTGTCTATGGGCAGATGCGGCGATCGTTGGTTCGGTTACGCTTACAATTGGCTGAACGCACCCTGAGACGCCGGAAAAGCTCTCAAATAATTTTTTTGGCCTGATTTTCCTGCCCTGGATAGTCCCCGTCCCGAGCGTCCCTTTTTTTATTCCGGTTTTAGGGCCCGGATGGCTTTGTGAATGGCTGGTGATTATGCTGGAGGGACGGAAGGCATCTTTTCCCGTTCGTCTCCAGACCTCAGCATTTGGCCTCAAGGAATAAATAGATCTCAGGCCAATTTTTAGATATGATCGATCTATCCTCTTGCGAAGAGCCAGAAAACGACGTTCTCAGAGCAATTTTCGAGCGCAGGTCGGTTCGGGACTACAAAGACGAGCCTGTATCGGATGACCTCATCAGGAAGCTCATCCGGGCCGGGGTTCAGGCTCCCAGCGCCGCGAACAAACAGCCCTGGAGGTTTGTGGTCGTCAAGGACAAGCAGGTGATGAAAAGGCTGTCGGACAAGGCCAAAGAGCTATGGGTCGAGGAGTCGCGGAAATCCAGCAATCCCGATCTGATCCGGATGGCCCAGATGGTCTCTCTCCCTGACTTCAATATATTCTTCGACGCACCCCTTCTGATAATGATCTTTTCCCATCCTGACGCCTTCTCTCCTCATTATGACTGCTCGCTGGCTGCCGGAAACATGATGCTGGCCGCCGGGTCGCTGGGCCTTGGAAGCTGCTGGATTGGGCTGGCAGCGCCTGTGGAGCGTGTGGCCACGATGATGAGAGAGCTGGGGGTTCCTGAGGGGCACCGCCTGATCGCGCCGTTGATCTTCGGGTACCCTGCAAAAGAGCGACAGAAAGGGCCGGAAAGAAACATGGATGTCATTCTCAAGTGGATTGAGCAGGTCTAGGGCCTTCTATTTTTCTTCGATCCCAATCCCTCTTCAGGAAGAGGCTCCGATACGCCAGGATCGCGGCCATAAAAGACGCTGTTCAGAAATTCAGAAGGCCACAAACTGGACGCCTACTACGGCCCCGGTCACGATTGCAGCGGCAATCATGACTCCCGCGGCGATGGCGAGAAAAGCATGCCAGAACTTGAGCCCCAGAAGAAATGCCACCGCACAGCCGGTCCAGGCTCCGGTCACAGGCATTGGTATGGCCACGAAGAGACAGAGGGCCAGAAGTCCGAAATTTTCGTGTTCCTGAATGTATTTTTTCCGGGTTCTGGCAAAGAGCCAGGTGAAAAACCTGTCGCCGAGGGAGAAACGTCTCAGGTAATCGGAGACCGGGCCCAGAAACAGGAGCAGGGGTACGACCGGCAGGAGATTCCCCATAACCGCCAGCAGATATGCCTCAACCGGCTCCATCCCGAAAACGCCAATAGCTACGGGAATGGCTCCCCTGACTTCAGAGATGGGCAGCGCCGCAATGATTATCGTCATCAGCCAGCCGGGAGTTATCGGGATCACCAGAGATTATGATTGGCCTGCTATATACCCGCAATATTATTGCTTCTTAATTATGCCTGGCCCATCAGCGGATCATTCGCCCACTGTCCCCTTGATCTCGACCTTGAAGGCGGTCTCCTGGGCCGGGGAATAGACGGATATAGTCAGATCGACGGGAATCTTGCCCAGGGCGACCGAAATGGGCCTGTCCCCCTGGTTGCTGACTTCAACCTTTACGCCCTGCGCAAGCTTGGACAGGGCACCGACCAGGTCGCCGATCTTCAAGACCTCTGCCGCACTCTTGAGGTCGGGAGTCACGGTAATCGGCTCGACCGAGATTGGTGACAGGGCCAGTGGACTCGAAGAGTCGCCGGAGACCTTGGCGGATATGGGTGCGCTATCCTGTCCAGAGATCTGGACGCTCAGACCTCCGTCCTTTGCCGTTCCCTTCACCTTGGCTACAAGAGGGTACCTTTCCTGCTCTTCTGAGCCCTGGACTCTCGCGTCGGCTTCAACTTTAAAAGACACCATCACATCACCGCATAACCCTTAGATATTCTCACATATAAAGGATGGCCGAATCCTGCAGCCCGATCATGAATCAAAAAGATTTTATTATATCTGGCGAAAGCCTGATATCGTCTGAGAGGCATCTCGGCCCTTTGATGCTTGAAGTTGGATATCTCGATCTGAAATCTCCCATAGCGGTTATATCGCCTTACGGCAAACCTTGCTCCAACGGCTCAGCAGGACTGTTTTTGATCGATGACATTAATCTGGACAAAACCAGCATCTCCGAGATAGAATCGAGCCTGAAGGGAATCGATTCCAAATCGGCTATCGGACTGTCTGTGAGCAGCTCGCAAGATGAACGTCTCATGGATGCGGCCAGGTTCGCGAGCCAAAACCTGTTTCTGCTGGACCTGAACTTCGGCCGGAACCGGGACTGGAACAGGCTTCTTGCCGTCCTGCCCAGGATCAAGAGATGCGGGACCACCATCTCGGCAAGGATCCGGCCCGAGGACCTCTCAGCCGACCTCTTTTCTAAACTATGCGCCTGCGAGCCTGACCTCATCCATCTCGACCTGAGAGGGTTGAACGGCATGGGTCCCAGGTTCGTCAAAAAGGTGGCAGACATCCGGGGCCCTAAAATCATGGCTCTGGGCGACGTGAAGGATTTCGATGATGCAGAATCTCTGCTGGCCATGGGCTCGGATCTGGTATCGCTTAAGGGAGCCGACCCGGAGTTTGCCGAATGGCTGTCCCAGGCCATGAAGGAGTATGACGCCTTAAGCGGCTGGTACAATGCACCCAAGCATATCTGTTCAGGCGGCGATCTGCGCGGCCTGGCCTTCTGCTGTCCTCCGGTCAAGCACTGTCCGCTCCTGGGCGCGCTCAAGAAAGCGGGCATGTCTGCTGAGGAGTTCGTCGAGCGCAAATTGACTCTTGCGCGAGGCACTCCGCTGGAGAAGGGAGACGGCACCTGCTTTGGCAGCCTGGTGTGGTGCTGCAAGATCACCAAGCCCTGTTACCTGCGAGATGCAGCGCTCTCCAGGGCAGGACTTTCAGGCCCCGAGTACATGGCCCTCAAGAAGAAGCTGGCAGAAGACATCCTCAAGTCATGAGCGCCTTAAACCCGGAAAGGATAGCCCAGTGTGCGCAGCTGGCCATGCTCTTTGAGCTCTCCTCCAGCCCCAAGCCGGGAAACGTCGATAGATGCCACGACTTTGAGGACATAAAATTCCAGCACTTCATTGCCAGTGCTGTGAGCAGCTATCCCGTCTTCAGAGAAGCGGCCTTTTCCGGATCGAGCTTTGGACGCCTCCTCTTGCAGGGCGTCTTTGCCTGGAAGGAGTGGAATCTTCCGGGAAACACTCACTTTGGATCTCTGGTTCTAATGATTCCCCTGGCCATGGCGGCCGGCCGGCCGGGAAGCCTGAGGGATGAGCTTTCAGCGGTTCTCGAAAGATCCTCAATCGAAGACGCGGTGGACTTTTACCGGGCCTTTGAGCTGGCCGGTGCCAGAGTGGTGGAGGTCGAGGAGTTCTGTCTGCGAGATCCGCACTCCATGAACGATCTGCGAAGGGAGGGAAGGTCGCTTCTGGACTTGATGCGGCTTTCCCAGGGGCATGACCTGGTGGCCAGGGAATGGTCAACTGATTATGCCCGTTCCTTTGGCCTGGCAGAGGAGATGTCTTCGGCAATCGAAGCCCTGGGCATATCTCAGGGCGTGGCCAGATCTTATCTGCAGGCGCTCTCGGAAGAGCCGGACAGCCTTGTGCGGGCCAAGTTCGGGCCGGCGGTGGCCGAACAGGTCTCTCTTTCTGCCAGGATGGCACTGCAAGACCGGACCTTCGAGGCGGCGAGAAGCCTGGACCGTGATCTCCTGGAGAAGGACATAAATCCCGGATCGACAGCGGATCTGGTTGCGGCAGCTTTATTTATCTGCCTGCTGAGGGGACTCAGGTTTTAAAGATGCTTTACGGTAATGAGGCTCTGGAAGAGCTTGGAATCGTCGATGGCATAAACGAGATCATCGCCACCACCGAAAGCCACGGCAAAGTCAATGCCGCTCCGCTGGGAATCATCAAAGATGGCGACTCCCTTTACATAAGGCTGTTTTCCGGAACGCATACCTATGATAACGTCCTGCAGAACGGCTGGTTTGTGGCCAATATCACCCATGACGCCTGGCTGTTTGCAGAGACCGCTTTAGAAGACCTCACGCCGCAGTATTTCGAGAGGCGCGAGGGTCTTCCGGTCCTAAAGGATGCCGAGGCCTGGGGCCTGTTCGAATGCGAGACCTTTCCCCTGGACATAGTGATCGGCAAGGTGCAGCTGGTGAAGGGAGAGGTGCTGCGCAGAGATTTTCGTGCCTTTAATCGCGGACAGAGCCTGGTGATCGAGGCGGCCGTTGCTGCCACCAGATACATGGCTCTCCGGGTCGATTCCTACTATGAAGAGTTGATGAAGCTGCAGAGAATCATCAACCGCTGTGGTGGTCCCCGAGAGCGCGAGGCCATGGAGCGGCTAATGGACCGGGTGGACAGCTTTTCGCACATCTGATTCGCGGCCAATCATTAAATGGCCGAGACGGGAATAACTGATAACCATGCTAGACCGGCTTCCCTCAGGATGTCAGAACCTGGACCGCTTGCTGGGCGGCGGCTTTGAGGCAGGCGTTGTAACCGAGCTTTACGGAGAGGCGGGATCCGGCAAGACCAACATCGTTTTGCAGCTATCAGTTCAGGCAGTGGCCAGAGGGCTGAGGTGCATATTCATCGATACCGAAGGCTTCTCAGTTGAGCGCTTCAGCCAGATCGCAGGCGAGGGCGCTAAAGAGATAGCCAGCAAGATAATCATCTTTGAGCCATTGAACCTCGAGCAGCAGCATGCAGCCATTCGCGAGTCTCACAAGATTGCCGGCCGGGATCTGGGGCTGGTGGTGCTCGACTCGGCCACTTCCCTTTACCGGGTGCAGCTGGAGTCGGAAGACAGCCGGCAGGTGAGACGTACTCTGTCTCTTCAGCTCTCGGAGCTGCAGGAGATCGCCCGAAAACACAGGATCCCGGTGGTGATCACCAATCAGGTTTACACTGAGATCGAGACCGGAGAGCTGCGACCTCTGGGGGGAACCTATCTCGAGCACATGTGCAAAGCCATAATCTGCCTGGAGAAGAGAGGCGAAGGGCTCAGAAGCGCCCGGATAGTTAAGCATCGATCGGTCCCGGAGGGAAACCGGGCAGAGTTCATGCTGACGGCACGCGGCCTTGAATAGTCTTTTTAGATCCAGCGTCTCATGATCAGTGCCGTCTCTCCGTTGGAGTAGTAGGCAGGATGGACCGACATGGCCTGAAAACCCAGGCTGCAGTAGAGATTCTGAGCCTTTTTGTTGCTGATCCTGACCTCCAGCGTGGCGCTCAGGGCTCCCATCTTGCGAAAGATGCGGAGCAGATCGATCAAGAGCCTGGCTCCTATGCCCTGGCTCTGAAATGACGGCCGCACGGCCAGCCAAAAGATACGGCCCTCTAAGGGTGTAGGCTTGAATCCCAGCACAAGTCCTGCCACAATTCCGTTCACCTCGGCCACCAGGGTGGTTGCGGGATGGTACTCGTAGAAGGCCGTGAATATGGGAAGGTCGTATCCTCCGAAGACCTCGCGGTCGATCTCCAGTGCTTGCATCAGGTCGTCGGGCTGCAGCCTTCGGACCAGCACCGGGCGGATTCGAACTCCTCCTTCCGATCTGAGCGGTAAATCGCCCTGAAAAGGCTTCTTCTGCCTCATCCTGTCAATGGTTTGGAGCATCTCATGGATATAGTTTATCGAAAAATTGGCAAGACGAAAACCCTGATCACAGATAATCCGGCAACCTGGCGATGGAATCGAGCACCAGGTCGGGCAGCACACCGGACCGTTCGGCCAGATCGGCCCTGTACTTGCCGGTCTTGACCAGTATCCCCTTCATGCCCAGCGACTGGGCCCCGGAGACATCGGTCAGGATGTCGTCTCCGATCATCGCGGCCTCTTCCGGCCCTCTTCCCAGATCGTCCAGGGCCATTTTGAAGAACTCAGGAGAGGGCTTGCCCATTAGCTCAGCTCTCTTGCCGGTTGCGTACTCAAGAGCTGCGACGAACGGCCCTGTGGATAAAACGAGTCCGTCTGAACCCATCCAGTACCTGTCCTGCTCCAGGGCCAGTATCTCCGCTCCGTCCAGTATGTGTCTGAGGGCCTGATTTAAACGGTTGAAGGTGAACCGATCGCCGGCGTCTCCCACCACCACGAAGTCCACGTCATCTTCCGCGACCACGATTCCAGCATCCTCGAAGTCCCGTCCCACGTCTCCTGAAGCCAGCAGGAAGCACCTCTCCTTGCCCGTCCTCTTCATGTGCTCGATTGCTGCCAGGGGCGGGGTGAAGATCGAATCAGATGATACATCGAACCCCAGGTCTGTTAATCTCCGGGCCACAGATGATCTGCATCTTCTGGTGGAATTGGACACGAACCTGTATTCGTATCCCCGGCTCTTTATGAGTGCCAGGGTCTCTCTAGCGCCCTCAATGGGACGGCCGCTCACATATAGGACTCCATCGAGGTCGATTAAGAACGCCTGCATTTCCTGCATACCTCATTCCACCGTTTAATCGTGTTTTCGCGTTAGGCTTGGGGTTTTCACAGGCGGCTCAAATAAAATTTGCTCTTCAATTTGCATCGCTCATGCTGTGCTGTGGCACCTTTTCAGGGCTTCGGAAAGCTCCCGGATCTGCACCGGCTTGCTGATGTAGTCGTCCATTCCTGATTCCAGACATTTTTCTCGATCTCCATCCAGTGCATAAGCGGTCACGGCTATTATCTTGGGCTGCTTACTGAGGTGCATCCGGCGAATCTTCCTGGTGGCCTCGAATCCATCCATCTCCGGCATCTGAACGTCCATCAGTATTACGTCGTAAGGCAGACGTTCCAGGGCCTGCAGGACCTCCTGGCCGTTGGCTGCCAGGTCTGCTCGATAGCCGATCCTCTTCAGCATGCGAAGAGCGACCTTCTGGTTGATGGCATTGTCTTCGGCCAGAAGAATGCGCAGGCTGCACTGGCAGTCGACATCTGAAGATGGCACGGCCTCAAGCGGGACTTTTTTGCGGTCGAAGACATCCATCAGGGCCTGGTAGAGCTGCGCAGGTTTGACAGGCTTGGTAAGATGTCTCGCAAAACGGTTTGTGTTATCGAGCGTCTTCTGTCCGAAGGAGGTGAGGGCGATTAGCGGGAGAGAATCCTGGAACTCTTCGATCTCCGCAGCCATTGACAGTGGATTTAGCCCTGGTTCTCCGGTTCCCAGAATTGCGACATCGAAATCCAGATACCTTGCCAGATCCAGAGCCTCTTCTGACGTCGATGCAATTTTCGGTCGCATAGACCAGAGTCGCGTGGCCTGCTTGATAATCTCTAGATTGGTTTCGTTTCCGTCCACCACCAGGACCTTCTTCTCTGCCAGAATAGGCTGGTCCCTCTGCCGGTAGGCGGGAAGGGGGGAGCACACGGTTTCTGCCAAAATCGTAAAATGAAATGTCGATCCTTTCTTGGCTTCACTTTCTACCCGGATCTCGCCACCCAAAAGCTCCACCAGCCTCTTGCTGATCGCCAGGCCAAGACCGGTGCCGCCATACTTTCTGCTGGTGGAGGCGTCGATCTGGCTAAACGAACGGAAAAGCCTGCTCATATGCTCTTCTGATATTCCTATTCCGGTATCTTTAACCTCAAAATGAAGCTCGTGAGCAGAGCCTTCTCTTGGACTAGAGGTGACAAAGACCAATACTTCTCCTTTATCCGTGAACTTCACGGCATTGCTGACCAGGTTCACCAGGATCTGTCGCAACCTGGTGGGATCGCCGATTACGGTCTGAGGAACCGGTTCCTCGACCATGCAGGCCAGGTTGAGTCCCTTTTCGCTGGCCCGGCCTGCGTTGAGGTCCAGCGACTCCTCAATGCAGCTTCGCAGGTCGAACGGCTGGCTTTCCAGATCCATCTTTCCGCTTTCGATCTTGGAGAAGTCAAGGATATCGTTTATAATTGAGAGCAGCGTGTCTCCGCTGCTCCGGATGGTCTCTACATAGTCCCGGTGATCCGGAGACAGTCCCGCATCCAGCAGCAGCCCGGTCATGCCGATGACTGCGTTTAGAGGAGTTCTTATCTCGTGGCTCATATTGGCAAGGAAGTCGGCCTTTACCCTTGCCGCATCCTCAGCCAGCTCTTTGGCCGTACGGAGCTCGTCCTCAACGCGTTTTCTCTCGGTTATGTCGATTA
The DNA here is from genome assembly GCA_013178225.1 of Methanotrichaceae archaeon. Classification (GTDB taxonomy): domain Archaea; phylum Halobacteriota; class Methanosarcinia; order Methanotrichales; family Methanotrichaceae; genus JABLXE01. The sequence continues at coordinate 53,100 of JABLXE010000007.1, forward strand.
TGACCTCCACCATCCCGGCCAGCTCCCCTTTTTCGTTGGTGTAGGTGGCCTTATTGGAGATAACGTCCACGCGCCTTCCGTCTCGAAGCTGCATGGTGATCTCTTCAATTTTTATGCCGGGGCTGGAGAAGAGGGACTGGTTGCTGAGTATGGCCTTCTTTGCCAGGTCCTTCGGATAGATATCCTGCACCGTCCTTCCGACGATCTCCTCCCGTCGAAGGCCGACGAACTTCTCATAAGCCAGGTTGCATCCCTGGAATCTTCCATATTTGTTCTGGAAGTAAATAGGATTGGGGATGGTGTCAATGAGCCTCTGCAGGAAATGGAGGTTGTCTCGCAGCGATCTGTCGGCAGCTTTCTTCTTGGAGATATCATCCATTACCGAAATGATTCCCCGAATCCGGCCGTCGATATCCCTGATCGGCGCTGAGGATAGGCTGATGTCTATTAGCGATCCGTCCTTTCGTACTCTCTCCAGCTCGACGCCGGTGTAGGTTTTTCCCTGCAAAGCGATGTCGATTAGAGCGCGGAATTCATGTCTTCGATCTTCGGGAACGAAGGGTGGATACAATCCCAGTACCTCACCTTCGTTCCAGCCGAATATTCGCTCGGCTGCAGCGTTCCAGCTCTGCAGCTTACCCTTATGATCATATGTCAGTATGGCCAGAGGCGAGGCGCGAATGAGGGCCTGTAGCATCTCGTTGGCCTCCTGCAGTTCAGCCTCCGCTCTCTTTCGCTCGGTCACGTCCCGGATGGATTCGATCGCACCTGCCGTATTTCCATCGCTGTCCAGGAGCAGAGAGGCCTTGGCCCAGAGCACCGCATCTTTTCCCTGCTGCAAGCTGCCTGCACTGGTCTCTCCGATTAGCGTGTCGCCTTTTCGCCGCAAATATATGTATTTGGCCTCTATTTCAGGCTCGGGAGAGAAGATGAGATCGATCAGAATCGGCCTCCTCTGACCGTAGAACGGAAGGCTGTAGGCGTATTCGCCCTTGCCGATGATCTCGGATTTTCGGGTCCCTGTAAGCTCTTCGATGGCCTTGTTCCAGGCGATCACATTCCGGTCTTTGTCTATCACAAAGGTGGCATCGGGCAGGAATTCGATTATGTCTTGAAGCTGCTGATGCGCTGAGCAGAGTTCCTGCATGACGCGGGTTCTTTCGGTTACATCCTCACAGGTAACCAGGCTCTCTTCGCCATCCAGCTTTACGTATATAAAACTTATTATTCTATCTGTTTCATCTTTACATCGTACCCTTAAGGTGCGGTGAACCTTCTCGCCTGTGGACAGGCCCTTGGTATCTTCCAACCAGTGGGCTATGGCTTGGTGGCGGTTCTCGGGATCGGGAAAGGCCTTCCGGAACCAATCCCGGCCGTTGGGAATTTCCTTCCGGCTGTAGCCGAAGAGCTCTTCGAATTTGGGATTGAAGTAGTTAAACGCCCCATCATTTCCCACCATCACCATTCCGAACGGAGCGCTGTCGCTGAGCAGTTGAAATCTCTGTCTTTCCGTCGAAAGATCCGCCTCTGCCCTTATGCGGTCGGCGATCTCCAATTGGAGGGATGAATTGAGGTCGACGAGATTTGCGGTGCGCTCCTCGATTCGTCTCTCAAGTTCACTCTGAGAGTCGCGGAGGGCGTTTTCCAGGAGCTTGTTCTTGGTGACATCGAGAAGCGATAGAACCAGGCCCGTGACGCATCCGGCCTCGTCTTTGATTGGTACCAGGGACCAATTCCAATAAGTAATGCCCCGCCACGGCTGATGCTCGTACACGAAAGGCTTGGAGGAGAACCTGACCGTGACGCCCGCCTCCTTCACTCTCCGGAATATGGCCAGGTTTTCGTCGTTTGGAAAAAGGGCGAAGTGATTTTTCCCGATCAGCTCATCTTTTATGTGTCCGGATCCCTTGGCATAGGCGTCATTGACATTTAAGAAATTGAAATCCGGGTCCAGGTAGGCGAGATGGGCGCTGGTGTTCTCCATGATCGCCTGCAAGGTGTCCTTTTCGCTTTGCAGTGCTTCGGCCAGCCTCTGCGCCTCCCGTCTTTTCAGCTCCAGCTCTTCGATCAGGCGGTTTCTTTCTTCTTCTGCTGCCTTTTGGGCAGTTATATCTCTGCCCACCGATTGAAACTCAACAATCCTGCCCTGATCATCGGTGATTGCGCGGTCAGTCCACTGCTGCCAGCGTATGCCGTCAGTGCCGAAGACCCTATGCTCAGTGGTGGCGATGGGACTCTCCGGAGAGAGAGATGATAGGTGGTTCATCTGTATCTCGCGGTCTTCCTCGGGAAGCAAAGGAAAAAAGCTCTGGCCCAACAGTTCGCATCTGTCCTTTCCAAAATAGCGGCAATATGCTTCGTTAACGAATGTAAGCGTCCCATCGGGGAGAAACCGGCAGATGAGTTCCGTCTGATCTTCTACGATGGCACGATATAGGGTCTCGCTCTTCTTTAAAGCATTCTCGGTCAGGCGGCGCCTTTCAGCCTCTCTTTGCAGAGCTTCTGCTGCCTTCTCCATCAACCTGGCGCTCCGATCCATCTGCAGGTCCGTGGAATCAGAGCTTTTATCAACGCTGCTCGTCGTATCGTGCGATCCCAATTTAAACTCCTGATCCTTCACTTCTTTGGGGTCAGTTTCTGGAATAATAATAAAGTTTACATATTACATACGCCAATTTCTTATTATTTGTATCGAACAATCTCGCTGATTAGACGTCCGGCTATTCAATTACTACTTAATATCTTTTGTGGGAGGGTATTGAATTAACAGGTCGTAATAATGAGGATGCAACATCTCGATATAACCGCTGGAATCGCATTGGGCGAACTATTGATAAAGGTGAAGTGCCACCTTTGAATCGAAAGATGCCCAGAAATTCCGCAATGGCCTGCAGTCTGATTCTGGCGGCTCTCGCCCTGATCAATTTCTGCTCCGGGGATGATTTCAATGGAACCGTCTATAGGCTGAACCTCTCTCATGTGGAGGTCACAGAGCCTATCGCCTCCTCCGGCTATAATTTGACCCTGCAGCAGAAGGCCGAGAATTTCACGCTGCTTGATTCATCCGGCAAAAGCGTGCCTCTCAACATCAGCGAGACCTTCTGGGGAGGAGATCACAGTTATGCCCTATCGTTTGGGAGAAACGTCAGCGGGTTTTTAATCTACAGCTACCGCAGCCCCAGCCCGCAGCAATTTATAATTCCTCTGAAAGATCAGAAACCAGTTCGCATCGTGCTCCCCCCCGGCTACACCACCGGCGATCGCCTGCTGGGAATTGCCAATCCGCCGCCCGATGAGGTGCAGGTTCGCGATGAAGGCCGCGTTCTCACCTGGTACAATACTTCAGGACATATGATGGTTGAGATCAGCTACTATCAGGAGAATGCTCCGAAGATGATTGCGAAGATCTTTCTGGCCCTGCTGGTGATAGCCGGAGGAATTTTGCTGGAGTACTACCTGAGCATAAGGCGGCTGCGAAAGGTCAGAATGGATACGGAACGATAGGCAAAAGTTCCTTGACGAATAACAGGAACGGGAATTTCATGAGCAAAGCGAAGAGAGTCTGCGACCGGGTCTATGCCGTTGGAGGGCCCGGAATATCCAGTGGCGATGATTGCTGCGTCTATCTCGTGGACGCGGGGTCCGAGCTGGTGCTTATCGACGCCGGACTGGGATTCAGCATGGAACTGATCTTCAAGAATATCAAGTCTTTAGGTTTCGAGCCGGCGCAGATATGGCATGCTGTAGCCACTCACTGCCACATCGACCACATAGGAGGACTAAGCGCCCTGGTGGATGGATACGGAACGAAGATAATCGCCCATCAGCTGGACCGGGCCGGAGTTGAAGGCCAAAATGACCAGCTGACCGCAGCCAGCATGTACGGTGTAAGTCTCAAGCCGGTCAAAGTTGACACGGTCTTAAACGGGGACCTGGAACAGATGGCCTTGGGGGAATTAAGCTTCAATTTCGTTCACACACCGGGACACACTCCGGGAAGCATAAGCGTCTATTTCGATGGTAGAGACGGCAGGGTGCTCTTTGCCCAGGACGTTCACGGACCGTTCTCTCCTGCCTGGGGCTCCGACCTTGCCCAGTGGAGGCGCTCGATGCAGAAGCTTTTGGCTCTCAAGGCCGATATCTTGTGCGAAGGGCACGCTGGAGTTTACCGGGGCGATAAGGTCAACCGGTACATTGAGGCTTATATTAAGCGCTACCAAGCTTAGGCTTCATGAGACTTTAGTAAAAACATTTGGTTCCTTTCTTCTTTTCATAATAATATAGTTTCAAAGTTTAAAGTTATTTTCCCACATCCTCCGATCATTTTATCATGGTTCTGAGGACTGAAGTCTCGAAAGCTGGCAATGATGGCCAGTATTTTGTCCGCAGTTTTTACTTGGCCTTCTCAAATTGTTCATAACTTCAAAAATATTATCAGGCGAAAAAGTTATAAACTTAAGAAATATCTTTAATAGTATGATGGACGCGGCTGGATCTTTCCGTAATTCTGGAGTAGAGATCTTTTCGAGAAACCACCCCCGGATTTTTGGCGCATTTCTGATGATCGCGGCACTGTCCCTCTTCGCCCTGGCTGCGTTCCTGGTCTCGGATATCTTGTCCCTGCAATCCAGTCCGGCTGATGAATTCGTGTCACACGGCACCAATCAGTCTGAAGCCGAAGCTGCGGGCATCTGGGATGAGGCTCTCGGAACGCTTTCTTCTGCCAGAGATCGTATCCTGATCAGAGCAGGCCCGAAGACGGACACGGCCAGCGGCCGGGACGGCGATGAAGGCCTGCAGACGGCCGCAGACGAGGCCGGCAGCAAAGAATCGATGGTGACCGAAAAAGGCGCCTCTAAATCCTCGGAAAATGCGGGCTCTGCCCAGAATGAGGGCGTGGATAAATCCCGGATAAACTCGACACCAGCTGCAAAAGATGAATCGTCCTCAAAGAGCTATGTCACCGTTCCGGTAAAAAGCAGCCGTGGCAGCTCGTCCAAGAGCAAGAGTTCGGGCGGCGGTTCCAGCTCTTCCTCCAGCACGTCTTCTGACAAGAGTCTGCCAGAGAAGGCCGATTCGGCTCAGAGCGCAGTCGCTTTGGAAGCACCGCGTTCTTCAGATTCGGGTGCCGGAAAGGATCAGAACGGCTCGCTCTCGCTGCCTGCAGATGGCATCAACATCACTGCCAGCAGTTCCGCCGCAGACCCGGCCGGTTCGCTGACGATCGACGGCATAATCCCATCCATATCTCTCGACCGCGTCAATGACAGCATCGTGATTGAGAACAGTAGCTCGACAGTGGCCGTAATGGCTGCATCTGGCAGCCAGGGCGCGTCCGGGGACCAGGTGAACCTGTCTCAGGCTTTCTCGCTTCCAGAGGCCGGAGATTCGATTATTCCTGATGACAGAGAAGGCGAACCGGCAGCGAACAATTCTGTAGCTTGGGAAATCGCCGGGAACTCCGCTCTCAACTCCAGCAACGGTGAAAGCCAGCCTTCGGCTGAAGGGGGCCTGGACAGCTCCTCAGATGCGGACAACACAATATCCAGCGAGGCTCCCGAGCAGTCCGGCCAGTTGGATTCCCGCACCACCGCAAGCCAGAGCAGGACGGAGAGAAACGTGGTCCGTCCTGAGAGGCCGTCCCGTCCGCAGGTCAGCAGGCCGACCCGTGGGAATGCTGCCTCGGATCAGGGAAACGCCGTAGTCTCGACGCCTGCCTCCGGCCATGAGGACACACAGACTGCTTCCGGCCAGATAACGAATGATTCCTCGACCCCGGCCCAGCCTCCTTCCGAAAACAGCATAGATAGCTCATCTGAGGCGGACAATGCATTATCCGGCGGCGCTCCCGAGCAGTCCACTCAGGAAGAATCCCGCACCATCGCAAGCCAGAGCATGACGGAAAGAAACGTGGTCCGTCCTGAGAGGCCGTCCCGCCCGCAGGTCAGCAGAACGACCAGCGGAAATGAGGCTTTGCCGGAGACTTCCGACCAGCCGGCTGAAGTCACGAATGGCCCGGCCGCCTCAGAGGATGGCCAGGCGGACCAGCAAAACCCGCAGCGCACTATTGCTGCCAGGCCGGAGCGGCCCGCCCCGCCCAGCAGGCCGGCTGTGCGCAGATAGGGATGTCGTCGCCTTGATGAGATCACCTATTTCCGCTCTCTGATCCGCCCGTTGATCAGTTGATCTGAGCGCTCCAGCGCCTGGTGAGTTTCACCGTAGTGCTCCGCTGCCTCTCTCATGATCCTCTTGAAGCCCTCCAGATCGCCGGAATCGGCCTTTTCGGACAGACGCATGCATTCGGCGATGAAAGTCTGTCTCACCGTTGCAGCCATGGGATTTCTCTGAATGGAGGCGTAAAGCTCCGGGTTCTGGTCAAGTATCCGGCCCACGAAGTCGAGCATGATCTCATAGACCGGGGACATGAACCTGCGCGATCGGGAAACGTCGAAGTCCAGGGCCCGGAGGGTGGCTCCAATCCCGATGTAGGCGAAGTGAGTGAGAGCCTGTACCACGGCCATAATGCGGTCGTGCTCCTCGGCATCCACCACCTCTATGTGAGCGCCGTCAGCCTCAAAGAGCGACCTGAAATAGGACAGCCAGTTCTGGCTGCGATTGGGCACCGGGGTGAGGATGATGGTCTGGCCCCTGAGGGCGGGCATGGTGGGCCCGAACATGGGATGGGTTCCCAGGACCTCTACGCCCTCAGGTGCGTATTCCTCCATGGCCCGGACCGGAGCGGACTTGAGCGAGGTGACGTCCATAATCACGCTTCCCGGCTGCAGGTACGGTGCCAGCTCTCGGATTACCTGCACCGTCTTGTCGATTGGAACGCTCACCATGACCGCGTCGCTGTTTCCGGCCTCAGCCCTCAGGTCATCTGCATAGCGCACGTTCATCTCTTTCGCGACCTCGGTCTTTCCGCTGGGGCCCCACACCGTGACATTCAGCCCCCGGTCGCGGAAGTAGCGGGCAAACCAGGACCCGGTCTCGCCCGTTCCGCCGACGATCAATATCCGTGTCATGTATGACCAGCCGTCCTGCCGAGCAGGCTTTCACGAACGGCCTTCTCCATCACGTCCACAGGTGCTTTTTGGCCGGTCCAGATCTCGAAGGACCCGGCTCCCTGGTACACGAGCATCATCACCCCGTCGATGGCCTGTGCTCCAGCAGAGCTGGCGTCCTCCAGAAGTTCAGTCCTCTGGTTGTAGACTATATCGAACACCACCTGCCCTGAGTGCAGCAGGCTGCCGGGAAAGAGCCGGGGCCCCTCTTTCATGCCCACCGAGGTGGCGTTGATGATTATATCTGCCTGCGGAACCAGCGCCGGAAGATCCTCCAGGCCCACGCCCAAGCCTCCAACGGAACCCGCCAGATCCTCTCCCCTTCGGACATCTCGATTGGCGATGGTGATCTCTGCGCCTTCCTGCTCCAGGGTGTAGGCGATGGCCCTGGCCGCGCCACCGGCTCCGATCATCAGAACGGCCCGTCCCCGGACGGATACACCATATCGCTCCAGAGCCCTGAGCGCCCCCCACCCATCGGTGTTGTAGCCGCAGATCTCCTCTCTAAACGAGACGGTGTTCACGGCACCAATGGCCTCTGCCAGCCGGTCCGGCCTGACCAGCTCCAGGGCCTTCTCCTTCAGGGGAATGGTCAGGTTCAGCCCGCCAAAACCCAAGGCCTGCGCTCCCTTCAGGGCAGGGCCCAGCCGGTCAGAAGAGACGCAAAAAGCATGATAGCAGGCAGGAAGCATCATTTTCCGAAAGGCGGCGTTGTGCATGACCGGCGAAAGGCTGTGACCGATCGGGTCTCCTAAGATCCCGTAGACCTTCATAGCGGCACCAGATTGTCTCAACTCTCTCTCACCTTGCCTAAATAACCTGCATAATCCACCATAGCGCTCCCCCCACCAGGGCTCCGAAGGCCGTGGCGATTAGATTGACCCCGTTGTTGCTGAGGGTTCCGCGGCTCTGAAGCGTGGCTCCCAGCAGGCTGTCGAAGTTGGTGCCCAGGAAACCGCCAACGACCCCGGCCAGCATTCCTGAAATTCCGGAAAGTCCGGTGCCCAGAGCCAGGAGGCCGATAATGGTCGCGCCTCCTAAGGAAGCGGCCTCGCCAAGCGCGGTCACCCCTCCGTCCACTCCTGGTTCCACCTCTTTGAGAGTGGTGATCATGATGGGTGGTGACTTGCTGGTCTCGCCGATCTCGCTGGCCAGGGTGTCTCCATTGGCCGTGGCCACCGCGCCGATGAAGGCGTAAACGAACAGGTCGCTTCCGTAGACCCCGTAGCAGATGGCCATGGCCAGAGGAACCAGGCTGTTGCTGTAGACGTTCTTGTAGCCGCGAACCCCTCCCTTGGATTGAGCTATGCCCAGCTTCTCCTTGTAGCGATACCCATAGCGTGTGAACCCTCCTCCCAGCAGGTAGAAGGCCAGGAGAAGGAAGAACCAGGAAAGCCCTCCGAAAAGTATCACCAGTAGGCAGATTATGGTCGCGCTCATGACCGCGTCGGAGTCAGCGGCCTTGGCCCAGTAAGCCCCGATTCCCAGAACCAGGGCGAAGATAAAGATCAGGAGGATTCTCTCCAGGTCGGGCAGGGGATAATCGAAGCTGAAAAGCCACATCACCATGCAGGAACCGAATGGGACCGTGAAATCCCTCTCACTGGAGGCATGATAGAGAAACGCGCCGCTGAGCCCCCCCAGGATGGCCAGAAAGAGGATCCTCTCGGAGGAGAGGAAGGCTGGAGCGATCAACGAGGCCACCGGAAAGCCGAGTGCCACAGTGATCATCAGGAACATGATGCTTCCAGCCAGGCCGTCGAACTTCCGGTAGGCCAGCGGCGCGAAGGTCGAGGCCACAAAGGAGATGGCGATCACGTAAAGAGGGAGGTTCATGTGCGAGATGCTGAGGGCTGGGCGCAGAATGAGGAGCGCAATCAAAGAGGCCGAGAGCAGCCTGGTGTTCTTGTCCCAGAAGAAGACGGCTGCCAGGGGAATAACTGTGTAAGGCCCGATGTAGGGAAGCAGTAGCACCATGAACCCTATGGCCAGCCGGGCAACATCCTCCTGCCGCATCAGCCACAAGACCTGCCTCATCGCAAAAATACTTTGCCTTGAAGGATCTTTGGGTAGATTCGATGCTTCATCGCCTCTATGAACAATTTCTGGAGATAAGAATATCGCGCCGGGATCTGCCGAAATGCGTAGCGGTGGTGCTCAACTCCGAGGACCTGGACCAGCCGGGACTAAAGCGGCTAAGAGATCTCATAGACTGGTGCAGCTCTCTTCCCATCCCCTCTTTGGCGCTGTATGTGGACGAAGATTCCGCCGCCATGCAGCAGAAGATCGCCGAAACCCTCTCCGATGCCCCTGCGGAGATCTGCCTTCACACCGCAGACAGAGCTCTTCCTATGGGGAAGGGCGGCGAGATCAAGATGACCGTCTCCCTGGGAGTGGGCGGCAAACGCGAGGTGACTCTGGCTATGAGGGAGCTGTTAAAGGAGGTGGAGGCTGGTAAATTGGAGCCCGAAGAGATAGACGAGGCCAAGATCGAGGCTCATCTCAGGTTCAAGCAGAAGCCGGATCTGGTGATCCGGGCCGGAGGACGGCAGCTGAGCGATTTCATGATCTGGCAGGCTGCTTACTCCGAACTCTATTTCACCGATGTCAACTGGCGGTCCATGCGCAAGATAGACTTCTTGCGGGCCATTCGGGACTCTCAAAAGAGAGATCGGCGCTTCGGGCGCTGAACCGATCCGGTGTTTTTTAGTTTTTCCTGAGGTCCTTGCAGGAGAGAATGCTCAGGTATTTGGGTGGAATCTTCTCCGAGATGATGATGTCCGGGTTGACGGTCATCATCTTGACCCCATCTCTTTGCGCTGCCGCAGCATCTGTTTGTATCACCCGGGGATTGCTGGTCCTGAAGGTGGCCACATGCCAGGCCTTCTCCGGAGAGGTGGAAAGATGCACGTACCGCTGCGAGGCGGGCTTGAGCCCGATCTCGATAATTCTGTCCGCCTCCTCCTCTGAGGCTCCGTAATACAGCTTGGGGAGAGTGTTGCTGGGATGGTCCAGCTCCACGTTCACGGAATGGCCGTAGCGGGCCCTGACCTTTCCCTCACGGATCTCGTATCTCTGTTTGGGGTCGGACTCAACCAGGGCGATCAGCATCTCTTCGCTGGCCCAGCGATGCCTCTTTCTGAGAGCGTCGCTCGCGCTGGTGATGTCCACCCACCCCCTGGAATCCATAGAGAGGCCCAGATCGCCAGGAAAATGGCGCAGCATCCCTGCAACCAGCCTTCCCAGCTGCTCGGTCTTGGCTTCATCCAGAATAAGCTGCCCGGCAAAGCCGCAATCGCACATCTCTCCTCTGAAGAAACCATGCTCAGGGCAACGCTTTATCATGGCACAAATCCTCTTTTATTGAGTAATCCTTCGCCTAGATATAGGTGACCATTACCGGGCAAAGCCTCAAATATGTTTGTTGATGCATTTGTCCCACATGCCCGATTCGGATGCGGTCGCCCAGAAGCTGCGTCAGATGCTGCTTGATTTGGGCGACGATCAGGTCATGGCCGAGGCCGAAAGGGCTCTGCTGGAACTGTGCGAGCGTGACCGCCGGATAAACGAGACCATGGAAGAGCTTCTGCAAGAGGTGGACGACTTGCTGCTTCGCATGGACAGGCTGGATATCGAGGCTCTCGAGTCCGGAGAAGACGATTTCTGCGAAGAGGGGAGGTCTCATGAACCTCCTGCCTGACATTCAGGCCTGCGTTCCCGATTATCCCATAAATCTCACCCGGGTAGGAGTGACAGGCGTCAAGAAGCTGGTGAAAGTCGAGCGCGGCGGCGATGAGCGCCCGGTGGTGTTAATCTCCAACTTCGAAGTATTCGTGGATCTTCCCTCGGACCGGAAGGGAGCAAACCTGTCCCGCAACTTCGAGGTGATCGACGACGTGCTGGAGGCGGCCATAAACCGGCCGGTATATGAAATCGAGGAGCTCTGCGGGGAGATCGCCCAGAGGCTGCTCTCCCGGCACGAATACGCCTCGCGAGCGGAGGTGAAGATGAAGAGCGAGTACATCGTCCGCAGGCAGACGCCCTACACCAGGGTTAACTGTCAGGAAGTGGTGGACATCTTTGCCGAGGCCGTGGCCAGGGCCGGGCCTGATGGTTACGTGAGAAAAAAAGTGGGTGCCGAGGTGGTGGGCACAACAGCCTGTCCCTGTGCGCAGGAGATCATGAGGGACAAGGTCAGGCAGGAGCTGGCAAAGCTGGGATTGTCCCTAAAGGAGGCTGCCGAAATTGCTGAGCGGCTTCCCGTTGCCACCCACAACCAGCGCGGGCGGGGAAGCGTCTCCATTGAGGTGCGCAACCAGCGCTGCGTGTCGATTGATCGGATCATCAGGATCATCGAGGAATCCATGAGCTCCAAGGTCTACGGCCTATTGAAGAGGCCCGATGAGGCGATGGTGGTCGAGAGGGCACACAGCAACCCCAAGTTCGTCGAAGACTGCGTGCGGTCAATGGCCCAGAAGGTCGTGGACTCCTTTCCGGACCTGCCCGAGGATGCTGCGGTCACGCTAAAGCAGATCAATGAAGAGAGCATTCATCAGCACAATGCCTTTGCCGAGAGGGTGGCCACCATGGGAGAGCTGAGAGCTGAACTGGCACATATGGGAAGGGACCAGGCTTGAACGGAATAGATGGCATTGCCGCATCGTTCAGAGATCTGTTAAACGACAGGCCGATCATTGCCCGCTGCGAGCTTTTGGCCCGCAGCTACGAGTTCGTGAGGTCGGCCGACCTCAGCCCGGCCGAGAGACAGGAGCTGGAAAAGACGGCCGGAAAGGACATCTCCTCCGGGATTTTCAGGAGCATCATGAACGGCGAGCCGGTCTTTTCATCTCTGCCAAAAATTGACACTTACACCACTTTAAATGGCAGGATCTTTCATTTCCTGCACACCTGCGAGTACGGCCGACAGGATTTCGATGATGCCTACCGCAAGTTCCTGCAGCTGCGTCCCGGCCTGAAGGCATTGATGCGCGAGAATCTGGCCCAGATCATGAAGGATTTCATGAGCGAAGCGGGATACGACCTGACTCAGGAAAACCTGCCGGAGATGACCTTTGAGGCCGGCTCAAGGAAGATCCGGGCCCTGATAGCCACAAGCGTCAAGTCGCTGGACTCAGAACAGTGCAAGCCGGGGTCGGAATCGGAGCTGGTGGTGCTGGTTCCCAGCGGAGAGAGCCTCGAGCCCTTCATGCTGTTCTTCCGGGAGCACGGCCAGGACCTTACCGAGGCCGGGGCGCAGGTTTGGATCGCCAATCTGGAGAAGGGAACTGTCGATCCGTTCATCGGCTACACCACTGACATGGACATCTACGAACAGTTCAATAATCCCCGGCTGGCGGAGATGGTCAGGGCCAACTGGACAGTCAAGAGCTAAGGCTTTTGCTGTCCGTTCATTTTTGTTCTTGCTGTCCATTCATCTTTGCTTTCGATTCCGGTTTTAATTCATCCTCATTTTGCCTTTGTTCTCATTTGCTGTAGATTTCGTCATCTATCAGCGGCTAATTGGCTATCGAGCAGAAAAGCCAGGGAGGCCGATCTCGACCGGAAGGTCATAAAAAAATTTTCGTAAATGGTCCTGGGTGTCCTGTCAATTGCCGGTTTTTGAAATCATTCATTGTAGCCTATTCTAAAAGGAGTCTATCTTCGATTATTACCATTAATATCATTAAAATATTTATTCGAATACCCTCGAACCTGAAGCAAGAGTTAAATAGGTGGAGCAGTACCTAAATACAGGTAGCAAACCCAGAGTGAAGGGTGGGGTGTATGAGGTTAAAAATTTCTGCACTGGCTGCACTTTCAATTTCGGTCGCATTTTTAGTATTGTGTAGTGCCGCCTTGGGAGTAGTTGGCGATAGCGGGGTAACAAACGATGTCCCGGCCACAGCCTCTGGCCAGAATTATGCTGGGGCGGGCTTGGATTCCGCTTTGGGAACGATATCCGGGAGCTATCCGGACCCTCAAATGAGCACAGCTTTCAATTATCAGGGCGCCGGTCCAGGCAGCGGATATTCACAGGCCCAGGATTATCAGGGAAGCCCGGCAGGCTCTCAAGCCTACGGTTACACTGCACCGCAGGCCACAGGGCCGTATCAGGAGCGGCTTTCGCCTGACGACCTGAGGCTCTCCATGCCGCAGGCCGAGAGCTTCCAGCCGGACAGCAACAAGAATTTCGCTGCCGCAACGCTTCCAAGCAGCCTCTCCGTCGAGGGCTACAGCACAACCCAGACCAAGGCCACCTGGTACTATCCGGAGTTCAGCAGCTCCAATAACCGGTTTTATGCTCAAACCAGTTCCGGGCTCACGACCACGGCTGCCTGCAGCGCCGGCGGCTATCTGCCCCTGTGGGCGGACGTGAAATCTGCCGGAAACCTCTATGTTTACGAATGGTATCCAAACCAGCAGACTCCGTACATCACCTGGGGCGGCTGGAACTGGCAGGGATGGAAGAAAGGATGGTTCGGGGGCGACTCGCCGGGCTGGCATATCCTCTGCTACAACTGCAGGGATTGGTCCAACTACGTCTACATCTACGTCTATCCGGCCAATGCCTACGCCAATAGCTATGGCAATACCTATGGTAACGCTCCCGGCAGCTATGGAAGCGCTTACGGATCTGCCTACGGAACCACCTACGGAACTACCTCCGGCTACGGAGCCACCTACGGCTCAGGCTATGGCTCAGGCTCGACGGGCCCGGTCACCAGCGGCCTTGTGGCCAGTCATCTTCCCTCGGGAGCGCCCACTCCGCCCAACATCGACTCCGAGAAGCTGGTATTCCCAGACTACACCCTGATTGCGCCCAGCTCCACCACCTACCAGTCTTCGGCGCTCTATTATTCCCTGGCAGGCATGTCCGGGGCGTCCGGGTACTCGACCGCGGGCAGCTGTCCGGGATGCAACGCCCAGGGCCAGTACTTTGCGGCCTCCGGAGGCTCCACTGGAAGCTCCTCGGCGGGCTATCCCACAGCCTGGACCGCTCAGGGGGCGGCTCAGGGAAGCTGCACTGCCTGTGCTACAGCAGCATCCGGCAATCAGGTGAGCGGCTGCACAGGCCAGGGCAACTGCCAGACCTGCGCCGTGCAGGGATTCACAGCTCAGCCGGCTCAGGTCGTCCAGACCTACCAGACGGTTTTCCCAGGTCCGTCCACCTATAAGTGCAACGAATACTACCTGCAGAACTGGCAGGATAACCTGTGCACTGTGGGAAGCGCCAGGTGCAATGAGTGGCTGCCCCTGTGGTCCAAGATCAGTCAACCGGGAAATTATTGGTCCTTTGAGTGGACCATGTGCGGCAGCAACGCGTTCTGCTCGCCAGAGGTGAAGAACTTCGGCTGCAAGGGAGCGGGATGGCATATGACCTGGTTCAGGGGCAACAAACCAGGCTGGTACGTGCTGAGCTACCACTGCAACGACTGGTCGAACTACGTCTACATCTACGTCTGGCCCTCAACCTGAGATCCAGATTGAGGTTGAATGAGATCGAGATGAGGTTGAGACGAGGTTGAGACTGAGACCGGGAGCCCTGTCGCCCGGGCGGCGGCGGACCTAGCTCGGTACAGCCCGGTCGCCAATCCGGCCGGGTACAGCCTATCTTTTTTAGGCGATCGGTTTATATAGAGCTAGCTTTGATGGTGTTCGGATTATTACCTTCCTGGAGGATGTTTATTGGCTAGAAGATCACAAAGAAAAGCAGAAAGCAGAAAGGCTAAGCAATGGTATAAGGTAATCAGCCCCGAGATGTTCGGAAGATCTCCTGTGGGCGAGACTGTGGCACTTGATCCCGAAAAAGTTGTGGGCAGGGTAATTGAGACCACTCTAGGCGACATCACAAACAATTTCTCAAAGCAGAACACCAAGCTCAGGTTCAGGGTCGACCGCGTGGCTGGAGATGCCGCGTACACCAAGTTCGTGGGCCACGAGATGACCACTGACTACATCAGGTCCCTGGTCAAGAGGAGAACCTCCCGCATCGATGCCATCGTCGATGTAACCACCACCGACGGCTACGAGGTCAGAGTCAAGCCCAGCTGCTTCACGGTCAAGAGAGCGCGCGCGAATCAGGTCAAGAGCATCAGAGAGATCTCAAGAACTGTGATCGCCGAGAAGGTCAAGGGCCTGGACCTGAACCAGCTGATTCAAGAGGTCGTTTTGGGCAAGCTTTCTCTGGACATCTACAAAGAAGCCAAGATGGTCTATCCGCTGCGCCGCGTTGAGGTCAGAAAGACTGAGATACTGACCGAGCCAGCGATTTCATCTGCGCCTTCGGCTCCCGAGGCTCCGGCTCCGGTATCCTGAAGCGCAAATCCGTCCGACGGCGCTCCTCTTGCCGCCCAGCGAGAGTGAGCGCTGAGAAGAGATTTTTGCGGGACTACTGTAGTCAGGTTAGCTGGGCTCAGAAGACGGGGCGCTTTTTAGCTTTGCGGTTATTCAGCGGGCGGGGGAACACTTTTTCAGCGTTTTGTCACTCCTTTCCGTCTTACGTCCAGAAAGACATCCTCTAATATTGTATATTGAGACGCTTTTGCAGATCGAAAGCCCTATGGCAGAAGAGGCCAGAAGGCAGCTTGCCAAGTGGCAAAGAGATGAACCAGAAAATGAAACCGGAAAATAAAGAGCTGATCGCCTCTCTTCTGCAGAGCAGCACCTCCCTTCAGGAGGACATAATCGACGATACCGAACAGATGCTGGGGACTGTTCCCTTCATCCTGCGGGTCATGGCCCGCCGCCCGGAGTACATGATCTTCTCGACCCTCAAGGACTTTTACGCGCTGCGGCCGAAGAGTTTCGATGCCAAGACCGCAGAGCTGCTGGTGGTGGCAGCAGCAGCCAGCGCCGGGGCAGACCGCTGCCTGAAGGTGCACATGGCCGCCGCAGAGCGGGCCGGGGCCACCGAGGACGAGATCCTGGACACACTGTTAATCGCCGCCACCATCGGCCAGACCAAGGTTCTGGCTTCAGCCCTGAAGACCTTCCGGGACTTCGAGGGCCGCCCCAAGGAGTAGCTGTCGAGCGGCGGAGCGGCGAGCAGCGGGGCCGCAAACTCAGGCCATCTAAAAGTGAGGGCGGTTTCAAGCCTCCGCCGCCAGGAGTTGTCCGACCTCCTCCGCGGCCTTCTGGCTGCGGGAGTCGAGAGGCACAAGCTCGATCTCTTCTGCCGATCTCACACCTATTCCCAGCTCGGCCGCTCTGGCTATCTGTTCCTGCTCAAATATCCTTCCTCTCATCACCTCGGGAGTGCTGCCAAAATAGCGGAGCAGGGCCACGCCCACGGCGTCGATTGCGATCCTGTCCGAGCTTGCCAGAATGAGATTGGGAGTGATCAGCTCTCCTTTCTCCGGGCCGCCGCGCGCAAATCCGGAGGAGGCATCCATGACCACCAGATCCACCCTGTAAAATGCATTGATCTCGGCAATCATCAGCCTCTGATATGGAGACGAATGAAGCTCTCTCATGTAGTCCCGGCCAGCCTCCTCGGACCTTCCAGCAACCAGGCCTACTGAGTTCTTGAGGGACATGGTGAAGTGGCCGCCGAAGCGGTGGGTCTTGAGGCAGCAGGTTTGAACGATCCGGTCCGCATCCTGAAATATCCTGGCAATCTTAAAACCGCTTTTCCAGTGCAGAGAATCGGACTGTATGTCCAGCCAGCCGTTGGAGGCCAGGTTCTCCAGGTCGATCAGCTCGAAGCCCAGTTCACGGGCGAGGGCGAAGACGCCTCTGTTCTTCAAAACCCCAGGCGTATCCCCCATGCCGCTCCTCTCGGCCATCACCAGCTTGCTCGACCTGGCCGTCAGGTGCTCTGCCAGGGTCCTGAGGGTGTCAGGGTGAGTCGTTGCCGGAAAGGGATCGTCGCTGTTGTAGTTGGCCTTGAGAGCCACGGTTCCGCCGGACCCGAGGTCGAACCGTTCCAGAAGCGCCCTTATGGCTCGATTGCGATTGGAATCGGAGGAATCTATCAGAAATACTTTGGAGCTAGGAGTGGAATTCATGATGATAATTAGCACAACAAACTATAAAAATTTGATTTTGATATTCGAAATATAAAAGGATGGATCCTGGTTCCTTATTCGGAACCATGAATCCAGTGGCTTCCTGACCGGAGCAAAAATTTGATTGGAGAAGGATATTGTAGAAAGTTGATTGATAAAGTTGATTGATAAAGTTGAGCGGAGTCGATTGATTGAGAAAGTTGGTGATGGTGAAATAAGATTGAGTGGAGAAGGGTTTTCCAAAAATCCCTCCCCTCACTTCTTGTAGAAAACCCTCTGCGCCTTCCCTTCCGTTCTGGGAAGCCCTCCTATGGGATAGATGTCTCCCTTGGGAGAGAAGCCCAGCGTCTCCTTGAGGGCCTTTTCCACCATGAATCCCGTCACTCCCGGCTCGGCCTCCACGTTTACCCGCACATCCTTCACCCCGTCGATCTCCTCGACGATGATCTGGTAGTTGCTGCCGACACCCGGAATTCCCATCAGCGTCTGCTCCACCTGCTTTGGGAAGAAGTTCACGCCCTTGACGATGATCATGTCGTCTATTCGGCCGGTTATGGGAGCGATTCGCAGATGCGTCCGGCCGCACTCGCATTTGTCGCGGGACAGGACCCTGGTCAGATCTGCAGTGCGGAAGCGGATCACCGGCAGCGCCTCGCGGGTCAGGGCCGTTACCACCAGCTCTCCGGTCTCGCCGTCCTCCACCGTCTCGCCGGTCTTGGGGTCGATTACCTCCAGCAGGTAGTGGTCCTCCCAGACGTGCAGCCCGTCGTGAGCCGAACAGTCCTGGCCTAAAGTTCCCACACCTCCGGTCTCGGTCATGCCGTAGATGTCGAAGACCTCCACACCCAGGCCCTCTGAGACCCTCTTCTTCATGGACTCGGAGAAGGACTCGGCCCCGAAAATTCCGATCTCCAGGTCGGGAAGCGTCTCGCCCATCTCCTCCATCACCTCGATGATGCGAATCCCGTAGCTCACCACCCCGGTCAGTATGCGGGTATTCAGGTCTTTAGCCAGCCTCACCTGGCGCTGAGTGTTGCCGGGACCGGCCGGAATCACGAACAGTCCTGCGGCCCGGGCTCCGTGGTACATGCCGAATCCGCCGTTGAACAGTCCGAACAGCGGGGTGATCTGCACCGCATCCCCCTCGCGCCCTCCGGCCATGTGGTAGCAGCGGGCCATGCACTCCGCCCACTGCTCGAGGTCTGCCGGAGTGTAGGGCATGATCACCGGCGTTCCGGTCGAGCCGCTGGACATGTGCATCTCCTTGACTTCCTTCCGGGGCACACAGCAGAGGCCCAGTGGATAGCTCTCCCGCAAAATCTCCTTGTTGGTCATGGGAAGACGTTTCACGTCCTCCAGGCTCCGGATATCTTCCGGCGCCACACCGTGATCGTCAAAGAGCTTCCTGTAGATCGGATTTGACCGGTAGACGTGATCGACCACCGACCGCAGCCGCTTCTTCTGCAGCTCCTCTATCTCCTTTCGGGGTGCGGTCTCCATCAACTCGTTGTGAAAATTGCCCTTCATACCAAACTCCTGCCGGCCTCAAAGGCCTTGAGGTTCAACTCCCTGAACTTTTCCTTCACCGAGGCTGCAATCGCCTCTTGCCAGGCCTCGTCTGGCAGATCAAGACCCTGGGACACGGCTCCCAGGAGAACTATGTTTGCCGCCTGTATGTTTCCCAGATCTTTGGCCATCTCCGCGGCCTTGAGGTAGATCAGCTTCGGAAACGCTTTCCAGAGCCGGCTTTCTATGTCCTGCGGATACTTCGCCGCACCCATTGACACCGTCACCGGCACGATGGCCTGGGCATTTACTACCGCCAGGCCGTCGGGAGCGAGGAGGTCCGCAAACCGCAGCGCTTCGATCTGCTCCAGCGCGCCCAGCACCAGAGCGGACTTCCTGGCCACCAGCGGGCTGTAAACCTCCGGGCCGTAGCGAACCTGGGCGATCACCGATCCGCCCCGCTGGGCCATGCCGTGCACCTCGTTGGTCTTGACATCGTATCCCGCAATCATGGCCGCCCTGGCCAGGACTTCGCTTGCGAGCAGAATTCCCTGGCCGCCGACTCCTGCCAGGACCACGCTTCTAATCTTCTCGCTCATGGCTTTCCCTCCGTGGAGATGGCCCCCGCAGGACAGACCTGCTCGCAGAGTCCGCAGCCTGCACAGAAGATGGGATTGATCACCGGAAGCTCTCCCTGGTACTCGATGGCCGGACAGGCCAGCTTGAGGCACAGCTTGCAGCCCTTGCAAAGCTCAGGATTCACGACCCGCCGCATTCCCACCCGTTTCCTCTCCTTCAGGGGGCAAGGGGCCCTGAAGACTATGAGCGATGGAGCATCGGCCTCCAGTTCCCCGGAAATGGCCTCCAGGGTCGCATCCAGGTCGTAAGGGTCCTGAGTCAGGACGCGGTCTATGCCGCAGGCCCGGCCGAACTCCTCGATGGACAGGGCCTTCGTCGGTTCTCCGGATAGAGTCCTCCCGGTGCCGGGATGGTCCTGGTGTCCGGTCATGGCCGTGGTGCGGTTGTCAAGCACGATTATGGTTGACCGGCCCCGGTTGTAGCCGATGTCCAGAAGTCCGGTGATTCCGGAATGAAAGAAGGTGGAGTCTCCCACTATTCCCACTACCTTTCGCGGCTCTCCGGCCTTTTCCAGGCCGTGGGCCATGGAGATCCCTGCTCCCATGCAGAGGATGCTGTCCATCCGGTCCAGGGGCTTGAAGGCTCCCAGGCTGTAGCAGCCGATGTCTCCGGTCACCACCACGTCGTGCTTTCCCAGCGCGTAGAAGACTCCCCGGTGGGGACAGCCCGGACAGAGCACCGGCGGCCTGGGCGGAAGGTCCTGACTAAAAGGCGAGGGCTCATCCTGCGGCATCTCGCAGCCTTCGAGCTTTGCCCGAGAGGCCCGCAGCCGGTCTATAGACAGCTCTCCTATTCCGGGCACGAACTTTCGGCCGGCGGCGGCGTAGCCCAGCGATTTGACGTGCTGCTCCAAGATATCATCTAGCTCTTCCACTACCAGGAGGCGCTCGATGCCGGAGGCAAACTGGTTGATCAGTGCGTCGGGGAAGGGATAGGAAAAGCCGAGCTTGAGGACTGAGGCCTCCGGCCAGACCTCCCGGACATACTGGTAGGCGATAGAGGAGGTGATTATGCCCAGCTTCCGGTCCCGCCACTCGATGCGGTTGGCAGGGGAAGCCTCAGCCTCTTTCTTCAAAAGAACCAGCCGCTCCTCCAGCCGCTGCCTCATGGGCCTTCCCCAGACCGGAATAGGCACGAAGCGGGACGGATTCTTGACCAGGCCAACCGTTCCGGGAGCCCGTCTTTCCTCTTGGGCTACCAGGCTGCGAGAGTGGCTGACTCTGGTGGTGGAGCGCAGAATGACCGGAGTCTTGTACTTCTCGGAGATCTCCATGGCCAGCTTCATGAAATCCTTAGCCTCCTGGCTGTCGGATGGCTCGAAGAGCGGAACCCTGGCAAAGCGGGCGTAGTTGCGGGTGTCCTGTTCGTTCTGGGAGCTGTGCATTCCCGGATCGTCGGCCACACAGGCCACCAGGCCCCCCTCGACGGTGATATAGGAAAGGGTCATCAACGGATCTGCGGCCACGTTCAGCCCCACGTGCTTCATGGTCACAATTGAGCGCGCACCTCCCAAAGACGCTCCTGCTGCCACCTCGAAGGCCACCTTCTCGTTGGGGGACCACTCACAGTAAACTTCTGGCGCATACCTGGCAAGGTTCTCGAGAATCTCAGTGGAGGGCGTTCCGGGATAGCCGGTTCCAACGGTCACGCCTGCCTCGTAGGCTCCGCGGGCGATGGCAGCATTGCCCGACATCAGGTGCTTCGTGGTCTGATCCCTCCCGTCCGTTCTCGACTCATTGACAATTCATTGATTCTTATTGATCGTTTGTGTTTATCTTTAGACATTGCAGTCAGGTAGCGGTGCTGGTTTTTACGCTTATAACACTTCTGGTTTGGGCTGGCTAGGCGGTTGCGCGGCAAAATGGATAGAGTTCGATTTGGGTCCCAATACAAAAAAATCCTAAATTATATATAATTCTTTTGCAGTCGAATTCAGCTTCGAAAACGAACTCAAATAGGTCCTATTGGCAAATTATATATGAATTAATATCATGCCCATCTCTTGCCGACATGTTTTCAGGTCTGCAAATTAAAAAAATGGCATTTGGTCATTTGGGTTTGAGGTGTCTACAAATTACCTCGTCTGAAATATTCACGTAGTGCTTTAAGACATCCGTGAATAGATTCTCCTGCATGTGCTTATCCATTCCGTAATTATCATCAATCCCCTGTCTTTCAAGTTCTTTGCATATTAGCCGCGTCTGAACCTTAGTGATCTTGATTTCCCTGCCAATTTCTGCTATTACATTGATATAATATCCAATTCTGCGGGGTTTTTCAGACGACTCGTTCTTTAAAAGACCACAATCTTTGCAGAATAAATGGGGCTTTAGTCCTCGCTCTCTGCCCATATATTCATAGGGAAGCCAAACCCTTTCCTTGTCCCCGCAGCTTTTGTGATTGCACCGCATATCTTACCACTGGACCGAAAAATCCATGTTAATCCGCACATGATTTCAAGGAATTGATCATGAATTACAATATTGCTTTTATCAAGCAATTCATTAAGAGAGGCTCCAATTTAAAGTCTACGGAACTACTAATCGATGATATGAGGTAAGCAAGAAAATATAGAAAATATCATAAGTATTTAAAAAAATTTAACTTTTTTAAATTGAATATCTAGTTGTTTTAAATCACAACAGAAGAACCAGGAGTTCATGCTTCAGAAGCGAAGAAAAATGGAGCTATCTGACGAAACCTTTTTTTGTTAACTTCTCAAAGACAGAATTACTTATATTTATTATAAAAATTAGTTCATATAGTCTAGCGCGATTATATAACTAAATGCCCTGGAGTCTATTAAGGCTGATGGAAGGCAAGATAGATTCCAAAGCGGGTGTCAGCGATTGGAAAAAGTGGCCTGGGCTGCCAGGCCGCAAATTGCTCTGGAGACCTGAGGATCGTTCACCCAAAATCCGGGGATGGCCGGGAAGAATTAATGATGCCACAGGATATGCGCATCCTCTATCGGCACCGAGGCCTCCGGGTGATGAGGTATGATCCTGGGGGTGAAATCTTCCGATGGCCGGTCGGCTGCGACTCTGCATTCATACCGGAACGCAGCCTCAGTTCCATCGACCGGCCCCTTCCTGGACATGGCAACTCTGACCGGCTGGTCTCCTTCGATTGGATCCGCATACAGCTCCACCCTTATCATCTCCGGCTTCATGCGCCCGAGATGAACTGAGACCTCATAGATCCACCAATCGCCATCATTCAAGGTTCTCATATCGCCGAAATATAGGTCGCTCCAGTTCTTTGCCAGCTCTTTCTGCCAGCTCTGCAGTTCCGATGCCACCCTGGCTCCGTCGGCTATGCGACGGCGAAAGGCGGTGGCCGAAGGAAGGTACATCTCCTCCACGTACTCACGCATCATCCGGTAGCTGCTGAATTTGAGCGTGAGCCGTGACATGCTGGAGCGCACCCGCAAAATCCATTCCCTGGGAATTCCCTCCCCATCACGCCGGTAAAACTCTGGTATCACCTGGTCTTCAAGCATTCGATATAGCTGGTCAGCCTCGGCAAAGTCCCATCCTTCGTCCTGGTGCTCCCTGCCGTCGCCCAGCGCCCAGCCCACCTCAGGACTGTAGGCCTCATCCCACCATCCGTCCAGCTCCGACAGGTTCAGGCCTCCATTGGCCAGCACCTTCATGCCGCTGGTGCCACAGGCTTCCATGGGACGCTGGGGGACATTGATCCAGAGATCGACTCCCGGCTCAAGTTTTTGGGCCAGAGCGATATCGTAATCCTCCAGGAAGACGATTCGGTGGGCTATCTCGGGACGGGAGGCAAACCTGGCCATCTCCTGCACCAGCCTCCGGCCCTCCTGGTCATGGGGATGTGCCTTTCCGGCAACAATAAGCTGCACCGGACGTTCACTGTTCTGAAGCATCCTGGACAGGCGTTCCCGGTCCTTCAAAAGCAAGGTGGGCCTCTTGTAAGGGGCAAACCGCCTGGCAAACCCTACGGTCAGAGCGTCGTAGTCCAGGGCCAGGCTTGCCCTTCGGATTGCCTCCTCATCTGCCGCATGCTCTTCCAGCTGCCGAACCAATCTTTTCCGAACGTAATCTACCAGCTCTCTCCTGGCGTCGGACCTGAACTGCCAGAGCAGAGCATCGCTGATCTGCGACAATTCTTTGCATTCTGCGCCGCTCCCTTCGATCATTCCCCTGTCAGTTGCTATCCGGCTCCATATCGAATAAGCCGGGAGCGAAGTCCAGGAGGGCATGTGGACTCCGTTGGTGACGTGGGTGACCGGCACCTCCGGTCTCGGCCAGCGGGGATAAAGCGGCTGGAATATCTTCTGGCTCACCTTCCCGTGAAGCCTGCTGACTCCGTTGACCTGAAAGCTGCCCCGGGCGGCCAAGACCGCCA
The DNA here is from genome assembly GCA_013178225.1 of Methanotrichaceae archaeon. GTDB lineage: Archaea > Halobacteriota > Methanosarcinia > Methanotrichales > Methanotrichaceae > JABLXE01. The sequence goes on from JABLXE010000007.1 coordinate 76,693, forward strand.
TAACCAGAGGCGCTTCCTCGTTCTGGTATTCCATCCGGCCCAAATTGGGAAGCTGGTCCAGCGGGACCCCGACCAAATCCGCGTATTGTTGGGCATACTGTCTGATCAGATCGGGCTCAAAACTATCAAAGCCGGCTGCAACGGGCGTATGGGTGGTGAAGATATTGCCCGCGCGGGTGGCCCAGAGGGCAACGGATATGGGGACTTTGGCCTTCTTCATGAAAGAATAAGCTCTGGCAATGACCGCAAAGGCGGCATGTCCTTCGTTGAGATGGCAGACATCGGCCTCTATTCCAAGCTCCTCCAGAGCCATCCAGCCAATGAATCCCAGGATAATCTCCTGTATGAAGCGCCTTTCTTTCCCGGGATCGTACAGGTTGGCGGTAATGGTCCTGTCCCAGGGACTGTTCAGAGGATCGTTGGAGTCTAGGAGGTAAAGCTGCACCCTTCCCACCTGGGCCTCCCAGACCCGGATGAAGATCGACCTTCCAGGCAGGTGGAATTTCATCCGCAGCCAGCTTCCGTCCGGCTTTAGGGCCGGAGATACCGGCAGGCTCATGGGATCGTTATAGGGAAAGGCCTCGATCTGGGAGCCGTCCCGGGCCAGCACCTGGCGGAAGTATCCCTGCTGATAGAGGAGTCCCACTCCAACTACAGGAACGCCCATGTCGCTGGCTGTCTTGAGGTGGTCCCCGGCCAAAATTCCGAGACCGCCTGAATAAATGGGCAGGGCTTCGGACAGGCCGAACTCCATGCTGAAATAGGCAACTGTTCCTATAGATTTGTGGTATCCGTTCTCCTGGAACCAGTTCTGTTCCTCCATAGACCATCTCCTCCGTCTCAGCCAGAGGCTCAATAGCTCCTTCAGCTCTTCATCTTTGGCCGCTTCCTCCAATCTGCTCTGGGAGATGTTCTGCAAGATCAGATATGGGTTGTGAGTCCTTTCCCAGGCATCAGGATCCAGGCGCTCCCATATCTGGTCATAGATCATTCGCTTGTTCCAGCGAAGGTCCAAAGCTAGCTCTAAAAGACCTTCCAATCCTTCAGGAAGGGTTCTCTGAAAGACCACACCCATACTATTTTAATTTATCTTTATGGTGCTTATAGATTTCGAAGGTTGATTGCGGTGAACAGGTTCGCGGAAAACCGGATCGATGTGCATCACAGGCTGAAATAGGCGTTTTTTTGCATTAAGATATCGGCACGACCGTCTATTCGGGATCTTATGGCCCAGGTTCTTTATGGCCATGCTCTCCCTTTAAGATTTTCATGAAAGGTTAAAGGTATTTATCCTTTGAGAATTAAGTAAATCAGTTGTAGAACTGCCATAATTTACTGCAAAGCTGTCATACATTTATGTAGCAGATAACTGGCTGCAAAAGATAACTGGATGCAAAATTCTGGTATGATGTCAGGAAGGAGCGGTTGGAGGACAGGGGCGATGGCTCGCGTTCTTCTCAGCGGTGTCCGTTGAGGATCGGTAGGGAAAAAGCCCTTTCGAAACTATGCAGCTATGGGGGATCGTCTCGAATAGAAGGCAGCGACTGGAGAAAACATGTCATTGAATTCCGGCCAATCGGTATCAGATGTCAGCTGGTATCGTTTATCGTCTGAAGAGGTGGCCTTACGCCTGCAGGTCGATCCAGCCAGAGGGCTGAGTGGGTCCGAGGCAGCAGAGCGCCTGCAGAAATACGGGCCCAACCGCCTGTCTGAGCTGAAGAAGGAGTCAGGCCTCAAGGCCTTTCTGCGCCAGTACAAGGACTTGATGCAGGTCATCCTGGTTGCAGCGGCAGCAATCAGCCTGGTGGTCACGGGACAGCTGGGAACCTCTTTGCTGCTTTTCAGCCTGACGATCTTCAATGCCGTCCTCGGGCTCCGCCAGGAGGCAAAGGCCGAAGAGAGCCTGGCAGCTCTGCAGAAGATGATGAAGAACGTCACCCGGGTGCGTCGGGACGGGCAGGCCATCGAGATAGATGCCGAGCAGCTGGTGCCAGGCGACGTTGTGCTGATTGAGGCCGGAAACCGGATCCCTGCAGACGGCCGTCTATTCTTTGCCGCAACCCTGGAGATCGAGGAGGCGGCCTTAACTGGAGAAAGCACCCCGGCACTCAAGGGAACGGAGGCCATCGAGCAGGAGGAGACGGGCATCGGAGATCGCACCTGCATGGCCTTCATGAACACCTCGGCCACTCGCGGCCGCGGCGAAATGATCGTGACCGGAACCGGCATGAACACCGAGATCGGCCACATTGCCGACCTGCTCAACAAGACCGAGGCCGACAAAACGCCGCTGCAAAAGCAGCTCGACCGGCTAACTGTGGTCATAGCCGGGATCGCCGGCCTTACCTTCATCCTGATGGTGGCAATGGGCCTCCGGGCAGGGCAGCCCTTCCAGGAGCTGTTCATAGCCGGCGTGGCGCTGGCCATCGCGGCGATTCCCACCGGCATGCCGGCGGTTGTTACCACTCTTTACTCCATGGGCACCCGCGTTCTGGCCGGCCAGAATGCAATCGTCAAGCGCCTGCCGTCTGTTGAGACCCTGGGCTCCGTCTCCGCAATTTGTTCTGACAAGACCGGCACTCTCACGCTTAACAAGATGACCGCACGCGAGTTCACTGTTCCTGGCCAGAACCGCTTCAACGTCAGCGGCGAAGGATACAGCGCGACCGGTCAGATCCTGCATTCCGGAGGAGCCAAGTTCGACCTCGATGCCATCCTGATGCCCATGGCCCTCTGCGCCGATGCCCGTCTCGACGGCGAGAGCCTCATCGGCGACCCGACCGAAGGGGCGCTAATCGTGCTGGCAGAGAAGGGCGGAATCGATGTGGAGGGAGCGAGGATGGCCTATCCCCGGCTGGCCGAGGTGCCCTTTGACTCGGAATACAAGTTCATGGCCACCTTCCACAACATGACAAGTGAGCAGGGTGCGCCGGTCGTCCGCTGCTTTGTGAAAGGCGCACCCGACGTCCTGATAGCAAGGGCGGGCTCGTACCTGATGCCGCAGGGCCAGGTTCTGGCGGCAACCGACGAGAACCGTCGGCTGGCGTTCGCCGAAAATGATCGAATGGCCCGGGCAGGCGAAAGGGTCATGGTGGTGGCCCGTCGCGACTTCGATCCCCGATCCTTCGATCCCAAAGGTAGTCTGATCGATCTCATAAACGACCTCACCCTCCTGGCAATGATTGGCATCGTGGACCCGCCCCGGCCAGAGGCCAAAGCTGCAATTGCCAAATGCAAGAGCGCTGGAATCCAGGTGCGCATGATCACCGGCGACCATGCGGTGACGGCCGCTGCTATCGGCCAGGAGCTTGGAATACAGGGAGCTGCCCTCACAGGTGCCGAGTTTGCCGGAAAAAGCGATGAGGAGCTTTTAGGACAGCTGCCGGACATAGGCATCATAGCCCGGGTGGCTCCGGAGGATAAGATCCGGCTGGTGAGCTTGCTGCAGCAAAGCTCAAACATCGTCGCCATGACCGGAGACGGCGTCAACGATGCTCCGGCCCTCAAGAAGGCCGATATCGGTGTGGCCATGGGCATCACCGGAACGGAAGTGTCCAAAGAGGCCGCAGTGATGATCTTAACCGACGACAACTTTGCCACCATCGTCAAAGCGGTCGAGTACGGGCGGGCGATCTACGACAATCTGGCCAAGTACATCCGCTTTCAGATGGAAGCTCTGGTGGGATTCATCGCCAGCTTCCTCGGTGCAGCCATGTTCGGGATCGCTGGAGGAATTCCCTTTGCCCCGCTGGCGGTCTTGTGGGTTAACTTCTCCATCCAGGTTCCAATCGCCATAGCTCTGGGCTTTGATAAGCCCTCGCCGGGCCTGATGGAGCAAAAGCCCCGACCGCTGCACCAGCCGGTGCTGTCCCGGAAGCAGTGGCTTCGTATCGCCTTTCTGGGAATCATCATGGCCGCCGTAACGCTGCTATTGGAGGCGTATTACGAAAGGATTGACGCTGTCCTGGCAAATACTATGGCCCTGACAACGTTTTCGCTGTTCAGCATAGCTCTCGGTCTCAGCGCCCGCAATGAGATTCAAACCGCGTTCAACCGGGACATTTTATCTGACCGTCGCCAGGTCGAGATCTACGGACTTACATTGGTACTGGTGTTCCTGGCAACGGAGCTGCACCTCCTGCAGCGTATCTTAGGCACCACGTCGATCAGCTCCGATAAATGGCTGATCTGTTTCGTGATTGCCTTAGGATTGCTGCTTGTCGATGAGGTGATCAAGCTGTTCATGCGCAAGAGCCGGGGATTGGGAGCGGCGCAAAAAAGGTCAGGTGGAGCCGGCCAGGAAGCTGAGTAGCTGATGCCGGAGGCTGTGGGCCCGAATATCTGGCACCGGGCATAGGGCAGCAAAGGCCGCCATTTCCGGCCTTTCCGGTCCGGCCCATGGCTCCGAGCCAAAAACCCTCCCCGATCATCTTTTGATGCCTATGCTTTCAATCAGATCGGCGACCTTTGATGCCTTCAACTCATCGCCTTGACTAAAGGCTGCGACCACGCTGCAGATGTGATCGTCGTCTATCCGGCAGAAGGCGCAGATGGCCTCTGAGCCCTCGTCGGTCATCAGAGCATAGTGCCAATCCATATCGGCCTTATTCCGGCGGGGACCTCTGGCGATCTGTCCTGGTGAGTCCATGCCCTTATAGTTCCAGGCTGCCGGCCCGATATCGCGCAGCAATTTGAGGAAATGCTTCAATCCTTTGTCGGAAAGCTCAGATCCGGTAAATATTTCGCGGAGACTGACGTATTCCAGTCCGACGGAGGCGAAAGTCGCCTGTTCCGACTTGATATACATCGCTGCCGGGCTGGCACTAATTATCTCCAGCCCCTCAAGGGACTTTGAGTCAAAAGATACGCTGCAAAGTCCATCTGTGAGAGAAATCTCGACCATGAAACTAATGGGACCTTCATATTCTAAATTTCTATCGACCCTTGAGCCCTCCGGATTCTGAGGATATGCAAGAGGAACCCGGTCTATCCATGTCGAACGGATCGCTTTCTCCAGCTGTCGTCGGTCCTCCTGTCAGCAAAACCATCAAGTAGCAGGCAGATAAAAGATGGGGAGCGAAGATGGTGAAAAATCATGCGTGAATATCTGGATATTGGCTATACGCCATCGGACTCGGATATAATATCATTGTACAGAATGGAACCGGCTCCAGGAATGGACTTCTCAGAAGCCTGCAATGCTCTGGCCGGCGAATCCTCAATCGATACCTGGTCCGATATCCTGACTCTCAGCCCGGAGATCGCGGCAAAGATCAAGCCCCATGTATTTGAGGCCGACGAAACGGAAAAAATGGTCAAAGTCGCCTATCCCACTCAACTCTTCGAGATCGGAAGCATTCCCCAGATCCTCAGCGCCCTGGCGGGAAACATCTTCAGCATGAAGCTGATCAGCGGACTCCGGCTCCAGGACATCTCTTTTCCAGGAGAAGTAATGCAGGCCTATGACGGCCCGGAGTTCGGAGTCGTTGGAGTGCGCAAGCTTCTGGGAGTCCGCGACCGGCCGCTGTGCGGCACTATCGTCAAGCCCAAAGTGGGGCTGAAGTCAAAAGATCATGCCAAAGTGGCTTACGACTCCTGGATGGGAGGCCTGGATCTGGTGAAGGACGACGAAAACCTGACCGACCAGAAGTTCAATCCCTTTGAGCAGAGGGTCACTGAGACACTGCAGTTGAGGGACAAGGCGGAGGAAGCAACCGGCGAGAAGAAGATGTACATGCCGAACATCACCGCTCCGACCTGCCGGGAGATGATACGCCGGGCCGAGTTCGTAAAGGAGGTCGGCGGAGAGTACGTGATGATCGACATCATTCCGGTTGGATGGTCCGCCCTGCAGACTCTGCGGGAGGAGAACAGATCCCTGAAGCTTGCGCTTCACGCCCACAGGTGCATGCATTCCGCCATGACCAGGAATCCCAAGCAGGGCGTATCCATGCAGGTGATTGCCAAGCTCACCAGAATGATCGGGCTTGACCAGCTGCACATTGGAACCGCCGTCGGCAAGATGCACGGAGGAGAGGCTGAGGTCTCGTCGCTTCTCAGGACCTGTGAGGGCCGGGAGGTCTCCGAAGACCGGGCCAACCACGTGCTGGCCCAAAACTGGCACGGCCTAAATCCGCTGCTGGCCGTGGCTTCAGGTGGGCTCCAGCCCGGGCATGTCCCGAGCGTGATGCGAATTCTCGGAAAAGATATTGTGATGCAGTTCGGAGGAGGAGTTCACGCTCACCCGTCGGGAACTGTAGCCGGCGCAAAGGCGGTTCGTCAGGCTATCGATTCCGTGATGGCAGGAATAGACATCACAGAGTATGCCAAGAGCCATGAGGAGCTTTTCCTGGCCCTGGAAAAATGGGGGATTAAATAAAATTGAAAGATCTCCGTTGGGCGCCCCCTCAAAACACGGGACTTGTAGGAATGAATCGAGCAGCCCATTTTCTTTTGGGAAACGTTTTTTCGTGCCTTACGGGATCGGGATCGAGCAGCTGCATTCGCCAAGCGGAAAGTTAAAAATATATGAATGAGCATAGTTAAACGGGGTTTTAATATGAAGGAAGAGGTATTTTTCGGCGAGGGCATGGTCCCGGTAAAGAAGGACTATCCGGATCTCTATGAGGCCATAGTTGGCTTAAACGAGGCCTGCTATGCCGGAAAGGTCATCGATTACCGGACCCAGAAGCTGATAGCCCTGGGAATTAACGCTGCAGCCTCGGATGACCGGGCGACGAAGAAGCAGATGATGAGCGCCATGAAGGAGTTCAACATCAGCAAAGACGAGATAGTTGACGTTCTGAGGGTGGTTCTGCTGACTTCAGGGATGCCTCCGTTCACCAAGGCCATGAAAATCCTGAAGGAATTGAAAGAATAAAAAATATTTTTATTAATTATTGAGATGTATCGCTCCGGTTAAGACATGTCGCTCCGGGCCGTAGGCCTTCAGGTGCGAAGCGCCTTTTGCCTGAGCAGCCTGTGGTAGGCTATGGCAAAGCGGTGTGCTTCGTCCCTGATCTCCTGCACGAAGAGCGAAGCCCGATCGTTTCTATTTATGGGCAACGGCTGGTCCAGGCCGGGAACGTAGATCTCTTCTTCTCCCTTGGCAATTGAGATTACCGGAACCCAGACCCCGAGCTTGTCCAGCTCCTTCTGGGCTGAATTGAGCTGTCCCTGCCCACCGTCGATGATTATCAGATCGGGAAGCTCCCGCATCTCCTTCTTCAGGCGTGAATACCGCCTTCTGACGACCTCAGCTATAGACGCGAAATCGTCAATTCCGGCCACCTCTCGGATTTTAAAGCGCCGGTACTGGCTCTTGTCCGGCCTTCCGCCCCGAAACTGAACCATGGAGCCCACTGTGGCTGAGCCCATCAGGTGCGAGATATCGAAGCAATCGATGACCTCAGGCGGCCGGTCCAGCCGGAGGGCCTCCTGAAGGGCCTCAATCTTTTTACGATCGCCGAAGAACCCGGCCTCCACATTTCTCTCTGCCAGCTCCAGAAGCTCTTTTTTCTCACCCTGTTTGGGGACCGTGACCTTTACCGTCTTTTTCTTGCGGTGGGAGAGAAATGCCGCCAGAGATTCGTCAACGGTCTCTTCCAGGATCAGCTCTTCTGGAGGATCATTTTCGGAGTAATACTGGACCAGGAACTCCTCGACGAAGTTCTCAGACCAGGCAAAGATGAAGTCCTGCTTCTCCTCGAGAGTTCCACGGTAGACCTTGAAGAGCATCAGGTAGACCTGGCCGCCCTCGATCTTGTAGCTCAAAATATCCTGATCGTGCTTCTTCGCCTGTTCAACGTGCTGTCTCTCCTGCATCCTCTCCAGGGCACCTATCTGCGACCTCAGTTCCAGCGCTCGTTCATACTCCAGCAGCTCCGCTGCCTCCTTCATCTGCTCCTTTAAGGAGGCTAAAAGCTCGCGGGTCCTGCCGCGCAGCACGGACTCTGCTCGCTTCACCCTCTCCCGGTAATCGGCCTCGCTTATCTGGCCGATGCAGGGTCCGCTGCAGGCTCCCATGTGGTAGCGAAGACAGGCCCTTTTAGGGAGACGTTTGCAGGTGCGCAGTCCAAAGGTCCTCCTGAGAAGAGACAGAACGTAGTCCCTCTCGCGAGCCGAGACGAAGGGCCCGGAGAAGGTTCCCTTTCCCGAGGACTTCCTGGAGATGCAGATCCTCGGAAAGCTCTCGTCGGTCAGCTGAATGCTGGCATAGCGGGAGGAGTCCTTGAGCTTGATGTTGTATCTGGGAGTATGCCGCTTGATGAGCGTATTTTCCAGAATCAGGGCTTCGACCTCGTTGTTGGTGACTATGAAGTCCACGGACTCTGCGCTCTCTAGCATGGCTGCGGTCTTGGGGTCGTGATCCTGCCGGTTCAAGTAGCTGCTCACACGTTTCTTGAGATCTCTGGCCTTTCCCACATAGAGCACAAGGCCTTCGCTATCCTTGAAGAGGTAGCAGCCAGGAAGATGGGGAAGAGTGCTGGCGGATAGCATCAGAGAACCCTAATTTGAATGTTTCCCAAAATGATCACGAATATGCCCGAAGCTTTTTGGCCCAGGACTATTTCAACTCTCTCCTGCCCAGGGATTCTCCTTGTGCCCGCAATTGCTGTCGAGCTGTTGTTGAGGGAAAAGCGCGCCGAGAAGGGCGGCGATATCCAATATCTTAACAAAAATTGGGTGGATGTATGGAAAAGATGGGCATTAAGCCCGGATTTCTTGAAGGGTCTCCGATTCCGCTGAGGGGTGCAGCATTCCGCTATTGCCGGACGGCAATGATGGCAAGTATTTCTCCCAAGCTTTCCAAAGCTCAGTCGCACCTGACATCGCTTCCTCCACTCCTTCAGTTGGGAAAAGCTGCTCCCAGGGCTTAAGACAATCACGTGTTGGTGATTTTTTCTCAGCATTTGCTTCCTTTGGCAGATATCTCTCCCAGGAGTTCCAATGTCTTGCCTTCAAATTTATCACCAGAAATATTTGCTCTCTTTACGCTACTTATCTTTGTTTGTGAAATGTTCATAAATTTTCATAATAATCCCGATCGAAAAATCGGGCGGTCGCAAAAAGGGTTAAGACCATCCTCGACCGACCAGTTCCCGGTCAGTAGACGACCCCATGTGACGAGATAGAAGATGAAATCCATAATTATCAAGGGTGCTCGTGAGCACAACTTAAAGGGCATCACTGTAGAGCTTCCCCGAGACCGGTTCATCGTGATCACCGGAGTCTCGGGCTCCGGCAAGTCCACTCTGGCTTTCGACACCATCTACGCCGAAGGGCAGCGCCGGTACGTGGAATCTCTTTCTGCCTACGCCCGCCAGTTTCTGGGGCAGATGGACAAGCCCGACGTGGACAGCATCGAAGGGCTCTCTCCGGCCATCTCCATTGAACAGAAGACCACCACCAGAAACCCTCGCAGCACTGTGGGAACGGTGACCGAGATCTACGATTACCTGCGGCTGCTCTTTGCCAGGATCGGGGTTCCGCACTGTCCGGTTCACGACATAAGAATCGAGTCCCAGACCGCGGAGAAGATTGCGGATAGCATCTGCCAGGATTCTGAGGGAACCGTGACCATCCTGGCTCCGGTGATCCGGCAGAAGAAGGGCACCTACGGGCAGCTTTTCCGCGATCTTTACGCCGAGGGGTTCGCCCGGGTGCGGGTAAACGGAGAGGTCCGCAGGACTGATGAGGAGATCGAGCTGGACCGCTACAAGAAGCACGATATCGATGTGGTGGTCGATAGGCTGGACCCCTGCGATGACCGGTCCCGCCTGGTGGAGGCCTGCGAGATCGCTCTTAGGAAGGCGGACGGGCTGCTGATTGCCTTGCAGGCCGATCAAAAAACGCAGCTCTACTCTGCTAAAATGGCCTGCCCCATCTGCGGCATGGCCTTCGAGGAGCTTCAGCCCCGCATGTTCTCCTTCAACAGTCCCTTTGGAGCCTGCGAGGCCTGCAACGGCCTGGGCATAAAGATGGAGTTCGATCCCGATCTGATCATCCCCGACCGGGAACTGTGCATCGCCGACGGGGCGGTGGCGCTATACCGCAATGCAGTCGACGGCTGGAGAGGACAGTATCTGGGAGCAGTGGCCCGCCATTTCGGATTCGATGTCTTCACGCCCATCGAGAAACTCAGCCAGGATCAGTACCAGGCTCTGATGTACGGCTCCGGCGAGCGCATCCAGTTCAACATGAGCATGAAGAACGGCGATGCCTACTGGTCTCACCAGGGCGAATGGGAGGGCCTAATCCCCCAGTCGGAGAGGCTGTACGCTCAGACCAGCTCCGATTACCGGCGGGAGGAGCTGGAGAAGTTCATGAAGGTTCTTCCCTGTCCGGTCTGTCGCGGCCGGAGGCTGAAGGCCAAGACCCTGTCGGTCCGCATAGCCGGAAAGTCGATAGCGGATGTGACCGACTTATCGGTCTCGCAAAGCCTGAAGTTCTTCGAAAGCCTCGAGGCCGGACTCGGGCCCAGGGAGACCGAGATATCGAGACAGGTGTTAAAGGAGATCCGCTCCCGGCTGGGATTCTTGCAGCACGTGGGCCTCAGCTATCTGACCCTGTCCAGGAACGCCGGCACCCTCTCCGGCGGAGAGGCCCAGAGGATCAGGCTGGCAACGCAGATCGGCTCTAACCTGATGGGGGTGCTCTACGTCCTGGACGAGCCCTCCATCGGGCTTCACCAGCGCGACAACGCTCGCTTGATTGAGACCCTCAAAGAACTCCGGGACCTGGGGAACACCCTGATCGTGGTGGAGCACGATGAGGAGACCATCAGGAGCGCCGATTTCGTCCTGGACATAGGCCCCGGCGCCGGGATTCACGGAGGACACATAGTTGCCGCAGGAACTCCGCAGCAGATCGAAGAGAACCCTGAGTCGCTGACCGGACAGTACCTATGCGGCAAGAAAAGCATCGAGATCCCCGCTTCACGCAGGAAGAGCGGCTCATTCATCCGCCTCCGGGGCTGCCGGGAGAACAACCTGAAGGACATCGATGTGGAGATTCCGATAGGCGTCATGACAGTGGTGACGGGAGTCTCAGGCTCAGGAAAGTCGACCCTCATCTACGACACGCTCTACCGGGCCCTGATGAAGCGGATCTACAAGTCCTGCCAGACTCCTGGCGAATACGACCAGATCCTCTTCGACTCCGAGATCGACAAGGTCATAGTGATCGACCAGAGCCCGATTGGCAGGACTCCAAGGTCCAATCCCGCCACCTACACCAAGGTCTTTGATCCCATCAGGCAGGCGTTTGCCGAGACCCGCGAGGCCAAGATCAGGGGCTACAAGGCAGGACGGTTCTCCTTCAACCTGAAAGGGGGCCGCTGCGAGGCCTGCCAGGGCGACGGCCTGATCAAGATCGAGATGAACTTCCTGCCCGATGTCTACATCGAGTGCGACGAATGCAAGGGCAGCCGCTACAATCGCGAGACACTGGAGGTGAAGTACAGGGGAAAGTCCATCGCTGAGGTCCTGGACATGACGGTTGAGGAGGCAGCAGAGCACTTCCAGAATGTGCCCGCTATCAGGGGCAAGCTGGAGACCCTGGCCCGGGTGGGACTGGGCTACATCAAGCTGGGGCAGAGCTCGACCACCCTTTCGGGCGGAGAGGCCCAGAGGATAAAGCTGACCCGCGAGCTGTCCAAGAAGGGCACCGGCCGGACCATTTACCTGCTGGATGAGCCCACCACCGGCCTTCACTTCGATGACGTGAAGAAGCTGATCGCCGTCCTGAGCGACCTCGTGGACAAAGGCAACACCGTGGTGGTGATCGAGCACAACCTGGACGTGATCAAGTCGGCAGACTGGGCAATCGACCTCGGGCCGGAGGGAGGAGACGAAGGCGGGAGAATCGTGGCCGCGGGAACTCCGGAGGACGTGGCTCAGGTGAAGGAGAGCCATACCGGCAGGTTCCTGACCAGGTTTTTCGACTGAATGTATCCGCGAGCGCTCGCAACTTTTTTGGATCTCTTTTTAGCTCTCCATTTGTCTCCGGCCTTTTTCGAATCCTTTTTAGGTCAGGTCCGATCAATGGAGCACTCGTGAAGCTGGGCGTCTTATTTTCCGGCGGCAAGGACTCGGTCTTCGCCTGCCGCCGGGCCATGAAGAGGAACCAGGTGGCCTGCCTGATCACTCTGATATCCGAGAACCAGGACAGCTACATGTTTCACACCCCCAACATCGACCGGGCCGGCGTCCTGGCCGAGGCCATGGACATTCCCATTCTGGCCTGGACCACCAGGGGTGAAGAGGAGCTGGAGCTAGAGGACCTGAAGGCGGCCATCGCTCGTGCCAGAGAAGAGTACGGCATCCAGGGGGTCGTGACCGGCGCCATTGAGTCCGTTTATCAGTCCTCGAGGGTGCAGAGGATATGCCGGGATCTGGACCTGTGGTGCTTCAATCCCCTGTGGCAGATCGACCAGGTCGGTTACCTGAGGCTTCTTCTCCGAGAGGGCTTCCGGGTAATGATCATCGGCGTCTTCGCCTATCCGCTGGATGAATCCTGGCTGGGAAAAGAACTTGATGAAGAGGTCATCGAGAAGCTGGAGCGGCTGCAGAATAGATACAGGATCAACCCCTCTGGTGAGGGCGGAGAGCTGGAGACCTTCGTCCTCGACGGTCCCATTCTCAAGAAGAGAGTGGAGGTCGTGAAGTTCAGCAAAATCTACGACAACTACCGGGGATGCCTGCAGATCGCCGATCTGCGGCTGGTGGAGAAGCTGGAGAAATGATGCTGATTGTGGACCTGTGCTATGAGAAGGACTCGCTCTCCCGGTACGAGTTCGTCGATCCGATAGTGCAGGTGGTCCGGAAAAGCGGCAGAAGGTACCGGATAAGGCACTTCTCGGATTTGGGTGGCGGCGAAACCGATGCCGAAGGTGGCGTCATTCTCTGCGGGACCGCTCTCAAGGATAACTCCTATGCCGGACGAATTGAGGAGTTCTCCTGGATCAGGACGTTTGATGGACCCATTCTGGGAATCTGTGCCGGTATGCAGGTCATAGCTTCGGTCTTCGGGGGAAAGATCGTTCCCTGGCCGGAGATCGGCCTGAAGGAGATCCAGGTCATTTCCGAAACTCCTCTCCTGGGAGAGCCGCGCTCAATCACCGGCTATCATCTGCACAATTACGGAGTCGACCTTCCCCCGGATTTCGATCTGGTGGCGGGGTCTTCAGATAATGTGCAGGCCTTCAAGCGCCGGGGGCATCAGGTCTACGGCATAATATTTCATCCGGAAGTGAGAAATAAATGGATTATCGAGAGGTTTTGCCAGCTCGAATGAGTTTTTTATATATAACTTTTATGAAAATTAAGTTATGAAAATTAAGAAATTATATAATTGTTTCTGAGGCCCGATCTTTCAATCAGATCTCTCGCAAAAGACGTCTGAGGCATGGCGGCCCCCAACTTCAAGAGGCATATCTCAGCTATCCGGGAGAATGTCACATATTCCCGGAGCATCCCCATTTGGAATGAGCTTATATCTCTTTTCGTCAACTTTCAACTCCACATGGTCCTTTACAGGTCTCGCGTCATAATTATGGGTCGCCAGATAGAAAGCAAGGTCCTCAACTGTCATTTTAGTATCCTCAAATGAGAGGATCAGGCTCTTCAGCTCCGAGATATCTCCTTCTGATGCCGAGACTGCGGAAGATAGCATGGCAATTGCGACGATCTCGGTGATAAGCCTCATGCAGACCTTCAACGTTTCCATCCTCTCATATCCCTCTGGAAGATCCGGATCTGCAGGCCAAGACTGAAATCCCTGGACATAAAATGCCTCTATTCATCTTTTCTGGATAAAGTGTGAATTAAAGGCCTATCAAAGGTCTATCCCGAGGTCGGTCTTCAGGTCATCGCTCATGACCGCCCCATCCAATCTGCAATTGGCTATATTCTGCAATGTAAATTCGTCATATTTAATACGCTCAAGGTTGGCCCCGCTCATATCCACATCTATCATCATGATCATAGACAGGTCGGCGCCTCTGAGATCTGCACCGGCCAGACTGACGTTCTTCAGCAGTATCAAGTTCAATTTGGCGTTCTTCAAATCAGCCCTGCTCAAGTTGACGTTCTGAATTAACATAGGTCCCAGCAGCTCCGCCCGCCCGAGCTTTGCAACAAAGAAATTCGCACCCTTCAGGTTCAATCCCAATAGCTGTGCTTCTGTTAGGTCAGCTCCGGCCAGATCTGCCCCATCCAGTGTCGTAGAGTCGAGTTTGGCTGAATTCAAATTGGCGCCCTTGAGTTCCGCATTGGAAAGGTCAGTCCCTCCTAGATTCGCTTTCCTCAGGTTTGCTCCAGTCAGGTTTGCTCTCATCATGTACGCCCTGGTGAGGTCAGCCTCGCTGAGATTGGCATAGCTCAGATTGGTCCCAAAGAACTCGGACCTGGACAGCTGGCTCCCAGACAGATCGCTGCCACTCAGGTCCGCCCAGCTCATCCTTGACGCTATGGCATTTGCTCGGACCATGTACAAGCCCCGCATATCGCAGCCCATCAGGTTAGCCCAGAATAGCCTGATGCCATTGAGATTTGCTCCCCTTAAGTCTGAATATTCCATACAGGTACCTGTGGCGTCCGCCATGGTGAGATTGGCTTCCACAAGCCGAGCCTGGTGCATCTCAGCATCATTCAGTTTGACATAGGAAAGGTCAGCCCGGCTGAGATCGGCACCTTCCATGCAGGCTCCAGTGGCTTTTGCTCCTTTAAGATCAGCGTCCTCCAACCTGGCTCCGCGAAATCCCGCATGCTCCAAGTCGGCGTAGGAGAGATCCGCCCGGCTGAGATCGGCATCTTTCATGCAGGCTGCGGTGGCTCTTACTCCCTTAAGGTCAGCCTCCACCAGCTTGGCTTCGTGAAACTCTGCATGCTCCAGGTTGGCATACGAAAGGTCGGCCCCGGATAGGTCGGAATGAGATAAGCCTGAGGCGGTAAGTGCAGAGCAAGACAGATTTGCATCGCTCAGGTTAGTGCTGGTGAAGTTGGAAAAAACAAGGTTGGAACGGCTCAGGTCTGAGCCCATAAATTTTGCCTCATAAGCCCGTGCCTCTGAAATATCAGAGCCCCGAAGGTCGGTCTCTGTTAGATCGGTGTTGATCAGATTGGTCCCCACCATGCTGCAGCAACTCATGTTTGCCCCAACAAGTCTGGAATTCTGCAAACAGGCACGATGCAAATGCGCGCCAATGAGGCTCGCATCGCTCAAATCCGAGCTGCTCAAGTTTGAAGCAGTCAGGTTTGCATAGTCAAGACTCGTGCCGACCAAAACGGCGTTGCTGAGGATGGCCTGAGACAGAAACGCTCCTGCAAGGTTAGCATTTGTCAAATTACTGCTAAAAAGATCGGACAATAACAGATTAGCTCCCTGAAGATCTGCCCAAAAAAGATTGGAACCACGAAGATAGGTCTGCGCCATATCGGCGTAGCTCAGATTGGCCCTGATAAGCTGTGAATCGCTTATGGTTGCGCCTATCAGGCTGGCATGGCAGAGAACGGCATCATTGAGATTGCATCGATTCAGGTTGGAGCGGTTTAGCTGCGCACCTTCCAGGTTCAGTCCGCTGAGATTTGAGCCGCTTAAATCGGAACAGTCTCCGAGATTGTATCCGGAGGCCATGCCGTTTTCCATTGCCGAAGAAAGATGAAGAAGCAAGATGATGAGCAAGCAATTGATAGGGGCAAACCTTGCGGAAGGACTAACCATACTAGATAATGTACCTCCATACTATTAAAATAAATTGATTGGGATTCGAGGAAATATTGATTAAATTTTATCGTTCCTAAGATCGTTATGGCCAGATGGCCTCATTGCGGTATTTTCATTTTGGCAGCAACGAAGCTCATTTCTCATATCCTAGCAATAGGAACAAGAGGTTCCCTAAGAGGCCGACTGTCTGCAGTCTTGACAGCTTCTTGCCATGCGGTCGCGGCACAGGATCAGCCTGATTGGCAGCTCCTCTCTCAGCCGTCGCTACTGACAATTTCAGCCTGCTATTTCTCAAGTTCAATTGCATACTCGCAATATGTGTCTCCTGTGCACATTCTCTTGCTGTACCTGATGACATAGCGCGGATTCAGGCTCTGTACAGAGCTTTGGCAGAATTCCTGGCAATGGAATGGTGTTCCAGAAGTCGGCCCATACCCCACCCTCCGGTGGGCATTGAGCATGGGACAGCCAGTCAATCTCACAATCATCCGGTCTTCGTTGGCCTCCAAGATTTCGCTTTCGAATCCGGGTCCCATAAGTATGGTCGAGATGATGCCGAAAGCGTCTTCGATCTCCTTGGCGTTCTTGGCCGGAAGTCCAAGGGATTCGGCCATGACCTTTGCCTCCTTTCCTCCTTCTGACATTATCACCTTCCAGATCTCATCGACCTTGTCGCCGATGATCTGTCTCACCAGCATGTCATACACCACGGACTGGCTGTTTGCAGCTTTAGTAGCTATCTCCCAGCGAACCTGTGCTGGAATGTCCTCGGTACTTGCCATAAGGGCACCTCACTCAGTTGTATTACTGGTAGTATTTAAATATCTTATTGGAGAAATCTTCCCTGGGCAGAATATATTTAGCTACAAATTGAAGCTTCAGCCTATGGATGATCTGAAGCGATCTCTGCTGCAAAGATGCAGAGATATGGAGATTCCGCTTGTGGGCGTGGCCAGCGCAGAGAGATGGCGGCATCCTCCATTTCAGCCCTGGCCGCCGGAGGAGTTCCATCCACAATCCATCTTCCCTGAGGTCAGATCGGTGATAGTAATTGGTCTTCCAATCACCCTTCCGGTTTTGGAGACCTCTCCCTCAATCTACTATCACGAGATGTACCGGACGGTCAATTCTCTGCTGGATCAGTACACCTACCGGCTGGCAAATTTTCTCAACGAGAAAGGCTATCAATCGGTCTTCGTTCCTAGGGATGGATACGCCGGCATCGATGTGCTGCTGAAAAATCCGGTAGCTTTCTTCTCCCACCGTCACGCCGCCTTTTTGGCAGGTCTGGGAACCTTCGGGGTGAACAACATGCTCCTGACACCGAAGTACGGCCCCAGAGTTCGCTTCGGCTCCGTCTTAACCGCTGCCGAGATGCCGCCAGACCCGCTGCCAAAAGAGGACATCTGCACTCGCTGTCAGCTATGTGTGCGCATCTGCCCGGCCGGAGCTTTGAACGAGCTGGACTATCCAGATGGACTTACCGATAAGAAAGCATGCGCCATTTACAGTGCCGAGCTGAACAGCAAGGGGATCTCGCCCTGCGGAGCATGCATCAAGGTCTGCCCGGTAGGCGAGGATCGGATCCTATTCGGCAGAGAGAACCCTGCGATCTATAGCCATTCGCATCTGAATCCTGAGAGACACAGGTCGTGGGATCATGTCCGGAAGTACGGTGGGAGATGATCACCGTATTTTCGGAAAAAGCCTGTTGACACCGACTGATGTTTAAGCAATAGACAGATTATGGCTGGAATATCCATGCCAGATTGGGCATGGTCTGCCCTTCTCTTTTCCATCCAATTAGTTCTAGGTGTCATCAATGATCGGACTGGAGTCCTGCTGAATCAGAGTCAATATTTATATATTAATATTAAAACTTATATCTAAAATATTGCCGACCATGTTTTAAAGATTCTGACCTCAACTACAAAATACTTTTTACTCAGTCTCCCCAATAGTCCATGAGCTGGTGTCCATGAAATGCAACATAATTTTAGTGGCCCTGATCCTCTGCGGCTTTACGGCTGCAGCCATTGGGGCCGGGGACTCTGCAGATAATACTACGACATACTGGAATGACCAGGGAGACCTCCTGATGCTTCAGTACGAGTTTGAAGATGCGCTAAACGCCTACAATAATTCCCTGATGATTAACGGATCTAACGTGCCTGCCTTGATCGGTCAGGGAAGAGCCTTTATAAATTTGGGCTTGAGCAACGAGTCTTTAAAAAGCTATGAGAGTGCCATATCAATAAGCCCCGGTAACGTCAAGGCCTGGATCGGAAGAGGTATTGTTTTGCAGGATCTGGGCAGATACAATGAATCTCTTCAAAGCTATAATCGGGCTCTGGAATTGGACCCCGCAGATGCGTACGCTTTAAACGACAAAGCCTGGCTGTACTATAAGCGGGGGAACTACGAAGAGGCCATAACCAATGTGGACCGGGCGATAGATATCTTCAACAGCGGCTTGGCTGCAGCTCTTGATACCAAAGCTGTCGCACTGGCAGCATTGGGAAGAAACGAAGAGGCTCTTGAATACATCAACCAGGCTCTGGAGATCGACCCGCAGGATTCTATTATCTGGATTCATAAGGGCAACATCCTGAAGGCATTGGGAAACACTTCTGGCTCAGAGGCAGCCTTCGCCAAAGTAAACGAGCTTCCGGTCCAAAACCTGAATAACGAAAGCGTTTAGACGCGGGGGTATCTTTGATTTGGTGCGGGCGAGGGAAGATCTGAAGACGAACAGCCAGGCGGACTTAAATGGCAGTCCAGCCTGCCCATTTTCATTGCTTTGCATGTTGTCCTGGCCTTCTAGAAAGCTGCAATGGAAGTCATCCATCGCATGCCGAGTACCTCCTATCTCACATGCCGCATTTCGGAAAGCTGCCAGGACATGGTTTTTATAATCTCATGAAAGACCGTATGTTATGAACGGACATCCAAGAGGCTGTGCTAAATGACTCTTGCCCAAGATGAAGGCACAAAACGCTGGGATAATAATGCAGAGCAATGGCACAGATTGTTCGGGGAAAACGACTTGAACCGCCGTGATCTGCTTGATCCGATGATTCTGCAGATCCTGGGAGATGTCAAGGGAAAGAGGATACTGGATGCAGGATGTGGAGACGGCTACCTGTGCCGCAAACTGGCAAGACTGGGTGCCTCGATCACCGGGGTGGAGCTATCGAAGAAGATGCTCAGTTTCGCTGTAGAGGAACAGAAACGGGACCCTTTATCGATCAGCTATCACAACGCCGACTGCTCTTCGCTGCCATTTCTGACTGCATTCACGTTTGATATAGTTGTGACCAACAACGTAATTCAGGACCTGGCTGACTACCAGGGGGCATTCGCAGAGTTCAGCCGCCTATTAAAGCCGGGTGGAACTTATCTTCACATTGCCAACCATCCCTGTTTCATGACTCCTGTCTGGGGATGGGTAAGGGACGAAAAAGGCCAGCGGCTGCACAGAAAAGTCGACTATTATTTCAATCGAGGGCCGTTTCTTTGTCCGTGGGGACCGAGGAGCGGCATGGAACCTACTGTTTACTGGCACAGGACGCTTGGTGATATCATAAATGAGTTGCTATCCTGCGGCTTCCGCATCAAACGGGTAATAGAGCCGGAACCGCCAGAGGCCTGGAGAACCGAGCATCATGAGCGCATGGATGGCGCTCGCATTCCGGATTTTCTGGTTCTGGTCTGTGATAAAATAGCAGATAAGGACCAATAGTGGGAGATCATGCGGAATACATGGCGGATTAGGCGGAATCGAATGGGAATCGCATAGCCTGGTTGATCATCGCTTGATGTCCAGATCTTCAATTAGCCCTCAAATTATTGGTTTGCAGATTCATTAAAGGATCTTGGGAATGCTCAAAAAAGGTTTACCGGCGACCTTTCTGGGAAATTTTGAATCCTCTGCCTGCAGAGTGAAAACGGTGATTTCAGGAGGGCAGTTTATGCGCAGCCAGAACTCGTTGGTTCCCAGGCCGCGGTTGGTGTACTGAATCATGTCTTTTACCCGGTACATTCCCATCGGGTACTTCATGAAGAGCCTTACCGGCGTGCCGATTCCGGGAAGGGCGATCTGCCCTCCGTGGGAATGGCCCGAGAGCTGCAGGCAGAAGCGGCCAGATGACGCGCTGACGTCGGCAAAGTCCGGTTCGTGAGCCAGCATTATCGCCGGCCCTGATGCTGGAAGTTCATGCAGAACCCGTTCCAGGCGGTCCTTTTTGAGCATCACATCATCCACGCCGGCCAGATGCAGCATCTCGCCTTGCCGGTAAATGGTATGAACGGCATTGTTGAGATCGGTGATCTTGCCCTGCCCGAGAATCTCGCGCACTTTGCGAGCGCCCATCCAGTGATCGTGATTTCCGAGCACTCCCACAAACGCGTCCTTCGGCCTCAGCCTCGCCAGCCCGCGGGACAGATCTTCGGCGATTTCATCGACTTCATACGACACGGAGTCGCCGGTAAACGCCACCAGATCCGGTTTTTCTCGGTTTACCAGATCGACGATTCCATTCAAGCGCTCGGCAGTAACCCATTGGCCCATATGAATGTCTGAGATATGCGCTATCCGGTATCCATCAAAGGACGGGTCCAGGCCCGAGATGGGAAGCGAGATGCGCACTACATCGAAATCCTCAGGGCGAAATACGTTTCTGCCAAGCCTTTCCTGCGCCTTCGATGAAGCCAGTTGCAGTTTTCGAAGCAGTCGAAGAGAGACCTGGCCGCTGAGCGATGTATCGTAGACCGTCATCGGCTTTGGTTCCTCGATTTCAAGGAGGGCTTCTTGATCGGCACAATAAAGTCCGTCGTGATCATTGATAACTGGTAATATTATAGCCAGGATGTAGATAATGGTTTGCCCCTGATGTAAGAAGAACCCAATATCCAAAAATTATATAGCAGATCAGGGAGACACTCTAAGAAAGTTGAAATTTGGAGGCATTGTTGATGATTGGAGTCTGTCCTAATTGCGGAAAGCCCTTTAACATCGAGAAGAAGGGCGATGAATGGAGCTATTGCTCTGATGTGTGTATCGATCCGGCGTCCATGCCCACCGGGACCAGGCTGCTTTCCGATCAAGCCACAAAGGTTTATGTTGACGGGAACATGTCTGAACTCACACGCGAGGAGTACATCAAGAGACATGGCTTCGATCCTGAGCCCGTAATGCAGGCGGTCGACAAATGGCGAGAAGATCAGATAAGAAAGTGGGCCAGGTCATTCCAGAGCAAGGATGAAGTGGATGCCTGGATCAGGAGATTGACTGCAAGATAGATGGTTTTATTTCGTCCGCGTCAATCTATTTTTAAAATTTCAGATTTCCTGCCCTTCAAGCGTCTGGCATGCAGGGCACCTGATCGATTCACCAGTTGCTGATAGGCTCGTTTTCTCCAAACTCTCAAAAAGCACCCGGCATTTCAATCGAGCTATTTCAATCGGGCTGATGTTGTACTCAATTTAAAGCCAAGGTCCGGATTCGAACCGGAGTGGTATTGCTCTGCAGGCAATTGCGTAGCCGCTCCGCCACCTTGGCGCATTAATTGGCCTGGGACACGTATCCTGATTTGTTAATAAGGCTTGCGCTAGCAACAGTGGTCTCATATCCATAGGTGACCCGGGTGAGCTGGGCTTGCCAGGCAAGAGAATTTCGAACCTTCAGAATAAATGATGGTGATGAACGCCATCGCTCTCACAAATAGATTTATAGCCCCAGACCAAAATTATTGGTTGAAGTGACCAGGATCAGCCTCACTTCTTCAGCAGTTTCTTTATCTCCTCCACGCCCGGCGCCCGGCCGACTGCTTTGGCTTCGCCGTCTATGAATAGAGCGGGCGTCATCATCACTCCACGGTCCATGATCTCCTGGAGGCTGTCCACCTTGACTATCTCGGCCTCGACTCCGGACTCCTGGACAGCCTTTTCCACGTTCTTGAGCAGGCTCTTGCACTTGGCACAGCCCGTTCCCAGCACTTCAATCGTAACCATATGTCCTCACCATTACATTGTTCGCAATCCACTTCATATGTTCCATCCTATCTATCATCTATCAGGATACGATCTCCCCATACAACATTCCCGCCAGCGTGGATGCGATCACCACCAGGCTGATGTAAACTGCAGCCTTTTTGGGCCCGATGACCCGCCAGATCACTATCATATTGGGAAGAGAAAGCGATGGCCCTGCCAGCAGGAGCGCCAGAGCAGGTCCCGGAGCCGTCACTCCGGTGCTGTATCCAAACAGAGTGCCCACAATTGGAACCTCCAGCAGGGTGGGCATGTATAGCAGAGCGCCTATCACAGAGGCCACAAAGCAAGCCAAAAAGCTGCTGGTGCCGAATACGGAGCGCACCCACTCCACCGGCAGGAAATAGCCGATAACTCCCGTTATGAATGTTCCCACAATCAGCAGGGGAAAGATCCTCTTGGTCAGCCACCAGGTCTCTCCCAGGAAGGCTTCCCGCTCCTCCGGCAGGTAGTAGGTTTTCATCAAGAAAGTGGCGATAAGGATCAAAGCCCCAACGATTGCGGCCTTAACAGGCACAGATATGAGGCTGGTTGTGGCTATCAGCAGTATGGCCACCAGGACCGCCATGAAGAGTCCGGTCATATAGCCCGGCCGGCTTTTTTCTTCTGGGGCGTAATCGAGCTCTGCGGCTGGAGGGGCCGCCTCACACTTCTGGTCGGATCTCTCGAATATGGCCGCCATGATCAGGCCGATTACCACCGCCGTTGAGACCGCAGCCACCGCCCTGGCAATTCCCAGATCCAGACCCAGAACCCGTGCAGTGAGTATTATGGCCAGGAGGTTGATGGCCGGTCCGGAGAAGAGGAAGGCGGAGGCAGGGCCGATGCCGGCTCCGCGCTTGGAAATTCCGGCAAACATGGGCAGAATGGTGCAGCTGCACACCGCCAGAATGGTTCCTGATGTCGCGGCCACGCTGTAGCACAGCCACTTGGGCGAATCTGCCCCGAAATACTTCAGCACCGTTTCTCTATGCAAGAGAGAAGAAATAGCCCCGGCAATGAAGAAGGCCGGGATGAGGCAGGTCAAGACGTGGGCTGACAGGTATTCAAGCAATGTAGCCAGCCCTGCCTGCAGAGCCGCCGAAATAGTCTCTACTACCAAAGAATCTCACCTCACTGCAGCCGGGCTGCCTTGCGGCCGGTCAGCTTTTTTTAATTCCTCCAGAGTCCTTCCCGCATGGGACAGCTCTGAGATATAATCCAAAGCGATGGCATCGACATCTTTAATCAGGTCGAATATTCGCTCATTCTTGATACGGTAAAGGGTGCGCTTGCCGTCGATTCTGCGGTCCACGATTCCGGCCTCGTAAAGGATGCTCAAATGCTTGGAGATGGTAGACTGGGAGCGGTCGAATGCGGGGATGATCTCGCAGACACAGCGCTCACCCTCAGATAGATATTCAAGAATGTCCAGCCGGGTGGGGTCGGAGAGGGCAGAGAGGATCCTGGCGCGCAGGTCCGAGATGGATTTCTGAGCCATAACCTGACGATCTAGGGTGCGCCAGCCTTATAAATATATCGCTTTATGGCGATATGTAGTTAATACGATGAACGTGGCTGTTTAGATGACCATGATCCGATCATATTGCAAAGCCTCACCCCACCCTCATCTCTTTCTCCAGCCTCTTGATCGTGTCACGCAGCTGTATGGCCCTCTCGAACTCCAGGCGCTCGGCCGCAGCTCTCATCTCTGCGTCCATCTCGATTATCAGGTTTGGAATGTCGGATTTGGGAATATGCCGGGTATCGGTGACGTCCACCACCTTTTCCCGGATGGGCTTCCTGATGGTCTTGGGAACGATTCCGTGCTCTTCATTATAGGCCATCTGCAGGGCCCGCCTCTGCTCTGTGGTCTTCACAGCCTCTTTGACCGAGCCGGTCATGCTGTCGGCATACAAGACCACGCGGGAGTTCGCATTCCTGGAGGCCCGGCCGATGGTCTGGATGAGGCTTCTTGCGTCCCTCAGAAAGCCCTCCTTGTCCGCGTCCAGGATGCCGATGAACCCCACCTCGGGAATATCCAGGCCTTCCCGCAGGAGGTTGATCCCAACCAGCGCATCGAACTTCCCCAGGCGCAGCTCGCGAATGATCTCCGTTCTCTCCAGGGTGTCGATGTCGGAGTGTAGATATCGGGCGCGGATGCTGTTCTGGGCCAGAAAGTCGGTCAGCTCCTCGGCCAGCCGCTTGGTAAGTGTGGTCACCAGAGCACGATCTCCCCGCTCTGCCACAGTACGGATCTCCTGCATTACGTCCTGCACCTGGCCCTGAACGGGCCGGATCTCTACTATGGGGTCCATAAGGCCTGTAGGCCGGATGATCTGCTCTGCCACCTGTGCTGAACGGGCCAGCTCGTAGTCTCCGGGGGTCGCGGAGACGAAGATCACGTTCCTCATGAACTCTTCGAACTCCTCGAAGCGCAGCGGGCGGTTGTCGTAGGCGCTGGGAAGCCGGAAACCGTAGTCGATCAGGCTCTTCTTGCGAGCGCGGTCGCCGTTGTACATGCCGTGAACCTGAGGAAGGGTCTGATGGCTCTCGTCTATCACCAGCAGGAAGTCTTCTGGAAAGTAATCGATCAGACAGTAAGGCCTTTCTCCCGGACTGCGGCCGTCGAAGTGGCGCGAGTAGTTCTCGATTCCCTTGCAGCTTCCGGTCTCCTGGATCATCTCCATGTCGTGAAGGGTCCTCTGCTTGAGCCGGTGAGCCTCGATCATTCCCAGCTCCGGCAGCCGCTCTTCCATCTCCTGCAGGATGGAATCTATGGCCCTATTCTGCTGATCTTCAGGGATTATGTAGTGCCGGGCCGGATACACGTAAAAATAGGGGTGATTCTCCTTTTTCTCTCCGGTCTGTCGGTCGATCTCTGTGATGCGCTCCACCTGATCTCCGAAAAGCTCGATTCGAATTATGTCGGTGAAGTAGCCTGGTATCAGGTCTATGGTGTCTCCCTTGACCCTGAAGCGTCCGGGGGCGAGGTCTATGTCGTTCCTCTGGTATAGGATGTCCACCAGCCTGGCGACGATCTCCCTCCTGGCCAGTTGATCTCCGACCTTCAGCTCAAATCCCATCCCCTCAAAGGTCTCGGGATTTCCCAGGGAGTAGATGCATGAGACCGATGCCACCACGATTGCGTCTTTTCGGGACATGAGCGAGGCGGTGGTCGCAAGCCTCATCTGCTCGATCTTGGGATTTATGTAGGCGTCCTTCTCGATATACTGGTCCTTGGAGGGAATGTACGACTCGGGCTGGTAATAATCGTAGTAAGAGACGAAGTACTCCACCCGGTTATCCGGAAAGAACTCCCGGAACTCGTTGTACAGCTGGGCGGCTAAAGTCTTGTTGTGGGCCAGGATCAGGGTCGGCTTCTGCACCCGGTCGATCACATTGGCTATGGTGTAGGTCTTTCCCGAGCCGGTAACGCCGAGAAGCGTCTGCAACTGGGGTCCTGACTCCAGGCCGGATACCAGCTTCTCGATAGCCTGAGGCTGAGATCCGCGAGGAGCAAAGCCTGAGACCAGGTGGAACGGTTGCGCTTCTGTATCTTCACGGTGTAGGGCAGATCTGATCATTCAGGGAGAAACATTCGCGCCCTTCGATAAATAGTTAACACGGGCTTTCCAGCCAGACCCGGCCACAGCACGGTCTCTGAGGAATCGTCTATCTCCCATCCATTCTCAGGGTGCGGGCATTGATGGCCACGATCACCGTGCTGAGGCTCATGAGCAAGGCTCCTCCTGCCGGGCTCAAAAGGATCCCGTAGGAATAGAGGACACCGGCTGCCAGCGGTATGGCTATCACGTTGTAGCCTGTGGCCCACAGCAGGTTCTGAAACATCTTGGAATAGGTCTTGGCGGAGAGTTCAATTATGCTGACCACGTCTCTGGGGTCGCTTCTGACCAGGATTACGTCTGCGGTCTCGATGGCCACATCCGTTCCGGCTCCTATAGCTATCCCCACGTCCGCCTGGGCCAGAGCCGGAGCATCGTTGACTCCATCTCCAACCATGGCCACTACCATCTCCTCCTGCACTTTCTTGATGACATCGGCTTTTTGGTGGGGAAGAACCTCGGCGAAGAACTCGTTTAATCCCAGCTCTTTGGACACCGTCCCGGCCACGAAGCGGTTGTCGCCGGTGAGCATCATGCACTTGATGCCCTTCTCTTGCAGCCGCTTTACGGCCTCTTTGGACTCAGCCCTCACCACGTCCGCCAGAGCCAGCGCTCCTACTGCCGTATCTCCTTCCAGCAAGACCACCACGGTCTTTCCCTCTTGTTGCAGCTTATCCATCCTCTCATCCCGAACGGCTATTCCCTTATCCTTGAGATAGCCGGGGCTCACAACCTTCAGCTCCCTTCCCTCTACCAGGCCCTCGATTCCCTGGCCGGAGATGAGCCGGAACCGCTCTGCTGGAGCAATCGAGAGATCCCTTTCCCGCGCCAGATCGAGCACTGCCCTGGCTATGGGGTGCTCGGCCCGGGACTCGAGAGACGATGCCAGGGAAAGGACCTCCTCTTCTCCGGCCTCAGATAGCGATATGATATCGGTGACGCCGAAGCGGCCTTCGGTTAGCGTGCCGGTCTTGTCGAAGACCACCGCCTGTAGACTTCGGGCCGTCTCAAAGGCCTGCCTGTCCCTGATGAGGAGGCCGGATTTGGCGGCCAGAGATGTGGATACCGCCACTACCAGCGGTATGGCCAGCCCCAGGGCATGGGGGCAGGTGGTGACCATGACTGTTACCGAACGTTCCAGG
Source organism: Methanotrichaceae archaeon (assembly GCA_013178225.1). Taxonomy (GTDB): domain Archaea; phylum Halobacteriota; class Methanosarcinia; order Methanotrichales; family Methanotrichaceae; genus JABLXE01. The sequence goes on from JABLXE010000007.1 coordinate 103,217, forward strand.
GAAAAGGCGAAGTCCTGGCTGTAAAAAAGCCATGCCGCCAGGGTAACCGCACCCCCGAAAAGTGCAACTACCGTCAGCAAAAACGCGGCACGATCGGCCAGATTCTGGGTCCTGGATCGGCTCTCCTGCGACTTTTTCACCAGCTCTATCACCTGGTTCAGGTAGCTGTCCTTCCCGGTCTTTTTCACCTCGAGAGTGAGAGAGCCCGAGCCGTTCACCGATCCGCCTATCACCTCATCTCCTGCCGCTTTGGATACCGGCCTGGACTCGCCGGTGAGCATGGCCTCATTCACATCGCTTTCTCCCTCCAGGACTGCGCCATCGGCCGGAATCTTCTCCCCCGGTTTGACCAGAACCCGATCTCCCGGTTGCAGCTCCTCCAGCCTGACATCACGGGCCTTGCCGTCCAGCAGGAGGTGGGCCTCAGAGGGCATGATCCTGGCCAGCTCTTCCAGGGCCTTGGAGGCACCTGCGACCGAGCGCATCTCGATCCAGTGTCCAAGGAGCATGATATCGATCAGAGTGACCAGTTCCCAGAAGAAGTCCATCCCCTTCAGCCCGAATACAACCGCTGCGCTGTAAAGGTAGGACACGGTGATGGCCACTCCGATCAGGGTCATCATTCCGGGACTTTTCTTCTTCAGCTCGTCCCTGAGCCCCTTTAAAAATGGATAGCCGCCGTAGACATAGACGATAGAGGCCAGCAGAAGAAGGAGGTACTGTGACCCTGAAAAAGACAGCTCAAATCCCAGCGCCTGCTGCACATGAGGCGATAGCACCAGAACGGGTATGGTCAGTAGCAGCGATACTATGAGCCTCTTCTTGAAGTCCTCGATCATTCGATGGTGATCATGGCCCTCATGGCCGGAATGCTCTTTGGAGCCTGCCAGAGCCGCGGGATGGTGCTCTTCGTGCATCTCATGGCCCTCATGCTTTCCGGATTTGCGGTGCGAATCTTGATCCACAATTCACCACTTTCTATAATTCAATATGATTAATTTTTTAGCCAGGATTAGACGTGATTTCAGTCTTTGCCATATTTCAGAATTATCATTAGTTTCTATAGTTGAAAAGCCCTTTCCCGGAAAGCTTCTTTAAGCTATGAACAGATGAATTATTATTATTAAGGTGAGACCGATGAAAGATGAGCCGCTGCAGTCGTACCGCAAGAAAAGGGATTTTTCGCTCACCTCTGAGCCGCGAGGCGAGCTGCCGGGAGGTGACAGGAGCGCCGATGACAAAAGCACCGGCGAGCGCATATTCATCGTGCAGAAGCATGCTGCTCGCAATCTGCACTACGATTTCCGGCTGGAGGTGGATGGGGTTTTAAAGTCCTGGGCCGTTCCCAAAGGACCTTCGATGGACCCAAAGCAGAAGCATCTGGCAATTGCCGTGGAAGATCATCCCCTCGATTATGCCAGCTTCGAGGGCCGGATCCCTGCCGGCCAGTACGGGGCAGGCACAGTGATTGTGTGGGATACCGGAACTTATCGCAACCTGACCGAGCTGGACGGCCAGATCGTTCCCGTCTCTCGGGCCCTGGAAAACGGCCATATCTCAATATGGCTGGAGGGCAGGAAGCTGAAGGGAGGTTTCGCGCTCACCAGGACCGGCAGGGGCTGGATTATGGTGAAGATGAGGGACGAAGAGGCGAAGCCGTCCATGAATATTCTCAAGGCTGAGCCAGCATCTGTTTTAAGCGGAAAGACCCTCGAGGAAATGGAAAAAACGGGAGATTAGACCGGCTCCTAAAAGTTGTAGAAAGATCGCCCCGCCCAATATTCTGAGCCCGGTGAATACGAGTGTCCTTCAGATTTGCCATCCAATCTTTCGCAGTGCAGCCCGCTATGCTGCTGGAGCTGTCTACTTTTCTGGCATCAGCCCCTTGGCTCTCTTTCCTTCTTCAATCAGTTCCTTAACCCGCTGACCGCCCTTATGGCCAATCATTTCGTAGAACTCTTTTCCGTGAGTCTGGGCGGTTCTCTGGCCTCCGCGCCTGCCTGCTTCCTGAACGGTCATTGACCCTTTGGACTCTTTTCCTTTTCTCTTCTCCTCTGCCATTCTTGATCACTCCTTTTTTCGTGAATTATTCCTAAATCACCGGGATATCTTTCTCAGCCCAAGAGATTCTCGGGCTCTTTTTCCTTCTTCGATCAGTTCCTTAACTTTTTTCCCGCCACGGCGGCCAGCCTCTCTCACGGTCATGGCTTCCCTTTCTGGTATCTGAGCCTCGTTGGAGTTCACAGGATCATCCTTTTCGGACATTTTCGGTCCGCAATTGAGTCAATTTCCTGGTGGTCAGCTCCTCTCGCTATGCCGGCACCCGGAAACTCTCCAGCAGGCCGGTGAGGCTCGAAGGCCTTGGGTGGTCCCTGCCCGCTTAAAGACCGGTAAAGACCAGTATAATCTCTGGCTTGAGTTTGATTTTGCTTCTGAATCAGGTCTGAACTTTTTCTTTTAATTATTCTGAAATTATGTGCTTCAGACGACCTCACAATCTCTGATATCCTCAATTTAATTAGCCGATGTAATCGAATGGCGATATCCTTTTCGCCGCAGTTTCGCCAATGGATTGGCCCATAGTATTAGTACTTCTTTGAATATTTATTTCTTGCGCTGACCTTTGGCTGATGAAATAGGACATCCTGAAGCATCAAATTAATTATATTGCCGGAAAGTGGAGCTATAAAAAGCTAAAGAAGTTAAATTTTACTTGAAGACTTAGCGATTCGTGACAATCCCCTAAATGATCAAAGAGGTGATCAATTAAGGCTCCCTGGATTATGGATCTTTGGGATTCTCAAATTCCTGAAGCGATGAGATATCGTTCAACGCTGCCGGTATGAATTCTGACTTGAATCTCTTAACTGGAAATATTGCCTTACAATCTTACGTACCAATCTGACTCGCAGTTAGAATTGAATGTTAATATTTCCATTACTTACATTCAATACTATTAGCTTGCTTGATTAAAATCGTCCCTCCGGAACTCGGGAAAACTTGAGGAGAAATCGCTCTCGCAAGGGTGCTTGATAGCCGTCAGCGAAATCTGCATCCAAATGGCACCAACCATTATTGAGATCTTCAAACACAATGGTATGGGGGCCCACTCAGAGGTTGCAAAAATTGTTCTCCCGGTCAGGGATGACACCCATTGAACGGGTGATGGCTATTCCTCCGATGCGCCCTATTAAATGAGGCCCATCATATTATTTATTTTTTATGACTGCTAAAAATCCTAGGGGTGTCCATCACAGCGCTGAAACGGGCTGAAATGAGTACCTGAATGAAGATTGAGGCTGAAAATGGCCAATCGAAATGTGAGTCGAATCCTAGTTTTAGCCTAAATTCTGGTTATGCTCATCTCCTGGGCCAGAGACAGGGCCATCTCTCTTAATCCCAGCTCATCCTCCCAGGCCAGCACCTGATCCAGCTTTGCCCTGGTGATCGGCTTTCTCGGAACCGCAGTACAGGACTTGGTCTCCTCGGTGACCTCATAGGTCCCTATCCTTCTGGCGATCTCGATTATCTCCGCCTTGTCCATGGCTATCAACGGGTGATAGATGGGTGCATCCATTCCCGCCTGCTCGGCCATGATGTTTTCCGGAGTCTGCGAGGCCACCTGGCCGAGAGAATAGCCGGTGACAATTCCCATGGCTCCCTGGATCTTCACGACTTCGGAGGCGATCCTGTACATCAGCCTTCGGCAGAGAACGCAGGTAGCCCGTGGGTGATGGGCAGCTATCTTCTCTATGCCTCTGGAGATGGGGACTTGAATGAAGTCGATTTTCCGGCCGGAGGACCATTGGGAGAGGACTTCAGCGGATCGCAGACACTGCCTGACCGAATCCGCAAAAGGGCGTGAATCGAAATGCAACAGCACAGCAGGACAGCCGCGCTTCATCATCATCCAGGCCGCAACCGGCGAGTCGATTCCTCCCGAGATCAGAGTCAGCATCTTCTGCTGGGACCCCAGCGGGAGGCCGCCAGGTCCCCTGGTGATATCGGTAAAAATGTAGGCTGCGTCTCCTCTGGCCTCGATGAAGATCTCCAGATCCGGATGGTCCAGGTTCACAGTTGAACCGGTTGAAAGCCTCACCGCATCGCCGACCGCCCGGCCGATCTCTTCGCTGGAGATTTTTCCCCCCGAGCGCCTGGGCCGAATGGCAAAAGAAGAAGGCCTGATGAAGGAGGCAATTTCTGCCGCAGCTCCGGAGATCTGATCCAGTTCGGGAGCTACGGTTTGGGCCGGGCTTGCCGAAACCACGCCGAAGACCCGTGCCGCTATCTGCGTTGCACGCGGGTCTGTGGTGTGGATGAATATCCTGCCCTCGCTTCTGCTGATCCTGTGCTCCAGCCCTGCCCTTTTCAGATCAAATGCTATGTTCGCTGCTAGGATGCGTTCCCAGCTCTGTCTGGTCCACCTGTCTTTCAGCGCGATCTCGCCGTAGCGTACTAGGACTACGTCCTGGGAGATCATGTCCTGACTTGGGTGGCCTTCTCAGATCTCTTTATCTTCTTGATTCGTGAACCAGTAGCCGCATATCTCTGCATAGGTCCGGGCTTTTTGTAGGTTACCTCGGCCTTGGCGACTTGCCTGACCTGGCCCTTTCTGCCCTTAATCTTGACCCATTCAATACTTCCTGTCTTTCCCATGGGGCCAAGCTTACGCAGAACCACTATTAAATAGCTTTCGTGAGCTTTCTCAGAGGACCCGGAGCCACAGCAAAACTTTTAACCGCTGCAAGAAACTCTACACTTCTGTGAGTCGAGAGCTAGAGCTTCCCACCCTGAAACCAAGAAAATCGATAGCTCTAATTGCCTTTGGACTGGGTGTGTACCTCATCTATCTCTATCAAATCGGCTTTCAAGACGTAATGGATAGCCTGAGGGACGTCGATCTGCGTTTATTTTCTTTGGCTGTTATCCTGGCGCTGGCCGGCATATTCTTCGACTCGCTGGCCTGGAAGAAGATCGCGGGAAAATTCGATTACAGGGTGCCCATCAGCGATATCTTTTTCATTTACATGTCCAGCATCTTCATGAACAACCTGATCCCCTCCGGAAGCTTCTCAGGGGAGACTGCGCGCATCTACTTTCTGGAAAAGCTGGACGGAGGATCGCGAATCGACCGCTCTTCGGCAACCGTTGCCGCCACCAGGATAATCACCGCGGTGCCCTTCATCCTGGGGACCGTGATTGGCTTGGCTTATATAGCCCTCAAGACCAACGCCCCCGCCTGGGCTCTGGCCACGTGCTCCGGAATCACCATCTTTCTGCTGTTCATCAATGTCATCTTTCTTGGGGTGTGCTTCGCCGATAACTGGCTGGAGAGGATAATATTCACCCTGGTGGATTTCGTGGAAAAGGTCTTCAAGGTCACTGTCGACCGGATGCAGTGCCTCGGCATCATGGATCGCTTTCATTCATCCATGAAGATGCTGGCTGAACACAAGCGCACGCTGTTCATCAGCACCTTCTGGGCGGTGGCGGGCTGGCTGTCCATGACCCTGGTGGCGGTGGTAATATTTCGCTCCATGGGCGTAAAAATTCCGGTTCAGGCGGTGTTCGCGGTCTATGCGGTGATGATTTTTCTGCAGATGCTGCCGCTGTTTCTTCCCGGTGGCGTGGGGCTGGTGGATATAGTTATGATCACCCTCTTCTCCGCCATCGGCGTGCCTACAAGCAGCGCGGTGGCAGCCACGATTCTCACCCGGTTGATTCAGCTATGGCTCCTGACCGCCATCGGCGGCATATCCACCGCATATCTGGTCAAGAAGGTGGATCAGATCGCCTTAAAGAATGGCCTGTCCAAGGGCGGCCTAGCAAAAGGCTTTTAAATGCCTTGGGAAACTAGGGATCACTCTTAATCTCTCTAATGGGACAGTGGGGTAGCCTGGTCTATCCTCGAGGGTTTGGGACTCTTGGACCGCGGTTCGAATCCGCGCTGTCCCATATGGTACTATTTTGCTGCGATAATTACGGCCATCATTTTATTTATTCTTGCGAATAAGGTCAATTTTCAGACCATAGGATCATAGAATAGAATTAGAAAACCTAAGTAAATTAGAAAAGATAAGAGAAGTATTAATTAAATTAAAAGTATTGGTTTAAATCAGAAATATTAACTGAGTTAGGAATATTAATCAAATTAGAAATAGTAATTAAATAAGGACCTTAATTATTTATATTATTATTATCTCCTCACAAGAACGGCAGGCTCGTTCCAGCTCCCCTGTATCTGCGCCGGGAAAATGATCTATAAGACAGAGGCGGGAAGGCTTGACCCTGGAAAACAGCTTTCTCAGATCGCTGAAATAGACCTCGATCTCACAGGTGCCGGAAGCTCTGCCCACCAGCACCGGCTCATCTGCCAGCTTTGCAGAAGGCATACTCAGGCGCTCGATCTCATCGATGGCCAGGATATTCCGGTTGACTTCGAGGTTCAGCATCACGTTTTCAATCGCCGGAAGCCAGGCGTCGTTCAAAACCACGCGCTCGGCTCCGGCCAGGGCGCAGGTCATCCCCAGCGTTCCCGGTCCGCAAAGCCCGTCCAGCACATCGGAGAGACGGCGTCGATAATACAGATTTTCCAGCGCCTTCATCTTGGGAGCAGAGGCCCTGGGAAACTCCACGTGTATCCTGGACTGGCTCTTGTAGATCACCAGATCCCCGAAGGCGCTCTGGGCCAGGTCGCAGCGCAGGTCGCAGCCCGCCAGGAGGATATTTTGATGGGCACTGCCGTCGGCGGCCAGCCCCGGAACTCCCTGGGACAGGATCACCCCCTTGACCTCAGGCACCCGCTCTAAAATGGCCTCCGCTGTCGAGCGGTCGATTCGCTCAGCCATGAGAATTAAGCTGGCAGGGCCCAGGCGCGGCGGATAGGCCAGCGGAAATCCGACCTCTACCAGCGGCCAGCCCACGCTTCTAAGCCCTTCTTCAGGCTCGCGCATCCCGTGCTCCGCCAGGACCTGCAAGCAGTCCAGCATGACCCCATCCAAAGGCGCTTTTTCGCATGCTGGGCACCTCCTTATCTCCTCGGGCAAATCTCGCAAAGGAAGGCTTTTATCCAAAGCAGAATCTGGAGCACAGTGGCGGCATGCGATATACAGGCTATCCATGCTTTCCAGCACATCTTCCGCCGGCCGAACGCAATCTTTTCCGCAACAAGGGCAGGCCATTAGCATGACAGATGCGGAATTCGAGTATTTCAGCTTTTCCGGGAAGATGATTGCGGAAGGCTGTTTCCGCCAGAAAGTTTGTAAATAAGAAGAGCATTAAGGCGGCGAAGGTGGTTTTGGACATGGCACAGAGAGGCATTAGGGAATTCGATGCAAAGCGAATGTTGGCCAAGTACCTTCCCGAGTACCTCAACGATTTCTCTTATAAGGGTAACCTCATCCTGGTCGGCCCCGAGACAAATCTGGAGGAGCTGGCGGCCGATTATCCCTGGCTCAAGTCCGAGCGGCTGGTGGTCAAACCGGACCAGCTCTTCGGCAAAAGGGGCAAGCACGGTCTGGTTCTTCTGGACGCTCGCTGGGAGGAGGCGAAAAATTACCTGAAGAAGAATATGGGCGCTGAGGTTGTGGTTGGCGGCGTAGCCGGAAGGCTGACTCATTTTCTGGTGGAGCCGTTCGTTCCTCACAAGGAGGAGTATTACCTGGCCATCAGCTCTGACTACGAGGGAGACTGCATCTTCTTTTCCAGGGAAGGTGGAGTATTGGTGGAGGACAACTGGGACCGGGTAGTGCAGATCAAGGTGGACATCCTGAAGGGAATCGATGATGTTGACATCAAATCAGCGCTTCCCGCAGGCCTTGCAGACCGGATGGAGGAGATCGAGAAGTTCATCCGCGCCCTGTACCGGTTCTATGCCGATTCAGGCTTTGTCTATTTGGAGATCAATCCGTTCACCTTTACTGCCGGCAGAATTGTTCCCCTGGACATGGTGGCCAAGCTTGACGATGCCGAGGAGTACTGGCAGAGGAAGCGGTGGGAAGGACTGGAGTTTCCAGAGCCCTTCGGCAGAACGCTCTCAGAAGAAGAGCTGTTCATCAAGGAGATAGATTCCAAGACCGGAGCCTCCCTCAAGCTCACGATTCTCAATCCCCAGGGCCGGGTGTGGACCATGGTCGCAGGCGGTGGCGCCAGCGTGATTTATGCAGATACCATCTGCGATCTGGGTTTTGCAGAGGAGATGTCCAACTATGGAGAGTATAGCGGCGATCCCAACACCGAAGAGACGTATTACTACACTAAGACCATCCTGGACCTGATGACCCGCGAGCCTGATCCTCAGGGCAAGGTTCTGCTGATCGGAGGGGCCATTGCCAACTTCACCGATGTGGCCAAGACCTTCAGAGGGGTGGTCATGGCCCTGAAGGAGTGCCAGGAACGGCTCCGAGAATGCAATGTCAAGATCTACGTGAGACGGGGCGGCCCCAACTACGAGCTGGGCTTAAAGCTCATGCGTGAGCTTGGAGGCACACTGGGAGTGTCAATAGAAGTTTACGGCCCCGAGATGCATATGACTCACATCGTTCCCCTGGCTCTGGGTGGTGCTTGTCAGTGAAACCGAGCTACGCAATCTTCGACAAAAATACCAAGGCATTCGTGTACGGCTATCAGACCAATGCCATACAGAGGATGCTGGACTTCGATTACATCTGCGGGAGAGAGAGCCCGAGCATCGCTGCCATCATCAATCCCGGGCGCGCTGGAATTCACAAGGCCTTCTGGGGCACTAAAGAGATACTGCTCCCCATGTACAAGACCATTCCTCTGGCGGCAGGGGCTTATCCGGAGGCAGACGTCATGGTGAACTTCGCCTCTCACCGCTCCGCCTTCGATACCACGATGGAAGCGCTGGGTACGCCTACCATCAACACAGTGGCAGTGATCGCCGAGGGCGTTCCCGAGAGAATGGCCCGGGTTATGGCCGCCACGGCGCGAAAGCTGAATAAGATCGTAATCGGGCCGGCAACGGTTGGCGGAATCGCCGCCGGAGCCTTCAGGATCGGAAACACTGCCGGAACCATCGAGAACATAATTGCCTCCAAGCTCTACCGCCCGGGATGTGTCGGTTTCGTCTCCAAGTCCGGCGGCATGCTCAACGAGGCCTTCAACATCATCTCCCGAAACTCTGATGGCGTCTATGAGGGGATCGCCATCGGAGGCGATCGCTACCCCGGGTCGACATTGCTCGATCACATCCTGAGATACGAGGCCAACCCGGCGATAAAGATGATCGCCTGTCTCGGTGAGCTGGGCGGCGAGGACGAGTACAGGATCATCAAAGCTTTGCAGGAGGGGCGGATCAAAAAGCCTCTGGTGGCCTGGGTCACCGGCACCTGCTCGCCGTTCCTGCCTTCAAGCGTTCAGTTCGGCCATGCCGGCGCCAAAGCCGACACCGCCAAGGAGACGGCTCAGGCCAAGAACCAGGCCTTCCGCGATGCCGGCGCTTATGTGCCTGATTCCTTCGACGACTATGGCGATAAGGTCCGCCAGGTCTATGAGATGCTGAGGGCGTCAGGAGAGGTGGCCGAGGTCGTTGAGCCTGAGGTTCCAAGGCTGCCCATGGATTACGCCAAAGCCCTCTCCGAGGGGCTCATCCGAAAGCCCACCACCTTCATGTGCACCATCTCTGACGATAGCGGCGACGAGGTCCTTTATGGCGGACTGAGGCTTTCCGACGTGCTGGAGCGGCAGATGGGAATCGGCGGAGTGATAGGCCTGCTGTGGTTCAAGAAAGAGCTGCCGGATTACGCCGCCAAGTTCATCGAGCTGGTGCTGCAAATCACCGCCGACCACGGACCGGCTGTATCCGGAGCCCACAATGCAATAGTGGCCTCCTGTGCCGGAAAGGACCTGATCTCCTCGCTTTGCAGCGGCCTGTTGACCATCGGGCCCAGGTTCGGCGGAGCCATCGATGATGCCGCCCGGGAGTTCAAGCGGGCTAAAGAGAGCGGCCTTCCGCCCGAGCGGTTTGTGGCCGAGATGAAGCGGAAGGGGGTCAACATCCCTGGAATCGGCCACCGCATCAAGAGCTTGAAGAATCCCGATAAGCGGGTGCAGCTACTGATAAGTTATGCCAGAAGCCAGTTCCCCTCGACCGAGCTACTTGATTACGCACTGCAGGTGGAGCAGCTCACCACTGCCAAGAAAGGCAACCTGATCCTGAACGTCGATGGCTGCATAGGCATCCTGTTTCTGGATCTGATGAACTCCTGCGGAGCCTTCACCAAGGAGGAGATAGACGAGGTGGTGAAGCTCGGCTATCTCAACGGTCTCTTTGCGCTCGGAAGGAGCATTGGCTTGATCGGGCACATCCTGGACCAGAAGAGGCTGGGCTCAAGGCTTTACCGGCACCCAACCGAGGACATAGCCTATATGCTGCCCTCAGAGGAAGATATCAAGTGTAAGAGGTAGAAGTGGCCACCATCAGCCAGAAGATCCTGAGTCGAGCCGCGAGGCTCTCCCATACGGCAGAGCCGGGCGAGATCGTCGAGGCCAGGGTAGACTACGCCATGTCGCATGACGGCACATCGGTCCTGGCCATCAAGGCCTTCAGGGAGATGGGATCGGAGAGCGTCTGGGACCCCCAGAGGATCGTCGTTCCCTTCGACCACATCGTCCCGGCCAATAACGAGACTGCTGCCACTCTGCAAAAAGAGGTGCGCGGCTTCGTGAAAGAGCAGGGCATAACCAACTTTTTCGATTGCGGATACGGCGTCTGTCACCAGGTATTCTGCGAGGAGGGTTTTGCCCTGCCGGGATCTCTGGTAATAGGAGCCGACTCCCATTCCTGCACCTATGGGGCCTTTGGAGCCTTCGGAACGGGGGTGGGCGCAACCGACATGGCCGAGATCTACTCCCGCGGCCGGCTGTGGCTCAAGGTCCCCGAGACCCTGAACATTGAGATTGAAGGAAAGCTCCGGCCTCTGGTAACGGCCAAAGATGTGGCGTTAATGGTCATAGGCGACCTGGGAGCCGACGGGGCCACCTACCGGGCCATCGAGTACACCGGGCCGGCAGTCGAAGATATGAGCATGTCTGGCCGGATGACGCTGTGCAACCTGGGCGTGGAGATGGGAGCCAAGGCTGCAATCGTTCCGCCGGACCAAAAGACCCGCGAATATCTGCAGGGGTGCGCCAGAGAGCAATACCAGCACGTGGTCTCCGATCCGGATTCGGGTGAGTGCCAGAGAGTTTACGATGTGAGCGACCTGGGGCCCATGGTGGCATATCCCTTCCGGGTGGATAACGTAAAGCCCGTCTCCGAGCTGGAGGGTACAGAGATCGACCAGGTCTTCGTCGGAACCTGTACCAACGGAAGGCTGGAGGATCTGGAGATGGTGGCAAAGATCCTGAAGGGGCAGACGGTTAAGGCCCGAACTCTGATCATCCCGGCCTCGCGCCAGGTGCTTTTGCAGGCTCTCTCCAGAGGCTTGATAGACATCCTGGTGTCGGCAGGAGCCATGGTTGCTCCTCCGGGTTGCGGCCCCTGTCTTGGCGCGCATATGGGCGTCCTGGGCGAGGGTGAGGCCTGTGTTTCCACCTCCAACCGGAACTTCCCGGGACGGATGGGCAGGGGAGGACGCGTGTATCTGGCCTCTCCGGCCACAGCAGCGGCCTCGGCCCTAAAAGGTTATATCAGTTCTGCCTGCATATAGTCGCGTCATGAGATTCGACCTTCACGTTCATTCTATTTACTCGGACGGACACGATGAGGTGAAGGCCATTTTGGAGGCGGCCCTGATGAAGGGGTTGGGCGGCATATCGATCACCGACCACGATACCCTCAAGGGCTCTCTCGCCGCCGAAAAGCTGATCCGGGAATGCAAAATGGATCTGGTTCTCCTTCCCGGCGTCGAAGTTACGACCTCAGAGGGCCACCTCATAGTATTGGGCGCGGAAGAGCTTCCGCCTAAAGGCAGGAGCCCGGAGGAGACTACAGATCTGGCCCACGACATGGGAGCGGTGGCGGTTGTGCCTCATCCCTACCATCCTTTCAGGCACGCTCTGGGACGAATTCCGGGTTGTGATGCGGTTGAGGTTTACAACTCCAAGCATCTCTTCGGGATTGCCAACGCTCGCGCCCGTCTGGAGGCCAGCCGGCGGAACATGCCGATGGTTGCGGGATCGGATTCGCACTTTGCGGCCACGGTAGGCCTGGGTGTGACCGAAATCGAGGCCGATGACGCAGAGGAGGCAATCAGAGCCATTCGCGAAGGACGCACGGCAATAGAAGGGCACAGGACATCGCCCAAGTATTTCATCGGAAACACCTTCCAGGCCATCTACCGGGAGATTGGAAGGGGAATGCGCAGAATCTAGGCAAGTGATCCGGCTTGTGTCTCTAGGGAATGGGATAATCAAATGTATTATCAAATTTAATTTGCCATAACAGCCAAAAAATTTTTATAGCAATTGGCCCTATATCTCGATCGGTCCTTTTGATCATCCCCCGTGCGGCTTTTAGATAGAAATGAATATAGTGTATGAAGTTCTCTTACTATTACTGATGTGAAATAAGAAAAATTTATAAGTATCTAAGATAACATCACATTAGCATAAAAGCTAGCTAGAATAGCACTTGAACAGGAGTGGATTATATAATCGATGGGAGGGAGAAGTATAGAGAGGCCTTGAAGATATTGCTGGCCGAAGACGATCCCGTGCATCAGAGGGTTATGCAGCGCTGGCTAACAAGCGCTGGATACGACGTACATATAGCGAACAACGGCAAAGAAGCCATCACTTATCTTGAATCCAACTCCTGCGATCTGCTCCTGATGGATGTCCAGATGCCTGAGATGGACGGCATAAAGACCACCATCGAAATTCGCAAACGCTGGCCGGAAAACCCGCGAATAGTTTTCGTGACCGGGTGCTCTTGCTGCCGGGAGTCCTGCTTTGCTGCCGGAGGCGACGATTTTCTTGTAAAGCCAATAAAGAGGCCAGAGCTCAAGGCAGCCATCTTCCGCAACATGATGGTAGGCCAATCGAAACAGGAGGCTTTGGGAAGACAATCCAAATCTAGCCTGGAGCCTGAACCTGTAAGCTAGCAGATATTGCGCCTTCCCGGGATTATCCAAAAATTTTGTATTTTCAAAGCCGGGCTATCTTCGAGTTTTTGATATTTCCATCTCTGATAGGGGATTTTTAAGCCCTGCTTCAGGTCAAATTTATATACTTATTAGATAAGAATTTTAAAATGTGGGTATATCCATAAGGTTCATCGATTACTTGGATAGAGTTCGGTCCACTTATTGGTTCCTGCCGTTGATCATGACTGCCGCCTCCATGATTCTGGCCGTCCTATTGCTGGAGGTCGACCGGATGACCCCTGATTCTCTGCTGGAAGGCAAATGGTACATCCTGAATGTCGATTCTTCAGACATCAATTCGATCCTGCTCAACATTGCAGGTGCGGCACTAGGTGTGATTGGAGTTGTCTTCTCAATTACGTTAGTTCCTTTAACCATTGCAGCCTCTCAGTACGGCCCGATTCTCATCCGGAGTTTCCTGCGAGATACTACCACTCAGGTTGTTCTGGGAACATACAGCTCAACCATTGGATTTTGCGTGATGGTGCTCATGAGCTATGAGTCCGGCACGGATAGCGGCGGCGTTCCGCTAATCTCAGTGACATTTGCGGTTCTCATGCTCCTGGTCAGCTTGGCAATGCTGCTGTACTTCTTCCACCATGTAGCTGAAGGGCTGCAAGCATCTAAGATAATCGAAAATGTTGGAAACGAGGTGGAAAAGGAGATCCGGTTTGAGAGATGGTCTTCCGGACCCGCTGAAGGTCGCGGCGGGCCTGGGGAAGAAGACAAGCTGCGGTCCGTTACCATGCAGCAGGGAAAAGCCGTTGTCGCCAACAAGTCGGGATATGTCCGGGCCATCGATTACGGTCAGCTGCTGAAGACGGCAGAAAAGAATGATCTGGTCTTTTATCTCAAACACATTTCAGGAGATTTCATAGTCCCCGGCGATCAACTGCTGCTGGCCTGGCCGGGCTCGTTTGAGGTGATCAAGCTGGCTGCTGCTGTGAACGCGTCCTACATCCTGGGTGATAACCGAACTATGCAGCAGGATATCGAATATGGAATGACGTCACTGGTGATCATCGCTTCGCGAGCCCTTTCTCCGGCCATAAACGACCCGGTCACGCCGGCAATGTGCCTGAACCGGCTGGGTGTGGCGCTGAGCATGCTGGCAGATAGCAAGCCGAGATCGTCTTACTATTACGATAAATCCGGGAAGCTGCGGGTGATCGCAGACCCGGTATCATTTGAACGTATGGCCGGTACTTCCTTTGATCTGATTCGTCAGTATGGCCGCGGCAATGCAGATGTAATGATCGCCATCTTGAAGACCATCAATTCGGTGGCGGCTCATGCCAGCAGCGATGAAAAGCGGGCCATTTTATTCCGGCATGCTCAACTGGCCCTAAGCGACAGCGATACTTCGCTGCCTTCACCCTATGATAGGAAACGGGTTCATCAGGCCTATGATGAGGTGCGAAAGTCGATAGAGGGAACCGGCATCAATTGAAGTAGGGATGGAACTTATGCGATCGTTGTGCCGCAGAAGAAACTCAAAAAATAGAGAAACTTATTCCCCGGCGCTCAGCGAGCGCAAAAAGGGGCACTTCTTCTTGGCTATGGACAGCAAAACCAGCAGGCCGACCACTACCAATATCACTAATTTTATCTTTATGATAGTTTTTATAAAGCCCATCATTTTGATATCACCGAACATAATATAAGCCGCTGAAACTATAAAAAATGGGATGGTTAATGGTCGAGCACATTTCCGTGCTGGTCTATCTTTCCTTCCGAGATTCTGGTGGAGCTTATGCGTATTGCGTCCTTGGCCATCTGATATTCGATCACTGATATCTCGATTGGCCGCAGGTTCCTCTTAGCTCTCAAACGGTTGATCTTCTCGGCCATGGGAAGGGTCTCCGGGGAGACCACGATGAAATCGAAATCCTCGTAGATCGACGAACCGCACTGGTCGTCGATCTTCATCACCCTGAAGTCCTCGACCCCCAGCTCTCTCTTGAGGATCTCTCTCAGGTTGTTAAGTCTGGTCTGGAAATCCCCGACCGACCTGGTCCGGCTCTCTCTGGCCATTTCGTCTGAAGTGAGGCCGATGACCACCTCGCCGCTGCTGCCCAGCTCAAAGGCCCTCCTGAGCAGGGCCAGGTGCCCGTCATGAATCGGATCAAAGGTGCCGCCAACTGCTACTCTGGCCATACAGGCCCCGCAAATGAAAGATCCGTATATCAACTTGACGCCCTAAACTCTGCGCCCGCGGTAGCGCTCCAGGGTCCTGGCGACGATCCTCCTCGAGCTGCAAAGCTCACAGGGCTCGTTCTCCTCGATCCGCACGACCTTCGTCGACAGCCCGCGCCGGGCCAGCTCGGCCCGGAGCCTCTGGGAGTCGAAATGCTGGTCGAATCCCAGGGTGATTATGTCCGGACAAAGCTCTTCTATGGGCTGAAAGAGGTCCTTTTCGTCTCCCAGAATTGCCCGGTCAACGGCCTTCAAAGCGGCCACAACTTTGAGCCTCTGTTCTTCGGGCACTATCGGCTTGGGCTTATGTTTGACGTTTAAGTCCCTGGCCACGATTACCACCAGTTCGGTTCCCAGAGCCTTGGACCTCTCCAGATAGAGGACGTGCCCGGGGTGAAGGAGATCGAAGGTGCCTGTTGCCACTACGCGCGTCATCTTGCAAGCCTTAGCAGTCTCTTTCGTCTTTATAAATCTTCGTCGAAATCGTCGTCTTTGAACTCGATATCCAGAATGGGAAGCTCGCGCATATTTCCGAGAATATCGTAGCAGGCCCAGCTCTCTTCGTTAAAGGGCGGTCCTACGATGATATTGTAGTCCCCGGCGCGGGAGAAGAAGATGAGGTCCTGGTCTGATGGCCGGATATTGGCGGACGGATGGCTGTGAACCGAGCCCACAACCTGCATATTGGGAAGCATGTACAGTCTGACCAGAGCGCTCATGCGTGAGGACTCGGTGCCGGGAAGGATCAGAACCTCGGTTATCACGTCGCCATCGGTCTGCAGAAGTCCTGCGAACTCGTTGGGAATGGATGATCTGGAGGCCTCAAGTATGAACTTCAGGGTATCTCTGGCAATACCGCGGGCTTTTCTTCGTCTCATAATTCTAAATCTCCCTTAAGTGAATGCAGTCTCCCGCCAGCACGCGAACGCTAGTTCCCTTGGACGCAACTATGAGAGCGCCGTCTGAAGACAGCTCCACTGCCTGCCCCACCACATCTCCACCGCCCGAAGTCACGCGGACCATCTTTCCTAAGGTGGCAGATCGGTCGCACCATTCGCGGTACAGATCTTTGAAGTCTATACCTCCGAATATGATATCGATCTCCTGAAGAATTTTTTGGATCAGCTCAACCCGGGACACATCGCGGCCAAGCTCCTGCGAGAGTGATGTTGACTTCCATTCGAGCGGAAAACCGGAGACATCAACGTTGGCGTTTATGCCGATTCCGACAACTGCGCAGTCTATCCGGTCGACTTCGGCGCTGATCTCCATCAGGATGCCGCACAGCTTTCGTTCCCCGATCAGGATGTCGTTCGGCCATTTGATGCGGGGGTCCAGTCCATAAAGCTTCGAGACGGCTCGAGCGACCGCGACAGAAGCGGCCATATTTATGCGGTGGGCATCGGGCAGTGGAAGGTCCGGCCGGAAAAGGATGCTCATCCACACCCCGCCAGTTGGAGATTGCCAGGACCGGGAGAGCCTCCCCCGGCCTTCGGTTTGGCGCTCTGATATGAACACCGCTCCGTTGGGGCAGTCGCGGGCCAGGGACCGGGCCACCCGGTTGGTGGAATCAACCTCTCTGAAGCACTGCACCCGGCAGCCTACAGCTCTGGTCTCCAGCCCGGAGCGTATCAGGGCCGCGTCAAGCAGATCGGGCCGGCAAGCGAGACGATAGCCTTTGCGGGTGGAGGATTCGATCTCATATCCTCTGGCCCTGAGAATCTTTATCTGCTTGCAGACCGCTGCCCTGGAGACGCCCTGCGATTCGGCTATCTCCTGTCCTGAAACCCATTCTCCTGAAAAAAGGCGGGATAGTACCCACTCGCTCTCCAAAGTCAGCTCTTCTCCTGGTCTTCCTCAGCGGTCATGTAGGCACCGATGGCGGCGGTGATGGCCGCGATCTTGCGGGTGTCGGCTCCCAGAGCTGAGGCCAGCGACATTCCCTTTTCGTAGTCTTCAACCGCCACGGCCTTCACTGCCTCGCCTATGTTCTCTTCCTTGATGAAGTGGGTGTTGATGTCGCCGCTTCTGAACCTCTTGTTCCTGAGAACGGCCTTGTGGAAGATCAGGTTGGTCTTGACTCCCACGATGATGTACTCGTACAAGGCCCGCTCCATCCTGGCGATGGCTTCCATGCGATCCCGGCCGTGGGCGACCAGCTTGGAGATTAAGGAGTCGTAATAGGGTGGTATTACATATCCGGTGTAAACGCCCGAGTCAACCCTTATTCCAGGCCCGCCGGGACTGCGATACCTCTTGATCTTGCCCGGGGCTGGGGAAAAATCGTTCAGCGGGTCCTCGGCGTTGATCCTGCATTCGATGGCCCAGCCTTTGATCTCAATATCGTTCTGAGAATAGGCCAGATCCTCGCCTGCTGCAATCAGGATCTGTTCTTTGGCCAGGTCTACGCCGGTGACCATCTCGGTGATGGGATGCTCAACCTGCAGGCGGGTGTTCATCTCCAGGAAGTAGAAATCGCCTCTTGAGTACATGAACTCCACCGTTCCGGCGCTGACGTAGCCGATGGCCTTGGCGGCCTTGACGGCTATCGAGCCCATCTGCTCTCGCAGGCTCTCGTCCATCACCGGAGAGGGAGACTCCTCGATCAGCTTCTGGTGGCGGCGCTGAATCGAGCATTCCCGGTCTGAAACGTAGATGGTCTTTCCCCGCCGGTCGGCGAGAATCTGGAACTCGATGTGCCTTGGTTCAGTCAGATATTTCTCGATGTAGATGGTGTCGTCGCCGAAGGCCGAGCGGGCAACGGATTGCGAGGAGGAGAGGGCAGGCATTAGCTCCCGGTCGTTCATCACGATCTTCATGCCAATTCCGCCGCCTCCAGCCGCAGGCTTGAGGATTATCGGATAGCCTATACTGTCTGCAATCTCTGCCGCCTCCTGGGGGTCAGAGATGCCCTCCTCAATTCCGGGAACAATCGGCACCCCCGCGTCCTTCATGGTCTGGCGGGCGGTGATCTTGGAGCCCATGGAATCGATCGAGCTGCTGGGAGGTCCTATGAAGACGATACCATTGTCCTCGCAGGCAGAGGCGAAGGTGGTGTTCTCGGAAAGGAAGCCATAGCCGGGATGAATGGCTTCGGACCCGGTCTCCTGAGCAGCCTTGATGATGTTGTCAATGCTCAAATAGCTCTGCGACGAAGGGGACGGGCCGATATAAACGGCCTCATCCGCATATTTGGCGAAGAGGGCATTCTTATCGGCTTCGGAGTAGACGGCAACCGTTGAGATGCCCAGCTCCCGGCAGGCTCTCATCACACGTATGGCGATCTCTCCGCGATTGGCAACCAGGATCTTGTTGAACATCCCCAGCACTAAAGCTCTGCCAGGGTAAAACCTTTTTGGAGAGGGCGATAGTAGTAGGCAAAGAATTAAATCCCTGTTTCGTTATGTTTATATACTGATATAATGTTCGGGCTGAATGTGGCGCTGGCCATGGGGGTGCTGGTGATCGTCACCGGGGTGGCTCTGGTCGGAGTTCAGGTTATGGAGGGAGGCGGCCAGGAGATGGAGGAGCACAGCTTTAAGCTGATCGGAGCGGAGGCGGGCTCCACCAAATTCCAGATCGAGACCTCGTTTCCGGGGGTGGCGGTGATCGCACTGGGAATTCTCCTGATGATTGCCGGAGCGGCCATGTCGCGAGGGTCCTGATGGCTAAAGCTATAATCCATCAGTCGCAATAACTGCGGCCATGAAGCCCAGGGTGCTCTCAGACGAAGAATGTCTTGGCCTGCTGGAAAAAACCAGATACGGCAGGCTCGGACTATCGCTGAACGGCCAGCCGTACGTAGTCCCCATGTCTTATGTCTTCTCCGGCGGCAAGATATTCCTTCACTCCCGCGGAGGGGGCAGGAAGGTGGAGTACGTGTCTCAAAATCCCCGGGTCTGCTTTCAGATAGACCTTCTGGATAAGAACCGCTGGGCTAGCGTAATCGCTCTTGGACGTGCCCGCCTCTCTGGAGACCTGGAGGCCAAGGAAAGGATGTTCGATGTCTTCACCGCCAAAGGACTGGGGGGACACGGAGGAAAGCAGTTTCAAAGGGAGGCGCTGGAGAAGATGCAGATGACCATCTGGGAGATAGAGGTCGAGGAGATTTCCGGCAGAGAGGGCATGTGGTAGATGGCGGTCAGGTGGACGGAGAAGTACCGGCCGGCCTCCCTGCGGGAGGTCCTGGGCAACAACAAAGCGGTAACTGATCTGCGAGAGTGGGCGGAGGCCTGGGAGAGGGGGAAGCCCATTTCCAGGGCAGCGATACTCTACGGTCCGGCAGGAATCGGCAAGACCTCGGCCGCTTTGGCGCTCGCCTCCGAGATGCAGTGGGACTGGATCGAGATGAACGCGAGCGACATTCGAACGGCAAGCATGATCGAGCGGATCGCCGGGCCGGCCTCCAAAAG
The DNA here is from genome assembly GCA_013178225.1 of Methanotrichaceae archaeon. Lineage (GTDB taxonomy): Archaea > Halobacteriota > Methanosarcinia > Methanotrichales > Methanotrichaceae > JABLXE01. Next base: position 122,934 of record JABLXE010000007.1, read on the forward strand.
CCGCACCTTCTCCGGCCAGAGGAGGCTGGTGGTCCTGGACGAGGCCGACAACCTGCACGGGACCGCCGATCGCGGCGGCGCGGCAGCTATGCTCAAGCTGGTCCGAGGGGCGAGCCAGCCGGTTCTCCTGATCGCCAACGAGTATTATGAGATCGACAAGGCCCTGCGGGATGCGGCCAAGGGCATCCAGTTCCGGTCGGTGCGATCTCCCACCATCGCCTCAGCTCTGAGGGAGATCTGCCGCGCCGAGGGAGTTGCCTGCGACCCTGAAGCGCTGCAGCTCATTGCCGAGAGGGCCGGGGGCGATCTGCGAAGCGCCATAAACGATCTGCAGGCAGCAGCGGAGGGGCTGACAGAGCTCAACCTGAGCGACGTGGTCACGGCCGAGCGCGATGTGCGCTCATCCATATTCCGGGTTCTGGACACGATCTTCAAGGGCAAAGGGGCCAAAGAGGCGCTGGTGGCTTCCTACTCTCTGGACGAGAGCCCTGAGGACCTGATTCAGTGGGTGGACGAAAACCTGCCCCTGGCCTACAGGGGCCAGGACCTGTTCTGGGGCTTCGAGCGTCTGGCCAGGGCGGATGTATTCCTGGGAAGAGTCAGGAGACGCCAGACCTACGGGCTGTGGAGATACGCGGGCTTTCTCATGACCGCAGGGGTGCAGGCTTCCCGGTCTTCTGATCGTCACGGCTACATCGCCTTCCGGCCTCCCAGCCGGTGGAGGAGGCTGGGCCAGACCCGAAAGGCCAGGAACGTTCGCGACTCGGCCGCCAAGAAGATTGGGAGGCACTGCCATGTATCGGCCCGTTTCTCCCGGGCCGAGCTGATGGGCTTCGTGGGCCTGTTGCTCAAGAACAAGAAGCTAGCGCCAATGGTTGCGGCAGAGCTTGATCTGAACGCCGATGAGATCGCTCTTCTAATGGAGAGCAATCCTGCCACCAAAAAGGTGCAGACCATCTTCGAGGAGGCACAGAAGATCCGGGATAAAGAACGGGTGGAGGATATCGAGCTGGCCTGGCATGGCGCGGCTCCGGCGGACAGTAAAGTTCAGGCAGAAGGGCAGGAGGCATCTGAACCGGAAAAAGAGTTACCTCCCAGGAGAAGAGGCAGACCCCCCAAGGCCGGGGGAGCCAAAGCCGAACAGAATCCCGGTCCTGATGTCAGGACTCCGGAAAAGTCTGAAGTCAGCAAGTCTGAAACCAGCAAGAAACAGCGATCTCTATTCGACTTTTAGTGGAGGGGCCTCTGTGGGGGTGCCCCGTCGCGCGTTTCCAGATCTAATGTTAGCAACAGGCATCAGAATTTGGCGTAAGATGATATCTTATTATCATTTTCCGGTGTTCAGCGGCTTAATCTTCTCGACAACTGTTATCTAAATTGTTATATGTAATTCAAATTCTTAACAGGCCACCTTTAGTATTAATATCCTGGAATTTTCCAATGTTATTATGATAAAGATGAAGGAAATATTAAAAATGTTAATTATAACTGCAGCATCATTTTGTGTGATGGCACTGGTGCTGGTCGGCTGTTATGTAGCTGCATGCTCCTGATACGTTGCAGAAACTGGCATAATTTTCAATTTTACAGAAAAATGCTCGTTTCGAGCACCGTATCATATATTTCAACTAATACTTAAATTATCCTGCTTTTATTTTGAACATATATTGAATTCCTACAATCAAAAAATCTGAACCTGATAGAACTTCTGGTTGGTCAGGAATCTTTTTCTGCCCTGTTCTGCGACCTTTCTGAATCCCAAAGATCAGCTCAAGCGACCACCAGCTCAAGCGACCAAAATAATTATCAGGTTCGAACGCGGATGGAAGACCCGCGTGGTTGAGCGTATTCTAAAAGTCACTGGCCCAAAACATAGCGAAAGGCAGCGGAATTCGGCATCATGACCAATCGCGCTGATGAGCTTGAGGCTGCTGCTGGGGCTATAAGTCCCGAGGCGCTGCAGATGGCAAAGGCGGCCGTAACCACCTCCTGCCAGGAGTATGTCCGGCTGTGCGGCCAATTCTCCCAAAGCCTTGAGACCGTTGAGCCCTCAAAGCTTCATAAGTTTGCCCGTGCCTTTTGCCTGACGATGCTCGGCCACCTTCCCGCCCGGCCTGAAACCTGCCCCTTCTGCCTCCAGTACGGTCAGGACCGGGAGTGTCGGGGCTGCGGCTACGCATTGACCCACGGTCGTTGCGATGCTGACGACTCGGCCTTCAGCCTTTTCATCGAGGCCTTTTACGAGCTGGGAAGAATGATATTTCAGGAGACCGGCATGGATGAATGCGCCTGTGAGCCTGAGGAGGCCAGAAGGGTTCTATCTTCATCAATTGAAGAGTCTTCCCGGTTGGCCGGCGAGATGCAATTGAGGATTGTTCCGCTTTCCGCACTTCAGCTGATGGAGCAGAAACAGATTTTCATAGATTGCATGATCGGCTGGCTTCCGCTGGGGATTTTCTCTAAAGATGTACAGGAGCAGTGCCGCCTTCTGAGGGACCGGCTGAAAGGATACTGGTAGATTAAGAGACTGCCAAAAAGAAAGTGCCCGATCTAAGTGAGATCGAAAAGGTGAATGGCCCCCGCGGTTTCATTCAGGCCTCATTTTGCCGATATGCTCCGATCTCTTTTGGTTTTTGGTTCAAGCGGCCGGTAATTTTCTGTCTTCTGGAAATGCAAAAAAACTCCCGGGCTTCCGGGCAAAAATCCGCTTGGCTAAATTGACTCAATCGAAAAGAGAATCATTTTGATCCATTTTGATCCATTTTTGCTCCATTGAATTGAATTCAATTTTGAATGATTATTTTCGATAAAAATTGAGGGCAACCGGGAGGGTCGAGCAGTATATGAGACACCAAATTGAGGCTCAGGGAACCAAAAAATTAAGACAAGGGAAAGAGTTAATTCAGAGGTCCAATTACTTGCGGGATTCAATGGGGATCTGCTCTGAATCCGCGGCCAAGAATTATGTGCTCATAGTGGCGACCCTTACTTCCTTCTTGCCGCCCTTCATGGCCTCGTCCATCAACATCGCCCTTCCGGCCATAGGGGCGGAGTTTTCGATGGACGCCGTCTTGCTGGGCTGGATTGCCACCAGCTATCTGCTTTCGGCTGCGGTCTTCATGGTACCGTTCGGAAAGTTCTCGGACATCTACGGCATGAAGAAGATCTTCATCCTGGGACTTATCATCTTCACTGTATCCTCATTGCTGGCCATGCTCGCTCCCAACTCGTCTACGCTGATTGCCACCAGAGTTCTGCAGGGAATCGGGAGCGCCATGATCTTCGGCACCGGAACAGCCATCCTGGTAAACGTCTTTCCCCTAAGAGACCGCGGCAAAGTTCTGGGGATCAATGCTGCCTCGGTTTACCTGGGGCTGTCTTTAGGCCCCTTCATCGGCGGCTTTCTCACCGAATTCTTCGGCTGGAGAAGTCTGTTCCTGGTAAATGTGGTCTTGGGACTGGTGCCTTTGGCCCTGGCTCTGTGGAAGATGCAAGGCGAGTGGGCTGAGGCCCGCGGAGAGAGGTTCGACCTGACAGGCTCGGTCATCTACAGTATGATGCTGGTACTTACCATGTACGGATTCTCGCTTCTTCCCTCTCCCTCAGGCCTGGCGCTGATCCTGGCCGGGACGGCAGCGCTGTTTCTGCTGGTAAAATGGGAATCCAGGGTCGAATATCCGGTGCTGGATGTGGGCCTGTTCCGAAAAAATCGGGTCTATGCTTTCTCCAACCTGGCGGCCCTGATAAATTACAGCGCCACCTATGCCGTCACCTTTCTGCTCAGCCTCTATCTGCAGTACAACAAGGGGCTATCGCCGGATCAGGCCGGGTCGATATTGATGGCTCAGCCGCTGGTGATGACGGTTCTATCTCCCTATGCCGGGCGGCTCTCGGACCGGATCGAGCCCCGGCTGGTGGCCAGCGCAGGCATGGCCATCACCTTCGTGGCCGTCTTGACGCTGGCATTTCTCCAGCAGACGACAAGCATCCTTTACGTGATCGCCAGCCTCTCGATACTGGGGTTCGGCCTCTCTTTATTCACGTCCCCCAACACCAACGCCATAATGTCCTCCATCGACCGCACGCATTACGGCGTGGGCTCGGCCACCCTTGGAACCATGCGACTGGTGGGGCAGGTGACATCTATGGCCGTGGCCATGCTGGTCTTCTCGGCCTTCCTCGGAAATGAGGTCATCACCCCTGAGAGCTACCCGCAGCTTCTCTCCTCCATCCAGGCAGCCTTCATGATCTTTGCCGCTTTCTGCCTGCTGGGAATATTTGCCTCCCTGGCCAGGGGAACTCTGCGGTGAAGCCTAGGAAAACCCGGGAAAGCTGGCTGTTGTATCGCTGTGCTAATTTTTAGCTTGAGTTGATGCGGTTTGAGATAAAAATGTCTGAGTTGGAACGTTTGAGGGAGGCAGATCAGCTCTCAGGTGAGGTGTTGCCGAAACAGCTGTTCATAAAGCCTCTTAACGTTCTCCCCGGTCTTTTCCATCACCGGAAATCCTCTGTAGTCCATCGCCTCTTCCGCATCATCCGGCAGCCGCAGCTTGTACTGGCTGCGAGACAGGAACCAGCCCTTCTGGGCATAGTAGCGGGACAGATACTCCTGTTCGGTCTGGCCGGGCGTGGGCGCAAAAAGGCCGTGCTTCTTGTCCAGCTCCGCCATCTCCATCATGGTGGTGTATCCGGACCGGGCAATGACGAACCGGGCCCGGTTCATGAGTTCGACCTTCTCTTCGGTAGAGACGTAGGAGTGCACGGTGGTATGCTCGTCCAGCTTATGATGCCCTTCCTTTTGGGGGCTTCCCAGCAGGACCACTTTCTCGCCCGGCAGCTTCTGCACCTGCTTCATGACGATCTGCTCGAACTTGGTCCTCTGCGGCTCAGGGCCGGAGACAATTATGAGGAAGTCCAGGTCCTCATCCACTTTCATGTTCTCGGTGCTGGTCAGGATGCCGGAGTAGAAGGTTCTGCGGTTTGTGGCATCGATATTGGAGAGCGAGAGCTTTCCGCTCAGGCTGCTGCCGTTGGGCTCGATGTCGGGGACGATTACCCCCTTAAAACGGCTGTGAAAGGCGGCGTTGACATAAAGGGTGCCGATCTCGAAGGGGCGCAGGTAGTCGGGCAGGCTGAAACGGAGCTGATGGGTGATGAAATAGGAGGGGATCTTGTCCGAGAACACGCCCATGCGGTTATCGCTGATTATCAGATCGTATTTATCTTCAGAAAGTATTCTTGTCAGATTCCGCCTCTCATCGGCCATGGCCTTTAAGAGGATGGGGATGCTGGCCACGAACTTGGGCAGAAAGAACCTGGTAGAGCTGTAGGGAGCAGGATAATCTTTGAACAGTATGAAGCTGCAATCAGGAAACTCTTTCTTGAGCAAGGCTAGGGCATTTCCGCTGGTGGCGATGGTTACATCGTGTCCATGCCTGAGCAGCTCCCTGATGATAGGAATATCGCGGGTGGAGTGGCCCAAACCCCAATTAAGAGGACTTACGAACGCATGTCCCATGTGAAAAGGAGCAATTTGCTAATCCTATAAAACTTTTTCTCGGAGGGCCAGCTTGAGCTGGTTTTCGATCTCCGGCAGCAGAGCGCCCTCTGACCGGAAATACAGGGCTGCCGGCAGGCCGGAATTGGATATCCGGTAGGCCAGGTTCATGACCATGCGGCCAATTCTCGGAAAATCTCGCAAAGTCTCGCTGGACAGAATATGTATAGTTTTGTCCAGGTAATTTATTCCCGTGCTGCAGGATGGATCCTGAACCAGGGCGGTGCTGAATATCAGGCCGATCCAGGCATTGGTCTCTTCCACCACATCCTCCCGGGTCAGGTCCTCGACCACGATATAGCTGTTCCCGTTTCTTATATTATTGAAGAATTCGGTGAATGTATCGCCCCGGGCCAGAGTATAGACCCTTCCGATCCTTCCGGAGTGAGTATCGGTAGCCGCGACCAATCCTTTGCCGTATTTGAAAGCCAGCTCCATGGTGATCTCGTTCTTGCGGCCGATCAGGTTCATGTTGTACTCCACTGCTGAAAAGAGCTTGACTATCTCGGGAACAGCCGCCAGGTTGGGTCGCTCTCCCTTCTCAAACCATAGCGGATGGTTGTAGACGAACGGGAGATCGTTCTCTTTCAGAAAGTCCAGAAAGCAGTGCAGATCGCCCTTTGTAGCCAAGTCCTCCAAAGCCAGGAACTGTTCTCTATCCAGGTCGAAGACGTTGACGTGAATGGTGTGGCCGACCGCCTCCGGATCTTTGACCTTGATCTCAACTCCGGACACCAGTCCATCCTCCTTTCCCAGAATATCGAACGCTGCCATGGTGTCGTGATCGGTGAAGGTGACGAAATCCATGCCCAGCGCCCTGGCCTTTCGATAGAGAGACCGGGGTGAAAGGGGATCGGCGGAGAGGACGTCCCTCGAGCAGGAAGTATGAACGTGAAGATCGGCAGCACGCCATCCGTTATCCCTCAAGCCTTCTGCTTCTTCATGGGACAGAATTTTGGAGAATCCCGCATTCATGGCGGGGAGGTTTGCCGTCTCTTAAATGAATATTTTATCTCAATTAAATATATAGCATCGGCATCGACATGGCATCTATATAGAAATGGTTTGCGAAAAATCCACAATGATTCAAAAGTTCTCCCTGATCCACTCTGCTATCTCGTCCCTTATCCTTCTGAAGGCGGCCATCCTGGCGTCTCCCTGGTAAACGGCGGGATCTTCAAAGCTCTTATGAATCTGCTCCAATGCCCGTGGAAAATAAGGGCAGGACTCTTTTGCACTGTCACAAACAGTGACTACGATATCGAATATTTGCCCTGAAACCCCGTCCAATCCCTTGGAACTCTGCCGGGAGATATCAATCCCCATCTCGGCCATAGCCCTGATCGCATCCGGGTCGACGTGGGTGGGCTCCAGGCCGGCGCTGAAAGCCTCAAATTCATCTCCTCTGAGCGCCCTCATCAGGCCTTCGGCCATATGGGAGCGGGCCGAGTTGTGGGTACACAGGAACAGGACCTTTCTCTTGCTCAACTTTTCACTCCTTTCCGTTTTCCTGGTAGCAGTCTTGAAATAAAGTAGTGGCGATCAAGCCGGAAGCAGGCCGGATCCCGTAGGCGAAAAGGCGGGCGTCATCGTCTGTTGCATGACATGGACGGGAGCGGAGATTCGATTCCTCCTTGGCCGGATCTGGCGGAGGCTTCTTTTACCCACAGCCTATCCGGCCAGAGATCCCGGACCTTCCCCTGAAATGCATCCTCGCAGCGCTTCCGGATCATCTCCTCCACCTCGACCGTCTCGATTTCGAATACCTCTGCCAGGATCTCCTTGGCCGTCTCAAGCTCCGGAACTCTGGGATCTGCTGGCATAAGCCGCGGTCCACAAATCTCCCCTTTCCTGGCAAAGGGCCAGCTGAACTGCCTGAGAACTCCTGCCATAGCTATCCCATTGTACGTGTAAGGATAAGTACCTTGGCCGGAAAAAGATTTGTAGATATCATTTTTACACAAATCAAAGTATGTATAAGATACAAAAAGATAGCTAATAATCCTGGCATAAATGGGGGTAGTGCCGGAAATTGAGGCTGCGGTCAATTAAATGATGGCGCGATCATACAGATGACTGAGGAAGAGAGGAAAAGCGAGGAAGAGCGAGGAAGAGCGAGGAAGAGCGGGAAAAGAAGAGCTGGAAAAGAAGAGCTGGAAAAGAAGAGCTGGAAAAGAAGAGCTGGAAAAGAAGAGCTGGAAAAGAAGAGCTGGAAAAGAAGAGCTGGAAAAGAAGAGCAGGAAAAGAAGAGCTGGAAAAGAAGAGCGGGAAAAGAAGAGCTGGAAAAGAAGAGCTGGAAAAGAAGAGCTGGAAAAGAAGAGCTGGAAAAGAAGAGCGGGAAAAGAAGAGCGGGAAAAGAAGAGCGGGAAAAGAAGGGCGGAAAAGAAGTGATGAAACCAAGAAGAAGCAACGAAAGCCTGCAGAGCCCAGGATATGAGCCCTGCAGACCTTTTGCCGGTTATTTAGCGCCCGGACCGGGATTCGGACCCGGGTCGAAAGCTCGACAGGCTTTCATGATAGGCCACTACACCATCCGGACACATCAGATCCCGCCTCCCAGATTCGAACCGGGGACATCGCGGTAACTGCGCGCGAAGCACCCGTTTGGGTGCGAAACATGACTACAGCCGCGCACTCTACCAGGCTGAGTTAAGGCGGGCCTCTCGCTACCAGGTTATTTCTAATACTTAGATCTTTCGAGCCGAGCCTGCACAACTCCTTTATTCCAGGTCGATTTCAGAAGAAGGAATGGCACCGAAAGATCGATGGCCTTTGCCGGAACTTCTCCTGAGGGGGAGTTTTCCGAGGAGGAGCAGATGCTCATTGGACTGATGTCTGATACGCACGATAACATCCAGGGCACCAAGGACGCCTTGAAGATATTTCGAGATAGGGGTGTCGAACTGGTGCTTCATGCTGGCGATATGGTCGGCTCCGGCAACTGCTACACCTTCGAGGGCTGCGGAATGCCCATAAAGCTGGTCTACGGCAACAATGACGGCGACCGCGAGGGTCTGATGCGTGACTTCGAGCGCGTGGGGGGCGAGTATCTGGGCGACTTCGGGGAGATTGAGGCCGGGGGCATAAAGATCGCCATGCTTCACGGCACCCAGGACTCCCTGGTTAAAGCCGTGGTGGCCTCGCAGATCTACGATGTGGTGGTCAGAGGCCACAACCACCGCTTAGAAGTGAGACGGGAGGGGCGAACTCTGCTGGTCAATCCCGGGGAGATCTGGGGCCACTTCACCGGGCTGTCCTCGGTAGCCATACTGGACACCTCGGACCTGAAGGTGGAGACAGTTGAGCTGGGCAGGTACAAGAGCTTCCGCGAGATACTGAGGCAATGACCGAAGGAGCCCGGTTCCCGGCCCTGGGCTGCCACCTGCTGGTAGAGCGTTCAGGCGGGGTGGTAAAGCGCATCCAGCTTTCTTCAGAGCCGGCTTCCGGTCCCTCGGCTATCGCAGAGCAGATCATCGCCTATGTGGTGGGAAAAGGCCCCTGCCCGATTGTGGACCTGGACATGTCCGGCTTCACCGAGTTTCGAAGAAGGGTCTCTCTCGTAGTGCAGCAGATACCGCGAAAAAAGACCGCGACCTATGGAGAGGTTGCCGCCCTGGCAGGGAGCCCTGGTGCGGCGCGGGCAGTGGGCCAGGTCATGGCCAGAAATCCCTTCGCCATACTGGTGCCCTGCCATCGAGTGGTCTCTTCAGTGGGAATCGGGGGATTTGCCTGGGGAAAAGATGTCAAAGAGCGGCTTCTCCTGCTCGAAGCAGATCGACCCTGAGCCTTCTCGCATGCTCATGCGCCAGACGGCAGGGCTCGGGAAGCTTGTGATCTTTTAAAAAGCACCGGACAACCTCCAGTGCCGAGTCCGCTGAGATCCTGTGGCCGGGAGCGACTACTATCGGCCTGCAGCCCTTCTGGGACTTGAGGATGTAGCCCACCAGGGAATCCTCGTGCCGCAGAGGAGCGGCTTCTCCCACCGCCTGCGGAAGGTCGAAGCTTCCGCACAGAACACTCTTGCTGACCCCGATGGTGGGAAGATCCAGGATCACCCCGATGTAAGAGGCCAGTCCGGCCCTGCGAGGGTGATTGATGCCGCAGCCGTCTATAAAGAGCAGCCCTGGACGAAAAGGCAGAGCCCGCACCGCCTTAATTGCCGCCGGCCCTTCCCGGAAGAAGAGATATCCCGGACAGTAGGGAAAAGAGGTCCTCTGCCGAGAGCTTGCCTCTGCGAGGACGCTGCACTCCGGGTCCAGAACTACAGCTGCCGAGATCACCACGTCGTCCACAAAAGACTGGTCCACGCCGGCTACAGAGGCGAGCGAGAACCGGTCCTCCAGCATCACCCGCGAGGCTATCTTCCTCTGAACCGCCAGGAGCCGGCCCTCCAGCGCGGGATCAAAGGACGGAACGCTTTTGGGAGTGCCCATCAGCTCTGTCAGGACTTGTCCAGGTCGAAGGTGGCATGGCGCAGGTTGATGGTCAGCTCCCCGATGTTCATTATGTAGTCAAGCATACGTTCGACGCTGCTTGCCACCACCAGCCGCAGAAGCATCTCCGGCTTGTCTCCGGTGGAGGATTTGGCCATCATCTGCACGCGCTGCTGAATCTCGCGCGTATTCTCGATCAGCTCGTTGGCCCGGTCGGAGTTGGTCTGCAGAAGGCAGGACAGCGCCTCATCGATCAGCCCGCCCAGAACCGACTCCAGGCGGGACATGCTTTCGGATAGGTCTTCGGGCAGGGTCCAGTCCGCCTGGCTGGCCAGGTCCGCAATCCGGAAGGCGTGATCGGCAATCCTCTCCAGATTTGATGACGCCTGCATATAGGTAAAGGCGGTTATCGAGTTGAGGGTCTCCTGCTTAACAGATCCGGAACGGAGGATCTCCGTGAACTGACGGGCTATCAGCAGGTTCAGCCGGTCCACGTCGTTGTCCCTCTGAATCACATCCAGGGCCAGCTCCACGTTGTGGTTCAGAAGAGAGGATATGGAGTCCTGCAGCATGGACTTGACCACCGTCTTGATCCTTCTCAGGGCCCGCTCCGCCTGCAGCTCCTCGGAGCTTAAGAGATCCTGAATGACGACCTTGTTGATGGTCTCCTCCAAAATCTCCGGACCGATGAGCTTGTTCACGATCTGGTGCAGGTCCTTCTTCTGCGCCGATGACATGTGGCCGGAGACGATCTCGATGGTCCTGTAGCCGCCCACATAGCAGCCGATGATGTCTCTTACCAGCGGCTCGCCTGCCTTGTCGCCTATATCGAGCTTGGCCCTGAGATCTCTCTCTGACCTGTCTGTTGAGAGCATCAGAGCGCCGTTGTCGCTCTGGGTGATGTATATAATGGAACCGGGATGTATCCCGTTCTTGGTCGCCCAGCTCTTGGGAAGGGAGACTATGTAGGTGGACTTTCCGGTCCTCTGAACTCTTCTGGTATCCATAGTCACCTAGTTCAAGTGTTCTCTCTTTGCCTCAACCATATACACAATGGTCTCACAAATATTGCAGATATGGTCGCCTATTCGCTCAATATGCCTGTTAACCATGAGAAGCGATGCTCCCTCGTTTATCAGCTCGGGCTTTTCTATAATTATCTTCAGCAGCTTATCTCTGGCCCGGACGTAAAAGGAATCGATCTCGTAATCCCATTTGGTGGCCTGGCGGGCGGCGTTGGCATCGTTGTTCTTCAGGGCTTCCATGGATTGATACAGCATCTTTCTGGCAATTTCCGCCATGTGGGGAATGTACTCCAGCTTGGTCACGTGGACCTCTTTCTTGGTCTGAATGGTCACTCTGGCCACATCCACCGCCAGATCCCCAAGCCTCTCCAGGTCTATTCCGATCTTCATGATGCCGATGATCGCCCGCAGGTCCTTGGCCATAGGCTGCTGAAGGGCCAGCAGCTCAAGACACAGGTTCTCGATCTTTTGCCCCAGATCATCCACATATTGATCGCCTTTAATCACTTCTTTCGCCTGATCTGCGTTAATATCCCGCAGGGATATCACAGATTGATCGATAGCGTGGCTCACCAAATCTGCCATCTGTGTGGTCAGTGTTTTCAGCTCATCCAGTTCGCGGTGATATCGCGCTCGGTAAGGACTCATCTCTTCACCTACGTATGGTCTCTGCCCTATCCGAACCGCCCGGTGATGTAGTCTTCAGTGCTCTTCTGCGTGGGCATCTCGAAGATGCTCTTGGTCTCGCCCACCTCTATCAGCTCCCCCAGCAAGAAATACGCGGTATAGTCGGAGACCCTGGCCGCCTGCTGCATGTTGTGGGTAACTATCACCTGAGTGTAGTTCTCCTTCAAGGCCTCCATCAGGCTCTCGATCTTTCCGGTGGAGATTGGGTCCAGAGCGCTGCATGGTTCATCGAACAGGATCACGTCCGGCCTCATGGCCATGGTGCGGGCGATGCACAGCCTCTGCTGCTGGCCGCCGGAAAGGCCCAGGGCAGGCTGGTCCAGTCGGTCGGAGACCTCTTCCCACAGGGCAGCGTCCTTGAGGCTTCTCTCCACGATCTGATTCACTTTCTTCTCTCCATGAATTCTGGGGCCGTAGGCTACGTTGTCATAAATGGACATAGGAAACGGGTTGGGCTTTTGGAAAACCATGCCTATCTTCTTGCGGATCTCCACCACGTCCACGTCCTTTCCGTAGATATCTATGCCGTCGTAGAGCACTTCTCCCTCGATTCTCACGCTGTCTACGAGGTCGTTCATGCGGTTCAGGCAGCGGATGTAAGTCGATTTGCCGCATCCGGACGGTCCGATTAGAGCGGTTATCTTCTTTTCAGGAATTTCGAGGTTGATGTCCTTTAGAGCATGTTTCTGGCCGTACCAGAGGTTCAAATTTCTGGATACTATTTTCAAGGTCAATGGCGATCAAATCCCCTTCCAACGTTCATTATAAGCGAGCTTATGAGCGAACCAAAGTGCCCTGATATCTGACGTGATTCTATCTGATCCGTCCAAGGACACATAATCGAGAAAAGCCTTCGAGCCCGCCCGGTCGTCCTGGCCTTCATCCCGGCCAGCGAGAGATATGGCGGGAGATGCTCGGGCGCCCGCAAGGTCGACTTCCTTCCTATTCTCATACTCCATTCTCAAATTAGCTCCGCTGGCGATTGGTCCCACGATCTTTCCTGAGCTTGAAGAAGGCCCATCTCTTTGCTCCGAGATCCAACTATATAGATCTTGCTATATAGTCTATATATACGGAAAAATCGATACAAATTGCCTCTGCGCGGCCCGACTCCTTTATATAGAACTTCAAACTGGTAGTAACAAAAAAGTCGGGGAGGACTAAGGTTTGGCAGGTTTGAGCGACATACCAATTCTGATATTAAAAGAGGGAAGCAAGCGCGAAACCGGAAAAGACGCGCAGAAAAAGAACATCCTGGCAGCCAAAGCCGTAGCTGAGGCGGTAAAGACCACTCTGGGCCCTAAGGGCATGGACAAGATGATGATCGATGGCAGCGGAGATGCCACCATCACCAATGACGGTGCGACCATCCTTAAGGAGATGGACATCGAACATCCCGTGGCCAAGATGATCGTGGAGGTGGCACGGGCCCAGGACGATGAGATCGGAGACGGGACCACCACAGCGGTCATAATTGCCGGCGAGCTGCTCGGCCGGGCCGAGAAGCTGATCGACCAGAACGTCCATCCGACAGTGATCGTTGCCGGTTACAAGATGGCTTCTGCCAGGGCCCAGGAGGTCCTGAAGCAGATGGCCCTAGACTCCTCCGGAGACCGTGATATGCTGCTTCGTATCGCCGAGACCGCCATGACCGGAAAGGGGATCGAGATAGCCATGGAAAAGCTGGCTGAGATCTCTGTTGACGCGGCGCTGGCAGTGGCCGGAAACGAGAAGATCGATTGGGAGCAGTACGTAAAGGTCGTCAAATTGCCCGGCGGGCGGATTGAGGACTCATCGATCAACTACGGCCTGGTGATCGAAAAGGAGCGGCTGGCCCCGGAGATGCCCAAGCGGGTGAAGGATGCCAGGATCATGCTGCTGGAAGGCACCCTGGAGCTGAAGAAGCTCTCCACCGATGCCAAGATCTCCATAACCGAGGCCAAAGAGCTGGCCAGCTTCAAGCAGGGTGAAGAGAAGGTGATCAAAGACATGGTCGATGCCATCGTCTCTGCCGGAGCCAATGTGGTATTCTGTCAGAAGGGCATCGGGCTTACCGCTCAGCATCTCCTGGCCAAGAACGACATCCTGGCTGTTCGAAGGGTCAAGGACGAGGAGATGAAGATGCTTGCCCGGGCCACCGGCGCAAAGATCGTGGGCGATGCCATGCAGGTCAGCGCCAGGGACCTTGGCCAGGCCGAGGTTGTGGAAGAGAAGAAGACCGGCAAAGACACCAAGCTGATCTTCGTCGAAGGCTGCAAGAATGCCAAGGCCGTCTCCATAGTTCTGCACGGAGTCTCCGAGCAGTTCTTAGACGAGATGGAGAGAGGGCTTGAGGACGCTCTCAGTGTGGTCTTGGACGTGATCCTGTCGGGCAAGATTGTGGCTGGCGGCGGGGCCCCGGAGATTGCGGTAGCCGAGAGCCTGAAGCAGTTCGCCTCTACGCTTTCGGGACGCGAGCAGCTGGCAGTACGCGCCTTTGCCGACTCGGTTGAGGTCGTTCCCTTTGTGCTGGCGGAAAACGCAGGCTTTGATCCCGTGGATTCGCTGGTAGGGCTGCGGTCCGCCTACGGCAAAGGCCTGAAGAACTACGGCCTGGACATCGATAGCGGTGATCCGACTGATATGCTGGCCAGAGGAGTCGTCGAGCCGCTCAAGGTCAAGGTTCAGGCTCTCAAGTCCGCAACTGAAGCTGCCACCATGGTTCTGAGAGTGGATGACGTAATAGCGGCCAAATTCGAGGGCCTCAAGCCAAAGCCCGGACAGAGCCCGCATGATTACACCAATCCAATGATGGGCGGGATGGGCGGCATGCCTCCCATGATGTAAAGGTCGGTTTCAAACCGGCCTTCCTCCCTTATAATTCAAATATATCTCACGAACCGGTGGAAACTTATGGCAGAAAAGAACGAGAGTTCGACAGTAGATCTGCAAACGGCGATGATGGCCTTAGAAGACCTGAAGACCCAGCTGGAAGATGCTCAACAATTAGCAGAAGAGCGACTGGATCAGCTCTTGCGATGCCGGGCGGAGCTGGATAACGTTGTCAAGAGATCCTCCAGGGAAAAGGAAGAGATGGCAAAATATGCCTCTGAAAAGCTGATCTGCAAGATTCTTCCGGTGTTGGACAGTCTGGAACAAGCAGCAAAGCACGATGAGGGTTCTAAAATTCTCTACCAGCAGCTGTTCGAGGTTCTGAGGGGAGAGGGTCTGGTGCCGATCGAGGCTGTAGGAAAGAAGTTCGATCCCTACCGGCATGAGGCCCTCTATAAAATAAAGTCGGAGCAGCTGGAAGAGGACGCAGTGGCAGAAGAGGTTCAAAAAGGCTATCTCTTCGGCTCCAGGGTGATCCGCTTTTCGAAAGTGGCTGTTGCAAAGCGTTGATAGGCTTAAATATTTAAGAAGTGTTGTTAATAATTAAGTTTCAGGAGATGATATCTTGGCGAAAATCATAGGCATAGATCTGGGAACGAGCAATTCCGCTGCCGCAGCTCTGATAGGCGGCAGACCCTCGATTATTCCCAGTGCAGAGGGTACCAGTCTCGGTGGTAAGGCTTTCCCGTCCTATGTGGCCTTCACCAAGGACGGCCAGGTTCTGGTAGGCGAGCCGGCCAAAAGGCAATCGGTAACCAATCCGGAGGGCACCATCACCGGAATCAAGCGTAAGATGGGCACCGACTACAAAGTGAAGGTCTTTGGAAAGGAGTACAGTCCCGAGGAGATCTCGGCCCAGATTCTCCGCAAAATAAAGAGAGATGCAGAGACGTTTCTCAACGACACCGTGGAAAAGGCCGTGATCACGGTTCCCGCTTATTTCAACGACAATCAAAGGCAGGCCACCAAAGATGCCGGAACCATCGCCGGCCTGGAAGTAGTGAGGATCATCAATGAGCCCACCGCTGCCGCACTGGCCTTCGGGCTGGACAAGGAGGGCGAGAGCAAGATCATGGTCTTCGACCTGGGAGGCGGCACCCTGGACGTGACCATCATGGAGATCGGTGAAGGCGTCTTCGAGGTCAAATCCACTTCCGGCGACACACAGCTGGGCGGCAGAGACATGGACGAGAAGTTGATGGACTTCGTCTTGCAGAAGTTCCGGCAGGATTCGGGGGTTGACCTGCGCCAGGACTCCATGGCCATGCAGCGGCTGCGTGAGGCGGTCGAGGTGGCCAAGATCGAGCTATCCTCGGTGCTGCAGACCAATCTCAACCTGCCCTACATCACCGCTGATGCCAGCGGTCCCAAGCACCTCAGCATGACCCTTTCCCGGTCCAAGCTGGAGGAGCTGATTCACGATGTCCTGGAGAGGTGTCGCGGTCCCATGGTTCAGGCCCTCAAGGACTCCAAGCTGGAAAAGTCCGGCATTGATAAGATCATCCTGGTGGGCGGTCCAACGCGCATGCCGGTGGTGCAGGAGTTCGTCAAGAGCTTCATGGGCAAGGAAATCGAGCGTGGAGTCGATCCCATGGAGTGCGTGGCCATGGGCGCGGCGATTCAGGCCGGAGTCCTCGGTGGCGAGGTCAAGGATCTGCTGCTGCTGGATGTGACGCCGCTCAGCCTGGGAATAGAGACCCTGGGAGCTGTTGCCACCAGGTTGATCGAGAGAAACACCACCATTCCCACCAGGAAGAGCCAGATATTCACCACCGCCGCCGACAACCAAACCAGCGTCGAGGTAAACGTGCTTCAGGGAGAGCGGCCTATGGCCAGGGACAACGTCTCTTTGGGCAGGTTCACGCTGGTGGGAATTCCTCCCGCGCCCCGTGGCATCCCCCAGATCGAAGTGACCTTCGACATCGATGCCAACGGCATAATACACGTCTCGGCCAAGGACCTGGCCACCAAGAAGGAGCAGAGGATAACCATTACCGCTCCCCATAAGCTTAGCCAGGATGAGATCAACGCCAAGATCAAGGACGCCGAGAGGTTTGCCGAAGAGGATGCCAAGCGGAGAGAGGAGATCGAGGTTCGAAACCAGGCCGATTCTCTGGTGTACAGCTCCGAGAAGATGCTGAAGGATGCCGGCGATGTGGCCACGGCTGATCAAAAGGACAAGATTCAGAAAGCCATCGACGACCTGAAGGGCGCCCTTTCGGGAAGCGACATACCGGCCATCAAGGACAAGACCGAGAAGCTGCAGAATGCCATCTACGAGCTTTCTTCAGCCATGTATCAGAGAGCTGCGCAACAGCAGCAGGCTCAGGAGGGCCAGGGTCAGGCTAAAGATGCATCAGGCGGCCCTCAGGGTGACTATGTGGATGCCGACTACGAAGTAGTAAACGATAAGAAGTAAGCCGAAAGAACTGAGATTGAGATAGCCATGCCGGAGAAGAAGGACTACTACGAGGTTCTGGGAGTCTCCAGAGAAGCGAGCGAGAAGGACGTAAAAAGCGCCTATCGAAAGCTCGCCATGAAGTATCACCCCGACAGGTCGGATGCCTCCGATGCTGAGGAACGGTTCAAGGAGATCTCGGAGGCCTATGCGGTCCTCTCCGATCCGGATAAGCGTAAACAGTACGACCAGTTCGGGCATGCCGGCATCAACAGCCAGTACAGCCAGGAGGACCTGTTCCGGGGCGTAAACTTCGAGGACCTGCTGCGGGGCTTCGGCTTCGGCGGCGGCGAATCCATCTTCGACATGTTCTTTAGCGGTGGAGGCCGCAGGCGGGGCCCGGCCAGAGGACGGGATCTGAGGTATGACCTAAACCTCACCCTGGAGCAGGCTGCCTCCGGCCTGGAGACCACCATCGAGGTTCCCAGAAGCGAGCAATGTCCAACCTGCAAGGGCAGCGGGTCCAAGCCCGGAACCAGCCCCCTGACCTGCCCCAACTGTCACGGAACCGGCCAGGTGACCCGAACCCAGAACACGCCCTTCGGGCAGATGATCGCTCAGACCACCTGCAGCAAATGCGGCGGAAGGGGCCAGATCGTCACCACTCCCTGTGAGACCTGCAGCGGCTCGGGCAGGGTCAGGCGGACCAGAAAGATAAACGTCCGGATTCCGGCAGGCGTCGATGACGGCCAGCATCTGCGGCTGCAGGGCCAGGGAGAGGCCGGAGAGGCAGGCTCCGAGCCCGGCGATCTCTACGTCTTCATAAATATTTTGCCCCATTCCAAGTTCCAGAGGATGGATTCCGACCTGTTCTTCGAGATGCCTGTCAGCTTCACCCAGGCCGCTCTCGGTGCAGAGGTGGAAGCTCCCACATTAAGCGGCAAGGCCCGGATAAAAATACCACCGGGAACGCAGAGCGGCTCGATCTTCCGCTTGCGTGGAAAGGGCATGCCCAGGCTGCATTCACTGGGCACCGGCGATCTGCACGTCAAGGTGAACGTCAAAACCCCGGCCTCGCTGACGCCCCGTCAGAAAGAGCTGCTGGAAGAGCTGGCAGCAGAATTTGGCGAGAAGAGGCAGCCTGAGAAAGGGGAAAAAAGCATCCTGGACAAAATAGTGGATGAGGTCAAGAGCGCCGTGCATTGACCTTGCGGCGTTGGATCTCCTGCTCCAGTTCGGCCTTGGCACGCAAGAACTCTTGCCTGAGCAGTTCGGCTTTGGCTGCTGGCTCATCCACCGAGCCGGACCGTGCCCGTTCCTCCAGTTCCCTGCACATGGCAGAGAGCCTCATTGCTCCCACATAAGCACTGCTCGATTTGAGGCTGTGGGCAGCGCGTTCCAGGACCTTGAGGTCACCTTTGGATGCAGCCTCTGCTATGGCATCGATCTTCGCGGGCGCATGAGCGAGAAAAATGCCGCCTATATCCTCGACTATATCCGGTTCCCCCTCTTCCTGAAGATCGGCCAAGTCTTTAAGCACGTTCCGGTCAATCGCCTCGCCCAATTTCTCAGCAACCTCTGATATTTCGACCCCTCCTATTTAGGATTCTAACCTATTAACCGTATTTTTAGTTTGCTATTTGCTGCTATTTTTGAGCTATCCCAGCTCTTTTTCAACCTCCACCGTGTTGCAGAAGCGAGTACCTCTCCAGGGCCCAGATTATTTCTTCCATCCTAACGGGTTTGCTGATGTAGTCATCCATGCCTGCCTCCAGACACCGGACTCGATCCTCCTTGAGGGCGTGAGCGGTGAGGGCTACTATATAAGGTCCCTTTTGCGGCCAGCGCTGTCTGATAACTCTTGTTGCCTCCAGCCCGTCCATCTCAGGCATCTGCACATCCATGAAGACCACGTCGTATTTCTTCTTCCCCAGAGCATGCAATACCTCCTGGCCATTGGTGGCTATATCGGCCTGGATTCCAAGCTTCTTTAGCATCTTCAGCGCTACCTTCTGGTTGACGGAATTGTCCTCTGCAAGCAGCATCGACAGTTTGCCGAAGTTCTCGCTCCGGCCTCCGTCCTTCTTCGGCTCCACGGACACTTCGGGCGCTTCAGCGGGTTTTGAGGCTCTCATCACCACTGTGAAGTAAAATGTGCTTCCCGCTCTCACCTCTGAGTCAAGCCATATCCTTCCGCCCATCAGCTCAACCAGCTTCTTGCTGATGGCCAGACCCAGGCCCGTCCCGCCGTATTTCCTGGTAGTGGACATATCCAGCTGCCTGAACGGCTGGAAGAGCCCTCCGATTCGATCCGGTGGAATTCCGATGCCTGTGTCCGCGACTTTAAACAGCAGCTCGTATCTGTCTTCATCAATCCTGCTGCCGGAGACCGCCACTTTCACTTCCCCCTGCTCAGAGAATTTAACCGCATTGCTGATCAGATTTACCAGAACCTGACGCAGACTGCTGCTATCCCCAACGAAACTTTTCGGCAGATTACAGTCGATCTCCCGCTTCAAGGCCAGGTCCTTCTGCGCCGCCTTTCTGGCCAGGAGGGCCATCGCGCTCTTGATACAGTTTGATAGATCAAACGGGACGCTCTCCAGCTCCTTTTTGCCCTGCTCGATCTTGGAGAAATCGAGGATGTCGTTGATAACAGATATCAGCATATCCCCACTATCGCGAATGATCTCCAGCCCTTCCCGCTGGTCGGGGTTCGGGTCGGAGTCCAGAAGAAGTCCCGCCATGCCGATTATGGCGTTAAGCGGCGTTCTGATCTCATGGCTCATGTTGGCCAGGAACTCGGATTTTGCCTTTGTGGCCGACTCAGCCCGGTCCCTGGCAACCTTCAGGCTGTCTTCAGCTTTTTTCCGTTCGGTTATGTCCCGGATGGATTCGATTGCCCCCCAGAAATTGCCTTCCGAGTCGTAGAGCGCTGATGCGGTTCCCATGAGATAGACTTCGCCTCCTCTCATATTGGGCATGTAGGCCTCGCCGGCAAGGGTTCCGTTGGAAAGCAGCTCAATGTTCTCGTAACGATCTTCGAACTGCCTGTCCGGTTTGCACACCAGGTTGATCAGAATCGGCCTCCTGCGGCCATAAAAGGGAAGCGAGTACTCATAATCTCCTTTGCCGATCATCTTCTCGGCTTTTATTCCGGTCATGGTCTCTATGGCCCGGTTCCAGGCCAGGACTTTGCCTTCTTTGTCGATTACAAAGGTGGCATCCGGAAGAAAATTGATTATATCTGAGAGGCGGCGCTCGGATTCCTTCAGATCGCGCTCTGCCCTCTTGCGATCGCTGATGTTGACCGCGCAGTGAACGGCTCCGGTTATCTCCTGGTTTGCATTTCTGATGAGGCTGGTCTTCGACAGCCAGGTTAACCCGTCGGGGGTCACCAGCTCTCCTTCTTCCGACTTGCCGGTCCACAGAGCCCTGACGGCAGTGCAACCATGGCAGGGCTGCTTCAGGCCGTAGATCATCTCATAGCAGCACCTCCCTTTGATCCCATCCTCGGAGAGGCCGAGATGCTTCTGCACTGCGCCGTTTACCCAGACCACCCGCATCTGAGGATCGAGATACTCGACCGCCACCTTCTTCAGCCCGCTCAGAATGGCAGCCTTCTCCGCCTCAGACTTTCGCAATGCGTCCTCGGCCACCTTTCTCTCGGTCAGGTCCATCATGACCCCCTGCAGGAAAAGCGGCCTTCCCGCAGCATCCCGGACTACCGCTGCCTCATCGCAGAACCACACCACTTGACCGTCTTTGGCAATCATTCGGTATTCCGATTTGAAATGGCCGTCCTTTGCCAGGCTGGAAGACAGCTCTGCTAAAACGCGTTCGCGATCCTCAGGATGAAGCCTCTTCTGCCAAATGTCGGGATCTGCCTTGTATTCCTCTGGAGAAAAACCGAGTATCGGCTCAATTTGAGGGCTTATAAACAGTGTGGTGCTGGCTTTATCGAGGGCTGCGGTATAGGTAATGGCCGGAATCTGCTCTACCAGCGCCTTATACCTGGCCTCCGCTCTTTCCAGCTGATCGTGAGTTCGCCGCGACTCAGTGATGTCCCTGATGGACTCAATGGAGCCTATGTGGTGGCCATCCTTGTCGAAGAGGGGTGAAGCCTTGGCCCAAAGGTGACGTCCCTCTCCCGATGGCAGAGGCGCATATCCTTCCGAAAAGACGATGTTCCCTTTTCGTTCGAAATAACTATATTGAGATTCGATCTCCGAGTTGCTTTGTCCCAGAAGATCTATCAACATCGGCCTGAGCTTGCCGTAAATCGGCAGGGAGTAGGCGTAGTCGCCTTTGCCCAGCATTTCTCCCTTTCCAACGCCAGTCATCTCTTCCATGGCGCGGTTCCAGGCAATTACCCTCTTGTCTCGGTCGATGACGAAAGTGGCATCCGGAAGGAATTCGATTATGTCTTTGAGCTGCTGATGAGCCTCGAAGAGTTCATCTTCCGCTTTCTTTCGTTCGGTTATGTCGGTCAGCGTCCCGCGGATGCCTGCTGCACGCATATCCTTGAAAACGGGACGGCATGAGCTTTGCAGCCACTGAATCCGTCCCTGATGATTGCGGATCCTGAACTGAACCGGCCCCTGCAGGCCGCTGCCTGAGAAGGCTCTCTTAAAACCATCCTGAACCACAGGCAGGTCGTCCTCAAGGATAAATTCGGAAAATCTCCTGCCGATGATCTCCGAGGGCTCGTATCCCGAGATCCCCTTCACCGCCGGGCTGATAAAGGTTATGAGGCCATTTTCGTCCAGTGAAAAGATTATATCGCTGATGTTTTCCACCAAATCGCGGTATTTTTCCTCTGATTTGGCAAGCATCATCTCTTTTCGTCTTTGATCAGTTGTATCCTCCACCAGCCCGATTCCGCCCACGATCTCCCCGCGACTGTTTCTCAGGGGAGCGGTATGCATAGTTGTCCAAATCTCTGCCGGGCCGGTGGTGGCGTGATATTGTCCCTCATAGAGCCCTTCGGCGCCCTGCAGAGCGGCTTTCAATGCCGGAAGTGCTCGTTGGTCATCCAGCATTCTGAGGTCAAACCCGAGAAGGCGATCTCTCCGGGATCGAAATATGGAGACCAAACGGCTGTTGACGTCGGTTATGTGGAGATCGAGATCATAGTGAAAAACGCCTACCGGCGTTGATTGAAACAGGAGACGATAGCGTCTCTCGCTCTGCTGCAGGGCTTCCTCAGCCTTTTTGCTTTCCGTTATGTCCTCGCAGCTGACCAGGTCTTCGCCGGTCTCCAGGCCCACAGCCACGAATCGGATGATCTTCTTCGATCCGTCTTTGCAGGTAGCGACAAAGACTCTGGGCCGCTTTTCTCCGGGCCGGGAGCCCTTCTGATCGGTAACCCAGGCGGATATCACCTCTTGCCTGTATTTTTGGTCGGGATAAACCCTATGAAACCACACCTTTCCATTGGGGACGTCTCTTAAGTCATAGCCGAATATCTCTCTGAATTTTGGATTGATGTAGTTGAAGGCGCCTGAAGAATCGACCATAAGCAATCCGAAGGGGGCATTCTCCGCCATGGCCTCGAATCTGCCGGCTGCCTTCAGCCGGGGTGTTTCCGGCTCATTTGATCCTGGCATCAAGACGCCTGCAGCCCCGGCTATATCGGGCTGGCTTTGGCCATGCCGGGGCAAAGCCTTTTCCTTCGAGGTTATCTCATTAAAATTTTGCTTGGATTCGAAGCCGTTCATCGAAATAACTATCCGTAGGTATCCTTTGTCTCCTCATTTAGGTTTCTCATTAATATTCATTTCTATGTTCCTAAATTTGCTTAGGAACTGTCAGAATTATTAATTTTTAGCTGGAAGTTGCGGCAAGCACTCACCATTTAATGTTTGCTGCAGGACAACTTTTTTCTATTATCATAATACGTATGTAAAATTCATAAAACCTAAAAAGAGCTCTGCAATGAGAATGTAAATAATATAATTAAATAAACTAATTTTAATTAGATCTTCAGGCTTCGATCCGGACCGAGCCCAGCTTGGAGTCGATGGATATTTCCTTATCCCTGCGGTGGTCGATCCTGATGTTGATGATCATCCTCTGGACACCCATCTGCTCAAGCCTTTGATCAGCCGCCTCGACGGTTTTGAAGAGCGCTTCCAGGCTCTCGGCCTGCAGGGCCGTGGACATGGGACCGGGGACGAACGTCACCCCCGCATCGGCCAGAACCTGATGCACCGCTCGCACGTATTTCGAGGCGCTGGTTCCCGAACCCATGGGCACAATGCTGAAATCTGCAACTATCATATTAATTCATTATCAGCTAAAAGTATAGAAAAGTTTTGAACAGCCGGGATCAGCGCATCTGGGACAGGAGGCCTTTCACGTAGGCGCGGGGATCCTCTGCCTGAAGGACCGATCTTCCTACAATTATATAGTCGGCTCCGGCATCCAGTGCTTCCCTTGCCGAGCCGCCCTGCGCGCCAACACCGGGGGAAATTATCGTCCTTGAGCCGATGGCCGAACGGATGAGGCTGATCCTCTCCGGCCGGGTGGCCGGGGCGACCACGCCTGCAGCGTCCACCTGCGCCGCCAGACGGGCCAGGTCAAGGGCTAGCGGCGCCATGAACTGCCGGCTCCCTGGGTGGCTCATCTCCGTCACCACGTAGAGGTCGGCACCGTGTTCCCCGACGCAGTCGGCACAGGCCTCTAGAGAGTCTCTTCCCGTGAAGGCGTGAGCGATGAGCCCGCCGGCACCTGCTGAAAGAACGGCCTCGCATATCAGCCGGTTGGTGTTGGGAATGTCGGCAACCTTCAGGTCGGCGATGACCTGAGAAAATGAGGAGATCTCACGCACCACATCCAGTCCGGAAGAGAGGATGAGGGGATAGCCGATCTTAATGGCATCGAAATATTCGTTCAGCGATCTGGCAAGAGAGATGGCCCTGTCAGAGGAGGTCACGTCCAGAGCCAGAATCAGCCGGGAGTCTTTTTTCATAAGTTGAAGTTCTGCCGGGCCCTATTTATGGCTATCACCAGGGGCCGGTTCAGGCACAGCCGCAGATCAGCTCCACCGCTTCCCGGAGATCGCCCACCACTTCGCTGCCGCTCCGCTTGCCGGCACGGTCCAGGAACAGGGCATCAAGACCCGCCTGCAGGGGAGATTCGTAGTCGTAATCATAGTGGTCGCCGATGTGCAGCACCTCGAAGGGCCGGGCGTCAAGGGCCCTGCATACCGCTCCATAGAGCAGAGGCGACTTCTTCACCTCCCGGAAGTCGCTGGTGGCAGAGAAGGTCTCGCGGAAGTAATCGTGGAAGCCTTCCAGCTCGATATCTATGAACTCTCGTGCGGCGTTGGAGGTGACCACCAGCTCAAAGCGCTCGGAGAGAAGCTCTAAGGCTTCCTGCACCTCAGGGTAGGGCTCCACGTGGTCCTCGTAGGCGCTTAGCAGCTCGCCTTTGCTGGCCTTGAGGCCGAACCTGTCCAGCCAGTACTGCATGTCGTACCACTCCAGGCGGTCGCTTCCAATTTTCATGTATTCGGATACAACGTACTCTTTGGCCTCTTCAAAGCCCAGGCCCTGCCGCTCCGCGTACATCCGGGGCATTCCTTCCATCCACACCAGGTCCACGAACCTGGAGTTGACCAGGGTTCCGTCCATGTCCAGGGATATGAAACGAATCATCTCGGTTGCAAGGTTGGAGTTAATGGTTATATTCCTTTGGACGAAAGAAGGATGTATTCGTCGCTCTCTTGAAAGCGGTCATGCGCACTTTCATAGTCGTGGGCCACAAGGCCGTGACCACTCCCGACTTCTCGCTTGAAGATCTCCCTGGCACCTCAGGCCGGATGGACATTTTGTGCCGGTCTATCAACTCCGCCTTCGTCCTGTCGCACGGAATCCGCCGCGATGTGCAGGTTTTTCTGGTTCTGCTGGGAGGTGAGGCTCCCAAGACCCTGCGCCTTATGGGAGATCAGCTGAGGCACCTGAATCCCGACGAGAGGACCACAGCCGCTCTTCTGAAGAAGGCCCTGGCAATTGTAGCCGGGCCGGAGTGGACCAGATCCACGCCCGGAATTTTCGTGCGCTCAGGCGGCTTAGCTGAGCTGCTTTTCGATTTTCAGGATGCGAAACTCTTCTACCTGCGGGAAGACGGAGCGGATGCAAATACCTGCCAGTGTCTGAAGGAAGACGCAGTCTTCATCCTGGGCGATCACCTGGGCATGACCGAGGAGGAGGAAGCCATGATCGAGCATGCTCACGCTGAGCGGATCTCCGTCGGGCCGGTCAGCCTGCACGCCGACCACTGCATAGTGCTGGTGAACTGGATGCTGGACACAAGGGCTTTTCTCTGAGGACCCGAAGCCCTGCAGGTCCGGCAGATGCAGTCCGAAGTGAAGGGCATAGAAGGACGCTGAAGGATGCCGTGAACGGGGTTTCTCGAGAATCCGAGATCAAAAGGGCCTACTTTCAGCCAATTTTGAAAAGAGGTCTTGGAGAGGCAAGCTTTAGGCGATCCGCCAGCCTGGATCGGCACCTCCCTTCAAGCAAGCTTGTTCGCATCATCTAAATAAACTATGAGCTTGACCCAATGCAGACTGAAGAGTCATTATGAGTTCAGAAGACAACAATGATCCGATCTTGGATACGGCAAAGAGGATCGTGAAATTGGGCCCCATCTGCGACAGCTGTCTCGGCCGCCAGTTCGCCATGCTGTCTACGGGCCTCACCAACATCGAGCGGGGACGGGCCGTCAAGACGGTCCTGGCCATGCAGGCCTCCAGTCAAAACGACCGGGAGCTGCTGGAGGATCTGGCACCCTCCTCTGAGAGCGCCCGCCTGTCCCTGGGCCGCAAGGGAGAGGAGGACGAGAGATGCTGGGTTTGCCTGGGAGAGATGAGGAGAGAGAGCCTGGATGCCTGGGCGGAGAGGGCAGAAGCAGCGCTTGAGGGTCTGGAGTACAGCACATTTCTGGTAGGAACCCGCATGAGCGGCCTTCTGGCCGAGAACGAGGAGCTGCTTTTGTCCGACGGCGGCTCGGGGAGCGCCGAGCCCTTCAAGTCCGAGCTGAACCGAGAGGTGGGAAAGCTGATCGCCGCCAGGACCGGCAGGAAGACCGACTTCGAGCATCCCGATGTGGTGGTGCACCTGCTGCTCGACCGGAGCCAGGCGGAGCTGCAGGTGGCGTCGCTCTATATCCGCGGCCGCTACAGGAAGCTGGTTCGCGGCATACCTCAGACCAGATGGCCCTGCCGGGTCTGCCACGGCCGGGGCTGCGAGCGCTGTGGTGGCACGGGACGCATGTACCAGGAATCGGTGGACGAGCTGATCCGGCCGGCAACAATTGAGGCTGCAGAGGCAGAAGATACCGTCTTTCACGGCGCGGGTCGCGAAGACATCGACGCCCGCATGCTGGGCACAGGCCGGCCCTTTGTAGTGGAGGCGGTGCGGCCGCGGGTGCGCACCATCGACCTCTCCCGGCTGGAGGTGGAGATCAACCGCCGGGCAGAGGGAAAGGTGGAGGTGCATGAGCTTTCGCTCGCGGATCAAAAGACTGTAGAGAGGTTGAAGGAAGGGCCCTTCGAGAAGACCTACTCTGCCCTGGTGGAGTTGAAATCGGAGATCCCTGAAGAAAAGCTTAAATCAGTCCTGAAAGAATTGGTAGGTTCAATCGATCAACAGACACCAACTCGCGTATCTCACCGCCGAGCAGACAAGGTCCGGGTGAGAAAAGTATATAGCGCAGATCTGGCTGAAGTTTCAGGCCGATTGGCCAGGATAACCATTAGAGGCGATAGCGGGCTGTATATCAAGGAGCTGATCTCCGGAGATGGCGGCAGAACCAGGCCGAGCCTTGCAAGCGCCCTTGGAGTTGACGCGGTCGTCGTAGAGTTAGATGTAATAGATGTAGGTGGATAATCAAATGGCACATCATCATGGAATGCGCAAAAAGACCAGAGATAAGCTGAGCAAGAGCGTTAGAGCCAGGGGGATCTCGCCCGTCGTGAGGGCGATTCAGGAATTCGAGCCTGGCGCCAAAGTGCACGTGCTTATCGATCCCAGCAAACATAAGGGCATGCCGCACCCGAGATTTCACGGCCGGACAGGGGAAGTCGTCGGAAAGAGGGGACGGGCTTTCGTCCTGAAGATCACGGACGGCGATTCGACCAAGACGCTTATCACTCTGCCTGAACACCTGATCGCCCAGAAGTAGAAAAAAGAATGATTGTCAAAAATATCCTGCAGGAGGAGATCCTGACCCTCGCAGAGGTCAAGGAACTCCTCGACCAAATCAAAGAGCGGCGGGCGGACGAGGAAGAACTCGGATACGAACTTCGTCGCGCCATCAGACACGCAGAGATCTTCGCCCACGGAACCGGCGAGGAGAACCGGCGGATGGTGGAGGAGCTGATGAAGCTGGAAAAGATGACCACCGAAATAGCGGTCAAGATTGCAGACATCAGGCCCGTCAACCGCGACGAGCTGCGGGCGGTGTACGCCAAGGAAAGGTTCACGCTCAGCGAAGAAGAGCTGGACCGAATTTTAGATATCGTTTTCAGGGGGTAAGGAGCCATGGGTGAGGGGAGGCCTCCAAAGAAAGAGGAAGTAGCTCGCATAGTCGATTTTCTTCCCTACGGACGCTCGCCCGACCCCAGAAGCTACCAGAAACAACCCATGACGCAGGCTGTAGGCGAGACCAACTTCGTGCTTATGGAGATGACTCCCAAGGAGGGAGTGGTTCCCAATATTGGCGACAAGGTTTACATCGGCACGGGAGAGCGGAGCGTGATCGACCACGTCAACCGCAGAATCGATTACGCCGATCTGACCAACAGCTCCAAGGTCGAGCTTCCCTTCGCCATCCAGAAGATCGTGCTGGAAAACGAGGCCAGGTTCATCCGCTTCTTCAACCAGGCGGGCCCTCTCACCACCAGGATGCATGCCCTTGAGCTTCTGCCCGGAATAGGCAAGAAACTCATGTGGTCGATTTTAAATGAGCGCAAGAAGGGCCCCTTCAAGGACTTCAAGGATCTGACCGAGCGGGTCAAGGGGATACACAACCCTGAGAAGCTCATAGCCAAACGGGTAGAAGACGAGCTCATGGATGACCGCATCAAGTACCGGGTCTTCACCACTGAGCCGCGCCGGAAATGAAGCGCAAAGGGCAGCACTTTCTGACCGACCAGAAGGTGATTGAGAGAATAGTTTTTCATGCTGAGCTGAAGGCAGAAGACCGGGTGCTGGAGATCGGGCCCGGAACCGGCAATCTGACCGAGGCCCTGGCATCTCGGGCCGGCCGGGTTTACGCCGTAGAGGTCGACCCTGATCTGGCTGCTTGTCTGGAGGGGCGGTTCGAGAACGTGGATGTGATCGCCGGCGATGCTTTGAAGGTCGAGCTGCCTGAATACAACAAGGTGGTCTCCAACCTGCCCTACCAGATCTCCTCTCGTGTGACCTACCGGCTCCTGTCCAGGCCCTTCGATCTGGCGGTGCTGATGTACCAGCGGGAGTTCGGGCGGAAGATGACCGCCAGGCCCGGGGGCGGGAATTACGGCCGGATGGGCATGGTTGTGGGCTATCTTGCCTCCGCTCAGATCGTCGAGCACGTACATCGATCTGCTTTTCTGCCGGTTCCCAATGTGGACTCGGTGGTGGTAAAGCTTCTTCCCAGAGATCACGATATAGGGGCAAAGGAGTTCATGCTTCTCGCGGAACGGCTGTTCAGCCACCGCCGCAAGAAGGTGCGAAAGGCGCTGGAGGCGGGAGGAGCTTGCAGGGAGAGTCTGGCCTCATTTCCGGCAGCCCTCCTGGACAAGAGGGCTGAGGAGCTGGCTCCGGAAGAGGCCGCCCAGCTGGCGGCTGGTGTAGTCTGGCACTGAAATCCCAGAACTGAGACTGGAACGCATTTTATTGATCTATCAAACCTCTGTCATCTACCTCTATCGTCTTACCTCTATCGTCTTACCTCTATCGTCTTACCTCTATCGTCTTACTTCTATCACGACACCCGCAAAGTATATATTCGTCTTATGACGTAAAACGTCAAATGCCGTAATAGGAAACGGCAGAAACGGGTGGGAGAGTGGGGGCCTGCCCTCTTTTTCTCTATTTTCATCAATCTTGCCTGCCGGAGTTGCTTCTGAGGGCCACAAGCGCTAAAAAAGAATCAAAAGGACTGCCAGGCCCATAATTCATATACTTGCCAGATCTCTTTTGATTCATGATCGCCTCAGTTGAAAGGTCCACCATCTCCGGCGAGGTCTATGCCCCGCCATCCAAGAGCTACACCCACCGGGCCATACTGATCACTTCCCTGGGACCTGGCGGAACCGTAGCCCGTCCGCTGATCTCCGCAGATACGAGGGCCACCATTGCAGCCTCTGAGGCCTTTGGGGCCCGGGTGCTGATGGATGAGGAGGTGGTCATCCAGGGTGTATCCAGCCATCCCCGTACTCCGGAGGACGTAATCAATGTGCTCAACTCGGGTACCACGCTCCGCTTCTGCTCGGCGGTCGCGGCCCTGACCGAGGGGGCGGTTCTCACCGGTGACGCCTCCATCCGAACCCGGCCCAACGGTCCCCTTCTCAGCGCATTAAACGACCTGGGTGCAGAGGCCTTCTCCATTCGCGGCAACGGCCGCGCTCCGCTGGTGGTCCGGGGAAAGATTAAAGGAGGTACTGCCAGGCTCAACGGCGGGGTCAGCTCCCAGTTCCTCTCCGCTCTGTTGATCGCCGCTCCGCTGGCCGAAAAAGATACGCATATCGTGATCGAGGGCGAGCTGAAGTCCCGCCCTTATGCCGAGATCACCGTGGACATGCTGGGAGATGCCGGGCTGAAGGTGGAGGCCGGAGTTCAGGACTTCTTCGTGGCTGGAGGACAGACCTACAACCTTCGCAGCTTCACCGTTCCCGGAGACTTCTCGTCGGCCTCATATCCGTTAGCCGCGGCAGCAGTAACCGCATCGGAGGTAACCGTCAAGGGGATTTTGCCCTCCCGGCAGGGAGATGCGGCAATCATTGAGATCCTCCGGCGGATGGGGGCAGAGGTCGTCTGGAACCGCGAGTCGGGCGATCTGCACCTGAAAGGCGGAGATCTGGAGGGCGTGGAGGTGGACGCCAGCCTGACGCCGGACCTGGTGCCAACCATTGCCGTCCTGGGCGCTTTAGCCAGGGGGAAGACGGTGGTGTACAACGCCGAGCACGTTCGCCACAAGGAGACGGACCGCCTGCATGCCATGGCAGTCGAGCTTTCAAAGATGGGTGCTGACATAAAGGAGAGGCCTGACGGCCTCGAAATCGTAGGCGGAAAGCTGCACGGCGCAACAGTTCACGGCCACCATGATCACAGGATAGTTATGGCTCTCACGGTTGCAGGATTGGCTGCCGGTGATACCAGCATAGATACTGCAGAGTCCGTGGATGTATCATACCCCGGCTTCTTCCAGGAGATGGCACATCTCGGAGCTGACATCAGTCTTTGAAGGTTGCGCCGATAGAACGGACTGTATGCCTTCCGCATAACGGTGTTGATGGGGTTCTTCGCAATAATGAACCCCACAAGGCAACGCGCCCATTTTCATAGGCCTTGTGGAGGGCTACACAGACATTGAGAAGGGCAGGATCGCCCGGAAGTCGGTGTTATTCGCCTTCACATGGTGTCAGTGTTCGTGATCTTTAGCGGGATTATTTTTAGAATGTTTGGGATTACCATCCAGGCCTTCCAGATAGCAGGGGGAATTCTGCTGTTTCTGGTGGGATATCAGCTCCCCCACGGCCGCGAGTCCAGGATGCTACCATCCCTCCTCAGATATTCCCTCCTCAGATGAGGGGACGGGCGGGTACGATGACGCAAGGCCATATCTCTCCTGGCAGTCCCGATCCTGGACGGGCCGGGCCCGATCTCCTCCGCCATCTCCTTTACCGCTGCCGTTTCCTCCCCACCGCACGTAGCAGTGGTAGTGGGTGTCTTTGGCTTCGTCTGTCTGCTGACCTAACCTGGCTTTGATCTACTCCGAGAAGCTCATATCTCTGCTGAGGCCGGACCCGATCAAAGTCGTGTCCAGGCTGATGGGCCTGATACTGACCATCATAGCAGTGCAGATGATGATTGTGGGGATTATGGGTTTGCGTTTTTTTGTAGCGAACGTCAGGCTTTGCATAGCACAGATCATAAGTCTTATGTATGAGCAGCGTGTCTTCCTACTGGTTCAATCGAAACTCGCCCCGCGATGTGGAGATAGGGCGGCGCCGGCGAAAGCCGGGGCTGCTCCAGAGGATCGATAAAGACTCTGGAGGAATTTAGTGGCTAAGGAAAAACCCAAGAAGACTGAAGGCAAGCCCAAGCCTAAGGCCGAAGAGGCCGAAGAGCTCAAGCACATAGTTCGTATTTTAAATACGGACCTGGAAGGAAAGAGACAGGTCCACATGGCACTGACCGGCGTAAAGGGCATCGGCCGCAGATGCGCGAGAATTATCGCCAATGAGGCAAAAGTTGACCCCTATGCCATCCTGGGCATGCTACCTGATGAAAAGATCGAAGACCTGAGAAAAGCCGTGGACAACGCCAACACCATCCTGCCGGTATGGATGCAGAACCGCCGCAAGGATATTGCCACTGGACAGGACAAACACGTCATGGCCATGGATCTGACCATGATCGGCCGCGAGGATCTGGACCTCATGAAGAAGATGAGGAGCTATAAGGGCATCAGACACGAGCGCGGACTGCGGGTGAGAGGCCAGCGCACCAGGTCTACCGGAAGAACCGGAGCCATCGTCGGCGTGAGCAGAAAGAAGGAAGGAGCGGCACCAGCGGCTGCACCAGCCAAGAAGTAGGGTGGTTGTCATGGGATATCCAGGAAAAAGCCGAAAGATGTACGACCGGCCCAAGACCCCCTTCCAGGCGGAGAGGATCGCCCAGGAAGTCGAGCTGGTCAAGGCCTATGGATTGCGCAACAAGAGAGAGTTGTGGAAGGCTCAGGCAACTCTGCGCAAGTACAGACAGGCCAGCCGAAAGATGCTGGCTGCGGTATCGGTTGGCGAAGCCCCTCCTGAGGCAGATGCCATTCTGAACCGGCTTAAGAAATTTGGGATGATGAAGGAAGAAGGAGATTTGGACGCCATATTGTCCATGAAGATGACCGACATCCTGGAGAGAAGGCTTCAGACTCAGGTTTACCGGCAGGGACTTGCAAGCTCCTTAAAGCAGGCCAGGCAGTTCATCACCCACGGCCACATTCAGGTTTCTGGGCGCAGGGTGACTGTTCCCGGCTATCTGGTAAGGCGCGGCGAGGAGATGACCATCGACTACTACAGAAGCTCGCCCATGGCTCAGGAAGGACATCCGGAAAGGGCATCAAGAATTCCAAGGGTGGAAGGATAAATGGCTGAAGGAAAGTGGGGCATTGCCCATATATTTGCGTCCTTTAACAACACGATCATCACCATCACCGACCTGACCGGGGCCGAGACCCTGGCCAAGATCTCCGGCGGCATGGTGGTCAAGGCGGCCAGGGATGAGAGTTCGCCCTATACCGCAATGCAGATGGCCATGCAGGTCGCTGAAGCGGTCAAGTCTAAGGGCATTACCGGAGTGCACGTGAAGGTACGGGCACCGGGCGGAAACCGTCAGAGATCACCCGGACCGGGTGCACAGGCTGCCATCAGGGCTCTGGCTCGAGCCGGACTCAGAATTGGACGGATTGAAGATGCGACTCCCATACCTCACGACGGCACCAAGCCCGCTGGAGGAAAAAGGGGTCGAAGGGTGTAAAGTTTGAAGGTAGAACTTATTCAGCTTGAGGAGGACCGGATCCGGTTCCTCCTCAGCGGCGCGACAGCCGCATTTGCCAACGGACTCCGCCGGGCCTGCATGAGCGAGGTGCCCACCCTGGCCATAGATGAGATCAGCCTTTACGACAACACCTCGGTGCTGTTCGACGAGCAGATAGGGCTGAGGATAGGCATGATTCCGCTGCAGGTCGAGGATCTGGACCTGTTCTCCGAGCCTGAGGAGTGTCAGTGTGGAGGCGAGGGCTGTCCGGGATGCAGGGTCGATTTCATGCTTTCGGTCGAAGGGCCGGGGATGGTCTATTCACGCGATCTGCAGTTCACGGACCCCGGAGTTAAGCCGGCCTTTGACAAGATACCGATAGTGATATTGGGTGAAGGCGAGAAGCTGGTAATTGAAGGCTATGCCACCAAGCACGCCGGCAGAGAGCACTCCAAGTGGCAGAGCGGCACGCTGTGTGGCTACAAGAATCTGCCTACCATCGAGATCGGTGACTGTAGCGGCTGCGGAAAGTGCGTGGAAGTCTGCCCCCGAAAGGTGCTGGTCTTAGAAGACGGCAGAGCGAAAGCTACAAATATCCTGGAATGCTCTCTGTGCAAGCTCTGCATAGAAGAGTGCGATGCGGGAGCAATTAAGGTTGTTCCGGTCCTGGACTCTTTCGTGCTCAGCATCGAGACCTCCGGCTGCATGCCTGTAAAGGAGCTGGTGGCCAGGGCCTCAGATGGAATCCGGAAGAGGGCAGAGACGCTGGATAGAAAGCTGGCCGAGCTGTCTTAAAGTCTCGGCCGAACCATAAACCCTTTTCGAGCGGGGGTTGCCAAGCCAGGTCAAAGGCGCAGGGTTGAGGGCCCTGTCACGTAGGTGTTCGCGGGTTCGAATCCCGTCCCCCGCATATTGTTCGCCTGCGGGCGAACACTTTTTGCTTTGCTATATCTCCTGCTTTATAAACCTCAATTTGTCCTCTGGAATAAATGCTTTCCTGAAGATAGGGCACAACCCTGTCACCTTATTATAGGACCGCGATATACAACTGTCATAGGCGGTCAAAAAGTGCTCAATTTCGGCGGGATAAAAATGCCCACCTCTACAGCTTTTGATTTTCAAATCAAAGGCTGTATTGATGCTGAAATGGGAGGAGTTTCTCATGTTAAGAGAACT
>JABLXE010000008.1 GCA_013178225.1 Methanotrichaceae archaeon
TTTGCCCATTCTTCCATGTATGGTTTATTAGGGTATACATGAATTTATGGTTTTCGATTCTAAGGAGATTATGATAGCGATATTCAAAGAAGAAGATGATATTATACCCTAAATTGCGGAGTTAAGGTTTCGTAAGTCCCATTCTTCTGCGCCCCGTTGCGGACAGGATAAAGGAGATGGGCGGCCGTCCCTTTCTCACCGACACCAATACCCTTTACGGCGGGGGAAGGTCAAACGCGGTAGACCATCTGACTACAGCAGCTATGCACGGCTTCAGCCAGCTGGTCACCGGCTGTCCGGCAATCATCGCCGACGGCCTGAGAAGCGAAAATTTCTGCGAGGTGGAGATCGGCCAAAAGCGCTTTCACAGGGTGAAGATCGCTTCTGAGATCGCCCACGCAGACAGCATGATCGTTGTATCTCACTTCAAGGGACACCTGCCCTTTGGCTTTGGCGGGGCAATAAAGAACCTGGGCATGGGCTGTGCTCCGGCGGCAGGAAAGTCGGAGCAGCACTCGGCCAAAGCGGTGATGCTCAACAGAGAGCTGTGCATAGGCTGTAAGAGCTGCGAGAAGAGCTGTCCGGCCTCAGCCATCCGGGTGGAGGAGAGGATCGCCTCCATAGACTATCAGCTCTGCCGTGGATGCGGCGAATGCCTGCGGACCTGTCCGGTTCACGCCCTGGATTTCGACTGGCTGGTCGAGGCCAGGCCCCTGGTGGAGAGGATGGTCGAGTATGCTCTGGGCGCGGTGAAGGGCAAAGAGGACAGGACCGGATTTTTCAATTTTCTGACCAATATCACACCGGATTGCGATTGTGTGCCCTGGAGCGATGCGCCCATAGTTCCCGATATTGGAATCCTGGCGTCGCTTGATCCCGTGGCGCTGGACCAGGCCTCTTTCGATCTGGTAAACCGGCAGACGGGAATTCGCGGCTCCATGCTCGAGAAGAACTTTCATCCCGGTGAAGACAAATTCAGGGGACTGTGGGAGAACACAGAAGGGCTGTACCAGATCGAGTATGCAGAAACTATCGGCCTGGGAAGCAGCCGATACAAGCTGGTGGAAGTGTAAGAAGAGCTGGCAAAAGGTGAGTCAGGATAGGCCAGCCCCGGGTTCACTATCAGAAGGAGATGCCGTGCAAGCTTTTATCAAACTGCGCCCGGTGGGAGAGGAGGCGGGCAGTTGATGCCGCCCGAACACTTTTGAACTGACTAACGGACCTGAAAGGAGTAATGACATGAAGGTAGTCGCATTCAACGGGAGCCCGAGAAGAGAAGGCAATACTTCTGTACTTCTGGGCCATGTCCTGGACGAACTGGATAAAGAGGGCATAGAGACGGAGATGATTCATCTGACCGGTCCAATCCGGGGCTGCATTGCCTGCTACAAATGTTTTGAGAAGAAGGACGGCAGGTGCGCCTTGAAGGAAGATATGGTCAACAGCTACATCGACAAAATGGTCAGAGCTGATGGAATCATCCTTGGGTCCCCCACTTACTTTGCGGACCTATCACCAGAACTAAAAGCCCTTATCGACCGGGCCGGCTTCGTGGCCAAGGCTAACGGAGATATGTTTGCACATAAAGTGGGTGCGGCCGTAGTTGCGGTCCGGAGAGCCGGAGCCATTCACGTCTTCGATTCGATCAACCACTTCTTCCTGATCAGCCAGATGGTGATTCCGGGCTCCAGCTACTGGAACATTGGCATGGGGCTGGAGGAGAAGGATGTGGAAAACGACCCCGAAGGATTGAAGACCATGAAAGTTCTGGGGCAGAATATGGCCTGGTTGATGAAGAAAATTAGTGAGTGAGATAATAAACAAAAATATAAACAAAAATATTTCTCAGACATAACGAGCTGCGAGAAGCCCGGTTGGCGCTAAATTGGGCACAGCTGGTTATCTGTTTTTTTTTGCGCTAACGATTCAATGGATTAGCGATTGATAAATGCTCACCAGAAATCTTTAAACATTTCTCCGTCCAAAATAAGTGTTGAGGTTCCCAGTTTATGAACACAAGACTTTTCGCGACAAACGCGCTGATGCTTATTGTATTGATATTGCAGCTATCGATCGGGATAGTGATTTGGCTGATCAACCACGGACGATTCGAGGCTTCATTGGTCACATGGACAAACATGCACGCAATCAATGGAATCATTTTCACAGTGCTGGTGGCAGCACACCTCTACATGAATAGGAGATGGATATCGCTGCAGCTTTCCGGGCCCAAGAAGCATCAAGATAGCACCGAATAGGGCCTGGCCGGTGAAATTCCGGAAGGTGGTGGCCAAAATTCATCTCTTCCGGCAAAATATAAAAGTTAGCGAGTTTAGGGCCATCGCCAGAGCACAGGATCTGCATCAAAATCATGCGCACTTTAACTCGACCGGACCCTGGCCCAACCTCACCGAACGGATGGCCCGGTCCAGCCAAGGGTCCAGCTAAGATTGGCAAGACGCCCGTGATTCGTGGTGATGAGATCTTCTCGCGTCGGTGCTCATATAGAGAATTCCTGGAGTCACAATTATTTGACACAATTGACGCAGACTCGCAGGTCCAAGCGTGAACACGCAACCAAGCTGGAAATGCCAAATCAGGAGAGCATTAAAGCGCCGAATGATCTTATGGCTCTTCGCTGAATTGTGTGGGTGAGGCCCTCAAAGATTACAGCCTCTGTGCCTCTGCGTCTCTGTGGTTGGGCTAGAGCATCGCGGTTGACCGCAGAGACGCGGAGACACAGAGAATAATTTGATTCAAGTTCACCCATACTTAATAGCGAGGAGCCGATCTTATGTTCGCAGAAAAAGACCATCAACACCGCCCGCCCCTCTGCCGAAATAGCGCTCTACCAGACTTAATCGATATAGTACCGATAGGGCCCGCAAACAGGACCGGGATGCAAGATTAGAACCATATTATGGGTTTTCATCAAGAAAAGAACGATTTTAGCTGTTCCTGAGCTTCTCAGGCTTTTTTCATTCAACATTACAAAGAAGTTCGTTCGCTACTGGTTTTTTATATCGTTCGCAGCATACCTGGATGTGAGCGAAAAAGAAGCTCGGGAATCAAATCCCAGTGAGGTTTTAATGAAGAATCTGAAACTTATGGCCCTGCTCTGTCTGACGGTCGCCGCATCGGCCGTCTCCCTTGCGGCAGGCGAAACATTGGATCTCGGAGATGCTCGAATTTCCCTGGATCTGGACGGCCTGGGATCTTATAACGTGGAAGTGGGAAGCCCCACTTCGCTGGATCATGATTATGATCCCAGGAACTCTGACTTCCAGTACACCATTTTCCCGGCCAGCATAACCTTTGACGGCGCATCAGGCCAAATCCAGATCGAGGTTCATCAGATGAGCACCTCTCAGCCACTCGATACGCCAATCTCCGATAAGGACACGTCAACCGGCCTGGAGCACTGCATAAGCGAGGCCGACATGATGCCTCGCAGGTCTCAGGTCCAGATGGAGCCTTATTCAATCGACGGCCAGGACGGCACACTGGCTACAGTCGGCCAGGGTGACGACCAGATGTACATCGTAGCCTACAGCCCCGATCAGAATGGAGGATCAGGCGCTACTGTATGCGTAATCGGATCCGATCTGCCCTGGGAGGCCACAGAGAAGATCTTCGACTCAGTTGAGGTGCAAAAAGCCTAGATGCTGCTTCGTTTTTCTTTTTTCACTTTCAAATTGCATAATAAATGGAGCAGCCATCTGCAGAACCGTCTGGATCAAGAACCATGAATAGGAATATCAATCGCTACTTGCTGAAGATCAACAGGATCAGCGCCTGGGTGCTGCTGGCTCTCATGGTCCTCTTCTTCATCTCGGGATACGCCTGGGCAGAGAGGATCTTCATGTCTGTACAGCAGGCTCGGTGGATACACACCCAGCTGGACGTCTACCTGGCCGCCATCTTCCTGGTTCATGCCTTAATCAGCACGAAGTTCGCGCTGAAGCGGTGGAAGGTGCGCCATGATGCAGCCGTCAACGTCTCACTGCTGCTGATCGGCGTGGCGGCCTTCGCATCGGTAATCGGCATAAAATGCCTCTGCTGAGGCCTGAGGCCGCCCTCGCCTTGCGGCTCCGTTCTCTCTTTTCCCATTTCCTTTTTCCTTTTCCTTTTCCCTTCATCCATTCGAATCACAGATTCTGATCTAAGGTCTGATTTTTCGGTCTCGTTCTCCGGCCTTTGGCGCATGCGGATTATGGAACGAAGCTTCAGCCTTGGTCTATGCCTCGGCGATGGCCTATGGTGACATATCAGCTCCCATCAACCCCCGCGCGATTACGCCTTCCCAATTCGCTGGCGCGATATTCTCGATTCTGGTAAATCTCGCAATCATTGAGTTTAATCCCAAACGGAACCATTAGGAACGTTTAAATCACTTTTTCGGCAAATATCCGGCGATTGACTCGCCGCCCTCTTCGCCGTTCGTTCTGCTGCATTATTTTATATCGTTCGATGCAAAGGTGGGCATGTAACGCTGCTCAGACCACAGCCTGAATGGTGGTTGCTGAGCGGAGGATCTGAAAATGAAAAATCCAAGTCGTTCAAGGTGGAATTGCATGCTGTCCGGCCGGTCTCTTCTGAAGGGCGGGCTGGTTTTGTCGCTATTGGCAGTGCTCTTCACGCCGCAGGTGCTGGCCTCGACCGGGGCAAGCTCGATGGCGGCGAGTTCGAGCTTCGATATGAGCGGCACCATCACCGAAGTCCTGAACCCAACGACCATTCTCGTGGGCAAGGAGAAGGTCACCCTTGAGGGTGTCGATACGTCTGACCTCAACTCGGCCAGCTACACCTACCTGATGATGGATCTGAACGGGTGGCTGCTGGGAAAAGATGTGCTGGTCAAGGGCAATCGGGCCTATTTCGATCTCAACGGCGCGTACAACTCCGTCAGCATAAACGAAATGATTCAGAAGGAGGTCGACGATCTTTGGGACGAGCAGTACTATCACACCTGTTTCCGGAAATTAGCTGATTTATAATTATATTTTTATTTTGATGCAACGGACAAAAGTATTTATCGATTCGAATTGGTTTGCGATTGGGAGGGACCGGGATTGAAAGCTGCACTCGCAGGGCTGGTCTTGCTGTTTGTATTCGTTTCCGCGCATTTGTGCGATGCCCAGAGCACCAGCCAGCCGCAGAGCGTGGGCGGAGAGTTCGGCGCTGATTGGATAAGCGCCTTTAAGGCCCAGAATCCGCAGACATCCAATCAAAACCTGCAGAACGATCTCTGGTCCTGGGGCGGCTCTCCTAAGGGAAGCACGGTCGTCAACGAAGCGCTGGTTCCTGACCCCTACTACGTTTGGAAGTCGCTCAACTACAGCCAGGGGTGGCTGGGGCAGGTCTACACCGATCCCAACACCGGATATCCGGTCTATTCGTACATCGATCCCTACATCGGCATGCAGATCTCTTTCTATATGGACCCCAACACCGGAAAGCCGGTCTACCTGAACGGGTTTTCGCCGTTTGAGTATCCCTTTTATGGCGGAGCTTATCCCTACTATTATTCATCCGGATATCGGTCGAGCAAGTATGCGCTGGCGCCGATAGTTGCGTAACAAAAATTGATGGGCGGGCATAGAAAAGCATAAGAGAGAGGTTTCGGTCTCCGAAATAGAAATAAGTCTCAGCTCAAGCGAAATTGTTAAAGATAGCTTTTTCTGGCTTAGCTGGAGGTTTTTCTCCTTTAAGGATGTAGATTCCTAAATATGATAAGTCAATTTGTTAGGTTATGGACCATACTAGCTATTTAATTTATTCTTTTCCAATTCGATTCGTTTTATATTTTTAGAAAAATTATCCATGGACATCTTCATGAGAATATTTCTGGTTGGTTTGTCCCATTTTTCTAGCCCTTTCGCAGAGAAATACAATGCCATATTATCTATATCAGCAAAAGTATTCTGACATAATTGATAATAATCGCTGCAATCTACTGGTGGTAAAGGAATGTTACAAGCTTCACTATATAAATTTCTTATTTTGGGCTCTGCCTCATGCATTACCAGCAAAAAGTCATCCTCAGAAGTAACTCCATTCATATATTTATTGAAATTTTCTATGCAAAACTTCGCTAAATCAACCATATCCGATAGAATAGGATCAATAGCCCTAAGCAGGCATTCTTTTATTGCCGTCATTGAATCCATAAGAATTTTTGTTGATTTATAACAGTCATTCCAAAGAATATCAATATCATCATATTTATCATTTCCATTTAATGGTTGAGGAAGGACTATATCTCTTTTTGAGTGATCCATCCAACAAGATTGACATAGCCAATTAGTATTTTTAACATCTTCTAAATCACAAGCGATAAATAACCATACAACATGAGCTTTGGAATACCCCATCTTGCCTTTGTTTGCTCATTGCGATAATAATTACTGTTCTTCAGTTTCCCTGTTGCGTCCTTGATCATTTCTTTTTTAACATCTTTAGTATAATGAGCATCAAGAAGAATGATCCCGCTATATCGCTTTGCTCCACCAATACTCAGATCTCTCTGTTTGATAATGGTAAAGCGGGCTCTTTCTCTGACATTTAACTCGATCTTAACGCCATCGTCAAGACTATGGCCATTCCTGCAACAGCCTTTCTCGTCAAAGGGTATTCCATCTTTAGGGCAGATTATCTCATAACCGATAAGCAACCGAGCTAAATCGTGAGCATCTATTATTGTATAATTGACTTTTGCATCAATTGCTGCTTGAATAAAGTCTCTTTGTGCGTCGTCTTGTATATCCCCCACAGCAATTAGGATCATCAAATTCAATCCCGCTATTTGCCTTACTTTTGCAAATTGATGTGTAACAATTTTGCTGGTTACTTTATCAAAACTTCTTCCCTTTAAAATGAATGCCGCTAGCTGCTTTTCGTTCCTCACGTGTACATGGGTCGTGATGATATCTGCTATTTCAGTCGGTCCATGTGGTGTATTATTTGGATCGTATATAATGTTTCTAATAAATGGTTCTAGTTCGGATTTCTCGTCGAGGCCACGGATATTAGATATTATCTCTTGAGTAATTGCACTATCCGGAATTCCTCTAATTCCAGAAAACTCATCAATTTCATGAATTTTAATAAGCTTTGCCATCGAAGCTCCTTAAATCAAAAACAATGGTTACAAAAATGTGATATAAATTTTATGCAGGCCTAATCACTAATGGTCACCAAATTGCTTCAAAAGATTGGTTACGGATGCTGTCTCACAAACAGCTCTCCGAAGATCTCCTCCTGCTCCAGCCACACCTGCTTTCGCTGAGCCATGAACAGCAGCGAGACGTAGTCCATAACCTGCTCCTCCGGCTGGAGGTTGATCTCCCGGAAAGTGACCCGCTTCTTCTCTGTGAACATGTCGTCCAGGAAGGGCCCCAGGGCCCGTATTCGGTCCTCGATTCCCTCCTCGTGGGACAGGTCCAGGGCCTTCTCTTCCGGAGCGGGCCACCGCTCCCGCATGGCCTTTCTCCTGCCGACCATCTCCGCCTTCTTGAGCTCAGTTATCAGCTCATCGAGGGTCACCGGCCGCTTGGAGTGCCTCCTCACCGGCGGACGAGGAAGGCTCTCTGCCGTGAAGACCTCTTCCTCCTCCTCGACCAGATCGGGCTCCGGCTCCTCTGGAGGCTCCTCCTCGCCCATGTTCTCCATGGAGTCGGACTTCATGCGCAAAAGGATGCTTGCGTAAAGAAGGGTTCTGGCCGGTATCCGCAGGTCTCGTCTCTCCAGGGAGTCGATGTAATGCAGGAACTTCTCTGTAGTGCGGGCGATATCGATATCCCAGGGGTCGATGTCTCCCTTCCGGGCCAGCTCCACCAGCACCTCCGCCGGCTCGCCGAGCATCTCGGGGCTGGATTCGGATTCCGTCTCCAAGGTAGCCTCTTCAGTCACTTTAACCTCAGCCGGTGCAAATTCCGGTAACGCTCGACAGGTTGTTCTCCTGCATGGTCACTCCAACCGTGTACTTAGACTGCTGGATCATGGGCTTTCGCAAGGAGACCACGATGAACTGGGCCTTGGCCGAGATGTCCTTGATCAGCCTGGCCACCCGCTCCACGTTCACCCCATCCAGAAACATGTCAATCTCATCCATGGCGTAGAAGGGCGCGGGCCGGAAGACCTGAATGGCGAAGATGAACGAGAGCGCAGTCAGGCTCTTCTCGCCTCCGGACATGGACTCCAGGCGGTGGAAAGGCTTTCCCGCCGGCCGGGCCTTGATGGTCATCCCGGCGGAGAGCGGATCCTCCGGATTTTCCAGGATCAGCTCGCCCTCGCCGTTGGACAGCCTGCGGAAGATGGCCTGGAAGTTCTTGTTGATCTCGGTAAACGAGGCCAAGAAGGCCTCCCTCTTCATCTGGTCGTAGCGGTCCAGCTTGTCGATTATCGCCTCCCTCTCCCGGGAGAGCGTCTCCCTCCTCTCCTGCAGGTGGTCGTTCCTGGACTTCACCCGGTCGTACTCCCCTATGGCCAGCATGTTCACCGGCTCCAGATCGCTCATGGCCCTCTGCAGCGAGGAGATCTTCTGCAGCACGGTCTCGCTTGTAGGCGGCTCAAGGGACGGGTCCACGCCGCAGCCCTCAATCTCCAGCCGAAGCGCCTTCTCCTCCTCCCCGGCCTTCTCTGCCGCCGCCTGGGCAGCGGCGATCTGGGCCTCGACCCGCTCGTGCTCCCGGTCCAGGCGGTCTACCTCCCTCTGATGGGCCAGGATCTGATCCAATAGCTCCCCTCTCCTTCCCTTCAGGCCCAAAAGCTCTGACTCCAGCTCCACCTCCCTCTCCTGACACTCCACCAGCCTGGACTTCAGCTCCGAGATGGCCTGCTCAGCCTGTCGCTTCTTCTCCAGAGCACTATCGCGCTCGGCCGCCAGCTCCTCCCTCCGGGCTCCGAGCTCCTGCAGTTTCTGGGAGAGGCTCTCCTCCCGCAGAGAGTCCTTGAGCGCCTCGGCCTCGATCTCCATGATCCTCTCCCTCAGACGCTTCATCTCCGCCTCCCTCGCCTCGACCTGGCGGGTGAGGGCCGGAATCTCGGAGCCCTCCAGCAGCCGCTCGACTTCCGCAATCCTGGAGAGACACCTCTGCAGAGTTCCGTCCTCAGATGCAATCTCCTTCTCAAGGCCGTCCAGCCGCTCTTTAACCCCCTGGGAATCGGTCCCCATCTGCGCCAGCCGCTCCCGCCTCTCCTCCACCGCCTTCTGCAGCCGTGGCCGGGCAGCCTCCAGCTCCTCCAGCCGGAAGGTCTTCTTGGATATGACCTTGTCTAGCTCCTCCACCTCCCGGCTGATGCGGGAGATCTCCCCTTCGGCCCGCTCCAGCCGGTCCAGATGGCCCTTCCTCTCCATCTCTGCGGCCGACATCTCCTCGGAGAGCTGCATCAGCTTCTGGCTCTCTTCGGCCGCGAACTTCATGCGGGACTTGTAATGGCCTCCGGTCATGGCCCCGCTTCTCTCGACCAGGTCTCCCTCCAGCGTGACCATGCGGAAGCGGCCCATCAGCGCCCTGGCATGAGAGAGGTTCTCCACCACCAGGGTATCCCGGAATACGTACCAGAAGGCGGACTGAAATTTGGAGTCGAACTTGACCAGGTTGAGGGCGTAGTCGACGATGCCTGCACCCTGGGGCCTGGCCAGCAGCCGCCCCTCATCCAGCTTGTTCAGGGGAAGGAAAGTGGCTCTTCCCACCTGGGACCGCTTGAGGAAGTCAATGGCCTGAGCTGCGTCCTGGTCGGTATCGGCGACGATGCTCTGCAGCCGGGCTCCGGCTGCCACCTCCAGGGCAGTAGAGTATCGGGAGTCGACTTTCCCCAGCTCGGCCACGGTTCCGAAAAGCCCTTCCAGCATATGTCTCTTGATGGCCGAGCGAATGGACTCCACAGCCCGGCTGTAGCCTGATCGCTCCTCGCTTGCCCGCAGCCTGGCATCGGCCTTGGCATACTCGCCCTGCAGCCTCTGAAGAGCCCTCTCCGACTCCGCTATCTCGCGCTTGAGCCGCAGCCGGGCACCCTCCAGGTCCTCGCGGTCCCTCTCCATCTCCATGGCCCGGCTGTTGAGGCCCGACAGCTCCTCCTTCAGCTGCAGGGACTCGTGATCAGCCGATGCCAGGAGGTTCGAGTCCTGATCAATTGCCGCTGCCAGCTCCTCCTTTTCCAGGCCCCCCCGCCGGGTCACGTCCAGCAGCCGGTCCCGTTCCCTGATCAGGTCTCCCAGCCGGGCCTTGGCCTCTTCCCGGAGGCCCCGGGCCTCTTCCAGGTCCTGGTGGTGCTGGGCGTACTGGGCACCGGCCAGAGATATCTTCTCCTTTGCCCTGGCCAGTTCAGCAGTCTGGTCTTCCAGCTCTCCCTGCAGGCTGGCTTTCCTGAGGCTGGCGTCCCTTATCCTCTCCCGGAGGCCTTCCATCTCCTGCTGCAGCTTCTCGGACTGGATGAAGCAGGACTTCTGCTGGCGCTCGGCATCGGCGATTATCTTTTCTGCCATCTCGGCCGCTGAGGCCTGCCGGGCGCTCTCTCCCTTCAGCTCCTCGATCCGGCGCTTGACCCTGATCTGCTCCTCCTCGCCCTTGTGGGTGATCTCCTGGGAAAGAGACCTCATCTCCTCCTCCAGAGCGGCTAAAGAGCCCTTCTTGGCCTGGCCTTGTGCCAGCAGCCTCTCATTTCTGGCCTGCAGGTCCCGGCATTCAGCTTCCAGGCTGGAGAGGGTTAATTGGGCTTCTTTTAGCCGGGCCAGAAGCAGGAAGGCCTCCTGCCGCCGGAGTTCGGTGCGGTGCTCCTGGTAGGAGAGCGCCCGGTCGCGCTCATCCTTCAGGCGCGAGAGCTGGGCCCCCACCTCTTCCAGGATCACATCCACCCGCCCGATCCTCTCCCTGACCACCTCCAGCTCTTCCAGGGCTTTCTTCTTCTTCTCGTCGAACTCCGCCACCCCGGCGATCT
Source organism: Methanotrichaceae archaeon (assembly GCA_013178225.1). Lineage (GTDB taxonomy): Archaea > Halobacteriota > Methanosarcinia > Methanotrichales > Methanotrichaceae > JABLXE01. The sequence continues at coordinate 10,942 of JABLXE010000008.1, forward strand.
CGTCTACGATCTTTCGCCGCTCGGTGGGAGTCATCTCGATGATGCGGGTGACATCGCCCTGCATCACGATGTTGTAGCTGTCGGGATTAATTCCAGCCTTGGAGAGCTTGTCCTGCAGATCTCCCTGGGTGCAGAGATGGCCGTTGAAGTAGTAGGTGGATGCGTACTTGTTCTCGCCGGTAATCCTGATCTTGCGGGAGACCTCGATTATGTCCTGATCCAGAGGAAGAGTTCGGGCCGAGTTGTCCAGCCTGACCGTCACCTGGGCATGATCCGGGTTCCGGCCGTTGTCGCCCCTGTAGATCAGGTCGGGCAGCCTCTCGGCGCGCATGGCCCGGGAGTTCGAGAGGCACAGGGCAAAGAGCAGGGCATCCACTATGTTGGACTTGCCGCTGCCGTTCGGCCCGGTGACGGTCACAAAATCGTTAGGCAGCGGAACTTTCACGCTCTTGCCGAAGGACTTGAAGTTCTTGAGCTCCAGCTCTTTGATGTACAATGCCTACCTCCGCCGGATCATGACTATGGCGTCATCCTCCTTGGACACTACCTTCATGCTGCCAGGAGCGCTTATCGGGGCGGACTGAGCGACCGCATGCCCCGGAGTCTCTGCCGAGGGCTTGATCTTCAGCCTCTCCAGCTCCGCCTTCTGAAGGGCTATCTCGCGGCCCAGGTCCACCAGCTCGCTCTTCATCTCCGCCATCTGTTTGCTAAAAGACGTCAGGAGGTCATAATGATAATTGAGCTCTCTTTGCATCTCCTCCCGGAAGGAGGCCTGCATCTCTGCTATCTCTTGCTCTTTTTCGACCAGCTTTCTCTCCAGGCGCTTGGTCAGAATGTCTTTCATGGAAAATGGCTCCTTTGGCGGCTTTTGGGCAAATGAATGGCTGGCAATCTTCAACTTAAGCATGTATTCTAGGATGTATATATCGTTTTCCTAGATCTAATATCATCCTATGCCGCTGAACACGCCTATTTACAGTATCAATATATAAATTAGAAACCATGCCTGACGGCCACCCCCTCCGAAATTTGACTGCTATCTAATTGCATCTCGCCATTCCGGCATCTTTTCCGGCCAGGCCTTATCTCTTTTGCCCGGGTTTGCTGGAAAACATCGAATTGCCCACATGATCGGCCCTTATCCAGCGATGAAAATTGATTTTGCCACCCCCATCGATTTGTGCCTCCAAAAGCTATTTAGTCCAACGCCCCGGCATGAGGATTATGGACATTCTCGCGGACGTGGGCGGCCGGCCGGGGCTCGACTGTAGAGGCTTTTGCAGCTACTGCTATTTTAAGGGGGTAAAGGACGTAAAGCCCTTTGGCTGCAAGAACTGCCTGCCCTTCCAGAAGGGGTGCGACTACTGCGGCCGGGCTATTGTGGAGGGTTATCCCGGCTTCAAGCCCCTGGACCTGGTGACCTTCGAGGTGGCCCAGAAGTGCTTTGGCTCAATTCCCGACAAGGTGACCATCAGCGGCGGCGGGGACCTGAGCTGCTATCCGGATCTTCTGCCCCTGGCCAGGATGGTGGGTCAGGGAATCGTGCCCATCAGCCTGGGCTACACCAGCGGCAAGGGCTTCTCCCGCGGCGACGAGGCAAAAGATCTGATTGAGGCCGGCGTTCAGGAGGTCAACTTCACCGTCTTTTCCACCAACCCCGAGCTACGGCGAAAATACATGGGCGACCGTCACCCTGAGGCGGCGCTCTCTAACCTCAGGCTCTTCTGCCAAAGCTGCGACGTCTACTGCGCTGCAGTCCTGATTCCGGGCGTAAACGACGGAGCCGAGCTGGAGAAGACCTGCCAGGATCTGGTAGAGATGGGTGCCAAAGGCCTCATACTGATGCGCTTTGCCAACACCCGCGAGCAGGGACTAATCCTCGGAAACGAGCCCATCATCCCCGGGATTGTGCCCCACACCGTGGAGGAGTTCAGGCAGATCGTGACCGAGGCCAACCAGAGATTCGGCCTGCGGGTGACCGGAACGCCGCTCTGGGACCCGGAGACAGGCGCACCCTTCGCCCTGGCCAGCCACAAGGAGGAGATCAGCAGGCTCCCGGCGCTTCGGAGAGGTGCCACCATCGTGACCGGCTCAGTAGCCAGACCGCTTCTCGAGGCCATATTCCAGGAGCTGGGATGCCAGGTGAATGTGGTCTCCGTGAACAAGGACGTGGGCTGCCTCATCACCATCGAAGACCTGGAAGCGCTCGATCTGGAAGGGGTCCAGGACACGGTGCTGATTCCGGGAAGGACGCTGGCTCACGAGAGAGACATCCGCCGGGCGCTGAACCGCGACGGACGTGACCGCCTGATCCTGCGAGGGCCCGACCGGCTGACTGTTGATGGTGAGATGAGCATCTCCATGAGCCCGCAAGAAGTGCTGGACCTGGAGCTTGAGGCCTTCACAGAGCTGGTCGAGACCATCAATGCCCTGGGCGTGTGAAGTCTTCGGCTAAGTTCGGTTGAGTTCTGTTAAGAGCTCTCTGGTAGCAGAATGAAAAAAGGGCTTAATGCCTGTGCTCTTGGCAGGCATTTTCCAGGTTGGCCCGGTTCAGATAGCCTTCCTTCCAGTCGTCAATGGCATCCTTGACCGTTCCGGTAGCGCCCACGAACACTTCAATACCGTACTGGCAGAATGCCTGAACCGCCTTGGGGCCGAGGCCGCCTACGATCATTACGTCTATCCCTTGACCGCTCAGCATGTCCGGGGGAAGGCCGATTCCGCCCATGTGACTGCTCTTGTTGGGGAGGACCACCACCTCGTTGGTCTCCATGTCTACCACCGTGAAGGTCGGGGCCTGCCCGAAGTGCTGCGATACGGCCTCCGTCATTCCATCGCTGCCCATAGTAGGTATACAGATCTTCATCTAATCACCATTGTCCCGCACCGCCTCCGGAGCCGCCGCCCTGGCCCTGGCCTTTTCCACCGCCGTAGCCTCCGCCGGCACCCTGTCCCCGGCCTCTGCCGCCGCCCGCGCCTCCGCCCCGTCCCATTCCGGAATGAGGTGCAACTGATGCTGCGGAAATCTTGGTCAATTCGCCCCGCTTAAACCTTTCCACTGCGTCCTTGACTGTGCCGCCCTGAACTTGGTAAACATCGATCCCGGCTGCAGACAGTGTCTGCATGGCATTGGGGCCGACGTTTCCGGTGATCAGTGCCTTTGCGCCCATCGAGGACACCGCCTGGGCCGCCTGTATCCCTGCTCCGCCGGGGGCCGTGGCGCTCTGGTTGGCCACGGACTCCACAGCCATAGTATCGGTATCGACAACTACGAAGAATGTGCAGCGACCAAATCTTGGATCTACAGGTGAATCCAAGCCTACGGCTGCTGCTGTAACGCCTACTTTCATCAAAAACCTCTATTTATTGAGCTTATTGAGCTCATCAATTCTCGTTCGTATCTCCTGGAGATCGATCTCCAGCATTTCGGCCTGTTCTTCTAATAGAGCAAGCTCATCCCCTTGATTCACTGCTGCTTCCGGGACTCCTGCCCAGTAGCCGCGTCCATAGCAAGGTGGAGCACAGCAACGCTGGGCTCTTGTCCAGCCGGGAATTCCCGTGGCATAATACAGAGTTCTGTATCGATGTCGTCCCATAGCTTTTCATCTCCTGCTCTAATTGATTCAGGCAATAATTAGGCAATTATGAGACATACTATTTATAAATTGTGTAAGTCACCTCAAAATAATTTCACTTTAGACATCAACGTCGATTCAGCCGCCAGATCTGAGATCAGCATGTTGCAGCACACCCGAATTACTGCATTATCAGATCAATTTATGCCTCTTGATCTTCAGGTTCCTTCTGACTCATGCAGAATCTCTTTGACCACCTCTTCCAGAGACCCGGCTGCCGTCTGCACAGTCTCCACACCCGATTCGGCAAAGGCGTAGCCCGGCCCCTTTCCCACGAGCACCTCTTTGGTTATTATCACGTCCGGCTTGTGGACCAGCAGAAAAGCGGCAACTTTTAGGCCTTTTCCTTTGGGCAGGTCCTTATGGGGATTGGCCACGGTCTCCTGTCTTCGCAGGGTCTTGCTTTTGCTGTCGATGTCCAGCAGGGCGAAATAGGGAGACTCCCCGAAGTGCTTGCTCACTTCCCCGCCGGTGCCGGCCAGGGGGACCGCATATCGCAGCACGGTCTTGGTCCTGGGCTCGTAGTGTATGAGCACACGTTCCACATTGGGCACGGCCTTGCGGATCTTGGCTTCGATGTGCTCGGAGATCAGATGGGCCTTTCGAAGATCGGTAATCCGCAAGACTACGGAAGCTTCCACAAAGAGGTACCGGCCGGAGTTCCTGGCGGCGACCTCCTTCAGATCGCTCACTTCGGGCTCTTCATCTATCAGGGATCGGATCTTCTCCAGGGTGTCTCTGTCCACCGAAGCATCCAAAAGCACTCTCATCCCGCTCTTCAGGATCTCCCATCCTTCCCTCACAATGATCAGGGCGATTATGGCCGCAGCAATCCTGTCCAGCGGAAATCCGGACCGCTGGGCCAGGAGAGCCGCAAATACCATCGAAGAGGTGAGCACATCGGCCTTGTGCTGTATTCCATCGGCAATCAGGCTGGGCGAATTGGCCTTGCGGCCCACGCGCTCCTGATAGCTGCCGAAGATGAAGGGGATGGGAACTAATGCGGCCACTGCCCAGAGCACCCAGCCACCGTAGGCGGGAACATCAGCCGTTTCGCCCACCCAGGCCTCCAGCGCAATCTCGTAGGCCGTCAGAAAGAGCAAAAAGGAGATGATCACCGCGGCTACATTCTCCACCTTGTAGAGCCCGTAGGGAAAGCCCTTGGCCTTCCGGCTCGATAGCTCCAATCCCACGATTAGGGCAACCGAGGCCAGGACATCCACCAGCGAGTGAACCGCATCAGCCTCCAGAGCCAGGCTGCCGGAGGCCGAGGATAAGAAGAGCTTCGCTATCACCAGCCCGGCGTTCAAGAGCAGCGAGTACACGGCCACTCTTCGAATCAAAGCCTCCTGCATTTTCTATCGACCTCCATTGAAGTTAATAAAAACCGACATCGTCTAATCCAACAGGCTCAATCCCACCATCATGACCACGAATCCTCCAATTATTCCCAGATTGGTCAGGTGTTCATCGCCGTAATTATTGGCAACCGGTATGAGTTCATCAAAGCAGATGAAGACCATTATCCCTGCCACAAAAGCGGACGACGCCGCCAGCACCGTCGGGCTCAGGAAGGGATAGAGCAGCAACAGGGCGACAATTGCCCCCAGAGGCTCCGTCAATCCCGCGGCAAAGGAGATTATGAAGGACCGCCTTCGGTCCTGGGTGCCGCAGTAAATAGGAACGCTGCAGGCGATGCCCTCGGGAATATTGTGAATGGCGATGGCGATAGCAATTGGTATTCCCAACCTCAGGTCCGCCAGTGAGACCAGGGCCACGGCCATTCCCTCCGGCAGGTTATGTATCGCGATTCCCACAGCAGTCATGATCCCTACCCGGCACAGTCTACCGCTCTTGGAGTCCACCTGTCCGTCCATGTGCATATGGGGAACGATTCTGTCCAGCAGATAGATCACCAGCATGCCGATCAGAAACGCCAGGTTGGCATACGTGAAGCCTATGATCTGCTTTGATGCACAGAAAAGATCGGTGAAGGCCACGAAGATCATCACTCCGGCCGCGAATCCCATGCTCAGAGAGAGGTATCTAACATCCGGCCTGGGTATGAAATAAGAGATGAGACTGCCTATGCCTGTCGCCAGTCCCGCCAGGGTGGTGAGGGCGATGGCTGCCAGGATATTGCTTTCCACAATTCTTCCATAGTCGTGAATATATTTTAATCTTCTGAAGACGTAAAACTGCAGATACCAGGCAAATTCGGGGTGGCATTTTATCCGGGCTGGAGATCAAGGGCCTTTCAATTAATGAGATGCAAAGACGTTCGGCCGCGGCCCGGATTCGATCCTCATTGCGGTATCTCTTTTCTGAACCTTGGATCCATCTCGTCTCTCAGGCCGTCGCCGAGAAAGTTGAAGGCCAGCACGGTGATCATTATGGCCAGGCCGGGAAAGATCATTATGTACGGTGCCTTTCTCATGAACAGGCGGCCGTCATCGAGCATCGATCCCCACTCGGGGGTGGGTGGCTGGACCCCGAATCCGAGAAAGCTCAAGCCCGCTGCGGCCAGGATTGCATAGCCGATTCCAAGAGTGGCAATAACAATTAGCGGAGAAATTATATTGGGCAGGATGTGGCGAAACATGATGTAAAAGTCGCCCTCTCCAAGTCCTCTGGCCGCCTCCACGAACTCCTTCTCTTTTACCGAGAGTATCGAGCCCCGGACAACTCTGGCATAGCTGGTCCATTCCACGGCGATCAGAGCTATGGCCATGTTGAAAAAACCGGGCCCGAGGGTCCCGGCCAGGGCTATGGCCAGAAACATGCTGGGAACTGCCAAAAAACCGTCAACGAGCCGCATGATCGCATTATCCGCAAACCCGCCAAAATAGCCCGATATGGTGCCGAGAACGATTCCAATCAGAAGCGATCCGCTAATAACGATTAAACCGATTAGAAGGGATATCCTGGCTCCAAATATGATCCGGCTCAGGATACACCGTCCCAAATGATCGGTGCCGAAGGGATATTCTTTTGATGGCGGCTCCAGTCGGATCTTCGGATAGGCTTTTTCCGGATCGTGAGGAGCAATTTGAGGGGCAAATACTGCGATGAAGATCAGGAAAAAGATTATGGATAATCCGATCAGCACATTCCTGTTCTTAATCCATTGTCTCATAGCGTATCCTCGGATCGAGAAAGGTGTAGGATATATCCACGATCAAGTTCAGGATGACAAAGATCATTGCTATGAAGAGTATGGACCCCTGTATCATGGTGTAGTCCCTCTTGTAGATCGAGTCTACCACCAGACCCCCGATCCCAGGCCAGCCGAATATCCATTCCACCACTACCGCGCCGTTCAGGAGGAAGCCGAGGCTGAGTGCCAGCATTGTCACCACCGGGATAAGCGCATTTCTCAGCGCGTGCTTTCCTATTACCACCCTCTCGGGCAGCCCCTTTGCCCTTGCCGTTATGATATAATCCTGATTTAGCGCCTCCAATAGACTCGATCTCATCAATCTGGTGGTAACAGCAGCGGAGCTGGTTCCAAGAACTATGGCAGGCAGTATCATATGTTCGAGGTCGCCTCCGTCGCCGTATCCGGCAACCGGCAGCCAGTCCAGATAGATGGAAAAAAGAATAATGAGCAGGAACGCCTGCCAGAAGTTGGGGATGGAAACTCCGATCAGGGCTCCGAACCGGCAGAAGTCATCGATTGCCGTGTTGTTCTTGACCGCAGCCAGGATGCCCAGAGGGATGGACACCACGATGGATATGATCATGCTCACGATGGAGAGCTTGAGCGTGGCCTGGAAGCATTTCATGATGGTGTCTGCCACAGGCTGTTCAGACATGTAGGAGTAGCCCAGGTCACCGTGAAGCAAATTATTGAGCCATAAAAGGTACTGAACGTAGACCGGCTGATCGAATCCCATTCTGACCCTGTATGCTTCGATCATCTCCGGACTTGGGCTTCCCTGGGGGCTGCTCAAAAGAACCTCGGCAGGGTCCCCAGGTGCCAGGAACACCAGGGAGAAGCTGATTATGGATACGAAGAACAGAGCCGGTATGATCAGCAAAACTCTCTTTGCCAGGTAGGCAGCCGTTCTAGTCAAATCGTCTGCTCCCGTCCTTTAGAATCCAAGCCAGACATCACCTAAATTAAAGATGCGGCTCAGGCTTTTTCGCCCGTCACCATAAATGTGGGCTCGCTGTGTGAAATGCGGTACAGGAGGGAGCCGTAGGAGTTCTGAAACTTATGCACATCCCGCAGATACTTGAAGGACACGTTGGACAGCCCGGCCTCATTGAACAGGGCACAAATCCGCTCCGGCCTGGAATCGCTGTAGAGGGGAAGCTCGCTCTTAATGGGTTTGTAGTACTTCCCGAAGGCCGAATAATACGAAGGAAGCCTCTTCTCGCTGATCAGCGTTGCAGCCCTGGAAAGACCCCTGCGGATAGTGGCATCAGGCGAAGTATCGAACCAGGCACCATCGATGGCCAGGATCCGTCCATGGGGCTTCAGGACCCTAGCCCATTCTTCGATGGCCTCTTTGGGATGGGGAAGCGTCCAGAGGAGGTGTCTGTTCACCAGAAGGTCGAAGGTTTCATTCTCAAAGGGCAGACTTTCGCCATCACCTTTGCGAAAATCTATATCGAGCTTCATGGCTGTGGCATTGCTTCTGGCTTTTTCGATCATTCCCTCCGAGATGTCGATGCCCGTTACCTTATGGCCCATCTCCGTCAGAATCAGGGCCATAAAACCGGGGCCGGTACCCACGTCCAGGACGTTCAGATCCCTGTTATGGTCCAGCAAAGGTTTGAGCTCTCCTTTCCAGACCGACTTCTCCTCCTCTTGAAATCCGTAAGTGCCATTGGTATAGGTCTGACTTCTCCAGTCCCAATACTTTGAAATAGTTTCTTTCGCGTGCATGAAGCCAACTCGATTTTCGGTGATTATCTCGGCTATGTTTCGCACAAAGACCTAAATTCAGTCGATATGAGATACTTTAGTAATATTAATTTATACTCACATCACTTTTGATTTTACTTATTCTGTTTTTCTTGCTATTTTTAGTTAATAAATGTTTTGGCACCACCCAATATCAAGATCTCGTGCAGCACTTTCGAGCAAGGCAACATGTCGGAAGCTTCAGGAAGTATCGTAAGCTGCAGAACATTGTCTGGCAGGAGATGCCTCCTCCCATTGAGGAAGAAAATTGATACAAAAAGGAAGGAGAACAGAAATGGGCGAAAAGGCTTGAATTTCAAGCCTTTTTCGCCTCGATCAATGGTCCTTAGTCCAGGGCCACGTTCTTCGTCAGAATAGTGATCTCGCTTGGGTATATCTCGAATCCCTTCACGCGATCGTTGACTCCTGCCAGCATCTTGTCGTAGAACAGATAGATCTCCGGAGAATCCTCCAGCACATGTTCCTGAATCTCTTTGTAGATCTCCATCCGCTCGTCCTGGTCCAGAGTCGTTCTTCCCTTGGCAATCAAGTCGTCGAGGCCTGGATAACGGGTCCACCCCGCCTCTGTGCTGTTCGACAGGAACTGCTGGGAGACGAAGTAGTCCGGGTCGCCGTTGGTGGCAACGCCGTAGGCGTACAGCGCAAGATCGTAGTTCCCGTTGCTCATGTCCGATTTTATGGCTGCAGTCTCAAGGGTCTCCACACTGGTCTTGATTCCGATATTTTCCAGCTGGGAAGCGATTACCTCTGCAGAGGGCTTGTTCGCAGGCCTGCTGGTGTAGGTCTTAATTGAGAGCTCGAATGGCTTGCCATCGTAGAGCCATGCTTCGCCGTTCCAGGTGAGTCCGGCATCCTCCAACAGCTCTTTTGCCTTGTCCGGGTCGTAGGGGTAACCCATCAGCTCATCGTTTGCCGACCAGGGGTAGTTCGAAGGCCAGAAGCATTTTGCAGGCGTTCCGGCAACCCCTTCCAGGGCAGTATCGACCAGCTCTTCCCGGTTGATGGCGTAATTGATGGCCTGCCTGACCTCCACCTTATCAAGGGGCGGCTTCGCCGTGTTTACGAACATGAAGTAAGTCCGCATGGTATCTTTCGAGGCTACGCTTGTAGTTGGGCCGTCTTCTATGGTCTCATACCATTGTGCGGGCATGGCCCAGGCGATGTCGACTTCATCTCCCTCGAGCATCAGTGCCCGGGTCTCGGGTTGAGCTATGTAAGATACGACCGCGCCATCCGCCTCGACGGGCCCGTTCCAGTAATTTTCGTTCCCCTTCATGGTGAGCTTTACGTCCGGATCGTAGCTGACGAATTGGAAGGGACCTGTTCCCACCGGCTCGGTCTTCAGATTATCTGCGGCAGGGCTTACCATGCAGGCGATCCTGATGTCTGCAAAGGCCGCGAGGGTTGGAGCATATGGTTCCTTGGTGGTGATCTTGATGGTATGATCATCTGCAGCAGTAATGGAGTCGATAAAGCTGTATTGATCGTACCAGCGGTTCTCGGGATCCTCCCTCACGCGGTTGATGGAGTAGATTGCTGCATCGGCGTCGAAGGGAGTGCCGTCGTGGAACTGTACCCCCTCTCGAAGGTGTATGATCCACTCGGTATCGCTGGCCCGCTCATATCCCCGGGCCAGTTCGGGAACAAGGTTCATGTTCTCATCGTAAGCGAAGAGGGTCTCATAGATCCCGGCCTGCCTCAGGTACCATCCAGAATAGTCGAAGGCAGGGTCGAGATTTTCCCCCGGCATGAAGGGCATCACCAGTCTCACATCTTCAGCCACCGCTCCTGAAATCGACATCATCAGCAGTAGCGCGACGGCGCAAAACGCGTTAGTCAAATATCTCTTCAGCATGAAATACCTCCTTTTCAGGCTAGTATGTATTCTTTAATAAATCTTTTGAGATTATGTTTATTAAATCATATTCAATAATACAATCATATCAATATCGCAACCATATCAAAATTCTATTAAAAATAATTGATATTAACGTTTAATTTTGAATTGGCTATCGGATAATTTTCATTTATCCCGTCATAATCGGCCCGACCCCCGTCTCCGGCAGAGATCTCTAGAAATGGCCGGGCTGGAAGGCCGTTTGATCCGACCTACCGGGGCAGCGTCTCGAAACATAAAAAATTTTCAAACATTTTAGGGAGACTATTTAGTCTCAATGATGAAGTTCGCATCTGTGACCAAAAAACTATAGAAAGAAAATAGAAAATGAGTTTGCTTAAATTGAAGCGCCTTAACTCAAGGGCTTACTTCTTGGGAGTTCCGCTCGATGTCGGGTAGCAGGTGTCCAGCAGAGAACCCTTCTTGCGAGCCACTCTGGGATCTCCAGGCTTTATAGGCTCAACTTCCGCTTCCTTCTCTTCTTTCTTCTTTTCGTGGTGTGTCATTTCACAACCCCTTTTAATTCTCTCATTTGATCTTAATTATAGATTCCGGTAGCATTGCAAATTTGCTTTGCCTCTTTGGGTCGGAACCCTTTCAGGTCGGGACAGGATCCCAACCAGATGGCAGGCTTCATCAGCAGTCATCGGAAAACCGCCTTCGCCTGCCGTTGTGTTTGTCGGCTGCAACTTGAGGTTTCGATAAATTGGACCCGCCGCTCTCGTCTTGACGATCAGTCAGAGCCCAATAACTAATTGGGTCTGAAAGCTTATAAATCTTTCGGCATACGCCGAAATGAACGAAGAATTTCTTAACTCTATGTCGATTAAATTATAATAAACGCCTTAAAGAGCTATCCAGCAAGCTTGAATATTGCAGCTCATTTGGGCTCCGAACGGTCTCTTCCGAACCCGAGCCCTTTAGATCGCCATGGCTTCGTCCGGCAGCCATTTGAATGATCGAATTCGTGAAGCTCCATCCCCGCAATCTTGAACATTCGTTCTCTATGCAAGGCCGGTTCGGCCTGACCAAAATATAGGGATCGCAAACTCTAAACCCCAACAAATCTAAATGCGTCTGCTTGAGCGACCACTATCTCTTCTATCTGGCGAGCATCATAGGCCTGGGCATCGGTGCCCAGTGGCTGGCCTGGCGGTTCAAGCTGCCATCAATTCTGCTGATGCTCATCTTGGGATTTCTGGCCGGACCGGTAACCGGCTTCCTGGATCCTGACGCCCTGTTAGGAGAGATGCTTTTTCCCTTCATCTCCCTCTCATTGGCCATTATACTCTTCGAGGGCGGCCTATCTCTCCGCGTCTCCGACCTCTTGAAGACCCGGCTGGTGGTCAGAAATCTCCTCACCATCGGAGTGCTGTCCACCTGGACCATGACCGCCATCCTGGCCTATTTCGTCCTGGGAATGGACCTCCCACTGGCCATTCTTCTGGGCTCTATAATGGTGGTTACCGGCCCCACCGTAATAATTCCGCTGCTCATGCAAATCCGGCCCATCGGCCGAGTGGGACCGATTGCCAAATGGGAGGGCATCATGAACGACCCTCTGGGGGCCATGCTCTCCCTGCTGGTATTCGAAGCCTTGCTCTCTGTCGGCCTTCGCGAAGCAGCCCTCTCGACGGCCGGCGGTATCCTCAAGACCGTAATTGTGGGTGGATCGATAGGACTTCTGGCGGCGATATTTATGGTGATCGCGCTCAGGAGGTTCTGGATTCCGGACCACCTTCAAGAAACGGTCTCTTTGATGGTGGTAGTGACGGCTTTTGCGGCCTCGGAGGTGCTTCAGGAAGAATCGGGCCTCTTTGCTGCAACTATCATGGGAATAGCGCTTGCCAACCAGAAAATGGTGGATGTCAGGAACATAATAGAATTCAAAGAGAACCTGAGAACGCTTTTGATCTCCAGCCTTTTTATAATCCTGGCTGCTCGGATGCCCCTCGGTTACATTTATTTTGCCAATCTCTCCAGCCTGATGTTCGTCCTGGCCCTGATACTGATCGTCCGCCCGGTGGCAGTGATGCTCTCTACCGCCAATTCGGGGCTCAGCTGGCAGGAGAAGGCCTTTTTATCGTGGATGGCCCCACGGGGAATAGTGGCTGCAGCGGTATCTTCCATCTTTGCCCTGCGCCTGTCTGAATCAGGGTATCTCATGTCGGAGGCCCTCGAGCCCGTCACCTTTCTGGTGATTGCGACAACAGTAGCGGTTTACGGACTGAGTGCACCGCTGGTCGCCAGACGGCTCGGCCTGGCACAGCCCGAGCCGCAAGGGGTTCTGATAGTAGGAGCACATCCCTGGGCCAGAGAGATCGCATCCATACTCAAATCGGAGGGCTTTTGCGTGTTGCTGGTGGACACCAGCAGCCACGATATTTACGAGGCCTACAAGACGGGACTTCCCACCTACTACGGAAGCATACTGGCGGAAGACGTCATGGAGGAGATCGACCTTGTAGGCCTGGGAAGGCTCATAGCACTGACCCCGGATGATCGTGTGAACTCCCTGGCAGCGCTTCACTTTGCGGACGTCTTTTCCCGCTCAGAAGTGTACCAGCTCAACCCGGAGAGGACCGGCTATCGAGGGCGTGAGGCCATCTACCCTCAATCCCTGCGCGGGCGCCTGCTGTTTTCACCCGAAGCCTACTACAGCCACCTGACCGCTCAGTTCGCAGCTGGAGCCTGCATCGAAACTACGGAGTTCACCGAGAACTTCAAGGGCAACGGCTCAAACTCGCATTTCGGCCAGGACTCGCTTCCCCTGTTTTTAATTACCGATACCAAAAAGCTCCTGGTCTACACCAACGACTGCAAGCCTGCCCCCCGGCCGGGCTACAAGCTGATAAGCATGGTCTTGGCCAGGTAGCTACCATCCTCCCGGGCAGCGGAAGGAGGACAGGCTGTTTAGAGAACTGCCTGCCCGGAAAAAATTATGGGCGGAGCTGACTTCCGCCCTTGGGGATCCGGCCCGAAAGCCTGATGCTGGCCGCCATCTGCCCCCAGCATCCGTTTAAAAGATTCAGCTAATCACCACTTGCCTCACTAACTGGAGTTCGGGCAAGCGTAGGCTCCCTCCAGCTCAAGGCTGTAGAACCTCTCGATCAGGTCCTGGTGGACGGCCTCAGGATCGATGTCCTCGAAGAGCTGCGGATGAAGCCACTTGGCCAGGTAGAGCTCTCCAACGATTGCCCGTATTCCTGTGGTAATCTTGCCGCTGATCACACAAACCCGACCGTCCTTCACCGCCTTCACGCTCTGAAGCTCCGGTCGGCTGATTATGTCTTGCCTCAACTTCGCCAGATCCTCTTCGGTGTAGGCCCTGGTGCTGGGCTCGGACTGAAGAATGATATCGGGGTCAATCTCCACCACCCATTCCGGGCTCACATCGGGATAAGAGTTCGATTCATTGCCGAGGTCGGAGGCGGCGTTAATTCCGCCGGCGAAGGTTATGAAGTTATGATAAGACCCGGCAGATGATACGGTATGATAGGGTGTCCCGTACCACTCAAAGAAGACGGTTGGGGTCTCCATGGGCAGAAGGGAGGAAGTTCGCTCCTCAATTAAGTCCTGATAGTTCTCGATAAAGCTTATCAGCTCCTGGGCTCGCTCTTCCTTTCCCAAGGCCTGGCCCAGGTTATTCATGACCGTAACGGTCCTGGTGGGATCGATAAATTTCTCCTCCAATACCGGTATTCCTTCCTCTTCCAGGGTATTCTTATCGTCCTCCGAGATCATGGTGTCGGCCACCACCAGATCCGGGTCCAGCTCCAGTATCAGCTCTACGTCGGGAGAATAGGAGTTCTTGCCCACGTTGGTCACCGTCTCTAGATAGGGCGGATAGTCGGAATTGGATGAGCATCCCACCAGGCTTTCGCCTCCATCCAAAGCACAGATGATCTCTGAGGCACCACCAGCAAGAGAGACGACGCTCTTGATCGGTGCATCAACGGTTACTGAGTGTCCGGCAAAGTCGACCAGCGTTACGGGCTCCCCACTTCCAGCTAAAGAGAGGAGGCTGACGCTAATCAGAATCCAAAAGGCTGTATTTTTCATGAAGCCACCACTTTCCATTTCCAGCATATTTTCAGCTGCAATCTAAGCTTTGGTGGGGTAGGCGAACTCCCCCTCCAGCTCCATATCGTAGAAATTGCGAATCAGCTTTTCATGCTCAGTTCCAGGATCTATGGCTTCGAAAAGCTCAGGATAGAACCACTTGGCCAGGTAAAGCTCTCCGATCGACGAGCGGACCCCGGTAGCCACCGTGCCGCTGAGGACGTAGACCCGTCCATCCTTTACAGCCCTCAGATTTTGTAGCTCAGGGCGGGCCATGATCTCGTCCCTCCACTCTTTTAGGTCCTCCTCAGAATACTGCTCGGAGCTTCCCAGTATGTGGAGAATTATATCAGGGTCCCTTTCGATCACCCATTCCGGGCTGAGGTTGGGATAGTTGACCGATTCATTTGCGGCTATGTTGGAGGCCCCGGCAAAGTCGATGAAATTGCCGTAGGATGTGCCGCTAGATGCCGAGAAATACGGCCTTCCCAGCCACTCAAAGAAGACTGTGGGCCGATCCTCGGCAGCTATTCCGCCGGTGCGTTCCTTTATGAGGTCTTGATAGCCCTCGAGCAGGCCGGAAAGCTCCTGAGCACGCTCCTCCTTTCCCAGAGCCCGTCCCAGGTTATCGATGACCGATAGCGTTCGATAGGGGTCGATGAACCTCTCCACCACCACGGCAATTCCATCCTCCTCGAGCACCTGGCGGTCCTCGTCAGAGAGCATGGTATCGGCGATCACTAGACCAGGTTTAAGCTCCATGATGAGCTCGAGATCCGGCGAATTGGAGTTTGACCCCACCACGGTGACGTTTTCTAGAAGGGGCGGAAAATCCGAGCTTGAACTCCTGCCCACCATGCTCTGGCCGCCATCCAGGGCCCAGAGGATCTCAGAAGCCGCGCCTGAAAGGGAGATGGTGGTGTTCACCGGAGCGGACACCTCTACCTCGCGACCTGTAAAATCAACTATGGTTACCGTCTCTGCACAGCATGCTGCGATCAGCATGAAAAGAGAGATCGACAATCCTAGAGCCTTTGATTTCAAACGATGCTACCTCCTGTTAATCAAACTAGTTAGTTTTAAGACAAAAAAAGTTGTATATAAAATCTCGGGTGGGCACGAATTACGGGTTCAATTAGCAAACCATATCGAGAGCCCATCCGGGCAAAAGATTTAAATCAACTAATTTTTTCTTTACTCAAATTATGTTGATAAAATTAGGTGGGCAAAGGTTAAACCGACTTTTAATGGCTGCATTGATTTTGTGCTCAATGCAGCTCCTGGCAAATGGGTCGGATTTCATCCTGAATATCTATGGAAACGCCAACATGGATCAGGCTATAGACCAGAGGGACGTGGACTATGTTGATGCAATGATCAACGGAACTGTGAAGTCCTGCGATCTGGCCGACGCCAACCGCGACGGCACCATCGACCAAGCGGATATCGCGCAGGTCGAGGCCATCATTGCAGGAGACGAAACGATCCTCATAGTAAAGGATACGGCTAACCGTACGGTCTCAATTGACATGCCCGTCGAGAAGGTAATCGTTCCCAGCGGGCTTACTGCAGAGGCCTTCAAGGTATTGCGGGCCTCGGACAAGATCGTGGGCGTCTCCAATGCGATTCACGAGAAAGACTACTTCTTCCCCGAACTGGCCGACAAGCCCTCGGTCGGAGGATGGAAAATTGAGGACTACGAGGCTGCTGTCTCCCTTGACCCGGATCTGGTAATAAGCTACGAAAAGTGGCCTCCGATCTCTGAGGCTGAAGAAAAACTGGCCTCCTTTGCAGTTCCCGTCGCCGTCCTGGAGTTTACAGATCCGGACCTGGTGGAGGAAGAGCTTGTCAAGCTGAGCTACATTTTGGGCACTGCCGGCGTCGAAGACCAGTATCTACGGTGGCGGTCCGGCTACGAGAAACAAATCGAGGACTTCGTGGGCAATCTTTCAGAGGACGAAAGGCCCAGGGTTTTCCTGGAGACCGGCTTCAAGGGGCTAAACGATGTCGGCACATACGGTGAAGGGGCAAAGGGGAACATCGTTCTCAACCTGACCGGCGGCCGAAATGTGGCGGCTGGAATAGATGAAGCCTATCCGCACGTGGACAGTGAATGGATCATCACCCGGAATCCTGAGGTGGTGATAAAGTACGTGTACAGCTCAGAAGTCGACTGGGGCTGGAACAGCACGCAAAAGCCTGAAGCATTGGTTCAGGAGGTCCTGCATCGCGACGGGTGGGAAAGCATAGACGCAGTTAAAAACCAGAGGATATGCCTGGTCAGCAACGAACTCATGACCGGGCTGGATAGCATAGTCGGATACCTGTACTGGGTCAAGCTGCTTTTCCCCGAGTTCGATGTGAGCCCAAGAGATGCCTATAGAAAGTATATCAATGATTTCTTGGGCATGGATTTCCGGATTTGATTTTCGTCTTCCCGGACCAGTAGATGGAGCAGGAGAGCCCCAAGAGGGCTCTACATCTTTCTTTTCTGTGAGATATCGCCAGAGCAGGCTCAAGAATATTTAACACCGCAACATTTAAGTAAATCCTATTTGCTTTAATTCAAGCTTGTTGGAACAAAAGAGTTCCATGCGTCCATTCAAATCAGGAAGCGAGGGTGAGAGGCAAATACGGGCTCTGACTCTTGCTTCCATCTCCCACTTAAAGGATTTTGGTTGCGCAATTGCGGTATTGGAGGCACATTATGGCAGAAGAGAAGGGCACACTCAAGATGAAAGAGATAAATGAGAAGCTATCTGATTACAAAGTGCAGAGCCTGGAGGGGGTCGTCCTGGAGGGCGACATCGAGATTGAGATGGATCTCTCCAGCGGGGCGCAGCCTTTACTGGCGCAGTCGCTGGGCCAGGAGTTCACCAAGCTTGCTATTCAGCTATTCGATTTTTCCAGGGCCATGGGATATCCGGCAGATTCAATGATCCGGCCTGCAGGCCCCGGGCCAGAATCAACGACTAGGTGAGGTCGTCATTAAATAGTAGTTCTATTTTCTATTTTTATTTACAATAATTCAGGGAATTTTCGCTGACTTTTTGCCAGAGAGTGCTATAATTTGCTATATTTGAGTTTGTAGATATTTTATAGCATAACATTTAAGTAAACTAAAATGATGTTTAGCAAACTCTATTGGAGAAATGCCTTAATCGGGTATCAGAAAACGTGATGGATGGTCGAAGAAAAAACTACTATAATAATATTGATGATATTCTATCCGTACTTCGCTAAACGTATCACCCAAGCCGCCTTTGCCTGGCAGGAAAGGGCTCAGTTCATGCTTCAATTAAGGATAGCTGGCGGCCTGGTGCGACGACTGCGGCCGGGCGGCAGGCTTTCTTCAGCCTCTCTTCTGACCCGGCTGCCTGGACCCAGCGGTCGCGGGAGGCTTTTCAGCCTTTGCTGCAGTTTCTGCTGCAGCCGGATAGAGGATTTCACAATTCTTTTAGGGTAATCGATTGACAAAGGAGGAAATTGATTGAACAACCAAAGACACCCCAGGCCGATTGTAGGAACGCCGGTATTGGCGCTCTCAATCATCCTCTTGGTTTGGGCGACGACTGCCTGTGCCGATTTCTCCACTTTTCAGGGGGATAATCAGCGCTCGGGAAACTTAAGTGGCGAGGATGGCCCCGGTGAGCCAGAACTGATCTGGAGCGTCAGCCCCACCGGCCACGGATACATCGCAGCATCTGCAGCTGTATCCGGCGACCGGATCTTCGTCCCCAACTGGCCGGACATGACCTTCAAGGGCGAACTGGGGTTTGCCTGCCTGGACAAATCCGACGGCCGGGTCTTATGGCTGAATCCCCTGGGTGGAAAGGGAGGTGCGTCAACCCCGGCATTAGAAGGAGATCGGATCTACGTGGGATCGCTCACCGGCGACATTTTCTGTCTGGAGTCCACATCCGGAGAGACGGTATGGAACCGGACCATAGATGCCAGTCCGAAATGGTGGGGCGTGGCCTCTTCTCCCCTGATTCAGGACGGGACCGTCTACGTCATGAGCTTCTCGGACGGGACTTTGCACGCCCTGAACCTTGACGGAGAAGAGCTGTGGAACCTGTCCACCGGCCAGATAAACCCCTATGCATCTCCCGCATATCAGAGCCAGAGGCTGTACTTTCCGGGAGGCGACCCCGCGCTGTACTGCATAGATTCGATATCTAAAGACGTTTTATGGAAGGCGGCAGCCAATTCCCAGATCACCGCCACTCCCACTGTGGAAGGAGATCGGGTCTTCTTGGTCACCGAAGAGACGATTCTGGCCCTGGACACCAAATCGGGAGAACAGGTCTGGACGGCAGACATCAACGGCACCATATCGTCTCCGGCGGTGTCTCTTGGCCGGGTCTACGCGGGATCTGAAGACAAGCCCAAAGGTCACCTGAGCTGCTTTGATGCCGAATCCGGCTCGCTAATCTGGAGAACGGAGGTCAACGGGCCGGTCAAGTCCTCTCCCCTGGTTCTGAACGGTCGGCTGTACTTTGGAACCAGCTGCGATAGCGGGACCATCTATGCGCTCGAGGCCTCGAACGGGTCTGTGGTCTGGACCTATCCGGTGGACTCCTATATCATGTCCTCGGCCTCGGCCTCAGGCGGCATGCTCTTCATCGGAGCCGACGACGGCCGGCTGTACGCCTTTGGGTCCTCCAAGGTCGGCCTGATCTGGCAGGGAGAGACGGTTCTAGAGGACGGGAGCCTGAACCTCACGGCCAGCAGCGGCAAGACCTACATGGTCAACCAGACCACCGCTCTGGGCGCGCTGGCCACGGCCTGCGAGCAGGGCGGACTGACCCTCGGCTTAAACGACTCCCTCTACAGCCTCTACGGCCTGCAGATCGAGTCTTTGGAGGACTATAAAGCCGATGCCGGGAAGTCCTGGAGATTCTGGGTAAACTATCCCCAGGAATCCATGCCCATCTCAGGTCCGGACCTCACCGACTTGAGGGACGGCGATCGGGTCGTCTTCTACTATGGAGACCGGCGGGCAAGCCCTGAAGAGGCTCCTCGCGTAGAGATCTCGGCCAGGGTCCTCCAGAGGAGGCCCGCGGTCCTTTTTTTGACCGTGGGAAATCACCCCCAGATAAAAGAGGCATCTACTGATGCAATCCTCAACGTGACCTTAGTCTCGCCCCAAAATGTCACCAATTTATCCTCGTACGAACTTATCTTCGCCGAGATGATCGGAGCGGAGGCAGCATCCAGGCTTGAGCCGCTGCTGCAGGAAGAGAAGAAGAAAGGGGTGCCGATCGTAGTCCTGAACTCAGCCGGCTACGAGCATCTGGGCAGCGTGAACCTCAGCGAGCACCCATCGATCCAGGAGTATTGGGACTTCGGCCGCACCGAGAACGTAAGAAGGCTGTTCTCCTACCTGGCCGCCAATTTCTGCGGCCTGAACGTTAAGGTGGAGGAACCGGTTCCTGCACCCAAAGAATATATGTACCATCCGGACTCGCCCGACCTATTCGACAACTTATCCTCCTACCTCGATTGGTACCAGAGTAAAACCGGATATCATTACAATCATCTCTTTCCCACCATCGGTGTCCTCAGCTATTACCAGGACCTGGGCCAGCCGGACCGACCGGCACTGGTCCGTGCCCTGGAAGAAAACGGAGTGAACGTAATCTTCGCCGGCTATTCCGATTCCTCTGCTCTGCAGAAGTTCTTTACCGTAAACGGGACTCCCATCGTGGATGCTGTCATTCTCACCAAGTCATTTCGATTAAACTACGGCGACCCCGATCAGGGAATCGCCGACCTGCAAGAGCTGAACGTGCCGGTCTTAAGAGGCATGAGGCTATATTATCAAACTCCCGAGGAGTGGAACAACGAGACCGGAATCGATCCCCTGGAGATCTATTTTCAGATAGCTCTGCCGGAGATGGACGGCGTGATAGAGCCTATCGTCATCTCCGGAAGGAACGACTCCGAGTACGTGCCTATAGAGAGCCAGATGGACTGGCTGGCTGACCGGGCCGTATCCTGGGCAGATCTCGGGCGGACCAACGACTCGCAGAAGAAGGTCGCAGTGATCTACTACAACCACGGGGGCGGAAAGGACAACATCGAGGGCTGCTACATAAACATCCCCCGCAGCCTGCAGAACATCCTGGATGGATTGATCGGGGCCGGCTACAATGTCAGCGGCTCGGTCCCGGATGAGAAGGTGCTGGTGGACCTGCTGGCCCACCAGGGAACCAACGTCGGAACCTGGGCTCCGGGCGAGCTGGAGTCGATGGTGGCCGCGGGAAACGCGACCCTGATCCCGTCAGAGGATTACGAGGAGTGGTTCTCAACTCTTTCCCAGGATAAGCAGGACCAGGTGACAAAGAGCTGGGGAGCGCCTCCGGGAGAGATCATGGTCTACCAGAACCAGAGCGGCAAGTACCTGGTGATACCCAAGCTGTCCTTTGGAAATGTGATTCTCCTTCCCCAGCCCACCAGAGGATGGCTGCAGAACGCCACCATTCTCTACCACGACAAGTCGGTCCCGCCACATCATCAGTACATCGCCTTCTATTTCTGGCTGAAGAAGGGATTTTGTGCCGATGCCGTGGTTCATCTGGGAAAGCACGGCACCCAGGAGTGGCTTCCCGGAAAGGAGTGCGGGATTGGGAGAGACGACTGGCCGGCCCTGCTCATCCAGGACCTTCCGGTGGTCTACCCCTACATTGTAGACAACATCGCTGAGGGGACCCAGGCCAAGCGCCGGGGTGACGCGGTGATGATCACCCACCTGACGCCTCCAATCGTAGCCTCAGGGCTCTACGGAAACCTGACCAACCTGGCGGAGATAGTCTTCGAGTACAGGAGCGTGCAGAACGAAAGCGTAAAGGAAAGCTACAAGCGACAGATCGTCAACCTGAGCCGGGATATGCACCTGGACGAAGACCTCCAGCTGAACCTCACCAACATCTCCGGCAACCAATCCGAATTTGATGATTTTTCAGACCAGCTGGAGGAGTACCTGTACGACCTAAAGAACCAGTTCATGCCCTACGGGCTGCACGTGTACGGGCAGCCGCCGGAAGGGCAGCCCTTGACCGGCCTGGTGAAATCGATGCTTGGGGACCCGTTCAACCGGGCAGTCGCTCCACTGGTCGGCTACAGCGATTACCCCAACGCCGCCCGCATGGACAAAGAGAACGAGCTGGATAACAGCACCCAGAAGCTCCTGTGGGAGACGGTGATCAACGGGACGTCTCCCGAAGAGGCCCAGGCTGCTATTCTTGGAAATGTATCCGGTAACGTAACCGATCTGCTCAACCTCTCGCTGCAGTACGGGAGGGACATCGCCGCCTGCTCGGCTGAGGTGCCGAGCCTGGCAAATGCCCTTGACTCCAACTACACTTTGCCCTCTCCTGCAGACGACCCCATACGGGACCCGCAGGTGCTCCCCACCGGCAGGAACTTCCGGTCGGTTGATCCCCGCAGGGTCCCGACCGGTGCCGCCTGGGAGGTGGGTTCAAGCCTGGCCGAGAAGCTGATTGACGGCTACCGGCAGGATCACAACGGCACCTACCCGCGCAAGCTGGCCCTGGTGCTGTGGGCCTGGGCCATGACCGATCACGGAGTGGTGGAGTCCGAGATCCTGAAGCTGGTGGGGGCAGAGCCGGTCTACGACGCCTACGGCGGCGTGAGCGACGTCCGGCTAATTCCGCTATCCGAGCTGGGCCGACCGAGGATCGACGTAGTCGTGGTCCCATCCGGACTGCACCGGGACCTCTTCCCGGAGAAGCTCCAGCTGATCGACAAAGCAGTGCGCCTGGCGGCCAACGACACCGGAACAGACTATCCCAACTACGTCCGGGAGAACTCTGAGGAGATCTACCAACAGCTGATGGAGGGCGGCAACCTCAGCCAGGAAGAGGCCCAAATACTCTCCAGGTCCAGGATATTTCTGGAGGAGGCGGGAACTTACGGGCCCAACCTAGACAGCCCCGTTTCCGCCAGCGATACCTGGGAAAACGACACCAAGCTAGGCGACCTGTTCATCAGGAGGATGTCTTACATCTACGGCGACGGAATCTGGAGCAGCAAGCTCGCCTCCGGAGAGGACCTGAAAGGCGTTCAGGAGGAGATCTTCAGGACCAACCTGGCCGAGGTTGACGCCGCAGCTCAGCACACCAACTCCAATCTCTACGGGTTCATCGACAACGACGATGTATTCCAGTACCTGGGCGGAATCGGGCTGGCGGTGAGAACCGTCACCGGAAAGACACCGGACATGTACGTGACCGACGCCCGGGACCCTGACAAAGCCCAGGTCTCCGGTCTGAAGGGCTTCTTCTCGAAAGAGCTACGGAGCCGCTACTACAACCCCCAGTGGATCAAAGGGATGATGGAGCAGGGGTACTCAGGTGCCCGGGAGATGGACAAGTTTGCCGAGTATCTGTGGGGATGGGAGACCACAGTTCCCGATCTGGTGAGCGAGAACACCTGGTCGGAGGTAAACGAGATCTACGTCCAGGACAAATACCAGATGGGCCTAAAGGAGTTCTTCGACCAGAACAATCCCTGGGCCTCACAGGCCCTGGCCGGGCGGCTGCTGGAGACGGCCAGAAAGGATCGCTGGCATCCCACCGAAGAGACGAAGAAAGAGCTTGCAGAGCGCTACGAGCAGTCGGTGCAGGACTACGGTGTCACCTGCTGCCACCACACCTGCGGAAATCTTCTCCTGCAGGAGTACATGCAGGGGGTGCTGCCATCTCCTGAGCCGCAAAAGTCCGGCAGCAGTTCCAGCAAGCCCAGCCAATCATCATCCAGCAAATCCGGCTCCAGCGGACGGTCGCATGCCTACAACCAGACCAGATCGGAAGGCGTAGGCACGACAGCTTCTCAGAAGCCGGTTGAATCCGATTCCTCCCCGGGCCAGGTGCAGGGGTTTGTGATGGAAGCGGTTCAGACCAGGGCCACACCAACGAGCGCATCCGGAGCGCCGCTGGTCGGCATCGGACTGGTGCTGATGGTGCTCTTCATGATCTGGATGGGATTCAGAGGCAAGTGGTGATTGCCAAAGCTGCCCTGCCCCCCATCCCTTTTTTTCGCGCATCTCAGATCTTCCAAGCCCCCCCCGGAAAACCCGCCAGATGCCGGATTGCAGTGTCCTGCAGGTGCCTTATTATCTTCATCTCACCACCCTGAAATTTAGGTAAGCCGAAATGTTTATCTGCCAGGCTGTGATTTAGGTTCGCCTAAAAACGAAAGCACTGCAACAGGGATACAAAATGGAAATTCCGATCACAAGCTTGAGCGCCGGAACCGAGGCCGTGGTCGTGACGCTGCTCGGCCATGGATGCACATTTCAGAGGAGGCTTCGGACCATGGGAATCAGAGAAGGAAAAAGCCTGAAGGTGGTGGCGATTCACCCCCTGGCCGGACCGCTGGTCATTGAGGTGGATGGAAGACAGATCACTATTGGACGGGGCATAGCCCAGAGGATCATGGTGCAGGTAAAATAATGAAGCGCATCGTCCTGATGGGAAATCCGAACATCGGAAAGAGCGTGGTCTTTTCCCGGCTGACCGGAGCCGATGTGATCACCTCCAACTATCCGGGAACAACTGTTGATTTTTCTCGGGGAAAGGCCCGGCTGATGGGAGAGGTGGCAGAGCTGATAGACGCGCCCGGCACCTACTCCCTGGAGCCGTCCAACCGGGCCGAGGAAGTGGCCGCTGAGGTTCTCAACTGGGCCGACCTGATAATAAACGTGGTCGATGCCACCAACCTGGAGCGAAACCTCTTCCTGACGCTCGAGCTCCTGGAGAAAGACCGGCCCCTGATAGTGGCCCTCAACATGTGGGACGAGGCCGGGCGCTCAGGCATAGAGATCGACGTCAAAGGCTTAGAAGAGCGCCTGCAGGTTCCGGTGGTTCCCACAGTTGCCCTGACCGGGGAGGGAATCTCGGAGCTGGTCGGCAGGATGGCCGAGGCTCGACATCCGGCGGAGTTGGAGGCCAGAAGCGAGGAAGAGAGATGGATGGAGATTGGCCGCATAACCAAGGAAGTTCAGACCATCACTCACCGGCACCCCACCGTCTGGGACAGAATCGCCCAGGCCAGCATCAGGCCTGCCACCGGCATTCCGCTGGCGTTGTGCATAATCCTGGCCACCTTCTGGCTTGTCCGGCTGATAGGAGAAAGCCTCATCGAGTACATATTCGACCCCCTGTTCGAGCTGTACCTGCCCATAGTTACGGCCATAAGCGATTGGCTTGGGCCGGGATTTCTGCACGATGTTCTCATCGGGCATCTGATCGACGGAGAGATCGACTATGTGCAGTCTTTAGGCATGCTGACTACCGGCCTCTACGTTCCCTTTGCCATGGTCCTTCCCTACATCGTGGGATTTTACCTGGCCCTGTCACTTCTGGAGGACTCGGGCTATCTGCCCAGGCTGGCCACGCTTTCCGATAACGTCTTTCACAAGCTGGGCATGCACGGCCACGGGATTGTGCCGGTATTTCTGGGGCTGGGCTGCAACGTTCCGGGAATTTTAGCCACCAGAAATCTGGAAACCAGGAAGCAGCGTTTTATCTCCGCCACGCTGCTGGGGCTTGCCGTCCCCTGCACCGCGAAGACGGCCATGATCTTCGGGGTGCTGGGCCCCTACGGGATGGGCTATCTGATCCTGGTCTTCTCTACCCTGGCAGCCGTTTACGTGGCCGTGGGGCTTATACTGAACCATTTCTTGAAGGGAGAGTGCCCGGAGATCTTCCTGGAGATTCCCCCTTACCGGAGACCCAGCCTGTCCATGGTCCTGAAGAAGACCTGGATGCGCGTCCGCTGGTTCCTCTCAGAGGCCATCCCCTACCTGTTCCTGGGAGTGTTCCTGATCAATGTGCTGTACTCCCTGGGCTTGCTGCAGTGGCTGGGAGACGTCTTTTCTCCCTTCATGGAGAGCTGGCTCGGGCTTCCCGGGGACGCGGTGACCGTCCTTCTGGTGGGCTTTCTCCGAAAAGATCTGGCGGTGGGAATGCTTCTGCCTCTGGGCCTTGATGCCGAGCAGCTGGTCGTGGCCACTACCGTTTTATCTCTATATTTTCCGTGTGTGGCCACCTTTGCCGTGCTGATTAAAGAGCTGGGGATAGTGGATACCCTAAAATCCACAGCAGTGATGGCAGTTACCGCTCTCTTGGTTGGAGGAGCGATGCACATGGTTCTGATGGGGTGACATAGAAATGAGAAAGAAGACCATGGAGGAGTATATCGAGACCATATCAACTCTGGAGGACAGGGAGGGTAAGGCCCAAACCGGCAAAATAGCATCGGAGATGAATGTAAGGCCGTCATCGGCAACTGAGATGCTGCAGAAGCTGCAGGAGGAGGGCCTACTGAGGTACGAGACCTATTCCGGGGCAACCCTCACACCAGCAGGCAAGGAACTTGCCCGGGACCTGGACCGAAAGCATGGAGTGATTGCCGATTTCCTGGAGATAATTGGCGTTTCTAAAAGCGTGGCCGATGCGGATGCCTGCCAGATCGAGCACCATGTGAGCCGCGAAAGCGTGGAGCAGCTGGAAAAGTTCGTGGAGTTTGCCAGGGGATCTCTTCACGACCCAAATTGGATAAGGAATTTCAGAAAGTATTGCGAGACCGGCCGGCCGGTGGATTGCAACTCCTGCGGCAGGAGAGGATCTGACAATAAGTAATATCATCAGGAAGACGATATACACCAGACGACTATGGGATGGATCACCACAGTTCGGGATGGCCTGTTCGAAACCATAGCTGAAGATCTAGCTTCTCTTCCGGAGCAGGCCAGAGTACTGGACGTAGGCACCGGAAAGGGTCTGCTTCCTATTAGAGTAGCTCAAACCAATCAAGACCTGCAGGTCTATGGCCTTGACATTTCAGAAAAAGCGGTAAATGCTGCCAGAAAAAATTCGCTTGATTCAGGCCTTGCAAATCCGCCTGAATTCTATTTAGGCGATGCTTCCAGCCTCCCCTTTGAGGACGGTTGCTTCGATCTGGTGGTCTCCACTTTCAGTCTTCATCACTGGCCCGAACCCGTCAAAGGTCTGAACGAGATCTACAGGATTCTAAAGCCAGGAGGCAAGGCCGGGATTTACGACCACTGGAAAGATCCCTCTCCCTCGGCAAAAACCCGGCTTCGAAAGAAATACGGCTGGACGTTGAGCACTCTCGCTCTGTTGCACTTGAGGCTCGTCTCCTCTCCTCTGACCGAAGGTGATGCAACCATCTTGCTGCAGGACCCGGCGCTCAAATTTAAGAGAAAAGAGCTGAAGCATCACGACATCTTCTTGGTTCTGGAGCTCGGAAAAAGTCCCTGAAACCGACCGGAAGTTTTAGGCAGCTTGAAAACAGACTAGACCAGGAAGAGGGTTGGCTTGAAAAAAGAGATCAGCTATTTGGGCATGGCCGAATCCATTCGTCGGCTGACCGAGCCTGCCGTGCATTCAGCAATTTCTGCGCTGGACCTATCCCAGGGAAGTCGAGGGCTTGATGCCGGTTGCGGAGTGGGCAACCATACCCTGTGGCTGGCCGAGGAGGCATCCCCCGGTGGGCACGTGACCGGCGTTGACATATCTGAAGAGAGCATTCGCCGGGCAAAGAAGGCTTTGCGCCCGGAAGATCTCCAAGAATCCGTTTCATTTCTATGTGCGGATCTGAGGAGCCTGCCCTTTGGCAGCGGCGTCTTCGACTGGGCATGGTGTGCAGATACTCTGTGGATCGGTCCCGAACCATTGGGGCTGCCGGCAGCTGAACCGTTATCAATTCTAAATGAGCTGGGTCAGGGTAGTGAAGCCTGGAGGGACCGTCGCCCTGCTGTTCTGGTCGTCCCAAAAGCTTTTGCCAGGCTACCCGCTCCTGGAGTCCAGGCTGAACGCCACATGCGCGGCTAATTTCCCCTATACTGAGGGCACTGAACCTGAAACACACATCATGCGCGCCCTGGGCTGGCTTCGTGCCGCCGGTCTTCAAGAGCTTAAAGCGCTTACCTTTGCGGCGAACGCCGAGGCACCTCTTGACGCCACAATTCGGGAGGCGTTGACGGCCAGCTTTCAGATGTTCTGGGGAAAGGCAGGATCGGAGCTAGACCCGGATGATTGGAAAGAGTTCCAACGCCTGTGCAACCCGAACTCATCCGATTTCATACTGAATTTGCCCGATTACTATTCATTCGTCACTTACACGCTCTTCTTCGGCCGGACACCGGTGTAAGACCGCAATTCAGGCCATCTCCAAAAAATATATACATCATTTAGCCGTAAAAAAGCTCGGTGAGAAGGGACTTAATTGTCATAGCTGCCGTTCTGGCCTTTGTGGCTTTCATTGTTTTGCCATCCGGCCTCACAGAGCCTGCAAGGGCTGCCGCGAAGGGGCCTATTCCTATCCTTCCCAGGGGCAGCGGATTTCTCTATGATGAGTCGTCTGTAGTCACGGGAACGGGGCAGGTCTCCCTCAGAAGTTCTTTTACCGACCGAGGGGCAGACTCGAACGGATGGATGAAAGGGAATGGATCTTTAAACCTGGAATCCCTGCGCAGCATGAATAAAATCGGCCCAGCGGTCGGCTTCTCCCAAAAGACCGATCTGGTATTCGATGGAGAGCAGCTCAAGAACAAAAACACTCTGGCCTCACCCTTATTCGATAAAGGAATAGGTGCCAGCGTGAACGTTAGGTTCAATGTGAGCCACGTGGACAAGAGCGAGGCCGAAATGGTCCGGTCTATCAACCGCTTTGATAATGCTTTGAGCTATGATGCGGCGCTGGCGTTTGATGGCAGCTGGGCCATAAAGACCATGCAGGGCTGGTCAATCGGCATGAACAAGAGCTCACAACGATATACGGGATCATTCCAAATCCAGAAGAGCATAGAGTTTGACGATTCAGGTAAATGATGAGCTGGGCGCACACGCCTTAAGGATAGTTACCGCCTGATGCCTCAGGGATCAGGTTTTATTTCTGACCTTCAACCATCAAAGACACGGGGCATGCAGGATCGAAGCGTGCCGATAAATCCCCATTCTCGCAAATTTTCGCCAGAGCACTAGCGGCCTAATGCTATGGATACTGGTGAGGAGGCAAGTAGCGCAAGAGATGACACCCAAAAATTAAATAAGTTTTGATGACAACTGAGTTTATATGAACAGGAATTTCTTTTTGGGATTGTTGATTCTAATCCTATCAGCAACAGGCATCTGTGTGGCAGAGATCCCCAATCTGGTGGGAAACTGGACCGGCTCCGGACCTGGGTACGATGAGGACTTGGGTTACGTCGATGAAGCAGACTATAGCCTGAACTTTTCCGTCACCACCCAGAAGGACCGCATCTTCAATGGAGACATTAGCTACCGGGTAAACGGGACCGAAGTGGTGGAAGGATTTGCCGGGGCCATTGGCCTGGATAACAAGACCATTTACATCGCTGAGTTCAACTCGGGCTACGACCTGGGAACAATAATCTCCAAAGACGAGATCGAGATGATTTACATACAGGATGGCGATCCGACAGAAGTATTCGCAGAAACGCTTCGCCGCGTAGCGGAATGAGATCATTTTCCGCAACTGTTAATTGGGCCGTCAATAAGCCGGGCCCTCCTTAACAAAAATCGAAAGCCCGGCGCCAATTTATTCCTCCTGCAGAGCAGGATCGCAGAGGCCCTGAAGCTTGAAGCACCATCCGGTAGCTATTCTACGGACCGATGAGAGGCCGGAAGGTGCACCGGGGTTTCAAAGGTTGTGGTGGAAGGTTGCATAATGATCATCTTTACCCTGACTTTGCGCCCTCGGTCGAAAGGAGCTGGTCGACAATTTTCTTCATGGACTGGCACGGCCTCCCTCTCAAGGGAAGCTGCTAGAGAAAATTCTGCCGCCAGAAGCGCCAAAGGGCCAGCAGGTCGGCGTAAGGCTCGATCAGCTTCCGGCAGAACGCCTCGAGCGCTGAGAATCTAGCTGTTGTTCCCGGAATGTGCCTCTTCAAGGTTGTGCCGCAGGCCGGGATCGCTCCACCAGTCGAACTCGGTGATGGGGGCAGCTCTCGACAGTTCGTAGATGTCGTCGTATATCCCATCATAGCGGTCGTAGTCTCTGTAGTTTCCATCCTGGGGCTTGATCACCGAGAAGGAAAATCCGCCTCGATTGCGAGCGGTGGGCTCAATGTAGTATCTCCGGCAAGCCGTGTCTACTGCCACCCAGGCATGCGGCATGTTTGTTTCTACGAAGCTATTGGAGAGGCATACCTTGGCATCGAATCCGTGCTTTTGCAGCATCCATTCCAGGTAAGCGGCCATCTCGCTGCAATCAAAGTCGTCCTGGGAGTAGCTTCTCAAGAGCCCTGAGCCGATCAGAGCCTCGACTCCGAAGATGGACTGGTCGAGCCAGGGATCCGCAACGGCGTAATACGGATCGGGTATCCCGCCAGGTACTGAAGTCGACAGTGTCTCTGCATCTTTGTCCTGGATCGTGGGGCCCTCAACGCATCCCGAAATAATGAGGCACATCGCCAGCAAGGCGGACAGCCTGAGCTTCATCGAATGAAGATCGAGTTTCGCATATTTGGAGATTGTCCCGCTGCTGCCGCCAATCTCGGACTGCCCCAGCGGTCTTACGATGTTGGAGATTGAATAATGAGGAGGTAGGCAAAAGCCTCGGGTGTAGGAGGGAACGAAAATCGATCTCGACTCTTGCCAACGCAATCTACGTCAATTGCCGAGTATATATAGCTTTCCATCCCGTATCTGCCTTAGCCCTGACCAGGGCCGCCATCTGGCCCTGTCGGGGCATGAAGCGCCTTCCTTTGCCTTTTAGTCAGCACGAAGCCTCAGGAGCGAAATCGGATGCCGGACGGACCCTGACACTCATGACCCCATGTGCGCCAATGGAATCAGATGAACATATCGCACCGCCGGTCGCGATATACCGTTTAACGTACCCCCAGCCCAGGGCGATCTCCCTCGGCAGCTTGATGCACTTCGGTAAATGGTGATCTCCATTCATAGCTCTACGACATCCTCCACCAGTCTCCTTTCGATAAGCGCACCTCAAATTACAGGCTGCAACCGCCTTTAGCAGCACTTTGCCCACATCGATAGAGACGGGCGGGTCCATCACGCTCCGAGCGTAAACGGCAACGGCCATGGCGAAGAAGGACATGTTCTCAATCGTTCCTTCAGACCATCTCCTGGAAAGGTAATTCATTATCCTGGGCTTAATCTCCAGCTTTGCCTGTTCCACCAGGGCTCGATAGCCCTCGGCTGTCGGCATAAGAAGCGTTTGATCGAATTCGAAGGACTTCATCGTGGCCCGCCGGTCCACTAACTGCACAAACCTTTGACCGTACCTCTGGTCATAGCCTTCCATCATGGTTCTGAAAACCCTATGCCAACTGTTGGACATATTCCCGGCATGCAAATAGGCCCCACAAATTTCACCTTTGGCATTGAAAAAGAAGCACGTAAATCGAGCCAGAGGAGATCAACGCTGATCCGCAGCGCCCCTCTTTTTGGGAGCCAGATCACACTGTGGTGATGGCCTGATCCCGCCCGAAGCCTCGACTATCCAGCCACTTTCCAGGACAGCACAGCGCTGGAATTTAACGCAGCGCCCCTTTCACAGGAACCACTTGAGGCCTGTGCAATTGCCCTGGACAGCAACTGTTCCCGTGTTCCTGCCGCAGACGAAGGCCGGACCCAAGGCTTGAGGCTACAGCATGCTACGCCAGTCACGGCGTGCACATATCCGGCCGCTTGACCTCAAGCTCTCCTTACAGCATCCCGAATGTGCGCGTAATCGACCCGCGCGAAAACCTCATCGATCGCTCCGAGGCAAATTGAGGCTCTCCCTGAGGGTTCGGCCTCGCTTTGTGCCTCCTCTCTCAGAGGACCATCCGGCTATACCTGCCCTTGCCCTTGAATAGCGAAGAACACGGCGAATAGCTATTATAATCATTATGGAACAAATAGATTTCGGTTGATGGTTGATGGAGAACGGCTGCTCATGCAGTGCCCGCAATAAATATAACTGCGATAAATGATGATCGAATTGCATGCTGCCGTTTAATCTTGAGTGGAGGTCGTGAATTGGGAAAGTGGACCGCAGCCATACTATCCTTGCTAATCATGGGGCTGGGCCAGTTTTATGCCGGCCACCTCTGGAGAGCTCTGGCCTGGTTTTTCGGAAGCATTCTGATAATCGCGGCGGCTACCTTCCTTACCGGAGTTGGCGGGTTGATCGTCGCGCCGATTCTGTGGATCTGGTGCGCCTGGGATGCCCATCAACAGGCAGATTAAGCACCGCTTTTTCATCAGGCCGTCTCAATTTTCTCTAATTGACCAAGGCGCAGGTATGCACGATCCGGCAGTGCGCCGCAGGCTTTCTGAGCCCTGAAACGCCAAAGGCCACAGTTTGGGCGCGGGGCTTGGGCCTCTCCCTTGAGCCTCTAAAGCAAATATCTCACATCATTTCGAAATGCTATTGCATCTCCTTTAGCAGCTCATCGAGACGGTCAAAAGACTCGTGGACTCCTTCTTCCATACCGCTCTGCAGCATGCCGTCACGATCTGCAACCGATTGATATACCGATTGGGACGTCAGCTTTGTCCTATTTGACGGCAGCGCTTCAAACCTGGTTGTTTCGAGGAGGACATGCCCTTTCTCCGGAAGCCCTTCGAATTCGAACGCGCCGATAATTCTTTCCGGAGCCGATACCTCATGATTTACGCCGTGAAATGCGTACTCCAGGCCGCCGGGATCTTTCTGGATGTACCGCCATGAGCCTCCGTTTCTAGGCTCAAAGATCTCGATGGTCGTAACGAGTGTTCGTGGCCCAATCCACTTAACATAAAGCGTTGGATCAGTGAATGCCTCAAACACCAGCTCTCGCGGTGCATCAAACTCTCTGGTGATGAACAGCTCCTGTTTTCCCGGTTCGGCGATGATATTTGTTTTATTGCCCTTTGTCAATTATGGGTCCCCCGATTCGACATCATTTCTGAAATCAGATTCTCGTTTTCATATCTTTCATACTTCCGGCCCCAAGCTCCTTGAGATAATCCGAGAGCTTATCAAAAGACTCGATCCAGCCTTGCCGCATGTTGTTGCGATCTTCGACGCTTATGCCACCGGTGCCGGAATGGATCATGGTCAGCCTGGTCTTTCCGTCGTATTCTTCGAGTGTCACGGTTATCAGCATCTCAAGCGGAAAGCCTTCGCTCATGCCGTAATACGATGCAGGAACGATTTCCCCCTTCACGTCTGCAAAGGAATCGGTCATCACAAGCCGCTCAGGCTCGACGATCTCCCGGAAGATGCCGGTGCTCCAGAAGTCCTGGCCTTCGGGGGATCGCATATCGTTTAGGTACCT
Organism: Methanotrichaceae archaeon; assembly: GCA_013178225.1. GTDB lineage: Archaea > Halobacteriota > Methanosarcinia > Methanotrichales > Methanotrichaceae > JABLXE01. The sequence continues at coordinate 43,815 of JABLXE010000008.1, forward strand.
GCCTCCGGGGCGCAGGTCTATCTTGGCAGCGGGCGTGGTGAAGGCTTTTGGTCCCCACCAGTGCATGAAGTGTTGTGGGTTTCGTCCACATTCTCCACACCATTTCTCGTGGTGCTTCAAAGATGCGGACAACCTTCAATTCATCGTCGCCATTTTTCAGGTTCTCCATCTTCATCTTCTCCTGCCATTTCGATGGTGATCAAGGGCCGAGCAATGCTTGAGCGCGGTTTCTTCAATATCGGCATTGTAGGAATGTGGATTGGATGCCCATTACAATTTGATTCTACGAATTAGATATTGATTATGATTTATAATAATACGATGTTTCTTCTTTATATTCTTTTGGCTATGTCCCTTTTGAATTGGACGAATCCTCCAATTGAATTGAACGAGAAGTCCACAGGTGCCGGCGTTTGAGTGCTGGCGGAAAGATGCTCCCATTCTTCCTTTTGCCCCTAGCCCCTCCCTTTCAGCTCTTGAGAGAATTCTTGAGACTCACGCCCTGCTCGCAGGCAATGCTGGCTCATCAGACATTCCTGGCAGTCTTTTCTCCGGCAGCAGGTCAGGTAAAGCCTGACCAGCGCACTCTCGACCCTGGCCAGATCTTGACCGCGGAATTGTCTCAGATCTATGTCCAGCTCTCTGGAGACCTCGAGCGCCCTGTTCGATACCGGGGGATTCACATTCCAGATGCCCCGCAGCTCTCTCAGGAAGATCTGAGCAGTCACCGGCCCGATGCCTTTTAAATCCTGAAGCCTTTTGTTCAGATCCTCCTGGCCCGTGGAGCAGCGGTAAAGCTCTTCCAGGGATCCATAGCCGGCCTTCAGGTCGCGGACTATTCCCAGAATCTCGCTGGCGGTGGAGAAGTCATAGCGCACATAGCCCCCTTTGTCCAGCGCCTGCACCAAGCGGTCCCACCCTCCGGATTCGATTTCCTCCGGAAGCACCAGGCCTGCCGCCTCCAGCTCTCGATAGGCCCTGGTGGCCAGGCTGGCGCTGATTCGGGCTCCATAAAGGGCTGATGCCAGCAGCCACTTGAATCTCCCCTCCGGCGTGTTGAGGTTTATTCCCAGCTCTTCGGAGTAGGGTGGGTAATGGGTGAAGAGGCAGTCTATTAGATTATTTTTATTCACACTATTAATATGACTGGAAAAGGTTTAAAGATAATGAAAGAGTCCTGACAGGCACAGCAGACCGAGATATGGGGATAGCTCACAGCAAGACCATAAGGCCATATTTCAGCGAACGGGTGACGCTTTCACGGGACTAATTTTTATTAGGCCTGGTTCAACCGTGATCTCAATCCGCCTGCCTGGAACCAACCCTACCTCGTCCATCATTTCTTTTGAGAACTTTATCTTGCCGCTACCGTTTATGGAGTGGAGTAACTGTTGCTCTAGTTTCATGTTCGTTTAGCCCCCGTATAGCTATCAAGTGTCCGATGGTGGTATGGCCATATCCTGGTATAACATGATCTATTATGGTATATTAGGATTTCGAGGTATTTGTGGTGTAACGTATTATGGTGTCAATTGGTGGCCGATGCTGGCGAAACTTTATCAATTCCTACCATGATATATCATGACATGAAGCAACTGTCTGTGTTGGTGGAGGACGACATTCTGGAGGCCATCCAAAATCGGATCAAAGCCTCTGGGCGCAATAAGAGCGATGTCGTGAGAGAGCTCATCGTGATCGGTCTGAAAAAGCCGCCCACCTCCGCCTACAGAAACCTGGTGAACAATGCCATTGCCGAACACGAGCGAAAATATCATGCCAGGGATAAATCTCTGGAGCCCTAAATAGCCAAAGCAAATAGCCAGAGCCCTCTGACATTTTTATTTGGCAGCGATGACGGGCCTCGATCTGCCATTCGGGGCAATCTTTTTGCAGGGGTCAGGGCTTGTTCTATGTCCATGGACTACTTATCCAGCGGCTTTTCCAGGGTGGATGGCTCACAGGACCCAGGCATATTCGTATCCTGCCTGCAGACGCTCAGCTCTCTTCCCTATTTCCAGAGCTACAAGAAGCGAAGCTTTCAGCTGCTGAGGCCGGAAGCCGGCTGCAGAATACTTGAGATCGGCTGCGGCCTGGGAGAGGATGCGAGGGCGATTGCCCGGATGGTCGGGAGCGAACCGCCTGGACGGGGCGGCTTTGTGGCGGCGGTTGACGCCAGCCGGAAGATGATAGGCTCCGCCCGCAATAGCATTGAAGATGCAGAAACCGAGCCCATCCGCTTCTGCCTGGCGGATGCCTGCCGGCTTCCGTTCAGCGATGGGGCCTTTTATGGCGTCAGGGCTGACCGGGTCTTGCAGCACATCTCCGAGGCGGAAATGGCCTTTTTCGAGATGGCTCGGGTCGTCAGGGACGGGGGCCGGGTGGTCGTGTACGAGCCCGACTGGGGAACCTTCATCGTGAGCCCGGGCGGAAAGGAGGTCAGCCGCACCATGACCCGGCTTTTTGGGGACAACTTTCCCAGCGGCTGGATCGGCCGACAGCTTCCGGGACTATTCCGTGAGGCGGGCCTAGGAAAGATACAGGTCGAGGCGCATACATTTTTCACCGGCGATCTCCCGCTGGCCAAACAGGTCTTCGACCTCGTCAATAACGCTCACCGGGCGGAGAAACTGGGTAATGTTACGGAAAGTCAGGCCGAGGGTTGGCTCGCCGATCTGGAGAAGGCCCATAGCCAGGGGCGCTTCTTCTGCTCGTACACCGGCTTTCTGGTCTGTGGTGAAAAGCCGTTTCGTTAATATCCGCAGAACAACCTGCAGAACCCTATGGTTGGATTGGATCGAATCGAAAGCTATCGGATTTATTGCTAAAATAGCGGGCGCGAGCGCAATGGTCCTGCAACTTTACCCGGATATCAAATTGAAAGTGAAGGGGAAGCGCTCCAATTGAGCGCCGGCATCGGCCTTCCTCAGCTCAGCTCCAGTTTACGGCCCTTCTCCAGCTGTTGAATCTGTTCTTCGCTTATGGCGGCCAGTTCCTTGAACTGATTGATAGTATCCCGCATTTTGGGCAGAGCTTCCTGCTTATAGGTGTTGATGGAATCCAAAGCCTCAATTGCATTGGCAAAGGCAGTCTTCAGCCCCTCGACCGAAATATTGGTATCCATCGACCCTCTCTGGATTTCCGCTCCCTGGTCCTTCAGCATTTCCGAAGTGGTGATGATTATGCCATTTGTGGTCTCATTGAGCATTTGAATCTTCTTCAGGGCAATCTTCTGGTGATATAGAGCGCTGGCAACCATCACAGAGGTCCGCAAAGCGGAAATGGTCACAGTCTTGGCTCTTTCCACCCCGCGCATCAGCTCCCTGTTATTTCTGATCACAATTTCCGTTGCCATTACGCCCTGCTGATTGACCACGATCATCTGCTGCATGTCCATAATTCGCTGTCGCAGCGGAAAGAGGACCTCTTCGGCGACAAATTTAACTTTTTCTGGGTCCTCGCTCCGGGCCTGAGCTGCCTCGATCTGCCTTCCGATCGCCTCATCCATCAGAATGCCGAGCTGAACCTCTTTCATCAGCCTTTTGGTCAAATTACGCATTGCTTGCTGTTCGATCTCCAGGGTAGTATTATCGTTTTTGAGGATAGTTTTCCCTTTGTCCAAAGAGATAATGATATCCGCAATAGCCGAATCTGCTTTCTGGTATCTAGCAAAATATGCCCTGACCGGGTCATACAGCTTGCCGAAAATGCCGGTCCTGGTGAAATCTATCAGGCTGGGGTCGAGGTCCTTTAATTCCCGGTTCAAATCCATCAAGCCTTTGGACACGATCCCGCCTTCATCTCCGTCTTTGGACAGGTCCCCAACTCTCACTTGCAGCAAAGAATTTTTGGCTGCCGAGTTCTTCATCGAGGCAGTCCCAAAAGACTCGATTGACTGGAGGATATACTTCTTCCTGGCAAATTCATCGATATCCAGGGTTAGAATTTCCCCAACATTGCTTTCCGCTATAGCCTGAAGCTGAGCCACTTCCTCCGGCACTGGTTTGACCTGTTCCTGAACCTCTTTCTTGATTGCCGCATCATCGGGGACATCCAAGGTGAAAGCCATCTTAGCCCTCCCACACTTACAATTCCGCATTGAACAGGTTGCGTAGTTTATAAACAACGTCGTCCGTATCGGCGTTAATACAGGCCGCTTCATTGATGTTGGAGATGGCCTGCAATTCCGGGATATCCGCATTGTAGCCGATTGTGTAAATGGGTATTCCAAAGCCCTCGACGATGCCTCTGATATCGTCCAGCGAATGGCCTGCGTTGGTTTCTCCATCGCTGAGAACGAAAATCCTCGGTTTCAGATTGGGATCTGCATTGGGACCTGTGGCATTCTGATCGATGAGCATCTGCATGGCGATCGCAATTGCATCGAAGGTTGCCGTGCTTCCGCTAGCCTGCAGATCATTGACTGCGCCGGCAAATTTGGACCTCTGGTTCAGGTCGAATTCAGCAATAGGCAGGTCGATATTGACATCATTGGAATACGATATCAGTCCAATCAGATTGTCCCCGCCGATGTAGTATTGACCCTCGATCAATGAGCGTTTCAATCTATTCAGCGGTTCGCCGTCCATGCTTCCGGATACATCGGCCACGAAGACGGCACAAATGGGCTTACCGACGTTCTTCGTATCTTTCCAGAACTTTTGGGCCTGGATGACTAAGTCGCCGCTGACGGCTTCGGTTTCGGATTTGTATTCATTCAGGCCGTTAAAGCCGTATTTTGCGGCCAGGTTCTGGTACTTTTCCTGCTGGGAGAACTCAACGAATCTATCCAGAATCTCCTTCTTCTCCGCAGATAGATCGCCTATCGCATATATTGGATTGTCGTGTCTGAACCCGAAGGGAATAAATTCATAGGACCTGATATCAGGTGTGTTCAGATAGGTCTGGTATTCCAGGATAAAGCCGTCCAGAAGGCCTGATTTGGCCATCTCCCTCATTTGCAGGGTAGTATAGGCGACGACGGGAATATTGGTCTGGAAGCTCTCAAATCCTGCTTCTGCTTTGCTGCTCAATGGGTCGCTGCGATCAAAGGTCTGTAGTGTTGAGATCAAAAAGTTCAGCCCGGTTGAACTGGCAAGAGGATTGGTGTAGCCCATAGCCAGATCGTTGCTGGCGACAGCATCGATGACCGTCGTGATGTTGGCGGTCCCGTATTTATTTACCAGTTTATCTTTCTTCTCTCTGGTAAGCAGGATTCCGGCCACATTGCCGGCAAGTCTCTGTTGAACTGGCCCGGCTTTAACTCCTCGGGAGCGGATCATCTCGCCCCAGAGTTCATTGGAGGGTGTATAGGCATCCGGCAAATACTTCCTGGAGGTGATGTAGTCGGCGCCTTCCCCGGAGGGGATTCCTCTTAGCCTTACCGATACCTGTTTGCCGTTGATATTAATTCCGGCATTGTTGAAGTCTCTGGCCACCTCTGTCAGCCAGCCATCAGTGCCGCTGCCAGCTTTCTCTGTTGAGGAAAATATCTCGATGTAGCTGGGTGTGCTTTTCTCAACCTGCGGCGAATATTTTGAGATATCGGGCAGCGTTCTGTTCAGGTCAGGGGGCTGAATTTCCACCGGGACCTTCGGATGCGTGACCGTTTTCACATTGATGTCCTCAATGATGGACTTCAGCGAATCATCCGCATCATCTAGCTTTTTCAGCGTTTCGCTCTTGCCACTATCTCCGATTAAAGAAATCCCGGCATAAACCAGCAGAAATACCACGACTGCTGCTCCGACGATCCTCAAAATTACTTTTTTACCGCCTTGGTTAGGCATGCTGATATACCCCGCTTCAATTCTTATAGAGTACTGCCTGTTTGATCAGATTATTAATCTCGACCATGCCTGGCATTTTTTCCAGTTGGCCGCTATCTATACAGTTCAAGTCTGAGATCTCCAGGAGCAGCCGGTCAAGCTTTAGCAAGATCTGTTCATTGTATTCAGCGGCTGCTTTTATAAAAGTGATATATTCATCATAGACTCTGGATTTTTCCTCTATAAATTGCTTTGAAAAGGCCCCTTCTTCGCGTTTCTTTCTGATGAAGTTGTAATCTTCTTCGTCAAAGGCCTTCAGTTTATTGACGATGCTGCGAATATTCACAAAGAAAATGTTCTCCACTTCGGAGATGACCGCATCGAATTTCCCGTAGCTGATCTCCGAGGCGCTGAAGTTCTGCAGAAGGATATCCCGGATAATCTTATTCTTTTTCTGCAGCCGCTCAATCTGATCGAGGAGCAAGTCAACGGTTTCTTCGAAGGTTTTGAGGGGGCGGCAATCATTCAGCGCCTCAATATAATCGTCCGCAGTCCATTCTTTGGACCTGGTTTCCAGGTTTTCCGGTTCGGCGAGGAGCTTATAATTGCCATAGAGCAATCCGGCGCCGCTCAAGAAGATGAATGCGCTGCCGAAGGCCGTTGCCAGTGCGCCGGCCCCGACCAACTCCAGTCCGACCAATCCCGGAGAGAATAGGATTATGTTGCCGGCGGCAATGCCCAAATTCAGGCCCAGTAGATTGATCAGCTTTTTTCTCTCCATGAACTCCTCTTCTCCAGCCTTTCTTTGTAGCTCTTTTTTGGATCTGGAGGCACCCTCGTCTCTGATGAAGGTCTTTTAAAAACAGTATGAGCCGTGTCATGCCTGCGGGCCATGAAGCGCCTGCTGACGCCTATATCGCACGCCTTTATGAGGGGGCCCAGTGGATCATTCTTGGCAGCGCAGTATTTTTCGGCCTTTTCCTCCTGGGCTGTACTCCAGCTAACGATTGTGGAATTTATGCTGAAGATACCTGGGCCAATTGCTGTTCGTCCTCTGATAATCCCGACCGGTGCAGCTCGGGTAGCCTGAAGGTCGAACTTCTCATATCTCTTCTGAAGCCAGCTAGAGATGTAAGGCCAGGTCGGTCCGCTCATATTCCCTCCAATGCCCCTAGTATATGTCATTGGATTAAAGCGTAACTGCCGAAATTATTATTCCATAGAATCGAAAATTATTCGAGCTGGTCAGGGGCGGGCTCCCGGAGAGATTTTGAGGAGGAAGATGCCGGTATCTACGACAGCCGCAAATCCGCAGCTTGCACCCGGACTTTAGCGATGATGAGGCTCTCCTCAACCGGTTCTGTCGACTGATCCTCTTTAAAGCTATCAAATGGGATTCGATGTCCTCCCTGGTATTCTCCAGAGTTTCATCAAGGGTCTCACCTTGGGAGTAGCAGCCGGGAAGAGCGGGAACCTCCGACCAGAACCCGCCTTCTTCTGCCTGATGTATCAGAATGGTGTATTCCATATTCAATCACTCAATTGAGGAGCCTTACAAATTCATCACCGCCTGTTTTATGAAATCTCCCCTCACCAGTTCTCAACAAATTTAAATACTATTTGTGGAAATTATTTAACGATGGACGTCCTTCTGGCTCAGGCACCGACAGACGTGTTGTTCAACAATTTCTTCATTATACTATTCATCTTAATAATTTTTGTCCCGATGATGCAGCGGTACATCCTGCAGGTGGAGCGCAGGCGGGTTCTAACCAGGCTGGGCAAGAAGAGACGGACTCAGGTAATCACACTCATTCACCGCCAGGAAGTCATCAGTTTCCTGGGCATTCCTCTGGCCCGCTACATCGATATAGATGACAGCGAGCAGGTTCTGCGTGCCATCCGCATGGCCCAGAAGGACATACCCATTGATATTATTCTGCACACCCCCGGCGGCTTGGCTCTGGCCGCCACCCAGATCGCCATGGCCCTCAAGGCCCACCCGGCAAAGAAGACGGTATTGGTGCCGCACTACGCCATGAGCGGCGGAACCCTGATCGCCTTTGCTGCCGACGAGATAATTATGGACGAGCACGCGGCACTGGGCCCCGTGGACCCGCAGCTGGGCGATCAGCAAGGAGTCTACCCGGCCACATCACTTCTGAAAGTTGTCGAAAAGAAGAAGACCGACGAGACGGACGACAAGACCCTGGTCTATGCCGAAGAGGCCCGAAAAGCCCTGGAGCAGATGAAGGCCCTGCTGGCCCGGATCCTGGACGGAAAATGCGGGAAGGACCGCCTGGATGTGATCATCGAGGAGTTCGTGTCGGGTAAATACACCCACGACCACCCATTCATGGCTGAGGAGGCGCGTTACCTGCTGGGAGACTGTGTTAAGACCGAGGTTCCCGAGGAGGTCTACGAGCTGATGAACCTCTACCGCATGGAAGTGGGCAGGGGAAGGCCGGGAGTAGAATACGTCCCTCTGACGCGAAAGAATTGAGACTGAAAGGTCGGAGCACTCAATCTCAATCGGCTGGCAGCACGGACTGCGGCCGATGCTAATCTTTTACCGAAATGCCCTTCATTTCCCCGGGCCGTCGTACTATCTCCTTTAAAAATCAACCTCCTTTGAAAATCAATCCTGCGAGCAGCCGCCCGCCTGGCCGGCCTTGTTCGCCCTGAAATCAATGACCACATTGAAGCGGTGGGGAGCGTAGCTGCGCACTATTCCCTGGTAAAGGAATTCGACAGAGATATCCAGCCTTGAGGCTGCCGCCTCTATGATCGCCCGGTCCTGGTAAAGGTCCTCTTCGGGTGCGAATGTATAGTAGTGGACGATGCCACCGTCTTTAGCCGCCCTCATGGCCAGTCCCAGGAACTGAGAGGCGCTGTGGGGCAGGTTCATGATCACGTGGTCGGCAGTGTCCGGATATCGCAGAGCGACCTCAGAAGCGTCTCCTTCGTAGATCTCCAGTTCTACTTTATTCAGGATGGCGTTTTCACGCATGAAATTCACAGCCGCCGGATTCTTGTCCGCAGCTATCACCCGGGCGCCCTTTTTGGCCATCAGCAGGGCAAATGGGCCCACTCCAGCGAAGAGGTCCAGCACCACCTGGCCGGGACAGACCTGTGCGGCCACGCGCAACCGCTCGGTCCCGAGGCGCGGCGAAAAGTATGCACTTCCCAGGTCTATCCGGTAGCGCAGGCCGTGCTCCTTGTGAACCGTGGTCGTACGCACCTCTCCGGCCACATGGCGGAAGCGGCGGGTGCGAAATTCGCCCTCCACATCCGAGAGAGGAGAAATAGCGGTCCTTATGCTGCAATTGCAGCGCATGAGCGCAGAGGCCACTTCTTCGGCCCGCTCGGGCTCCACGATTGCGATATCGCCCACCTGCTCGAAGCTGGGGGAAAATCCCAGCAGGTCCTGGGGACAGAGTGGGATCTCTTCCGGCAGAAAATCTCGATCCGCTGGCTCAAAGGGCCCCAGCCGGGATAGATCGTCCAGAGCAGCTTGGTCCAGGCCGAGGACGGGCAGGTAAACGTGAGTGCCATCAGAGAAGATCTTGCGGGACCGGTCAAAGAGCTCCCGCTCGACCAGAGCTTTTCTGAAGCGCTCGCCGGAGCTTCGCGGGACCCGTAGGCCAAGGGACATTGGAGTGGAGAGTGGAGGAGATGGTTAATAGCTCTATCCGAGAGTGAATTGAGAGCATCATCCAGCAAGGGTTAAATGCATTCAATGCATCAGTTACATTGGTATGTTCTCCGAGTACATCCATGCTGCTCTTGAATTAGCCGAGTATGATAAGCTGGAAGACGGCTCGTTGGTAGCTACTGTTCCAGGACTCCAGGGTGTAATAGCAATCGGCGACACATTCGAGGAGTGTCGCAGAGATCTCATCGAAGTGATCGAGGAATGGATAGTAGCCCGCCTGCAATGGGGGTACTCGATCCCACCTATCGCAGGCCATACCATAGATTCCTCGAAGGAGCCCGTTGCAGTTGTCGAATAAGCTCACTCCGATCACCAGGCGTGAACTTATCAAGAGACTGGCGAGATTGGGATTTACGGGCCCGTATCCCGGCAAGAAACATAATCATATGGTAAGGAATGAAATTTTTGTAATAATCCCAAATCCCATCATAATGAAAAGATCAGCGTAAAGCTTCAGCTAATAATTCTCAGAGAGGCAGGAGTCAGCAGGGAAGAGTGGCTTTCTGCAGAATGAGATTAAATTGTAAACATTTTAAGGATTTTGACTCTATTCTAGAGGTCAAGCAACGGATTTAAGTTTAATCAGCATTATTTGTTACATTTATGAGAACGGCGAGATTCGTTCTATTATTCCTGGCCCTGGCGCTGCTTTTTAACGCCGTATGTGCTCAGGAATACTGTCTGCTGCGAAAGCCGCAATTCATCTCCGATCCCTGTCCATGCTATAATTTCTATCTGGCCAAAACCACAGGAAACGATGCCAGAGCGATGACGGACGGATTTTCCTGCTATGTCACCGATCTGGGTGCCCGTGAGGGATGGGAGGTAGATTCTGATTTCGGAGGCCCGCATGACTGGACTTCAGGCGATGCGGCCATGGCTGTGGTCAGCCCTTATTATGATGACTACTACGGGTGCGACGACTGCCGCAGCGGAGGGGACGGCGGAGACGGCTCGGGTTCCGTGGGCACAGCAGGCAGTTACGCCAAGGGAGCGCTCCTGGTAGGTCCGGTCTCCATACCGGCAATAAGCACCACGCCGACCGATGTCGGTGTTTTCCTGGAGAACGGCACGCCTTACATAGTGGTAGGGGAGGGCGAATGCAGCCTCTGGAGCGATAAAACTGATGGCGTTGATTCCTGCTTCGTCTATGCCCAGTGGAGAATCGGAGACGTGCCGCAGGTATGGGGCCAGCTCAAGCTGGTTGATCCAACGGTGCACCTCTCAGAGCTGATTGAACAGCAGACTGGAGAGCCGCCCGTTTACAATCCGGCCCACGTTTATGAGGCGGTGGTGATCGGCGAAGGAAAGCCGCTGAAGGCCATGGTCCATGACGGAGGAGGCTACAGCGATAACAACGGCGAGCTTCAGATAAGCGTCTACGAGGCGATAGGAGGCTGATCAATAACCGTTTATGAAAGTAATGTTAATTTCTTTTTAAAATGGAAGCTTCTCAGGCCAGACCTTCCCACAGCTCCACTTTTAATGAACAGGCATCTCTCGACCGATCTCCTTTGCTGTCATCAGCCAGAGCTGCATGGCAATCTTGACTTCTTTTAGCGCTCGCTCTTCCGTCTCGCCGAAGGCTGAACAGCCCGGCAGCTCCGGAACAACGGCAATGAATCCCTTGTCATCTTCGCTGTAGAAGATCTCAATTGCGTACATCACTCCACCAGGAGGTTATATTTTCAATGACTTTTATTAACTGCTTGACCCGATAAGCCTTTATCCGTCTGGCTTCGTTCTGGAAATTTAGGATCTCCTCTCTTGAAAATAGACTCGATGGCTACCAGCGCTTTTCCGAGTCTGAACGTCAACATCTTCTGCAATTGATAGACCTTGCAAACCGTACCCTCTTTGGAATAGAATTGTCTCCTCCCCTTCACTGGGCCGTGATGTCTTCAAAAAACCAATGAATTTAAAAATTTCAAGGTTTAGCTGGAATTGTCAAATGCAAGAAATTTCAGGTGCCGGGGGCGGGATTCGAGCCCGCGACTTCGAGATGTCTCAGGCGCGTATCTTCCAATTACCCTATGAGTCTCGCGCCCTAACCAGCTAGGCCACCCCGGCGCAGCAAATTCCCTCAGCAGAATGGTTACATAAGGTTTTTGCTTCGCAGGACGGAGAGCGAAGCAATCTTCTTAAATGAAGCCCCAAATCAGCCTGAGTTTCTATGCCCTCCGATATCTCCGGCACGGTGAGCGATTCGCTCTCCGGCAAAGTCATAGTGGTAGGCGTCACCGGCTCCATAGCCGCTGTGCGCGTGATAGACCTGATTCGCGACCTCCTGCGCCGCGGTGCGGAAGTGCACTGTGTGGCCAGCCCCGCCGCCCGCCAGATCCTGCACCCCTGGGCGCTCGAATATGCCTCCTCCCAGCCGGTCATAACCGAGATCACCGGCCGGGTGGAGCATGTGGAGTTCTGCGGCGTGGGCGGCCGGGCCGACCTGCTGCTGATCGCGCCGGCCACCGCCAACACCATCGGCAAAATGGCCTGCGGAATTGACGACACACCGGTCACCACCTTCGCCACCACCGCTCTGGGGAGCGGAAAGCCGGTGATGGTGGTCCCGGCCATGCACGAGGCCATGTACTGCCACCCAGCTGTGATCCGCAACCTGCAGGCCCTGCGGGAGATGGGCGTGGTCCTGGTGGACCCGAGAATCGAGGAAGGAAAGGCCAAGATCGCCGAGAACGGGAGGGTGGTCCTGGCGGTGGAGAGGCTTCTTGGAAAGGGCGACCTTTTGGGCAAGAAGATCCTGATCACCAGCGGATCTACCGCCGAGAAGGTGGACCCCATCAGAATCCTCACCAACCGGGCCTCGGGAAAGACCGGAATCGAGATCGCGCTCGAAGCCTACCGGCGGGGGGCAGAGGTAACTGTGGTTCACCGCTTCCCGCAGGACCTGCCCGTCTCCCAGGTCTACGCCGAGTCGGCCCAGGAGATGCTGGATGCGGTGATGTCCGAGCTTTCCCGCGGCTACCATGCACTGATCAGTGTGGCGGCTGTAGCCGACTACACCCTGGACCCCTACCAGGAGAAAATCAAGTCCGGCCAGGATCTGATGCTGCGGCTGCACCCCACCCAGAAGATCGTGAAGGCGGTGCGGGCCGCCTACCCCGACCTGAAGCTGGTCGGCTTCAAGGCCGAGACCCACATCTCAGATGATGAGCTGGTGAGAAGGGCCAGGGATTCCATGCGGGCCTCAGGCCTGGACCTGATGGTGGCCAACGACGTGGGCTCCGGCGGAATGGGGTCGGATGAGAACCGGGTGCTGATAATTAGCGAAGGCGGACTCCGGTCGCAGGTCCAGGGAGCAAAGAGCCTGATTGCCCGCCGGGTAATCGACGCGCTGGTCGAGGTGCTATGAAGGCCTTCGTTCCCTCGCACATCACCGGATTCTTCGCCGCCCATCGAAAGAGCGATCCCCTGGAGTCCGGGTCCGTCGGCTGCGGGCTCAATTTGTGCCTGGGAGCCACGACCACCGTTGAGAGGTCGGAGGAAACGGTGATCCTGCTAAACGGCCTCCCCAACCAGGCTCCAGTTAGCCGAATGGTGGTGGAGAGCCTGGCCCCATGCCCGGTGGTCGTGGACACCCGCCTCCCCATGCCGGAGGGCGCGGGCTTTGGCGCCAGCGGAGCCGGGGCTCTTGGCTGCGCCTATGCCCTCAATGCCTGTTTTGATCTGGGGCTCACCTGCAACCAGGCTGCGGCTGTGGCCCACAGGGCAGAGGTGACGTGCAGAACCGGCCTCGGGGACGTGATCGCCCAGAACACCGGCGGCCTGGTCATCCGTCTTCAGCCCGGCGCACCGGGACGGGGGGTGGTTGACCGGATACCGACACCGCCCCTGCCGGTTCACTATGTGGTGCGGGGACCAATCTCCACCAGCGAGGTCCTCTCCGACGAAGCCCTCATGAGGTCCGTGAACCGCTTGGGTGAGCGCTGCCTGAAGGCGCTCTTGAAGAGGCCCACGCTGCCGGAGTTCATGCGGCTGTCCCGGCTCTTTGCCACCGAGACCGGCCTGGCGCGACCGTGGGCCGTGGAGGCCATGGAGGCTGTAGAGGCCGGAGGAGGCCAGGCCAGCATGATCATGCTGGGCGATGCCATCTTCTCCTTCGGAGCAAAAGAGGCGCTGCAGGAGTTTGGAGAAGTGAAGACCACAATGGTATCAGAGAGGGGAGCAAGCCTTGACTGAAATTCCCAGGAGCCACCCACGTTACGCGTCCCTGGTGGCCCGAGAGCGGGTGGCAGATGGCGTAAAGAAGGGCCTTACCAGCACCCAGGGGCTGATTGCCCAGGGTCGGGGAGAGGCCTTTGATTATCTGCTGGGAGAGAGGACCACTCCCTCCGCAGCCGAGGCGGAGAAAGCTGCTGCGGCCATGCTGCTGCTGGCAGAGCGGCCTGCCCTGAGCGTAAACGGAAACGTGGCCGCGCTGGTCCCGGAAGAGATGGTAGAATTGGCCTGGGCGCTGAACGTGCCTCTGGAGGTCAACCTCTTTCACAGGACCGAGGAGCGGGTGGGAAAGATCGCCCGGCTGCTGCGAGAGCAGGGCGCGGTCCGGGTGCTGGGCGAAGAGCCCGATACATCCGTTCCAGGACTGGATCACGCCCGGGCCCTGGCCACGCGTGGAGGAATTTACGACGCCGATGTGGTGCTGATCCCGCTGGAGGATGGAGACCGCTGCGAGGCCCTGGTGGCCATGGGCAAAAAAGTGATAGCTATCGACCTCAACCCCCTGGCCAGGACCTCTCGCAAGGCCACTATCAGCATTGTGGACAACATCGTGAGGGCGGTTCCGAACCTCACCGCTGCCGTCAGGGAGCTGTCGCAGACCGGTCCCGAGCAGCTGCAGGAGATCCTGGACAGCTATGACAATGCCAGCGTGCTGCGAAGAAGCGTGCAGGAGATGATGTCTCATCTGCAGGCGCAGTTTCGGGAAGAATGAAGAGAAACGCCCCCCCAATCATGGATCACCGCCCTAGCCGCCGCATTTATCCTCTGGACCGGGCCGCCTTCTGCACGCTCTGGTCCGGGTCCTGAGCCAGACGCTCTACAACCGAGCTGGGAGTAGTTGGATTCTGGGCCACAGCTTCGCGGACTTTCCAGGACCAGTGACCGGAAAGATCTTCGAGAACGCCGGGATCGGTCCTGGGATTCTGGGCTACTGCCTGGCGCACTTCCCAGCTCCGCTCCTGCGAGAGGGACTGCAAGACCTCCGGCGGAGTCCTGGGACCCCTGGCCACCGAGACCCTGACGTCGGTTACGCGGTCGGATGCCAGATAGCCCAGAAGCTCCAGCGAGGTTGCGGGATTGCAGGCCACCTTGTCCCTCACCAGCCAGCTCACGTCTCGGGACAGCTTGAAGAGCCATTCGGAGGCCGCCTTTGGATTGCCGGCAACCGCAGCTCGAACGTGCTCGTCCCGGTCTGCAGACAGAAACTGCAGCACCGCGGTGGGAGCGCTGGTGTTTTTGGCCACAGCCTCCCTCACCGGGAAGCGGTTCTTGTCCAGAGAGTAGTCGAAGTCCATCATCTCATCACCGGCCAGTTCCTCCAGAACCGCCTCTGGTGTGTGGGGATTGTTGGCCACTGCCGCGCGCACAAAGCCACTGCTGTCGCGCGAGAGCTGGTTCAGCAACTCCTGAGGTGCGCCGGGATTGCCGGCTACTGCCTCCCTCACCCACTGCACTTCATCTCTGCCCAGTTTTCTGAGAACCTCCTCTGGTGCAGAAGTGTCCCATCCGGCCCGGCGGCGAAGGTGCCAGTCCCGGGACCCGGAGAGTTCCTCCGCCGTTACATCCTTGTCTTCCTGCATCCTACCCTCGTTTTCCGGCAACTATCTCCCTGCAACATCTTTCTCAGGCCCGGTAGCAGATGAAGCTGTAGGCATCCTCCAGGACCTGCTCCGGCCTTCTCAGATCGTGCCTCTCCAGCCGCCTCTCCACCACAGGGAGGCCCAGGGCGGGCGATATCTGCCTGGTGAGGGAGGAGTCTCCACCCAGAACCACGTACCTGGCCACGGATGAATACTTCTTCGAAAAGGCCGACCATTGCTTCAACACTGCCTCCAGATGGTTCTTTATGTCCTCTTCGCGCAGCCGCTCAAACCTCTTCTGGGAAAAACCGCCCTTTGAATGCTTCTCCTTTACCTGGTTTGAGACGACCTCCATCTCCTCAAAGCCGCCACTTCCCAGGGCCATTCCCATCAGAGTATCTCCGGCATGGGCGGACACGATGAGCACCGGGGTCTCCGTGATCTCCTTCATGGATTGCAGCTGAAATCGCCCTCCCAGGGACAATGCCGCGTCCTGTAGGGGAAAGGGCGGCACCAGCAAAAGCGTGAAGAGCGTGGGACAGCTCAGGACCATCCCGCCCCGCCCGGAATCGATGAATGAAAGGAGCTTCCTGGCCTGGTAAGGGAGATCCGGGGGCAGGTTTTCGGCATTTGGAAGATAAGCAGTGAGCAGATCCTCGTAAGGGGAGACCAGGGCCTCCAGCCTCTTTTCCAGCCTTTCGAAATCCCGCGGGGACAGTTTCTCGCCCAGAGTGCGTTTCTCATCCAGCCTTTCGGAAGCGGACGGTGGCGGAGCCTGGACTGTGGCTGCCGCCTTCTGTTCAGCGGCTTTCAGGGCTAAATTGGCCTCCTGATAGGAGTGGCTTAGCTTTTTGATCTTCTCCTCACGCTTTTCCAGAGTGCGCAAGAGGTCATCCCTGTCACGCTCCAGCTCCTGTAAACGGGCTTGCAGCTCCGCCACCTGATCTTCCAGCTTCTTCTTGCCGAAGATGTCCACCATAAGGCTCACTTCCCACACTGCATCGGCCTTAAGGGCAATAACTCTTTTTCTGCCATTGCGGAAAAAAGCGGGATATCGGGTGAGAAAGATGGACCAAAAAGGAGATTGAGCGGACTCGCTGGGACTCGAACCCAGGTCAGCGGGTATCTCCGATCAGAGATCTCCGAAGCCCGCTAGGATGTCCTCTACCCTACGAGCCCAACCGGACTATGATCTGAGCATCTCTCCTATTAACCTTTCCAGCAAACCAATGCGCACCATGCCTGGAATTGACGATCGGCCAGACCGCATATTCGTGGTGAAAGCGAAGAAGATGCCCCAAGAGCATGATTCATGGCTGCAAAAGAAGATAATACCGGGTCAGGCCTTTGGTAATAGAGGATGCTCTGTCAAAAGAGTAATATGTTGATACCGCTATATAATATCTGGATGAAGAATTCTCCATTGGCCTGCCCGTTTGTGGCCAGGGAATGTCTGGGCAGAGGATGCCTGGCCTGGGACGGTTCGGGCTGCAGGCTGATTCCGAAAGCGGCAGAGAGCCCAAGCCCGTTTGAGCAGAAGCTCCGCAGCACCGCACCCCTCATGTACAGGACCCTTTTGGATCTGGTAAATGTCATGGAGGAGATCTCAAAGAGCTGCGGCAAATGCGGTCCTGACCTGTGGAACTACTCCCAGCAGGCCAGAGCCAGCCTGCTGGACGAGCTGACCCGGGCTGAGCTGGCCGAGGTCGGCATCAGAGAGAGCGGGAAAGAGTAATACTTAAGGAGACACAAACGATGGCCGGAACCAGGTTTCTTGTCGCCTGTCCCAGGTGCGGCTACACCGCCGAGGCCTGGACGGAAGATGGCGTGACGGCCCAGGTGCGCTGCAAGATGTGCGGCTTTAGGGGGACTCTGCCTCATCCGGACCTCAAGGAACGGCCCTGGAGGACAATTTGAGATCTTGCCGGGAGACCCGGAAGACAGCCCTGCTGATGATAGGATGAGAACCAGCCACGCTCTGATGCTGCGCTTCCTTCACGATCCTCAATACGAATTCCATAAGGTGGAGGTGGAATACGTAAACCGGGGAGCCCCAGGGGATCGCTCCACGGTTATCGGAAGACATATTCGCAGCCTGGAGCAGGGGGGAATGGAGATTGAGTCTGAGGCGGGCATTACGTTCATTCCCTATCACCGTATCCGCAGGATAAGCTACGATGGAGAGGTGATGTGGAAGAAAGATTAGGGGGCCTATTATCCAGCCCCGCAGCTGCTGGCGCGAAAGGAATGCTTTGCACAATGCTTGGGCGCTTGAATCGCGTTTGCCGTTTGCCCAGCAGGCCTGGAGGAGGGCGCTCACAAATGAGCCAGGCGGACTTTCCTTTCGTTGCGGTCCAGATATTCCTTTATGGCCTCAATTATTACCTCTGACTTCTGGCAGTACAGAACCCCCCTGTTCTTGGCCACGTACTCCATCAGTCGGTCGTTCAGCTCCGGGCTTATCTCTACCTCTACCTTGGGCATGTTCTATTGTTGCCTCCGGCGACATTAATCAAGTTAATCCTTCAGCAATTGGGACCCGGAAGCCGGGCCGCAAAACAGTCTCCCATGTTTCCCATCATGCCGTTTTCTGAAATTGAACACTCGTTAGCGTTCACTCCTGTGAGACGATCATAACAATTATGAAACGTAGTGCGACAGCTCTATCCAGGCTAGGACAAATTTGAAGTAAAATAGACGAGAGAGAGTTTGCCGGACATGACGACGAGATGGAAGGATTGCTGGGATGCAGCGCCGGAGCTGCATATGCTGCTAAAAGAAAGCAAGACCCTGGAGAGTGCGCGCAACAAGGTGATGCGATATCTGGAGGCCAAGGAATGGACCTACATGAACGATTCCAGTGAGATAGATCCCTGGGACTATGTTCTTTACAAAGAGGCGTTGCGAACGCTCAGAAATATCGTCTCCCCTCGCAACGAAAAGGCCTCTGAGAGTTCTGCGCTCCAGTACCTGTGGACGGCAGCGCTCTCCGGCGATTCGGAGGTCGCTGACGATTTCATCGCCGAGTTCGTTCACTTCTTTAAGGCTCTTAAGCTCAATTCCGATGTCTACCCCTCCCGGCTGATGGAGGGAATCGAGATCCCCAACTTCGACGATTTTGAGGGCCGGGAGGCGGGAAAAATGAGGTCCGATTTTCTGGACCTGATGGGAGAGCGCATGGACCGCTATCTGGTGAAGTACAGAAGCGGCCTTGAGGCAGACATCGTGAAGCTGCGGCAGGAGAACAGGGGACGCATCCTGGAGGCCCTGGACAGCAGAGAGGATGACTGGGCCGATTGGCACTGGCAGTTCAAGCACGTCTTCAAGGACTTGAGCAGCCTGGAGACGCTCAAAAAGGTCGTCGAGCTGGACAGCGAGCACGAGCAAGCGATCCGTCTCGCGGTCGAGAACCACATCCCGTTCGGTGTGACACCTTATTACCTCCATCTCATGGACCCTCAGCCCAGCGACCGGGACTTCGCGGTCAGATGGCAGGTCTTTCCGCCCTTGAGCTATGTCGAGAACATGATTGCACACCGCAAGGACCGCAAGTGGGCCTTCGACTTCATGAGGGAGCGGGACACCTCTCCAATTGACCTGGTCACCCGGCGCTACCCGAGGGTGGCCATCATCAAGCCCTATGAGTCCTGCCCCCAGATCTGCGTGTACTGCCAGCGCAACTGGGAGATCACCTCCCCGCTCATGGCCTCAGCCATGGCTCCGCCGGAGAAGCTGGACGCGGCCCTGGACTGGTTTGCAGAGCACAACCGGATGATGGACATCCTGGTGACCGGAGGCGATCCTCTGGTGATGGGCGACGAGCTTATCGACCGGATACTGAACAGGCTCTCGCAGATGCCCCATTTGAAGAGCATCCGCATCGCCACCCGCACCCCGGCCACGGTTCCCCAGAGAATCACGCCGGAGCTGTGCGAGATTTTTTCCCAGTATCATGAGCCCGGCAAGAGGAACCTGTGCGTGGTGACCCATCTCATGCACCCCTATGAGATCACCCCCGAGGCGGTGGAGGCCGTAGCCAGAATAAGACGTGTGGGGATGATGGTCTACAACCAGCAAGTCTTCACCTTTGCCAACAGCAGGAAGTTCGAGACCGCTGCCCTGAGAATTGCCCTCAAGCAGATCGGGATAGATCCCTACTATACCTTCAACATGAAGGGCAAGACGGAGATGGAGGACTATTCCGTTCCCATCGCCAGGATACTGCAGGAGCGAAAGGAAGAAGCCCGGACGCTGCCCGGGATCTTCCGGACCGACGAGCCGGTCTTCAATGTTCCCGGACTTGGAAAAGACCATCTGCGGGCCTGGCAGAACCACGAGATGATCGGAATTACCCCCGAAGGCAGGAGGATCTATTCGTTCCTGCCCTGGGAGAAGAACATCGCCAAGGTCAAGCCCTACATCTACACCGATGTCCCCATTCTCACCTACCTGAAGCGCCTGAAGGAGAGAAATGAGGACCCCGAGGACTACCGCAGCATCTGGTATTATTACTGACATCCATTACTGACATTCTGAAATTATTCGCGGATGTTGGCGAGGTCAGTCACCTAAAATAGAAGATGGGGCTTCCCGGAAAAATTTTTTGAAAAAAGAGGCCAAGGATAATCTATTCTAGTCCTTCTGCAGCCACTCAACCAGCCTCTCCAGTCCGGCAACTGTATCCTCGCAGTTGGCCAGGATGAATTCCTCCGGCAGCTCCTGGTGCAGAGCGATGGTCTCGCCGGCGGCCAGCGCCTGTGCCCCGTTGAAATTGATGTAAGATAGCCTGGCAGTCAGTTCACCTTTCGGCCTCTCGAAAACCGATCCCGGCAAGAGGGCCACTCCTGTCTCCTTCAAAAGCCGCTCGCATAAAGTTGCGCTGCTGCAAATCCCTCTCCGGGCCAGTTTTTCCGAGAAGGGCGAGAAGTCGGGAAACAGATAGAAGGCACCCTCGGGAGCGTGGATTCTCACCCCGGCATCGGAGAGTATTTCATAGCATTCCTGGCCCAGGCTGGACAGGATGCGTCTTGCGTGCCACAAATAGCGCTCAATGGCTATTCCGCCACGGAAGGCCTCTACGGCCGCATACTGGATAGGCGCGCTGACCGAGGTGTAGGTCTCGCTGGCCACAGAGGCCATGGCCTCCAGCAGCCAGTCCAGGGTCTCGGGGAAGGTGAAGGTTCCAAGCCTCCAGCCTCCAGCGCCGCACCATTTGGACAGCCCCGAGCTGATGATGGTCCCCTCGGGATAGTAGCGGGCTACAGACACGTGTCCGCCCTTGTGGTGGATCTGGCCGTAGATCTCGTCGGAGAGCAGGATGATTTCGTATTCCCTGGCCACCCGGGCAATGTCGTGCAGCTCCTGGGCGGTGTAGGTCAGGCCGTCGGGATTTCCAGGATAGTTCAGCACCAGCACCCTCGGCCGGTACAGATCCTGCTCGCCCTCCAATAGCTCGGCCAGGTGCTCAGCGGTTATGTGCCATTTGTCGGCAAAGCAGGTGTGAAGCAGGCTCACCCTCTTTCCCAGTATCTGAGCCTGGGGCACGTACGAGACCCAGCAGGGCGTGGGGACGATGATCTCCCCGTAGAAGATCAGCTGCAGCAAGAACATCAGCTCTTTGGAGCCCGGGCCCACCATCACCCCGTCCGGGCTGGCCTCGACGTTGTCCTTCATCTTATGGAACCCGGCCACAGCCTCCCGCAGCGCCGGGAGTCCCTTCACCGGCAGGTAATCCTTCTCGTGTGCATGCAGCCTCAGGGCTTCTACCACGGGGCCGGGCACCGGGAAAGGAGACTGGCCCAGCCCGAAGTTGTAAACCTTCTGGCCCTGGCTCTGCAGGAGCTTCACTCTCTCATTTATGGCCAGGGTTGGGGACTGGCCTGTGCCGCGGATGTTGATGTTCAGGCTGACGTGCTTTCGCAGACTCATATTCGAGGTCCTCACTGGATTGATGGCGGAATTTTGATTGCTAGGATTTATAAACTTTAACTCTTGGTTTTTCGGATATACCTTGCTGATATTTAGTTTAGCCTTCGTAAATCCAAGCTTATACTATAATATTATAACCATTCAATTTTAGCATATAAACTCTACGTAGTCTCAAACGGATCTCTTTGAAGATCAATCAGCATGAAAGTCCGCTATGTTTTAGCGTTTGGCAGAGATCACTTTATAAAAACGGGATGCCGATTGCGGTTACAGCATCGTAAAAGTTTATATACTAGAAACCGGATGCCGTATATGATGTGGCAGGGCGATCAGATCAGTAATCGCTATTCTCCGGCGCGGCTGTGGTCCAGCGGTTATGACACGGGCTTCCCAAGCCTGTAACCCGGGTTCGATTCCCGGCAGCCGCACGTTTTCCATGCTCTGTCTGATTACATTTAAGCAAGCCCGAACGCCTTTGCTTTTCGAAGGCGCAGAAAATAAAAAGAGCGGGGCTTTTTGCCAGCCCCCATCCGTCACTGTATCGCCCTGAATGGCTGACAGCAATCAGGCCGCGGTCTCTGGGAAAAGCCCGCTTTGGGCGGTCCTGCGCGTCCACTCCGATCCTCCGAAGCCCTCGGTCCCGTCCAGCCAGATCAGCAGATCGGGGGAATCGATCATAAGGACCATGTACCCATCGTACATGTTGCCACCCTTGGGCACATCGGCCCAGTCCAGGTAGATGATATCCTCATCTATTGATCCCATGGCCACGTTGGACCATTCGCCCGGATAGTCAGAGGGCTCGCCGAACCACCACAGGACATCGTCCAGCTGACGGAGGTAGTAGGTTCCACCGTCATTGCAGTCCCAGACGCCTGTCAGGTCCAGCCCGGTAAGACCAGGCATGCTCCAGCCGCTTCCTGTGGAATATCCCTGTCCTAGCGAGCTGCCTGATGAAGTAGGCACGTACTGAGGGCTGCTGATAGCCTCCGATCCGCCTGGCGGCGTCCAGAAGAGCTGCAAGGCCACATAATACCTGGGACCCTGGAAATAGTCCACCTCTATCTGGTGGGTGCCCGGAGTCAGATAAACGCTGCCGGAAGCGCTTGCCGAAGCATGAACTCCATCGTTGTCGATGAGCTTCTGTCCATCGATGAACAACCGGGATCCGTCATCCGACACCAGACGGAATCCATATTCGCCCTCCTGATTCACCTGGAAGCTGCCCGTGTACCGGATGGCAAACCACTCGAAGCGGTCTGTCACTCCCGGAAAGCCGCTGTCAAAAGATCGGGTCGGAACATCCAGCGTCTTGGTGTAGATGCTTCCAACCGGCGTCAGTGTCGAGAAATCCGGAAGAGACGAAGTTCCTTCGGGCAAATAATAAATGTCTCCCCTAAGAGAACTCAAATCCTCAGTGGCTGAGCCGAATGGATTTTCGCTCTGTGCCATGGCTGATGCACATAGCGCTACCATTACTAGAGAGAAAAATCCAATAAAATATCTCACAATAGCTCCCTCCATAATCCATCTCTATTATTATCTATAAAATAGTTTACGAGGGGAAGGTAGGTTGGAATTGGCCTGGCTGCATTCTGAACTGAACAATTGGAGAGGCTCAAGATCTGTTGGGCCCTGATTCTGGGCGGCATTTTATAGCGCTTTTCGTTTCTCGAATGACTCTTCATTAAATCCAGCCGGCCTTCCCCTCGATGATTTGCCGCAATTTAGCTCCTTTTTGAGATCATACGCAAAAAACTTAAATTAAAAAATAGATCTCTTCAACTGGTGAGATCATGGAAAATGATTCCCAGATATTCTCTGAAAACGTTGCTCTTCTCAGAAAAGAGGCCTCTGATGGTGGCTTGGTATTCTCAACAATATATGATAAATTGGATCATATAAATAGAGGGGATCCCGCAAGGCCGAAGTACATATGGTCCTACGCTTATGATTCTGGTGCCCGCCCTGGGCAGAAGTTGCGCCATATAATCTATCTGAGAAACCCGTTTCCAAAATGGGAACACCATCTTCACGTAACATATTTCATCGGTTTTCCGAACTTCGACAACCTCTTTCAATCCTGGGTTCATAGAGACACCAGGTGGCAGGACTGGACTACAGGTCCTTTTGACCTTGAGGCAAATGCACAGAAGCTGGAGATTTCTTATGCTCATGTAATCCCAGACGTTCCGCCATCTAGCTACAACTCTATGGCAATTCTTTGGAGGTCTGAGCTGGGCATGGAATCCTATTTGGATTTCAATGTGGTGAGCTTGAATGTCTTGCCGAAATAGCCGGAGAGACACCAAAGAAACCTTTTGTTTCAACCATAGCAGAACATGATTGGCGGTATTCATTCTATAAATCCCAAAAGCCATTGCAGAAAAACCATCTCAATAGATAAGGCATAAAGCCCAGGAGCCCCTCACCTTGCCTGCGTGAATCATCATGAGCATCATAATCGGATCCGAGCTGGCCTGCCTGGTGGAATCGATGATCGACCCCGAGGTTCAGCAGCAGATGTGCGGGGTGGAGCTCACCCTGCAGCGACTGGAGCGCTACACCTCTAAGGGCAGCCTGGCCTTCAACAACCAGGAGCGCCAGAACGCCCAGACCGAGGAGATCCCATTCGATAAGTCCGGCTGGGTTGACCTACCTCCGGGCGCGTACCTGGTGACCTTCAACGAGATAGTGAGCATCCCCAGGGACAGCGCAGCCCTTGCCCGCCCGCGCTCCAGCCTGCTCCGCAGCGGAGCCAGCCTGCAGACGGCGCTATGGGACCCGGGATACAGAGGGCGAAGCCAGAGCCTGCTGGTGGTCTACAACCCGCACGGCCTGCGGCTGAAGAAGAACGCCCGGCTGATGCAGCTGATCTTCCTCCGGCTTGAGGGCCGGGCGGAAAAGGGCTACTCGGGAGTGTACCAGGGCGAGAACATTTAGCTTCCCAAAAAAAGAAAAAAATTGCCTACTCGACCTTCAGAGTTTCGATTATCTGCCGGGTGGTGTTCTGATCCAGGAAGGATAGCAATCCGGCGTATCTATTTTCGCCAATATTCCAGCTGGCCACGTCGGCCGTCTTTCCCATGACGCTGAACAGGCTGTTGCTGGTATTCAATGTGCTGACGGTCACGTTATTGCCCATCGAATCGGTGGCGTTCCAGCTTCCAATTATCCTGTCTCCGGAATCCTCAGAGAGGCTGAGCAGGGATGCTCCAAGGCTCATGCCCATGACGTATGACTGCGAGAAGAACTCAGGCCCGAGAATTTGAGTGTCCCTATCGTAGACGTCCATGATCTGAAGCAATGCCTGGCCCTGTCTGCCGGCAATTGTGAATCCCTGGGAGAACATTCCTCCTTCGCTGCTGCTGGTGTCTTCGTCCGGCACGATCTTCAGATCCGATCCCAGGTCGAAGGACAGGTTTTTTCGCACAGTGTATACACGGGGACGTTCACGTCTGCTGAGGCGGGCAAGCATGCGGCTGTTGCCACCAAAAGCAGCCCTAGTATTATTGATCCGTATCTCATATAAGGTCAATTAGTGAGGATCTTATCTTTTATTTAAAGTATTTCCTGTCGAGACTGCCGCCCAGGCCCGGAATTATTATTCGAAATGAAAAAACGATAGGAAAAATATCCAGGCTCAGATAGCCTGGATCTCCTCCTTGGTGGCGATCTTCACGCCCTGCGCGCCCAGGACCGACCGGGCGCGGGCGATGTCGTCCACCCGCAGGATCAGCATGGCGCTCTGGGCCTTGGCGGTGACAAAGGCGTAGGCGTAGTCCACATTGATCCGATTCTCGCCCAGGGTGTTGACGATCTCGTAAAGCCCGCCTGGAGTGTCCTTCATCTCCACAGCCAGGACGTCGGTGGTGGAGACCGTGAATCCCTTGTCCCGCAAAATCTGATAGCCCTTCTCGGGAGTGTCCACCACCATCCTGATCACCCCGAAATCGCCGGCTTCAGCGATGGTCATGGCCCGGATGTTCACACCGGCATCGGAAAGCGTCTTGGATACCTTGGCCATTCGTCCCGGCTTGTTCTCCACAAAGAGCGATATCTGTTTGATCTCTGGCATCTTCTTTTCCTCCTACACCTTTCTGTTGTCCGTGACCCTCTTGGCTTTGCCCATGGATCGGGGGATAGTGCCGGGCTCGGCCAGGTCGATGTCAGCTGCTATGTTCAGCACGCCTTTTAATTCTTTTGAAATTCTCTTCTTGAGGCTCATCAGGTCCGCGATCTTGTCAGAGAAGCCGGACTGGGTCAGCTCAACCCGCACCGTCATCACGTCCAGCGGCCCTTTGCGGTCCACGATTATCTCCCAGTGGTCTCCAACCTCGGGAATCTTCATCAGCACCGATTCCACCTGGCTTGGGAAGACGTTGATTCCGCGGATGATCAGCATGTCGTCGGTCCGGCCCAGGATCCTCATGATTCGGGGATGGGTGCGGCCGCACTCGCAGGGCTCTGTGGAGAGCATCGAGAGGTCGCCGATCTTGTAGCGGATGAGCGGCAGAGCGAATTTGTGCAGAGTGGTGAATACCAGCTCGCCCACCTCGCCATCCTCCACCGGCTCTCCGGTCTTGGGATCGAGAACCTCGGTCAGGAACATGTCTCCCCAGACGTGGATGCCGTTCTTCTCCCTGCACTCGGTGAACAAGGGCCCTGAGATCTCGGAGGTGCCGTAGATATCGTAGGCGTTGATGCCGGTTGCATCCTCGATGCGCTTGCGGGTCTCAAGCGACCAGGGCTCGGCTCCGAAGATTCCGGCCTTGAGCTGGGTGTCGTTTCGGATGGAGACCCCCATCTTCTCCGCCACCTCGATCATGTGCAGGAAGTAGGATGGCGTGCAGGCG
Organism: Methanotrichaceae archaeon; assembly: GCA_013178225.1. Taxonomy (GTDB): domain Archaea; phylum Halobacteriota; class Methanosarcinia; order Methanotrichales; family Methanotrichaceae; genus JABLXE01. The sequence continues at coordinate 69,895 of JABLXE010000008.1, forward strand.
ATGGCTGTGGACCCGAGGTCCATCATCAGCTCGATCTGCCGTTCGGTGTTGCCGGTGCTGGTCGGAAGCACTGCGGCCCCGATCCGCTCCGCGCCGTAATGAAGCCCCAGGCCCCCGGTGAAAAGCCCGTAGCCGTAGCCCACCTGCACCACATCGTCTCTTCCCAGGCCAATTGAGGTCAGGGCCCGGGCCAGGGACTCGGACCAGGTCTCGATGTCGCCTTTGGTGTAGCCGACCACCGTGGGCTTGCCGGTGGTGCCGCTGGATACGTGATAGCGCACCACTTCGCTTCTCGGGAGGCTGAACATGCCGGTCGGGTAGTTGTCCCGCAGGTCGATCTTCCTGGTGAAGGGAAGCTTGGTCACATCGCTTAAGCTGCGGATGTCTCCCGGCTCGACTCCCGCCTCCTTGAACCGCCTTCTGTAGAAGGCCGAGTGGTCATAAACGTAATGCACTATCGACTTCAGCCGATCTTCTTGCAGCGCATGCAGGTCTTTTAAGGGCATGCGCTCAATATGCGGATCCCAGTAACCGGACATTGATGATCAACCTGATGCACTGACTGCATTGAGGCATAAAAAGCAATCGATTCTCTATCTCATGAAAGAGAATACAATAAAAAACGTTATAGGTGCGGCCCGGCTCTTCGAAATGGGGCCGCAATCTTTTTTGCAGAATTTTCACTAAACTTAGGGCGTCCTTCCTGCAAAAGCCGTCTAGGCCCGATCCACCTCTTCCTTGACCAGCCTGTGCACCTCGCCGGCATCAGCCTTTCCGCGGGTCTTCTTCATGACCTGGCCCACGATGTAGTTCAGGGCCCGCTCGCTTCCCGCTTTGTAATCGGCCACCGCCGCTGCACTCTCGGCCACCGCCTCTTTGACCGCCTTCCTGACCGTCTCGTCCTCGGCCTTGCCGAGACCCTTTGACTTCACGATCTCCTGCGGAGACCCGCCTTTGTCCAGCAGCTCGCGTATGATGGCCACTGCCCCGTCCTCGGTGATCCGGCCCTTTTCCAGCAGGTCCACGATCTCGACCATGTGCTCTGCCCGGAAGGCATCGATTCCCCGGTCACGGTAGTTCAGCTCGCCCTTCAGCACATCGGCGATCCACACCGCCGCCAGCTTGGGCGAGGCCTGTCCGGCCACGAACTCATAGAAATTGGCCACCTTGATCTCGGAGGTCAGGGACTTGGCGTGGTCGTCGGTGAGGCCGTATTGACTCACGAACCGCTGCCTCTTGGCATCAGGCAGCTCCGGCAGGGCCTCCCGGATGGCCGGAACCCAGGGAGCGATGCGCATGACCGCCAGATCGCACTCCGGGAAGTAGCGGTAGTCGTGAGCCTCCACCTTGCTCCGGATGGACACGGTGATGTTTCGCACCTCATCGAAGTGCCTGGTCTCCTGCACCACCTTGATGTTTCTCCGCTTGAGGTTCCTCTGCCGGGTGATCTCGTAGGAGAGAGCCTTCTCAACGCCCTTGAACCCGGAGATGTTCTTGACCTCCGTCCGGTCCCCGCCCTTTAAGGAAATGTTCGCATCTACCCTCATGGCACCCTCTAATGAGCCATCAAAGACATCCAGATATTCGAGAATGCTCTTGAGCTTGTCCAGGAAGGCCCGGGCCTCTTTGGGCGAGCGCAGGTCCGGCTCGGTCACTATCTCCAGTAGCGCCATTCCGCAGCGGTTGTAGTCCACCATGGTGTACTTGGCCCGATCAATGGTCCCGGCGTGAACCAGCCTTCCGGGGTCCTCCTCCATGTGGGCCCGGTTGATGCGAATGTCCCTCTCTATCCCGTCGTCGCCCAGGATCATAATTTGCCCCTGGGTGGCCAGCGGGAAATCGTACTGGCTGATCTGGAAGCCCTTGGGCAGGTCCGGATAGTAGTAGTTCTTGCGGTAGAACAGCGTCTCCTCTTCGATCCGGCAGTTGAGCGCCAGGCCCACCTTAATGCCGTACTCGACCGCCTTCCGGTTGATCACCGGCAGAGACCCTGGCAGCCCCAGACAGACCGGGCAGGTGTGGCTGTTGGGCGGGGAGTTGTGGTAGGCTGTGGAGCAGCCGCAGAACATCTTGGACTGCAGGCGGTTGAGCTGCACGTGAATCTCCAGGCCGATTATGACGTCCTCCATTTCAGATCACCTCCGGCCGGGCCTCATGAAAAGGCGTGGCCTCCTCGAAGGCCTGGGCGGCACCGAGCACCGCCGCCTCGCCGAAGTGCGGCCCCATCAGCTGCAGGCCCACCGGAAGATGCCCGGCAAAGCCGCAGGGAAGCGACACCGCCGGCACTCCGGCCAGGTTTATGGGCACCGTGAAGACGTCGGCCATGTACAGCGAGAGCGGGTCGTTAATGCGCTCGCCGATCTTGAAGGCCGGGATGGGCATGGTGGGCGAGGCCAGGATGTCCACCTGCTTGAAGGCGTTCTGGAAATCGTTCTTGATCAGGGTCCTCACCTTGAGGGCCTTCAGGTAATAGCGGCCATAGTACCCGGCCGAGAGGGCATAAGTCCCCAGCAGAATCCGGCGCTTGACCTCCGGGCCGAATCCCTGCGAGCGGATCTCCGAGAAGGTGGTGTGCCAGTCCTGGTCCTCTCCCACACGAAGCCCGTACCGCAGCCCGTCGAACCGGGCCAGGTTAGACGAGGCCTCGCTCATGGCGATCACGTAGTAAGCTGCCAGAGCGTAGCGGGTGTGAGGAAGGCTCACCTCCTGCCAGCTCGCGCCCAGGTTCTCCAGTGTGGATATGGCGTTCCAAACCGCCTTCTCCACTTCCCCGTCCACACCCTCGCCGAAATATTCCTTGGGAATGCCGATCTTGAGGCCTTTGACGCCGTCCTTCAGCCCTTCCAGGGAGAAGCCCTTCTTGGCAGATGTGGAATCCCTCCAGTCGTGTCCGGCGATCACCTGCATCAGCAGGGCAGTATCCTCAACCGTTCCGGTCAGCGGCCCGATCTGCTCCAGAGAATTGGCATAGGCGACCAGCCCGAACCTCGATACCAGGCCGTAGGTGGGCTTGAGACCCACGATGCCGCAGAAGGATGCCGGACAGCGCACCGACCCTCCGGTATCCGATCCCAGAGCGCACGGAGCTTCACCGCCGGCCACACAGGCCGCGCTCCCGCCGCTGGATCCACCCGGGACCCGCTCCAGATCCCAGGGATTTCTGGTGGGCCCGAAGGCCGAGGTCTCGGTGGACGTGCCCATGGCAAACTCATCCATGTTGGTCTTGCCCATGACGATCGCCCCTTCGGCCTTCAGCCTCTCGATCACATGAGCATCGTAGGGCGGCACATAGCCCCGCAGGATGCGTGAGCTGCAGTTGGTCTCTATCCCTTTGGTGGAGATGCACTCCTTGATGGCTATGGGAACGCCGGCCAAAAGGCCCTTTCCCGGACTCTTGTCGAACTCGCGGGCCTGGGCAAGGGCGCTCTCCTTGGCCAGGCTGGTGAAGGCATTGAGCCGGCTTTTCTCGATCTTCTCGAACAGCTTTTCCAGATACTCAACTGCCGATCCTGCCGGAAGCTGCTCTTTTAGTTCAGAAAGCATGACTCACACGATCCTCGGGCTCTTGAAGTAACCCTCTTCACGCCGGGGGGCATTCCTAAGCGATTCTTCCTGAGACAGAGACTTGCAGGCCACATCATCCCGAAAGACGTTTTCGAGATCCACGACCCGGTAAGTGGGCTCGACGTTCTCCGTGTCCACCTCATCCAGCTGGTGGAAATAGTCCAGAATGGAGTTGAACTGCTCCACAAACTCGTCCTTCTCTTGCTCCTCAATCTTGATGCTGGCCAGCCAGCTTATGTGCTCCACGTCTTCCCTGGTGATCATGAGAATCCCACACGATAGAGTGGCTAGGGGGCCGGAGGACTTTGCTAGGATATTTATATTATCTGAGCATTTTATTATCGTGACTTGAGTCCGCCTTTGCCGCCGGCCCTCATATTTATATGTCCAAAAGGAGTCCATCTCATGAGATATAAAAGCTCTTTTCCCCGGCAGGGCCTTAAGTCTTCATAATTTTTAATATTGACATCTCCGGCTGAAATTTGATCCGGTCCGGAAATTGGCCGAAACGGCTCAAGCCCCGGGCGTCTGAGGCCTGAAGCAGGGGCAGAAATGGCAGAAATATTGCTAATTAAACCGGCCGGTTCTTGAGAGTAGCCGCCAGGGACACTACCAGCGCCAGGGCCACGATTCCCTCCACCCAGATGAAGGCCAGAAAATCGCTGTAGGTACCTATTGATGGAGTCCCCGGCATGGAATTTCGCAAGCTGAAGAGTCCGAAAAGAAGAGCGGCGAAGAAGGCGGGCATACGCACATTATACCACCCATTCAGGTGGAGGACGATCAGTGCCGATACACAGAGCCCTATTACCCACATCACTACCATCCCGGCCAGGGCCGTATTTTTGACCGTTGAGGACCTGACTATGGTCATGTCCAGAGCATTAAATCCTTGAGGATATCCGTCTTTGGCCACAATCCCCACCTTGTAGCCGGGGATATTTCCCCGAACTCTAATCGCGGATAGAACGGCTTTTTCAGGATCGATCTGGCTGAGGTAGAAGATCAGCGTGGCATTGTGCCTGTCGAATGGATAATCGTTCACCTGGCCATCCAGAACATAGGATAGATCCAGGGGCTCGAGAGTGGCACCTTCTGGAATCACTTCACCCTGGCCGCCGGTCCGGCCAGCTCCGGGAAAGACCAATCTCAGGCTATTGGAGCATGAAAAACCGTTACAGAGGTCCCCTGTGGGAATAAGCGTGAGGCGGAGCAGAAGCTGCTCTCGCACCGGATCGATGTAGAGGACGTTGACATCCACATCCACCCGGTCCAGGACTTCCTTGTCTCCGGCTTGAAATGAAATGGTATCCTCATCGCTCTCCCTCTGAAACGCGTTAATGGCTATGATGTAAGCCGATAGAAAGATTACCAGAGTCAGGACGGTAGCGGATATCAGTTGCTTTTTGCTCGGCAATATACCACTTCAATACACGAGGCCGAAGTTCTTAAAAAATTTTTCGTTGGATTGAAGTGGGCGAAAATCCATGCGGCCAGGGCCGAGGCCTCCTAAGCCCGTTTTCAATCAAGGCTTGAATGGCGAAATAAAAAGGGCCTTGACCCTGAGGTCAAGGAAACCGGCCCGTCTGATGCCCTCCAGCAGGCGTTATGCTCAGTTGTCATCCCAGCTACTGGTTTGAGGCTTGAAGATGACGATGTTGCAGCTGGTAGGACACTTATGGCCTGTTGGATATCCGCTTCCGGTAGGACAGCTATGGCCGGTAGTGCATCCTCTGCCGGTCGGGCAGTTGGCTCCGGTCTGACAGCGGGCCGATGTAGGGCAAATGGACCCGGACGGACAGTCGCAGTCAGTGGTGCACTTGCTTCCGGTTATGCATTCTCCGCCCGAGGGACAGCAGGACCCTGTGGTGCAGCCTCGATCTGTCGGACAGCAGGAACCCGTCATGCACTTTCCGTCAGTCGGACAGCAAGCTCCGGTCATGCACTCCTTTCCGGTGGGGCAGCAGGACCCTGTCATGCAGTCTACACCGGTGGGGCAACATGAGCCGGTCATGCATTCCTTGCCGGTCGGGCAACAAGCACCGGTCATGCAACCATCACAGGTCGGACAGCAGGAACCCGTTGGACAGTCCATCCCCGTGGGACAGCAAGTACCGGTGGGATTGTCGCTGCAAGTTATGCAGTTATGTCCGGTGGGCATGTTGCAGGATGTCATGCAATTATGTCCAGTGGGCATGTTGCAGGATGTCATGCAATTGTGTCCTGTAGGCATATTGCACGAGGTGGGACAGGCGTGTCCGGTCGGTGCATTGCAGTTTGTTGGACATGAGTGACCCGTTGGTGCGTTGTACGTCGTCGGATTCATGTGGCCTGTTGGCACATTGCAGTTGGTCGGGTTCATTCCACCTGTTGGAACCATCCCTTTAATTTGCATTGGATTTCCGTCCATTGCCAGGGCGCCATTGATAACGGCGACAACCGCCAGGAACCCTACTAACAAAACCAAGGCTATTCTCATTCGTTAACCGCTCCAATTTTTTTAAATTTTGGTAGGCATTATAGGCATAATAATATGCGTGAATAACTCGACCTTAATCGGAATAATGAAACAAAATGAGTAATTGATGTTAGCGATCTTATTACGAAATTCAGAAATGATATAAAGGCTTGAGTTGAGATCCCTGGCGCTCAGCGACGGATATCGCAGCAATCTGCATTGGATTTCAACATCGCAGTCTGAAGCCGATGACCCTGGAAAATTTTATGAGCCAGGAAAAAGGCACTATGCGGGACAATAGGGAGATGCCTGCAGTCATTTGTTCTATTTCAGGGATTCTCTTTGAGCTTGAGCTGAACCTCCAGCTCCCTTTTCACGAATTTGAACTGAATCTCCAGCTTCAGAGGCTCTCTCGGCGTGACCTCGAGCGCCCAGCCTTCCCTGGTGACAGCTACTGGACCGCCGGCCTCTATCGTATCCGCCAGCTCACGAAGAAAGACGGCCGCTTCACCGCGACTGACATAGAACTCCTGCTCGAACTCCTTGGGGCCGGAAGGACTGCCATCGGCCTTTCCGGAGGATCCTGGAATGTTCACCATTTCTTGGCTCACCGTTTCTGTGATTTAGCGGAAAGAGGGAAGAAGCTTTTGCTGCAATGCCTATCGATAATAATATAAAAATATCGACGGCAGGGATGGCAGAAGCTTTGAAGGAAGGAGTCCGGCAAGAGATCTGTGGCTTACTGGCTGGCGGGGGAGGTCTAGGTGCAGGATTACCGGGAACAACAGAGGTCCTCAATGAGAACTACAGTTCGGAAGTTCTCCTGGCCCTCAGGCCCGGCCAAAGCTAGGGATCATGGGGCCCGGGAAGAATTCAGGCCCAGGCTACCAGAAGCCTTTTCGACATTAGCAGTTCTTTTTTGCATCGCAATTCAATGTGCAGAACTGTCCTCCTGCATGATGCCGAAGATATTGCCCTCAGTGTCCTGGCAGCTGGCAAACCATCCCACTCCGGGAATGGCCGTCTTCGGCATAACGACTTTCCCGCCACTCTTCTCTATCCTGACAAGGTACTCATCTACCGAAGGGACGCCGATGGTATTGGTAGTGGTTTGAGAAGGACTGGTTCTCTTAGCCATCCCGCCGTCGATGCCGGGTCCCTCCCCTGTGTGGACGAGCCAGTAATCCATGGGCCCCTCCCATTTCTGTATTTTCCAGCCAAAGACCTCAGAATAGAATTTTACAGCGCGCTCCGGCTGATCGACCCCTATATCGAAGTGTATTACTCTGGGCATGTTCATCCCCTTTCGAATCATTCCTCTTGAATTAGGATTAGTTCGAGCTGTCTACATAATTTAGTTTGATGGAATTTTAGTTTGGTGGAATGATTGCTGCTGATGAAAGCTATTTTTATGCTATCGGACCCGGATCGTTCCACAAACCATTAATTGTTTCGCACTTCGATTGCCCTCCTCGGGAAAAGGCCGGGATATTATGATCTCTTATGATCTTCACAGGCCCAGTCCCCAGTTCAAGGGAGAGCCGGTCCGCGAAGTTTTTGCCGAGAGCCCTTAGGAATATGGAGAAACATGGAGGATGAAACTAAAGTACAGGTTCGATTCCATTGAATCTACCGGATGCTTCAGAGGGTACTGTGCTGCAGTGATGTAATGCTGTGGTGATATTTGAACCCCCCAGTGGAAACCGGAAATGAGCGAAATTATATAAAAAAAGTCGAATGTTGGGAGATGGAAAAGATCTGTGTGGCCGTGCCGTTGGAACGGAGGAAGCTTGGCAGCACCGGCCTTGATCTGACTGCCGATACATTCTTCATGGATACATTCTTCATGTAATGAGAATTTGGGTGGCGAAGTCGAATCAGCTAAAGATGTTGTGAGGTTAGACCTAACATGCCAACGAGCAAGAAACAGCTGGAAAAGCTGAATAAAATAAAGAAGGCCAAGGCAGAAGAGCTCTCGAAACAGGCCGCTTCAGGCAGCAAATCAGCCAAGAAGAAGCTCAAGAAGCTCGAGAAGAAGATCAAATGAGCCTTCTGGAATTCGTACCTATTTTTATTTCATGGATGGCGATCCAGGGAGATCGACGCTGACGCTGGCCCCAATCATCTCAAGGGCAGAGATGAAACCGGGATTCCAGGAGAAAACTTCTGGCTAATTGAGGTTGGTTTATTCTTCTGCACGGTTTTCGGCAGGGAGGCGTTATGGCCAAAAGACTTATATTCGACGATCACCGTAATATGGTTTATAATTTCAGAAAAACTGACGAAAAGAATCCTGGAATTTGGAGGATATAGTGTTAGGTAGCTGTGAGGATTATATCTCAATGGATGCGATGGCCATCCCGTTTAGCGATATCGCCAGAGAGCAATGGGACCTGCAGAGAGGCCCCGGTTCGGGACCACAACTGCCCCGAAGAAAGAGGCCGGATTTGCTGTGAAGATATTTCGATCCGGAAAAGAACGCCAGATGAATCTATATACCAGATATTTTTGATCTTGGCAAAACAGAATTTCGGCGGCAAGGTGGGCGATCTTCTTGCCGCTATTTTCCCCAGTAGATATTATGGATTGCTGTCCGCGAAGGCCTGGGCATCGGCCGGTATACTTCTGCGGATATGAAAGCCTCCTCTCATAAGGTGCGGGCAAAAGTGAAAGAAGCATTGAGAACGCCGACGAGGGAATATTTAAGTATTAGTTATCAGGTAAGTTGGACACGAATACGATGGCCGTATCGCTCCGATACAGGGAAAATATAACGAGGAGGAAATGAGATGGCGTTCTATACGTTGGGCCTCACCTTTAATCTTGTGATTATCCTCACAGTTATAGTATTGGCTGTTTGGGTATATGGTATATATTTCAACTTTAAGAAATGGGGCCTCGGATCCACTGGCTACCACGACCAGCTGCGCAATAGCTTCTGGCTCTTCCTGGCCACCTGGATCAAAGAGGCATTTAAGGACGGCGTGTGGGTATTTATAAGAACTGCAGTTTTGGATGTCCTTCTTCTCAGGAGGACGCTTGCCAGAAGCCCGATCAGATGGGTCATGCACATGTCCATGTTCTACGGATTTGTAGCCTTGGCGGCTCTGTCCGGCCTTGGTCTGATGATCGATATCGTGGAGCACTTCAATCTTATGGGGCTGGCTCATGAAGCCGAGATTTGGAAAGAGTACCTGGGATTGCCCTTCGATCTATTCGGATATCTGCTCCTGTTCGGGGCAACAATTGCCGTATCCAGGAGAATTCTGCTCAAATTCGTGAGGGACAATACAACAGCCTATGATGCCTTCCTGATCGGCGCAGTTTTCTTGATCACGATTACCGGATTCTATGCCGAGTGGATGCGAGGAAATGCCTTCCTGGTTGGAAATATGTTTGAGTATCCCATTTATGCGCCTCACTTCGCGCTGATCCATACCATTCTGGCTCTGGGACTGTTCGCATTTGTATTCCCCTGGACCAAGTACATCCACATACTTGCGACCCCCATGACCCTTCTGGCCAACAGAGGAGGAGAATAATAATGGCTGAAAAATCCAAGCCTTTGATGACGGGCTATATGATCTCCACTCAGCTCATGGAGATCGATGGCTGCAACAGATGCCAGGAGTGCATGAAGTGGTGCCCGACATTTGCAGTGAGACCAGATCGACCCGGTATCACTCCAATGTACAAGAATGCGAAGTGGAGAGAACTCATGGCCAAGAATCAGAGCCTTAGAGCTAAGATCTTTGGCGGCAAGCCTCTGAATGAGGACGAAATGAAGCTCTTCACCGAAGACGTTTATTACTGTACCACTTGCGGCGTGTGTGGAACGGTCTGTGAAGCCGGAATTAAGACCGTAGATCTCTGGGAGGCCATGCGGCCCAACCTCGTAGATCGCGGAAACGGTCCCTACGGCAAGCAATCGTTCTTCCCGAAGCTGGTCAAAGCCGACCGGAATCCATATCAGGCCAAGCAAGAGGACAGGCTGTGCTGGGTTCCCAAAGATGCCAAGGTCGATGAGTCCGGCGAGATTGTGTATTTCGCAGGCTGCACTGCGGCTTACAGACAGCAAGCCCTGGGAGTTGCCACCGTAAGAATTTTGAACAAGCTGAATGTGGACTTTGCCATGCTGGGCAAAGACGAGTGGTGCTGTGCCTCTGCCATGGTAAGAACCGGCCAGAGAGAGGTCATGGCCGAGCATGCGGTACACAATGTCGATGCCCTAAAGGACGCGGGAGCAAAGACCGTGCTCTTTGCCTGTGCCGGATGCATCAGAAACTCCACAGTCGATTGGCCAAGATGGTATGAGGGCTACATCCCTTACAAGAATGTGCCGCTTTCAGTATTCTTGAGGGAAAAGATCCGAAAGGGCGAGGTAGACTACAAGATTCCACTGAACTACACCGTGACCTACCACGATCCCTGTCACAACGGCCGGCATCTGATGCACGAGATCGGAAAGGATTGGGCCTTCGAAGCGTCTCGGCATTGCATCGAGTCCATCCCGGGAGTAAAATTCAAGGATATGCTGCGGAACAGAGAACTTCAGAGGTGCTGCGGCGCAGGCGGCGGAGTAAAAGCCGGTATTCCCGACCTGGCTCTGGACATGGCCAAGGCCAGAGTCGTCGATGGAGAAGAAGTCTCTGCAGATGTCATAGCTTCGACCTGTCCGTTCTGCAGAAGGAACATCATGGATGGCAGAAACGATGCCAAGTCCAGCATTAAGGTGCTGGATGTGGTGGAGCTCATGGCTGCATCCATGGGCCTGGACACGACCATCCCAGAGAATCCGTACACCAAATTCCAGGAGCAGGATGTACTGGTCTGCGGACCGACAACCTGCACAGTGGAGACCGTCGAGCGCAAGGCGCCCGGCAAGGATCTGGTGGGCGAAGCCCACTAAAGGATGCCGGATATCCGGTCTCCTTTTTCCTTATTTTTCCAGTCTCTAGGTTCAGTTCGTTCCTGTTCAATTTTCGACTTTAGATTAGAGCCATAGCTCCGGCGCTTTTTCAGATGGCATTTTGGCCACAACTCGATATTAAGAATTTGATATAAAAAAAGAAAGGAGATCTCCCTTTAGGGGAGTCTCATGTTAGGAAAGCCGCTTGGGCCGGTTGAGCCGAAGTCTCCTCCAAAAGAGTCGTAGCCGCTGAAGTCGCCGAAGTCATCATCGCCGGGCATTTCCGGGAAAGTATAGTTGGACAGATTGACCAAGGACTCGTTTTGGATGCCCGATGCTCGAAGATCGAATTTCGCCATGCTGCCATCTTTATGTACGACGTTTAGCGAGGGCGTGCTAATTGCTCCTCCAGATCCGGGGAAGTTCAGGGATAGCCTGTCGTTTTGCTGGAGCGGGATATTCGGGCTGACGAAATTAGATTGCTTCCCGCTCTCCGGATCTATGGACGTCACCTCAAGCCGAACCGTTCCAGGATTGCCGCGTCCAGTGCTCTTCATGGAGAAGCTATCGCCGTTCGGGTTCAGATTTATGTCTAGGTGTCTTCCAGGCTCTATGCTGGCACCATCAATGGTTACTGATTTGAGGTTTGAATCAACGGAGATGACCGGCTTATACATCCGGTTGCTGCTTAGGGTCAGATTATATCCATCTTGGCCCTGCTTGAGGCTCAAATCCATGCTCTGCCACTGTCCGGAGTCCAGATCGGGAATTGATAACGCCGCTGCAAAACCGGGGGCAATTATGGTTGTCTCCGCTTGGTTCTCCGTCGCATCGTCAGACGAGCTTTCGACGGTCACGTTCAGGCGCGAGGCTTCGGATGGAATGGGGACGAAAATTACGGGCTGGAACAGGTCGTTCCCGGAAAATTTCAGCTTTCTCAATTCAGCACCTGGAATCTCGTTCACCAACTGTCCCGAGGGGAGAATACCGACTCTCCGGCCACCTTCGTCGGTCACCAGAACCCTGGCCATTCCGCTCTGCCAGATTTGGGCCCGTCTTCCGCCGGCAATAGAGCCCTTGCTGCTTCCGAGATCAGAGGCATTCTCTTCGCTACAAAAATCGCATTCTTGCCGTCCCAGTCGCGGTGAGACGGACACGATCTCCAGGCTGTTGGTGCTGGCGTTGCCAGCATACAGAGACTCGGGCTCGTCAGGATTGACCGAGGACTGATAGCTCCAGGTATTCGAATCCCTGTGAACTGTCACATACCTGCTCTCTTTGGGCCAGTTGTTGTCATATACGAAGATTCTGTGGGTTCCGTTCCCAGCATCTTCAACTGCATAAGGGGTTATTGAATGGCCGCCACTTCCATCCGGCTGGTAGATGCCCATAACCCACCATTCGCCAGCCTCTGAGCCGTTCTCAAATGTCTCGATGAGGGTATCCAGGACCTCATTTGGAGAATCGGATACCCGGTTGGACCCGCCGGGAGTGGTGACTTGAGTGACCCACCAGTAGCCGATCTCCCTCTGCAGCAGCTCGTTATCAAGCGATAGATCAATTGCCCTGGGGCCTCCGAAATCATCCGGATTTTTTTGATAGTAATATATGAGGTCGCTTAATACCGCAATCCCCTCGCAGTGCCCGTAGCTCATGGCTTGAATGGCCTGGTTCATCCAGCGCTTTGCGGGAAGGGTGAGAACGCAGTTTCCATCTGCAGTGCTGGCACACACCTGGTCTCCGAACATGCGCTGCATCTCCACTGCAGTCAGGTCCACCACCGATAAATCACTGCCGTAGTTCTGAAAGCCGAACCCGTTTACATCGGGCCTAAAGCCGCTGTCAATTGATTTCTCGGTCCCGTTCGGTGTACCGTCGGTATCTAGGGCCACGGTCTCATATGGTGTGATGAAAACCAGAGCCGATAAAAAGATCACAAGAGCTAAAGGATACAATCTCATTTTCGTCCTCCTGGAATGGAGATGGAAAGGATCTATGCTTCTCTCCTTCACTTATATTCTTCTGCCTTCGCCGGGATTCTGGGAGGGTCGTTGGAAAAAATGCAGCTGGGACGGGATCCAGAAGGTACATAAGCTTTAAATTTTGGAACCGCTGTAGCTAGCCTCCAAAATAGGAGACGAATTTTATGAAGAGCCTAAAATCAGTCGTAATGCTTATGCTGGCCTTCTCAGCACTCTATCTTGGGCTGGCCCTGGCAGAGAGCATCCAGAGTTCGCAAGGTAACGCCACTGTCGACCTGAATCAGAGCAACGAAACGCTGAACGCCACCACAAACGAGACTCTTGCCAACCTGACCCTGGATAACCTGACCATGTCCAATGCCACTCTAGCCAATGCGACGATCACCAACTCCACCATCTTAAATAATGAAACTGAACTTCTAAACGATACCAATCCCTTTGCAAACGTCAAGGGCCGCCAGCCGTCACGCCATTAGAGGCTGAAAAAAGAATACTTCGCTTTTCTTGTTTTTTATTTTATCGCCGGAAGCAAACCCCATCCACAATCTCTATCCGATCATCAATCTGCCCAAGGTGACCAGGAATAGAGCCATGAGCAGCCATCCGATTATTCCTTCGGCGATTCCCAGGTATTTATAGTGGCCGTTGAAGGGCAGGCCTTTGGAGTTGGCAGTGAAGGCGATAGTGCTGTAATAGAGCGAGGCCACGGCCAGGTGCCATCCGTGAAGGTCCTCAAAGCCGTGCACTCCTCTGCCCAGAAATAACGCAATGGAAAATAGTAATATTATAAATGCTCCACAATAAAGAGCATAATGGGGACGAACTCCATAGCCGCAGGAGAGCCAGGCCACCACATCCAGGAACTTCGAGGCCCCTATTTCCTTATGCATCTGGTTCAAATGCCTGTACACATAATAGCAGTCATTGGCATCGCTGCTCTGGCCCAGATCTTTATAGTTCTTGACCATTGACAGAAAGGCGGAGGTGTCATAGCTGAGCACGTTTTCAATGGCCTCCCAGGGCACCATTAAGCGGTTGATATCTGCTTTGGCCAAAAACAGCTTGGAGCCTTCGCCGAAGACTGCTCCCTCCAGGTCCATTTTAGTGATCTTGGTGCTGTTTAAAGACAGGTCTTCATCGAAAGCGGCCCCCCTAAAATCTGCGGATGAGAGAAATTGGGCGTTGTCGAAGCTGACGTCTCCCTCAAACCGGGATGAATCGAAATATGTCGGCCCGCTGAACTTGGCATCGACAAAATTGGCTTCTTTTCTAAAAGATGCATCTGAAAAGATCGAATCCATGGAGAAATAAGATCGTTCGAAGTTTGCCGGACCCAAGAAGGAACTACTATAGAAATTGGCGCCGTTGTCGAACAGAGTGGCATGCAAGTCTGCATATCCATCGACCACAGTACCTTCAAAAGAACCATAGGTATTAAAAGAGCTTCCAGTAAAATCTGCGTCTTTGAGAAAATGCGTGAACTCGAAGTTGGCATAAGCTCCGTTGAACTGAGACAGGTAAAAAGGCGCATTTTGTGAGAAAGTTGCGTTGTAAAATGTTGCAAACTTGTCAAACCAAACGTTTCCAAAGTCGGCCCGGTTCCCAAAAAAGGCGTAGTCGAAAGTGCCCCCTTCAGGGAAGCGGGACATGTTGAAGCTGACGTTGCCTGAGAAACGGCTGTTATTGAAGTTTGCCTCCTTCATGAAATTTGTGCCGTTGAACAGAGCGCTGCGCTCAAAGGTTGTATTTTCGAAATTGATATTCTCGAAGAATGTGATCCCGTTGCATGATATGTTTCCTTCAATTACAGAATTTATTATCTTTATGGGATAATACTGAGACTTATTCAACTCCAGATCGCCCATTACAGATACGCCGTCCAATACCACCGGGCTGCTATTGGCAGCAACCAGTACATCTCCGGCTGAGATCTCGCTGTAAGGGAGAGGGTTAGGGAGAATTTCGTCTGACTCAGAAGGGGCCGCATCTGTCAGCGCTACTAGTGCTATCGCTAAAACAAGATATAGCTTTAAGATGAGACGACACCTCGCTTTCTTAGGCAGGCTTTAACCTAATAAGCCTTTCTGTAATCTTTTATTTAGTATATTCAGTGAAAAATATATGTGCGGTATTGGCTATCAAATCAAAGTCCCGTGGAGTTCAGGGCATCGGCAAGTATCGTTTGAAGTCCGGACCGCTCATATGTTTCTGGACCCCCTTATCGCCTCCTCTTGATCGGGGAAATTTCAAGTACAAGGGATATCAAGTAGAAAGATCTATAGGCCACATGCGTTATCGGCTGCAGAAAGCCGGGACCCCTAGAAATGACCGAGATTCGAGACCCCATTCACGGCTACATAAAACTGAATCCATTGGCCCAGTCGCTGGCCGACACGCCTCCTGTGCAAAGGCTGCGCTGGATAAAGCAGCTGGGCCTTGCTAACCTGGTTTACCCGGGCGCCAATCACAGCCGGTTTGAACACAGCCTGGGAGTCTATCACCTGGCATACACTCTGTCAGAGCATCTGGACCTCGATCCGGAGGAGCGGCTGAGGGTCGAAGCGGCGGCATTGCTGCACGATATTGGACACGGGCCCCTGTCTCATGTCACCGAGTCTGCGCTTTCTCCGTTCCTGAGAACAGAGCACGAGAGCATCATCGATTGGCTCAAACGTGGTGAGCTGAGAGACGTGCTGCAGGATTACGGGCTCAACCCTCACGAGATTCAGTCCCTGATAAAAGGGTCCAAGCTGGGACAGATCGTGAACAGCGAGATAGACGCGGATCGAATGGACTATCTGATGAGAGATGCTCACTACACCGGCGTAGCCTACGGAGTGATCGACCACCTGCGTTTGATTGAAAAGATGACGCTTCACCAGGGAAGGCTGGCCGTCGAGGCGGGAGGAATTCAGGCCGCCACTTCGCTTCTGATATCCCGCCTGCTGATGCACCCGTCGGTTTATTACCACCATGTCAGTCGCATTGCCGAGAGCATGATCTCAAGCGGCATTCGGGCCATGATCGAGAACGGAGCCGAGGCTTCAGAGATCAAATGCATGGATGACTTTCAGCTCTTTTCAGCCATGTCCTCTGGGGGCGGTCTGGCTGAAGAGATGATCTCCAGAATTAAAAGCCGGAGGCTCTTCAAGCGGGCGGTCTACGTGGGCCTGGATAGCCTGGACTCGCCCCTTTCCCGGTCAAGCGAGTCGAGAATGGCCCAGGAGGTAGCGGATATCGCCGGCCTTCCGGCCGAATATGTGCTGGTTGATTATCCATCTCTTCCCGATTCTGCGGAAGGGGATTTTCCGTCCATAGTTGGGGAAAAGACCATGTCGCTGCGGGAGGTTTCACCCCTGGTGGCCATACTGGAGAGAGCAGAGAGGGCATCCTGGAGGTTCGGCGTTTACTGCCGAAAAGAAGATCGAGACCGTGTGGCTCAGGCAGCTCGAAGGTGCTTCAACCTGAAGAGGAGCACGGTTCAGAACACCCTGGCCGATATGGAATAAATAGCTCTCTTTCCCAAAGTGACTCCCAGAGTGGCCATGCAGATAGAGTGAAAACCATTTTTAGAACTGCTGGTTGCCGAAACATGATATTATGGAATCGCAGCAATCAGCAGATTACAGTTGCGACAGCAAAATTTAAGTCTTGCCGAAGAGAGTATAGCTGATGGCGTTTCCAAACGAGAGAGGCTCTTTTGGCGACAAGAGAGTGCTGATCAAGACCATTCAAACCCTCAATCAACACCTTCCCGGCAGGCGATTGTCTCTTACCGAACTCATTTCCATGGAAAAGCCGGGCATAAAGGGAAAGGACAACACCTTCTTCGTAATAGACCGGGTGGAGCTGGACCTGCTCTGCAGCTCCCTTCCGCGCTTCATGTGGAGCCGCCTGAGACTGCCGGTGATCATTGAAATGACGCCCGACTATGGAAAGGGTGCCGCCAGAATACAGGGCGAGGCGGAGGTGGAGGCCTTGGCCAAGGTTCTCGGAAAGGACCTGCACCTCGAAAAATCCATGATAATCTACATGCCTGAAGTGAGGGAGCTGCGAAGAAAGCTGCCCACCACGACTCAATACGCCTTTGTGACCTCTTTGCGAGATCATAGCTATTGAGACACTTTAAATGTTTTGGACACCTGTAAGTACTTGGTGGAAATCATGTCCGAGGATAAATTGGCAGAAGGCGTGCAAAAGTTCGCTGAGCGAATGAATCAGGGTGCTTACAGGGAAGCTGCCAAGATCAAATCAGATTATGCACTTCCTAATGAGATGCTACAGAGTGCAGCCAAGTCTGCCTTCGATGACTGTATGAAGAGGGGGGACTACTCCATTGCTGCAGATATCGCCAAGCAGTACGGTCTTTCCTCCAAACTCAGGACCGATGCCGCGCTGAGGTCTTTTCACAGAAAAATAGACAGCGAATTCTACCGGGCGGCTGCCGAATACGCCAAGGAGTTTGAGCTGCCGGAGAGCGTAGTCCGAGATGCGGCCATACAGGCCTTTAACCAGAGCCTGAGCTTCGGCTTGGTCAAGAACGCGGCAGAGATTGCCGAAGATTTCGACCTGCCTGAGAGCATGAAGATGGAGGCGGCCAAGAAGTCATTCGAACAGCACATGAACGCCGGTCTCTACCGCAAGGCCTTAAAGATCGCTCTCAAGTACAAGCTGCCTCAGGAGATGGTAGAAGAGGCGGAGGGAAAGATCTCTTGAGCCTTTGCGGAAGCAAGGCCCGCTCGGCAGTGCTTCTATCCATCGGAGGTTCCGATTCCGGTGGCGGTGCAGGAATCCAGGCTGATATCAAGACCTTCTCCGTTCTGGGCTGGCATGGCGTGTCCGCAATTACTGCTGTAACCGCCCAGAACACCCTGGGCGTGCAGAAGATCTTCTCACTTCCACCTGAGGTTGTAAGAGCGCAGCTGGATTCGATAACTGACGATTTTGAAGTGGCGTTTGCCAAGACCGGCATGCTCAATAGCAGAGAGATGGTGGAAGTCGTTTCCGGGCACCTGTCCAGGACCGGGATTCCGTTCGTCCTGGACCCGGTGATAGAGGCCGAGGCTGGCGGAAGGCTGCTCAAGCCCGATGCCGTCGAGGCGTTGATCTTGCATCTGCTGCCGCAGGCCAGAGTCGTCACCCCTAATATCTTTGAAGCCCGGGCTCTATCCGGAATAGAGGTGAGGGATCTGGAGACCGCTGAACAGGCCGCGCGAAGGATCGCAGATCTGGGTGCAGTTGCAGTGGTGGTCAAGGGCGGACATCTTGACTGCATCGATGTTCTTCTGGACGGTGGCGAAATCTCTTTGATCAGGGGCAGGCGGGTCGTCGGAGGAAATCACGGCGTGGGGTGCACATATTCTGCCGCCCTGGCGGCATTTCTGGCCGGCGGATGCTCGCTTTTTGCGGCCGCAAAAAGAGCGCAGGAATTTGCCGCACGGTCTATCAGCAACAGCCTTAATGTCGGAAGGGGCGTCGCCCCTGTGAACCAGGCCGGAGCCCTTCTGGGCCATTGGTCCCTCTTCGGGATGCTTTCACCCAAAACGGCTGACGGCTTCCATGGCTGACGGCTTTTATGCTCCTGTGGGTCCTTTTTTTAGCGGAAGGATGCCGGCGCTTGTTGCCTGGCGGGGCGTCTTTCGAGAAGCGGACAGGAAGATATAAATTGAGGGCAGGAGGAAGCACTCAAGATCTCTAGCTGGAGTGTTGATTATGGGAAGCGTAAAGCCTAGCTATATCAAGAATTTTGCCATGGATCTGTTGAAGACCTATGAAGGTTCCTTTGGGCAGGATTTTGAGCAGAACAAGCTGAAGGTATCCGAATACACCGACATTAAGAACAAGACCATTCGCAACCGCGTTGCGGGTTATATAACTCGCGTACTGAGACATAAGGGCGCTCGACGGGGAGAGGTCGAGGTAGATGTTTAAGGGCGTTTTCCCGGCCATCATAACGCCTTTTAAGGAAGATCACAGTTTTGATGAGGGGGGGCTGAGAAAAAATATAGAGTTCCTTCAGGAAGCCGGCATTGCAGGCATAGTTCCCTGCGGCACCACCGGCGAATCGGCTACTCTGACCTTTGAAGAGCATAAGCGTGTGGTCGAAGCTGCGGTCGACTGTGCCAAAGTTCCGGTGATTGCGGGCACCGGCTCTAATAATACCAAGGAGGCCCTGGATCTCACGCGACACGCAGCCGATGCAGGCGCGGATGCCGCTCTTTTAATCACGCCCTACTACAACAAGCCCAATGACCGCGGCATGTTCGAGCATTTCAGGATCATTGCCGAGAAATGCGATATACCGATTATACTCTACAACGTGCCCAAGAGAACGGGCATAGATATGAAGCCCGAACTGGTCGCGAGGCTCTCTCGCGTCAAGAACGTAGCCGGCATAAAGGAGGCTTCCGGCAGTCTGTCTCAGGTTTCAAGCATTATCGAACAGACCCAGGAGAGCGGTTTTGTGCTTTTATCCGGAGATGACGACCTCACACTGCCCATCATATCTGTAGGAGGGGCTGGCGTCGTTTCCGTAGTGGCAAACGTTGCCCCCAAGAAGACGGTGGCCCTGGTCGAGGCTGCTTTAGCAGGACGAATGGAGGATGCAAGAAAGATTCACTACCAACTCGCTCCCCTGGTAAGAGCCATGTTCCTGGAAACCAATCCCATCCCGGTAAAGACCGCCTACAGGCTTATGGGGCTGGCTGCGGGACCACTAAGGCTTCCTCTGGCACCAATGGCACCGGAAAAGGAGAAACAACTGGCTGATATTCTTGAAAGGCTGGGCGAGAAGAGATGATCAAGATTGCGGTGACCGGGGCATTGGGGCGCATGGGCACTCTGGTCATCCAGGAGGTGGCCCGGGACGAAGATATGAAGCTGGTCGCGGGCCTGGATGCCATAGGTGCAGGAAGGCATCTTACGGGAAACGTGGCAGTCTCCGATTCGGCAGAGATCGCAGACGTATTGGAGCTGACCCGGCCCGATGTGCTGATCGACTTCACGATTGCCTCAGCCTCGGTGGAAAACGTCCGGGTTGCGGCTGATTGCGGCGTGAATCTGGTGGTGGGGACAACCGGCTTGTCTCCGGAACAGCTCGGTTGCATGAGAGAGTCCATTGAGGGCCGGGTGGCTGCCGTGATCTCCCCCAACTTCAGCGTGGGCGTGAATGTCTTTTGGAAACTGCTGGCAGTAGCTGCAGAGGCTCTGAAGGAGTATGATATCGAGGTGATCGAGGCTCACCACAATCAGAAAAAGGATGCTCCCAGCGGGACCGCTCTAGCATCAGTCGAGATCCTCAAGAATGCGCTGGGCCCGGTCGAAGTTGTGCACGGGAGATCTGGAATGATGCTTCGTGGCAGAGAGATCGGAGTTCATGCCGTGAGGGCTGGTGACATTGTTGGCGATCACACGGTGCTGTTCGCGGGGCCTGGAGAGCGGCTGGAGATCAGACACCAAGCGCATAGCAGAACGGCCTTTGCCAGTGGCGCGGTGAGAGCCGCACGCTGGGTCGCGAATAAAGAGCCTGGCATCTACAGCATGGCAGACGTTCTGAACAAGACATGAGCCGGATAGAGCAGGGAAGCTTGGCTCTCTTCTGCGACGGCGAGAGAAGAGAGCCTTTATCTGCTGAAGAGAACCTGGTGGGATTTTGCGCCAAATGTGAATCAGAGCTTCTCAGCCTGGCATACCACAAATCCGATGCAGGCTGGATGGTCTCAGCGCGCTGCAAGAATGATCATCTGGTGCTCATGCGCTATGATCTGAATTGGAACTGGCTGGAGGATCAGGAGCTTGAGATCTGTGCTGAGGCCACATTCATCTCTTCCATACCCAGGGAGAAGCTGGAGGCGGTATTTACTCGTGCCGAGATCCGGGACCTGGAGGCCTGTGAGAATGGGCAGCCATTCACCCGTCAGAACCTCTATCGCGCCAGGGCCAAGTACGATCGGTTCGAAAAGCTGTTTGGGATACGGATAAAGATTTGAGGAAGAGCCCAGAATTCGCGCTCATCTGGGCCCTGGCCGTTGATTCTACGAGGTATTAGACCTGACACTCTCCACCAATTGGGCAGTGGTCAGGAACTGAGCGTCATTCTCGGCCGAATACTGCACAAACTTTTTAAACGAGTCTAGATATTCATCTCTGCCGGATACCGTGTTGGTAAAGACGACTGAGAGCGGCTCACCTTTCGCTCTCGCGTCTTCTGAAGCCTTTACCAGCATATCGTACCAATCGGCGGCACTAACGCCTTCCTGCTGGGCAATTCGATCTGATAGGATCATGCCATTGCTGCGGCTGACGGGGACCAGGTAGAAGCCATAGCCGCTCACCTGATAGGGCCAGAAGTTGTCACTTTCAGAGAGACCGTAACTATCCACCAAATACTTGATCCCCTGCTTGTCGAAGAGCTGATATGTGCTGTTATCAATGGAGTTCGGCTGGGGCATGTATCCTTCTACCTTGAACTGCCGGCCTCCGCAGATATAGTCATTCTCTATGAACCTCTTAGCTCTTCGGATCCTGGTTTCTTGATCGGATAAGGAAACCAGACCTTCGCCGGTGTTCATGCCGGCCAGCGCCAGTTCGTGATTGGGTTTGGAGCCCAGCAGAGTCACATACAGCGGATATGTTTTATCTGCGAGTTCACCGACCGTGTAGATCGTAAAGTTCAGGCCTTTCGGGTCCAATTCATTGGTCAGGTTGATCGTGGAATCCACTTCTAGCATCCTTGCCAGTTCTGGACTCTCAGCAGCCTGCGGAGATTGCTCCATGTCTATCATAAGGTTGAGCAGAATACCGCTCTCATTGGCAGCGGCCGACATTATAACTCCATGAACGGCCGTCAGCAAGAGGATTACAGCCAAAGTCGCTTTTATAGTTTTCATTTTTTCCCGCCCTGAATTATTAGATTATTTGCGAATTAACTGGTTTAACCAAACATTATTCTTATGACTGTTAAGATTATTTAACTTATTAATACTTGCGGTCTGAAAGGTTTTTACAATACACTAGTCTGCAATAGATATAAGTATTATGCTATATATTTTTAAAAAGACAAACACAAATGTTATATTAAATCTCTTGCTGGCCTGGTCGTACGGCTCCAGAAAAGGAAACGTTAAAATAGACTGATTAAAAGAATATACTAGGTAGATTTGCAGGGACAGGCACATTTGTGTGACGCTCGTCGCATCAATTGCACCAATGTTGGCTGTTTATGATCATCCCGCAAAAATATGCCATAAAATATACAGTGACCAAGATACCATATCAGCAATTATTTCGTATTGTCCCTGCAGCCAATATGACTTGGCGAGGTGAGATAATGAAAAAAACAATAAAGGAAACCAGCATTCTAGCAATTCTGGTCCTATTGGGACTGGCATTTATGCTGGGCGCGCCTACAAGCGGCGTAGTTGCTGTTCCCGGCCTGACCATTAATCAATTAATTACTTCAGGACAATCTGTTACGCTTCAGGCCCCGGAAGGCGACTACTATTATGAGTGGACAGCCGATGTAGGTGGAGCAACTATTGCATCGGGAGATGAACAGAGATTTACCTTCACCGCCCCACAGGTAACTCAGGATGAAGGGTCGAAGACCATGATCGTAACCCTTCTCATGAGAACCGTGGAAGGAGGATGCGTTAACTCTGCCAGCACCGATGTAAATGTCTATCCATTGCCTGTGTGCGGCATCGGAGGACCCGCTGAAGTAGGTCCATACGAAAAAACCACCTACAGCTACACCGGGGGAACTACCGGAACAATCACCTATGAGTGGAGTGTCGACGGGACAGCAATTCAGGGATCGACAGGCTCTGAAGTGGTGGTGGATTGGTCTAATTATGACCCCGGAAAGCGCATAGTAGGGTTATCCTTGACCAAGGATTATTCCGATGTAGCTCCTGGCTCGACGAATCCATTCCGAACGATTGCCTGCAGCTATCCGGTGAACGTTACCTATACTTCAGGACTTGAATTAACTAAAACGCCGTCCGTAACATCAGCTGTGGTCGGAGATACTGTTACTTACACCTATGTGTTAAATAACGTTGGAAGTATAGGCATCAACGATCTCAAGCTGAATGATGATCGGATCGGCGATATACCGCTTTCAGTTACTTCTCTTCTTCCGGGAGAATCGACGACCGTAACCTCCGATTATCTCATAACTGAAGCCAGCCTTCCCGGTCCTCTTAGGAATAACGCAACTGCAACTGGTAACGAAGATAGGACTGATAAGCCGATAAGCGCAGAGGCTAACGCGAGCATAGATTTAACCTACACCGCATCACTGCAGGTAACTAAGGTTCCGTCGGTGAACACTGCAGCCATCGGCGATACGATCGAATACAAGTACAGCATAAAGAACACCGGAACGGTAACCCTGAACACCCTAGCTCTGACCGATAACCTCCTGGGATCGATTACCCTCGATAAGCAGACGATTGCCCCTGGCGAATCGGCTAACGGCACGGCCAGCCATACGGTAGTCGAGTCTGACCTGCCCGGTCCGCTGACCAACCTGGCTACAGTCACGGCCAAGGACAGCCAGGACAACGATGTGACGGGTGAAGCCACAGCTTCAGTCGATCTGACCTACGCCGCGTCAATGCAGGTAACCAAAGTTCCGTCAGTGACCACTGCAGCCATCGGCGATACGATCGAATACAAGTACAGCATAAAGAACACCGGAACAGTAACCCTGAACACCCTAGCTCTGACCGATAACCTCCTGGGATCGATTACCCTCGATAAGCAGACGATTGCCCCTGGCGAATCGGCTAACGGCACGGCCAGCCATACGGTAGTCGAGTCTGACCTGCCCGGTCCGCTGACCAACCTGGCTACAGTCACGGCCAAGGACAGCCAGGACAACGATGTGACGGGTGAAACTACCGCTTCCGTCGATCTGACCTACACTGCATCACTGCAGGTAACTAAGGTTCCGTCACCAAAGTCCGCCAAAGTAGGAGAGACAATAACCTATAACTACACAGTCAAGAACACCGGAACAACCACCATACGCGAATTGACCTTGAATGACGATAAATTGGGCACCGTGGAACTGGACAAGACCGAACTCGCTCCTGGAGAGAGCATTTCTGCTACGATTACCTATACTATCACCGCAGATGATGCACCCGGGCCAATTGAAAATACGGCCACTTCAGAGGCCAAAGATGCTTTGCGAGAAACCATTACCTCAGAGGCAAAGGCATCGGTTGCCATCACTAGAGGGAGCATCGAGCCTATCTTGGAGTGCGTTTACCTGAACGATGACGAAAAGTCATACACTGCATTCTTCGGCTACAATAACCCCAACGACTACACAGTCACCATACCCATTGGAAACGACAACAAGATAACACCTCAACCCGAAGACCAGGGGCAACCGACGAAATTTGAGCCTGGGCAGCATACTGCGATCTTGGCAATTTCATCTGATGCAAATGCTATCGTCTGGCATTTGGACGGACAGACTGCCACCGCCAATAAGAACTCGCAGAGATGTTCGGTAGCGCCCTGCGGAATATTTGGATCACCAACGCTATGCACCAACAAAGAAGAGGAGTACGAGTATACTCCAACTGAAGATTCCGGCTATTCACAGACCTATGAGTGGTTCATGGATGGCGAGAGTGTAGGCGATGGAAGGATCATAACCTTATATGGCGGGGATTATGATCTTGGTGAGCATACGCTCTCCCTCAAGGTGACTAGATCTTACCTCGACCAGGTGTGGTCGGTCACTGAGTGCAGCATGACTGTGAAGGTGATACCAGAACCGGTGCTGGATATAGTCATGATCGAGGAGTGAACTGCAATAGAAAACCGCGTGGATCTAGCATCTGAGCCGGCGGGCTCAGGTGCGTTTTTTTTAGATAAAATCTATCTTATATTTATTTATCGAGATTTTGCTTGCGCTTGGGAACACCATTAGAAAATTATTTAAGATTATGAGCGATAAGGCCTAATGTTGATGACAAATAGACCTGGCCGAGATCACATCCGCATCCTGATGCGAAATGGCGTGCTTGTTTTATTCCTGCTCATTCTATGCAACTTTTTGGGACTGTGTTCGGAATGGCCGGACTGCAAATTCCAGTGTCGGGCGGGAGACGTATCAGTAGGCCGGGTATGGCTGGGCGACTCTACAAGCGGTGAGATTTATTCATGCCAGCCTCAGAGCCGGGTCGAGGCCTATCTCTGGGTTCAGTTCGATAACAACGCCAACTCTCCCAGGTATGCAGTAATCCTTCTGGCCGATATTTACATAAACGGAGAACTGAGGCAGTCTCTTTATGATAGCGGTCTTTGCGTCATGGATTCGATTCCTCCCAAGTCATCAATCACTCTGCCGGTTTACAGCATGAGCTATAATTGTGGAGACGATGTCCGGCTCTCGCGTCTGGTTTTGAGCTGGGAGACCTCGAGAGGTACGACTTGCTCTGACGCCGCTCGCAAATGCGCCAACCGTAATACCAAATGCTATGGTGGAAGCGACACGGAGATCGTTGTCGTCTCTCCTCTGGTGGCGGATTTTGAGTTTGAAGGTTCTGGCTGTCCGGGCATTGCCTATTACTTTTCGGCCGAAGTGCATGGAGGGAAAAAGCCGTATGCCTTTCACTGGGATTTCGGCGATGGAAGTGCGAGCGATGAAGAGAACCCATCTCATCGATTCGCAGCCACGGGAAGCTACCAGGTGAAGCTTTCTGTAAGTGATAGCTCAGGAACGACTGTCATAGCCGGCAAATCCGTGTCCGTCAGGTCATGCCGCTGCGGGATTGAGGGTTCCGATACGGCCTGCACCGGCCGGAATGAGACCTATTCGGCAATGCTGGGGGACGTATCATGGGAGTCCCTAATCTGGATGATCGATGGCCGGGAGGTGGGGCCTGGGGGGGCCGTGGATGAGAGAACCCTAGATGTCGACTGGTCCCACTACGGGGTGGGTCAGCACAGCTTGGAGCTGATTGCCGGATTGAGCGGCTCCGGGGGCATCATTGAGGCCGCACGATGTAACATGACGGTCAGGGTCATAGAATCTCCAATCGCCACCTTCAGCATGGTCGTTTGACTGTTTTCAGCGTTATTGATCACTATCTTCAGATGGGTTTTGAATTCTTCGATTATTAAAAGAGAATGAACCCGGGCATAGCTAGCACATCCTATCCTACACATCCTCTTTTTGAAAAAATGCTCGCGTTCAGAGCGGATGCGAAAGCATTTATGACTTTTCAGTGCCGTCCGTTGGAGTGAGGCCTGAAAAATGAGAGAGAACGCCAGTAGTTTGAAGGCGGTTATCGGCTGCTGCATGGCGGTATTCTGGTCAGGTGCCTTCAGCTTCGGCTTTCCGGGGGTGCTGGCTCCGGTCTGGCAGGAGATGTTTCACGTCGGGCAGGCTGCTACCGGAACAGTCCTCTTCTTCATGCTGGCATCCGTTGGCATATTCATGTTTCTGGTGGGGCGCTGGCAGGAGCGCTACGGCACCAGGACCATGATTGCCCTGGGCGTGGTCCTCACCTCTATTAGTGCACTGGTCCTCGCCTTTGCACAATCAATATCGATTGTGTATCTCTGGGCATTCCTTGCCGGCATCTCCTCCTGCTTTGTGTACATTCCGTCCTTGACCACGGTTCAACTCTGGTATCCTGCCAAGAGAGGACTGGCTTCCGGCATCGTCAGCATGATCTTCGGACTCTCTGCCGCGATCGTTTCCCCGTTTCTGTCGACGTGGCTGGCCTCGCTCGGATACTTCTCCATGAACATCGCCGTGGCCGCGTTGGCCATGATCGTAGGCCTGTGCGGCGCTTATCTGGCTCTTGCTCCTCACAAGGCGGCATTTGAACCAGAGGGACCAGGAAAGGATGAGCTTTCGAGGGTTCAAAACCAGCTTTTAGAGAGCTGGGAGAACTCACTTGCTGTAGGCGAGAGCCTGCACACCAGGAGCTTCTGGTTTCTGGTTGTCGTCTGGGCATTGCAGGGAGCAGCAGGAGTCGCCATGGTGACGCTTTCAGTGGCCTATGGCCTTTTCATCGGCCTTTGCCCAGAATCCGCCGTGTTGATACTCACAGCCTTCAATCTGACCAATGGAGCTGGACGCCTGGTCAGCGGGGTCTCGTCCGATGTTCTGGGGCGAAACCGGGTGATGAGCACGGCCTTCCTGGCTGCAGGCCTGGCCTATTTCACACTGCCCTTTGCCAGCAGCCTGGTTTCATGCGCTTTTTTAGCGGCCGTGGTGGGATTTGCCTTTGGCACTCTCTTTGCGGTCTCTGCACCTCTGGTGGCAGACTGTTTCGGCCTCAAGCACTTCGGGGCCATATTCGGTCTGGCCTTCGCAGCCTACGGATTCATGGCCGGGCCCCTGGGTCCTGCGCTGAGCGGCCATCTCCTGGACATGACGTCGGACAATTTTCAGCCTGTATTCCTTTACCTGGGATCATTCTGTCTTCTATCCAGCGTCTGCATAAGGCAGGTTAAGGTTCCAGCGAAGGCGGTCTGATCGGGCATATTCATGACCGGCATCTATTGACATTAACCGCTACCAAGGCTGCAACCTTGGGATCTCGATCACCCCAAAATTCCAACTTAATTAAGTGATATTAAATTCTTAATGATGTATAGGTAAATACTAAATATGTTTAAGTAGTAAGTCGATGATAATTAAATTGGGAGGCAATGAAATGAGAATATTCCCACTTTTTCTGGTTGCACTGATGGCTATTTCATTTAGTGCCTGTGCAGAGCTTGATTCCGGCAAAGACATGGCGAAGATGGTGCAGTTTGACGGAAAAGACAGATGCGATCAGCCCAACTGCGATAGCTCAGCTAAGATGGATCGATGCGATAAGCAGTGCGACTGCAAGATCTGCTACGACCGGTGCTTCGATAAATGCACCCTATTTGAGTATTGCGAGAGCTGCCAAAAATATCATTACTGTGACGGTTACTGCGACAGTTGCGGCGAGATGTGCAACTGGGGCGAATACTGCACCCATTGCGGATACAACCATGCCGGCTACGTCGATGGATTCTGCGATAAGTGCGGAAGAAGGTGCTGCGCTTACGAGCAGTGCGACAACTGCGGATACTCTCACCTTTATGACGGATGCTGTGATGACTGCGGCAAGAAGTGCTACTTCGATTTGTGCTGCCTCATGCTTTGCGACCAGAAATGCGACATTTATCCCTGCGAATGCCAGGATGACCATAAAATCTGGGATGCGGGAATGAAGGACCGCTGGATGAACCAGGATCGCCGGATGATCAGCAGCGATGGCTCGGATGCCCAGGATACTACCGAAAAGCAAGTGTATGTGGAACAGGTTCAATTCGTAGCCGCTGCTGATTCTGCGTCTTCCTGAAGGCGTGAACTTTTATCTATTTTTTTATCCATTTTATCTAAAAGAGACGCTTAATTAGATCGGTTTAGCCCCGGCACTTCTAAAGCTCCCTGGGTCATTGATGCCAAAAAATAGCAATTTAACCGAAATACTTATTAAATTACAGATAAGAACCCATCGATCATATGCCTCATGTCGAATGCCGTCACTTGTCGGCTGGGAGATGAAGCAATGGTCGAGATCACCATTAGGGGTCTGACCTTCAGCTATGCCAGCCACAAGATACTAGACGACCTCAACCTCTCGGTGGAGAAGTCGGAAATCCTGAGCCTGGTGGGGCCCAACGGCTCGGGAAAAACCACGCTCATAAAATGCATCGATCGCATTCTCAAGCCGCAGGGAAGCATTCTCCTGGACGGCCGGGAGATAGAACACATGAGCCGGCAGGAGGTCGCGAGACAGATTGGCTATGTCCCCCAGTCCAGCTCTACGCCTCTTGCCACCACCGTCTTTGACACCGTGCTGATGGGAAGACGGCCCCACATCAGCTGGAGGGTATCAGACGCTGACCTGGACAAGGTGGCGGCCATCTTGGAACTACTGCACCTGGAGGACCTGGCCATGAGGGATTTTTCTCAGCTGTCCGGCGGCCAGAAGCAGAAAGTTCTGATTGCCAGGGCGCTATGTCAGGAGCCGGCTGTGCTTTTGCTGGATGAGCCTACCTCCAATCTGGACATGAAGCATCAGCTGGAGGTGATGGAGATCATCTCCAATCTGGTGCGGGAAAAGAAGATCTCGGCAGTGATGGCCATCCATGACCTCAACCTTGCCTCTCGCTTCACGGACAAGCTGGTTATGCTGAAGCACGGTCGGATATACGCGGCCGGCGAGCCAGATTCCTTGCTGAACGAGGCCAACATCGGCAAGGTTTATGGAATTGAGGCGGTAGTCATGAACGCTCTGGGAAAGCCCTACGTCGTTCCGGTGCGCTCCCTTTCGGGAAGCATTGCCTGCGACTGAGGTCTCAGGCTCTGAAGCCCCAAGTGCAAAGGTCCTGGAAAAAAAAGCTCGGCTGCAGCCGAAAAAACCGAAAAGTTGGATCAGGTAGTCTGATCCGAAATCTCATTTTCAGTCGCTGATATCCGGGGAGCCTGTGCAGGCGCTCCGTCCCCAGTAGAGCAGCGGGCTGGACGAAAGCCGGCAGTTGCGAGCGCTCTGCACATCGGGGTTGTCGCGACAAAACCCACTGGGCTCAAGGATAGAATTGGCTGAGCCCCTGGACATGCCCGATCCGCAGTAATCTCCCGGATCCGGATGGCAAAGGTTGAGGACATGTCCCAGCTCGTGGGCCAGGTGGTAGTAATTGACATCTCCGCAGGATCCTCCGGAGCACCCCCATAATCCGGAAGGCGGCGGGCATGGCACATCTAGCTGCTGATCGCAGGTTACGATCTTGGCCGAGGCCGTGCCGCTGGACCAGGTTGCTCCGCCTCCATCAAAGAACGGGTCCCAGCGCTCGACTACGAAGACTTCTACCGCATCCAGCACATCGACTTCGTCCATCAGGTCGTAGGCTTCTGAGGTTCCGGTGATGATGGCGGTCTCTCCTCCTTCGATCACCCGGTAACCATCATCGTCGATGTAGATGGGGTCGTTGCTGCGAATGGTGAGACACCTCTCAGTTCCGCAGCGGTTCCATATTTCTGCGGCCCTCCTGATCAGAGTCGGATAGACGGTACCTGTTGCGGTCGGATCAGAGCGCCCGGTGCCGATGAAGACCGGCTGCACATTCAGTATCTCAGCGGGCTCGGTCATTGAGATCCACAGGTCCCGGATGGATATGACTATCCTCATGTTTTGCAGGGCCCCGATTACCGGATCATCCAGGACCAGAACGATCTCTCCATTCAGGCTGGTCGTGCTTCCCTCTGCCAGCTTCAGGTCCAGGGGGAGCTTCGCGTCCAGCTGGCCGGACATGGTCTCGATGTAGGAATAAAATACATCCGACTCCTTGCCGCCCCCTGGAATGAAGCCCTTAGTCTTATCTATCAGAGCGTAGTGGAGCCGGGATCTGAACTGCGAGGATATCTGCCCCGATTTCTGATCGTAGTTCGTCTTGGCAGAGTCTTCAATGAGGTTCAGGCCAATGGTCCCGGAGGGGCCTGCTGCGGTCCCCACCCCTGGTGAGAGCAGATTCAGCCGGACCAGTTCCAGCGTCTGGATGCCTTTGTCATCCTCTCGAAGCGAAAAGGCGATCTCTCCACCAAAGGAGGTCTGCTGAGTCCCCCGATCGGTATCGATTACTCCCGAAGCATCCTTGATATTGCCCATCAGAAAATAGGTCCCGCCCTTAGTAGCTGCCGGAGCTATCCGTCCTGCAGGAGAGATCTGCTGTATTTCTTTTCCGGCAGAGGCAGAACCTATCAGGTTCTTCGCGATTGTAAGCTGCGACCCGGATTCGATCTTCTCTGGGGCGGCTGTCGACATCGTGCTCAATAAAAACAATGCCATCAAGGCCGCCGGGATGATTCTCCTATTCATTTTTTGCTACCTCCTTTAGAGTTTTATCTCTCGGAAAGATCGACATCAAAAATCATTATATTGGTGTCTTCTCACCTCCAATTAACCTTTCGCTGTTCTAGCAAGCATTCCAAAAGAAAAGCCCGGAAAATGAACCCAATAAAAAATTACGTCCGAGACGAATTGATCTCAAAATGAAGAATGGCCCTCAACTGGCCTTTTCGCAGTGGCTGATCAGAGCCTTGACAATGTCCCGGTCTCTCAACAGCCCCATGAGCTTCTGGCTTGAGCTAACCACAGGCATCTGGTCGATTTTATCTCTGCTCATGATGGAGGCACATTCGCTGACCGTGTTGTTCTTGACCGCCGTGATGGCCGGAACCATGGCCTCGCTCACCTTAATGTCCTTTAGCCGAATGCGCGACACGGAATAGTACTTCTGCGTGCTCTGCATCACCCGGTCCCACATCCAGGAGTCTTCTCCATCATCGGCAGACATGTCCGTCTTCTCGACGGTGTCTTCAATCACGCTGGCCTTGATGAGATCGCGATCGGATATGATCCCAACCAGCTTGAGGCTTTCATCTATCACCGGGCAGGCCTCGGCGGCTGCATATTCCATTATCGCTCCTGCAACCGGAAGAGGCATCTCGCTCCACAGAACCAGGATCTCTTTTTCCAGGTAAGATTCGATATGAAGGTCGATGGAAAGCTCGGAGGCCAGCCTTACGATGTCGGCAATGGTGACAATTCCCACCAGCTTGCCGGAATCGACCACCGGCAGCCTGCGAATGTCATGCTCCAGGATCAGGCGGGATGCTTCAACCACGCTGCTGTCCGGGGCGACCGCAATTGGGTCGCGGGTCATCAGCAGAGCGGTCTGGTCCTCCTCCCGGTTTCTGAGGAGGTCGGTTCTGGTGATCATTCCCACCACCTGATCGTTCTTTACCACAGGGACGCCTGATACTCTTCTCTTCTGCAGAACTCGCAGGACATCGTCTCTATTGCCGGGAATGTTCACATACGCCACATCGGCGACCATTATGTCCTTGACCAGTGCGCTCAAGACGACTCCCTCGGAACGGTCAGGACCGGGACCTTGGAGTTCCTGACCACCTTTTCGGCCACGCTTCCCAGCAGGAACTTGTCCAGACCGGTCCGTCCCACGCTTCCCATGACGATCATGCTCATGCCGGATTTCTCAGCGAAGCCGATGATCTCTTCTCCGGGATTGCCCTCCACAATTGCACTTTCGAAGCCCACACCGGAATCGGAGGCCAGCTTTTCTATAAACGAGATGGCCTCCTTGCCCTCATTCATCAAGAGTCCTCTAATGCTGTAGAGGAGCATATCATCGGGCAGATGGCTGGTCCTGCTGGTGTCGGCTACATAGAGAGCGGTCACTGTACCTCCAGAGAGCTTTGCCATTTCTACAGCCATCTTTGCTGCTCTTTCGCTGTGCTCTGACCCATCAGTTGCAATCAAAATTTTTTCAAACATAATAATCCCTAGAACACCGCCATGATGTCGGAGGGCCGAAGTCTTCTCACCAGGCTGGACAGGGGGTCGAAAGATCCCCAAAGGTTGTTGGTGTCTCGATCTATCACCATTAGCCTGCCGGCCTTTCCTTCCTCGATGGTTCCTGCCCTCTGATCGATTCCCATAATTTTAGCACCATTTAGAGTGCACATCTTAAATACCTGTCTATCATCATGCAGCAGCGCCTTGGACAGCCACGCCATCTCCTCCAACATGTTCGGGGAATTGAGCATGACGTTGTCCGTTCCCACTCCGACCACTATCCCCAGATCTATCATAGCGGACACATCCGGGAGGCCTGTCCCGGTGACCTGGTTGGAACGAGGGCAGATCACCACCGGAATTCCCAGATCCGCAACTTCCTTCAGCTGCTTCCTGGATGCCCGGTTCATGTGGACCAGGAAGCTTGGCTGCAGCCGTATGGCGTCGCATATGTCGTCGTCTCCGGCTTCCCCGGCGTGTATGCCAATGATCCGGCCACTTTCCCGGGCTCGATCTGCAGCCGCGTTGATCGCTGACTGGTCGTAGTCCCTGGTGCTGCTGATACCCAGGCCCCAGCAGCTCTCGTGAATATCCAGCTCTCCTTTTCCAGGGCGGCCCAGGATCCTGGCCTCCATCGGCACCCGGCCCAGAGCCTCCAGAATCATCTCCACTCCGTCCCTTCCCCCTTCCCGGAAATCGATGAAGGCCCAGGTGCCAGTTTCTACCATGTCTTGAAGCGTCCGGGACATTGCCTCTACGGTCCGCCGGTGTCCGGCCTCTGCCAGGGCCATGTGCTTTAGGCCGCCGGGGCCGACAAGGTCGGAAAGGGGCATGAACGGCGGGTCTTTGATCACCGAATCGCCTATATGAACGTGGGCGTTCACCAGGCGGGGAGCTATGATCCCCTCGAGATCGGCGTCCACCTTCTCTTTTCCGATCTCCCTGATGATACCATCTCTCAGGCACACATAGCCTTCTCGAAGCTCGAAGTCATCTCCATAAATTATGGTTCCTGCCAGCAGGACATCCCGGTGTGCGGACATCTGCAGAATGATCTCATGGCAATGTATTTAGCATCTATCAGCCTGGCATGAGAATGGTGGATGGGAGCGAAATCCCGATGAAAAGGCCCTTCGTCTTCATAAACGGCGCAATGAGCGCGGACGGGAAGATCAGCACTATCGAACGAAAGCAGGTGAGGATCTCCGGAACTGCCGATCTGGCCAGGGTGGACGCCCTGCGAGCGGAGAGTGATGCCATAATGGTGGGGGTTGGCACCGTCCTGGCGGACGATCCATCCCTGCGGGTTAAATCGGATCTGTTGCGAAGATCTCGCAAAAAGCGCGGGATACCGGACAATCCGCTTCGGGTAGTGGCCGACAGCCGGGGCAAAACGCCAGTGGACTCGCGAATCCTGGGTGCCGGATGCCTGATTGCAGTCTCAGGATCTGCACCAGAAGAGAATGTCCTCCGCCTCTCGGAGCGCTGCCAGATCCTTGTCTGCGGCGACGATCGGGTTGACCTCTCCGGCCTCTTGAATCGGCTCTACAAAATGGGCGTCCGGAGGCTGATGGTGGAAGGCGGAGCTAGGCTCAACTGGTCCCTGATAAAAGAAGGATTGGTAGATGAACTCTATGTGTACGTGGGTGCCATTCTGATCGGCGGAAGGGACGCGCCGACGTTAGTAGATGGTGCGGGTTTCAGAGCGGATTTTCCGGCGCTCGAGCTGCTTGGCGTAGATCCCCTGGACAGCGGCGTGCTTCTGAAGTGGCGAATCCAGAAATAATGGCAAACTGAGGGGTCGTTTTAGCGGACCACCATCACCGGCACTTTAGAGCCTCTTATAACCTTGTCGGCCACGCTTCCCAGCAGATATTTGTCCAGGCCGGTAACGCCGATGCTGCCGATTACAATCAGGTTCATGCCTGAGTCACTGGCCGTTTTGATTATATCGGATGCTGGTTCGCCTTCGATCACCTTGCCCTCAAAGTCGACTCCCGCGGCTTTGGCCTTCTCTTCGATGCGCTTTACGGCTGCCTCTCCTTTCTTGGTAAGCGAGTTTCTGATGCCCAAGACCACCTCATCAGCAATGTTGGCGCTGATATCCGAAAATGCAAATTCCTTCCCCACATCTATCACGTAGAGTGCGGTAACCTTTCCTTTGCAGAGTTTCGCCATCTGCATGGCTGCGTCTGCAGCGTCTTCACTGTGCTTTGACCCATCCGTGGCAACGAGGATCTTCTCAAACATATCTGGGGACACCTCATGCTTAGTTAACCTTTATAAGTTATAATCATTTCTGCATGATGTTAGCTAAATCAGTGTCTTCGCTGCATCATGTTGCAGCCAGCAGACATTATAACTAAAAAATATCTATTAAAAATAGGTGTTGCCGGCGACCTTACTCCGGCAAACGCACCGATCTTTCCGCGAGTCCTCGATCAGATAGCCGCTGCTTCTTTTTTGACCGCCTCGCGCCAGCCCCTCATGAAATTATCCCAGCCCTGGTAATGCTCCTTCAGGACTTTGCAGATATCCTCCATCATCGCGAAGGGAATTCCCACTACAACACTGTCATCGTCCAGGCCGGCGTTTCTGGCCGCACCGTCGCATCCCATGGAGACATTCACTTCTCCCTTCAGATAGGGCGATGCCGTGGCATCCACGCAGAAGGACTGTATTCCTGCGGTGCTGAAGTTGGCCCTTCCCCCTTCTTTGTACATGACCGCCTGAACAATCCTCCTGGCCTGCAGTGGATTTCCGACAAATACCACAACATCCGGATTCACGACTATCTTGTCCAGAGGAGCGACATAGGTTGCGGCTATGCTCCCGGACTCAATTCGCGGCATGCCGGCTGAAATGCTGGCCCCGATCTCCCGGGTCTCGCATTTGTGCAATTTGTCAAAATACAGTGAGCCTGAGGCGACGTTCTCCGGGCAGTTCATGAGCCCCAATCCGGCCGCTCCGCCCTTACACTCGTGGTAATCCGCCTGTGCCAGAAAGCTCTCTCCTTCCAGCCGGGCGTTCTGCATCATCTGGCAGTACCGAAACGGCCTCTCTAAGGATTCGAGCTCTTTGGGGATCTTCTCACCGCTCTTGAACAGCTTCACGCCTACGATGTTATCTTTGATTCCCAGAGAAGCTTTCATTATGTCGGACATCTCTTCGAGATTCAAGTGTCATACCTCCGGCAGAATTATGACTGGATCGCATTTCTCCCTTGCGCTCTGGCAGGAAGAAAGGGCTAAATTTCTGCGAAAAAATAGGATGGATTTTCCGCTTTTCTAGACGGCCTCCTCCGGGTAGGTTGAAACGACCCTGCCCGATGGATCTTTCAGAATTGCCATGTCTCCATCGTTGTTCCAGATAGGCATGCTGCGATTGCAGTAGATGTCTTCCGAAGAGTCATCTCCGCATCCCGTATGCACCTTTACCGATTCTCCTGGTTCCAAAATGAAATCCGGGAAAGCATAGGTGTGGTTCTGCTGATCAGAAAGCGTCCAGCCCTCCAGGTTTTGAGCTTTTTCGCCCTGGTTGGTGATCTCCACCCATTCCAGGTTCAGGTTCTCCTTCTCGGGAGTGGGGGCGATCATACTGGCGTTGGTTATCATGATCTGCAGATCCGCGCTGTCGGCCTCAGTTTGCGCCCAGCAGAGTCCTGTCAGCAGGAGCAGAAGGGCTGAGAACAGGCATCCATTCCTAAGGTTTTTCATGTGCTTTTCCTCCATACCTTATTTGATGTACTGATCTGCGTTCAGTAATTTAAATTTTTCTATACAGTACGCCATCGTCCCCCTTTGATTCGGGGAGATCGCGTGCCCGGACGATCTATGGAGTGAATACAAAGCCGTCTTTAGTATAAAAATTACATAAAACGATTTATGATAAAATGACTGCAAATAAATAAATAAAAAATAAAAAAAAGTTAGTATTGTATTCGGCCTTCATACGGGTCTTTAACCACCACGGGGGCAGGTTTTGGGACCGAGATGTCGTACTGGCCTGCAACGGCACCGGATGGATCAATTAGCGTGACCACATTGCCTGACCAGAGCGGATTCGTGCTGTTGGTGTAAATTTCGCCCTCGGCTCCGACGCCAGCGCCTTCGCGAACCTTAACCGACTCCCCGCCAGCAAGCTCGTAGGCCGGGAAGACGAAGGTCACATCTCCGCCGGATAATATGCTCCAGCCGGACAGGTCAGTTGCCGCAATTCCCTGATTGGTGATCTCCAGCCAATTTTCTGCCGTGTTCGCATCTGTGATGTTTACATTCAGTGACGGATTGCGGCTAAAGACGCTCTCCACATCGGAGGTCTGGGTCACATCCTGGTAGGTCCCAGAAACCCTTTTTCCAAGCACCTCAGTTGCAGGTGTAGCGTTGGACAGAAGCTCTGTAGTTTCCATCAATTCCGGGGCCTGAAGCTCTGTAGTGTTGTTTGCGTCCTGCCCAAGGCTTGATCCCACGCAAAATGCAAGGATCAGAGATAGCAAGACGACTAATTGAGCACAAAGATTTCTCATATATGCACCTCCACTGAGCTGAATGTAATGACCGGAAAAAATTTAAGCTTTTCCAAAAAAACTTGCGACCCTTCAGAACGGGCGGGCATGCTTCGATCAATATCAATAAGGCCAATCTAAATCCAATTCTCGATCGTCTCCTATGCTCACCTTGAACTCAAACAATTATCCAAAAAAAGAAGCAGGAGTTGCCTGCCTTCATGATCTTTCAACTGAGCATGTTGATATTGATGCGGAATAAAGGAACAATTCCCTCCGACTATGCCGCGACCTCTTCGCTAACCGTCTCATTTACCAGGGTCTCGTTCATCATGGTTTCATTGGTCATGTTCAGGCTTTGGTTGATGCTGGTGTTGTTCAGGGTTGCATTCTCTTCCATGGTGGTGTCTTCAGCAGCCTCTTGCTCGGCAAAGGCTATTCCCAAGGAAAGTGCCATCAGAACAGCGAACAGAACAAGTCCCGATCCTATCTTGCCATTCATATTGTTTTCACCCCCTTCGATTATTTTAGATAATATGGGTTTCGATGCAAATTTAAACTTTTCTCTAAAAAGGTTTTATATATAATCTCTCATGGGAATTTATCTGCCAATCAGAGACGGTTTTCATCCCAAGTACGCTCACCAAAGGGCCCTAGCCTCCGGAACCGGACCTCCCGGTCTAATTGAGCGCTTCAAATAGTCGAACCGTCAGCTCTTGAGTTCGAGCGTCTGCCATTCAACCGACCCCGAGGCTACTGCATCTCTCACTTTCGTTCGATGGGGCTGAGCTTGGCATTGCCGGTCTTAACGTCCATCAGGACTATTCGCCGGATCTTTCCCCGCCCATCCTTGGCCTCCGAGTAGCCGTCGAATATTATGTAATCGATTGGACTTCCCAGAAATCTGGCGTCTGCAGGATTGTACTTGAACTCCGGCAACACCGGCGCCATCTGCTCACTGATCTTGCCCTTGAGCACCGCCCGGCTCTTGCCCAGGGCCTCTTTCTTGACCTCTCGCATGGAAAGACGCAATTTAGCGTAACAGATGACCGCACCCAGCAGCACCCCGGCCAGGAGGATGAATAGCTCGCGGCCGACCGGGTTGGCCGGCAATATGCTGGTGATAGGCTCTCAGCTCCTTCTATAGACCTTGCAGCACTCGATCCATCGGTCCACAGTGAAAGAATAGAAATGGGTATGCAGATAGCCGGCCAGGGTGTTTTGCTCGACCAGGCCATCTAGGCCTCCATTTATGCCCTTTCCTCTGCGCAGACGGTACGCGAAGCGAGCATCACCGTCTGCCTCCAGCCGAGAATAATGAAACTCATGGCCGCGCACAATCTGGCCAGTCGAAGCAACCGGGTTTTCTCCAACCACCTCAGCCTCCACGTACCCCAGGGCCTGGAGCCTCTTGGTCATGATCACCCGTCCAGGAAGCGCCCCCGTCATCTTATAATTCTCGCCGTCCAACTCCAGTCCCTGGCTGAGATACATGAGGCCCCCACACTCCCCGTAGATGGGCATGCCGTCCTCTGATGCCTGTTTTATCTGCTTTCTGGCCGGGCCCTTCTCCAGGGCCTCAGCGTGAAGCTCCGGATAGCCTCCGCCGATGTACAGGCCGTCCACATCCGGCAGCTCGTCTCTCAGGGGGCTGAAATAGACCAGCTCTGCG
Source organism: Methanotrichaceae archaeon (assembly GCA_013178225.1). Lineage (GTDB taxonomy): Archaea > Halobacteriota > Methanosarcinia > Methanotrichales > Methanotrichaceae > JABLXE01. The sequence goes on from JABLXE010000008.1 coordinate 108,378, forward strand.
CCTCTTTTCTCCAGTTCCCGGAAATTGTCCCCGTAGTAAAAGCAGAAGGCTTCGTCCTGAGCAATTCCGATTCTGACCGACTTCTCTGCCACCTTGTCGGCTTCATCTGCCCTAGCCAAGGTAACGGGCGCGGACAGCTTCAGGATCTGATCCAGATCGCAGTGCTCCTCCATGATGGAGGCCAGGGCCGCCAGGTCATGAATTCTCTCAAATCCCATCTCCAGACCCAGATGTCTGCTCTTCATCTCCACGTCCTTTTTCCTGGGGAGGGCGGCGTAAATGGGCAGGGTCAGGGATTTCTTCAGCATATCCAGGTGCCGTGGAGATCCCACCCGGTTGAGGATGGTTCCTCGAATCTGCACCCCGGAATCGAAGCTGCAGTAGCCCAGCTCCATGGCCGCGGCACTGCGGGACATGCCGTGAACGTTCAGTACCAGCAGCACGGGAACCTTCAGGATTTTGGCCACCTGGGCGGTGCTGGCATCCTCTGTTGCGTCCATCCCGTCGTACAGCCCCATCACGCCTTCTATCACCGCCACGTCCGCTCCTCTGGTTCCTTCGGAAAACGATCTCCTGACGCCTTCCGCTCCCATCATGAAGGCGTCCAGATTGCGAGACTGCCGGCCGCAGATGGCCGAATGATGGGTCGGGTCTATGAAGTCCGGGCCCACCTTGAAGGGCTGCACCGTTAAGCCGCGCCGCCGCAGGGCAGCCATCAGGCTCAGGGTAACCGTAGTTTTGCCAACTCCGCTGTGAGTGCCGGCGATCAGGACGGCTGGAATCATGGATCAAGAGGAGGACGCTCTGACTTTTAAACATGCTTCTTTCCCCGGCTGAGCCAGGCCTTGGCCGAAATCTTGGCCCGCATGCAGCATTCGAACCGCGATCGATCTTTGCGGCATAAGATGCAGCGAAAATATGTTAACCGTAAGGTTTATAGTAGCTCGGGTTCATATCGTCGTTTGCCGAAGGTGGGAGTGGGACATTCCGGATAGGGCAAATGGCATTGGCATTGAGGGCGAGCAGCATTTTTCGTCACTAATCGAAAATATGATAGAGGTTTATTGATCTGGGTGAGGTTTACATGAACTGGATTTCTTGCACCATTGTGAGCGCCTTTTTGATAGCGCTAGTGGCACCAGCCATTGCAGAACTGCCATCAGACGCAGTTGCTGCCAATCAGGGAAATGTATCGCAGATGGCCAACCTGTCCATAATAAATCCAATGGACCCTGGATACGTTTGGGGTAACCCCCTAGCAATCGTTCTTTCCGGCGTCGATCCCTTGATCTTCGAGAACGGTGCGTTCAGGAAAGACCCGGGCGGCATGGCATCCGGCAACCCCTGGACTTCCAGCATCAACGACTTCAGGGAAGCAGATGCGAATGCTGGAGCCAGCAACATCACAAAGAAGGCCGCGAAGGTAGGCCTGGTCAGCTGGGACGGATAGGGAGATAGATCCGGAAAAGATCTCAAGAAGCTCTGAGCTTGAGCCCGCAGGATGGGCTACGGCCTTCCTTTGCATTTTTGGCTCTTCGCTGAGCTGTGTTGGCAATTGCATTGTAGAAAAATTTTCTCTGTGCCTCTGCTTCTCTGTGGTGAGATCCTAGCATTACGATTCACCATAGAGGCACAGAAGACGCAGAGGAATTGTGGTCTGGGTTTACCCATTTTTTCTGCCCGGCCCCAAAACCGACCTCCTGGACTCGATCGTAGGTTGGTTATGCCGAGGCTTTTTTCAGCAAAGGATATTAACCCGCTAATGGATCTCACTTTATGCTTGTAGGCGTGGTTAAACGCGGAAAATACGGCGAGCGCCTGATCGATACTATCCTAAAGCACACCGATTTTCAGGTGGTCTCTGCCGAGGTCCCGGCGGTCATGCCGGGCTTCATCGAGGATCCCGAGGAGTTCGTGAGAGATCTGAACCTCGATCCCAGGATCTTCAAGGCCGATCTTATGATACTCTACGTCTTTCACCCCGATGTGACCCCGGAAATTGTCCGGCTGGCGGGAGAGAAGGGGGTGAAGGCGGCCATCATCCCAGGAGGAATTGGCCGGGCAGGCTCTATCGGCGAGCTGGAAGGGATCGCCGAGAAGTACGGCATCCACATCGAGGTGGATGAGATCTGCTGTACCCTGGAAAAGTGCGGCGTTCCGGCAGTGGACGAGTTCGCAGAGAAGCTGGGACGTCCGGAGCTGGAAGTTGAAACCAAGGACGGCCGCATAGCATCGGTCAAGGTGCTGCGCGGATCGCCCTGCGGCTCGACCTGGCATTCCGCGGAGGGACTGGTAGGAAAGACGGTAACCGAAGCCCCATCCCTTGCCGGTCTCCTGTGCCAGCAGTACCCCTGCCGGGCGGTGCGGGGAACTCCGGGTGGAATTCACACCTCGGGAGACCTGCATAAGGATGCCCTGGAGAGAGCTCTGGGGAGAAAGACTCAGCTGGTGCTGCCAAAACAGTCCCGGCCCATAAAAATCGGAGAAAAAGGAAAAGAGGCGGAGGCCCCGTGAGGCAGGATGAGGTCGTGGAGGCGGTGGTTCGAGCGCTCCGGAAAGCTGAGACCTCGCTTCCCGAGTGGGTCCTGGAGGCCCTGAGAGAGGCCGCCTTCCAAGAACGAAATCCGGTGGCCAGGTCGCATCTGCAGCTCATGCTGGAAAACGTGCGCGTTGCAGAGGCCGAAGGTCTCCCCCTGTGCCAGGACACCGGTCTGCCCATCTTTCACCTGCAGATTGGAGACCAGGCCCGTCTTGACTTCGATCTCGCAGAGGCCATATCTGAAGGGGTAAGAAGGGCCACCCGTGAGATTCCTCTCCGGCCCAATGTGGTTCACCCCCTGACTCGCGAAAACTCGCTTGACAACACCGGCCCCGGCATGCCCGATCTGATCGTGGACCGGGTGAAGGGAGGGGCGCTCAGAATCACCGTGTTTCCCAAAGGGGCGGGCTCGGAGAACATGAGCCTGGTGCAGATGCTCAATCCGGCCGACGACCCCTTTGAGGTCATCCTGCGGGCGGTCGCTGAGCGGGCTTCCAACGCCTGCCCGCCACTCTTTCTGGGAATAGGCATCGGCGGGAGTTTCGACCTGGCAGCCCGCCTGGCCAAGCGGGCACTTTTCAACATGCCCGGAAAAACCAATCAGGAGCTGGATCTGTTGAGGAGGATAAACTCCCTGGGAATCGGCCCCATGGGACTTGGCGGGGACACGACCGCCCTGGGCCTCAAGATTGAGATGGCCGGCTGCCATACCGCATCCCTTCCCCTGGCCATTAACTTCCAGTGCTGGGCCAACCGCAGCGCAACCGAGGTGCTGATATGAGCGAGCACCGGCTCAAAACGCCGCTCTCCTCAGAGGACGTGATGAATCTGCAGGCGGGAGACGTGGTATATCTGAGCGGCGTCATTTACAGCGCCCGCGACAAGGCCCACCTCCTGCTTAGAAAAGAGGGGAGCCCGGTGAATCTGGAGGGCGCGGCCGTCTACCATTGCGGCCCCATTATGAAAGACGGACAGGTGCTATCCGCCGGCCCCACCACCAGCGGGCGCATGGCCCGCTACACCGACGAGATGCTGGCCAAAGGGGTCCGGGCCATCATCGGCAAGGGCGGCCTTCCGGGCGAGCCGTTCTCCGGCCGGGCCGTCTATCTGGCCTATCCCGGAGGCTGCGGGGCAATCGCCGCAAAACAGCTCCGGCTAAAGGAGCAGCACCTCTCTCATCTGGGCATGGCCGAATCGCTGTGGGAGTTCGAGGCCCTCGATCTGGGCCCCATGATCGTGGCCGTGGACGCTCACGGGCGTGATCTGTACCGGGAAGTGAGAGAGTCAAAGACGAGCAGCAAGAACCGCTGAGGCGAGCAGCCGCTGATCTTCGCTTCCTCCTCAACCGGGGCTATCCCAAGGAGTCGGCAACCAGGTTTGTCGGCGACCATTACCGTCTCCCCATGGAAGAGAGGCATGTGCTGGTCAGGGTGGCTGTGGCCGCCGACCTGGCAGCCGTCCGCCTTTCTAAGCGGCTGCCACTGAAGCGTCTTTCCGGAAGAGAGCTGCTGGTTGACGGCTACAACGTGCTGATCACCGTCGAGAGCCTTCTGGGTAACAAACCGGTCTATCGTTGCGATGACGGCTATCTGCGCGACACCAGAGGTATATTTAGAAAGTACAGGTCTTCGGACCTGACCGGTGAGGCTCTTTCGCGAACGTTTGACCTTCTGGTCCCGGTTCGTCCCTTGAGGGTGGACGTGCTCTTAGACCAGCAGATCAGCATGAGCGGCCGCCTTGCCGCCCGCATAGAACGGCTGCTGGAAGAGCGCATGCTGCCGGGAACGGCCAGAACCGCCAGGGACGTGGACCGAAGGCTGAAGGTGGGACAGGCAAACGTGCGGGCTGTTGTAGCAACCAGCGACGGACACGTGATCGATGCGGTCTCGGAGGCAGTCGACCTTCCGGCGGAGATTGCCAGAGAGTTGAACATCCGGGTCCTCTCGATTTAAGATGGAACTTGGCTGATCGTCATCTTTTTATGGCTCAAATATTTATTATAGTTCGGGGTAGCATGATTTAGTATATGGTGAGTAGCATGAATGGAGCAAAGATTGCATTTTCAGTCCTGGTCTTGCTGCTGGCATCAGGTATAGGACAGGCATCTCATCCGCTCTTCGTCCCCCTGAGCGAGCACACCACAGCCAAGTGCATCAGTCCGAACGGCGTGCCGTTATATCGAACCAGCACCTTCTCCTCCGGTGACGAGCAGGTGGTATCGTGGCTTCTGTTCTGGCGGGATTCCAGCCCCCACAGCGTAGAATGGCGCTGGTATTATCCCGAAGGCAGAACCTATTCCCGGACCTTTTCCGTGGTCGCGCCCATTGACGGCTTCGCGGGCCTGTGGGCAGCGCCGGTGTGGAGCTGTCTCAAGATCCAGGGAACCGACGTGGCCCGCCTGCCCGGCCTGTGGAAGGTGGATGTGATCGTGGATTACAGAAAGGTCCTGACCGAGTACTTCACCGTGGACGCCTCGGGCTGCAGGACGGTCTGTCCGGCCGACTGCTCCTGCTGATGTGCGGCGGGTCAGCCCAGGCCCTCCCGGGATCGAATAATCTCCGTACAGGAACCAAAGCTAGCTCTGGTTAGCCTTCTAAAGGGAAGACGATTTGCGCCAGAGCCATTTCTGAGGTTGGTGGAAAAAACGATGGAACTTGAGTTTGCAGGCAAAAGGATGACGCCGGATATCCGGCGGCTCGAAGATATGACCGACGTCATCTACGACCGCGATTGGCTGAAGAAGGCCGAGGACTTCGACCTATATTACATGTTCAGGGATCTGAGCCTGAGCCGCTCGGACGGGGAGATGCTGAAGGATCAAGGGCTCAGATACGATATCACTGTCATCCCGCCCGGCATGCTGGGATGCGAATACATGAAGACGGCCGGGCATTACCACCCTCTTGCTCCGGGGTCGTCGGTCACTTATCCCGAGATCTACGAGGTTCTAGAGGGCGAAGCCCTGTACCTTCTGCAAAAGCGGGACTTAAGTGACGTGGTGGCAGTGTACGCCAATGCAGGCGACAAGGTGATTGTTCCACCCGATTACGGGCATGTGACCATCAACCGCTCCAACAAGACTCTGAAGATGGCCAATTTTGTGGCCAGAAATTTCTCCTCCATCTACGAGCCCTACCGGGAGATGGGCGGAGCTGCTTACTTTTTCACTACAGACGGCTGGATCAAGAATCCGCGCTGCGAGATGGTAGCAAAGCTTCGCAGAATTGAGGCCCCAGATGCTGAAATGCTGAAGCACCTGGGCATGTCCAAGGGCCGAGAGATGTATCCGCTGCTGCGCGAGGCCGGAAGGCTGGAATACCTCACCGCTCCGGATCAGCACATGGAGGTCTTCGAGAGCCTTATTTAGGTGGACGACCTCAAAACCAAAATCGATGAACACCTCCGGCTGGCGTGCGTATGTAGAGCTTCTGCGGCCTCCCCTGGCCCCCATGGACCTGGCGCTGCCCGCGGCCTCTGCCCTGCTGGCCAGCTTCGCCGTCACCGGAGGCCTGCCGCCTCTTGTGCCGTTCCTGATCGCCACCTTCGGTGCCTACTGCGCCATCACCAGCTCATACGTCTACAACGATTGCTGCGACATCGAGCTGGATAAAGTGGGCATGCCGGAGCGGCCGCTTCCCTCATCCCAGCTATCCAAGCGCCAGGCTCTGACCTGGTCGCTCCTGCTCCTGGCTGTGGCGGCCCTGGCGGCGCTATATTTGAATCCGGAAAGCTTCCTGGCGCTCGCGGGTGCGATCTCCATCATCACCATCTATTCCGCCTGGGCCAAGAGACGCACCCCCTTCTCCTGGATCTTTGTCGGCCTCTCCTTCGGCCTGGTGCCGCTGGGGGTGTGGCTGGCCATAGAGCCCGCAGGAATTCTGAAAGCCGGTCCCGGGCTTCATCCGGCCGCGCTCATTCTGGCGGCCATGATCTGCATCACCGACTGGGGGTTCACCAACTGCGACGCCTCGCGCGATGTTTTGGGGGACACCGAAAAAGGGATACCAACGACTCCAGCCACCTACGGCATTGCCGCAACTGCCAGGATGGTTCTGCTCTTCTGGGTGATAGGTGTGGTCCTGTCCATAGCCCTGGGACTGTCTGCAGGTCTTGGCTGGCTCTATCTGGCGGCCGCGGTCCTGGCAGGCGGCTGGATACTGCTGCAGAGCCTGGACTTCGTCCGGAAGCCGACCGCTGAGCGGGGTAACCTTCTGTTCTACCAGTCGGCCAACTACCGCGCGGTCCTCTTTGCGGCAATCATCCTCGATATACTGATCCAGACGGCTATGCCCTGGTTTGGATGATCCCCTCTATCCGAGAAACCATTAATAGCCAGGTCGACGCCCATTTACTGTCTAATTGAAAAGGTGAAGGTTGATGATTCACGCCACCCGAGTGTTTTCCAGCTCCAAGCTCGAGAGCGAGGACGAGCTGGTACAGGCCATGACCAGTCGCACCTGGCCTCTCTGCTACAGCTTCTATCACGACGGGCTGCTGTACCTAAACGACAGCGAAAGCGAGGATGATCCCGAGTACGCAATCGTGAAGTTCGACCGGGCCGAGGGCCACCACGACGTCATCGGGCGGGAGGTGGGAAGAATCCGGCCCGGCCAGACGGATGCTGCTGGAGTACGCGAGTTCGTCCAGAAGATGAGAGCCGGTCGCTGGGAGAAAGAGGAGGCCGTACGATTGGTAGTCGAGCCGGCCTGGCACCACAGCTGCCAGCACTGCCGGCTGAACGAAGAGGAGTGAGGCCCCTTCACACTATTCTATTTTTTCCTGTTTGTTCTTGGAGCCGATTTTTAGGGTCTCCTGAAATCCGGGATCAGTACCTCAGTATAGCTCCCACGTGTCCGATGCTCTCCAGGAACTCATCGTCCTCAACCAGGACCACCTCTGCGCCGGTCCTCTCCGCCTGGTCGTACATCTCTTCCAGCCGCAGGGCCGCCATCTCGCCTCCGCAGCTGGGGCAGGCTTCACCCTTTTGGTGCTCCTGGTGACAGCTCATGCAGATCATTCCGGGCAGAGCAAAACCGCTGGATACCAGGAGGTGGTTCACGCGCCCCTCCTCCAGGGCCTTCTTGACCTCGACCGGGCCGTAGGCCGCCGGACGGCCCTTGAGGATGTTCTCCTTCAGCGACTCTGCCAGCTCCTTTGATCTTTCTCGTTCTTCGTTTCTGGCCAGCTCATCGCCCAGCCTGGCCAGCTCTGCGGGCTGAATCTGCATGGGCGAATCGACGAGCCCCAGAAGCTTCTCCCTCAGGGATGAGGAAAGAAGCTCCACAAAGTGGGCCTTGGCATCTCCAGGTCCTGCCACCACCAGCCCCTTTATCTGTTGTTGGTCCTCCAGCCCGGCCAGGTCGTCTGCCACCTGGGAAAAGAACGAGTCGATGGCCCCTCTCCTCAGCCGGTTGAAGCGCATCTGGCTCCAGCCGCCCTTCTTGTGCTTGTTCATGAGGTCTATGGTGGCCCGTTCCCTCTCCTCCACCAGATCGGATCTCACCAGGAACAGCCTGGCCTCGCGAGAGTCGATCAGCAGCAACCAGTAGTCAGCGTAATTCTCTCTGAGGCTGGCCATGGGCAGCAGAAAAGGAGAGCTATCCCAGACCAGCAAGGGGACCGGCTCCACGGTCAATCGATAGGCATGCAGCAGCTCATGGTCCGCGGAGGCGAAGATGACTCTGCCTTTTTCTCCTTTCAGAGGGCTAGCGGCCAGTTGTGGCTGCACCAGCTCCAGAGTTTTGGAGAAGCTCTCCTTCTGAGATGCAGGCAGCGCCTTCTGCATGGCCCTGAGCTTGGAGGATGCGAAAAGCTGCTGGTCACGCTCAATAATATTAATATAAATTGTAAGAAAGGCATCATTTTCATCCTGCATATCGGCGAGCGCTCGCAGGTCAATTTCGCTGGTCGGCGTCAGAGCCTCGGGGAGAAATACTTTCGGGATGGGCATAAAATATTAAAAGTGCGGCCAGGGATAAATAATCACTCGAAGATGAAAACCGGCGCAGCAACTCTTCCCCTTCACGGCGGGTCCGCTCCGGCGTGGCTCTTCTCCCGCATGCGACAGCTGGCAGGAGAGATCGCAGAGGTCATGATCGATGAGAGCGGGTCTGCCGAGTTCCTGCGGCGGCTGTCAGATCCAAACTGGTTTCAGGCCCTCTCCTGCGTGCTGGGCTTCGACTGGCATTCCTCCGGCACCACCACGGTTACCACCGGCGCCCTGAAGATGGCCTTGAAGCCGGGCAGGCACGGCCTGGCTGTGGCCGGCGGAAAAGGAAAGACTTCAACCAGAGCTCCGGAGGAGATTCGCCGCCTGAGCGCTGCTTTTTCTCTGACCTCCTCCCGGAGCGAGCAGCTGGTCCGGGCCAGCCGCATGTCCGCCAAGGTAGACCCCACATTTCGCACTTTGCGCCGGAGGATTTAGTATTTTTTCAGCTATCGATTTCGTAACATAGATACAAATAATTTAATTAAATAAAATTTTCTAATTGCTTTTTTTGGCATTAAGTTGATTTTAT
>JABLXE010000009.1 GCA_013178225.1 Methanotrichaceae archaeon
CAACCTCATCTTAAAAGAAGCAATGTTTTTATCGATTTAAGAATGAGCAAAAAACGGGCGAGGGTTCACTTCATCCCCGACCTGAAGGTCGGGGTATTCGTGACCCTCCGCACTCCCAATGTAATAAAAATAATATTTAATTGGTGTTGATTAGAGCCCTAAGAAGGCCGTTCCGCCAATTACATGAATGAGCAGTGATTGATTTCTTCGACTTGTAAATTTTTGGAGGGGCCAGCAACGAAAGGGGCGGCCCAAATTTCTCATCGAAGAAGCCCTTTTACGAAATCTATTTCTTCCTTTCCGATTCCTCTCAATATCAAAAGTATCAGGAAGTAAATCAAGGTGCAGGCGGTTACCGAGGCTAAGATCTCCAAAAGACTCTCAGGCGACCAGAGTGCTAATATCAATGACATAATCAGCGATGCTAGAATGCATTTCATAATGAATTTGTAATTGATATGCAAATGAAGAATACCGATAGTGTAGTAGCCTGTAATCGCAAAGACCATGGTAAATGCAGCCAAAGTCGCGGCCCCTGCTCCGATTACGCCTATCCTTGGCACAAGAATCACAGTGAGTCCAAGGTTTACAGCTGCAGCCAAAAAAGATATTCCGGCAGAAATGGTAGTCCTCTTTACGAGCGATATGACATTGGCCAAAATGGAGGAGAAACCAAAGAGCACCATGCTGAGGGCTATAAAAGGAGTGATCAAGTAGCCATTTTGAGCGATCTCCGGCGTGGCAAGCACCAGCAGAATCGAGCGGGAGAGCATTGTGAGCCCGAAAAAAGAGGGAATGGACAGCGCCAGGAAGTATTTTAAGGAGCGGTTCAAGACGGTTTCAACAACTTCTATCCTTCTCTCATCGTAATGCTTTGCCAGAATAACCGGCAAAATAGTTACCAGCGGATTTATGAACATGATGATGATGCTCCCCAGCAGATAACCTGGGGAGTAATAGCCCACAAAGGCTGTGCCGAGGAAGATGCTTATAACGTAGCGGTCACTGGAATTGATCACCCAGTCGGATAGACCAGCGGGCACAAGAGGGAGACCAAAGGCCAGATACTCTTTCAACCGGGAAAAGCATGGAAACCTAAATCCTATATCCTTAAGGACGAGATAAAACAAAATTATGAATATTGCGGCCTTGGATGCCAGAAGACCGAACACCGCTCCGTAGATGCCTTCTCCATTGGAGACAAAGTAGTAGGCCAGAGCGACTCCTAGATACATCGCCAGGAAAGCAAAAAAAGCATAGAGTTTCATTCGCTGCAGAGTCCGGAAAAAGCTGAAGAAGAGTGCGTTGAGAGATTCCAAAATTACAATTGGAGCCAGGAGCATTGTGACTGCTAGGTTTCCTCCAAAGAGAAGGGCTGCCAGAAAAGGGGATAAATGGAGGATAACGAGCGATACCAAGGCACCTAGCAGGCTTACAAGCAAAAACATTGAGTAGAATGTTTCTTGCAATTCATCTTTGGCTTTCGTTATGGCCATGAATCTGACCATTGAGTTAGGTAGGCCTAGTAGGACGATCGTTGAGACTAATCCCGTGGTGACCATAACTTGTGCCCAAATGCCGTAGTCCTCTGCCGGCATATTTTTTGTGAGAATGGGCAAGAGGACTATCCCTCCTAAGTTGGTTAGTATATTTGCGAGACCGATCAGCCCTATTCTCTGAACAAGAAGCTTATATTCGCTCATTTTTATTACGATTGTAACTTTTGCGTTTGATGACCTTTAAACCCTTTAAGATTAAAACATCTTCTATTTGCGGGGTTGCGAGTCGGCAATAGGCTTTCATAGGGCTACCATTGGATGTATTAATATTAATACATCCATTATTTGCATAAGCTACGTAGAGATATGTCAATTGAGAAGGAAAGGGCTAAAACTTAGATCCTTGCATTGGAAACAGCGTGGGGATCGGCCTGAAATTGATGGAATTTCGTAGAGGCCATGTATCATACTCATTACTTGATCGGGTCGTAACTCAAGTATGGATACATGAACTTACTATTCGGCTTGCCTAAGTGTTAGAGGATTCTATTTTTCTGTTGAAGAACTCCACATCGCCCTGCTTGATTTCCTTGAGGTATCTAATGCATACGGCATAGGCACCAAGAAGGTATCTCAACCTTCTTAGCTTAGATTGTGTATCCTTGTCAGGCCGGAACAGAAATATGCTCGATACCTGAAGTAAGAAGCCTAGCTTGCTCCACATGAAGATCATTTTGTTTTTAGGATTCTGGTCTATATTCTTGAAGAAAAAGTAAAAGCTGTAAACCTCTTTCATGTAAATTAATGCTTTGTCGGGCATCCTAGCTTTGTCCGAGATATTATGGACCAGTTTAGCGTGGGGTGTGATGTACAAAGATCCAGGATAGCGTTTGCCTATTCGGTAGGACAGATCCACATCCTCCCTCCAAGAGTATCTTCTGAAATTTTCATCGAAATTGAATTCCTTAAGCACCGATCTGCGATAAGACTGATTTGACCCTGCTAACCACTCGCATTTTATGGTCGTCTCTAGGGGGTGGGGATAGGTGATGCAGGTGGATGGTAATACACGGCAGGAGTTCTTCTCGACATAATTATAAAATATAGACCGACTCATCAAGTTGTAGAATCCATTTAGTTTATCTTTCAGGAGAATATGCCCTTGGACACCATTGCAGCCAGGTACACTTGTATAAATATCTGAAAGATTCTCTACGTAATCTTCGTTTAAGATTACATCATCATCTAAAAATAAAATTATTTCTCCCTGGGCATTATTTATACCCTCATTTCTGGCTACGGCCAAACTTCTTCCGCGCGTATTTCTCAAATATCTCAACGCAATTCCTTCTTCTCCAAATTCCTCTCCTTTTGCTTCCACTTGAAGTCTGGTCTTATCGCCCTCACTGTCATCCACGATCAATACTTCTTTCGGTTTTCTGGTTTGGACGACGATGGATTTCAAGCAACTTTCCAAATCTTCAACGCGATTATATGTAGGTATGATTACGGAGATTTCCTCTAAATTATCTTCTGCCAAGATTATCACCACCTCTTTGACAACGCGCTTTGATCCAATACATAATATAGCCTATAACAAGAAAATAATTCGGCCCAATCTCCCAGTTTTTCCAATATTTAATATTTTAGGCTGAAATTTTATCAGATCCATCACTAGATTATTTCATTTATTTGAAGATAACGCCCTTCAATTGTGAGGTTTAGATGAAGAAGAAAAATTATCCCGGTCTATCTCATAATATTTTTTATATCTAATATATCCTATGAAGTAATTCCACCTCATATGCCAATTCTCGATATAGCTTATTTCCAGATGGTTCATCTTTATTCCGAAAACTGCCCCACCCAATATTTTCTTTACATTCCCCAACTTAAAGCCGTCTTGCACTCTCAAACCGGCACCTAACCATCTGAGCCTCAAATAATGCGGAATCTTTGAGAGATTCTGATTATGCCGCACTGATATGGGAAAGATATACCACTTCAATCCCTTTCGCGATAGAAATTTTGCGTAAATCCGGTCTTCCGCGCTGGAGAGATCCTCCATTTCGCTGCATGATAGAATGCGTGAACGCCTGGTAATAATGCATCCGAATGCTCCGTTTCCTCCATCCAATTTTATCGGCCAGTTCTTATTATAGGATAGTAGATCGTCATAATAAGCTCCAAATACACCAGCATCTTTGTACTTTTCATCGCCATCTGATGCGAAAGACAGCAGCGATCTCCAGCCCTCATTCAGTTCCACATCAGAGTCTACGAAGGCGATTTGTCCCGTCTTAGCAGCCTTTGAGCCTTCCATCCTGGCCGCCCCAAGGCTTCTGTTAGTTTGCACAATTTGGCAGCCATGTCTGCGCGCGATCTCGATAGTATCGTCTGTTGAGAACCTGTCAACTATTATTATCTGCCTTGGATTTCCATATTTTTCAATAGAGGAGATGGTAATCTCTAAAGTTCTCCCCGAGTTCCATGTCGGAACGATATAATCAATTTTCTCCATATTTGTCCTCAACTACGAGGCTATTTATTCGAGAGAGAAGCCGATCTTCTCGTTTTTTCAGGCTGAACTTTCTTTCAACAATCTCCCTGGACTCACGACCTTTATTTGAGTAAAGCGCCTTTGCGATCGCTTCAGCGGCGGCCACCCCGTCCCCATAGCTCACGAAGAAGCCAACATCACTTACTACTTCAGGCAGAGCACCCCTATTTGTGACCACTGGAACACACCCGCATGCCATTGCCTCAGCCAGAGCAACGCCAAAAGATTCCCGATAAGACAGCTGGCAATACACCTTAGCCCTCTGATAAAGTGCAATCAATCCATCTGAAGATACGTGCCCCTTAAGTTCCAGGTTATCAGAATGAATGCGATCCTCTAGAATTTTTCGGTCATGATCTGACACACCTACAATAAGAAACTTTATGTCAGGAAGGTGAGCAGCCGCTCCGATAAAAGCATCCAGGCCCTTAAGGCTTATGATATTGGAACCCGAAGCTACGGTCATCGCCATATCATCTTTTCGATCGTGGGGCTTGAATTTATCTGTATCAATTCCGTTATAGATCACCTCGACCTTTTTAGGCTTGGCCCTAGCCAATACCTCCTTTCTGGTAAAATCCGAAACCGCGAGAATTAGGTCGGCATTCCTTAATACATAGCTGGCATAGCTTCTCTTTTGCCAACTCAGCACATACTGGCCATAGCCTATTTCAGGCTCATATGCAACATCATATCCCCCAGCAACGACAACGGATTTCTTTCCCATTAGCTTGGACAATAAGACAGCAAGAAAAGAATGCCCAGAAGCAAACCATGAATAAGAGATATCAGAAGCTTTTATGATTTTGGCCATCTTGATGACATCATAAGGAGTCCTGTAGGACACCGGCTCTACATCAAAATGCCTCATTAAAATTCGGCAATCCTGTTCTACAAAAGAAGACTTTTGATAATAAATATATGCAATTTTCATTGTATCTCATTTAATCTTTTACCATCTAAATCATGCATAGAGGATTTATTTTCTCCTCCTGCAGCCTTCCGCAAAATGCCTTCGTAGATTGTGGTAATATTTCTCCACTCATATCTCTCAGCTATCGATCGGAGTGTGACTTCATTCTCTTGAGAACCCAGGATGTGGCCCACCTGTCTCAAGAAGCTCTCCACATCGTCGTAATAATAAATCTGATCCCCCAGCAGCTTCTCCAGCGACACCATCCTGCTGGAGAGAACCGGCCGCCCGCACGCCAGATAGTTGAAGACCTTGCCCCCTGCGGCGTACTCGTTCTTCTTCATCATCTTCAGAGGATTGAGCCCTATGTCCATGGCCGAGATGTATCTGCCAAGATCCCCATATTTGACCGCCCCGGTGAAGATCACCCGGTTCTCCACTCCCATTTTCCGGGCCAGATCGCGAATCAGGTCACCGTAATCGGTGAAGAGGCCAGGGCCTACCACCAGGAGTGTGGCATCAAGGCGGGGAAGTGCCTCAACCACGGTCTCCAGATCAACCCAGTGCTCGAGAGAGCCCACATATCCGAGAACCTTTCCGCGAAGGCCCAGGGCAGCCTTGGCCTCCTCGGACGGAAGAGGTCTCAGCAGCCTGGTATCCACGCCATTGGGAACGACATCAACGTCCTTCACACCGATTCCTTTGAGATACTCCTTCAACTCCTCTGTAACCGTGATCACCGATTGAGCATGAGTCAGATTATACCGGGTCATCTTCCCCACGCCGAACTTTACCAGCTGGCCGAAGAGAGATCCAGGATAGTATATCGATGCCGACTCCTCCAGATGATCCAGATAATCGAACACCACAGGAGCGCCGGCAAAGTTTGCCAGAAAGGATGGCAGAATATTGGCAGAAAGTATGACATCGATTCCGCGATCTTTGACTATCTGCCGAAGGCGCAGGAAGTGTGCCGCTGAGTTGAGCAAGTAATAGAGTGACGGATCTTCAGTTTCCAGCCATCCGGCATCTACAAGAGTACACCTGGTCTCCCTGGCCCCTAGATCTTTGAACCTCTTGAGGCGAAAATGGAGGACGTAGACCTCGTGCCTCTCAGCCAGGATGTCGAATATGAAGTTCAGCCTGTTGGGAACAGGATGCCGGATCCAATCCGTTGTCGGTATCACCAATATCTTCATGGCCGAACCTTTCTGATTGCTGCAAGAGACGCCAACCGGATAGATGAACCAATCGTATAATAAATGCACCAAATCAAGCTTGCTCACTCAACTGCCAAACATTAACCGCTCCGCGATCTCCTCCAGTGACAGGCCCTCTTGCACTCCTTTCTTCATATCACGCAAGTTGAGCCTGCCTGAAGCAAGCTCCTCAGGTCCAACTATTACCGCGTAGTTAGCGCCCATCACATTGGCAGCCTTAAGCTGCGCCTTTTCCGACCGGCCCATCACATCCAAGACCACTGGAATTTTTGCGGCCAGGACCAGATCGCGCAGCTTTTCGGCCAATTTTATAGCCGCGGCCCTGGCATCTGGGGTGCTTACCAGCACTACGGGGGCGGGTCGCGTTTCCTCGATTGAGGCGATCTCCATTATCCGGTCAAAGCCCAATCCAAAGCCGGTAGAGTTGGTGGCCGCCCCGCCGAAGAGACTGGCCAGCTCGTAGCTCCCGCCGCCGCAGATCTGCCTCTGGGCCCCCAGACCGGAGGCGTAGATCTCGAAGACGGTCCCGGAATAGTATTCCAGACCGCGAACTATCTCGAAGTCTATAGTTGCATCGACCCCATAGGCGTCCAAGAGATCGATCATCTCCCGGAACTCGTTCAGCCCGCTTTCGGCCTCAATTTCGCGATTAATCCTGGCAGAAGCCCTTCCTTCGGAGGTAGAAAATGCTGAAGACGCCGCAGGAGCTGGAGATTGAACCTTTACCCGCTCCAGATCATGAGAAATGGCCTCAGCCTGATCCAGAGCCGCTCGTCCTTTAGCATTAATGATATCCATGATCCCGAGGTGATCGGCACCGATCTCCTGCAAATATTCCTGAAGGCGATCTCGCTCCTTCTTGTCGATCATCCTCATGATCGCTGTGCGGTGCTCAGAACCGATCTTTGCCAGAATCGACCGGACCAGCCCCAGATATCCCACGTGAATATCTCCCTTGACGCCTGCTGCCCTGATCATTCGGTCCGCCAGAGCTATTACCTCGGCCTCAGAGTCGGGCTTTCTTGCACCAATCAGCTCCACGCCCAGCTGCCAGAACTCTCTGAAACGCCCTTTCTGCGGTCGCTCGTATCTGAAGCAATTACCGAAATAGCATAACCGGAGGGGCCTGGGCGCGTTCTGCAGCTCATTTACGTACATGCGCATCACCGGGGCGGTCAGCTCAGGGCGCAGAGCCATATCCCGGCCGCCCTTGTCCTTGAAGCTGTAGATCTCCTCCAGCACGGCTTCTCCCGATTTGAGGGTGAAAAGATCGAGATTTTCAAAGGTGGGGGTGGCGATCTCCTGATAACCCCAGCGCTCGGCCGTACCCTGCATGGCGGTTCTGATTCGGTTCCTTCTCCAGGCGTCTTCAGGGAGGAAGTCTCTGGTGCCTCTAGGTCTCTGGATGCTCATAGCATGATTTTGCATAGCGCAAATGCCCTTATAGTTTGTGATGGCTATTGGCGAATTGCATGAGACGGAAGATAGGGCCGCTGCTAATTGCTGCCGGAATACTATTGGTGCTCATCTCCTCGACAGAGATCGCGAGGCCTGAGGCAGGCATTGGAGGAGTATTATTGATCGGGCCCATTCCGATAGTCTTCGGTTCCAGCCCGGAAATGGCGATTGCATCCATGCTCCTGGCCCTGGTCCTGATGGCCTTTTCTTATCTGCTCTTCAGGGGGCGGGGATAGTTGCTCCTTCTGGGAATTGGACTTCTCTTGATCGCCTTGGGGTTGGCATTTATGCTGTGGCCCGAAAGGGACCAAACAGGACCTCAGCCCCAGACCGACCGCGAGGAAAGCGAGATGGTGAAGGGAGGAGCCGTGATCATGATAGGCCCGATCCCCGTTCTCTTAGGCTCAGACTCCAAGACGGCCGTGATCTTGATGCTGCTCGCCCTTGGAATGATGATCATCTGGGTTCTGGCGATAAGTAGCATTTAAAAAACGGAGACCATCAAATTCAACCATATTTAGTCTGGAAGAGACAAATTGCCGCCCAGGCAGCAAACGGCAAAGAAAAGCAACCCCGCCGGCAGGAAGCCGGCAGGTTGTATCAACTGATATCTATTCAGGTTTCAGATCTGAAATCACTGCTGATTGGTGACGATCTTCACGTGGTTGTTGGCATTGGCAAATCCAAAGGCCTGAGCGGTTCGGCTGCCAACTGTGATCTGCTCCACATTGTACTTGGTGCAGCAGTCCTGGCAGGGACAAGAGGGGTCAAGAACCTGGCAGCATTCACAATCGCCAGAATCCTGATTCTTCTTGATCTCGAGGCTGTTTGCAGCGTTCGCTGGACCGCCAATGAAGGTCGGAGGGAAAGGACTGAAAATCCATCCAGCAGCGAAGGCACGATCATTTCCAACATTCACGGTATCGAAGTTGGTATCGGCTCCACTTGGGAACTGGAAGGCACTGCCTCCGGTCTCAAATATCCCTTCGCCCAAAATATCCACACCGCCGCTGCCCACGGATGCACCGTAGGCCATTGCCGGGACGACAACTGCCGCCATGGCCAACACAAAGAGCATTGCTACTTGTCTAATAGTCTCACCCCATAAATCTTTTTGGTAGGTTCTAGATATCTTCCTATTATATTTATACTTTCTGGTGTATCAATGATATTAATAAAAGGCAATTTAGGATATTTTTCCAAGATAATTTGTATTGCGGTATGCGAATGCTAGAATATTGTTGGTATGATGCTATCTTTTAATTGCGCGACAAAAATAGAATTATAATTCATACTCAGTTATTAAAATGCAAAAGGAATAGCGCTTCAGAAACGAAACGAGCTTCGATCGAAATATAGCAGATATCAAGTTACAAAAAATCGAGAAGTATTATATAAAATATCTCGCCCACAAGCATGATGCTCGTGGGCAGTAGCACACTCTTTGTGTTCGAATGCGTTCGCTTCGACCTAAATTTTCACCTACTGCTGGTTGGAGACAATCTTGACGTTGTTGGTGGCTGTGGCGAAGCCGAAGGCTCTTGCAGTCCTGTCGCCAACGCTGATGCTCTCTGCGTTCATCTTCAAGCAGCAATCCTGGCAGGGACATGCAGAATCAAGAGCCTGGCAGCATGCACAATCCCCAGTATCCTGATTGTTCTTGATCTCCAAGCTGTTTGCAGCGTTAGCCGGTCCGTTCGGAGAGGTTAAGGTCCAGGGCCATCCGACTGCAAAGGCATTATCGTCTCCTATCTCGACGCTCTTGTAGTTGGTATCAACGTAGCTCGGGAACTGGAAGATATTTCCATCCGACTCGAAGATCCCGTCTCTCAAGACATCCACTCCACCTGTGCCGGTGTAGGCACTGAGGTCGCTGCTCGACTGGGCCATTGCCGGAACAAGAGATAAGGCTACAAACAAGGCCATCAATACTACGATCTTTTTGATAATTTCACCCCGTACATCCTTTAATTTAAAACTTAGTTAGCATTTATCATACTTATATTTTTTGGTAAGAGATACTGGACCAGATATGTCTTATACCTCGATGTCGAGAACGCCCCGACGGCGCTAAGCGTATATCCTCCAGGAATCGGCTCATGAGAGCAATATCGGGAGGTCTATGTATAGCAGATAGCAGCAAATTGGATGATCTGCAACCGCGATAATCGATATTCATGCAGATCATGATAAAAGCTCTATGCACTCAAAAATAATTAATATATTTATAATGTTCATTAGAGTAAAAGTTCCACTGTCCCAGCAAATACACATTTACAAATAGCAGCTTAATCTAAATCGATGCCATCCTTAATAACATCTCAGCCTTCATTGCTCCCAACTGGAGCTATGGACGCAACTTATTATAAAAGCTTTCTATGCAAATATCAGCTTTCTCACCTTCATGGTCGCCAGATCGATTATAGGCGCCACTGCAACGTGAGGCTGGATATTCATTTTCTTCTGAAAATCAGTCTGAGACTGCCAGGTCCCGCTATTGATTACGGTCACGCCCTTATACCTGGCAATTCCCACCGTGTGCACGTGACCGCAATGCAAAATAGCCGGGGGCTTAGATATAACATAATGATCCTCTTCCTCAGGGGCGATTGAGACCCGGCTTCCGTAAATAGGAGATAGGTGACGCCTTCTTAGCATCTCGATCATCGCTTTCTCGGGATTTCCGTATGAAAGTCCAGGTATTCTCATTACCAGGTCGTCTATGCTGCGGCCATGATAAACCAGAACCGACACGCCTCCCAGAGACAGCCAGGCAGGATTGCCCGCGAAGAGCCGCTCCCCGGAGAAGAACTTCTGTATCGGCTCAGGCAGCGCCGGCTGAGGCTCGGCCTGCCGCACCATATCGTGATTTCCGGGAGAGATGATGATGCTGATGCCGGATCGCACGGCGTTCAGGCACTCTGCAGCCCTGCGGTACTGCTCGTAGACGTCAGCGATAGCCAGATCGCCTTCCTGTCCGGGATAAATCCCAATTCCGTCCACCAGGTCGCCGGCGATCACCAGATATTTAACCTGTGATGAGAGGCCTGTGGGATCATCGCTTCCTCCGTTGACCCAATCGACCAGCCGGTACCAGGCATCCTCTAGGAAATATTTGGACCCAACGTGCAGATCGGAGAGAAGAAGAGCACAACCGCTTCCGGTCTCCAGAGCCTGACACTGGTTTGGAAGGTCGGGCCACATCAGCGATTTGATAAAAATCCGGCCACCACCGTCGGAAAAGCCGGTGACGCCAATGACCTCATCCGGCAGGATCAATCCGGATTGCTCAAAGATGTCGGAATCCTTCTGGACGATGGCAGTAACCATGCCTGTGGGGTCCTCCAGCTCTAAAACCCGATTTCCTTTATTTGTGGACTTGACGTCCATTACCATGCCGATCAGCGAGACCTCCCTTCCCGCTGTGCTCCGAGAAAGGCTTTCGATTGGCCGGGAGTTAAGCCTCCGGGCCATTATCTCTCTCAACTTGGAGTACCTATCGCGAAAGTAACGCACGAAATCCTGGTACTCTCCTACACAGGTGGACTGCCCAGTTATGTCGCCGTAAAGCTGCACATCAGGGCTTCGCGACGGAAAGCCCGGCACAAAAGCGATAGGAGGGTAATCTTCTGCGCTTTGGGACACCCTGCGCAGATCTGCCGGGACGGCCTCATCCTTCGGGACTTGGAGGAGGCAGGACACCCGCGAGGCGTTTATCACGGCTACTGAGCTGTCGCAGCTCATCAGCAAGCGTTTTATCAAGTCATCCCTTCTACCGGAATAGGACCGTATCAGCTCAAGAGCTTCAGGGTCCACTTGATAGCCACTCTCGGCGAGCCTTCTCACGATGTCTCGATTGGCTGCGAATTCTTCGCGAAGCGGAGATCGCGATATTCCCGACATCGAAAGTAGTATAAGAGCGTACCAAGTGATAAAGATGGCTGATGAACATTAAAGATCGGCTGGAAGCTCTGCCTCTTCCCGGGTTCGTAAAAGACATCCTGTTCGTGATCGTGGTGGTGGGGACGATCTCCATTATATCCCAGATCGCCCTCGGCCTCTGGACCCCCATGGTCGCAGTTGAGTCGGGCAGCATGGTGCCCAACCTGAACATCGGCGACATAATTGTAGTCCAAGGCGCGTCACGAACTGAGGTTGTCACCTGGGAAGAAGGAGAAAAGACAGGCTACCGAGCCTTCAACCTTCCAGGCGACGTCATCTTGTACCGGCCGTACGGCAAAGACAGCCTGAACCTCCTGGACCAGGTGAAGATGCTTATAGGGATCTCACCCGGGGCGGATAAAGCCACTCCCATTATCCACCGGGCATTGCGATGGGTCAACGAAAGCGAGCCCATGTGGGAAGGAGGGCCAGAAGCCCCCTTTTCAGGCTACATTACCAAGGGAGATCACAACGAGGTCATAGATCAGGAGGCGGGTCAGATCTTTGGCGTGGCCCGGGCCTCATATCTCCTGGAGCATCAGGGCCAGGTCGAGACTATCGGGGATTCCATCTTCCTCGATATGGACAGCGGCCTGATCATCTACGAGACCGGAAACCAGAGCCTGGTTGGGGATGGAATAAGCTATTTGGTGCCGGTAAAAGAGGACTGGGTGATCGGCGTTGCGCGTGTGAAGATCCCGATTGTGGGCTACATAAGGCTGATTCCCAACATCATAGCCGAGCAGGTGCAAAAGCTCCTCTGAGGCTAAATTTTTCTGGCCACAATCGCCCAATGGTCCTGATGGAAGGGCTGCAGATCCAGAACTTCCATCACCTCTAAGCTCTCAAGCTTTTCGATCTCGGAATCGAGTACAGCTTGTGGTGAAGCGGTGACGTCAATTGAGCGGGTCTTCAGCATCAATACCATTATCCGGTCACGCTTCAGGTAGCGGGCGCAGTTGAGGGACGCAATCTGAGCCTGGTTTTTTTGGGCCAGGTCCTGATAGACAAAATCCACCATCTCCAGCAAAGAGCTATAGGCCTGCGGCTGGGCCGCATCGGCAAGTATGGGGATCACATTGCTCCGTGCCTCGGCCAACCGAATCAGGTCGCGCATAGCCCGGGGAGAGAATTCGACTGCGTACACCAGCCCTTCGCGCACGATATCACTGATGTGGCTGACGGTCGTTCCGGTTGCGGCACCCAGATAGAGCACTTTAGCATCCGGAGACAAATTCAATGATCCGGGCCGGCGGCTCTTCTGCAACAGGGCCGCCAGCTTGGAGCGGAAAGGATCCCAAAGCCTGTAGCCATCGATTACCCGTTCGCCATAGACCGAACCGGGCGCGGCCTGAAGCGTGGCCAGCTTCCGCTGCCCGAACAGGTCCAGGAGACACGTGCCAGCGACGGGCCCAGGCTCCAAACGGGACATCTTTACAACTCTTTTCCGAGAGACGTGGTGGTCAATTTGACGTGCTTCACTCCTTTCAGCGACATCATCTTCTCGGCAGCTTTTCTCACATCCTGGCCCTCCCCTCTCAATACCACCACCTCCAGACAGTTTTCATGATCCAGATGAACATGCAGACTGGACTGGATGATGCCTCCAAACTCGTGCTGAATCTCGGTGAGGCTCTCGACCAGGCCTCTTTGGTGGTGCGAATAGACCAGCGTAATCACGCCTACCCGCTCACCCTGCACATCGCTCATCCACTCATAGTGAACTATGTAGTTGCGGATGGCATCCCGAATACCCTCCGAGCGTGAGGAATAACCGCGCTGCAGGATGATCTCATCAAAGCGGTTCAGAAGCTTTTCAGGCAAAGATACCCCGATTCTCATCAATTCTTGTTCCATATAATATCGCGATCAATATTCGGATGTTATGTAGTAATAAACTTAATGGAGGAAAATGTGAATTGCTGACAGGAGAACCATAAAGGATTTCAGTTCTCAGGCAACACGAAAAGCAGTATGCCGGATATCGCCTTTATAGGAGAAAGAAGCTTTCTATTTGAAAAGCTTTTCCAGGATCTGGGGGCAAGCTATCAGTTTCTGCAGCCGAGCGTTCTGGGAAGTCCGTTTCTTCCCCAATACAAAATGGTGATAATCCCCACCGGATTCGCCAATCCCCAGTACTCGAAAACGCTTGCTTCACTGCAGAGACAAAAATCCAGGCTGGCCGATTTCGTGAAAGCGGGAGGTGTGCTCACGGTCTTCGGACCTGTGGTTCCAGAGCATAACTTTGAGTGGCTGCCCTTGCCGCTGCGATACATCTGTGAATACGGTCCCAGGAAAGTCGAGCCCACAGAGCACGAATGTTCCTGTCTGCTGTGCACCATCACTCCGGAGTGCGACGGCTATCTAATCCCAGGAGAGGGCTTTGAGACGGTTCTGGAGGACGAACGCGGCAGAGCCGTGCTGGTAGCGGGAAAGTATGGAAGGGGAATGATCGTCGCCTCCTCGGTTCATGAATTTCCGGCATCCGAATATATTCTGTGGGCGCTATCAAAGGCCAGACCGTCCAGGATGTGAAAAAGAGATGTCTGAAGGGGTCATAGCTAAAAAGAGCAAGCTCAGGCGGGAGATAGAAGAGACGCTGCGAGAACGGCATATTACCATCGAAGACCGCATCTCCGCAGTGGACCTAAAAAGCGGGGATGCTCATTATTTCGATAATTTTCCCCAAGCAGTGGAGTTCGTGCAAAAAAGAAAAGGACGGTGGTACATCGCCAGATCCGCAGGAGCTGACTCAATCAAGCGTGAATGAAAAAGCCAAAATTGCAGGATCTCCTTTAGCCCAACCGGGGCAGGGAATATTTCGATTTTTAGCAGATATTTACATTAAAAAGTGAAGGCGACTGCCATCGCCCTACAGATGGAACTCGATGTGGAAAGGTATGAAGAAGATCCACACGAAGTAGATGAGCATCACGACCAAGCCCAGTGGCACGCCCAGCTTGGCCCACTCTTTGCTGCCAATGCCGAGCTTGCCTGCGGATATGATGTTGGGGATGTTTCCCGGAATCAACATACCTCCGGAGATGAGAAGCCCCATAAGCACCGCCTGAATCTGGGTTATGCTCATGGCCGGGCTAAGCTCAGCTGCAGTCAAAGTGGCATTGTCAAGAATAGCTGAGATCATGTTAACCCAGTACAAAATCATGGGGGATATGCCCAGCATGTACTTGTCGATGACCACCTTCATGCCGCTTCCCAACAGCAGCAGGGCCATGACGAAGACATAGACTTTAATTGCCCTGACCACCACATCCCTCAGGCCCTCGGTGTCTTCGGTGGCCGTCAGGCATTCCTGGCTCGCCTTCTTGCCTGTGAAGAACATGGCTAAAAGCCCCATCGCCAAGCATCCCGGGATGATGTAAATGGCCAGCTGGTTGAAGAGGAAGAAGAATCCAGCATGATATGGTTCACCCTGCAGCTTGGTGATGGCAATGGTGGACAAGGGCTCGCCCACTGGAGTCAGAACGGCTCCGAGACCTATGGAGAAACAGGCAATTATCACCAGATTTATCTTGGTATTCCGATCCACAGGCAGGCAATTCATGACCTCCACCAGCAAGAGAGAAGCGATGATGGCAGTTATGATGCTGGATACAAGTCCAAGAACGACTACCACCAGAAATACAATTACCTTTACCGGAACGACCTTGATGATGGAAGTCATGGCATTCTGGGCGTAGGATCGACCATAATGGAACAGCAGACCTGCCACCAGAACAGCAGGAACAATGCCCTTCACTATCGGTTCCATGATGGCTTCCGTTATCAGTTTCATGTTCCAGCCCACTTCTGCGATCTGTTCCACGCTGTAACCGATCGCGGCCAATACCGATTCGCTTTCAAAGCCCGAAATTGTTACGGCTAAAACGCCCATAATGAACAGAAATAGCTCGAGATTATGCTCGATCTTTTTGACCATAAAGGGTCCTACCAACACTAAAAGGACTATGGCAAATAAACCCAGATCAACTGGAGTTGGCGACACCATAATAGTACCTCCCTTAAGAATTCATCCTAATTCGCTTTGCCTCCTCTCGGAAAAGCTTGGTATCCGGATGTTCTCCCAATATTAAATGCTTTTGGTTTTTATTTTGCCATAAAATAGAGAAATAATTTGCAAAAATCAGAATATCTTGATCTTTTTCCTTTCAAAAACAAATAGGAGATCTTAAAAAGACTAAATACTCAAAAAATAGATCTTTTATCAGGATATCTCCATTAATTCAGTATTGCTGACTTAAAAACGTAAATATTTTGTTTTAGCCTATTTTGGCCAAAAATAAGTGCTAAATCGGTATTTTTGGGTTTTAGGATATTTGGCTTTTTAACGAAAAAGGAATTTGAAACTAAAAACCGGAATCTATGGCCGCCTCCGTCCCGGTTGAGATCCAACAAAAAGCTCACAGCGCGCCGAAGAGCACTGGCCATGGCATATGCCAGACATAAACGATCCACAAATGCCAAGCAGGACCCTGAGATACGACATCGAGCACCCGGCAATCGTCCAAGAAACGATTTCGAAAACCATCCATGAACGTCAGGATCGATGTTGTACTGTCTGGACCCATGGTCTCGAAAATGGAAAAAACGTGAACTGCAATATTATGCAGACCCTTCCAGGCAGGGAAGATGTTTATGTTGTTGACGCCCAGATTCCCGGGTCGACGAGTTAAGAGATACTATTAATAAAGATCAATATATATCACTAAAACGGCCAGCCCCTAAATGCTGTAAATATCTATCTCTTTTGTGGTCTGGGCTTGAATTTCTTGAATTAAAAGAGGAAAAAGGCCCACAAAGGCCTTAGTACATGGCTATTTTCTCTCTTCTCAGGATCAATACCGGCCGGTCAGCAGAGTTGGCTACATCATAGGCCGTGCTTCCGATCCGGCCTTTCTTTATGGCCGCTGAACCCTGAGAACTGATGGCTATCAGCGACACATCTTCATCCTTAGCTGCGCTGCGTATTACCTCAACCGGATGGCCAACGAGCACCTTTGATGTGACTTTCAAGCCGTTCTTCCCCAGTTCCTGTGCCAGCTCGGCGAGTTTCTTCTCGGCATCAGAGACGTTGGCATCGATCTGCTCTTTCGTCTCGCCCTTGGAGACCACGTTTAGCAGCACAAGCTCTGCGATTCCTGCCATATTCTTGATGAAGGAAAGAGCTGCCTCAGAGGGCTCGGAGAAATCCAGCGGAAACAGAACCTTGGCGAATATCCTCTCGCAATACTTGCCCAGCGAATCGCTTCCCTCGATGGTCTTGTAACGCATGACCAGAAGGTGGGTCTTGCCATAACGAAGCACATTCCTGGAAACGCTTCCCAGGAGCACGCTCTCAATGAGGCTCTTGCCTCTGGCACCCATAGCGACCAAGGAGACATTTTCCTCTTCAGCCACCCGATTTATGGCGCTGGCCACCTCGCTCTCCATGACGGATACAGCCCTCACCTTGGCGCTAATGTCAGGAACGCCAACATACTGCTTCTCATCCATCAGCTTCTGTTCGACTTCCTTGATCTCAGCCACAGGATCCCATACCCTCGCCAGAGGATCCCTGGATAAGACACTGATAATCACTACCTCCCTCACTCCCGGAATCTCGCCCACGCACTCGATAACTCTGCGAGCATGTTTGGAGAAATCTGTTGGGACCAAGACCTTCTCGAACATTTTACCCACCAACGGCGTTTATTTTCGGGTCTTAATATTTCAATTTATCCGCTGCGAAGAAAAGCCCTGACGAGGCCCAAGCGGATTGATTATAAAAATTTAATCCGGAATAATTTAAAATCTATCTGCAGCCTCATACTATCGGAGAGCCGAAAGTCCGCTCCTCCAGATCCTGCAGCTTTCTCCAGGTAACCTGGCAATCGCATTCCAGTTCCTCAAAGAGATTCCGATCCTGTGATAGCGCGTGCTTTCTTATGGCATCAGCCACAGCCGCATCGCAGCGGCCACAGTTGTGCGGACCCCTTCTGGAGCCGGCACCAACAGGATCGCAGACGATGGTTCCCGGAGCACTCTTCAGGACCTCCAATGCCGACCATAACCAAGGGGGCCGGAACTCCCCCCTTTCCCAGAGCCGTTCCACGTAGGTGCCCCGCTGAACGTTGCACAGATTCAGGGACAGGATTTCGGCGTAATTAGCGGCCATGCGAGCCGACGATACGGCATCCTGGACCGCCTCTTTCTCCGAGAGGTGAGGCGGCTTCAGCAGAATATAGGCCTTTATCCTCCCGCCCAGGTCGTGGACAGTCTTCGAGGCCTGAACGAAATCCTGCCAGGAGAATCCTTTGCGTATCGCCTTCTCCCTCACCAGATCGTTGGAAGACTCCAGACCTATCGCGAACTCGGTATCGATATTCGAGAGGCACTCCGTCACAGCGGAAGGGACGATGTACTCCGGCCTCGATTCTATAACCAGCCGCCTGACTCCTCTCTCCTGCAAAGCCCGAAGGATCTTTTCCCGGACCTGCGGCGGCACTTCCGCGGGGTCCAGAAAGCTTCCGCTGGTGTAGATCTTCACCATCTGGTCCTGAGAGGAGAACTTCTGCATGGCCCGCTCGAACTGGGCGAGCAGATTCTCCTCTGTTGCAGGCGCGCCCTCGCTTGCATACCCGCACATGAGGCAGCGGTTGTATCTGCACCCTCTGGTTCGAAGAATTACGGTCAGCGAACCTGCGGGCTCGTCATCCAGAAGATCCTGAGACTTCCAAACGGCAACGGGCCTTGATAGGTCCAGGTCTCTTTGCTTAGCCATTTTAGCCATAAATTTCATTTAATTTGTTTTATTTAAATAAGCACTATTTAACTAAGTACTGCAATGCGCTTATAGCCGCTGAGGCACCCGAGCCAACTGCCGTTGCCACCTGCATCCTTCCGCCGGTCACATCGCCGGCTGCAAAGACGCCAGGCATGCTGGTCTCCTGGTTCAGCCTGTTCACGCGGATGAAGCCGCCCTGGGTCAGCTCGAGTCCCAGCGACTGGGCCAGTTCGGTGTTGGGCTTCATTCCCATCTCCACAAATACGCCGTCCACCTTGACGGATCGGGGGGTGTTTGCCACCAGGAACTCGACACTGCCTACAGTCTCGTCTCCCTTGATCGCAGTCACCTCAGCTCCAAAGGTGGCCACGAAATTTGAGAGGTCTTTTATGCGCTGCAGGTAGACCGCCTCGGCGACCAGCTTGTCACGGGAGGTGATCAGGTGTACGCGGTTGCAGATATTGGACAGATAGAGCACCGCTCTGGCTGCTCCGTTGCCGTATCCTATAACGGCCACGTTCTTCTTCCGGAAGAGCGCTCCATCGCAGTGCACGCAATACGAAACGCCTCGGGTCGTGAACTCGGTTTCTCCGGGCACTCCCAGTTTGCGGTGGCTGGCACCGGTCACCAGGATCAGGGACTTGCACTCGTACTCCCAGTTTTCGGTCTTGACGCGGAATATATCACCCAGATGTACCGCCTTTTCCGCAACCTCCGCCTGGTACTCTGCGCCGAACTTCTGAGCCTGCTCTAGCATTCGCTCAGAGAGCTCTATGCCCTGAATGCCATCCGGAAAGCCGGGGTAGTTCTCGTAGAACCCGCCCGTGGACTGCTGAGAACCGTAGACGTTTCCGAGGATCAGAGTCTTCATTCCTCCTCGAGCGCAGTACATCCCGGCAGTGAGCCCAGCGGGACCTGCTCCCACAATGATGACGTCATGCAAGCGAATTCACCATAGATTGGGTCCAAGCTCATGGTATAAAAACTGCGGGATATCAGCCTTCTATCAGCATCAGGGCCTCCCCTGTCCTGACTCCGGATCATCCTTCTTGGCGCAATGTATTTAGACTAGAAGGTATTTAGTGGAGATGCCTCCCCCCAAAAGGAGATAGCGCCGATAGTGTAGCGGTTATCACTAGGCGTTGCCAACGCCTAAACTCGGGTTCGAATCCCGATCGGCGCATATAAATACTAAGTAAGCATAAGGAATTTTAGCGGGCTAAATTATATTATGGTCATTGCGTTGCACCACAATCAATGACTCTGAGATTATGCGAGAGCCTCACAAGGGTTCTCGCTTTTCTCTACGAGTTTTTCATGTGCCAGTTTTCGTCCGGCTTGATCAAAGAAATGACTTACATTGCGATATTCTCCGGTCTCTACTAGTTTAAGAACATCTTCATAGAGTTCGGGGTTTATGCTGATATTGATTTTTTTTACCGGCATGAGTGTATATTTATTGTCTCCAATCATAAATATCTTACTACTCAGTATTCGCCAGTAGGCTTAAATATTGGTAGTGCTGAGTAGTCCTTTGGTGCAACGTAATGAATGGAAGAACACTCTTAGAGGTAGCTAACCCGGTCACTCAGACCGCGGAAGCCGTAAAACAGTTGATAGCCTTCTATAACCACGGTCAGGCACCGGAGGAGATGCCGCCTTTCTTCAGGCTCTCCGCCGAGATGGTCCTGGTTCGGAATAACAAGGGTGATGCCTACTATGTGACAACGCCTCGGAGCTGCAGCTGCCCCTCTGCCATATACCGATCTGGGAAGCATTGCAAGCATCAGCGCAAGTACTTCCCGGCCGCGCAGAAGGTGGAGACCGCCAGGCCACAGGCTGAGCCGAGACTGAGATCAGGTCCGTTCAAGCCTGTTCAGCCCGAGTATGCCGAGCAGAAGAAGCCCGCAAAGGCTTCAGCATCCTCTTTAGTGTCTGATATGGCGATTGATACCTATGCGCCGGTCACTCTACCCGGCGAGGTTGAATACTGGCAGCAGAAGGCGGAGGCGATCTGAGATGGTAGACACCAAAGAGGTCATCCACAAGAATTATTCGCCGCTAAAGATCCTGCTCCAGAAGACCAGCGTTGGATACAATTGGGAGATCCATTACAACGGCACGAGCTTGGAGGAGATCCTTCCGGTAATCCGGGAAGCCGACCAGAAGATGAAACGGGAATATGGGGGTGCCTGAAGATGGCCTCATCTCGCTTTTCTAGACACCGCGAGAAGAGGGCTTTGGCAGACGCGAGATACGTGATTCGGCGGCTGAGGCGGAGGGTGGTTTCGCCTCATATCCTTTTCCTGGGTGGTTGCGAATGACTGCGGTTCTCCGAATCAAGCTCGCGGATCTGCTGGCAGTCATAACTTTGCCGGTATCCATTCCAGGGCTACTATCTCGACCCAAACCCGCGTCTGCGCCGGCTGCCAAGCAGCAACAAGAATGGGTCGAAGCTGACTTGGATGAGATCCGGGCGTTCCTGATGGGTGGCCCGGCTGGCCGTCGGGATCTAGAGCTTGGGCTCAATATGTCCCGCCAGGTCGTTCGGCATCGCCTTCAGATGCTGAAGGATCGAGGGATGGTCGAGCACCTACCTGGAAACATGTACGACTTGGCGGCCAATGTTGATGAGGAGCGATCCTGATGCCACACTCCGGCAAGATGAAGATTCGCAGGGATCGCCGGCTGATCGCTGATAAACGCCACGTGCTGCGAAGATGGAGACAGGCGCGAATCCTGTCAAACCTTTTTTAGGGAGGCTCCAAGATGCAAGAGCCATCCATTATAGCGGAGGCTATCGAGATACCAGTCTCCGAGTTCCAGCATGTCTTAGAGGTTGCTGTGGATCTTTTCAACTACACTACCGAAATCGCCAGGGACGCCGGCATTCTCCGAGGGCGAGAGCTGGCAAAGCTGGTCACAAGGGCCACAGAGGCCATCAAGGCCTCTCACAGCCCCATAGAGAAGCTCCATCTCATCATCGCCTACATCCGCCAGATCCTAACCCGAATCTGCGAAGCCCTGAAGAACTGGCCTCCCGCCTCTCCAGCGGCCGAGGGTAAGATCCGCCAGGCTATCACCAAGATTCAGCTGAGGGCTCAGGCTCTCGTGGAGCACATCACGGTGATTGCCGAAGGTAAGAAGGAGATCTCCTTCAACTCCTGCCAGGCACGGCAGTTCTTGGCAGGCAGGGAGGGCAGACCACCATCCAGGAGGGACACCATCCGAGCCCTGAGGAGAGCTGAGAGGCTTTGCCCTGCTCTGGTCTGTAACCATACGCCCAACGATGGCAGGCAGACCATTAGGCTTACCGGCCGGGCCGAGGACCTGCGGGATCCTGGGATTAATCAGGGAGCCCAAGACCGTGACAGAAGGCAACGATTGAGAATGGAAGAGGCCAGGATTATTTTCTTCAAGGAGGGTGCGTTCTAAAGGCAGCAATGCCCTATGTTGTGCATTAAAATTATTTAATTCCAATAAGTAAATTAACTTTTTTGCATCTTTAGCTTTGGCTATATCGACTGATCAGGTCGTGATCTAATATAATAGCAAATGAATATTATTTCTGAGGGCGAATAGATCTACCCTTCGTACCGTTGCCAACAGGAACGATTGAGTTCTATGTCACTTTCAGGATTGCTCTAAGAAATGACATAGAACAATCAAGAACCCATCAAATCAAGTATCACTGCCCGCCCCATGATAGGCCCCTCTTGCCATGCCATTCGAGAGTCTTCAATGGATCTCTGGCCGGATCCTAGCATCTGTCACGGTAGGAGATCATGCCCTTAAAATCGATTTTGCGGGCTTGTCCATTCTCGGAGTTGAATCAAAAGGCGCAATTTGAGCTTTTTGATCGATTGCGCCCGCCTGACCTCTGACCTGCGCCGGTCTGACACGCCCAGGAAGTTCATCCATGAGCTTAAGGCGACATCCGCAAGAAGCTATCGATATCTATGATCATATCGACAAAGATGAGCTGCCAGCATCCAACATTAATAGTTAGCATTAACATGTAATTAAAATTTTAAAATTTAGATTATATCGCCATCTCCAATCAAACAAGGCTGCGGCAATGTTCTTTATACCTGCAACTTCCTGGATTTGAGCACTTCCCTGGATCTCGCTCATAGAATATCAAATCCTGCTTGCCGTCCCTTTCCTCAATAAACCACTGCCTGACTTCATCACTGATGATAAAGAAATCCCTCTCGACATGGGGTGTAGGGTGATTTCGAGGAAAGCTTAGGTAAACGGTGCAGCCGATGTTAATTGGTACCTCATACAGACTTTCATAAACCAGTGCATATCCTGTGGCTGAAAGTTTATGGAAATCTTTTTTCGGGCCGGTCTTCAGGTCGCAGATTAGCATTCCGCCCATATTTATTGAATCGGCACTAAGGTTGCTACTCAATCCCAGATACTGTCCGTCAAGTTTATGCTCCACCACAAAAGGGAGAGCATGATTTATCAAAGAATCTTCACTCAGGTATCGATATTTCCCGAGATAGGCATAAATTGAAGAGACTATCCTTGAGACCTCAAATTGCCATAGTTTTCTGAGATTCTCACCCACATTTTTTGTGGCTTCGCTGCCAGCACCAATCGAAGCTAAACTTTCTTCGGCTTCAATGACCGCCTCAGGCATTCTCTCCATCAAGATTTGAGCAAGATTGGTGCAAATTCCCAGACCTTCTGTATAGATCAGCCTCTTTGCTGTGGGATAAAGCTCGGCAATAGCCTGATGATATATCCTTCCGGCCACCATCTCCTCGCTGGCAGGCACGCTAACTTTCTGCACATGCCTTAAGTAAACATCTCGATCCATCTCGCAATACCTATCCGAGACTTCCCAAACGGGCAGGATAATATCATGAGGCGGTGACAGTTCAGTGGAATGCCAATTCCAGCCGCGGAGTTCTTCTGCAATGCTCTTATCTCGCGCCTTGGGAATGAGTTTCTTCAAGAGATATTTGCGCTCTTCCTCAGAAAAGAAATACATTTTTGATCCCGACCCTCAAGCTTCAATCCTCTGATTGATACCCTATACAGTAACGGCTGTATTCACAATCGGTGCATCTGCCTGGGTTTTTAGTCCCAGCAGGCTCCATCTCCTCTTCTATTATCTTGCCTACTTCTCGTATCATCTTCAATGTCCGACGAGGAAGCTCGTCTCCCATATCCACTCTCACATTGATCCGATCTTTGCTGTAATGGACGAAGCCACGCCGGACGATGGTCCTAAAGCTGTCCTCCACCAGCAGTGCATAGGCGGCGAGTTGGTATTTGTGATTGAGGAAGACTGCACCATTATGAGATGAACCGAACTTGTAGTCTATAGGTATGAACTCTCGATCGGTCTCTACCAAGTAGTCCAGGACTCCTCGCAGTCCGAGGCTGCTACTCTCCAGGGCCACTCGAAACATCTTCTTAGCGCGGTCCAACTCCTGGTCATAGAAGAGAGCGCCTTTGCGACGTTTCTCTTTGGCGGTTATAGTATCATGCAGGTCCTTGCCAGTCAATAGCTTCGGGTCAGTGGGCTTTGGGACGTGCAGAACGTGATCAAAGTAGATGATCCGCGGGCAGTAGAGATATTGCTTGACATCGCTAACTGTGATCACAGGACAGTCACATCCTCCTCTTTGATCTGGTAGATCTCACCTATGCTCTCTTTGAGGGCATAACACTTGCCACAAAGAGGATAAAACTGGATATTTCCCTCATTTTTGTGCATCATTTTTCCCAGACGCAGCCGGAGCTTCTCCCTCGTGTTGTGATTCATGGAGCCGTAGAATGCACTCTCCTGGATGCGAATGCAGCCATAGTCCATCAGTGCCCTGGCTACGCGAGTCCTCAGGCTGTTGTCGCTGATATCGTAAATGATAATGGTGTCCATCCAGATCACCGAGTCCTTTCACCATCTGGGCGTGAAAGGTTCGTAGACCGGCCGTTCGCCGCGCAGGTAGGTGGCCACTGCCGCCGCCTGGGAGCGGATGATATTTCGCAAGATCTGGCTCTTCTCGCGGTAGGTAATGCGCTCGTCCAGGCGGCCGTAGAATGCCGAGGAGGCTATCTTCATTCCGTCCTTGGTCATTCGGAAGTCCTCTTGGAAGTGGCCTCTTTTCATTTCTCTGGCCAGGCCCACCACTACGCGGTCCACCACTAGAGGCCGGAACTCTTCCATCATATCATAGACCAGCTTCTCCTGGCCGGGCCGGTCGGCGTGGAGAAATCCGGCGTAGGGATCGAGACCGGCGTAGAGTGTTGCCGCCCAGACCTCTTGCTCCAAGACGTAGTAACCGAAGTTGAGAAGGGAGTTGATGTGATCTTTTGCGGCAGGGTAATCTCTGCCCGGAAAGTCCCACGTCTCAGGTATGAGATTAGCCCATGTGCGCCAATAGATCTCAGCGCCATTTCCTTCCAGGCCCATGATCTTCTCTCGCGCATCATCCACCATGCCCTTTATTGAATCAAGCCTTGGTATGAGAGCCTCGATCTCGGCAGAGCTGTTGCGAAACTGCTGCCATAGGTCGGCTCTGTCGCCCCCCTTCCATTTCTTTGCGAAGGATTTCAGCAGCGAGGATTGGTTCTTCAATTTGCCTCGGATGAAGGATCTGGCCAGGTCGGTTCCGCGAAAGTCATCATAAGCGCCGTACTGTTCCCGGCGGGTCCTAACAGTTCCTCCCAGGCTCGCCGGGATGAGGCGTGCCAGGGGCCTGCCATAGTAGCTGGCGAAGACGATCTCAGTGCCCAGTTCATTAGCCATCTCGACGGCATCGGAGGAGATGGAGATGCCGCTTCCCAGAACCAGGATCTGCTGGACCTTCCGGGCGGGAACGAGCACCTCTGGACTGTCCTTTCTGGTAATACGAAACTGCTCGCCGGACTTGCCGAGGAAGGCGCCGCGGTCGGAGAGGATGATGCGGGACATGACTGGAGACCTCAGAGAGTTTCGGAGATGCTACTATTTTTATTTTAGGATGGAATAGTGGCAAGCTCTAAAGGATGCTTTATGCGGGTTTGATATTTGAAAACATGGAAGAACTATCCAATTTTTAGACTATGGTCGTCAATCGCCATTACTTCCGCTACGCATAGAAAGCTTTAATGTGTAGAAGAAATTATCCGGAATCATTTAGGAAAATAATAGGAAAAATGATAAGTGATAAATAATGCTAAGTTATACGGGCCATCCTTTAGTTGATGTAGGCGCAGCAACGATCCTCGCCTTTCGCAAAAAAACTATGATCTCTGATTTGACCGAATCAGATCTCGATAAGATGGCAGATTATATATCAAGAGAGTATGTGGTAAACCCGCTTAAGTCATTTTTAACTGTGGCTTTTCCGAACTCAGGTTTTACTCAGCCGGCGTTTGAGAAAAATCCAGAAAAGCGGGTTGATTATGCTAGACGTGTTACGAGAAGCTTCCATGATGATATGAATTCTGGTCACAATAGGTGCGTGTTTACCGGAGGTCCAACTGTAAGCATAGCTTTGAGTGATAAGAAGGGATATCCTCAGGGGAGAGTATTCCGGCAACATGTCCCACTGCTCTTGGGAGAAAATCAAATTAACTTTTTCGCAAATGGTAATAGTGGTCTGCCAATTTCGGGAAAAGCTCTTTTGTGCATTCAAGCCATGCCCCTAGGGTGCGCTAAATGCGGTGGAAAGCTTCTAGCAGTCCACTCCGATAATGCGGAAATAATTGAGAAGTTCGCCAAGAAGTTTCTGCAAGAAAATCGGAGCCGTATCGAGCTAGCCCATCAAGCAAACGAAAGCAAGCTTAAGGAATTTGGCTCGGCAAGAACTGTCATAATTGATACACTCCTTGAAGCCGATGAAGAAATGCGGATTGCAAAAGAAGACGATCAACCTGCCTCGATAACAGCCTACCATTTCAGTAATAGTGGTCAATCAAATGCTCTCGACTCCCGCAATCCACCACTTGAGATATACTATTTGCCTATGGAACTTTTAGACTTCTTGGCCGCGATAAAGAATCCTGACTATAGGGATGAATGGAGCGCGATAGTTCAGCGTGCCTGGAGATTATATCCGTCAAAAAAAGCAAAGAAAAGTAAAGGTGCATCCGATGATGATAATATTGCGAAAAGAAATTACCTCTACGAGGACCTTTTCCGGTTACCTCAAGACGCACATAGATTTTTGCGGAGTTATTTCTTGCGCATGCCAATAAAAAATACTTCAAATGATGATCCGAGGCGCGCCTATTCACTAAAGGGTGACGCAGGCTTAATTTCGTGGAAACTTACTGAACTATTCCTGAATAGGGTGATGGATGTGAAAGAAAGCCGAATAAATCTCATCCGGGAAATCGGCGATAAATTAGCTGATTATGTGAATGAGGAGAACGATAAGAAATTTTTCTCTATATTCTACGGCGAGCAAGGCAGGTATGATGTGCTAAGAAATGCGCTCATTCGAGTAAACCATAACAGACTCAAGCAAGGAAAACCTCCGATTATAAGATTCGATCCTTTTATTGAGGTATTTGAAGATCCAGACGAGAGAGGAAGGTCTAATTGGCGTCTTGCAAGAGATCTCGTCCTTATTCGCATGATCGAGCGGCTCTATGATCTTAAATGGATAGATAAGCATGTGGACTCGCTTCCTGAAACACGCGAGGATGCATCCCAAGATGAATCGCAAATAATATAGAAGGATGGAATTCATGACATACGTAACTGGATTATTCTTGATTGATGCCAATGCATCGGCACTAAACAACCTGGGTTCTATTGAAGGTGAACGCTATGATAACAGCACAGGTGTTAAGGTAATTAGAGCCAATAATTCGTTTTATCCCTATGTCTCGGCTCAATCATTCAGATATTGGCTGCGACAGACTCTTCAGCAAGGTGATTTCGGCTGGAAGGCTGCCCCAATTTACAGAGAAGAAAAAATCGCATACACCGATGCAAATCCGATTGAATGGTGGGACGACGATATATTTGGTTATATGCGGGCACCTTCAAAAAAAGAATCAGCAAAAGCTAAAAGGGATGCCGACACCTCACGGGACGGAGAGACAGAAACCACAGATACTATTACGCGTGCATCGCCTTTTCGAGTGAGCACACTCGTTTCAATTGCACCTCTTAGACCTACAACTGATTTTGGAGTCATGTCAAGGCATGAAGGCGACCCAGTGCCCCATGAGCATCAGTTCTACCACACCACTCTTCAGGGATTATTCTCCCTGAATCTAAAGG
The DNA here is from genome assembly GCA_013178225.1 of Methanotrichaceae archaeon. GTDB lineage: Archaea > Halobacteriota > Methanosarcinia > Methanotrichales > Methanotrichaceae > JABLXE01. The sequence continues at coordinate 27,615 of JABLXE010000009.1, forward strand.
CCACCGGAACTTTTTGGTATAAGAAGAAAACAGGTTTTCGCAACCTAGATGATATAAGAATTGGAATTGCAAAAGAAAAAAAGCTTGAAGATTTGAAGGAAGAGAAAGCCTATAGACTGCCAAAGGAGCAACGATTGCAGAGATTGACAGCTCTATTTCAAGGCATGGCTCAATTAGAGGGAGGCGCTAAGCAGGCACTTCATTATACAGATGTCTCTCCTGTAGTTGTAATCATGGCAGTGACAAAAGGTGGAAACCACATATTCAGTCATGCAATAAATGCAACTAGTGATGGATTGCCCCGGATAAATCTCGAAGCACTAAAAGAAGCCTTACGTGTCTTTAACGAAGAAATTCTTTCCGATATCTTCATAGGATGGGTCAAAGGCTATGCCGAGGAGGAACGAGCTAGACTTGATGCATTTATTGAAACGCCAGAAGCAAGAACTGACAGCGGGAAAACAATACGAATAGGTCATCCACGCGAATCTTTCCTGACTTTCATTGATGAAATGAATATGTCAAATAATGCGTCATGGCTTGAATAAGGAGAAAAGAAATGCAGGTGCTGAAAGTGGTAGCGGAAGGAGTAACCACCTCCTTTCGTTATCCTCATTTCATGCTAGGAATTCACCCGACTTTTGAGCTTCCTCCACCAGCTACTATCTATGGTCATATCTGCAGCACTCTAGGTGAATGGGTGAGCCCTGAAGGAGTAGAATTTGCCTATCATTTTACGCATGAGGGAGCTTTTGATGATGTAGAGCACGTTCACGTAGTGGCAACATCAACTGGGAACCTCCCTGGAACCAAAACGCCAAAGGTCTTGGAAGGCGCGATAAATCCTTTTAAAAGGAGGATGCTCTTCAAGCCGAAGCTTGTTCTATATATTAATAAACCGCAATGGGAATCGGCGTTTAAGAGCCCGTATTACCCAGTAGTTCTCGGCCGGTCACAAGACCTTTTTTCATATACAAGCATCGAGGTCATTGAATTGGAAAAAAGATCCCAGGCTTACTTTGAACACACTCTCGCGCCTTATGGAATGCTCCTAAGAATGGGGAAGGGATATGCAACATTGATGCCTCGCTATATTGATTATGCCAATAATAGGGAGCCAACATTTTCCCGATATATTGCCTTAACTAGAAGAATAGACAGCACAGATTTCATCAAATACGATAGCGAACCCAAGGATGCTAATTTCCTTATCGATCCAACATCCCCTAAGATAGGCGGCGCTCATATGGGCTTATGGTTCCATTCTTTTATTGGAGAATACAATGATACCCCAAGCATGGCCTGATGATTCCGAAAATATCTGGGCGAAGAGCGCATCTAAAGGCCAGAACGAAAAACCAGAGACTTTGGCTCTACACACCTGGAGCGTCCTTGAAAGATTAGGGGACCTTATCCGATTGCGTCCAATGCTGCCTGAAGAAATCAGCTTTCCTCCTCTTTGGAACTGCCTTTTTTGGGCATGCCTCTTGCATGATTTTGGAAAGGCCGCAGAGGGCTTTCAGGCAATGCTTAGGGGAGGAGCACGTTGGTCTCATCGTCACGAAGTATTTTCTCTTGCATTTCTTGATTGGATCGGAGAGGCGCTATCAGACGATGAGCGTAAATGGGTGGCTGCGGCGATTGTGTCTCATCATAAAGATGCTAAGGAAATTCAATTGGCATATACCGAGAGAGGCGATCCTGGAAATAAAGTTCTCGCGCAGAGATTGGGTGAGATAGATGAATCAAGAATGATTGCTCTGTGGAATTGGATCAATGAGTGCCAGAACGCCTGGATAGAATGTTTAAACCTCACAGATAGTGGCATTAAATTAGCAAATTTGAAGCCGAAATCAGAATCAATTGACTTAATTAAAAAAAATGGTGCCGATAATATCAGAAAATGGCTGAATGAATATCAGCGTTTTGTCAGAAAAATTAATAGGAGTGCAGATTCGGCATTAATAATAGGATCGATTGTCCTTCGAGGCCATATCACCTCCTCAGACCATCTCGCATCTGCCCATACCGGAGACTTGCCCTCTTCGAAATTATCCGATCCGGAAAAACTGCTGGAGAGATGGAGCATAGCTTCAGGTCTATCCTACAGACCATACAATCATCAGTCCGACTGCATAAAGACCAAAGGTTCTGCTGTTTTAATGGCTCCCACAGGGAGCGGGAAAACAGAGGCATCATTGCTTTGGGCGGTCTCACAAGCTGAAAAAGACAAACCCGTTCCTAGGCTCTATTATACATTGCCCTTTCAAGCAAGCATGAATGCCATGTATGATCGACTGAATGATGCTGATTCGGGTGCTTTTCCCGGCCAGGTCGGGCTTGAACACAGCAGAAGCACTATAGCATACTATCGAAGCCTCCTCGACGACCATCCTGAAAAAGCTGCAAAACATGCAAAACGTTTAAGCAACCTTGCACGGCTAAATTATTATCCTGTTCGCGTGTTGAGTCCATACCAGATTCTCAAAGCACCCTATCGCCTGAAAGGGTATGAATCTCTGCTTTCTGACTGCTTTGATGCTGTATTTATTTTAGATGAAGTCCATGCTTACGAGGCCAAAAGATTAGCATTGATACTTGCTACCGTGAAATATCTGCGAAAGAATTTTGGAGCAAAGTTTTTCGTCATGTCGGCAACTCTGCCAAAATTATTACGGGAGCAACTGAAGGGCGCTCTGGGTGATTTTTCGCTTTTGCGGGCGTCATCCGATCTTTATTCCAAATTTGAGCGCCACCGCCTCTTGTTGAGGGATGGCGACCTAACGGCCCCTGCTGCTTTGAATGAAATCGCTGATGCATTTCGAAAAGATCAATCCGTACTAGTATGTTGCAATACTGTAAGAAGGGCGCAAGATGTATTTATTGAGCTTCAAAAGAGGCTCGCTCAAGTGGGCGAGATTGTATTGCTTCATGGTCGCTTCAATGGCAAGGACCGTTTAGCCAAGGAAAAAACTGTGAGAAATGCAACGGGATCTAAATCGGTAAAAAGAAAGCCAATCCTATTAGTTGCTACTCAGGTTGTAGAAGTCAGTTTGGATATCGATCTAGATGTCGTTTACACAGATCCAGCCCCCCTTGAGGCATTGCTGCAAAGGTTCGGCAGAGTAAATCGCCGTAGATTGAAGGAAATTGCAGATGTTCATGTATTTAGAGAACCGGCCGATGGACAAAGGATTTATAGCGAAGAACTTGTGCGCTCTTCTCTGGCAGTTCTTGAAAAGAATAACAATAACGTTATTGATGAATCTAAGATATCGTCTTGGCTTGATGAAGTATACACAGAGAAAATAGCAGAGAAATGGAAACAAGAATATCAAGATGCATACGAAGAGTTCTGGAATAATACAATTCTAAACCTGAGAGCCTTTAATTCAGACGAAAGCCTTGAAGAAGCATTCTACCGGGCATTCGATAGCATAGAAGTCTTGCCATCGAGAATGATGGATGTGTATCAGAAAGCTGTCGAAGATAATCCGCTTGAAGCCAGCCAATTGCTTGTCTCGATTCGATGGAACCAATATGTGCAATTGGCGCGGATAGGATCGTCCTATCTCGATAAGGAACGAAAAGTCCATGTGGTAAATGCGCATTACGATTCTGAATTTGGTCTCGATTTAAGGCAAAAAGGGGAGGAATGATCCTCCCTCATATCTCGATCTCATACAGCCCGTTGCCGAAGGTGGCCATCTTGCCCACGTGGATGAGCCTGCCCAGTTCCAGCAGCGCCATCACGTCCCTGGAGAACTCGCCGTAGTATTTAATCTCCCCTTTGAAGAACGGCGGAAGCTGCTGTTTCTTGATCTTCTGTTTGTGAAAGTACCTCTGTGCCCGAACATCCTTGGTGCTCGCGCTGACTGCGCTCACTTCCCGGCACTCCCCGAGCAGAGCCAAGGCTTTCTCATGGTCGTAGAGCATCCCCGATCCGAAGAACTCCGCTAGGGCATTGGCCCGGAAGAGCAGTCTTGAAATCAGGCCGCGGAAGGTAGGAGTGGCTGTGAACCTGTCGCCCTCCTTGATCTGGGCGGGTGTGAGAAAGCGCACCGTCAAATCCCCCCTGTGCTCGGTGCAGGCATTGAGCGTCTCCTGAAAACGGATGGTAACTGCGCGATTGTAGACAGTATCCCCGCAGAATATATTGTTGCGCATTCCATAACCTATACTGTCCACCGCCTGTAGGGCAAATCTTCCATAGCCCAGACGGTAACCTCGGCTCATACCGCTCTCGCCCAGATTTCGCAGGGCCAACAGGAAGTATGGCAGGAATTCAACGCCCTTTCCGATTAGTGTGAAATTGAAGACGGCCTCAGATCCTGCGCTATGCCTTCCGGGTGCAGGCGGATCAAATACGAAGGGCCTTGGAATGTCGCTTTGCTTTCTCAGAACTTTCGCTCCCGGCGAGGGGCTGCTGTTGAAGAAGTAGTCGTAAACACAGACTGAACGAAGCGAGCAGTCGCTGCAGCTCTCTGAACTTTTTTCTGGACTGTCAGACTCAGAACACGGGCCGGATTCCGTTCCCCTGATGGTGCAGACCAACGCCCGCAGGTGGGCTCCAAAGCCACTTCTCAAGGTGTTACCTGACCAGTAGGAAAGGTCGGCGTCCGAGTCGAATCTTATCCTGGCCTCGAACTGGGACAGAGTGAGGTCGCCCATAGAAGTGGGGTGTTTTCAAGAGTAGTAAAATATTGCGGAGAGGGTAAGGCCAGAGCCCGCGGCTTTCAGTTCCCTTTTTATCGGGATAGGCTTTGCGACCTGAAAATAGAGCGGAACAAAGGTCATGCCCCTGAAAGCTTTCAGTTCCCTTTTTATCGGGATAGGCTTTGCGACTAAACGGAGCGGGCAGCGTTCGCCTTTGCGCTCTCTCTCCTTTCAGTTCCCTTTTTATCGGGATAGGCTTTGCGACGTTGACAAGGACGCCGCCGCTGCTGGAAATTGGCTCTTTCAGTTCCCTTTTTATCGGGATAGGCTTTGCGACGACACATGACGGCCACTATGGGTGGGGCCTGGGCGATGTTCTTTCAGTTCCCTTTTTATCGGGATAGGCTTTGCGACGTTGCACGGGGCATCAGATCCGCACCACCTGCAGGACTTTCAGTTCCCTTTTTATCGGGATAGGCTTTGCGACTCGGCCACGTCCTGCGTGATGCTGCCGGCCTGCACGGCATCTTTCAGTTCCCTTTTTATCGGGATAGGCTTTGCGACATCCGCCATGTACTTCAGCGCCCTCCGGAGGTTCGATTCTTTCAGTTCCCTTTTTATCGGGATAGGCTTTGCGACAAAGGCTCTACCCGCAGGCCACTCAACCGGCTAGAGGATCAAGCTTTCAGTTCCCTTTTTATCGGGATAGGCTTTGCGACTTGACTCGGCTGTCATGTACTTCGGCACCGGGAAAGACGCTTTCAGTTCCCTTTTTATCGGGATAGGCTTTGCGACGCTGATCTTCGCCCCGATTCCAGGCAGTTTTATGTTATCTTTCAGTTCCCTTTTTATCGGGATAGGCTTTGCGACACATGAGGGCAAAATCTCTCATGCTACAAAATGGCAATTCTTTCAGTTCCCTTTTTATCGGGATAGGCTTTGCGACCCAGGTCACACGGTGGACATGGAGAGCGGCTTTGCGGTTCCGTCTTTCAGTTCCCTTTTTATCGGGATAGGCTTTGCGACGCACAGGCGTCTCCAGGATCGCCCGGAAGACCATCCAGCCTTTCAGTTCCCTTTTTATCGGGATAGGCTTTGCGACCTTATCGTGGTCCAGAGCTGGCCGTGCCCCTCTCCTGCTCTTTCAGTTCCCTTTTTATCGGGATAGGCTTTGCGACGAAAGTTTAGGCTCCTGGATGGGAGGCCCGAGTTCCCTTTCAGTTCCCTTTTTATCGGGATAGGCTTTGCGACTCGTCCTGGGCAGACGGGCCAGATTGGGTCGTCCACTTTCAGTTCCCTTTTTATCGGGATAGGCTTTGCGACCGAGATGCAAAGCTATCTCAGAATCATTGCATCCCTCTCTTTCAGTTCCCTTTTTATCGGGATAGGCTTTGCGACTATCATGTCAACTATATCTATGCCGCTATGCTTTTCTTTCAGTTCCCTTTTTATCGGGATAGGCTTTGCGACGAAATGAGCGAGGCTCGAACGATGATACAGCCATCGCCTTTCAGTTCCCTTTTTATCGGGATAGGCTTTGCGACTCCCAAAGAGATCCGGGTATGCCCGCCGGGTAGTCCACCTTTCAGTTCCCTTTTTATCGGGATAGGCTTTGCGACGAGCCGAAGATCCGCTCTAAGTTCGTCCCTGTGGACTTTCAGTTCCCTTTTTATCGGGATAGGCTTTGCGACTCGGATTCGGCATCATCCCAAATATTCAGGATCAAGTCTTTCAGTTCCCTTTTTATCGGGATAGGCTTTGCGACCGGGCGAAGTCGTGGCCCGGTGCCTGGGCAAAGGCCGCTTTCAGTTCCCTTTTTATCGGGATAGGCTTTGCGACAGCCCATCGCTGGAGCTGGCTGGCGGTTGGGAAAACTTTCAGTTCCCTTTTTATCGGGATAGGCTTTGCGACGGTATAGCATCAGCGACTGTACTCAATGATGAGGATCCTTTCAGTTCCCTTTTTATCGGGATAGGCTTTGCGACCCCTGGTGGCTCAGAGGCGACTGCCGCCCACCAGCACGGCTTTCAGTTCCCTTTTTATCGGGATAGGCTTTGCGACTGGAAGTTCAACCGGGATATCAAACCCAAACTAACCGACTTTCAGTTCCCTTTTTATCGGGATAGGCTTTGCGACGATATTAATGATGTTCGTGCATTCCTTCTATATACTTTCAGTTCCCTTTTTATCGGGATAGGCTTTGCGACAGCACAGGCCGACCTGGATGCTGCGTTCTTGGCGCACTTTCAGTTCCCTTTTTATCGGGATAGGCTTTGCGACATTGCAGCAGACAAGACGCCAGAAGCCGCAGATAGACCTTTCAGTTCCCTTTTTATCGGGATAGGCTTTGCGACGGCCGTGCATAGCGCAGCGCAAATGGCCGGGATTCTGGCCTTTCAGTTCCCTTTTTATCGGGATAGGCTTTGCGACAAATCCATTTCGCGAGGGTTGAAGCGGTCCTCAATTTCTTTCAGTTCCCTTTTTATCGGGATAGGCTTTGCGACGCAAGAAACATCTCCTGCCAAGAGGCGTCAATGTCTGGTCTTTCAGTTCCCTTTTTATCGGGATAGGCTTTGCGACATCAGCGTGTCGGCCCGGCCCACGTAGAGCTTCTCTTTCAGTTCCCTTTTTATCGGGATAGGCTTTGCGACGCGGATCGATCACCTCGGCCGTCCTGACTCTGGATGACTTTCAGTTCCCTTTTTATCGGGATAGGCTTTGCGACAGAACAATTCTCTAAAGGCTTCTATCGAGTTGGACACTTTCAGTTCCCTTTTTATCGGGATAGGCTTTGCGACTCGGCGAGGTGTTCGGGATCGTCACCCGGCGGATTGTGGACTTTCAGTTCCCTTTTTATCGGGATAGGCTTTGCGACTATAGACTAAACGCGCCAAATAGCATATTATAATATCTTGCTTTCAGTTCCCTTTTTATCGGGATAGGCTTTGCGACCTTTATATTCCTTTGAGTCTATGATTCTCTGAACGTCCCTTTCAGTTCCCTTTTTATCGGGATAGGCTTTGCGACCGGCCATGAGTCCCGAGGACGCCAGGATAGCGACGCCTTTCAGTTCCCTTTTTATCGGGATAGGCTTTGCGACAGGATATGGACAACTATGTCAATGTTCTGGGCAGCAACCCTTTCAGTTCCCTTTTTATCGGGATAGGCTTTGCGACTTAAGTCCCATAAATAAACGCCTCCAATGTCTGCTTCTTTCAGTTCCCTTTTTATCGGGATAGGCTTTGCGACGGAACGCTATCGGGTTCCGATCTGGGCACAAATAAAACTTTCAGTTCCCTTTTTATCGGGATAGGCTTTGCGACCGAAATCGGACTTACGAAGGCTGACGGTCGCATCGGCAAACCTTTCAGTTCCCTTTTTATCGGGATAGGCTTTGCGACAGATCTCCTGGCAAAATATGGCTCGATTGCGAACATCTTTCAGTTCCCTTTTTATCGGGATAGGCTTTGCGACAATACCTTCCCCGGTCAGCGTTCGGCCAGGGCCGTACTTTCAGTTCCCTTTTTATCGGGATAGGCTTTGCGACATGGATTCGGAATTGGATGAGATACTGGTTGTGTGGCTGTCTTTCAGTTCCCTTTTTATCGGGATAGGCTTTGCGACAGCATCTGAATGAGGATGAGCTTAACCTTCTAAAACACTTTCAGTTCCCTTTTTATCGGGATAGGCTTTGCGACCGCCAATCTTGCCAGATTCCAGCTCGCCTTTCGTCAAACTTTCAGTTCCCTTTTTATCGGGATAGGCTTTGCGACATGCCTCGCCGTTCTTCTTGAAGCGCGGGAACCAGTCTTTCAGTTCCCTTTTTATCGGGATAGGCTTTGCGACACAAATCGATGGTTAAATACATCTCCAAAAAACCTTCCCTTTCAGTTCCCTTTTTATCGGGATAGGCTTTGCGACAGCGGTGCGCTATATCTTCAGACCTCGGCGGCTTCTACCTTTCAGTTCCCTTTTTATCGGGATAGGCTTTGCGACTGAGCTGGTCCTGCCTTTCCTGGATGTTGGGATATCTTTCAGTTCCCTTTTTATCGGGATAGGCTTTGCGACCCACCACCCATCGGCCCGGAGGGCAAAGGCAACCATCCACTTTCAGTTCCCTTTTTATCGGGATAGGCTTTGCGACACCGGCCTGTTCAAGGCGCCCACCGGCGCGGCTACTCTGAACTTTCAGTTCCCTTTTTATCGGGATAGGCTTTGCGACGAACCTATACATTTCGAGCAACGACGACCTTTTCACCTCTTTCAGTTCCCTTTTTATCGGGATAGGCTTTGCGACGAGACGTGGAATTGATCAATTCTAGGAGACTGATTCTACTTTCAGTTCCCTTTTTATCGGGATAGGCTTTGCGACTTTCCACCATTCGCCACCAGCAGCTTTCCCGCCAGCTTTCAGTTCCCTTTTTATCGGGATAGGCTTTGCGACAAACATAAGGACGTGCTCGCTGTCAGGGTGGCCATTAACTTTCAGTTCCCTTTTTATCGGGATAGGCTTTGCGACCTCTATCCTTACTCTGTGATCCCTTACAAACATCTTAACTTTCAGTTCCCTTTTTATCGGGATAGGCTTTGCGACCGGCGGAGGATGTCCGCTCTGGAAGTGCTGCACGACGCTGCTTTCAGTTCCCTTTTTATCGGGATAGGCTTTGCGACATTGGCTTCGGATCTGGCGGGCTGGGTTCTTTCTTCTTTCAGTTCCCTTTTTATCGGGATAGGCTTTGCGACACCAACTTCGCCGTTCTTGCGTTTAGCCCTCATGATTTTACTTTCAGTTCCCTTTTTATCGGGATAGGCTTTGCGACCATTTTGGACGGCCTTGGAACCCCTTAAGACCACTTTTGACTTTCAGTTCCCTTTTTATCGGGATAGGCTTTGCGACCCAGACCGGTTCCGGCGATGGCTGAGACAATATCAGCTACTTTCAGTTCCCTTTTTATCGGGATAGGCTTTGCGACGTCGGTATGTAGTCGATGGCCCTTATGCAGCCTTCCCTTTCAGTTCCCTTTTTATCGGGATAGGCTTTGCGACACCAACGCTTATGACAAATCGACCGCAACCACAGCCTCATCTTTCAGTTCCCTTTTTATCGGGATAGGCTTTGCGACGAAGCTGCAGAACGCGGCCAACGAAGCCCTGCAGTACTTTCAGTTCCCTTTTTATCGGGATAGGCTTTGCGACCTACAGAACACCAGTATGCCCGCGATGCCGAGAGCTGGCTTTCAGTTCCCTTTTTATCGGGATAGGCTTTGCGACTGGGAGAAGCACCCGGACCAGAGGCTAGGACAATTCTCTTTCAGTTCCCTTTTTATCGGGATAGGCTTTGCGACTTTAGATGGCAGAGGCACCTTAAGTTGCCGTGCTGCTTTCAGTTCCCTTTTTATCGGGATAGGCTTTGCGACATAGGGCGAATCATCAGAAGGATATAGAAAAACTGAAGGCTTTCAGTTCCCTTTTTATCGGGATAGGCTTTGCGACAGCATAATTGAGCCGGTAGAGGTCGCAGGCCTGAAAGCTTTCAGTTCCCTTTTTATCGGGATAGGCTTTGCGACAGCCCTTTGAAAGGGCCTATTTTGCTTAAATCTTGCGCCTTAATAATCCTTTAGGAAGGTATCTCTTCGCCAGCCATTCAGCTGCCTTGTAGTATTTAAACACTGGCGAATTTCAACTAGAGACCAACATCAAATATAGTTTATTCATCCAGAAAAGGGCCTCTTTATAAGTAGTGATTTAACGAACGGAGATCCCCAGGGCCTCCGCCTTCATCGCCCTAGCGATCTGGAGAGCCTGCTCATGAGATATTTTCCTGCTGCTGCCTAGATGCACATTCCGTACCTTCCCATTTTCTCGCCAGGTAGCCATCCAGTAGCCATAGGACTGACTGCCGCTCTTGGTGGTCTTGACCTTCTCCATCTCCCAAACTCGGAGGTCCTCAAGCCTGGCATCGCTCTTCAGGTCCTCGGCTTTGGCCCTCAGCCTATCAGCCTCATCCTGACGGGTCCTGGCAGCGGGGCTCATATGGCTGATCTTTTCCAGGGATTGAGCCTCTCGCTCCAGCTCCCGGGCCTCTTTCATCAAGGCCTTTCGCTCCTCTCCGGCGCTTGTTCTGTGCATATACAATAGTTCTATGTCATTATAAATAAATCTTTCTAAAATGACATAGAACCAATAATAAGAGCACGCAACCGCACAGAGTAGCCTTTATTATCTGTTATTGAAGCCACCCAAAAAAGATGCTCCTCCGCCATGGCGCTCAGCCGCCTCTTCGAACCTGCTTTTCCCCCATGTACCGCTGCCCGCCCAGGCAGGTTGCTTCTTGGCTCCGGTAAATCTCAGAGGTCCTGTCGCTGGCGGCTCCCTCTCTCCCCTCCAGGCAGCAAGAGCTACGCTCAGAACCAGGTCGTCGTGATCGGCCTCCCTCCAGGCAGAGTAAGAGTCGTGGGCCGTCACCGGATCTATCTTAACCTTGAAGTTCAGAAGCTCAGTCTGGAGTATAGAAGCCAGCGGAAGCTTGGAGGAGATCTTCAGCCGCCCAGACTGGAAGAGGACCTGCAGGACAGCGGCCAAGTTGCGCTTAGGCGCCCTCCAGGTTCCGCCTTCGTGTGTCTCCCGATCGCCACCATGGATAAGCACACCACAGGGATCCAGACGGGCCTGCTCAAAGAGGTCGACTACCGGCGCACCTACTCCGGTCTGATCAATCACCAGGACAGAGCTAGAGGCCAGGGGCGGTGTATTGACCATGGCGGTTACTTTAGCAACTATGTCGGGATACGGGACGTTTCGGACCCTCTCCAGGTGCCGAACATGATAGGTGGCTTCCCTGCCGCCTTCAGCCAGCCGCTCCAGGATGGAGAGGGCTGTGTAATCGTTGGCCTGGCCCAGGTCCAGGCCTACAAAGAATTTAGTCAAGATTATCAACTCCGAATAGAGGTTCGACCTCGTCAGAGATGGCAGCCGCTACCAGGTCGAAGCTGAAGACGCTATCGACGGTCTCCATGAACACGCAGAGGTACTCCTGCTCGAACCAGGGGTTGGTCCGCCGCTCCTCTTCCAGGAACTCCTTCGTAATGCGCGGGCACTTTTCCGCGGGGATCTCATACCACTCCCACAGGTCTCGCTGCTCGCTCCAGATCCGGAAGAAATGGCCTCGTTTGCCGAAAGGGGTACTCATGAGTATGTGCCGGCCGTTGGAGACCGCCAGCATGGGCCGGACGGTGTTGTACAGGTCATCCAGAACCCGGCTGGCTTCGTCCTCCAGGAGGAGGGTCACGGCTGAGAATGACCGGGCCGTCTTCTCCGAGCCCGGTCGGGCCACAAACCTGTTGCCGTTGGCGAACTTGACCGCCAGCTTGGTGTCGGTGCTCAGGTAGTCGGACGGGAGCTCGACTGCGGACCTGAACTCGTCAAACTTCATCATGAGCTCGGCAGACTGGTCCTGCGAGGGAGCGATCACCAGGCCAAAAGAAGGCCTACGGTAGATCGACTCGTGCAGGCCCAGGGCTGCGCAGGTCGTTGACTTGCCGCTCTGCCGGCTGCAGTTGAGGATGATCTTGCGGGATCGGCTCCGCAGAAGCCTGGACTGCCAGTCGTCAGGATGATAGCCCAGGACCTCCCGGGCCCATAGGACCGGATCCACAGAATAGGCCAGGTCATCATTTGTGAATGGCATTGACCACCGCCACCTTTGCTTCGGGGAACGGATCAAGGGCATAGAGGATCAGGGTTCGAAGCTCGATCCACTCGGGGCTACTGATGATGTTGATCTGTTGCTGAGCCTGGAGCTTCCCTTCCAGCTCGGCCATCAGGCGGACCATTTCGCGCAGCTCTTTGATCGCCTGGAGAATGGTTTTGAGATCTTCGGCCCCTTCCGCATTTTCCAGGGTAATGGCCGCTCGTTCCCGGAGTATCCGAAGCTGATCCAGGTAGTTGGCAGCAGCTTCCAGCCGAGCAGATATCTTCTCGGCCGCGGTGTTCTTGACAGCGTCTGCCACAGCTTCCCGCTCTTTGGCCTCAGCCTCGGCCAGCACATCCTTCCGGGCTTGCTCTACCCCTGCCTGGACTGCCGCCAGATCTACCGTGAGGTGCTCGTTCAGATGACGACGTAGGGCTGTTTCTGAATAGCCAAAATCCGCCGAAATCCGCCGGAATGATTCGCCGGTAAAATCCTTTTTCAATAGCCGCTCGTCGATTTCATTTCGACGGGGATCACTGCAAGGTCCGCATGGTCGCCCCATTCTAGCCCACCATCAGTGCAGTTTCGTTGCTGCAGCTGCAGCCCTCGTACCTGGTGCGGTCGTATGCTGCTCGTTGCCTGGCCCTCATGACAGTGACCTTATTGTCACCGTGGAAAATGTCATGCCTTGAAGGAGATAGGATCTTTCCTTTTTTCATACTGTAACCCCTGATCCAGGTTTCTTGCCTTTCAGTAGCCTCTCAATTTCAGCTTCAATCTTGGGGATCTGCTTCACCGCTTCCGCTAATTTCCCGAAAATATAGGCCGGGATCTTCTGCAGGCCTGAGATGGGGGTGATGATATCAGAGGTCACTCAATCCCCTCCCCAGCTCTGGAGTACCTCAACCTCAGCATCCACTGGGACCGGAGAAAGCATCTCGGAGCCTATCCTCCTCATTATGCCCAGGAGAAGAGAGGCCATCTCCTGAGCCCTGGCCTCTGGAGCCTCCAGGATAAGCTCATCATGGACTGAGCCGATTATCCTAACCTCATCAGGAAGCGAAGCATAAACCTCGGCCATTACTGCCTTTAAGAGATCGGCACCTGTTCCTTGGGATGGAGAGTTGTATAGCTCGGTATCCCTGGCCAGGGTCCGGCCATCTTTCCAGCCCCAGGCCCGTTTCCGGCCTGTTATGGTCTGGGTATAGACCAAAGGTAAAGGCTTGAACCCGTCTTCATAAGAATGGAGCAAGAAGCTCCTGGGATGGCTCTTTAGAGCCTTCTGGTGTCTATGAAAAGCTTCGACCCCTGAGTAGGTGGTAAAGAATGTGCTCCGGATCCGTTCGGCTTCTTCCTCAGTCATATCCAGGCCATACTCATTTTTGGCATTCCTCCTGAAGCCAGGAGCAGAGACTCCATAGATCAGGCCGAAGTTGGCACTCTTTGCGCTCTGGCGCTGGGCCTTTGTGACTTGATCCAGAGGGACCCCTGCCAGTCTGGAAGCCGTCAGTTTATGGAGGTCCTGGCCGTTCTGGAAGGCCTCTATCATAGTCTTGTCCTGAGAAAGACAGGCCATTATCCTCAGCTCGATACCTGAGAAATCAGCTTTGATTAGCTTCTTCCCGGGAGGAGATCGGAAGAGTCTCCTCATGGCCAGGCCATCATCTCCTCGCTTTGGGATCTGCTGGGCGTTAGGTGCCCTGGAAGAGAACCTGCCTGCTCTGGTGGAGAGCTGAAAGTATCCGGGATGGAGCCGGCCGTCAATGGGAGAGAGCTTTTGAAGCCACTCCTCCAGAAATTTCTTCTGCCGGGCCAGCCTGCGATACTGGAGGAGATCTCCAGCAAAGGAGCAGCCCGCCTGATTTAGCTCTTTGAGGGCCTCTTCTTTTGTAGAATCGATCTGATAACCCTGGGCTTGGAGGTAGGCCAGAACATCCTGAGAGCTGTCAGGGTTGAGGAGGGGAGTGTACTTTTTCCCCTTCTTTGGCCTGGGCTGGAAGCCTGCTTTCCGGGCCTCTTCCTGAAGTCTCTGGGCTATCTCCTGGGCCTGGGCTTCTTTCTGCTCCATCATGGCTTTGCAGGCCGGGATATCCAGAGGGAGGCCTGACAGCTCCATCTCGATAACTGAAGGGAGGGCCCCAAACTCCAGCTCAGCTATATGCTCCAGATGGTTTTTCTGGAGAAGCTCCAGGAGGATTTGATGGAGGGAGAGAAGCACCGCCGCGTCTTTGGCTGCGTAAAGCTTCTGCTCTGATGAAAGGTTCTCTGCGCCCCAATTTGAAACCTGGAGGTCTTTGGATAGATGGATTCCCAGATGCCTTTCTGCTAAGGCCTTAAGGTTCTGTTCAGGTTGAATCTTCTTCCAGGGGTATTTAGTGGCCCTGGGAGCACGTTCAAGTTTGTACAGGCCGGCCCAGGCGACCTGCGAGGCCAGCATGGTATCAAAGAGGTTTTCCATTCTAAGCCTTCGGCTCTGGGAAGCCTGGATAAAAGCCAGGTCAAACTTCAGGTTATGGCCTACCTTTTTTACGTCCGAACGTTCGACAAGTCCGGCCAGGTCATGGAGAGATGAAGAGAGCCCCAGCTCCCAGAGGTCAGCCACATAAACCCGGCCTGATGGGAGAGAGAGCTGGCAGAGCCTGGCCCTGGAAGAAAGAGGATCTAAGCCCGTTGTCTCCAGGTCTAAGCCACATATGCCGGCCTGCTCCATCTCATGGAGAGCTCGAGTCCAGGCCTCAGGGGTGTTAACCTCGATGTAGTCCTGAGCCTCTGCTGATGGGAGTGGCTCAGGCTCATGGAAGAGAGTAGCCTGAGAACTCTTCTTTTTTGGTGTCGATCGATCGATGATAGGGGATAGAGGCTCTGTCGTCGCCTTTCCTGGAAGCCAAAGGATTACTCCAGCCAACTTAAATCCCCCCAACTTCCTAAACCAAGGGATATGGCAAAACATACTGAAAAGGGCATCAAGAAGCCCATTTCTCCCAATTTTATCCCTTTTCGTATCCCTTGAGAAGCTAACCCTAAAACCACTATCAGTAGCTTAAAATATCCCTTATATCCCTTGGATCCCTTGAAAAAACATAGGGTATCATAGAGAAAACATTTTTTATTTATGTGGATATTTTTCGCTCCCTTACGCGCGAGGAATAGAATAAGGGATATGAGGGATACAAGGGATATTAGATAGATAGATGTTGATTTTCTATATCCCTTTAGTCCTCTTATATCCCTTGTATCCCTTGATTTAGACTGTTGAACCCTACTCATCCTCTGCCTCCCATGAAAAGAAGGCTTCGGAAATGGCATAGGCCCTCTTCTTTTCCTTCTTAGCGCCGCTTGAAATGTAGATGGTTTTCTGATCCCTGAGTTGGTTTTTGTCCCTGTCTCTCTCTGAGAGCAGCTCTTTTTGTCTAAGATACTCGATAAAATCATTTTTTGAGAGGGAGATAAACTCTTCCTGGCCTCTCAAATGCTGTGCAACTTCTCTGAATAGAGCCCCTAAGTTAGTATATCGAATCCCCTTAGTTTCATCTTTCCACCCCACCTTAACCGCTCTGTCCAAAAAAACAGGAGTGTCCTCCATATCAGCCCAGTAGATTCTCCTTTGGGCCTCTAGCTCTAGAGCAGCTTCTGCTATCTTGTGAGAAGGGTCCCCGGCCTTCTCTAGCCGGGTTTGATCATCCGCTATTTGGTTGAAGATCTCCCAGGCGTCCTTTAAGATCTTCTCCCCCTTCTCCCTGGATAGAACCTCCTGGGATACAGCAAACATCACTAAAGCATTTAGGCCGATATGGAGATGAGAAATTGCCTCGTTAAGCCTGCCGTGTCGGTCTTTTCCCCGCTTAAGGGCCTCCTTTCTGGTTTGGGTAAAAGCTTCTGCCAGCTGGGAGGGAAGGTTATCGAGCTGGGGTGACAACCATTCTATATAGCCTCTCATGGCCTGGGATAAGAGGGTCTGCTGGGCCTGAGCCTGGGAAAGCTTCTCTTGATCTATATCCCCTTTCTGGAGCTTATGCACAAGGTTCCTGGCCAGAGAGGAGCCCGATAAGGGCATTACTTCTCCAGAGCAGAGAGCTAGACCTCTGGGAGGAAGGCCTTCTCTCAAGGAGGTATCCGCTTTCATCCGGCCTTTGCCGGTCCTGTCCCCCTGGTTTCTGGAAAGATGCTCCTGCACGCCCTCCAACTTCGCCCGCTCCTTAGGCTCCTTGGCTGGATAAAGATCGTCAACCGGAAGGATGGTATCCTTGGTCAGAAAAGCTTGCTTCTCTATGGAATTGGCCGTATCTCGGAAGCTTGCAGGAAGGCCTTTAGAATCAAAAATCCCATAATGGCAGAGATGAAGAGCTATTAGAGTGCTTTTCCTAGAGCCCGTAGGCCCCCAGATATAGGTAAGGAGAGAAGGCTCTATGCCGGCTTGTCTCAAAGGCTCACAGAGGGGTGCTAGATAATCTAGGGCCAGAAGAGAATAAGCGATCTTCTTAGGCCCCAGTTCCAGGAGGGAAAGAGATGCTTTCAAGGCCTCTTTGATGTCCCCTGTCCCCTGGGGGAATGAGTATCTTTTAAGCCGGTCAGATATTTCTACTTCAACAGCCTCGGAGCCCGGGCCTACAGCTCCCCCAGCATGGAGATAAACCCAGGAGTCCCCTATTTTCCTCCATCCAAGATGGGTGTAGATCGTAGTCTTTGGGATGTCCCCAGCCATGAGCTGGAGGAGATATCGCAGTTCCTGATCCTTATAAGGTCTGATCGCCGCCCCAACGGTCCACAACTGAGCCGCCCAGGACTTTTTCTCCATAAAATCCGTCAGAGCTATTTTTCCCGGTCTGAGTGGAAGACCTCCCTGGAGCAGCCCCTCCAGCTCCAGGTATTTCTCAGGAGTCCCGTTCCCGGAGTCTTTGGATATTTCTCGTATCGGCCAGGCAGCGAAGTTGCAGAGGTGTTCTAGGACCGGCGCATAGTTGCCGTTACCGGCTGGTTTCCATTCTATTTGCCCTAGTCGGCCTAAATTATCTAAACCGTATTCCTCTACATATGGCCTGATAAGGGCTTTAACTTGAGCATATTCCGGTCCTAGCCCTGGGAGATCTTCCTGGGAGCTGGAAACCTCGGAGTTTAATTGATTATGGATTTGAGAGAGCCGTTCTTTGGCTTCCTGGAGAAGGGCCTGTCTTGTCTCTCCTTTAATGCCGTGCTCCTTAAGCCACTCCTGGGCAAAGACTTTCTTTTTAGCTCCAAGATAGGCAACAGTAGCATTGAGCTTATCCTCCAGGTCCTCAGACTTGATTAACCTCTCTGCATACAGGACCGCCCCCGCTTTGGTGGGGAGGTAAGGCTCTTTCCGGACCTTCATAGCCTGAAGATCCTGGAGGGCCTGCTCTGGGCCTCTGGCCAGGATGAACTCATCAAGGCCGGTTTTCTGGTTCTTTTCCAGGGAAGGAAGGGTAAGAACTCGTACTTCCTCAGCTCCCAGCCTGTAAAGCTGTTCTGCAAGCCTGGGGAAAGCGTCATAACTTTGGTGGCTGGGTGTTATATCGCTGTCATAGAGAAGAACAACGCTCTTCCCCTCCCAGCAGGCCTGGCCTATCTCTGGAAGGAGGGCCTCCTCATCAGTTAGCTTTTCACCATCGACTAGGCAGGAAGCTAGCTCTGTCTGGGTCCTCCAATTCCAAATCCCAGACAGGCCAACTATGGGGAGCCCATGAGCAGAGCCACAGAGGGCTTTAAGCTCACCTTCGACGATCCACAGTTCTTTTGCTTGAGAGAGGTCGAAGCCTGAAGGAACATAGAGAGAGTTGGGCTCTCCAGATCGCCGGATATACTTCTGGGGTTTGCCGTCCCCGTTCTGGTGGGGCGTATCCAGCCTGATAGTCGCCGCGCCCTTCCCCGGATATCTGAGCAAGAAGCCTGGGCTGTCTATATCCTGCCTTCCCAAGTAGTTGCGAACTTCAGTTGGAGAGAAGGAGAAGACTTCCTCCTGAGTCTCCAGGGAAGTAACCAAGGACTCAGGGAGCCCATATTTGAGCTGTAGCTGTTGCTTATGGGCCTCGGAGATCATAGCTTCCCTTCTGAGTCATTAGGCCCACCACTCTACAGGCCCTCCGGCCACCATCTGGCGATGGATGAGGTAGGCTTCTTCTAAAAGCTCTTCAAGCTCAGAGATTCGGGAAAGGGCCCATGAAAGCTGATCTTCCAGCTCTTTGGTATCGGCCATCAGCACCGAACCCCACTGCCGAGAGGATACCGCTTTAGGCTTCTTCCTCTCCGGCACCTCGGCAGGTTCACGCTGGTTCCAGAGTCCATGTGCAGGCAGGATTCGAGCACTCCCCTCTGGATGATAGATTGCCCTTTATTCTCAGGTACCTGATCACGCCCCAGCATAGCGGACAAGAATGGCGCTCGTACCGCTGGCCGTTGATCGTCGATAGTCTTCCTTTCAGTGGGCTGAGACCGGGCTCGGCTGGGGTCGTATCTCCGATCATCCGACCTCACGCACGTAGAACCGGCCGTCTATTCGGAGGATAGCGGTTCTCTTGCCGGCCAGAGTCATCAGCTGCTCGCGTAGCTCTCTAGGAAGGGAGACCGCGCCCCATGCAAAGACTGCTATGCATTGACCCTCTGCTTCATGCACTCGGAGGAGAACACCTCTTGCCTCTTCCAGTTCTTGGAGACGGCGAGCCTCGGGTTCCGTAAGGCTTTTCACTTCAAAGCACGGATAAATCAAATTGAACACCTCACATGGTGTTCGCTGGGCCTTGCGGCGCGGTCTGGACAACTTTTGTCGCACGGCCTACAGGATCTCTGCTTTTCAACATTAACAAGCACCAGCTCTCGCCATCGCTTCATCCAATACCGAACGGGCAGCCTCACATAGGCCAATGTTTCGCTGCTCGCAGATCGCTTCGAGAAACTGTCGCTGCCGATCGGTCACGCGGAATGAGACCGCGTCTCTCATGCGCTCTCCGTATTTAGTTTTTTTCGGCATATTTTTCCTCCTTTATTGGATTTATTTACTCCAATAATAAGTTGTTACTCCCGTATAAATACGTTCCCCCGATAGTGAGTGATTAACTTCGTCAACTATAAATATCAAGAATTCCTACTGTAAGGATATGCCGGGACAAACAAGAGATGAATTGCTGACAGAGACGGAACGGGAGAGGTTGAATAATCGCCGTGGAATGAACGATAAGAAAATGCGCGCTGCTAACGATGCGCGAGTCAGAAAAAAATTAACCGCATGGCTGAAGAACATCCCGGACGTGCTTCTGATACTAGATAAGCTGCCAGACGATCAAAAACGCGATGTAATAAGCGATATGAACATCTTTGCCCTCCTCGAAGTGGTAGAACGAATGCTTTACATCAAAGAATTCCACTCGATTTATGGAGAGTTCAGGGATCCAAATCATTGGGGAGTCACAGAAACTTGTGGAGATTCTAGGAGCTACCGAGTTGATACTAGATCGCTTCAGAGTGCATCAGATCTCGATATTGCAAGATCGGAGTTCCTTTCTGAACATGTGGAAAATATTGAAGGATTCTTGGGAAGCAACAATCCCGTTCGACAATACTCGCTCACGAAACAATTGGCAGATAACCCGCAGTTTTGTGACCACCTCACGGACGGGGATCGTGCGGGCCTGGAACGAGTTGAGGAAGCCCTTGATAAAAGCTTGTATCCGAAAATCCGGCCAGACTCCAAAAAGATCGACTTATCATACTGCGTGCAGCCTTAAAGAGGCCAAATAGCTCCGCACGCTCCTCTTTTCTGCCCATCAGATCCTCAAGCAGCAAAATATTCTCCCGTCGCATCGTCTTGGCCTTTCATGGGGGGACTTGAAATGTTGGCTCGCGAATAATGCTCGGCTATATCGTTGGCATTCTCATAAACATTGAGCATGATGGACTATCATAATTTTTCCCGAAAACCGCTAGATATAAAAACAATAGTGGACCTTATATAGTTAATTAGATGCCTGGTTGTTAACGCAGGTGGGAGCTGAGAAAGAATATGGCAAGGCCTACCAAACTCGGTTTAACTCTGGAAGGGTCAGAGGCAGAAGAATTCTGCAAGAATGAGGCCAATACTGTGTTTAGCTCTGATCAGTTAGCCTTTTTCAGGCAAGCAAAAAAGATTTACAAAGCAAACCGTAGCAAGTTTTGATGGTGCCCCTACCAGAAAAGGCCCTTTGCACTGAATTACTTAGTGCTAGATACGACCTTGCACGCTTTGATTCTGGTAATGAGGAGCTAAACGATTATCTGAAGAATGATGCCCTTAAAGAGCAGCGGCAACTCTTGAGCAAAACACAACTCTGTTTTCATAGAGACCGGCTTGCAGGATTTATCACGCTAACTACCGATTCTATACGAATTGACAAAGATAAACTGGATCCAAGCCAAATAATCGATGGTTGTGATTACCCTGCTTATCCATGTATCTTAATTGCGCGTCTTGCAGTTGATAAGAAGCTGCATGGTTATGGGGTTGGAAGCTATCTTCTATCTCTTGCTATTGGTTTTGTCCTTGAGGCCCCATTGGGGTGTCGATATTTGGCAGTGGATCCAAAAGAGGAAGCTGCAAAGTTCTACGAGAAATTTGGGTTTAAGTATTGGACAAAGAGCAGGCGTAGAATGTTCCTAAACATGAGAGATGTGGCTCAACAGCTTGAGCCAGAAGAATCACTTGATTTATGGTCAGTGGCTGAATAACTAATATCATATTCCCAGCTGCGGTATGCACGCCAGGTAAGCCTCTTGCACGTCCTTGGGATCGATGTGGAAATAAATATCCACAGCCTCTTTTATTGCATCCCCTCTAAGCCATTGGACATACTCGCGCTTCATCCCCGCTCGGAGGAGATGGGTAGTATTCCAATGCCGGCAGCAGTGCGGGCTAAAATGGTCCTCCAGCCTCTTTGAGCTGGCATTGTGCAGGCCTACGCGCTCGGCTGCCTTGGTGACTGCCAGATAGACATCATTTCGGCTGATCCTGTTACCCCAGGTGCTCAGGAATAGCGCCGGCAACTTGCGCTTATTCACACCTTCCCGAACCCTCAGCCATCGCCGGAGGATGAAGGAGCACTCATCATCAAAGAACACCGTCCGGTTGGTCCTCTTCGCTGTGGGCTTCAGACGGACCCGGTTTTCGATCAGATCCACATCGGCCACATCCAACTCGATCAGCTCATGGCGCCGGATGCCAGTCTTCGCCAGAAGAGTGATCACCGCTTTATCTCTGACCTCAAGGGTGGAATTGATCATCCTGGTCATTTCCTCTATGCTGATGAGTTGCCTTTCTTGACCATCTCCATTGTCTTTGTAACGCCTGAGATACCTCTTGCGAATAGGGAGCACTGGATTGACCGCCAGCTGCCCCTCAAAGACCAGGTAATCATAGAAGCTGGACATAACCGAAAAGACCAGTTCGATGGTTCGCTGTGAGACTTGCCGCTCGGCCCTCATGTACTCAATGAAGCCCCTTAAAGCCTTCCTGTCAGCCTGCAGGACCTCAAAACCATTTGAGTCTAGATACTGGCCGTACATCTTCAGAGCGCTCTTATACCCTGGCAGGCTCCGAGGGCTCATGCCCCTGACTTCGCAGTCCTGCAGGAAGGCCTTACTTAGCTGATCCATCGCCAGCCCTTCGCTGTGGCCTCTACCATGCCGTAGGCTTCGAGCTCTTCCAACTGGTGAGATACTGCTTTAACCAGGTCGCTCTCCCTCGGATCTATGCCCAGAGCCTCAAGCATTCGGTAGCTATCCACCTGGCCGCGTGATTTCAGCAACTCAACGATTTCCTTGTTGTAGCGCCGCACGCCTGCATATTCCGCTCCAATGAAGTCCTGAGCCCTGAATTTCTTCAATTCACCTTCATATCTTTCAAGGACTATGGACTTCTGGCGGAGATCGTCGCGCAGAGCCTTTATTTCGGCCTTCAGGACTTCCATCTCGCGCACCATCTCACGGCGAGGCTTGAACTCCTCGTTCTCATCAATTACTGAGTCCACAGTGCCGATAATGAACTTGGAGAGCGATGTATGAGCTTTTGCTGCCTTTTTCTGCCATCGCTCTTTATGCTCACGTGATGGGTGGTAAACGTAGGTGTACCTGGTCGGGTCTGGTCTAGGACTAGCCATCAATAACTAGACAATCGATATCATATAAAGCTTTTACTCAGTAGAATTGAAATTTAATCCCGATCGGCGCACTCTATTATTGCACAGGATGGCAAAGGGCTGTTCAATAGAATCATCTCATGACCAAGAAAACCAAAAAGCTCCTTCCTTCTGATAGAATTAGGATATCCGTTAAAGCCTAATTCACATTCATAGCCCCATCTTCTCCTTTAGGCTGGCCCGGGCCTCTACCACCTCTCTTACAACCGTATCGACCGCCTTTTCATCCGTCCAGGGGCTCATGATGAAGGACTTGAGGGAAGCGATGGGCGGGCCGTAAGGATAGTTGGCACAGAGGAAGGCATCCGTCCAGGAGAGAAGAACTCCCTCTCCGCGTATGGATTTTTGGTGAATTTCCTGGAATATCTCCCGGTTGAACTCGTTATGCTGCAACAGAATCTCCCGGTAGCCGGGATCGCTCATCTCCCTGCTGAAGACCTCCCTGGCCTCCATCTGATCCAGGTAGACCCGGAAAAGGGTTACCGGACCGTTATTCCCCTCGTTGATTACCCTGATGAACCGGTGCTCCTCCAGCCGCTGGCGCAGCAGCTCAGCCATCTCCACGACGTGACCGATGAGCGTTCTGTAGCCCTGCTTGCCTAGTAGACGCATATTGGCCAGGGCAGCCAGGGCTCCGGCCCCTGAACGAGACGACTCCAGCGTGTAGATGCCCGGATGATACCGGCCGAACTGGTAGAGGTAGGGCATCTTTTCAGGCTCGCGGCTGAGAAGGGCCAGGTCCTTTCGATCACTGACCACAAAGGCGCTGGAGACGTAGGGCGCATACCCGGTCTTGTGGAAATCGACCCCGAAGCTATCCGCCTTTGCCAGGCTGCTGATGCGCTGAACGGACTCAAGCAATGCCCGCAGGGTGCGGGGACGAAAGCCCAGGGGATTCTCCGAGAAATCGTAATCCCGGAAAACCGACCAGACCCAGCCTATCACCGAGTCCGCATGAATGTGGGGAGGATTAGCCAGCTCGTACTCGACCGTCAGCCGGTCACGCAGCCGGACGATGGATCCCAGGTCGTCTATGCCGAAGGCATCTGTTGTTCCCATAGTCGCCAGGATCGCAGCCACCCGGGTCCCCTCTTCGAAGGCCCGGCGCAGGTACTCCTCGAGATCGGTGAGGGATATCTCGCTCTGCTGGTTTGTGGGTATCAGCACCAGATTTCGGGTTCCGATGCCCAGCCACGAGGCCACATTCAGATGGGAATAATGGGAGGACTGGGAGGCCACGATCTTCACATCCTCTTTTATCCCCTCAACGCTTCCCCGGCCTTCGAGGGCCTTCTCCAGTCCCACCTTGCAGCCATAAAAGATAGTCCCGGTGCCTCCAAAGGTGAAGACTCCACCGGACTTTCCCGGATCATAGCCCACCAGATGAGAGAGCATGGAGATGGCCTCGATCTCTGCCTGGGCAAAAAGGGCTGAGTACTCGTCCCAGATTATGTTCGGGTTATAGATGGCTGCTGCGATGAAGGCCGTGATGCTGGGTATGCTCGACGGCGGGATCACGTTGATCTGAGAGTTGGGATGCGCCCAGATGTTCATGCCCTTGAGATAGCCTGCCAGAAGCTCTGTTACATGCTCCACTGAGCTGCCCTGCTCGGGAAAATCCATTGCTGAGCCCGGATCAAGCACACTCTCACTTCGGGTTTGCTCTCCCGCTTTGGCGCTCGCATTTTGACCGAGTTGGGGCTTCTCCTCCACTCCGAGAATGGGAGCCACGCCCTTGAGGCTGTCCACATGGTCCAAGAAATGAGAGACGGTGTGCACGAAGTAACTATCCATGATGGGATCGGAAAATGGAGACGGAAAGCAGGTCTTGAGCCATTCCAGGATATCGTTGTAGTTCTGTGCTTGAGAATAGATCCGGTCCCTCTTCATGAAGCCCTCATCCTATTGAATTTCTAATAGACCATTCTTCGGTATCTGTTCTATTATATAACCATGGTCGGAAAAGCCGCTGAAGAGACTTGAGGGCTTCCAACCTGACCGCTTCCTATTCAGTCCCTCAGCTCCAGTTTTTGCCGCCTATTAGCTTTATCCTGACGGATCTGGCGGATTCCGTCAGCGGGGGCTCCTCATGTCCTTTTTACCAGTTCAAGCAGACAATACTGATAAGGCAAGCCCTCGGGCCTTTCATAGAACCTGTCCCGCAGCCGTCGATAAATTTCTTCTATCAGGCCCTTGTTGTCTTCGTGAAGTCCGACCCCAATCGACGATTCACTCCAGGCCCTGACCACATGAGCCAGGGTGGCAGCAAGCTTGGACCGTTCCTGTGAATCATCCAGATTGTGCTGAGCCTTGGCAAAATAGGCGCACGGGACGGTCAACGAATCACAGGCATTGACGGCAAAGCACCTGAGGTCATCTTCATGCAGCAAACCTGACATTTCATGGGGGAAAGCAAAGTAATCTGGTATAAAAATAGCGTTTAGCTCTGCTTCGGAGAGCTTTTTCTCCTCACATAGCTCTTGACAAATGTCCCTGAGGTTGTTGTATCCAGGAGACGCCGGCCACCGGTCCTCCCCCAGATCGGCAAGGTTGGCAAAAAACAGAGCTCCTCCCTCAACCAGCGAAATCGAGCATTCGTGC
Source organism: Methanotrichaceae archaeon (assembly GCA_013178225.1). GTDB lineage: Archaea > Halobacteriota > Methanosarcinia > Methanotrichales > Methanotrichaceae > JABLXE01. The sequence goes on from JABLXE010000009.1 coordinate 52,740, forward strand.
AAGAAAGACCGCCAATCCGCTTTCCATTTCTCGGCAAATTTTCTACGTTCTGAATCACACAGCTGGTTGGGCTGTATACAGAGAGGATGCTGAAAATAATCAGGTCCTGCGGTTTTGGTGTTCATCCAGTGCAGCGCAGTTGAGGAAAAGCCAATCCGAAGTTTTCCTGCTATCTCAGCAAATGGTTCATAAAATGACCGCTGGATATATTGGGCCTCTACGTGCGGTAATTTTGCCAATGCTGAGGTTGCCCAGAACGTCTCGAAATTCGCAGGATCCGCCAAATCGATATAGACCAGCTTGATGGGCAGCCTTGGATTCACCTCGCGAATCTGGCAGATGACGGCTTCAAACAGCTCGCTGGAATTCACGCCGTCTGCGGCACCGTAATCAGCAATCAAGAACGCCTCATCGGCATTCATAGAGGCGATCTGCGGCGATATGCGCTGGATGTAAGACGACATCCTGGGCAGCACTTCTGCATTCACCGCACGGGCCGTATCTGAAATCCGGCTGTAATCCTTGGTCATTGTCGGAGAATATTGCGGTGATGAGACCATTTTTGCGTTCTTCATGGGCTTCTGCCTCACAACAGGTCTAACTGTTTTCAAGTCCTCTTGAAGCCTCTTGTTCACTCCCAGGTCCTCGCCCTTCAAGCGAACAATGCCTTCCCAGCCATTTAACGATACTTTGAGCGAAGTCTTTATTATTTTAAGTATAATTTAATATATGCATTTGAATCCTTGCAGCCCAAGACGATTCTCCCAATCAACCCCGAAGGCCTGAATTATGTCAGCGGCAAAAACTGAGGCCATCCGGCTCGACTGCCCAGGATGGCCGCCTGCTGGATACAACATTCCCGATGATCCAGCAGGCCCGGTCCCAGTGAACGATGACCATTCCTTTTCATTGAGCGATCTTCTCGATCCGTATGGCGCACGCCTTATACTCCGGCGTCTTCGCCACAGGGTCCAGGGCGGCGTTGGTGAGAAGGTTCGTGAGAACGTCTCCGTAATGGAAGGACATGAAGGCCACGCCGCGGGACGACTTCTCTGTGACCCTGGCCTTCACCCTCACCTCACCCCGTCTGGACCTGACCAGAACCGTCTCACCGTCCTCGACTCCGAACTCCCCGGCGTCTGCGGGGCTTACCTCGATCGTCTCCTCCGGCCACACCCACATGATCCCACTGGAGCGGCGGGTCATGGAGCCGCAGTTGTAATGCTCCCTTCTTCTGCCGGTGGTGAGGACCAACGGATATTCGGTATCGGGCTCCTCGGCGGGAGGCCTGTGCTCCACCACATTGAACTTTCCGAGCCCCCGGCTGAACCTCCCGACGTGCATCGTCTCTGTGCCCGGATGATCCGTCGAGGGGCAGGGCCACTGGAGGCCCGCCGAGCCCAAGCGCCCAAAGTTCACGCCAGCGAACATGGGCGCTAGAGATGCGATCTCATCCATGATCTCCGACGGATGGGCGTAGCTCATCGGATAGCCCATCTTCCCGGCAAGCAGGCAGATCGCCTCCCAGTTCTCAAGGCCTGCCAGGGGCGAGATCGCCTTGTTCACCCGCTGAATCCGCCGCTCGCCGTTGGTGAAGGTCCCATCGCACTCCGCAAAGCTTGCAGCCGGGAGGATGACGTCGGCATATTTGGTGGTCTCGGTGGGAAATATCTCCTGCACCACCAGGAAGTCCAGGGCCTCGAGCGAAGCGCGGACCCGGTTGGTATCGGGATCGGTCTGGGCCGGGTCCTCCCCCAGAATGTAAAGCCCCCTGATTCCTCCCTCTCCTGCACCGTCCAGCATTTGCGTGGAGGTCCAGCCGGCAGTCGCAGGCAGTTTGACCTTCCAGGCCTCCTCGAACTTGGATCTGATATCGGGAACCGTCACCGGCTGATAGCCGACGTAATTGTTGGGAAGAGCCCCCATATCACAGGCCCCCTGGACGTTGTTCTGGCCCCGGAGAGGCATGATCCCGGTAAAAGGACGGCCGACGTTCCCGGTCAGCATCGCCAGGTTTCCAAGAGACATCACGTTGGCGGTTCCGGTGACGTGCTCGGTCATCCCTAGACTGTAGATAATCATCGCCTTCTTGGCCCCAGCGTAGATCCGGGCCGCCTCGACGATATCCTCTTCAGGGACGCCGGTGATTTCAGCAGCCCTCTCAGGCGGATATCCATCAACCGCCTTTTTGAACTCCTCGAACCCCTCGGTGCGGCTGGCGATGAACTCCCGATCCTCCAGCCCCTCCTTCAGGATGACGTTCATCATGCCGTTCAGGAGGGCGATGTTGGTTCCCGGCTTGAGGTTGAGCCAGACCTTCGCCCTGTCGACAAGTTCGATCTTGCGAGGGTCGGCGACGATGATCGTTGCGCCCTTGTTGAATGCTTTGATCACCTTTAGCCCCACGACCGGGTGAGCTTCGGTGGTATTGGAGCCGATGATGAAAAGGACATCGGCATTCTCAATCTGATCAAAAGAATTGGTGGCAGCCCCGCTGCCGAAACAGGCGGCAAGTCCCGTGACCGATGGAGCATGGCAGACTCGCGCGCAGTTGTCCACGTTGTTGGTGCCGAAGACGGCCCGCGCCAGTTTCTGCACCAGGTAGTTCTCCTCGTTGGTGCACCGTGAGGAGGAAAATGCCCCGAGCGAATCTGGACCATATTTATTTTTGATCTCAGTGAACCTCCCGGCCACCAGGTCGAGCGCTTCCTCCCAGCTGGACTCCTCGAGCCTGCCGTTCCGCCTTATCAGCGGAGTGGTCAGACGGTCGGGATGGTGGACCACCTCGTCCAGGCCAAAGCGGCCTTTAACACAGGCCTGCCCGCGATTCACCGGGCCTTCTCTGTCCGGAGAGACGGAGACGACCCTGTCCTCCCTGACTCCCAGCTTCAGCTGGCAGCCAACGCCACAGTAGGGGCAGATGGTGGCGACCGTCTTCTCCGGCCGCAGCCACTTTCCGGACCGGACGGAGAGAGCGCCGGTGGGACAGGCATCCACACATGCGCCGCAGAACTTGCAGTTCGAGTCCTGCAAAGACTCAGGGCCTATCCAGTGCATGCGGTGAAAATCGGGATTGTTGAACAACACTCCCTCACCGCGTACCTCCTGGCAGATTCGCACGCAGCGACTGCACATGATGCAAAGGTCGTAATTGCGATCGAAGAATGGCTCCCTCAAAACCAGCTTATTTTTGAATGAGATCTGATACCTGACGCCTTGCAGCCCTACGAAGCGCACCGCCTCCTGCAGCTCGCAACTGCCGTCCTTGGGGCAGTACTTGCAGCCGACGGTCACAAATAACCTTCTCAGGCAATCCCGCACGTCAGTACACTCGTCCCTCCTCTCGCAGAAAAGACAGGAGGTAGGATGATTGGTGAGAGCCAAGAGCATCTCCAGAGTGTGTCTTCTCATCTCCTGAAGCTCATCCGTCCGGGTCTCCACCACCATTCCCTCCTCCGCCAGGGTATTGCAGGATGTGGGGTAGTAGTCAAGGCCCTTTACAGAGACGATACATAGCTTGCAGGAGCCTATGGGCTTCAAATCAGGATGAGCACAGAGCGCCGGCACATAAGACCCTGCCTTGCGAGCCGCATCCAGAATGGTAGCCCCCTGATGGACCGTTACTTCTCGATTATCAATGATCAATTTGATCTCAGACATGTTACCAACCGCGCCGGACTCTGATGAGGACTAATTGTATTAGAAAGTTGCTCAGGATCATCTCCTGCCAGCCCAAAACCTGGACCCTAAAACCTGGACCCGCGAATTTTGAGGCAGGCCCGGGGCAGCATAGCTCCAACCGCATAAGTCTCTAATCCTGGCAGAGACGCCGATGCTGAAGAGACAAAAAGCAAAGGACTTGAAGCCTGGGGCCTGAGGCAAAGCGCCCGGAAAAATTATTTTCGACAAAGAAAAGTAAGGAGAAAGGTAACAGCTATAGCTTCCAGGCTACTCCTATCAGACGGATCTCAATTTGTACCTAAGGTCAGGCCCCGAATCTGGCCTGCTGGGGAACCACCACGTTGGATAGGACCTTCAAGCGATAATCCTGCAGAAGCGTGATCTTGAGCTTTCCCGGATAAACGCTGAGCGTTATCTCCTTGGTGCGGCCATACCGGCCCTTGCTGATCACCACAGTATGCAAAATGCCCAGCATATCCAGCTCCGCGATCAAATCGGTGATCCTTCGATGGGTCAGGTAATCCGTTTCTACCAGAGGACAGAGCTGCTTGTACATATTGTAGACCGCACTGGTGGTGATATTCCTGGTTCCCTGTTCCTCCAGGAGGACGATGCTGTAGAGCACCAGCTTCGACTGAGTGGGCAGAGTCTTGATCACTTCCTCAACCCGGTCCTGCTCGATCTTATCTCTCGCCGATCTCACATGATTCTCCGTCACCACTGCACTGCGAGACCTCTCCGCCAGTTCTCCGGATATTCTCAGCAGATCCAGAGCCCTCCTGGCATCGCCGTGCTCCTGGGCGGCAAAGGCCGAGCACAGAGGTATAACGTCATCCTCCAGCACCCCGGACCTGAAGGCCAGAGATGCCCTCTGATCCAGGATCTCCTTGATCTGCTCCGCGTTGTAAGGAGGAAAGATGATCTCATCTTCTCCCAGCGAGCTCTTGACTCTCGGGTCAAGAAACTCGGTGAACTTGAGGTCGTTGGATATACCGATGATATTCACCCTGGTTCGCAGCAGGTCGGAGTTGACGCGCGAGAGATTGTAGAGAACGTCATCTCCTTTTTTGACCAGCTTGTCCACTTCATCGAGCATTATGACCACCACTCGCTTCTCTTCGTCGAGAGCATTCCGGAACTCGGAGTAGACCTGATCGGTAGGCCAGCCGGTCATGGGGATTTCTTTGTCGAAATGTCTTGCCAGATGTGCCAGAATCCGGTATTGAGTGTCCACCACTTCGCAGTTGATGTAGATCACAGAGCATTTTACGCCGAAACCGGCTTCTTCCAGCTCTTTGCCGACGTATTTGGCAACTGCCGTCTTGCCCGTTCCGGTCTTGCCGTAAATTAAGACGTTTGATGGTGTTTCTCCTCTCAATGCAGGAGCTAAAACCGATGCCAGACTGTTTATCTGCTCCTCTCGATGCGGTAACTCGCTGGGCGTGTAAGTAGGTCGCAGTACATCCCTGTTCTGAAAGATGCCACTTTGCGACAATAGATCTGCAAATAACCCTCCGGACAATGGCAAGATGATTCCCCTCGAACGGCCATACGTGGGGTCCGGCCCGTATTAAGAGTTGTGGTGAACCCCCCATTGCTTCCAGTGGAAGATATCCCCTCCCACCCCTTTATTTCCAGTGTAGAGGAACAAATTCTGCTGTAAATATAAGATTAGAAAATAAAAAAATCTGCCCGTTTGTAATTTTATTAATTATACCTATTTATAGTTTGCTATAGGCCGAATTACAAGCAAAAATCTGAAGATAGTTAACCTTTGAAAGGCCTTAGCGAAATACCGAGCCCGTTATGCTTTTGGATTAAAATATAGCCTGATTTAAAGTTAGGTCAATATCCAAGGGCAGTTCGTGCTGAAAGCTCACCCGTCTTTTTCTGGGCTTTCGCTGGCTCCTCGCTAGTAAGTACGGGTGAGCTTTAATTCGCAAATTCTCTCTGGTCTCCCCCGTCTCTGCGGTTAACCGCGGTGCTCTAATCTAATCCAACCACGGAGACGCAAAAAGGCACAGAGGCTGTAATCATTGACGGACTTCACCCACACAATTCAGCGAAGAGCCTCGCTAAATTCTGCGGGTACGCAGGAGGGCAGAAATCATCCAGGATTTCATTCCCGCCCTCCGAATTAACCTGATTCTTATCCTGCTTGTCGATTTCATGAGCTAATCTCTTCATCCCGCTTTTTGGTATCTTGAGGTTAGCCGCACAGAACAGCGAAGAGCCTTTTTCTGAACCTAATTCCTGACCTGATATCTTGGCGATCCCAGGAAAAGGCCTCCCAAGTCCTGCATCCAGAGCCAATCGGCTCTTCGGGTTGCCCTTGGCCCCTGCAAATCCTCTGGACCGCCTGGCGCAGGCTGGACATCCCGCATAAGAGCATAATGTGACTCGTGAATTCCGCAAATCCTGCAGAGCAGTTCCCAGTCTAAAAACGAGTTTGATCAATGGTTCCAGTGGAAATCAAACGGTCTCCCTTCCCTGAGATCCCAGGTTTTAGTTTTAGACCCTGATTTGCCACCGGGACAATCGAAGTTCTTCGCCTAAAAAGCGGTTGCAATTGATTAAAGCCTTATGACGATTTAATCAACGGGTACAGTCTCGAGCTGGCTGGCCACGTTCCATATCAAAGTCCTGGTATGAAGCGGTATATTGGGATCATTGCTGATCTCATCCAATATCGAAATAGCGGATGCTGCCTTAATTGAGTCTTTGACACTTTCGTCCAAGAGGATGGATTTGACGTTCTCGGCTGAGCGCCTGATATTCCTCGGGACAGCATCGTCGCTCATTATGCGCTCTAAAACCTCAACGCATTGCTTGAGCACTTTTTCAGCTGTCGTAAAATCACCACCTGTGCTGCTAAGACGGCAAAAAGTTTAATGAGAGTGTCCGTCTTATTGGTTAAGCAGTGGTGTTATAGTTGTGGTATTTAAACGTATGTAGGCTAGGGTGAAGGGACTTGGAAGAAGAAGAGATGCTAGGCCGGATAACCAGGCTGCTGGAGCAGGGCTGCACCATGCTGGCCACTCACCATAGCTGTGGCGCTCCCCTGTTCAGATGTAAGGGAGAGGTGGTCTGTCCCGTTTGTTCCTTTGAGCCCGTGTCGGAGGAACCCGTAAAAGGGCCTGCGCCCATCTCGTCTGGACAAGAAGGTCCAGTGGAAGGTCAGGCAGAGCTGCCGGCTGGAGATGCGAGGTCTGGAGCAAGACCTGGGTCCTCAGGGCAGGAGGCAGGCTCTGAGAGGCCAAAAGGGGATTACATGCATGAGGCCGAGGTCTTGCTTGCGGCCTCTCTCCTGCACAAGATCAGGGATCTGGCCGCCAAGATCGAGTCGGAACAGGATTTGGAGAGGCTTCAAAAGGAGCTGGACTGTGCCGTGAGCCTGCTGCAGGTGCTTGAGTCTCTGAAGGGGCCAGGGGCCTGAATCATAGGTACGGTTTATAGGGACTTTACATCTGTACATCTGGTTTCCACTGGAAATAAGGGGGTTGCGCAATTTCTCTAAATATTTTTAGAAAGTGTGGCATTTTCGGCTGGTGGTTGCTCTTTTTAGTCCTGATCTGTCTGCAAGGCTGCATAGACCAAGCCGCTAATTCAAAGGATGCCTATTCCCCAACCGGGCTTTCACCCTCTTATGGCCAGGTTTCGGATTCAGAGATGGATTTCAATTCTGAGGTTAGCAGCACGTTGTTTCATGCCTCAGGCGACCTCATGCTCTGGGGAAACTCTACCCTTCCCTACGTGATCCTGAACGCCACACTCCGCAGGGAAGGCCAGCCGGTGACCAGCGCCAGATACATGCTGATCGATGTCCAGTCCAATCGAGATTACGGCTTCGAGATCTGCAAAAACCTCCACCTGACCTCAGGGAAATACTCCTGCACTCTGGAGGCTGAGGGTCCTTCTGGTCCGCTGTCCAGCCAGACCCGGGACTGCAAAGCGGAATTTAAGGAGGACCGGCCCTCTGATGCGGGAGCTGACGACGCAGGCCGGGAATTTTTCCCCTTCCCGGTTGAGCATCCCGCCAGGGATGAAGAGGTCTTTTTGGAATACGCAGATCGGGAGGATTCATCCGAAGAGCGGGAAAAATCGCGTTCAGCCTCTGAAGATGCCCAGCCTGAGACCGGGGACGGTACAGGTTTAAAAGAGGCAACCGTACAGCTGCAGTCGCTTTCTGGTGAGGATGGGACAGAAGGCCATTTCCAGGCAACAGAGGATGATGTGCAGATCGATGAGCCCGCATCTCTCAAACAGCATGCCGCGTCGGAAGATCCGGAATCGTCCTTTCAGAAGCTGGTGGGAAGCACCAGCTCCAATAAGTATCATCAGCTCGATTGCCGCTACGCGACCAAGATCAAGTCCGAGAACAGGGTCTATTTCTCAAGCGTTGAGGAGGCGGAAAAGAAAGGATACCAGCCCTGCAAGAGCTGCAATCCCTCATAGCTCGCCGATCATGACGCAGGACAGCCCCGGGATCCTGGGCGGAGCGCCTGTTGTTCCCCGCTCGATCTTCTCCTGCGGGTAGCCCAGGTCGGTCAGCACCGCCACGGCGCGCGAGAGGCCTGCATCTTCCAGGTAGCTGCACAGCCCGGCCAGGTCGGTCTTTTCGTCAGTCAGCAGAAAGACGCACTTTCCCCGCGAGATCTCGGCCGCTACGGCTGCCGGATCCAGGCCTCTGCCGTGAACCGTTATGGGCACCACTCGCAGCTGGGAGAGCCTCAGGCGGGCGCAGGTCAGCTGCAGGCTGGAGATTCCGGGAACTATCCTTCCCGGAAGATAGCCGAGGCCGCTCAACATGGGATCGCCGGTGGACAGCACTATCGCATGCTCCGGCAGTTCGCGAAGCTTTTTGTAATCTTCTATCGTGCTGATTTTGCAGTCCTCGGGGATGTGCGCGCTGGCCAGTTCGATGGCCCTCTCCGAGCCGTAAATTATCGTCGCCTCTCCTATGGCTTTGATGGCCTCTTCCGTCAGCATGCCCGGTCCGGCTCCCACTCCGACGATGATCATGAAACCTCCCTGAAGACCTTTCCATTCTTGTGCAGCAGCACTATTCTGGTGTGGGGAAGCCTGGCCTTGACCCTTTCCAGTGCCCGGTCGATGCGGGGGCAGCCGGGGTCCTTTTCCACCATCTCCGCCACCGTGCCGTACCCGGTGCCCTGCAGAAGCTCGGGCCAGGCCCATTTCAGGATCAGGGCCGGAAGGCCGCACAGGACGCTGTCCTGTTCCCGCCGGAAACTGAGCCGGTCCAGCTCGCTTCCGATGAGCACCGCGAAGTGATCCGGAAAAAGGATGCGGCTGAACTTGAGGCCGGTCCGGCCGGTGGTCACAACCACCTTCTGGTGCGCTCCCAGCTCTTCGGCCTTGCTCTCCGCCAGATGGTCGTTCCAGGGCTCCACAAATCCCGTGGATCCCAGGATGGATATTCCTCCATGCACCCCTACCTTCGGGTTTAAGGTACGTTCGGCAATCTCCCGTCCTCGCGGGATGCCGATCTCGACTCTGGCCCCTTCCAGACCCACGGCTTGAACCGCCTCATCGACTGCTGCCATCAATTGCTTGCGAGCAGAGCGGCTGATGGCCGGCTTTCCCTGCGCTGCACACAGCCCGGCTTTGGTTATCAGTCCGATCCCCTCTCCGGCCAGGATCTCCGTCTGCTCCGAAGCACTGGCGGTGGCTATGACCTCGATTCCCCGGGTCACATCGAACTGATGATCACCACTGTCCTTGATCGCGACCCCCACGCCGTCTTTGGCCCGAATGGGGAGACTGACCCGGAGCCCGGCAGGGGTGGAAACCTCGACCGAGTCGAGCGGGCTTTTCAAAGAGAGCACCGCCCCCTTACAGGCGGCGGCAGCAGTGGTCCCGGTGGTCAGCCCCCGTCTCAGCAGCCGGCCGTCGCTGAGGATGACCCATCTGCCGCTCCTGATCTTCGCCAGAACATCGGGATCGGATGACCTTGTGATCCAGCCGGGAGAAATTTCGAGGCCGGTTACCGGGTCAACCTCGGGCATGGATGTTTATGATCTCGTTTAGGGCTGCGACCGCGATGGGCGTTCCCCCGCGCGTTCCGACAACAGATATCGACGGTACATCCAGGGTACGCAAAAGTTCCTTGCTCTCGGCGGCGTTGACGAATCCGACAGGCACTCCTATCACCAGCTCCGGCCGGGCCTGTCCTTCCTGGATCAGTCCGCAGAGAGTCAGAAGCGCCGAGGGAGCATTTCCGATCACCACTATGGCCCCGTCGAGCTCTTCACGCAGGGCCAGAACTCCGGCTGAACTCCTGGTTATGCCCCGTTCCTGGGCCAGAAGATCGCCCTTGTCGATGAAGGTCTCAATCCGGCTGTTGTGACCTTTTTTCACCACTCCGGACTTCACCATCATTATGTCCACCAGAATGGGGGCCTGGTTGCCGAGCGCTTTGAGGCCTGCGTTCACCGGATCGTTCTTAAACCTCAGAATGTCTGCCACGCCCGGATCGCCGGTGGCGATTACGCATCTCTGACGGATCTTGTCTTCGACGCTGCGATCCCCGACCAGTTCGGATATGAGCTGGCGGCTCTTTCTGCTGATCTCCAGGGCCTCAGGGGTAGTAGCGCCAATGTCTGTGTATTTATCCATTCCAAACTCCGCTCTAGTAGCTGTATTTGTTCTCGTATCCTCTTCTCACGATTATTCGCCCGCCTTGCAGGAAGGAGCCGGCTGAGGCCACCAGCAGCGTGTAGCGATGGCCGCTGGGGTTGGCCTCTGCCAGGTCTCCGGCCTTCATGACCATCATCTCCTGGCCGGCGCGGGTTACGTCTCTTCCCAAAGCGCAGGGCCGCAGAGGATCTATCTCCTCAAGAAGAGGCCTGATCTCATGGCCGCGAGCGTTGTAGATCACTGCTCCGAACCCGGCATTGGCCAGGCGGCTCAGATCTCCGGCCCCGGCCTCGTTCAGCAGGACGAAGTCGTTTACCAGCGGGGCTCCGGCGCTGGCCGCAAGCGCCCCAAAGGCGCTGACTCCCGGACACATATGGACCGGCAGCTCTTTTTCGGCCATCTCCAGGACCCTCCAGGCAGAGCTGAACAGAGATGGATCGCCGCCGGTCAGGATGGATGCCGTCTTGTCCTGAATCGCAGTCTCCCTGGCCTCCAGAAAGCGGGCTCTCATCCTCTCGGGAAACGGTCCCTGGTGAGAGATAAGCTCGGCCGGGGAGATCTCCTTTGCCGTCTGCAGGTACCTTCCGGCAGCAAAGATTCTAACAGATCTGCGGAGCAGCTGCTCAGCCTCCCGGGTCAGCTCTCCGCTGCCTCCCGGACCTATTCCCACCACGTTTATCTTCGCACCAGAGGCAACCGAACCCCGCCAGGCTCCCCGGCCGCAGAGTATCAGCAAAGAGTTCATGTCGATTCTCTCCCGCAGATCGACGTCCTCCTGCAGCCTATCGGACCCGGTCCAGATCAGCTCCTCGCCAGGCCGGCCCACATTCTTGGCCACCAGCGCAACTCTGTTCAGCCCCAGGATCTCCAGGGCCCTTAACAGCTGCCAGTCCCGTTTCTTGCTGCGGGGGTTGTAGAGGGCCACGGGAAGGTGCAGCTCTGCCGCCGCCCTGAGGCGGTCTTCGATGGCTGTCCAGGGCGTGAGCAGGTCGCTTAAGCTGATCACCGCCACAGCTTCCCGAAAGACCAGCCCTGCCCGGCAGGCGGCCGCAGTAAAGGAGGTCACTCCGGGGACGATCTCCACGCTCCCCTCCGCCTCTCCTGCCATCTCCAGGCCCAGGCCGGCCATGCCGTAGACGTTGGGGTCTCCGCTGCTGATCAGAGCCACGTTTCCTTCCTCCAGGAAGTCCAGCGCGGCCTTGACCCTGTCCACCTCTCTTCCCATTCCCGAGGAGAAGACCCGCTTTCCCGGCAGCAGATCGGATATGAGGTCCAGATACGGCCGGTAGCCCACCACGAAGTCGGCGGCCCTGATGGTCTCCTCGGCCCGCAGGGTGCGAAGGCCTGGGTCCCCGGGGCCTATTCCGACAATTGACAGCTTATTGTCCCAGGGCAACCGTCACCCTCCCGTAAGCCCTCTTGGGCAGGATCAGCCTATCTGCCAGGGCCAGGACCGCGGGCTCGGCGACACCCGTCAGTCCCAGATCGCCGGCCCGGGAGGCAGTGGTGGGGGATTGGGCGTTCAGAACCTCACGGGGGAGATAGACCACCTCTTTTCCCAGGCTTTCGGCCGCCCTGCGGATGCCCTCTTCGTCCTTCTTGAGCCAGGCCGTGGCCAGGAGGGCCAGGTCCTCGCGGGAGCAGCCTGCTTCTTTCAGTGCCAGGTCAAGCGCCCCCAGTACCTCGTCCTCTCTTACTCCTCTCCTCGCTCCCAGGCCAGCCACCAGGCCTTTCATCTTCAAGACCGCCACATCCCGGTCAACGATCACTATTTTTGGCCCCTTCAATCGCAGGACCGGGACTTCCTGGCGGATGCAGGCCAAATTGACCTCCTTGCTGGCTTCCCGGTTCACGATCTCGGCGTTCAGCCGGGCGGCTGTCCCCTCCAGAGAGGCCCGTCCCAGAGAATCGGTTGCGGTGGTGATGGCCGGGTACAGTCCCAGGGCCGAAGAAAGTGCCAGTGCCAGGTCGTTGGCACCGTGATGCCCTCCCACCACCGGAACCGCGCAGGATAGACCGGAGTCCACGGCCACTACCGGGCGGTCCTGCCACTTGTCCTTGAGCAGGGGACAGACGGCTCTCACCACTATCCCCGTGGCCATCACCGCCACCAGCAGGTCGAAGCGCTCCATGATCTCCTCCATGCTTCCCGTCCGGTAAAGGACCAGGGAGGGAGAATAGTCCCCTTCCAGGGCCCGGACGATTTTATCGCCCTTTTCCCGGTCGCGGGGAAAGACCAGGACCGCTACCGATTTCGGTATAGGTGCGACCTCCTGTATCCGCTGCGCTTCACGACTCCGCCCACCAGTATCAGGGCGCTTCTGACGATTTCCGCTGCCTCCACCTTCTCGGCGATGTCGGCGACCGTTCCCACTATCACCTGCTGGTCGGGCCAGGAGGCGTGGTAGATCACAGCCACCGGGGTGTCACCCGGACGGTCCAGGCTGGCGACGACCTCCCGGATCTTGTCCACTCCCAGGAAGATGGCCAAAGTGGTTCCGTGCCTGGAGAGCGCTGCCAGCTCGTCTTTTTCCAGGGTGGTACCGGCCGGCCTGGTGATGATCAGGGACTCGGAGACCCCCTTCAGGGTGAGCTGGGTTTTGAGCGCGGCCGAGGAGGCGAAGAGAGACGAGACTCCGGGGACCACTTCGACCTCCACTCCGGCCTCTTCCAGGGGAGCCATCTGCTCGATGATGGCTCCGTAAAGGGCAGGGTCTCCGCTGTGCAGCCTCACCACTTTCTGTCCGGAGGAGACGGCCTTCAGCATTCGGTCGGTGGTCTCCTCCAGCGACAGGCCGTTGCTGTCCACCAGCTCGGCCCTGAGGCTTTTTAAGAGATCGGTGTTCACCAGAGAGCCGGCATAGACCACCAGATCCGCCTCCTCCAGCAGCCTCTTTCCCTTCACCGTGATCAGGTCCGGGTCGCCGGGCCCTGCTCCCACGAAGTAAATTTTCATCGCCTTCTCCTCGCCAACAGCACGCTGAAGTACTCGCTCTTCTCCGGCATCGAACCCCGTATCACCTTCTCCTCCGGCGTGCACAGCCTGGTTCCCAGGGTGAAATCGCCGAAGCCCTCTTCCTCCAGCTCCCGGGCTATCTCTTGCGGACGGGTGGCCTTGATCCTGATCACCGCGTCCAGCTCTGAGCCGTCCGAGACCAGGAAGGATCTGTCCAGCGCAGCGCCAAATCGCGAGGCTAAAGCGGGGACTACTCCCACGCCGGGAACGGTCTGTACATCGATTGCGGGATTCACCCGTTCAACCATCTTCCTCAGGTGAGAGAAGGTGGAGAAGGTATTGACGTCCCCGATGCAGGCAAAGCCGGTCTGTCCCTCAAGGGCGTATCCGGCCACTATCCGGGCGTTCGTCGTCCACACCCTCTCCAGCTCCTGCGGATCTTCGATCATGGGAAACTCCAGAATCTCAGGAGAGCAGTAGGGGCGGGCCAGATTTGCGGCCATCTCTCCGGGAACAAAGACTTTCTTGCAGGTCTTGAGCACCTTGGCCGCCTTGAAGGTCAGAAGATCAGGATCGCCGGGCCCCAAGCTTATTCCTATCAGCATCTTCCCACCACCATGAAGATGGGATTTACAGGTCTTAAAGCCATATCTCCTGCCAGTTCGTACCCCTTGCTTATATGTATCTGCAACAGCTCCTGAAAGATTCCGGCCTCCTTCATCAGCTCAACCACCCGGGAGGCAATTCCCAGCCGGGCCAGGTCGGCCACCACGATGCAGCCGGGGGAGGCCTTCTTGAGCAGAAGGGGAAAGTAGGACTCGATATCCCTGGTGCCGCCGATGAAGCACCGGTCAATGGCCGGAAGAGTCGGCAGAATATGAGCTGCCTCTCCCTGCAGAAAAATGCCGCCGGGAACTGCCGACTGCGAAAGCTGTACAGCCTCAGGACGCCGGTCGATGCCGTAAATTCTATCGGTGAAACGGGACGCTGCCCTGGACACAGCTCCTGAGCCGCAGCCCAGGTCCAGGAAAACCTGGCCCGGGCGGAGGTCGAGCTTGCCCATGGCGATGTGGATGTTCTCCTCCTGGGTGGCGGTTCCGGGAAGCTTCATGCCTCATCAGGACTCCCCGAAAGAGATATAAGGTTAATCCAAGTGCATTTGTCCGGATTTAAATAAAGTAAACTTTCAGACTTCAATCGAAGGGTTCGTCCTCGAAGGCGCTCCGGCTGGATATAATATCGTAGTAGCCGGATATGCGCTCGATGTCCAGCCTGGTGACGATGTAGCATCCGCCCTTTCTCTCCAGTGCCGGATGGGCCTCGATCTCATCTCGGGAAAGTCCCACTCTCCCGTCGGAATAGCTCTGCCTGGCCTCGCCCCAGGGTACCAGGTGAGCGGTTCGAGGCCGCCCGGCGCCGTGTCGAAGCTCGACCGCCAGTATCCCCTGCCGTCCGGACCGCTCCAGGAACGCGGTCTCGCGGTCTAGCTGATGTGCGCCGGCAGCGGAGCTGAAGTGCTGTTTGAAGTACAGCGTCTTGGCCTTGCGAGCGTCGAGGCTCTTGCATTCGATGGCCAGGTAGTATTCCGGAAATCTGGAGTCAACCAGGATGTCCGCGAACTGAGGCGAGAAGCGGGACTGCTTGAGCCGGTAGGCTATGGCGTCGATCTTCTCGGCGGCAAAGAAGGCGTTCAGGGCTGCCACCAGCGCCCATTCGAAGTCCGGCATTGCCACTTTCACCCCGTCCCGCTACAATTGGCATCCTTATCTTAGATCACTTTCGCCTTCCCCCCGTCCTCAGGGCTTAAGAGTTTTGGGAGGCGATCTTTTCAGGTACGGCTCATTGGGGCAGGAGAGAGACGATGGTTGTGGGGAGAACGCTGTGGGATTTCGTAATCGAGATGATGGAGACGCCCGGCCTGAGACTGTGGCTGCTAGCCCTGGTGATCGTCATGGAATTCATATTCATAATAATATTAATATTGGTACAGGCCGGGTTCCTGAGCCTGAACCTGAGCTACGGCGGCCTGGGAGTGGAGATCCGGCCCTTTGCGGCAAATTTGGCCATGGCTCATCAATTTTAAGTATCTTTGTATGAGATGGGCTTAGCGATCTAATATGGATGCCGAGGAGATAGCCAAGAAGTACACCATGAACGAGCTGCGGCCGGTGGCCAAGAAATACGGGATTGCCACCAGCTGCGTCAAGAAGGCCGATATCGTCCGGAAAATGCCACCTGAAGCCCTGGCCGAGCTGGAAGCGATCAAGAAATAATCTTTTTTACAATCCCGCTTCATCTCTTCAACATGGCAAAGCTTGGCAGGTTCATCCGGGCTCGGACCATCTCCGATGCCTGGCAGCGCGGCCTCAACCTGATCTGGAGGCAGGGCCAGGAGATCAGGGACGAGAGGGGCACCAGAATTAAAGAGCTGCTGTCGCTGCAGGTGGTGGTGCAGGACCCCTTTAGCGACATGATCCCCTCGTGCTACTCCTGGAACCGGGACCGACTGGAGGAGTACGCGGAGCAGCTTCAGAGCGGCACAAACCCCGGATTCGAGTACACTTACGGCGAGCGCCTGCGGGCCTGGAAGATCCCCGGAATTCCCGGGCAGGCCGACCGGCCTCTGGACCAGATTGCAGAGGTGATCCGCAGGCTGCAGAACTCATCCTCCACCAGGCGGGCAACAGCCGTCACCTGGATTCCGCCGGTCGACAACCTTCGCGAGGAGATCCCATGCATGATAGTGGACGACTTCAAGCTGCGCGATGGACGGCTGAATCTGTCGATATTCTTCCGCAGTCACGACTTTGCCGGAGCCTATCCCGCCAACCTCTACGGCCTGGCCAGGCTGCTGGAATACGTCTCTTCCCAGGTGGACGCAAAGCCCGGCAGCATCTCCACCCTTAGCTCGTCGGCCCACATCTACGATCACGACTGGGACTGGGTGGAGGAGATGGTACAGGGCGCTTTTCGAGCGGAAATGAGCGGCCTCTGAGGCCCGTCAGGTCTTTAACTCCCAGATCTCAACCACTCTGTAAAATTTCACGGTGACTCTGATGATTAGCAAAGCCGTAACCGAGAAGGATCTGGAGCTGGACGAGAAGAAGGTATTCGGGGCCGTAATCAACCTGTGGTGTATCGGAAACCCCAAGGACCCTTACCAGCACAGCACTGAGAGCCAGGTGATCAAGGACGCGGAGAAGGCCGGCCTCTCCAGGGACAAAGCTGCAGAGGTGCTGAAGGGTCTGGAGGACAAGAAGCTGGTCCGGGTCGAGGAGAGGAACGGAAAGCGATATATTGAATACCGGATGGAGGGCGAGCATATCGTAAAAGAGCTGCAGAAGACCACCTACGTGGACAGCAGGTTCGAGTTCAAGCCTCCTCACCATTGATCTGCATGCTTGAATCTTAATCTTTTGCCGGGGCTGGCCTCAATAGCAGGGCCTCTGCCGTCCCAGCAGCAAATTATTTTATCCTTTCCAGCAGACCGCCAGGCTGGAAAGGCTGGAGGAGGCTTAAGGTATGATTAGACATATCGTCATGTTCAAGATGAAGGAGTCGGCCGAAGGGGCCAACAGAGAGGAGAACGTCCAGCGGGTCAAGTCCGGGCTGGAGGCCCTGACGGGAAAGATCCCTGAGATCAGGTACTTCGAGCTTGGGAAGAACGTCATAGACTCTGCGGCTGCCTATGACCTGGTGCTGGTCTCCGAGTTCGAGGACCAGGAGTCCCTGGTCAGCTATCAGAGGCACCCCGAGCACCAGAAGGTTTTTGGGCTGGTGCAAAAGGTATGCGAAAACCGGGCGGTGGTGGACTACTCGCTGTGATGGAGCCGTTGGCTTCATATCCTCTTTTAGAGGAATTGCGCATCCGATCGGGGACGCGATCAGAGCCTCGAAATATTTATTCTTCTCCTATTAAAAATTAAAAACTGCACTAACAGTGATTTTTCTGATGCCATTTTGGGACAAATCCATAAAATTTCCGGATCTGGCACTAACAAGGATCCCAGGATAGGTAAATTCATATTCCTGCCGGGCGAAAATTATTCAAGGATCAAGGATGGCTTCACCTCAATGCATCATCAAGGAGACCGACCATTCTTCGGAGATATTCGGATTCGAGGAAATCCTCAATAGCATAGAGGCGGCTATCGAAGAGCCGGATTCGGATCGGAGATCCAATATCGCCATCATTGCCGAGCCCTTCTCGGGCAGAAGCGAGCTTTTCCATAAAATCTCTCTGATGTGCGGAGAACGGGAGACTAAGATCCTTTTAAACCGGTTGGTGAACGACGAGAATTTTTGGAATGTTCTTGAAAAATCAGGAGATCTCGTGCTGGTAGATAACTGCCATCTTCTTTACTCTCAAAAAATTGGCGGATTTGAAAGACTTGATCGTTTCCTAAATGCCGCATCATCTGAAAAGCTGTTCATCACCACCTGGAACCAGTTCTCCTGGAACTATTTGCGCTTCGTGTTTCCGCTGGAAAGAGTTTTTCCGGTTCGAATCGAGCTTCCCAAGCTGGGCGCAGCCGAACTTGAGAAAATGATTATGGCCACTTGCGAGAGGGAGCTTACCTTTGATGAGGAAGTGGCACCAAAGAAAAAGGAATGGATGGAACTATCGGAATTCTCGGTTGACCTGGGGCTCTTCAAGAGGACATTGAAATTGCCGGTTCCCAGGATCGATTATTTCGGCCTAGAATCCCGGATTAAGGAAAAGGTCTGGCCATCGAAGCAAAAGACGGAAGAGGCCTCAGTAGAAGACAAGGTATTCCAGCGTTTGAGAGACTACTCAGATGGAAATCCGGGCGTAGCCAAAGCGATCTGGAATAAGAATGTTCCCGAAGCCGAAGGCGTGATTAAGCCGGAGGTCATCATTAAGCCCCAGTACAAGATCGACCTGAGCTATGATCAGGCTTTTTTGCTGTATCTGCTCCTTTGTATGGAGACCGTAAGCATCGATGAGCTGAAGGATATAGTTGATTCCAGCTCAGATGTAAATCGATTTGTCCGCGAGCTGGAAAGAACCGATCTGATCTTGTTCGAGAACGGGCTCTTGAGCCTCATGCCTGAGGCGCTGCACAGCATAGAAAGCTATCTGAAAAGTGTGCGGTTGGTGTGATAAATGGCTGACGGAGATCTGGTTTCGGAGCTCGTCCAATCCATAAATGCCTCTACCGTTTTAAGCTCGCTGGCACTGATCCTGCTGGCCTATGCTGCCAGCAGTATATCCACCTATGTACTGACCCGCCTCTCAGAATGGAGGCTCCTCAATGTTTTCGGGCTGAACAGAATTACCGTCAAGATGGTGATACCGCTCTTGAAGTTCGCCTTCTATTTCGGAGCAATCTATTACATTCTGGCGGAAATCTTTAACCTCGCTTCCGATCAGCTAATCCTCTTTTCCGGCCTGTTGGGTGCAGGTATCGGTTTCGGTTTAAAGGATCTGTTTGCAGATGTGGTGGGCGGTCTGCTGGTAATTCTGGAACGGCCCTATCAGATCGGCGACAAGATAACCATGGGCGGCTATTACGGAGAGATAAAAGATATCGGTCTTCGGTCCACCAGGCTGGTGACTCCGGATGACACACTTGTCTCGGTTCCCAACAGCTCGGTTTTCCAAAATCCGGTGGCGAATGTCAACGCCGGAAACCTGGAGATGCTGGTGGTCATCGATCTGTTCATCGATCCGAGATGCGATGCTACCCTGGCTATGAATATTCTAAAAGAAGCGCTGGTAACTTCCAAGTATATCCGCCTGTCTGAAAAGCACCCCTATGTAATTCTGATGAAGGATTATCCCTTCTACAAGCGCGTCCGGGCCAAGGGGTACGTCAATGATTTGCGGTACGAGTTCCCCTTCGAAACCGATGTGACCAGGAGGGCCTGGAAGGAGTTCAGGCTTGCAGGCATCCGGCCTCCGAGGATGGGAGTAATTGAAGAGCAAAAACAATAACCGTGGGCCAGAGAACTTGGACTGGATTCATGTTGGTGCACGAAGGCCACGATCGCTCCGACTTTCAGGTCCGCGGAGAAGTGAACTTCAGGCGCTAAAAAGGTGCCACCACCTCATCGCCACCACCTCATCTCTTCACGAATCTCAGAGCAGCCGAGTTCAGGCAGTATCGTTTGTAGGTGGGAGCAGGACCGTCGTCGAAGACGTGGCCCAGGTGGGCATCGCAGCGAGCGCACAGCACCTCGGTCCTGATCATGAACAGGCTCCTGTCCTCCTGGAGTCGGACGTTGTGCTCGGAGACGGGCTGCCAGAAGCTGGGCCAGCCGGTTCCCGACTCGAACTTGGCAGATGAGTCGAAGAGGTCGGTTCCGCAGCAGACACAGACGTAAATCCCGTCTTCGTGAAAGTCGTGGTACTGGCCGGTGAAAGCCATCTCGGTCCCCTTCTTCCTGGCCACCCGGAACTGCTCGGGGCCGAGCATCTTTTGCCATTCCTCATCGCTCTTCACCACCCTTTCCAGCATCTCCACCTTTCCGGTGCGGGCGACGTAGATGGGCACCCTCTGCCCTGGCTGAGGCTGATCGGTCATATCTCCTCCATCATCATCTGAAAATACTAACTAATTATGGATGTGCATATTATTTAAATCTGTTTTGCGTTTGAAGTCCTGATACGACCTCGATACGGCCGGCCAGAATATGACCTGCTAGAAGAATGAAAAAGCATTTCCGGCATCTGTTTATATATCTTTGGATTTATGGTTGGTCGCATGAAGGTCGGAGTATGCGGCATTGCCTGCGAGCGCTGCCCCAGGATGACGAAAGGAACCCGTCCCAACGGAGAGGCGGGCTGCCTTCCCAGAACCAACCGGATGTGCGAAGTCGCCACCTGTGCCTACCAGAAAGGAGTCCGCCTGTGTTTCGAATGTCCTGAGTTCCCCTTGCCAGACCACCAGCAAGGGGCCCATCGCCTACGGCTACTGCCTCTACCTATCCGGAAAGGAGCTGCCTGAAGAGGAGTCGAACCCAGACGGAATGAAACCGGAATGAAATCGGCATGAAATTTAAGCTGGCTCCGCTGCCCCCCTTCGATTTCGATCTCAGTGCAGGCATCTTCTCCTCCGGACATTCTCTGGTGCAGAGCTACGAATCGGGAACCTTCTGGCGGGTCGTCAGGCTGAGCGACGGGCCTGCTCTGCTGTCTGTCGCCTCGCTGGGGAGCGCTGATGAACCGCTCATGTCGATTGAGGTCGAGTGCGACGGCCCGATCCCTCAAAGGGGCAAGAAGGAAGCTCAAAGGATAGCGGTCCGGCTTTTCAACCTGGATCTGGACCTCTTGCCATTCTATCGTTTTATAGAGGGCGACCCGGTAATGGCCCGCCTGACCAGGCTCCTGAGAGGTCTCAAGAGCCCCTGCACGGAAACTGTCTTCGAAGCCCTGATCGAGTCCATCATCGAGCAGCAGATCTCCCTCTCGGCTGCCTGGAGCCTTCAGAGGAGGGTCATCCTGGCCTTCGGCGATATCCTGCAACTGAAGGACAGGAGCTATTATGCCTTTCCGAGGGCTGAACGGCTGGCTGCGTCGGGATTGGAGCAGCTCAGGGACTGCGGTCTCAGCTGGAGAAAGGCGGAATACGTGCGGGACGTGTCCCGGTTGGTGGCCGGGGGCCTGGACCTGGAAGCCCTCAAAGGCCAGGAAGAATCCCAGATAGTCGGGGAGCTGAGCCGCTTGAGGGGTGTAGGCCGCTGGACGGCGGAGATGACCATGATCAGAGGCATGCAGAAGCTGGACGCCTTTCCCGCGGACGACCTGGGTCTGCGGAGAGCAGTTTCGCATTACTACCACCAGGATCGAAAGATCAGCCCGGAAGAGGCTCTGGAGGCGGCATCGGCCTGGAAAGGATGGAGGGGCCTGGCCGGATTCTATCTCATAAGGGCGGATATGATCGGCCTTCCTCCCTGAAAGGCGCGGTCATAGCTCGTCCTTAATACCCTTCAGGAAGTGGCCGGCGGTAATTCCCCCCAGAGACCGGGCTTTAGCCTCCTTTTTCAGGGACTGCAGACCTTCGCCCAATCCCGGACCGCCTTCTATCGTCATGCGAATGGCCCGCTGGTAGATCTCGGTCATCTCGTGGGCATAGCTTTCCGTCCTGCCCCTGGCATCGATGGCTATTCCGTCCAGGCCCAGGCCGAACAGCTGGGGCATGAAGTCCAGGAGACAGGTCTCCACAGAGTTGTAGATGTGGGTTCGGCCGTCGTCGTCCAGCCGGGCCGGGAATATCCTCTTGAAGTCCTGCAGGCCCCAGAAACGGCTGGGGTCAGCCTTCAGTCCGGGGAGGCGGTCTTCAGCCACGGAGACCTCGCAATTGCCCTGCACTATCAGCTCCAGATGAGGCGCTCCTTTTAATCGCGCCCGGCCTGTCAGCTCCGAGATCTGCGCCTGGGACAGCTCCGGAGAGAGGGTCAGCATCCTAAAGGGGGGGAAGAGCGCCCTCACGGTCAGATGGTTGCACACGTTCAGGCCCGCTCCGCCATAAAGCCTGATATCGGGCCGCCCTGCCAGCGCCGCTTCGGCCGCACCCGTTCCTTCCACCATCACCGCATCCACTTCCGCCAGCAGAGGACGGGCCCAATCGATGAAGCCGTCCTTGGTAATGCGGGGCCATTTCCAGACCAGCTCGGCTTCGGCCTGCCGGCACAGAGATGCGGCATCCTGCAGCATCTGCCGCGTTTTAGGAGTGCGGTCCCGTCCCTCTGTGCCTGCCAGGGGCTCGAAGTATATTCGCCGGCATCCGCCCTGCAGCGCTCCTTTCAGCTCCGGCAGGCTCTCGACGTAGACGGCCAGAGACGGCGCCCGGCTGGACCGCGGCAGCGTGGCGGAAAGGTCCAGGCGGGAGAGCCTCTCTTCGGCCTCTTTTATGATTTGCGAATCGGGCGAATAAGCCTCCAACACCGCTCTTTCTGCCTGTGCCAGGAGATCGCGCCGGAGCCCGTTCAGGGCGCTGAGAGGAGCAAACAGGCCTCCTGGATAGTCCATCTCCAGGTTCCGGACTGAGAAGGGGGTCCCTCCACTGCGGCGCAGCTGGGTCTCGATCTGGCTTTTGGTCAGAGGCTGGCTCTGCGCCTTCTCCATCTGAAAATCCGCTTTCACCATGATCCTGAGTTTCTTAGGCCTCTCCAGGAGTGCCTCTACCAGCGGCCTTCCACCTTCCCAGGTCACCCGCAGGTCGAGCGGAATCTGCCTTGAGGCGGCCATGATCTTCTTCGCCTTGCGCGATAGTGCGGTGCTGCCGGTGAGAAAGACTTTTGCTCCGGGCCGGACCCGCTCGGGAGTCTTTATCCGCAGCAGACCGTCCTGAAGGTGCGGCCGGACCGCCAGCAGGCCCAGCTCGCCTCCGGGGTAAATGATGACCAGGCCGTCTCCCTCCTGGGGAAGAATGCCTCCGGAGGGCTTCACCGCCGCCTCGGCCGTTCCGGCGTTGTACGAGGTCACGGTTCCTATCAGCAGTCCGCGGTTATCGGACATCTCCCGGCCCATGACATCCTTTGCCGAGAGCAGGTGCCCTTCGGTAAATTCGCGGTTAAACGCCAGAGCAAGATCTCTCCCGTCCTCTGGGGAGGGCTTCCATTTGCCGTGTGCTATTCCGTCCAGTGCCCGGCGGTAGACATCGGTCACAATGGCCACATACTCCGCCGACTTCATGCGGCCCTCGATCTTGAGCGACTGCACCGGAGAGCGGACGATCCTGTCCAGATGGCGGTAGACAGAGAGGTCGCGGGTGGAGAGCAGGTATTTCTCCTTTAGGGGAAGGGCTGAGAGGCCGGAAGGCCTACCGTATCGATCCTTTTCTCCTTGCAGCAGCACATAGGGCTTCCTGCAGGGCTGGGCGCACATCCCCCGGTTTCCGCTGCGCCCGCCTATGGCCGAGGATAGCAGGCACTGTCCGGAATAGCAGTAGCACAGTGCACCGTGAACGAAAACCTCCAGCCCGATGTTCAGGCCTCTGGCCATGGCCTCGATCTCATCTATGGAGACCTCCCGGGAAAGAACGGCTCGCTTGAACCCTTTTCCTGCTGCAAAGGCCAGGCCTTCCCTGTTGTGAACGGTCATCTGGGTGGAGGCGTGAAGCTCCAGGCCGGGTGCAATCTCTCTGGCCAGGGCTGCGACACCCAGGTCCTGCACCAGCACAGCGTCGACTCCCGTCTCGTAGAGCTGGAGCAGGTATCTCGCCACCTCGGGAAGCTCCTGGTCTCTCACCAGTATGTTCACGGTCACATAAACTCTGACTCCGCGCAGGTGGGCGTATTTTACGGCCTCTTCCAGCTGGGATGAATCGAAGTTGGCTGCAAATTTCCGGGCTCCGAACTTCTTGCCGCTGAGGTAAACAGCATCTGCACCTGCAGCCACCGCCGCTCTCAGGGCCTCGGGCGATCCCGCCGGGGCCAGCAGCTCGGGAATTCGTCTCAAAACCATCTCTCTTCTCTGCCAAGGCCCGCCCCGGATATCATCTTTGTCATGGATCGATTGCGTACGCGGATTCGGATATTCGAGGCTACAAACCTACATAGGTCTTTTATTGGAGAAGATTGTAATCATATATGGTGAAAATGATGAAATTCTCTGCCTTAATTTTGCTTATTCCGGCTCTGGTCCTGCTCTCTTCCGCAGGTCTGGGGCTTGAGACCTTTTCAGGGGAGATCGTCTCCATAGATTCTCCCGTTGATGATGATGTGTTTGCCGCTGGCAATATCGTCAATATCAACGCCCCGGTGGACTCAGCGGTGGTTGCCGGCGGAACCGTAAACGTCAACGCTCCCATCAAGGGCGACCTCCTGGCTGCCGGCGGCCAGGTCTATGTCAACGCCGATATTGGCGGAAAGGTGATGGCTGCAGGTGGAACAGTGAACCAGGGGGGCAGTGTAGGGACCAATCTGGTGGCCGCAGGAGGCCAGGTCAATATTCTCCGCGGCAGTGAGATCGCACGCGATGCCCTGATCGCTGGGGGGAATGTGGTCAACGCCGGTCAGATCAACGGCACGCTGACCGTTAGCGCGAACAGCCTGCAGAACCGCGGAAATGCCTCCCAGGTAGACTTCTATCAGACCGAGAGGCACGAGAGAGAGCGCCCCTCTGAGCCTCTTGACAGGATCAACCTCTTCGCCGGGCTGATGATCATAGGCTACTTCATTCTGGGCCTGATCCTGGTTCGCATCCTGCCGGGAATTTTCACCGCCGTAGACGGTGAGATAATGGCCTCTCCGGTGGTGAGGACCATCGTCGGTTTCGTAGCCCTGATTGCCGCTTTCATCGCCATCCTGCTGGTAGCGGTAACCGTGGTCGGCCTCCCCATCGCCGGGCTTTCTCTCCTGCTGGTGATGCTGGCCATGATGCTCTCCGGAACCTTCGTCTCCTTCTCTCTAGGACGGTGGATCGGCAGGGCGGTTAAGATCAGCCAGAACAACCTGGCCTTCTTCACCATCGGCTTCGTGATACTGAACATCCTGTTCCTGGTGCCTTACCTTGGTGCGCTGGTGAGCTTCATCTCCATATCCCTGGGCTTTGGAGGAATCATTTATGCGGCTCACCAGGCCATGTCCGGCAAAGAAGAAGCTCCTGCTGCCTGAAGTCGATTTGGAGGCCCGGTTTTCTCCTCGGGCTTCCGCAAACGTTTTTTCCTTTGGCTGCCAACATTAGAGGACCGGTAGAGGATGTGGTTGGTGAAGCCTTGAAGTTAATCGTATTCTACAGCGGCGAGTTTGGAGAGCGTGTGGTTGGAAACCTGGTCAACTACTCCGGGTTCTGCATATCCTGTGGTGAGGCCTGCACCGAGTGCCGGACAGTAGCGCCGAATCTCTCCCCCGACATCGTGGCCTTGATGGAGATGCCGGACCCTGCGTCTTTAGGCGACTTCATCGATGACCCGGATCCCCTCCTTCCCAAGGACATTCCCCAGGCGGACATAGCGCTGGTAATCAATGTCCATCCCGACCTGCTCTTCGGGCTTCTTCCCCGGCTCAAGGAGGCCGGGATAAAGGGCGTGGTGGGCGGCTCGGAGTCTCCGAGCCAGCTTCCGCTGGGCCAGAGACGGCAGCTGGAGGAGGAGGCCGCTTCTTTGGGGATGGAGGCTGCATTTGCCAAGCCCTTCTGCGCTCTGGCACCCGATCCGAAAAAGCCGGTAATAGCCGCCTTCCTGAAGGAGTCGAAGATCGGCGATCCGGTGATTGAGTTCACGGTGCAGAAGAGCCGGGAGGGAAAAGACGTGATCACAGCCGCCAACGTGGTCCGGAGCGCGCCCTGCGGGTCCACCTGGTACGTGGCCAAGAGAATGCTGGGGCTGGAGACCGACCAGCCGGACCTGCGGGAGAGGATCTCAGAGGCCCACCACGCCTATCCCTGCACGGGGTCCATGGAACGCGATTCTGAGCTGGGCGACACGGTGCTGCACAAAGCGGGCTACATCATCCGCGATGCGGTGGAGGGTGCCCTAAAGAAGCCCAGGCGGATGGACTGATCATTTTTTAAAGTTTTTCAAGGCAGTTCGTCCTTCTCTTCTTTTAGCGGAGCCGCTGCGGAATCGCCCTTCCCGCCGTCTATCTTCCAGCGCAGGCTCTTGATGATTCCCAGAAGCGTCCTGGCCTCCCGCTCGGTCAGCTCGGCCCGGCCCAGGATGCGGCGGAGCATCAGCAGGCTGTACTCCACCTTGTGCTCGGGATATCCGGCCTCGCAGAATAGATCCCGGCCACGGTCCTGCAACAGCCTGAGGCTCAGCGGGCTGGCCATATCCCTATCTCCATCTCCATCTTCGATCCGGGACAGCTCGTAGAGCAGCACTGTGGCGGCGTGGGACAGGTTCATGATGGGGTAGTCAGGGCTGGTGGGAATGGACACCACCATGTCGCACTCCGCCAACTCCTCGTTGGTGAGGCCGATGTCTTCTCTTCCCAGCAGCAGGGCCACGGTCCCATCTTTTCCCTTCAGCTTCTCCGCCAGCTGGGCTGGCGTGAGGCAGGGAACACGCAGGTGAAGCCGCAGGTGTCTCTGTTCGTTGCCCATGCGCTTTCCGGTGGTGCCCACGGTCAAGTTGGCCCCATCGAGAGCCTCTTCCAGGCTTCCGGCTGTCCGGGCGCTCTCCAGCAGGTCTCTGGCGTGTGAGGCCATGGCCCGGCCGAAGTCGTCGATCTGGCAGGGCCGAACCAGCACCAGCTCGGAGAAGCCGAAGTTCTTCATGGCCCGGGCCACAGATCCCACGTTTCCATCGTAAAGGGGCTCCAACAGGACCACGCGCAAATCCATTTTTGAGTTTCTCCCCTAGGTTCAGGTCATTCAATCGACGCTAATGCCCGAGCGATAAAATACATTTGGATTATGATTGCAGGCCTTGTCATCGGAAATAAAGTCAAATGATTTTCCTCTTAAAAGTTCCCCCTGCCAGCAAAAAGCAAATAAAAAAATGATTGGGATGTTCCAAGAATCTGGAATTGGGATCGATTCTAATGCGCCTATCCGTCCAATTCCTTGTTTAGCCTGGCTATTGTTTGGAACAAGGTCTCATTTATCTCTTCGGATAAATCCATCTTAGGCCTTGCTTCCGGTTCCGCAGTTTCCCTCACTATTCCCACGGCAATCATTGTTGGCGGCTCTACCTCTTTTAATTTCTTTAGCAGAAATAGCGCCTCCCCGCCGTAGTAACGGTTCAGGAATTCCCTGGCCTCCTCTTTCCAGGAATCAAATAGCATCCATGCCTCTTCCTCTTCGCCGTCTTTATAAATCCATACCTTCCTGCCAGGCTCAAAATTGAAGCTTCGTGACATTTTCATCCCCTTTTCGGTATCTGTTACTTCGATAGTATAAAACTTTTTTGATATTAAAATAACTTATTAAAATATTGAATAACTTCGATCGCTTGTAGTATGAGTGATCGGACCAGCTCCTGGGAGTTGATTGCATGGATGAGTGAATTTTTTTGTGAGCATCTGCTCGCCTGCCCTACAATGGGAAATAGGGTTAGAGTTGCGCGCCCTCAACTCCCGGTGCTTTCATCTCATGCCTTGGATTCTGGCAATTGCCAGCTTGATTTATCCCTTCGTCACTCCCAGCGGCACCAGCCGGGCGACTTTGGTGGCGATCCCCAGGTTGTGGACCACGTCCACCACCTCCACCGAGGGCTTGTACACCTGCGGAGCCTCCTCGGCCAGCATCTTGGGGTTGGTGGCCCGGACCTTGATTCCCTTTATGGAGAGTGAAGCCTTCACGTCCTGGCCGGTGTAGGTCTTGAGCGCCTGGCTGCGGCTCATGATCCTTCCCGCGCCGTGACAGGCCGATCCGAAGGTGAGGTCCAGGGCCCGGTCGTTTCCGCACAGTACGTAGGACGCGGTTCCCATGCTTCCCGGAATCAGCACCGGTTGGCCCACATCCCTGTACACCTCCGGCACCTCTTCCCGGCTGGGTCCAAAGGCCCGGGTCGCGCCCTTGCGGTGCACGTACAGCCTCTCCCGCCCGCCATCCACGTTGTGCTCCTCGATCTTGGCCACGTTGTGAGCCACGTCGTACACCAAATCCAGCTTGGGGGAGCCGAAATATTTGTCGAACACCTCTCGTGTCCAGTGGGCGATGATCTGCCGGTTGGCCCAGGCGTAGTTGGCAGCGCAGACCATGGCCCCGAAGTAGCTCTTGGCCTCCGGCGAGCCCAGGGGCGCGCAGGCCAGCTGCCTGTCGGGAATGTCGATCTTGTACTTTTGCACCGCCCTTCCCAGGACCTCCAGGTGGTCGGTGCAGATCTGGTGACCTGCCCCGCGAGAGCCGCAGTGGATCATGACTGTGATCTGTCCCTTGAACAGCCCGAATTTTTTGGCGGTATTTTGGTCGAAGATCTCCTCGACCCGCTGAATCTCCAGGAAGTGGTTGCCGCTCCCAAGCGTTCCCAGCTGGGGGCGGCCGCGCTTGCGGGCCTTGACGCTCACCTGGGCCGGGTCCGCTCCGGCCATGGAGCCGTTCTCCTCGCAGTGCACCAGGTCTTCTTTGGTGCCGTAGCCCTCCTCCACCGCCCATTTGGCTCCGGCCAGGAAGGACTCGGTCAGCTGCTTATCGGTGGCCCGAAGCCGTCCGGTGGCCCCGACGCCTGAAGGTACGGCCTCGAAGAGTGCGTCGACCAGGGTTGAGATCAGCGGCTGGACGGTCTTGTATTCCAGGTCGGAGCGCAGCAGCCGCACCCCGCAGTTGATATCAAAGCCCACTCCGCCCGGACTGATGACCCCGCCGTCCTCGCGGAAGGCGGCCACTCCACCTATGGGAAAGCCGTAGCCCAGGTGGGCATCGGGCATGGCCATGGAAAATTTGACGATTCCAGGAAGCGTGGCCACATTGGCCACCTGGTCTATAGTTCCCGGTTCCACCAGGTCCAGCAGGGATGAGGAGACGAATATCCTCCCCGGAACCCTCATTCCCGGCCGGTGGTCGAGGGGAACCTCGTAGATGTTCTCTTCAATCTTATTGAGCATGATTCACACATCCAAAATGGCCTGCAAGCACCACAGGCTGTTCTTTTTTACCTGGAACTGATGCCAGGTCACGGCTTTGACTTCGCTCAAGAAGGAGTGTCGATCGAGGTCGATCGTCTCTCCTTCGATCTCCGCCTCCAGCGTCCATTCCCGATCCTGAGAGAGCCGCACCCGAAATTTCGAAAACACTGCCGACTCGGTCTCGAACAGGAAGACGATCTCCGAGAGCCAGCGGTAGGCCAATTGCTCCAGATCGGGGGCTTCCAGCGTCACCTTCCAGGTCTTGCCGGCTCTGACCTGGGAGGTGTCGATCATGGCGTTGAAGAGGGCGGCCCCGGCGTTCTCCAGCATCTCCTCCGGGCTTTTTCCGTAGGCGCGGAACTTCACATCGGCGGTATGCTCCAGGTACTCGAAGGGCTTCATCTGATAAATATTGGCCCGGCATAGGCTTTAAAAGCATTCCAGACCGCGCACCAGGCCCGCCTCCGCAGCCAGCCTCACAGCATCCCGATACTCCGCCAGCGTTACTCGCCGGTCGAGCTCCGGATAGCGAAAGGCATCGTACACCGGACGGTACTGGGCCATTACGTTGAGGTAGGTGTTGGGGGATATCTCTTCTGCCAGGAATCTGACCACCTCTGTGGTGCCGGCCAGGTCGTGGGGCAGCACCAGGTGGCGGACCAGCAGTCCTCTCACGGCAATCCCATCTTCGTCCAGCACCAGGTCGCCCACCTGCCGGTGCATCTCCTTTACGGCCGCCTTCATGTGCCTGGCATACTCGGGCGCGGCTGAGTACTTGCGGGCCAGCTCGTCTGAGCTGTACTTGGCATCGGGCATATAGATATCGATTATTCCCTCCAGCAGCTGCAGCGTCTCCACGCTGTCGTAGCCCCCGCTGTTGTAGATCAGAGGGACGGAGAGCCCTTCATCCCTGGCCAGCACCAGGGCTTCCAGGATCTGAGGCACCACGTGGCTGGGGGTCACGAAGTTGATGTTGTGACATCCATGATCCTGCAGCCTCAGCATCATCTGCGCCAGATCTCCGGCGCGGGTCTCCTTTCCACTGTCCTGCTGGCTGATGTCGTAGTTCTGGCAGAAGACGCAAGCGAGGTTGCAGCCGGAGAAGAAGATAGTTCCGGAGCCGCTGCTGCCGACCAGAGGTGGCTCTTCGCCGAAGTGGGGAGAATAGCTGTACACCTTGGCCAGTCGGCCGATGCGGCAGAATCCTCGCTCGTCTTTGAGCCGGTTTATGCGGCAGCGGCGGGGACAGATCTGACAGGCCTGTAGCCTTGAGATCGCTTCACAGGCACGATCTTCCAGGACTTCGGCCGGCAGCTGATTGTAGCTGGCGATCATTTACAAGCAATACCTAAGGATAATAATGCTAAAAATAATTAATGACTCTGGGCGGCTTCCAGGGGCAGGTCCCGGGAGGCTTACCGGATGTTAGGCCTCTGCCCTTCTGAGCGGTACAGATAGTCGCCCGGCCAGACTTCCGGAAAATGAGGCACAGAACTTGGGACATGTCGAGACCGGTCCTTCATCCTGAACTTGGGCGGGAGTGTGGGAATTAGGTCTACCTTGCGTTCCAAGAATCGAACAGCTGAACGTCAGAAAAAATCTAGTGCAGGGATCAGAGGAACCTGATCCCCTGTGGCATCTCGCCGAAGCGCTTTCGGAAGGCATCCGGCCAGTTCGCAGGGTCCAGCCCCTTCTGGCTCAGGAAGGCCGAAGTCCAGCGCTCCAGGCCCACACCGCTGCACCCGGACCAGAGCGAATCTCCTGATTGGGATTTGACGGTGAAGCCCTTGGGGTACTTCTCGCCGTTCACCGACAGGTTCTGGAACTCGATCCAGTTGCCGTTGTAGGGAAGAACCGCCTCGTAGTCCACGGTTCCGGCCCCGGCCATCTCCGAGAGCCCGGTCTTTCCCTCCTGGGCCATGAACCAGGGAGTGACCCAGGCCATCCTCCAGGTGAGCTCCAGGATGTCCTCGAAGATGTGACTGTAGCAGGCCTTCAGCTTCTCGGCCTCTTCCAGGGTCTGCTCTTTGGTTCCCAGCCACACGATCTCGATCCGGTGAAACTCGTCCACCCTCTCGATGCCGTGAATGCCGCCGGATTCGTAGCGGTGACTGGTTCCGGAGCGGTCGAACACCTTCACCGGCAGCTCGTTGGAAGGAAGAGTTGTGCCCTGCAAAAAGCCCCAGAAGGTGGGACACTGGGCGTAGCACATGCCGCCGATGGGAACATCGATCTTCTCCTTGACCAGCTCCAAAGGCACCTCGTGGGTCACCTTGTAGTAGTCCATGACCTCTTCCCAGAAGGCCGGGTCGCGGGTCTTGGGAGGACAGACGAAGTAGATCTCCGGATATACGCCCTGAGCGTGCCCGCTCTTCTTCCAGACGTCCCAGGTGTCCAGCTTGGGAAAGATCATCTCCCGGTAGCCCAAAGGCCGGATGATCTCGTCCAGCACTATCTGCTCGAAGGTGCGGAACACGTGGGTAGCTTCAGGACCGTAGATCCACTGGCCTCGGGAAGCTCCGTGCTTGATCCAGCCCTGCTTGACCATCTCCTCCGTCGGGTCGCGGCTGAACTTGGGCTCCCGAGCAACGCTTTCCCAGAGCAGCTCCCAGTGCTCGGCCTTGCCGCCGTAGGTCTGCAGCTTCTCTTCCAGCAGGCTCACGATGCGGTCAGGAATGCGGTTCTCGATCTCAGACTGGCCCAGGGTTCCTGCAGGACCCACGTCCAGCTCTAGGTAGAGCCAGCCGTTCTCGAATTTCATATCCCGCACGTAGGGTATCTTGTGCTCGATTGGGCGGTCGGACTCAACCTCTATCTGGAACCTGTTCAGGTCAAAGCCGCGCACTCCGATGCGGTGCTTCTTTCCCAGCAGCTCGGAGAGCGGCCGGCGCAGCCTCAGCAGGGCGTCGTGGGCGCGGACAAAGCGGTCGCTCTCGATGGTCAGATCGATTCGGTTTTTATCAAGTTTCCAGTTGATTATTCGGGCGCCATGCCCCTCTGGCGCGCCCTTTTGCAAGATCGGGCCTGATTCGTCCAGGAACTTGGCGATGTCCACTTCTGCGGCTGAGGCATCGCCGCTCAGACGAAAGCTGGCCTCCAGGTGAAATTTCATCTCTCCTCCAGAGAGACTAGCGTCTCTTCAGCTATTTTAATATTCATGAGCAGATCATCGGCCGTGGACAGCAGAGTGCCTGTCTTCTCCACAGCGAAGGTGAGACTGAAGCAGTCTTCAGTCACGTCCAGGTGCATTCCGGGAAGGTTGTCGGGCTCTAGCGATCTGGCGATCTCTTCTGCGCCCTTCCCGCAAAAGACCATCCGGGCCCGGATCATGCGGAACCTGCGGATGCGGCTGAAAGCTGCTCTCCAACCATCTGGTCCACCAGGGCCAGGAACCGGTCCTCGGTTCCGGGAGGAACTGCAGCTCCGCTGGCCACGGTGTGCCCGCCGCCGTTTCCGCCTACCGCTTCGGCGGCGCTCTTCAGGGCGATTGAGAGGTCCAGTCCGGAGGCCACCAGAAGCTTGTTCCCACGGGCCGATACCTTGACTATGTCCTCCTTGCGGTTCAGGGTGAGAAGCGGCCGGTCGGTGTAGAGGTAGCGAATGCCCAGGCCGGACACTATCGCACCAGCCTCCATGTCGTCCAGCAGCAGGTAACGGATGTTCTTCAGGTCCTTGTGCTGGTCCCGCAGCAGCCTGATCTCCCGCAGGATGTGGCCGCGATACTCAGAGGCGAACTTCTGTGCCTCCGGCAGAGCGCTCCGGTCCCGAAGGCACAGGGTTAGCCCCAGTCCTGGCACCTCCCTGTTCCCGCAGGCGTTCAGCAGCTGGACCATCTCCAGCGAGTTTTCCACTACCTCTCGCTTGAGCCTGATCACTTCTCCGATCACGGAATCGGCGGCAAAGCTTCCCTGAACCAGCAGCTTGAGGGTAAGAGCGGTGCACAGCCTGGAAAGCATGTCTCCTTCCAGGCTCTGGACTTCGCCCTCCACCTTCAGCGACCGGAGAAACTCCCGGATCTTCTCGGAATCGCCGGTGATATCCATCAACGGCTCCACGGAGCGCGAAAAGACCTCTTCTGCCGGGCCGTCTTCGGACATCTTCAGGCCGGCTCTGACCTCCACGGCACCTGCAGATACGGCCTCTTCCAGTATGGCCCTGTTAGCGCCGACCATGGCCTGCCGGTCTCCCATGGCTCCCACCAGGGCCAGGCCGGCCAGATCGGCGTTGTCTCCCATGTGGCGAACCACAGAATAGACGGTGCCTGCGGCGCTGAGCTCAAACGCCCCGTCTATTCCGAAGAGATGGGGGTTCAAGTGCATGCAGGGAAGAGTTCCCACCGGGCGGTGGTGGTCCAAGACGAAGCAGTCCCCCTTCACCCGGGAGATCAGCTCCGGCTTGCCGCTGCCCATATCGCAAAAGACCATCGGCCCCTCCAGCGAGTCGACCACCTTCTGGTCCAGCCGGTTTAGAAGCGTAGCTTGAAACGGTATTCCTGCTCTCAAAAGAGCGTTGCAGATCAGACCTGCTGAGGTGATCCCGTCGGCATCGTTGTGCGAGATCACCCGCATGCTGTCGCAACGCAAGATCGAATTGGCGATGGTGTTTGCAGTCTTGTCGAGCCTATTCATGTAACAAGCATCTCAGCGATCTCTGGCTTGTACTCCCAGCCCTTGGCTAGCCTTCCCGAGCTGTGGTAGTATCGCACCATCCGTCTGATCTTGCTCTCGATGAGCTGCAGCGCCCTCTTATTGTGGACATCTTTAGCATTGTTCTTCAGGTGTCTCCTGATGTGCAGGGCCCTCCTCATGAGGTTTCCCAAATCCTCCGGTATCTCCGGAAGGGCACTGTTGTCCTTGAGGACGCGGTTCAGGTTCTTGCCCGTGATGAGCTTTACGCTCGGTATTCCGTATTGATCTCTCAGCGTGAGGCCTATTTTACTGGGCGATAGGCCGGTGTTGTGAAGCTTCATAATGAGCTTCTCGAGCTCCTCTTTGGATGTGTCACACCACTCCGGGTTCTTGGCAATCGCCGGAGGTCGTGATCTAGAGGAACCCTTCTTTCGGCTGTGCATTCTGGCCATTTTTTATCCTCATAGAATTCATAAATGCGAAGGCATTAACCTCCTGGCCACATGGAATAAAAATCTTGCGCCGCGGCCTCGCATCCGCCCGGCCGTGCTAGAACTTGACACTGCCATGTTTTATAAACCCTGAGCATAACTCACAGTTCATGCTCATCGGGTACCTGGATCATCTCTTCTACCTAGTGGGCAAGTCTGTGGTTCTTCTAGCGGCACTGGTACTGATTCTTTCCATTATCGGGGCCGTGCTCATCCTGTACTCATTTAGGACCGGCCATTTCTTCGCGGCCAAGCTCATGCTCATCAGCATCAGCCTGCTGGAGAGCGTGATAAAGCCCATCTTCTGGCTGATGCGGGCGGACTACACAATCGTGGACGATGTTGGGGTGCGCTTGAGAAACTACGTCAACCGGACCAAGTTTCTGGAGGTGCCGATCGAGAAGAGGTTCATATTCATGCCCCAGTGCGTGCGCAGCACGGAGTGTCCCGCCAAGCTGACTCCGGAGGGCATCAAATGCGTGAATTGCGGCCGTTGCGAGGTTGGGGAGGCCAAGAGGAGGGCGGAATCCATGGGCTACAAGTTCTTCATAGTCCCCGGCTCGAGCTTCATAAAGAGGATTATCAAGAAATACCGGCCGGGGGCCATCGTTGGCGTGGGCTGCCAGATGGAGATCAAGGAGGGCCTGGACCTCTGCCACAGCCACGATATACCGGCTCAAGGGGTGCCCTTAACAAAATCTGGATGCGTAGCCACAACTCTGGATTGGGATCAGCTCTATGATGTCATATCCGACCAAGCCGGAGCGGGGAAAAATTAGTCGTTAAAAAAAGGAATGAGCGGCGCAATTATTCCATGCTGATGGCTTCGGATGGACAAGCCTCGACGCAGGTGCCGCACTCGTTGCACTTTTCCTTGTCAACTACTGCTATTTCTTCGTCGTCCAGGGAGATGGCTTCTTGGGGGCACTCCTCGACGCACGTTCCACAGCTTACACATTCCTCTCTGTTGACTACTGCTACCATTATTTTGTCCTCCAATTTGCCGCACTGGCAAATTCACCAGTAGGTATATCCGATATATAGTTTTCGTCAGGCATCGCTTACTTCAGATCGTCGTAGCGTTTGCGATCTTTCAGCTCTTGCTTCTTGGCACTGTTCCAGCCGCTGACCGCCTGCAGGTAACCGGTGATCCTGCTGATGTGATCCACCTTCGCCGAGCCGCAGTTGGGACACTGATCCTTCAGGCCGGCCGAGACCTGATAGCATCCCAGGCACACGGTCATGTCCTTGGTGAAGGTGAAGTACCCGATCTGCGTCTCTTTAGCCAGCCTCATTCCGAAGTCCATCAGGCCGCGGGGATCGGGAGTGGCCTCCCCCAGGAAGATGTGGAAGATATTTCCGCCGTCGACTATGGGGAAGAAGACGTGCTCCAGCTTGGCCCTCTCGAAGAGAGAGATCCCGGCGCTGGGGGGAAGATGGGTGCCGTTGGTGTAGTAAACCGGGAGATCGCGAGTTTTTTGAATGTCCCTCTCTACCGCAGCCAGGTCTCCTTTCACCACCTTCTCGGCGCAGTCCCTGAATTCCTCATGGATCAAGTCTGAGACCGCAAATCTCTGCGCGGTGGTCTCGGCGGGGGTGCGCGCGAGGGCAATGGTCATGCCATGCTGGGCGGAGAGCTTTTTGGAGTAAATCTCCATCTCGGTCATGGCCCGAACCGCCAGTTTCCAGGCCTCTCTGGATTCATGCATCTGGCATCCGGTGTGGAACTGCACCATCTCGTTTACTCCCACCACGCCGATGGTGTAGACCAATCCCTCCAGGTCGACTGCCACCGAGCCCTTTTCTCCGTTCTGCGGGTCGCGAGGCTGCTGCATGGCGAACGGCATGCGGTGGTTCTTGACTATCTGGTTCATCCATTCCCGTTTGACCTTGAATATGTCCACGGAGATGTCCATCAGCTCTCGCAGGTACTCGAACAGCAGCTCGTCATCGCCGCGGGCCAGGTAGGCGGCACGGGGACAGTTCAGCGAGACCACCTGCCAGGACCCCATGGAGAAGTGCATGCCGTCCTTGAATTGCAGCTTATCGTCGAACTGGGAGTCGCTGTCATAGGTAGCGGCGAACTGGTAGGCGCAACACTGGTAGCACGATATGCCCTTGCCCGCTCCGCGATACGCGGGAAGCTGATTGTCGAAGTAGGGGGTTCCGTACTCGGCTGCCAGCTTGAAGGTGAGCAGATACAGGTCCTGGTAGGTGGGAAGGTCGGGGTGTGAGGCGTTGAAGCTCCCGTCCTCCTTCATGAAGTCCGGCTCCAGGCTGATCTCCGGCTTGGGGAAGTTGAACGGCTTTCCCCAGTGGTCTCCCTTCAGCATGACTTCCATCAGGGCTTTGAAGGCCAGGCGAACCTCTCTCTCGAACTGGCCGTAGGTTCGCAGCGGCGCTTCCGGAGAAGATCCGTCCCAGACCCGGCCCGCATATACTGCAGGCTTATCCTTCCACAGCGTGGGCACTCCCGGCGTCAGCTGCACTGAGGAGAAGACCAGCTGGCCGCCGCGGGCCACCATCATCTGGGTCATCTCGTAGACGAACATCTGCATCAGCTGCTCGATCTCCTTGTAGGCGAGCCCTTCGAAGTAGGGGGCGATGAAGGTCAGGAAATTGTAGAAGCCCTGGCCTCCGGCGAAGTTGGTCTGGGCGCTGCCCAGCGCTTTTACGGCATGCAGGATCGCCACCTCTGCCTTCTTGGCCGGGCCGGCAACGGATGCCTTGGTGCCCAGGCCGTCGGGCATGAGGCCGTAGTAGAAGAAATAGCGAAGGTCCCAATCTTGGCAGAACGGTCTGGTTCCAAAATACTCCAGGTCGTGGATGTGCAGATCCCCGGCCAGATGGCGGTCGGCCAGGTATGGCGGCAGCAGCAGCAGGTACTGCTCCTTGCTGATCTTGTCCGCCTTCTTCTTGTGGGAGGTCTCGGCGTTCTCCTGCAGGTTGGCGTTCTCCTTGGACTCAAAGCCCGTGCCGATGTCGATTAGGTGGGCATCGAAGACCGGGGTGCCGACACGAGTGCAGATGTTGCGCCACTCAGGATGGTGTCTCTCCAAAAGCACCACGTTCATGATCTCGCGGACCAGCGGGCCGCTCAGGTACTTCACGTTCATCCAGCGCACACGCCGCTCCACCTCGCGGGCGATGTCGCGGGCCTCCTCTTCGCTGATGCTGGAAACTTTATAAAATTGTTCTGATAGCTTGGTCTCCTTAATAAGCTGCTTGGCTATGGCATCCCGGTCCCAGTCCAGGAGATGCCCATCGGTGGTCCTCACCCTGGGCATGGCAGAAACGGCCAGCCCTTCCAGTGTCTGCTGGACGATTCTGCTGCTCAACGCCCATCCCCTCTAAGCTGCAGGAACATAACTCATCCTCTCGATCATCAATCTGTTAGAGCAGTATTTCATCCCGCCTTTATTGGCTTT
Source organism: Methanotrichaceae archaeon (assembly GCA_013178225.1). Lineage (GTDB taxonomy): Archaea > Halobacteriota > Methanosarcinia > Methanotrichales > Methanotrichaceae > JABLXE01. The sequence continues at coordinate 90,058 of JABLXE010000009.1, forward strand.
GCGCTCCAACTCACTCAAAATTTTTTAGCAAGTATTGCATGCTTCAGTAATAAAGGAATCGCTTGAATCATCTATTTATCGGCTATAACTAGCCTCTCTGGGGAGGGCGAAAGTAACCTGGCAGGTACAGCCGGAAAGCTATTTACTACCGGATTGACCATCGAAGGACTTCACGCAATTCAAGAGGTGAACCTCATGAACACTAAGATCTTAACGGGCCTGTTGCTGCTGGCGTTCATCCTGGTTTTGGCGGGATGCCAGGCTCAGTCCTGTCCGGTGCTGCCGGAAAACTCCGGTGAGGTGTACGACAATGTAACCGAGGAAGAGCCGGTTGACACCAGTGGCGCGCTAACGCTGTCCGAGATGGACGGATACGAGCTCTACGAGAACGCCAATTATGGATTTGCAATGACCTATCCCTCAGATTGGATCGCCCAGGAGTCGGATTCGAACGAGCTGGGGATTGTGGTGGGCTTCCTCGCGCCTGGAGAGGACTTTGATGATCCTCTGGACTATGTGACCGCGCAGATCGAAAAACTGCCTTCCGATCAGACGGTCTCTCTGGACTATTACACGCTGGTGGTTCTCGACAACCTGAAGCGCTCCTATCCCGATTTCCAGTCACTGGGCGAAGGCGATATTCAGCTCTCTGATCAGCCTGCCCATGTGCTGGCCTATACCGTTACCGTAGATCAGGTGCCTTACCAGGTTCTCCTGGCTTACACCATACTGGACGACAAAGCCTACATTCTGACCTACAATGCCCTGGAAGATAGCTATTCTCAGTACGAAGACGACGCCAAAGAGATGATAAATTCCTTCGAGTTTTTATAGGGCCATCATCTTTTTTGGAGATGTTGCCCGGAGCTTACTAAAGAATTTTTTTGAAATATATAGTGCCTATAGTGCCGCCCTGAAGGCGTAATTGGACCTTAAGGTTGACCGTCTCCCGCGAGGTCATTCATAAGCCCGTCAGGATGTTTTGACTATCTGGTGCAAAAACTTTTTTTAATAGTCAAGCGATATCATTGGCATATGAATATGTTCTCGATCAGTCGTCTCCTGCTCATAGGCCTGCTGGTCACGCTATTGTTTTTTCACCCTGCAGCTTCCGTCTCCGTGAAGGAATCCGGACCCAAGGAGGTTCTGATCCTTGCCTCCTATAATCCCGGCATGCAGTGGGAGGACAATATCATTTCTGAGATAAAGCTTCACTTCGCCATGAAGATGCCTTCCGCCCGTTTCACCACTGAGTATATGGACACCAAGCGAATAGAACCAGATGCCGCCCGAATAGCCGATCTGAAGGAACGGTTTATCGAGAAATACAAAGATCGTCGCTTCGATGTGATCATCTCCTGCGACACCGATGCATTCAATTTCCTGCTCGACTATCGAGACGAGATCTTTCCTGAAACGCCTGTGGTCTTCTGCGGCGTAGTGTACTTCGACGATTGGATGCTGCAGGGCAAGACCGGGTTTACCGGGGTCCTGGAAGCTTATGACGTGGCAGATACCATCTCCTTGATGCGGAATCTCCATCCTGAGACCGAGCATATCGCCATAGTCAATGATATGACCGCAACTGGCCTTGCCGCAGAGCGGGTTTTGGATGAAGTCATTCCCGCCTTTGAGAACAATGTATCGTTCGAGTACCTGAACAACCTCACCGCAGATGAGCTTCGAGCGAATCTTTCCGCACTCTCCGAGGACAGCCTGGTCCTGCTCATGACTTTTAATCGCGACAGAAACGGACTGTTTTTAACCTATGGAGATGCCGCACACTTAATCCTGGAAGCGAGTCCTGTTCCCTTTTACAGCGTGTACGAATTTTACCTCGGTTACGGCGTTGTGGGAGGAAAAATGGTCAGCAGCTACCTTCAGGGAGATATGGCTGCCGATCTCGCCATCCTAATCCTGCAGGGCGTTCCTGCCGACGAGATTCCTGTGGTGACCGATGTCCACAATGAGTACATGTTCGATTACTTCGAGCTGGTTCGAAATGGGATCGACCTTGACCGATTGCCATCTGATGGCAGGATTATCAACCGGCCTTTTCAAGCCCAGGCCGATCTTACGGATGAGGACCTCTCCGGCCTGGACATAAGCGGCCAGAACCTGAGCCTATCGGCGCTGGACGGATCGAATCTCAGCTATGCGAACTTGAGCGGCACCGACCTGCAAAGGGCCAACATCGCCGGCGCCAACCTGGTGGGGGCAAACCTGAGTGATGCCAACATGAGGGAGGCCGATCTGCATGGTGCGAATCTCTCTTCTGCCATTGTGGTAGGTGCCAACCTGGTGGCAGCCGATCTGGCTGGTGCCGAACTGCAAGGCGCCAATCTGACCGGAGGCAATCTCAATCAGGTCATGATGAGCAATTCCAATCTGACCGGGGCGGCACTTGATATGTCGGATTTGGAGGCAGCAAACCTGAGCTTGTCCGATCTGACCGGTTCTAGCATTCGTGACGCGTTCATGAATCGCATCAGGCTTCGCGATTCGACTTTAATAGGAGCCAATCTAACGGGATCAAGTATGGTGGGTGCCAACCTGATTGGTGCTGATTTTTCCCGTGCAGATCTTGCTGGGGCCGATCTCTCTGAGGCAAGAGTCTTCCAAGCCAATTTCTACAAAGCAGACATTAAACGCTCCTTAATGATGGGTTCCAATCTGAGCCAAGCCAATCTCAGCCTTGCAGATTTATCTGGCTGCGTTGCACCTGCATCGAGTTTTGAAAGGGCAAATCTCTCGGGCGCAAAAATTGAAGGCGCCATGCTAGTGGCGGCCTTCCTGGTTCAGTGCAATCTGACAAATGTCAAGGCCAGTGGTGCCAATCTAAGAATTGCCCAGCTGAACGATTCTGATCTGTCCAAAGCTGATATGAGCGGGTCGGATTTGACTGGAGCAAACCTTGAAAGTGCCAATTTGACTGGAGCCGATCTCAGCGGCACAAGGTTTGTGGGCGCAGATCTCACCATGGCAGTACTTGAGGATACAAGTCTAATTGGCACCAGCTTCATGAACGCACGGTTGAACTGGGCTCACCTCGACCGAAGTCGGCTTCTGAGGAACATGTTCGCGCGGGCTGAGCTGTTTGGTGTGCATCTGAACGATTCGGATCTGAGCGGATCAGATTTTACCAGGGCTTATCTCCCAAGAGCCAATTTATCTGGCGCTAAAATGGAAGGAGTCGTGCTGGATCATGCCGATCTCACCAACGCCAACTTATCGAGAGCGCAGTTGAGAGACGTGAGGCTCACCAAGACCTACTTGGATAGTGCCGACCTATCACATGCTGATTTGAGCGGAGCTGTTATGTCGTTGCTGAGCATTAAAGATGCCGATTTTCACGATGCCAAGCTGAGAGCTGCGTCATTGAGATCGATGAACCTGGACGGTGTTGATCTGAGCGGCGCTGATCTGAGGGATACTGATATTAGCTTGGTCTCCCTGACGAATGTGAACCTCTCGGGCAGTGACCTCAGTGGTGCAAATCTGACAGATGTGGCATTAATCGGGGTCAATCTCAGCCGATCCAATCTTGAAGGGCTGAAGTATAACCCGGTAACTCTTCACTTCCTGGTGCATTCGAACCTGGATGGGGCCAAGATCAGTGTAGCTATGCAAGAAGATCTGCGAAGAGCAAAGGCCGAATTGGATTCTTGAGCAACTTTTTCAAGATCCAGGCGCTAAGAATCCGGTACTTGAGAAAAATGTTCGGAAGATGCAATGCCACCCGGCGGCTGATCGTTATCTCGATCACGGCCTCACTTCTGTTCATGGCGTCTCCTGTTCAGGGCAGCCATTCGGACCTGGAGAAGTTCGTCCTGGAAAATGAAGATTCCAGGATCGATGCCCGCGACCTGGCCTTTCTGCTGGTCACTCATGATTTCGATGCCATGCCCAGAGGGGACTATGTTGTGGTTAAGATAGACGGGGCCGCCTACAGGCTGACGCCCAATGGCAATCGGCCAGGGTTAGCCGATATATCTGCCGGTTGAGGGCTCTGCCTTGCAGAGGAGATAGCTTGATATTTGGGATGGCTCAAGGGATAAGGCGCTTTGGGCTGCTGGAGGTATTCAGACCCCGGGGCGGAAATTCATAAATTAGGAGATTGGCATAATGGAATTCGAGTTGCAGCAGGTCTGCAAGAGCGATGGACCTGCAGTAATTGACATCTTCAACCACTACGTGGAACATACATTCGCGGCCTATCCGGAAGCACCTGTTCCTTACGAGTCTTTTGCCATGTTCCAAAGCATGGCCGAAGGCTATCCCTTTCTGGTAGCAAGGACGGCAGTGGAAACGTTCTGGGCTTCGGGTTCCTGCGCCCTTACAGCCCCATGCCGGCCTTCTCCAGGACGGCGCTGATCACCTATTTTCTGGCCCCTGAGCATACCGGAAAGGGAATCGGCAAGGCCCTGCTGGAGCAGCTGCTCTCTGGGGCCCGGCATAAGGGCATCAGGACCATCCTGGCCAGCATCTCCTCCCTCAATCCGGGGAGCATCGGCTTTCACCAGAAGAACGGGTTCGTGCCCTGCGGGCGCTTTGTGGGAGTGGGGAGAAAAAAGGGGCAGGATTTCGACGAGGTCTGGATGCAGAGGATGGTTTAGCTGCTCATAGCTCAAATCCCGGCTCTTCGGATGCTTTCTTGAGCAGCTTCTCTGCAGCCTCCTCCTGGCTGGGGCTGCCTTGCAGGAGGAGCCAGACGCTTCCTTCAGCTCCGCAGACTCCGCCAGCTGCGACCAGCTCTGCCTCAGCGCCGGTCAGCAGCCGGATGGCATCGATCTCGGTGAAGACCTCTCCCGGAACTGGCAGCAGGCGCGGCCCGCTGGCCCCGGGAGCGTTGAGCTTTCGCGCCAGCTCGTTCAGGTCGCCGGAAATCCGCTTCTCCAGGCCAACGGGAAGGATCAGCTGCACCCGCCGTCCCACTGCGGCCTGCAGGGCTGCCAGTATCGTCCCTCCCTTCGGATGGCCGATTAAAACCGCTGCCTGTTTGCGAGACAGGTCGAGAGCGTTCGCGCCCTTCAGGACAACGTCGCCTTCCGAAAGCTCATCGATTACATCGAAGATCGTCTTTCCCTTCTGCCAGACGCCTTTTTCGATGATCACATCGCCCGGAAACCCGCTCTGGTCCTCCAGCCGGCCATCTTCAGTCGTTTTATGCCAGGGCGGCAGGATGATGCCGCGGAAGAACCGCCGGCGTGAGAAGCCTTCAGCCTGGCCGGTGGATTTCAGGATCTCTTCTGCTGCGTAGCCGTTGGTGGTGCCGGCGACGATGGCCACCGTACCTGACTGCAAGGCGGATTGAAGGGCTGGATGACCTGCCAGTGCTCTGGCCATAAGGCGCTTGCCGGCTGCGGGGGTTAGCGAAAGCTGTTTCATGAAGGTCCCTTGATCTCCTTTTGGAATATATTTAGCTGCCCCGCTAAAAAGGGTTCCTGCCTCAACTCACAGGCCTGCTTCCAGACGCTTCTAAAATATCATTCGCAGAAGATCTCCTGGCAAAGCTTTTAATCACAATAAATATTTTCAAGAACTGAGCAGACAGATAAAAGGGTCCCGCGGTGAGGAACAGATGACCGGGCGGGAATTGGTCGCTGGAGGAACCGGCATTGGTTAGATGAAGCATGAAGATCGAAAAGACATCAACCAAAAGCAGAAAGAGGTGTCATGCTGAAATGACGGGCTTGGAAGTTCTGGCGGCGATCCGGGAAGAGCTGATACAGGCAGCGGATGAGAAGACGAGGGAGAGTTCAAACCGGTTCTTCAAAGAGGAGGTAAAGGTCTACGGCGTCAAGACCGCAGCGGTGAGAGATATTGCCAAGAGGCACTTCCGGGAGATCGAGGGCCTGGAAAAGCCCAAGATCTTCTCCTTGTGCGAGAAGCTTCTGCAGTCCGACTACATGGAGGAAGCCTTCATCGCCTCAGAGTGGGCCTATGCGCTGCGAAAGACGTATCAGCCTGCCGACTTTCAGGTGTTCGAGCGCTGGGTCGAGAGTTACGTCAACAACTGGGCCAAGTGCGACAGCCTCTGCAACCACACCATCGGCTCCTTCATCGAGCAGTATCCTGAGTACATCCAGAACCTCAAGGGCTGGGCCCGCTCGGAGAACCGCTGGGTGCGGCAGGCCTCCGCGGTGACGCTGATCCTTCCCGCCAGGAAGGGCATGTTTTTGGAAGATGTCTTCGAGATCGCCGATATCCTGTTAAGAGACGAGGACGACCTGGTGCAGAAGGGCTACGGCTGGATGCTTAAAGAGGCCAGCCGGAATCATCAGCAGGAGGTCTTCGACTACGTCGTGGCCAACAGGGTCGAGATGCCCAGAACCGCGCTCAGATATGCCATCGAGAAGATGCCGGCGCAGATGAGAAAGAGGGCGATGGAGAGGTGAGTCGATCTGCGATTTGACAGAGGCGATATTCGAATTGAGGCGATGGAAGATATTTCTAAAAGTTCATCCGGCTAACTGCATTAAAAAATATTTGTTGATACGACTAATCATATGCGTTATGCCCTATGGCCTTCTTGATAATGTACTTCCTGGGACCGTTGATGGTTTTAGAGAGGCCTTCCAGTCCTTTGGCCAGACCGTCTGGACGCCGAAATGAGAATGGTGCAGATATCGTGATCTCTATATTACAGAGAATTACAAGCATATCAATGTTGACAAAAGTTGATGTCTGTACTCCAAGGCAGCTCAATAGATAGTTGAGAATGGAGAGGAAAAGGATGAAAATTGAACTCGCTGCAATACTGATCATTTCAGCACTGGAATGCGTAAGCGGCACGACAATAGAAGTGGGACCCGGCCAGGCCGATTATACCAGCATCCAGGCAGCAATAATTGATGCCGGTGAGGGAGACGTAATTCAGGTGCACAGCGGAACATACGTGGAGAACCTGTACATCGATAAAAGTCTGACCTTGATGGGAATGGACGATGGAAAAGATCTTCCGGTGATAGATGCCGGAGGAATAGGCAGTGTCGTCTCCTTAAATGCAGACGGCATCACCATCAGGGGCCTGAATATAACCGGATCGGGCCACTGCGGCTGCGGAAATGCCGGAATCTCAATTCAATCCAGCAACGATACCATAATAGGAAATATCATCTACAAAAATAAATATGGGATCTATATAAGAGATGGAAAGGAGAACAAGATCCTTTTCAACGACCTCATAGATAATGAGATCAGCATATTCGAGAACCATAGCGTCCTGCCGGCGGGCAATGCGTCGTTGGAGAACACCACAACCCAGGATATCAAAGCATCAGAAAACACAATTCTGGGAAATCACTACCTGGATTTTGCGGCAATGGATCAGGTTTGCAGCGACGCCAATCAGGACGGCATCTGCGACTTCCCGCGGGAATTCGGGGCCGCGGGATCAGACCCTTACCCGATCACGTTGCCCTGGAGGAGATGACCGGTTCAATCAATTTGGAAGCAGTCGTAGTGCGAAATGGAGCCTCCCGGCAGCTCAAAGTCCATCCAGTTTTCAGAGGCGCACGCGCAGGGTTCGTCTAGAGTCGCCAAACAGTGTCCCGAGTCGCTGCAGTACTCCAGATCCGCGGGTGGAGCAACGGGGCAGCAGCCCAGCCAGCTCTGTCCGAGGGCGGTGCAGTTCTCGGCCCTGACCCACTGATCTCCATAACCACCTGAAGCCGAGATGCACATGACTGCCGGATCGGGAGATCTCGATATGTCAAGGACCAGATCCAGGATCAGGGAGGTGCCGATGGACAGATGGGTCAGCGTCCATGAAGACGAGTTCGGGGACATCTCATAGGGCTTGTGGGAGGTGTTCAGGAATTCGGAGCCCGCCGGGAAGAGGGCTTTCACATGGACCGGCCCCAGGGCAGAGTTGCCGTCGTTCAGTATGGTGATCCTGTAGCCGGCAACGGTTTCATTGAGAAGCCGCCCCTCTAACGAAAGGTTAAGATGAGGACGGTCGAACCTGGAGACGCCTTTTAGAAGGATCTTTCTTTTCACATGATAGTCGCCTGCCAGCACCTGGTCGACCTCTGTTGACTGGTTTTCCTTTCCGCCCGAAGAGGCTCGAAAACTGCTTTTCCCGGAGAATTCCGAATCGGATTCCATCTCGTTCAGGCCGCCGAAGACGGTTTTCTTCCTGAGCCGTTCGACAGTGGAATAGGCTTCGCCGACATAGCTGTCCTTGCTCTGAGACCACATCTCTTCCCGCCAATCCATTCCTTTGCCCAGTTGCGGAAACGGAGGGCCAAGAGAGACCGGGCGGGAGGCCAGCTCCAGCTCCTTGGACATGTAGCTGGTCTCGGTCCTGATCTGCTCTGACGAGCTATATATTCCAGCTCCGGCCTCGCTGCTGCCCTGGGCAGTCCCGATCTTTCTATCGGCAGCGACCAGGCCCCAGCCTGAGGCCGACCTGCTCCAGTGCAGGCTCTGGCCCTGCTCCTGCACGCTCAAGGATACTAGGATCCGGCCAAGATAGCTCTCGCTGGCCGAAAAGCTCAGATTTGCCGGATTGAGGGCCTTGAAGGGAGATTTCTTTCGCAACTGCAGCTGGGACTGCCCCTCCAAATCGGATATCAGATCGATCTCCGAGCCGTTTTGATCCAGGAATACACGGGAACCGGCCTTCAATCGCGAGGCGTACCGGACGGCATCCCTCAAATAGATCCCTGTAACGCCGTTTTCGGCTCGCACAGACCTGGCCCAGGGGGAGGTGATCTCCATTGCTTCCATTCCCGGAACAGGAAAGCCTACCGGCTCGAAGGCTGCGCTCATGTTCTGGTCCCAGGCGATGGATTTATTGGCTGACAGAAAGCGCAAGTTCTCCTGAAAGGCACAGCTTCCGCTGCCGTGATCGCGGATGGATAGCCCGGTTCCGGCGTCCCCCACAATCAGGACCTTCTCAGAGTCGGAGAGCATAGGGCCTTCATCGCTGCTGACGTAGACCCGGTTGGTCAGCAGATAGGGCTCTTCAGCAGTGCGAAAGTCCTGAAAAACGTTGGCAAAGCCCGTTCCCGATACGCCCTGCCGGGAAGAGAAGGCCACATCGGTTCTGGGAACGCGCACTACCAGCTCGATTCGGGCGCACTCTCCGGGCTCCAGTGACCCAATGTGCCAGATGCCGGGGGCGGTTTGGGAAGGCCAGGAGTAGACCTGCTCAACCCTCGAGTCCAGGATGTCCTCTACCGTCACATTGCTGGCCCGCTCTCCGCCTCCGTTGCAGACTGTGATCTGGTAGAAGATCTCCTCGCCCCGTCGGACTGACTTCTGCGCCGCGGTTTTGTTGACCTGCAGCCGGGTGCGGTTCAGCACCTCGGTGAGGAGCACTCCTGCCACCTGAGGATGTCCCTCGCACTCGATAGAGTAGCGGTTTTCGAGCAAGGTGCCGTTCCTCAGGTCATTTCTGACTTTAACCTGTATCTCGATCTCGTGCGGCCCGTCTGGGGAGAGCAGTGGGAGGAACCAGGTATGGTTCGCGAAAGGTGGTGGATTGGAGGCGACCATCTCCACACCGGGATCGAGCCGGTCGGTGATGGTGACGTTTCTGACCTTTACAGAACCCTGATTTTGAAATGACAGCTTATAGGTGAGAAACTCGCCCACGCTCACAGGATCGGGAGAAGCGGATTTGGAGATCGAAAGGCGAATGCTGTTGACGGCAGCGCTGGCCGTTCGAAAGTAGTCGTTAAGCCCGCCTGATCCGCCCCGTTCATGTGGATTCTGTCCTGAGGCGCTGGACCAGGAGAGGCGGGCCGTGTTCTCCAGCACCTGGCCTGGGCCTGCTTCGGCCATGGTGGCGTTGTATTTTATGATGATCTTCGAACTCTCTACCCATTCCCGGGAAACGGCATCGAGATGCCAGCACAGGTCGGGACCATCTTCGAAGTCTGCCGCTGGACCGCTGAGGACCCTAGCGGAGCCCGGACAGTACTGGAGGCCTGGCGGCAGCTGGTCGCGCAGATCGACGTCAAAGGCCGTAGAACTGCTCTGAGCGCCGTGGCAGAGGGCGATGGTGTAGGTGATGAGGCTTCCCTCGCCACCGGCCGATGAGGACACGCTCTTCTCCAGCATCAGGTCCGGCTCGGCTATTGCGATCTCTCCTGCCGAATCGCTGTCGATATGAGGACCTTCTTCATCCAGCCAGCTCATGCAGGCCGCTTTTCCATTTAGGATCGTTCCAGCCTGGTTCTCGATGATGTTTACGACGCGGGCCCGGTAGCTGATCTCAATTCTTTTGGCCGATCCGAGATCGCCCAAAAACCACGACCTTCCGGCAGAGCCGTCCTCTGACGTGCTTGTAAGCTCCCTCTGCACAACAGCTCCAGAGATCACGAAGCTCGATTGGTCGTAGATCAGTCCGGAAGAGATGCTGTCGTTGATCCACAGATTTTTCGCCCCTTTGGGAAGATTGGCCACAATCCGGAAGCCTACAGAGTCTCCGATGGCCAATGGTGCCGAAGAATCCGGAAGCTTCTGAATCGCAGTACGCTGGTCCAAATCGGACCTCAGCACCAGCTGCTGACAGGGGCCGCATCCCCAAACGACCTGCATAGCAGTCGAATAGTCTACCGCATCAAGCGCACGGGCCCGAAGATGGACAACCTCCTTCCCACCGGGGGAAAGAGCAGAATAGCTCCAGTTCAAGCATCCGCCCGGCGAATCCAGGCTTTCGGGCTCCAGGCCGCGTCCCAGGGTTAAATTTGCTAAAACATCATGGGCAGTGCCGTTTCCCTGATTGTAGATCTCAATCTCCCACGATACCCGGTCCCCAGAGGCGACTTCGAAACGATCGGGAACCAGAGACAGGCTGAGATTGGCCCGGCTCAGATCCAGCGAAGGCGAGCTGACAGATAGGGAACCGGCACTGGAGGAGATCTCTGCCGATAGAGCCTGTCCCGGCCTCGCCTCACAGCCAGCGGTCAGGTCAAACCATAGGACTATCGACTCACCTGAATAGAGATCGAAGCAGGCACCTCCGTTATGAGACCCACTGGTCGAGGCTTGAAAAGTCCAATCAGACGGTTGGTCCAGGTCCTTGCCGTTGGGGTTTCGTGCCCAACATCTCTCGTCGTCTTCCTCGTCTTTTCCTTCCAGACTTCGGTCCACCTCCCTGTCGGAGGAGTCGTACAGGACTATGCCCACCTGACGGGAGTTAATCAGGGTTCCGTTGCTCCAGGGTAGGGTCAGAAAAGAGCCGGGAGAAATCACATTTTCAGAGGATATGGCAACTGATTTTCCATAGTAGCTGTCCACCAGCTTCCATCCTGCGAGATTGATCTCCTCTGTGCCCGGATTGAACAGCTCCACCCACTCGTTTCCTCCATCGGGCCCGTCGGGGTTCTGCTCGAACTCGTTGATGACCACGTATCGACAAGACGACAAGGCCTCGGTCAGATGCCACCGGAGCGAGCCGCTGCTAATTGTGGGTGCGCATTCTGTTTCCCGTCCCCTGAAGCGGATTCTTGAATTTCCGGCGTAATAGAATCCATCAGGAAGACGAACGCACACTGCCAAATTATCTGCAGGCGAGCCGTCATTGGCAATGGTCAGGCTATAGGTTTCAGGATTGCAGATCTCGACCTGTTCCGGAATGAAAAGGCTTCCATCGATGGCCACTACGGAATGAAGCGATGATAAAAGGACGACTGCTAGGAGAAGTCTCTTGAGCGTCAAGAGAAATACAGGAAGCAGTATTCTGCCCCCGAGACATAGTTTTAAATTTTTTGAATTAGTGGGGTGCCATATCAAACCAACGTCCGATCCCATATCCAGCACATTGCCTTTGACGGAAGCGATAGTATCAGATCTGATCTACATCACACCTAGGTATTTTTGGTACGGATGTTAGATCAGTAATATCATGTATAAATATTTTTTCTGTTAGAAAATGGGGTGCAACAAATCTCACTGCGTATAAAATAGATAAATATTCACCAATTTTTAGAAAATAAAATGCGCAACGCCAGAGCCTGCAAACAATGCTACTGCTTTTTCCGGGGGTGCCTGTACTTCGGCCAGGACTCGTACTTCAGCCTTCGGTCCCTGTAGCTTCTGGCCACGCTCTCCGCTGCGGCACGATCGATCCTCTCGTCGCGCTCCCTCCGGTTTCGCGCCATCCTGGTCACCACCAGGTAGTTGGCCAGAAAGAAAGCCGGGAGCATGAGCAAACAGATGAGCAGGATCTGCCAGAGTTCCATGATGACCGTTTTTGGGTCCCTTAAATATAAAAGGGTCACTTGAACCGGGCCAGCAGCCGGGAATAAAACTCGCGCTCAGGGCCTGTGGCCGTCCGGGCCAGCCGCTCCAGGATCAGCTCCGGAGTGCTCCGGGCCAGGTAGTTGTAGCGGGGATTTCTGCTCACCAGCAGCCGGTTCTGATCGTCGAGGCCCGAGGCCTCTATCCCGTCTACGCGAACCGGCGTCTCCGTGAACCTGAGCACGTCCTCGGCCAGGTGGCTCACGAAGACCGAGACGCAGTCCCGCCGGTTCAATTCGTCCAGCATGCAGGCGATGATCCGGGCCGAGGCTCCGGGCTCGGTGATGGACTCCAGCTCATCGGCCAGGACCAGCTTTCGTTTCTCATTCTCGACAACCGCGAACTTGCGCATGGCGGTCTCGAAGGCCCCGGCAGACAGGGTGCCCCGGCCCTTGCTGAAATAGTAAAGTTCCTGAAAGAGTGATATCCGGCACTCTCTTGCCGGAACCGGAAGCCCCATGTGAGCAAGAATCGCGATCTGAGCCACCAGATCCAGGAGCGAGGTCTTTCCCCCCGAGTTCACGCCGCTGAGAACCGCCACTGCTTCTTCATGCTCAACGAAGCCTGCGGCACCCAGAGAATAGCTGACCGGATCGGGATCTTTCAGAAACAGATTTCGCCCCTCACAAAAGCCCAGGGCCGGCTCTGAGACGATCTCCGGAAAAGACAATCCTTCAGCCAGGGAGAAGCTTCCCAGGCAGTAAATGAAATCGAACTCCATCAGGGCGGCCACCATGTCGCGGACAAGATCCTCCTTATCAGCCAGGAGTCTGGCCAGATCCCTCTTGCCCTTCAGACCGCGAGACTCTATCCTGCTTCTCAGGTCCTGCTCGGCAGCATGAACCGCCCGGCGATCAAGCTCCAGGGGATACTTCAGCTCGGATGAGAAGATCTCCTCGAGCCAGATGCTCTCAGCACCGGTCATCTCAAGCTCAGTTGCCACCCGTTCCTTCGCCTCCTTCCGCACCTCCTGAAACACGCCTCTCAGCCGTATTTCGAATACATCCCGCAGGTCGTCCCGGCGGCTCAAGGCCTCCAGGAGGTCGTCTCCTGCCAGAGTGACCGAGGACGCGGCAATTCTCTTCTTCAATTCGGCGTTGGACCAGGAGACGGCCTCGTTCAGGCTGCGGCCCAGAGATGACAGCATCAGAGATAGCCGCTCAGACTCCGGATCGCCAGGCTGGCTCAACTTATGAACTGCACCTTCAAGCACCTCCGCCGCAGGACTGCGGGCGGCACAGCAGTTAATTCCAGCATCAGACAGAAGCCTGGAAGCGGCCAGAGCTGCACAGATCACGTCCAAATTATCCTGGTAGTAGCTGAGCACAGATTCCGGAACCAGATACCAGTCTTCCATAGAGCTGGCCGGCTCTGCACCATCCGGACACTCGCCATCGCCCACCAGGGTGACCAGGGAATAGCTGCCCATCAGGTCCATCAGCTCAGCCGGGCTTTCGGCCAGGTGCAGGTCTATCATCCGGTTCAGGCCCCTGGATTTGAGGTCGCTAAAGGCCCCGGCATCCGAGGTGGCAATTGCCCGACCGCGAACCCGCGCGGCCTCCCGCACCCGGAGCGGCCTGATCTTTCCCAGGTGGTTCTCGATCTCTGTTCCCCGCAGCTTTTCAGCGCAGGCCGCGGCGGCCTCGGACGTCCTCCGGTTCTCGGCCAGCAGGGCGGGAGATGGTGATGGAAAGAGGGTGTTCACCTTCATCCTGGCATATTCGGTATGTGCATGGGAGGATATGCTGGAGAGGAGATTCTGGTAAATGCGAACCGCCTCATCGGTTGCCAAAAAGCTACCCGGCTCTGCCCCGTGCATCATCCCCCGAACCCACTGGGACACCACTATGGCCTGGCGTTCGCTGACGATCTGCAGCAGGTCGGCAACGTTTCCCTGAGAAAGAGAGAGGAGCGCCTGATCCTCACTGCCGTAATGGTTCAGCAGGCGTTCCCTTATCCGGCTGCCAACACCGGGAATATCTGCAAGCTTCAAACAAGGACATATAATCAGGAATATAATATAGCTGTTCCGGCGGCGAGAAGGTTCTTATCCTCTCACCGTAAACCGATATCTGTGCTCTTAAACGACATATTAGGAATAGCCGAAGAGGACAGTGTCTTCCTGGCAGAGGAGAGCTGGCAGGACCTGACCACTCTTCCCGTCACCCAGGAACTCCTGGAGTCCGGCCTGGAGGCTGAGGAGGCAGCTGTGATCGGAGGAAAAGGAATAGCCTTCCACCTGAGAGAGCCTGCTGATTTTTGGCTGCTGTTAACCGACAGATACGCAGACCAAAAAGTGCTGCAGGACCGCTGGCCCGTGACGAAGGACCCTGAAGTCAGAAACCTGGAGGCGTCTGAAGACGAGTTCACTGCGGCCCTGGCCGAATACTATGCCACCTCCCTCCGCGAAGAGCTCTTCTGTGACGGGTGTCAGATTGACGGACCAATCCTTTATGTGGAGGACCGAATTGTGAGGCTCACCGGCTTCCTTAGAGATTTGATTCCACCTGGGCAAAAAATCCTGGAGATCGGCTGCGGCAACGGGATGGCGACGCAGGCTCTGCTCCGGCTGGGCCATAAACCCTGGTCCATGGACCACGATCGCTGTGACCTGTGTCAGGCCCTAAAGAGGGGGCTGATGGACCCCCAAAGGTCGCTGGTCTTAGACGCCAGAATCCTGCCCAGAATATTCCCTGAGCGGTCTTTCGACATGGTTTTAGGGTTTATGGTGGGCCTGATCGACTCCTCCAACTGGCCTATGTGGAGAGAGGTCCTGCAGGCGGCATCCACCCTCAGCCGGGAAAGGCTGCTCTTCACGACCTACAGCCGGAAGGAGGCGGACCTGATCGCGAAGCATTTTGCAGACCGAGGATTTGAGGGAGAAGTAATCGACAATCGTGACAGCAAGGGAATTTATGACCAGTGGGCCTATCTGGCCACTAGGACGGACTGACGAAAAGGTTATTACTACCCAGGTGAGGGGAGAAGAGCGGTGAGATCATGGCGGACTTCAAGAAGAGGGACACAGAGCGAAAGGGCGGCAAGAAGCAAGAGAACCTGCACAAGAAGCTGATGGAAGAGAACCTGGAAGACCTCAGAGGCCGCGGCGAAGAGGAGAAATAAGAGCTGATCGCCAAGCTGATCCTGGGCCATGACGTCCGGCTGGTCCGGGCAGAAATGGGCCAGGGGTCTACCTATGAAGACTTTTTAGCTGCCCAGGATATCAATCCCGAAACGGTTGTGGTGCTGAGGGATGGAGACCCGGTTCCCCTTGACGATGAAATCGAGGACGGTGAGATCTCCATCATAAGGGTGGTATCGTCAGGGTGAGGAGGGTACGGTCAGGCCGCGGCTGAGCTCTTTGAGCTTCTCGATGCTCTCCATGGTCTTGGCAGACTCCCTCTTTTTCTCATCCTCAAAGTGTTTTATGATTTCCTGCAGAGAGATAGTCAGCCGGTAGACCTTCATAGGCCGTCCTTTTCCATCCTTCTTGATCTCCCGCTCCTCTACCCAGTTATTATTGCGGAGAGTGCGCATGGCGATGCTCACTTCAGGCTGTCTGAGGTTAGAGCCGATCTCTATCTCCCTGGAAGTCGCTTCCTCCACGTTGGCCAGATAGGTGATCATCGCGGCCACGTTCCTGGGAATGCCCAGCTCCCTTAAAACCTCTACGAACTCCCTATCGCCGTCATCTAAAACTTTTACGGAGAACTGTCTCATAATAACCTCATTCTAATTTTGTATATAACAAATACGTTATGATATAAATAGTTTATTTCTTGATTTCTTATTTTTGTGGAAATCAGGAAATTATGCCTTTCCGATATGCTTCATGTCTTTTCTATACATATCGTCTCTCATCTCAGCGCGCCCTATATTCACCAGCTCAGCCAGCGCATCGGATAACAGCTGAGGAGCTACATCCAGGCAGTAACAGCTTTTCATGGAGGATCGAATTCCTTCAACAGACACAAATTCATCGCTGAGTACTCGCTCTGAGAATCCCACCAGGTCTTCGTGCGCCGCCCAGGGGTAAATTATCCAGCGCCATTCTGAGATCAAATCTGCAAAGTAGTCCGGAGTGAATTGTGATGAGAGCTTGTGCTGCAGGACTGCGGTTTGAACGTGCAGGGCCCCCATCTCTCTCACGTAGCCTGAGGCCACCTGAAGAGTCTCTCCGGTGTCGGTCACGTCGTCGATAATTAAAACCCTCCGGCCAGCCACATCCAGTGACAGCGGAAATCTGATCCGGGCAGAATCTCCTTTGGTCGCGGCTATGCCCCAGTGCTCTATTTTCATGGAGGTCAGGTCCCGGAAGAGCAGGTAATCGCATACCACTCTTGCCGGAACAAAACCGCCCCGGCCGATGGCCACAATCAGGTCAGGGCGATCTCCGTCCGACTTTATTTTCCTGGCCAGATCTCTGGACAGAACAGCGGCCTCACTCCAGCTGACCAGCTGGCAGGGAAAGCATTTATTTTTCATAATAATAAATATGATAAGTTTGGAATTAAAAGACTTCGCCGTGGGCCGCTTCGATGACAAGAAGATAGATATATCAGCGGCTTCATTGCCCACGGCCATGGAAGTCAAGCTTGATCCCTGGGGCGCAGTTCACGTCGATGATTACTCAAAGCTTTTCCAGGAGTTCGGGATATCGAGCTTCGAGGAGATCCTGCCTTATATCGAACATCCGCATCCCTATATGAGACGCCGGATCATCTTCGGTCACAGGAACTACGACTCTGTTCTCAGAGCCATGCAGCAGCACAAGCCCTTCGCCGTCATGAGCGGGTTCATGCCCTCGGGAAGGGCCCACTTCGGCCATCTGATGGTCATGAACGAGATCATCTGGCACCAGAGCCAGGGAGGAGACGCCTTTGCGGCCATTGCCGATATGGAAGCGCATGCCGTTAGGGGCATCAGCTGGAGCAGATGCCGGGAAATGGGGATCAACGATTACATCCTGAGTCTGATCGCCCAGGGATTCGAGCCCAGAGGCCACATTTACTTCCAGTCCGAGAACTACCCCATGAGAAACCTGGCCTTCGAGCTGGCGAGTTCTGCTAACTTCTCTGAGGTGTCAGCCATTTACGGATTCTCCGGCGAGACCAGCATCGCCCACATGGAGAGCGTGATGGCGCAAAGCGCCGACATCCTTCACCCCCAGCTGGAGCAGTACGGAGGCCCAAAACCGGTGGTAATCCCGGTGGGAGCCGACCAGGACCCGCACATCAAGCTCACCCGCGACCTGGCCTACAGGACCAGACGGTTCCTGGTCGAACGAAGGGAGGACTACATCAGCATCAGAGGAAAGGCCGCCAGCGAGGACTTGATGAAGGCGGCTGAAGAGGCCCTGCAAAAAACTGGCTATGGGGAGGTGAAGCGCTACGAGCAGCACATCGACGTCGTGGACGTCTCCGACAAGAATGCGCTGTACTCCGGCAGGATGGAAGAAGAGGTTGAAAGGCTGATAATAGGGGTGGAAACGGAGCTTGGCGGCTTTGGCTTTATTCCGCCCGCATCCATCTATCACCGCTTCATGACCGGGCTTACCGGGGGAAAGATGTCCTCCTCCAAGCCCGAGAGCCACATCGCGCTCACCGAAGATCCGAAAGAGGCGGCCAGGAAGGTCATGCGCGCGATTACCGGCGGACGACAGAGCCTCTCCGAGCAGAAGAAACTGGGCGGCGAGCCCGAGAAATGCTCGGTTTATGAGTTCCTGCTATTTCATCTATCAGAGGATGATCGCGAATTAATCGAGCTGGACGAGGAATGCAGGAGCGGCAGACGGATGTGCGGAACCTGCAAAAAAGAAGTGGCCGAACGAATCGAGAGGTTCTTGCGGGAGCATCAGAGGGCACGAGAGGCGGCACGAGAGAGGCTGCCTGAGTTCGGCATAAAAGAGCCCGTCTAGGTATGGCCGGCATAGTGATCGGAAAATAAGAATCGGTGAATCAATCCGATTTTTTTATCTTTTCAAGCACAGAAATGTTGCACATCTGAGTGTGAGGATAATTACCTGTCTCGTCTTTTTCCAGATATTTTACCATGTCCCAAATGTTTAGAAGAGCCGCAGCCACGCCTGTCAAGGCCTCCATCTCCACTCCGGTCTTTCCAACCGTGGTCACCGTGACACTGGCAGAGATCACATCCTGAACCACCTCAAAGACGACTTCAATCCCCGTAATTGGGATGGGGTGGCACATGGGAATCATTCGAGGAGTCTCCTTTGCCGCCAGTATTGCCGCCAGCCTGGCGGTGGTGAAGACATCGCCTTTCTTCACCGTCCCTGATTGGATGGCCTCAACTGTAGAGGACCTCAAGCGGATCGATCCAGAGGCTGTAGCCTCCCGGTAGACAGGAGGCTTATTTGTGATGTCCACCATTCCGGTTCCCTTCGCCATCGGCTCACAACCTCATGGCCTCGGGAATCTTTTCCAGCAGATCAGTGGCCACCATGCCGAAATCCTTCTCCTTATAAACCAGGTCCCCGGCCCTGCCGTTGACAAACGCCGCCGCTACTGCCGCCCTCAAAGCCGGAACACGGGAATAAAACGAGGCCGTCACCCCCGCCAGGATGTCTCCGGTGCCGCCAACAGTCATTCCCGGGTTGCCGGTCAGGTTCCCCCTCACGACCTCACCATCGGTAATCAGGTCCACCCTTCCCTTGAGGAGGACTACCAGCCCGCGGGCCTTGGCAAAACCCTTGACTGGAGCTATGCGATCCTTGTATCCCTTTCCAATGGCCTCCGGAAGGCCGACCGAGCTGATCCTCTTGAACTCTCCCGCATGGGGGGTAACGATACCCTTCAAGGGCAGATCGGGCTGCAGGGCGTCGGCGTCGATTACAGTCTTGCCGCAAAGGGGAATTATCTCTGCCAGCGCCTCGACTGTTTCAGGATCGCGCCCGAGGCCCATGCCCATAACCACTACGTGATGCATTGGGATTAGCTGCTTCAATACCGTTAGGTCATCAAGGCATAGGTGATCACCGGAGAGTTCCCTCACTATCAGGTTGGGAGAAAAGCCGGCAATTATCTTGGACGCACTCTTGGGGGCAGCAACCGTCACTATATCTGCTCCGGCCCTCAAGGCCGCAGTGGCGGTCAGCGCAGGAGCACCTGTATAAGGTCCGCCGCCAATGACCAGGACCCGGCCGCTGTCACCTTTATGGCTATCTGCAGATCTCTTGCCAACCAGCCACAAATCGCCAGGACCGACAAAGAACTCAGCGGCAGGAGGAATGCCGATATTAGCTACTTTAAATTGGCCTTCCATTCCGGTCTTTGGACGGTGAAAAGTCAAAGTCAGATCCGATCGAACCGCTAAATTCGTTCCCCAGCCGCTAGGAACATCAACCGATAGGACAGGCCTGTTACAGGTGTTGATGGCCTCAATGGCCGAGGCCTCCAATCCCCGAATCGGTCCCCTGACCCCCGTCCCGAAGATGCCATCGATGATGAGATCATAGTCCCCTAGATTCATGTCCGCGACATCAGTTACCTCAACCAGGGCAAAACCCAGATATTTTAGAATCTGCCAGTTAGACCGGGCTTCTTCAGTGGATATGTCCCGGGATCTGCCCAGGAGAAAAACCGTAACGTCTAAACCGGCCAGATGTCTTGCCGCCACAAAGGCATCACCACCGTTGTTTCCCCGCCCGGCCACAATGGCAATCTTCCTGCCACGGGCCATGGATTTTGCCTCTGCTGCCAGAGCTGCACCTGCAATCTCCATGAGCTGCAATGGCAGAAGCCCAAAATATTGGCAATTCGTGTCCACGGCTCGCATCTCTTCCGCTGTGATCGGCAACATGAGACGAAGTTAGTGTGAGAACGGATAAGGTTCTCGGCCGAGAATCCGAGGATTGTATCTCTGATTCAATTACTAATAATGTTTTAGTATCCCAGATTCACAATAACTTATTTACTATTAATAGAGAAAATAGCATTTACTCCTCATAAAAATCGATATTTAAAGCACTCAAGGAGGATAAGCCAATTCTGCTATTAACGCGGTAATTTGGCAATTAACTAAGGAGGCATGAAAATTGAAGAGAATTGTAGTCGCTCTGGCGACATTTGTGGTCTTAGCCCTTGCCGGCCTTCAAGCAGCGACCGCCTGCTGTAACCCGGATATGCCGGTGCTCCCTGAAATAAGCTGTGCTATGCCAGAAATTCCGGTAGCTCCGATGGGCGTTTGCTGTCCGAATGAGCCGCTTCTCCCAGAGATGGATTGCGGTTTGCCAGAAATTCCGGTAGCTCCGATGGGCGTTTGCTGTCCGAATGAGCCGCTTTCTCCCAGAGATGGATTGCGGTTTGCCAGAAATTCCGGTAGCTCCGATGGGCGTTTGCTGTCCGAATGAGCCGCTTCTCCCAGATATGCATTGCGGCATGCCCGACATCCCCATAGTACCGGTGGGCTGCTAAGGCAAGGATGAAGCTGTAGCATCATTTTTTTAATACCTGTTTTAGAGCATTTTTACTAACCCCAAATTTAGTCCTTGCCTTATAAGTGCTATTCAATTTAAAGCACAGCGATTTTGGAGCGGTTTTTAGGAAGCCTCTCTAGAATTGATTAATAGTTGATGCAACCAATATGAGTTAAAACAAAAATTTTAAAATTAAAAAATTTTAGAATAATTAAAGGGTTGAAGCTAAATATCGTTATTTTGTGCCGTGCTCAGTGGATTCGTTGAGATACCTCGATCTAATGCTGCTTAATTCCTCGTATGCAAGCTTGTAATGCTCCAAACTTTGGTTGTGGCTGATTTTAGTTCCATTGAGGTATCGCTGGTTATCGGTCTCGAACAATTTAGAGATGTTCCACAGGAATAGTCTTAGATTGAGCAACGCCAGGAGAGTGTTATTATAGGCACTTTCATATAGCTCCGGTGGTCTGTTCGCCTCAACCTTAGATGCAGTATATGACGTCAATATTAGCGTGGACGTGGAACTATCCAGAGCATCTCTGCTCGAGATGGATTTATTCACATAATCCTTCAGGATGCGCTCTGAAAAGTTGTAGTCCTCGGCATATTCAGCCAACGAGATGTATAAGAAATTGCCGTAAGTGAAATTGGCATCCACATCGCTTACCCGTCCTGGATCTGTCGCAATATTCCCTTTAGTAGAAGTGGATTCAATATTTGCAGCAAATGAAGAGATGGTCATGGCTACCATGGCCAATATTGCTAGCAGCATAACCGATGAAGCACCAAGTGGTTTCATGCAAATAACGCTCACATTTTAATATATGATGCGGGATTGTGCGCATCAAAAATACATTCAATGTCCCAACAGTAAGGCTCTTTCACAAATAGCGTATCACCTGCACAGCAGCCCAACCCGAATTCGAGGCTGGTCAGATTGAAGCGGCTCCGTCTCGATATCGTTCGATCGATCTTGAAGCTGCCAATATAAACCTCATCCGATAGTCGGTCGCTCGACCTATATCCAAGCCGTGAATACTTATCGGATATCGACAGGACACGGAATGCGGTGGCAGAATTCTTCATCTCCCTTTCATCAACCTGGCCTGGAGCTATATTGACCCGAACAATGGCATTGGAATACACGCCTGCGTATCTGACCGCCTTGGACAAGTTGGTAGCGTAATAGTTAGTACATATTGAATCTTCATCACTTTTATAATTGTTTCTGCTATAGATCCCCTCTCCAACATAGGCTGTATCGTCTTCATAGCGCAGCATGATGGGCAGGCTTTCGTTTATTTCCACATAATAATGCTCTTGGGGCTGCGTTGTAGGTAAGTCAACAAAGTCATCCTCGACCGTGGTATTGTTCAGGGGTCCAGCATCATATTCTTCATTAATATAAATCCAATTGAATTTGGCTGTTAGATTAACTATATTTTTATTGGCCATCCTACCTTCTTTGGTATAGGTATTCTCTTTGAGCCCTACACCACCAAATCCCGGCATATTGACATACTTTGAAGAATTTCCTTTTCCAGAGCAGTCACTATCAGCCGTGAAAGTCATTACCTGAGTGGTTTGACTTCGCCCCCATTGGGTCCCGTCCATATCCACGTAAATGTTGTAGCCCACTTTCGCTTCACATGAAGAACTTAAAATAATAATTAAAATAAACAAGGATATTGCGGAGCTGCGCAATATCCCGATCCCTCCCAGTTGCACCATCTCATCCGACCTCTCGAATTATCTAGTAATCTCATAATACATATATAACATTTTTGGATTATCTCCATATCCGAGAGGAGTCAGGTGACTTGGACCGGCGACGTTATCTGAGAGACCATCTGCTTTGCCTTCTATCGCAAAATCGATATCCCTGTTGCCGTTCACTGCCTGGATTACGATCAAATCGTTAGCTGTACTTTCATCACTGTTTACTAATGTATTCCAAATATATTGTACCGGCTCGTCAGGACGGTTTCCGTAAGCATCGTATCCCGTCTCTAGCCAGGCATTTGTGATACAGTTTACGCCGCTGTGCCGCATTTGAATCATCTGTGTGAAATCGCTGTATTCGTCTTGGGTAACGGTTCCCTGGCCGCTAGATCGCAGCTTATCCGCTGCATTATTGATCGTCGCTTGATATCTGCTCGAATCGGTTTCAATCCATTCGAGCACTGAAGCATGTTGGTTGTAATATTCTGCAGTGCTTGCTCCCTGTTCGAAGGCATAGGTGACATCCGTCTTGGGAGCGGTTCCCAGACCAGTGTTGAAGCTCTTCTCTGCATGAATTGTCGTTTCCGCATCAGTTGTTAGGGATGTGCCAAACGGACCATCTACAGATCGGACGACTATGTTATCGGCCAGATGGCCTAGCCCATCCAGCAAGTCAGCAGTTGCGCTACCTTGCAGGGCATTGGTGACAATTTTCGCGCTGTTAACATATTCAACGCTATCAACAACTACATCTTCGTCCACGGATCCGCCATTGGTAAAGTATCGCGCATTAGTTGAGCCATCGGAGAGGCTATGATCTATCGTAATATAGTCGCTGGCTCTGAATCCGGTAGCTAGACTCTGTCCGTAATTGAATTCTTTTTCCACCTCGGCATTAAGTTGCGAACCGAAGGTGCTTCCCTCTCCATGAGCCATAATGCGGCTCGAAAAGATGCCTTTCTTGCCAACATCTGACAATGACGCATCGGCGCTGGCGAAGAGGGAGTCCTGGTAAATGCTGACCTGATTTGCATAATCGACGTTTTGAAGATCAATGCCCTCGGAGATATCTCCACCTTCCGTATAATAAGCATGAGATATTCTAATATCTCCTGCAGCTATGCTCACCACGAAAAGGGAGGCAAATAAGACCAGAAGCCGCCTAGCGTTGACGGACATTTCAACTACCTCCTATTATAATAGTCTCTTCTTCACCCCAATTGCATCTCACGCCGAGGTCTTCATTGCTCTCTGAGAAATCCATCTTGCAGCCAGTAGAAAAGCCGATCCCATTGTCGTCACAATAATTGCTCAGCTCTTCTAGATCCTGATCAGGCAATAACTCCAGCAACGAGCCGATCTCGAAGCTATCAAGGTCCAGATCATCGGGGAACTGCAGAGACGTTTTCCATTCAACATCAGGAGAGCCAAGTTTGTTGGCGCTAATGGCAATGGTCCCGTCATGATTCAAGACTATATTGGAATTATTCGGCAGAGTCAGAACATTGGTAATCTCCAAACCGGTGGTGTAAAGCGTACCGCTCTCGTCCACAAGAGTAAGAAATGCGGAACTGGTCATTGATACAGAAAGAACATCAGTAGCAGCGATCTTTGCATCGTAAACCTTAGTTATGCCTGAATCATCAATTCCTAGATACTTCGTCATATCTGAGTAGACGGTTAAGTCATCTCCACCATCTACAAGAGCCGTCAAATCATCATTAGTTTTCCATTGATCAATGCCAGCTACGCCGGATCCACAGCACAAGATGAATGCGACTCCCACCAATAGTGCAATTTCCTTCATATTTCCTCCAAATTTGTAAACATTTCCTGGGGAAAATCCCACCTAATCATCAATCCCGTCCTTGATAGCCTCACAGATCGGTGACTGAAGAGGACTCCTGGTAGATAGTGCCATCAGTAAGCTCGTTTCCGTTTCCATTCAGTGAAATATCATAAGATGCAGAATTTCCGTTGCCCAGTATTGATGTCGATTCTGCAATATACTGGATCTGAGTTGCATTCGCAGTCAGGCAATTCCGATTAGCCGTCATCATCGACGATTGTGAGACGTCATTTTGGTTGCCGGTAACAGAAGAAATCTCATCGACCACCTGTTTCATCCTTGAATCAACGAGTGAGTTATCTTCGGCAATCTGATCAATTTCCTGGCAAATGTTGTTTTCGCTACCCAATGTGCCGGCATCTTCGTAGGCTTGCTGCCAAACTTGCGAACCGGTAAGGCGGTTATATGCAGAATCTTGACCAATGCGCTGTTCAACCGTGTTGTCGTTTCCCACCAAGCAAGTGGCTTTGATCAGAGAGAACTGAATAAGATCGCTCATTGACAATGCGTTATTATACGAACCTGCAAAAGTGCTCTGAGATATTTTATTATTGTTCCCTGCTACCTCAGCCTTTTGTGTTGCTTCCTGAGCCAGCCCGGACATGATTAGACAATTCCTGTAGGCCTCCATCATCAGCTCTTGCTCCACATGATTGCCGTTGCCGGTAGCATTTCCAACCATTACGCCAACTTGAATGATGCTTGATGGTGCATCCTCCGTTCCCACTAAGTCGTTGTCATTGGCGTACAAACCAGCTACTTGTCCAACATAATTGTTGTTACCATCAACAAAGGCAACTGCATCAGTTACCTGAGCGATGAAGACGTCCCCGGTAATTGTATTACCCTCTGCTTCTTGATGTATCTCAACATAGACTTGATTGCCGTTACCTGTTGCTGATGCTGAGGATATCAAAATCATCAGGCCTACAGCTATCATCGCTAATCGATCATTCATAATTTGCCTCCTATTGGCTTCCCCCAGTAGAGATAACAGACCAAGCTCTTTAGTAATGTCAGAATTAATTTGCTCTGATATCTAATAAAAGGTTATGAAGAAGAATTCAGAAAACAATGTCAAGAATGAGCTTAAGTATTTTAAGTTTGAACTGCAATTGCGGAGCATACATTCTAATGTTAATGATGGTGGCTCCAATGATCGAAACTTGAGATGGATTATACGCTTAATGATATCGGCAAATGAATTTTTGAAATATATCAAATTGCCAGAATACGGCGCGGATCAATTTGTTCATTGAGATAATGGTATCTAAATATTTTATCCGGTTGTTTCTGATCATACATTCGATAAACTTTTATCGGTTGATAGATCTAATGAATATTGCTGAGTTTGTACAGGTAGTGCCTGATTGCAGCATTTGCCATTTGGCAAACAGAACGTTATGATCAAAATTTAAAAATGGAGCAGGGATTATGAAAAGAAGTAGGCACATGATAATCTCAGAAATCTTGAATATATGTTCAAATGGTGCGAGTAAGACCAAAATAGTATACCAAGCGAATCTAAATTTCAGGACGGTCAATCCATATATAGATCTTCTCATGAAGAACGATCTAATAACGGTTAAGCAAGGATCGACTTTAATATACGAAACGACCGATAGAGGTCTTGTGCTTTTGGAAAACTTTAAGCAGATCAATAATGAGCTTACTGGAATCTGATATCAATCACCCAACAGCACTGACCGATATTGAGATTATCTCTCAATACTTGATTGCATTTAAGGCGAATACTCAATTGGCTTCGCTTTTGCATTTGTTCTACTTTTCCAAAGAGCAATATGCTGTCTAGAAGGTCGGGCACGGAATTAGCTCAGTATTATAACACCTTACTTTTAGTTCGATAGACTTATATGGTCTTGTAGATCTTAACAAAATTGCTCGTAAAAGGAAAAATAATCCTGAGCCGTCAATCCACGGTCCAGAGAATACGAATAATCAGAGGCTTTTTGCGGAAAAGGAGATGGGCATGAAGCGAAGCAAGGACATGATCATTTCGCAGATTCTGGATATATGCACGACAGGTGCGAGCAAGACCAAGATAGTCTATCAAGCCAACCTCAATTTTAGAACAGTCAATCCTTATCTAGAACTCCTAAGCAAGAACAACCTGATTGAGACAATCTGTGGCCCGATCACGATCTATAAGACGACTGGCAAAGGCATGAAGATGCTGAGAGAATTTAAAAATATACAGGAAGAGCTGCCTGAATTGTATGAGGGGGCATCCACCAAAGATAAATGAGTCGATCCTTTTATTTAATTGCGTTATCGTGGCTATTCAATGTTTTTAATTTTGACGCTTTGCGATTGAATGACCTGGTTGCTCTTTCGATCCCAATTGCAATGCCGCCTCAGCCTATCCAGAAAATATAAAAATCAAAAATATAACTAAAGGACGTGGTTAACTGCCATCGTCCAGATCTACCAGGAGATTTTTTTGCGGTAATGATTTCGAACTAATATGGCAAGCATGTTCGTGCCTAAAACTAACGCTAACAGCACCAGCGCTGTGCCCCAGGCATTGGTTTCCACGTCCCAAGCTCCCAGGAAATAGATCAGGTTCAGCAGATGGTATCCCAGATTATTCACGGGCTGAAATACGTCGGGTACGATCCCGTAAATCCTGGAGACTGGAGTTGCCGTGAAGGTTACGGCGGTCCACATGATGGGGGCCGTCTCGCCGGCAGCTCTGGCCAGCCCTATGATCAGCCCGGTCAGGATGCCGGGAAGAGAGGCTGGAACCACAACTTTGCTTGTAGTCTGCCATTTGGTCGCTCCCAGAGCGAGGCTTCCTTCCCGCAATGAATTTGGAACGCTCTTCAGGGATTCCTGAGTGGTCAGGATTATGGTCGGTATGTTCATCAATCCCAGGATCACAGATCCTGATAGCAGGGATACCCCGAAAGTGGTGACCAGAAAGGCCAAACCGAAAAGGCCGAAGACCACCGAGGGAACCCCGTTCAGCACGCTTATGGCAATTGTGATCGACCTCTTGAGGCCGCTATGCTTGGAATATTCGTTCATGTAAATGGCAGCCCCAATTCCCAGAGGTGCTGATACCAGCATGGCTCCGAGGATCAGCCAGAATGTCCCTTCTATGGCAGTGCTAATTCCGCCGGACTGGCCCAGCCTTCGGGAAGGCTCTGTGAGGAACTCCCAGCTAATGGCTCCGATCCCTTTCGAGACTATGAGAAAAAGTATTCCACCCAGGATCAAGAGAGCACAAAGGGCAGACAGTCTGATAGCAGTGAAGACCAAGACCTCTCGGCCTTTGGCTCCATATCCGTACAGGATATTGATAGAGTCCTTTGCCGCCAGAATGCTCGATAGCACTACCAGCAATGGATAAATCAGATTGTAACCAAAAGAAGCGCCAAGTCCCTGCAGCTCGAGAATCACCTCAGGATTCAGAATTCCGGTAAAATTCAACAGAAATACCAGCAGCAAGAACAGAGCGTCAGCCAGAACTATGCGCAGGTTCTTTCGATCCTGACCGGATCTCAAAAAGGAGAGCGGCAAGAGAACAACCAAGGCCAGAAGCAGGACTTGCCAGACCAAAGAAAAGATGGTCAGATCGGGCTGTGCCAACAGGCAAAATACGGATGAGACAAATGTGACAGCGGCGAGGGCCATTGAGACATATACCAGGGGGCTTTTCTTCATCAATACCCCCCAAATTTCTTTTGGATCCTTGCCCGGACCAGATCAGCCAGTATGCTCAAGATAGAGACCAACACTAGTAAGACAAAACCAACTGCGAACAAAGCATGATAATGCAGCGACCCCCTGGCCACCTCGCCCATCTCACCAGCTATGACCGAAGTGAAGGTAGCTCCCTGGTCGAATACATCGAAGATGGGCGATGGAATTCTGGCCACATTTCCGACCACCAGGAGTGCGGCCATGGTCTCACCGATGATTCGTCCGACATTTAAGATTATGGCCACTGTGATGCCTGAGAACGCTGCCGGGATGACCACATGGCGTATCGTCTGCCATTTGGTGGCGCCCAGGGCCAGTGATCCTTCCTTGAACTCCTTGGGAACCGCCCTCAATGAGTCCTCACAGATGGTGGTAATTGACGGAATGAACATGATTCCAAGCAGGATGGCCCCGGCCAGGAGCGACCTACCGGTGAGCATATCCAAATTCTGCTGTAGATATGATACGAGTATCAGAACGCCCAGAAATCCGTAGACGATCGAAGGAACGCCTGCTAAAAGCTCGATGGCGGGTTTTAGTATGGCCTTTCCCCGCGGTCCCGACAGCTCGGCCAGATAGATGGCCAGGGGAATGCCTATGAGTATATTTATAAAAAGAGCTAATAGCGTTATTAGAAGAGAGGAAACGATCAACGGCAGCATTCCGAAAATTTCGCCGGCTGGATGCCACTTGGACCCGGCGATCAGACTGTACACGCCCACCTCGGCAAAGGCCCTCAAGCTCTCATGGATGAGAAAATAGAAGATCAGAAGCATTACCACAATGGATGTTATGGCGGTGATGAATAATACGGTTTCAATAAAACGTTCCTGATATTTCCGACGGAACTGCTTCCTGAGTAAATCCATCCAAAGCGTGGCAACTACATTATCGGTTAAAGCCCTTTTCTATAGGATCTATATAGAGAAAATACATGAATCCCTATTCTACGATAGATATTTTCAGGCAGGGGGACGGATTCGGCTCAAAATCTCATCCGGTTCATAGCGCACCTTTACGATGCGGCTTCTGCCCCGCTTGCCTGCTCCGCTGAAATCGGTATTGATGAGCCGGATGGCATCCAGCTTGTTGAGTATCTCATGAAAACGAGTGTAGCCTGCCCCGGTCTCCTCGTGAAACAGGCTGAACAGCTCCCCGGCACGGCAGCTCTCATGCTCGGAGGCCAGTCGGAGGACCTTCAGCTCGTCCTCCTTGAGGGATTTCAGGGCGTAGGTCAGGTGAATTAGACGCGAGCGCTGGTAAGAGCCGTGCACGTCCTCCGCAAAGATGCTCTTAGATGCCCTCTTCTCAGCGGAAAGTCCAGACCTCTTAAGCAGATCTATGCCCACCCTCAGGTCCCCCGACTTCTCCGAGTAGTCCACGGCCAGGTCCAATACCTCATCTGAGACCACACCCGAGTAGAAGCCCAGCTTAACTCTGCGGCCCAGGATGTCGCGGATCTCCTCACGGGTATAGAGGGGAAAGGCGATCTCTTCAGCCTGGAAGACCGAAGTCACACGCGGGTCGAACACATAGCGAAGGGAGGGCTCGCTCAAAACCGCGATCACTCCCATTCGGGCTCCAGGAAAGGTCTCATGCGCCCTCAAGAGGGAGTAGAGGACATGGTCCACTTCTCGCTCATGAAAGAGGTAGTTCACGTCGTCGAGTGCCACCACCAGGACCTGTGATTTCTCCGCCGATTGCCTGGCTATCTTCTCGAAGATGCGCTTGAAGGATATGCCGCTTGGCGGGGGGGAATGTCCGAAGAGCTTCTTGTAGAGCT
This sequence comes from Methanotrichaceae archaeon, assembly GCA_013178225.1. Lineage (GTDB taxonomy): Archaea > Halobacteriota > Methanosarcinia > Methanotrichales > Methanotrichaceae > JABLXE01. The sequence continues at coordinate 119,827 of JABLXE010000009.1, forward strand.
GATAGAAGACCGCATACCGGGTGTAGTCCATCTGGCAGTTGACATAGACCGGCACGACCTTGCTCGAATGGGCCTCGATCTCCTCAAATAGCTTGAAGATGGCGGTGGTCTTTCCCGTCCCGGGAGGGCCCAGGCATAAAGCGTTGACCGGCCTTGCCCCCTGCAAGGCAGGACGGATGCAGAACTTGAGCCCGCTCATCTGCGCTTCGCGGTGCAAGAAATGCTCCGGGAGGTGGTCAAGCTCGAAGAGCTCCCGGTTTTTAAATAGGGTCTCTTCCCACAGGAGCATATCCGGTCTCTTGGGTTTCTCGGGGCTCACTCGTTCAGTATATTTTGTATCTCCTTCTTCAATATGGCGCTTACCAGGGCCCCATCCGCCTTGCCCCTGAGCTCCTTCATCACCAGGCCCATGAGCGGCCCTGCAGATCGCTCGCCCTTGGACCTGACCAGATCGGCCTTGCCGGCCACCACCCGGCAAACAACCTCTGCCACAGCCTGGTCGTCCACGCCAGCCAGGCCGGCCATCTCCGCAGCTTCACAGGCCTCCATTTGCGGGTGCCGGCAAAATACCCTTAGGAGATCCACCAGCCCTTCTTTGGCGATCCGGCCCTCGGCCATAAGCTGGAAGGAAGCGATGTAGTGCTGCTCGGAGAGATTAGACACATCTGCGCCCTCCCTGGCCAGCTCGATTGGGACGGTCTCCAGGGCCCGAACCACAACTGCAGGAGAGATATCGTATTTGGCCAGGAGTTCCTCAAATAGCTGGTAGTTGGGAGATGACGCCATCAACCGGGACAGCTCCGGATTGAGTCCGTATTGACTCGCAAATCTGCTCGCTCGCTCTTGGAATAGTTCGGGAAGTGCGAGGCCGGCCAGCACATCACCGCTGACCGCAACTGATGGCACATCGGTCTCCGGATACATCCTGGCGGATCCGGGCAGGGGCCTCATATATTCCGAGCACCCGTCGGGCAGAGCACGCCTGGTCTCCTCCGGAACCCCCAAAAGGGCCCCAGCAGCCCGATCCAGCACCGCCTGCAGGGCTTTTTCCGCCCTATCCCGCGGACCGGTGACCATAACTACGCAGTCCTCTTCTCGGGCTGAAAGCAGTCCTCTTACCCGCTCCACGTCCTGTACGGAGATGCCATAGGCAGGAAGCTCGTCGGTGTGAAATATGCCGCCCACCCCGGCTCGCTTGGCCCGGTCGGACATCTCGGTCCCAAGCCGCCTCCCGGGCTGGATCTCCCGGCCCACCAGGCCGTCAAAGCCCGGCAAAAGGCAGGCTAAAACCACGCCGCCGTTTTTCAAAGATTTTAAAATTACCTTGGAGCCGGATTCCGCAAACAGGGCAGTCACATCGACCAGCCCTTGTCTGACTGCGGCGCCGCGCTTTTGCAGCTCATCTCTGATCAAAAGCAGGTTGACCTGGCGCTGCGCCTCGAAGGCCACGATCTTCTCGATGAGGTTCAGCGCCTGCACGCCTTTGACCTCGACTCTCGCGCCGCCTCGAATGGAGACGTTAACGTCCTGACGAATGGTCCCCAGGCCCCGCTTGACCCGGCCGGTGGAACGCAGAATCATCCCTAAATGCTGGGCCACCTCCCGCGCATGAGAGGGACTGATGATGTCCGGAGCGGTTCCGATCTCCACCAGGGGAATGCCCAATCGGTCTAAAGAGAATATCAACTCGTCTCCGCGATCCTCAATGATCCTCGCCGCCTCTTCTTCCAGACAGAGAATGGAGATGCCCACCTCACCCTCAGAGGTATCGACTGCCCCGTCCGATCCTATGAATGCGGTGCGCTGAAATCCGGAGGTGTTGGAGCCATCTATCACAGTCTTTCTCATGGTTTGAACTTCATCCACGATCTTCATCCGCAGCAAACGGGCAATGATCAGGGATATCTCCATAGCCTCAGGGTTAATCTCGGAGGGGGGCTCCTCGTCTGCCTCTACCAGACAGGTGGTATCGTAGGACTTGTAGAGGAACTTTCGCGAAACCAGGACCTCTTCCAGGGCCGCCCGGTCGATCTCCCCAAGCTCGCTCCTGGCGGGGCGAAGGTACCGGAAGAATTCAAAGTCGGAATCTTCCATTTCCCGGTGCAATGTGGGACAGCCACAGAAGAGCTTGCATGCGGTATTGAGCTGCTGATGTATCTCGATGCCGCAAATCAGTCCCAACGCATGATAATCGAACCTCTCGGACATCTCGTTGGCCATCGGTTACCTTTCTGTGATGGCAGGAGGTTTAACTCTTTTGACCGCTTCTCGGATGTCTTCGGCCTTGACCGTCTTTCTCTTGGCATGATTTGCCCAGCCCACTGCCTCGCGGGCGACCTCCAATCCGTAGCTCTCCAAGACCTCGGCCAGGGCATCTCTGGCACCTTCGCTTACTCTCTTAGCACCAGCCTCGCGTATGAGCCTGCTCACAGGGGCAACGGGAAGTATTGGCATTCTTATTTCACCTCATAAATCCGTATTTTGCGCCCAGAAGACCCGAAAAATGATTCTTCTAAGCCTACAAGCCTAAATTGGCAAGGTATTCTTCAATAAATCCATATATATAACTTTCGCAGGGTAAAAAGTAGATAAAATTGAGTTAAAGGCGGCAATTGCCAAAATTAAATCTCTAACGCGGCAAATGTCGCGATAAAGAATCTTTTCAGAATTTAGCCGGTATGAGCAGAGATATGGGCAAGTTATCTCCGGGAGTTCTTGGGTAGACCCGGGCAGATGTAGAGTCCCGGGCAGAGGAAATGTTATTAGACCTGAAGCGGCATGTAAAGTCAGGGCGAGGTGCGAGAGTTGGCAGAATATTCATGTAAGGCGGTTATATTCAGGGATTTAGAGGATGTTTACGGACCTTGCGGCTGCGGGAAGACCCTGGCTACCCTTCCGGTGCTTCTCCCCAGGAGCTGGCTGATGGAAGAAAAACCTGCCGAGGTGGACGAACATGACTTCGGTTTGGGCCCCGATTTCCGGCGCATCTCGGGCTTCAGCTGCAATCAGGTTCTGGAATACGAGGTAGAGGGAGTTGAGTTTCTGGCCAATTTCTCCTGCTGCCCGGAGTGCGCAGAGAGGGCCGTTGAGTGCGGCTATGCCGTCTGGTCAGAGAAGAAATATCCGATGATCCTCAGATAGCTCCATCGAGAACGTAAGACGGCTTTACGATTCACAATGAGGTTTCGAAAATGCGGTTCAGAGTTTATTCCACGTTCACCTGCCCCAAGTGCGAGCAGCTGAAAAAAGCTCTAGCTGAGGCCAAGATCAGGTACGATAATATGGACATGGCCAGCCCGGAGGCGCTGACCGAGCTTCGGGTAAACGGGGTGTTCACGCTCTCCGCCCCTGTTCTGCAGGTAGAGGACAGGTTTTATACCGTGGATGATCTGTTTGACGGAGACCGGATGAAAAATTTAGCTGGAATTCTCAAAGGCTAAAATTCCTGGCCCCTGACTCGCGCAATATCGAAGACCGCGGTGCTGGCCACATGCATCACGGCAAAGGTTCCGGCTTGAATGGGATCGGTCACCACCAGATCGGCCTGATACGGCACTGACCCGGCCATCTTCAGAGCTATTACCGGGATGCCCTCTTCCTGCAATCTCTTGACTTCTTCAGTTATGCGGCCGCCCATCAGTGCCCCGGCCAGGACCAGAATGGAGGCCCGGTGCAGCCTGGCCACGGCGCTGACCGCATCGGCGATTGCAGTTTCGCCTACTAGCGGTATGGTGTCAATGCTGATCCGCTCCCCCCGCAGATTGTGCCGGTCTGCCTCGTTGACGGCCCCGACCGCAGCCTGTGCCACCTGGGCCCCGCCTCCAATTATGATCACCCTGGAGCCGTAGATCTTCTCAAAGGGCGCATGGACGGTTACCTCAAATATGGAGTCCAGGTCTGATAGCTCTTCAACCATTCCCTCTTCCGGGCCGTCGATCTCCATGTAAACCGAAGCCCTGCCCCGGTTCACCCCGCGCTCTATCACAAACTGCTGGGTGTAAACGATATTTCCACCTCTTTTTGCCACCACACCGGCTATGTCGCGCAGCATTCCCGGGCGGTCGATACAGATTACGTTTATGGCGATGCTCATGCTATCCTCGTGCTTTCCGACTCATGGTTTATAAGAGACTGGCAAACTTTAATATGGCGAGTGGAAAACGTTTTGGCAATGGAATTTTGTTCGCAATGCAAGAGCATGATGATGCCCAAAGACGGCATGTGGGTGTGCAGGAAATGCGGCCACAAAATCCCCCGCGACTCCGGCGAGAAGATGGTGAGCAGAACCGAGCAGAAACCTCGCGAGGTACCCGTCCTGGAGGGCAATATCTCCCTTCAGCCCACCACCAATGCCCGATGTCCGGCCTGCGATAACGGCACTGCCTACTGGGAGATGAAGCAGACCAGAAAGGCCGATGAGCCACCCACATTGTTCCTGACCTGCACCAAATGCGGGAACCGCTGGAGAAAATATTAATATAATTATTGAATTAAAATCGCCCGCATGAGAATACGGTCAGGAATATAGATATAAATAAGGGCTGCAAATATCGCAGTGAAACGTCCCTGTGATGGTGTAGGAGGACGTTTCCGCTACTAGGGTCCGCAAATGAGCGGATCGGCAAGGGAAAGATTAAGTAAAATTAGAAGTGTTGCTCTTCAGAGGCTCTAGGATGTTCAAGGCGGTAATAAACGCGGAATCCCTGCGCGATGCGGTTGAATCGGTCTCATCTCTGGTGGACGAGGTCAAGTTCTCCATCTCGGAGAAAGGACTAGAACTGAAAGCGGTAGACCCTGCCAATGTGGCCATGGTATCTTTAAAGATCGGCTCCGAAGCCTTCGAATATTTCAAGGCCACCGCTGGAGAGATCGGCGTGGACCTGGTTCGCTTGAGCGATGTTCTGAGCATGGCCGACAAGGGCGAGACCGTGCAGCTGGAGCTGGACGAAGAGAGCCACAAGCTCAAGATAGGAGTGGGCTCGCTGTCTTATACCCTCAGCCTGATCGACCCGACCGCCATTCGAAAGGAGCCCAGAATTCCGGAGCTGGACCTGCCGGCCCACGTCACGCTGCCCGGAAGCGAGCTGCGCCGTGCGGTCAAGGCCGCGGAGAAGGTGAGCGATCACGTGGTCCTGGGAGTCTCGGACGAGGGCTTCTACATGGAAGCCAAGGGGGATATAGACTCGTTAAAGCTCAAGATACCGAGCACCGAGCTTTTGGGAATGAAGCCGGGCGAGGCCAGATCGCTATTCTCCCTGGACTACCTGGAGGACATGAGCAAGTCCATAGGCAAGTCCGGAGAGGTCACGCTGGAGCTTGGGGTCGACTATCCGCTGAGGGTTGCCTTTAAGCTGGGGCAGTCGGTGGAGGTCAATTATCTCCTGGCTCCGAGAATCGAACAGGAATGAGGATTGCGGATTATCCCTTCACCCAACAGGCCGCCGATCATGTGAGAGCTGCAGGTTACTCCCTGGAGGACCTGCTGGAAAAACCCTCTTTTAGAATTTTCCGCACCCGGGCAGCGGATAGAGTGCGGGGCGCAATCGACGGCGATATATCCGACGTCAGGGCCCAGAGCGAGTCCGAGCTTCTCTCCGAACTGTTATCGTATCCCCTGGCACGAATCATGGTCTCGTGTCTGGATGACTCGCATCTCCTGCGCAGATACGCCCTGGCAGAGGCCAAGCTGGCACACCGGAGGATGGAGAGGGAGAAAGCGGATTTGATCCTGCTGGCCGAAGACCTGAACCTTCACCCCCAGCCGGCAGGCGATCTTTTCCGGCTGCATTTTTCCGAGTATATCGTTGCAGGACACCGCATGAAGAGCCCCAAATGGAAGCTGGTGAACCGAGACCTGGACCGGGGCTTCCTTACGGTTACCAGAGACGAGCTGGTCCGGCTCATGGAGGAGCTGGTGAGGGACAGAGTTCTATCTGGACTTCCGCTGGAGGTCGATTCAGAGACCTGCTCAAGGCTGGACGAAATCCTGACCCCGCTGCGAAGAGATCTGGAAGCCATGAGGTCCTGGCATCAGACAGACCTTGGCAGAGTAGAGGAAGGCGCGTTTCCGCCTTGCATTCGGAGCATGCTGGCCGATGTGGCCGCGGGGAAAAATCTGGCTCATTCAGCCCGCTTCGCTCTCACCAGCTTTCTCTTGCGAATCGGCATGTCCTCGCAGGATGTAGTCGCCCTCTTCTCATCCAGCCCCGACTTCGATCCCGAACGCACCGGCTATCAGGTGGAGCATATCGCCGGATCTTCCGGGACCCGGTACAAACCGCCATCCTGCTCGACCATGAAGACCTACGGCAACTGTCCGGGCGAGGACCAGCTCTGCGCCAGGATAAATCACCCCTTGAACTATTACCAGCGACGGGTTCGCAGCATTTCCAGAAAGGAGAGCTAGGCCCGGGGCAGCATCCCAGGGCTGAATCTCGTATCATAGCCGTCAGCCGTGAAGGCGGATCTAGATGATGGTTATTCCGGCAGGAAGCCTCTTTCGCAGCTCATCAGACGAAAGATAAGACCAGAACCAATCAACAGCATCGGTCCGGCCGGCCGACCTGCACACGAACTCCATTCTATCGCAGACCAGGGGCCGGAAGAAGAGGCCGGCCTCTTCTGCTGCCGCTCTGGTGCAAAAGCCCACCTGGGCCCGGCCGGAGGCCACGGATGAGGCGACCGCTGAGTGGCTCATGGCCCGGCCAGGCATTCTGGAAACCTCAGCCGTCGGGTTCAGCCCGGACAGGGCCGTCTTTAGAGCAGCATCCATGGCCGACTCCCGCGACCATCCCAGAACGCTGGCACCGTCCCGGTCCTCGATGGCCAGCTGTTCAGGAGACCTGGCCATCAATCCCAGCTCGCGGATGTATCCCGGAATTGATACGCAGCCCTCCGGAGGCTCCAGCCTCTGTCCTTCGGGCAGGGATATCGCCCCCAGGTCCGCAGCCCCATCGGCCACAGCTATGAGGCTCCTCATGCTGCCCAGTACCAGATAGCGGACCTGGTAGGGCATGGCCTCCACCACCTTTTCCAGGAGCGGGCAGCTTTCTCCGGCAATCGTTATGTCCGGAATCCCGTCTCCAAAGAGCTGAACAGTCACCGGCTCTCCTTTTTTCAGATACTCCACGTCGGCTGGGATCTCGATTACTCCATCGGACTGGGCCAGTGTGGTTATCGAGCCGCTGCCCCGGTCAAGAGGATAGACCGAGCCACCGGCGAGACCAACAGCCATCATCTGCCTGCGGCTCTCCGACCTGACCGGCCGGGCCAGCGTTCCGCTGAGGGTCCGTCCCTCATACCTTTTGCCCAGAGCTCTGGCTATAGCCGGGGCCGCCAGCAGCCGGAAGACCGTGAGCGCACTGGTGGGGTAGCCGGGAAGCCCGAGACAGGGAGTTTCGTTCAGCATTGCGAAGATGGTGGGCTTTCCGGGCTTCAGGTTGACTCCGTGAAATTTCGTCTCTGCGATCTCGTCCAGAACCTGATAGATCATGTCGCCTGCGCCGGCGGAGGTGCTTCCGGACACCAGCAGAAGGCCACACTGGGCGGCCATGGCGCTCAAGACCTCGAACATGGCTTCCTTGCGGTCTGGCAGGATGCCGAAGGCCACAGGCTCGCCGCCGCACTCCTCGACCGCGGCGGCTATGGAATAGGAGTTGATGTCGTAGATCTGGCCGGGATACAGATCCCTGCCGGGGCTTACAAGCTCGTTTCCGGTGGAGGCGATTCCCACCTTGAGGCGGCGCACGCTGACCTGGTCCCGTCCCAGAGCGGCAAGCACGCCCACATCTCTGGAGGTGAGGACTGTTCCCGGGAAAAGGACCGCCTCTCCGAAAGAGATGTCGCTGCCGGCTCCCTGGACGTTTTCGCCGCTGTGCACCGGCCGGTTTACGCGCAGCCAGCCGTCTTGCTCTTCGCAGTACTCCACCATGACCACGGCATCGCTTCCCTCCGGCATCATGGACCCGGTCGAGACCTCCGCTGCCTGGTCGTTCTCCAGCCGAACCTCGGGCCTCTTGCCCATGGGGACCCTGCCCACCAGCCTGAGTGAAACGGGCCGGTCCTCTCTGGAGCCCAGGGTGTCCTGGGCGATCACCGCATAGCCGTCCATGGAGGCGCGGTTAAATCCCGGCACGTTGATGGTCGATACGACCTTCTCCGCTAAAACCCGTCCCAGAGCATGCTGCAGTGGAACAGACCGGGCTTCCGTCCGGGGGGCATGGCTGAGAACAATTGATCTGGCTTCGTCCAGGGAGATCAGGCTGCGGAACTCTTTGCGCATGCCTGTACTCTGTCTTTGGAGTTCTTCTTAAAGCTAGGGGTCAAAGGACCACGATCTTTGGCCATTTTAATCGCTGATCGACATGGCTGGAAGAGCAACGCCGGGCATCAGACACTGGTGATGTTTGGATAACATAATGTTAGAAATACAAAACATTAAAATAGCTGCATGTGAGAAATACATAACATGAAGCACGGAGATGCAACCGTCCTCCAGCAGCGAGGGAGACGCTCATTTGAAAAGAGCAAAGGCACAGAATGAGGAGGTAGCAGGAAAATGAACAAATTTTCGGCCGGCCTGCTGCTTGGAGCAGCATTGATCCTTGCGGGAATGCTTCTGACTTATGCCGGCTATGATGCGTTATTTCTGGCCGCAGGCGGCATAGCTGCACTGGCCACGACCATAATCAGGCGCTGGCAAAGGGGCGACGAACCGGAAAAGGACGAGAGGACCGACAAGATCAGAGCCTTTTCCCTGGCTTACTCCTGGTTCGTGAGCATACTTGCAATCCTGGTCATATTCAGCGCTGCCACTATGGGAATGATCTCCATTGACGCTATCACTGCCCTATCGGCCATCGTTTTCATCATGTCCGGCAGCGCCATCGCCTTTCTGGTCTTCCTGGATCGCCGGGGCGACGTGGGGCGGATATGAAAACGCGGATCAAAGAGCTGAGGGCCAGGCACGACCTAACCCAGGAGGAGCTGGCAAAAATGGTCGGAGTGCGAAGAGAGACCATCGTGTTCCTGGAGAAGGGCCGGTACAATCCATCGCTCAAGCTGGCCTGCAAAGTGGCCCGGGCTCTTGGCTCAAGCATTGAAGAGATCTTTCTGTTCGAGGAGGAAGAGCTCACCAGCTGACCCGGGCCGCCCTGTTTCTCAGCAGATGATCGGCCAAGACCAGCGCCACCATGGCCTCGGCCACAGGCACGATTCGCGGGGGAATGGCCGGATCGTGCCGGCCTTTGATCTCGATTTGGGCAGGCTCGCCGGTCGAGAGGTTCACAGTGGTCTGGATTTTCGAGATGGATGGCGTGGGCTTAACGGCGATTCGACAGACGATGGGGGCTCCGGTGGAAATCCCGCCCAGTATGCCGCCTGCATTGTTGCTCTTAAAGCCGATCCGTCCGGCATCGATGATCAGTGGATCGTTCATCTCGCTTCCGCGAAGACGTGCGCTCTCCCGGCCCGCTCCGATCTCCACCGCTTTAACGGCACCCAAGCTCATCAGCGCCCGGGCCAGATCAGAGTCCAGCTTGTCAAAAACAGGAAGGCCGAGCCCTGGCGGGACGCCCTCCGCCACGATCTCCACCACCCCTCCCAGGCTGTCGCCCTCTGCCCTGACCTCCTCCAGACGGGCCAGCATCCGCTCGGCCGTCAGCGGATGAGGACAGCGAACGGGATTCGACTCGGCCTCTGTCCTTATCTCAGCCAGGGCCTCTGGAATTTCAGGGCAGAGGATCCCCCCCAGCTCGACGACGTAGCCGGCTACTTCAATTCCCTCTCCGGCCAGCAGCTTCTTGGCCACGGCTCCGGCAGCCACCCGGCCGGCGGTCTCGCGAGCTGAGGCCCGGCCCCCGCCGCGGTGATCGCGCAATCCGTATTTGGCGTGGTAACAGAAATCTGCATGGCCGGGACGGGGCCGGTCCCGCAGGGCATCGTAGGAGGACGAATCGGCATCCTTGTTCCAGATGAGCATCGATATCGGCGTTCCCGTGGTTGTTCCCTCGAAGATCCCTGAGAGGATTTCCACCTGATCAGCCTCCCGGCGGGCGGTCGAGGCCCGGCTCTGGCCCGGTCGCCTACGATCAAGCTCCTTTTGAATGTCCTCTGCGGCCAGCGGCAGACCTGCCGGGCAGCCGTCCACCACCACCCCCACTGCTCTGCCGTGCGACTCGCCCCAGGTGGTGATGCGAAATATGGTGCCGAAGGTATTGCCGGACATTGAAAGAAACCTCAAGATAGCTTTGCTACGCCCTGAATCATCAACTTACCTATGCCGGGACAGGCGGAGAAAAATATTTTAAAGAATATGCAGTGCGCCGGCTAACGCGAGATGGCTCCGGCTATCAGCGATGCCACCGAAACGGTGCTCACCGCTTTTTCCAGAGTGTCGGTGGCAATCACGGCCTCGACTCCGGCCCGGTAAAGCTTCAGAACAGCGCTACCGGTAAGCACGGGATGAACCGCTGCCAGATACACCCTGGCAGCCCCCTGCTTTCGCAGAAGAGCGATGGCCGTGGCCATGGTTCCGCCGGTGGCGATCATATCGTCGAAGATGACCACATCCCGGCCCTTCACGTCCACCTCTTTGGGGGCCATGGAGACCTCGGTGCCGCTGTGGCGGGTCTTCTGCAGGTAATCGCAAGGAAGATCCAGACGGTCCGCTGCGGTACGGGCCATGTTCACCGCGCCCTTGTCGGGAGATATCACCACCGCGTCGTTCAGGTCCATTGAGCGAATCTGCTCTGCCAGCAAGGGTGTAGCGTCCAGACTCTCTGCCGGACAGCTGAAATGGGACATGACCGACGGGGCGTGAATGTTCACCGCAAAGGCTCTCGACCCTTCCAGGAAGGGATTCAGAGCTGCAGCCAGAGCGCGAGCGGTCATGGGCTCGCCGGGCTTGAATATCTTGTCCTGGCGGGCATAGCCGAAATAGGGAACGACGAGCGTTACCCTTCGTCCCTGGCACACATCCAGCAGCTGCAGCAGATGGACGAAATCCCGGTCGGTGGGAGTGGACTGAATTATAGTTACAGGGTCCTCCAGTTCCGAGAGCACCTGCATGTAAGCCTCGCCATCGGGAAAAACTTTATAATCGCAAAGGGCCAGCTCCTGGCCCAAGATCGCCGCCACCCTGCCAGCCAGCAGCTGGGAGGATGGCCCTCCAATAATCATTCTAACCTCCTACAACCTTCATTCTCAATTTAGCAGAGGGCGTCAGCACTGAACCCACGGCCCGAACGTCGGTCCCGAGTTCGATATCCTTCAGGAGATCGAAGACGTTTCCGGCCAGCATCATGGTCTTGATGGGGCGGGGATCTTTTCCCGGCCCCAGGTAAAAGGAGTTTCTGGCCTCGACCGAGAAGTCGCCTGATATGGTGTTGGCGGTATGAGCGCCGATCAGGCTGTTCACCAGCACGCCGCGGGTCTCGGCCAGCAGATCGTAAGCCTTATCGGAGCTGAAGATCAGGTTCCGAACTCCTATTCGAGGCACATCAGAATAACCGCTCCGGAGAGCATTGCCGGTGGACTTCCGATCCGCTTTTCCCGCGCTGTAGCTGTCGTAGAGAAATCCTTTCAGGATCCCGTTTTCCACCAGAGGCGTTCTCTGCGAGGGCGTTCCCTCCCCGTCAAAGCCGGAGGAGCCCATGCCTGCCGTAAGGAGGCCGTCGTCGAGCAGACGCAGATCTTCGGAGGCAATCAGCTCGCCCAGGCGGTCTTTCAGAGAAGAGCGTCCCTTCTGCACGTTGTCGCCGGACAGGGAGGGGATCAGGGTGTACTCCAGCAGCTCGGCCAAGGCCAGCGGCTTCAATATCACATCATGAACTCCGCTCTCGGCCTTCTCGCCGCCAACTGAACTCTTCGCCATCTCTACCGCGGCCCGGCCCACGGCGGACAGATCGTCCACCAGATTGCGGGAATTATGAAAATCGCTACCTGTAGCAACGTCGCTTCCCCGAGAGATGGCCTCCATGAAGGCGTGCATGTAGGTCGCCCTCTCAGAGTTGGCAACTCCGTGAGAGTTGACCACCAGCTCGATGGTGCTGGCACAAGAAACGCTGCCGGAAACGGGATCAGCACCTTTTACCTGCAGACATCCTTGCAGCATTCCCCGGGCCATCTCAATGCAGCCCTCAGGAGCGGTCTGATCGAGCTTTGGATCAAATATCTGCTGGGGCCGGGCCGTCTTCTCCGGCAGAGGCAGCGAGCGCCACCATTCGTCCGCTTTCCGCGCTCTGGCAGCCCGTACGGCGCTCTTCGCCACCTGGGAGAGCCTGGTTATGTCGCTGGTGCTGGAGAATCCTACGGCGCCATTTAGGACCGCCCTCAATCCCAGGCCGCAGTGAAAGCTTTCGCTGGCCAGCTCCACCTGATCCTGGCGCAGGTCCACGTCTGTCGAATGCCCGCAGACCCCGAAGACCTCCGCCTCCTCAGCGCCCTCGCTCTTTGCCAGGGAGAGCAGCCTCTGGGCGTAGCCCATCAGATCATCCGATATACCTGAGATCTTCATCGCCTCCGCACTCGTAGGGCGCTGATGCGCGCTCCATCTCTTGCAGCTTGCCGATGATCTTCTCCATCTCTTTGGCCCTCTCTTCCAGGGCCTGCATGCCCACCTCGATGCTGAGGGCCCGGCACAAGACCCGCAGGACTTCCTGCGCGGCCTTGGGGTCCACCAGATAGCCGCTGGTAACTCCCATCAGGCAGACCGCATCCAAATCCCGCAATGCGCCCAGGCCCAGCAGCAGCCCGGATACTCCGATGATTCCGCCCCCGGGCTCGTTCTCGGAGAAGACCGCACCGTAGCCCTTCATCTCCTCCACCAGCTCGATCTTGTTGGCGGCGGCCAGAACCGAAGGCTTATCCACGAACTGGCCGATCCCGTAGCCGCCCAGAGTATAGATCCGCCGCACTCCGTAAGTTTGTGCCACATCTAAGAAGATGCCGGACAGCTCGTAATGGCCCTCGTTGGTGGCGCTCTGATAGTCCCCTATCACCAGCAGCAGATCAGGGCCGTTGCCCTGCCGGTCACAGCCGTAAATCTCGTTTCTCACCTGTTTGACCGTGCCGTCGCTCTGCACCAGGACCTGGGGCGGAAAATGTGGAGAATAGATCTCAATGATCTTCTCGGCGTTCAGCTCTTCCACCATGTGCTCGGCCACCAGCTTGCCCACATGGCCTACGCCTGGAAGCCCTTCCACCATCACCGGATCTTTCAGAGATAGTTCCTTAATTTTGCGGATAAGAGTCTCTTTCATCCCGCCCTCACGACTTTAGCGCCCTTCTGTATCTGCCGTACGGGTCCTCCGGAGAAAACCTGGCCGGCCTGGTGGTAATAGTTGAAGCCCCGCAGGACGGACACCTGTCCCTGAGGGTATATCGTCCACAGACAGGACATTTCAGGATCTTGGATCTCATGCCTCTCGGAGGAAGGTGCCCTCGCCCCCGTGCTGCTCTATGTATTTCACCGCAGTCTGGGCAGATTTCTTGAGCACCGATTCGGCTTTCTTGTAATCGGGAGCCGTGACGTGAATGCGATAACGGGGTGCGCCGACGTAGGTAATGTCTAAGGTGACGTCCTTGTCCTTGATGCGCCGGGCTTGCTTTAGAGCCTTGCGAATCACATCCACTCCATCGATAGCAGGAGAAGAAATATCCACATATCCGCTGATGTCCACGGTGGGGATCTTCACATTGTCCTTGGACAGGGACGACAGGATCTTTATGTCCTCGTCGGTCAATCCGACATCAGCCAAGGCATCCGATCCGGTAATCGCCGTCTCCTCAAGCGCGAGATACAGGCTGTTGTAGGTGCCAAGAAGTGCACTGCTGACCCTATTCAGATCATCGGGGCGATCCTTGTAAGCCATTTCCAGCCACTTCCAGGCCTTCCCGTCGGCCTTCCACTCCTGGATTTTCTCTCTCCTCTGATGCTCGTTTACGTCCTTTAAGGAGAGGTCGATGTGGTGACGGGACCGGTCCACGTTCAGCACTTTGCACACGATCTTCTGGCCCTCGCGGACGTGGTCTCGGATGTACTTAATCCAGCCGCTGGCCACCTCGGAGATATGGATCAGCCCTTGTTTGCCGGAATACTCATCTAAGGTAACAAAAGCCCCGAAGTCCACTACCTGGCTCACGGTGCAGACCACAAGATCGCCCGGCTCGGGCCAACCCTCAGGTTGCATCAATATCACTCGAGTACTTCTATTACAGGAGTCTTTATCTCGGCTTTACCGCCCCTGGGCTCTGCCAGCGTGCGGCCGCAGACCAGGCACTTGACAACCGTAGCAGCATGGCCGAAGATAATCTGCTCATTTTCGCAGTCGTTGCACTTTACTTTTATGAATTTAGATGTCAGAGTTATCCCTCCACCAGCTCGAACTTGCCCGACCTGAATCCTGCACGGCTGTGCGCCTTCTTGCACACACTGCAGCGGTACCTGACGTTTACCTTCTTGGTGGGCTTGTCCCCGCCCGGGACTTTGGAAAATTTGCCCTGATTTCCGATTCCATTGGCTCGGAGCATTCTCTGCCTTACCACATGAGTCAAAGATGAGGCCTGGCCCTTTCTCACCCGCTCCACCGTCTGGGGGGTGTGCTTCTTGCAGAAGGGACAGTGAGTCTTGAGCTGTTTTGGCATCTTCACTTTATATCATCTCTTCAAACTTCACTAAAGCCGCTAGATTTTTATTTCGCAGATTTTTGGCGTGAACAGCAGGAAGCGCGACCACGTCGTCTCTTGAGAGGAGATAATTCCTCCCGTCTACTCCTACAAACATAGGAACCTCTTCCAGCAGCCGCACAATCTCGTATTCCCGGGGTATATCTTTCTTGCCCGTTAAAGGCCTTTCGGTGTTCGCCAGGTGATGCAGGATGGTCTCCCGGCCCTCAACAATGGCCGACAGCATCCCCCGGTAAATCTCTTCCTCTTCAGAGGTCAACCCGGAAGGAACCTCGTCTCTGGATGCCGAGCGGGCGCTTCTAACCGCTTTTCGAACGATCTTCTTGATCCTCTGGTCGATCAGCTTGTTTACGATGCTGCGTTCGCTCTTGAGGGTGTCCTGCAGGATCTGGGCCTCCACGCAGTAGGGGTCTTTCACCTGGGAGAGTTCTCGCTGCAGCTCGGCCAGATGGCTGCCGACCTGCCGATAATAACCCTTATCCAGACTTTGGAGTTCTGCCATCTTTCGCTCTTCCCTGAGCGCATTGGCCAGATCCATTCCTTCCCTCCCGGCCCTCAACAGGGCGAAATAACAGGGAGTGGATAGTATATAGATTTATCACCCCGGAGGATAGCGGACCAGCTCGGCTGCTCCCCGGGCCATCAGGAAGACTGCGGCATGAAGCGGAACCTCGACCGGACCCTCCAGGAGAGAATATTTCTCCCCACGAATCTCGGTCTTGAAGGGCCGGGTGATCTGCAAAGAGACCGGCGAATCGCCGAAGACCACCGCATCCCAGAGGGGATCGAAATCCTCCAGGGACGAGATGGACAGGGGCGTTACCCTCAACCCTGATCCGCCGTGCAGGCTGGCCGGACAGCGGATGAGCCTCCGTGTATCGGCGGTGACGGGCTCGTCGGTCTCCCCGCCCAACACCTTAACGAACTGATCGGCAAGATAGTTCTTGATGATAAAGGGCCAAATCTTCTGCACGCCCTTTGGGCTGTCCAGGTTGCCGGCCCGAATGTCGTCCAGGACTCGATCGCTTTGCAGGCTGCAATAGAACTCAGGTGCCAGAGTTTTCCCGATTCCCTTGATACCTGTCAGCCGCTTTATCGCGCTATCCCTATCCTGGCTGCGAATCTCTTTCGCAAACTGAAGTACCGCCTGATTGAAACGCCCTCCCCAACCGGGAGCGTCAGCCGGAGGGCATCTCAGAGCTAAAACCCTCTCCGTTCCCACGTCTCCGGTCAGCACCACCTTGAACGTCATCTTCTCGGTGTCCAGGCCTCTGCCGGTCAGATAGTCCACTATCTCCCGCCGCTCGTCGGACCCCAGCAGATGGACCCGGCGGTCGCGCACGTGCAGGTGGTAGCCCCGGCCACCAGAGAAGACCAAGCTTACGTCTTTTTCGGAAAAGCCGAAGTCGGCAGTCAGAAATCCCAGCAGCTTCTGAGCCTCTTTTTTGACCAGGGCCAGCATCTGGCCGTAGCTCTTGGGAGCGTCTCGAAGGTGGTCGGCGTCCAGGTCGAAGATCAGGTCAGCGCCCTGCCAGAGCTTCTCCTTCATAGTGGGCGCGGACGGACGCTGATAGTAGGCTGCTGAATGGTAGATATGTGAGGGCACCATACTGCGCACGTAATCCATCAGCTCGCCCTGGCTGAAATAGGACTTGTGCCTGCGCATGCCGGGCTGATCGAAGAGCACGAAGCCCCACTCCCGGGAGGAGAAACCGGGCGGGACTTCCAGCGAGGAAGAGAGATAGTATTCCCGGAATTTGGAGGATAGAAAGCTCCTGGTCAGGGCCTTCAAGCGCTCACCTCGATCTCACCTCAATAGACCTCCGGCCGGCGGTCGGAAAAACAGGGAAGCTGCCCTCTGATCCGGTCCCGCTCCTGAAGGTCGACTTTCCCGAAGATTGAGGCCTCATCTTGCCCGGCCTCGGCCACGACTTCTCCCCAGGAATCAATGATCAGAGAGCCGCCGCCCTGCGACCAGTTGCAGGCCAGGTGAGGTATCTGGTTCTCGATTGCGCGGGCGATGCAAAGCGCCCTCCAGTGCGCCCGCCGCTCGACCGGAAACTGGGCAATCGTCACCAGAAAATCTGCCCCCTGCAGGCAGAGGGAACGAGCGACCTCCGGAAAACGCAAGTCATAGCAGATCGAGAGGCCCACCTTCCCCCATCTGGTGGCAGCCGGGGCCACGAACTCTCCACCCCGAAAGTGCTCTCTTTCCGGGCCGAAGGGGTGAATCTTGGGACGGACCTGCAGGCCGGAGGGCTCCAGGCAGAAGCCCAGGTTCTGGCCTTTACTCATGAGCGAGCCGATTATCAGGCAGCCCGCCTCTTGGGAGAGCTGTCGCAGCGGAGAAAGAGAGGGAAATGATGGTCGGTCCCAGGCCCCGTCCTGATAGCAAAAGCCGGTCAGGAACAGCTCCGGGAAGATCAGTATCTCCGCTCCCTGCCGGAGGGCCGAGCTGGCCAGGGACAGCGACCGGCGGAGGTTGTCCTCCCTCTGGCAGAGCTTCACCTCGAGCTGAAGGCAGGCAGCACGCATGCTAAAAAAGAGACCGCAAAACTATATTAAGATGCCATCCGGGAAAACGCGGCAAATGCCTTTCATTTCATACCGCAAGGATTATCCGCAGGGGTTACAGAACCATTTAACTTGTGGCTTCCCAGAAAGGTGCGGATGAGCAAGGAATTTCCAGCGAAGAGATACTGGACAGGATCGCCAACGGAGAATCGATAGATTACGATGGCATAACCGTTTTGGGTGACCTGGATCTAAGCGACCTCAGTCTGGTAAAGAAGCTCAAAGAGAGGCACCTTCTGGTGTGTCTGCCGGTGATAATTTCCACTATCAGGATCACTAACTCCCGGATTGAGGGCGCGCTCACCATGGACCGGGCCATATTCGAGGAGGATGTGGACTTCACCGGGACCAGGTTCGCAGGTCCGGTGTCTCTCACCGAGGCCCGGCTGAAAGGCTACGTATCCTTCAATGGATCGCAGTTCGAGGATGCGGCCAACTTCGGCAGATGCAGGTTCGACCAGTTTGCCGATTTCAGCGGAGCGGCATTTCTGGCAGATGCGTACTTCGTGGAGTCCATATTCAACGAGGACAGCAACTTCAGGGGGACGCGATTTGGCAGAGACGCCTACTTCGGAGGAGCCATCATGCAGAAGTATGCCGACTTCAGCGAGTCCTCCTTTCAGAGCTATGCCTCCTTTCGAGGGGCCCGCTTCCAGGGCTACGCCTACTTCAGCGAATCGCAGTTCAGTGGAGATGCCTCCTTTTCCGGAACGGCCTTCGAGAGCGACGCCTCGTTCATGGTGGCCAAGTTCGAGAGCGATGCCTTCTTCACCGGAGCCAGGTTTAAGGGCTATCTCTCGCTCATGAGGTCCCGCTTCAAGGAGATCGCAGATTTCAGCAAGTCGAAGTTCGAGAGCGAGATCTACCTCACCGAGGCCAGGCTTAGCAGCGTCAAGCTGGACTGGAACTCCGTAAAGGGACGGACGGTATGCGACGGTGCAACCTATCTGCAGCTGGTAAGGATCTTCAAGGACCAGGAGCAGTTCCAGGAGGCCGACGACTGCTACTGTGAATACCGGGACAAAAGCAGGGGGACCAAGAGCTGGGCGGACGGCTCGAAATATCTGGACTATGTGGCCTACTTCACTTGCGGCTACGGGATACGCCCCATCAACACCATCTACATGAGCATCACTCTGATACTGACCTTCGCCGGCATTTTGTGGCTGGGAGGTCAGGGCTTTTCGCCCCTGGACTCCATCTATTACAGCGCTCTGGCATTCGTAGCGGATCCCAAAGGTCCGGGACTGCCGGGCTGGTATAAGCACCTGTTCATGACCGAAAGGCTGCTGGGATGGCTATTGATGGCACTTTTCCTGGTAACTTTAGGCAGAGTGATGATACGTTGAGAGAATGAGTGCTCGGAGTCACGGCTCCATTCAGCCGAGCATTTAAATTATTTGCCGCCCAGGAGGATGGTGAAATGGACCTGAAGACCCACGTCTACGGCGTCCTGGAGCCGGGAGACAAGGACAGCAAGTACTTTGACCCCTTTATCATGGGGCTGATCATTCTAAACGTAATTGCGGTGACTCTAAGCACAGTGCATACGATCTACTTGAGATACGCGGTCTACTTCGACTACTTCGAGCTGTTTTCAGTGGCGGTCTTCTCGGTAGAGTATATTTTGCGGCTCTGGACCTGCACCGTGGACCCCCGATACCAAAGTCCTGTTTTCGGCCGGCTTCGATACATGGCGACCCCCATGGCCATAGTGGACCTGGTGGCGGTGCTGCCCTTCTATATCCCGTTGATCTTCCCGGACCTCCGGTTCCTGCGAGCCATCAGGCTCCTGCGCCTGTTCAGGATACTGAAGATGGTTCGCTACTCCGAGTCGCTCAAGACCTTTACCGAGGTACTGAGAATTAAGAAGGAAGAGCTGGGAGTGATGTTCTTCATCATCCTGATGCTGCTGATAGTGGCCTCGGCCATGATCTACGAGGCCGAGCACAATGCTCAGCCCGAGGCCTTCTCCTCCATTCCCGCAGCCATGTGGTGGGGAGTGGTGACCCTGACCACGGTGGGCTATGGAGATATCTATCCGATTACGCCTCTCGGAAAGCTGATTGGCACCGTGGTGGTAATCCTGGGAATAGGACTGTTTGCCCTTCCTGCAGGCATCCTGGCCTCGGGCTTCATGGAGGTGCTGCAGCAGAAGCGCGAGCGCAGGAAGATCGTGTGCCCCTATTGCGGGCGCTGCATTGATGGCGGAGAGAATGATACCGTTTACATAATCGATGACGGACCGGCAAAGATGGAGGGCATTCCGCCGGTAGCGGACGAGGACGAAGCTCCTCGAATATAATACAACGTCTTATATATTGTAGAATTGAGTTAAATTGGAGGAAGTGTGTTGATTGCCCCGGCGGTCATGGCCCGGGATAAATCACATCTATGTTCTCCATATTCAGGATGAGCTTTCTCAATTCATCACAATTTATGGCACGTTTGAACTCGCTGCACATCTTAACCCTCTCTGCCAGGTCGCAGATCTCTTGGTCCTTTAGATGGTAGCCCATTCTTTCGGTAATGTACTTGAGGGCCTTGGCTCCGGTGTGCTTCCCAATGATGATGTGCCGGGCAGCACCAACCATCTCCGGAGAATAAAGCTCGTAGGTTCTGGGCTCCTCGAGAACCGCTGCTACGTGAATGCCGGATTCGTGGGCAAAGGCGTTCGAACCCACCACCGCCTTGTTCCTGGCGATGGGAATGCCCGAGTACGACTCCACCAGCTGGGACAGGTCTTTGAGCTTGGTGAGATCGTATCTTTCAATCTGGTGATGAATTCGCAGCGCCAGTAGAAGCTCCTCCAGGGGCGTATTGCCGCTTCGTTCTCCAATGCCGTTTACGGTGGTATGAAGCTGTTTTGCGCCCGCTTCCGCAGCGGCGATGGTATTGGCGAGTGCCAGGCCCAGGTCGTCGTGGCAGTGCATGCAAATGGGTATATTGACTGCCTTTCTAATCTCGCTGACCATATAATAGGTAGTGCGAGGGTTCATGATGCCCACGGTATCGGCCACGCTGACGTAATCGGCATGATATTCCTCAGCTTTTTTGTAAAGTTTCTTTAAGATCTCGAAATCCGTACGGGTGGCATCTTCAGCCGAGAACCTGACTATCAATCCGTGATCTTTGGCGTATTCAACCGTATCCAGGGCACACTTGATGGCCTCAGGACAGCTCATCCTCAGCTTGTGCTTCAGATGGAGGTCGGAGGTGGCTATGAAGACGCTGATCATATCCACTCCGCAGTCCAGGGCTGCATCCACGTCCTTTTTAACTGATCTGGAGAGCGCCGAGATCTTGGCCTTTAGACCCTGGCTGCAAACCTCTCTTACTGCCGCACTCTCGGCTTTGGATACCACTGGAAAACCCGCTTCAATGATCTCTACGCCTATCTCGTCCAGCCGCAGGGCAATATCCAGCTTCTCGTCAGCACGGAAGACCACTCCTGGCATCTGCTCTCCGTCGCGTAGTGTGACATCGCAGATCTCGATGTTCAGCGGAGGAGATCCCGCCAGCGCCAGAAACTGGTTCACGGAGTAGTCTTGCATATCGCGACCAATGATGATTCATTACATAAATTGGTTTCGTAGGAATTCGATTTCCGGCAAGGGGTAGAAATGCCAATGGCTGCGATAGAGCGAATTTTTCCCTCGCCACCGCCAGGCCACAATTCCCGTTGCTCCATCCTCCTATGGTTTTATGGATTTTAAAGGGTATCTTCGATTGCCGGAACAGGGCCATGCCGGTCTTGCCGGCCGCTGAAAGCTCTGTTGCCAACTCAGATTCTTGAGCTGGTCTTAGAACCCTTCCTAAACTTATGTTAAGATAATGTTATATTCTGTGACCTAATGGAGGTAAACTCCATGCCAGGCCAGAGCTATGCCTTCCGAGGATCGGAGAAGCCGCTCATCGGAAAGACTATCGGCGAATTGTTCGATGAGATCGTTGAGAAATACCCCGATAACGATGCATTAGTGTCGCTGCATCAGGATTTGCGGTACACCTACCGGCAATTGCGGCAGGAGGTCGATCGTGCCGCCAAAGGCTTCATCGCGCTGGGGTTTAAAAAGGGCGACCGTCTGGCCATATGGTCCACAAACATCGCAGAATGGATAATAACCCAGTTTGCCACTGCCAAAGCGGGGATAATCCTGGTCAATATCAATCCTGCCTACCGGACCCATGAGCTGGATTATGCCCTGAGGCAGTCGGAATCGCAGGCTTTGCTGCTGCTGGATCGGTTTAAGACCTCTGACTATGTCGAGATGTTCTACAAAGTCTGTCCAGAGGCGCGAGAGAGCCGGCCCGGGCAGATCCGTTCGGAGAAGCTGCCATTCCTTCGCACTGCGGTCCTGCTTCGGGGTCAGAAACCTTCTGGCATGTACTCCTGGGAGCAGGTGCTGAAGATGGGCGACGAGGTGGACGACAGCATACTGCAAGAGAGAGCCGAGCAGCTGGACTTCGACGACCCCATCAATATTCAGTACACATCTGGCACTACCGGCTTTCCCAAGGGTGTAGTGCTCACCCATCACAATATTCTGAACAACGGCTACTTCATCGGCGAGTGCATGAACTTCACTGAAAAAGACCGCCTGTGCATACCCGTCCCCTTCTATCATTGCTTTGGCATGGTGCTCTCCAATATGGCCTGTATGACACACGGAGCCACAATGGTGCTCCCTGCGGAGTACTTCGATCCGGTCTCCACCATGAAGGGGGTCGAAAAGGAGGGCTGCACAGCTCTGCACGGTGTGCCCACTATGTTCGTGGCCGAACTTGAGCACCCTGACTTCCACAAATACGATTTCAGCACTCTTCGCACCGGCATCATGGCCGGGTCTCCGTGCCCCATCGAATTCATGAAGAAGGTTAACACTCTCATGAACATGCGTGAGGTGGTCATCACTTACGGCCAGACCGAGGCATCGCCGGGAATCACCATGTCCTCAACCGACGATCCGCTGGAGATGAGGGTTACAACTGTGGGCCGGCCCATGCCCCATACCGAGATGAAGATCGTGGACCCGAAGACCGGCAAGATGATGCCCAAAGGCGAAACAGGAGAGATCTGCGCCCGTGGTTACGCCATTATGCGCTGCTACTACAACAACCCCCATGCCACCGACCAGGTGATCGACGAGCAGGGATGGCTGCATACCGGCGATCTGGGGCAGCTGGACGAGTCTGATTACTGCAAGATCACCGGCCGGCTCAAGGATATGGTTATTCGTGGAGGAGAAAACATCTACCCGCGTGAGGTGGAGGAGTTCCTGTACACCCATCCTGCTGTCAGTGACGTGCAGGTCATAGGCGTGCCGGACCCGAAGTTCGGAGAAGAGCTCATGGCCTGGGTAAAGCTTAAGGAAGGACAGAGCGCCACCGCTGAAGAGATAAAGGCGTTCTGCAAGGGCAAGATCGCTCATTTCAAGGTTCCGCGCTACGTTAAATTTGTGGATTCCTTCCCCATGACGGTTACCGGCAAGATTCAAAAATACAAGATGCGAGAGGAGTCCATTAAGGAGCTGGGCCTCGAGGACGCGGCCAGCATGAAGACGGCCTGAGATCTCCATCTGGCAAGTTGAGCGGGGAAATACAGTGATTGCCGGAAGCATATCAAATCCCGCTCTTCATGCTTCTAGGTGCTGGGGCGATTCTTTATTCGCCATTCAAACGCTCGTTTGAATCAAAAATTTTTGCACGCTTATGAAACTTTTCCTCGCCTCGCCTATATATTGAGCGTCTTCCGAGGATTCCTATTTACCAAGCGTTTGGGAGTTAATCTCAGAGGTTGGCACCAATTCCGTTCTAAACGCGCTCAACTTCCTTGAATAACCCTTTTTCCACATCATTCATCGATAGCTTCCGCTAAGT